>CBDIBW010000051.1:0-25459 GCA_965277135.1 Thioclava sp. | reverse complement strand
CATCTGGCAGGCCGAAACGCGCGACGACGCGCATGCCGCCTTCGATCTGTTCGTTCAGACATTCGAAGCAAAATACCCAAAGGCGACAGAGTGCCTGATCAAGGACCGCGACGAACTGCTGACCTTCTACGATTTCCCCGCACAGCACTGGCAGAGCATTCGCACATCAAATCCAATCGAGAGTGCATCTGCCACGATCCGGCACCGAACGAAGCGCACCAAGGGGGGCCTCAGCCGCGACGGCATGGTGCACATGATATTCAAGCTCGGCCAATGCGCCGAAAAGAGTTGGCACAAACTGCGCGGCTTTGCCCACCTCGCAGACGTCATCCAAGGCGTCGATTTCGTCAACGACATCAAGCCATCAAACCCAGATCAGGCCACTGCATGAGGAACGATGGGGCACCAGATTTGACAGTAGCTCATTTTCATTACCGAACATCACCGCATCGACATCGGCAGCCTGCAGGGCCTCCAGATCCTTGAGCGCCGCGTCATGGATCCCTTCGACACCCGCATCCGCGTCATAAAGCGGCGTACCCGGCATCGGATTGAGGTGGACCATTGCGATGACAGGTCTGATCCCCGTAAAAAGCGACGAAAATTTCATGGCAAGTCTTTCCTTTGTTCCCGCTCTTCCGCAGAGACGGCTGGATTTTGAAAGAGGAGTGATCTCAGATCTTTCGGCGTTCGAGCAGGAAGAAGAAGATCACCGTGACGAGAAGGACGATCAGGAGCAGGACGAAGGCAGCCGCGCTGCCCTCGTTCAGGGCGAGCCCATGGAAAGCGCGTTTATACGCAAAGAAGGACAGCAGTTCTGTCGAGACGCCGGGGCCCCCTTTGGTCAGGATATAGATCAGATCGTAGGTGCGAAATTCGTTGATGAGCTGGATCACCACGGCGATCATCGCAACCGGGCGCAGGAGGGGCAAGGTGATGTACCAGAATTGCTGCACCGGCCTGGCACCATCAACTTCGGCGGCCTCGTAGGGGGCGCGCGGCAAAGCGGCCAGCCCGGCCGAGAGCAGCAGCACCACGAACGAGGTCTGTTGCCAGATATCAATGAAGATCATTGTCTTGAGAGCCAGATCCGGGCTGCCCAGCCAATCGACCATCGGCAGGCCCAGCCCCGCCAGGGTCTGGTTGACAATCCCAAGATTGGGCTGCAGCAACATGCGCCAGATCAGGGCCACCGCCACCGGCGACATCGCCATCGGCAGGGTCAGCACGGCAAAATAGACGCCGCGCATGGTGATGATCTGGCGCAACATCAGCGCGATACCCAGCCCGACGATGAACTCGCCCGCCACCGTGGCCACCGAGTAGCGCAGAGTGATCCCGAGGGAGTTCCAGAACAGCGGCTCGGACATGATCCGTACGAAATTGGCAAACCCGGCGATCTTGAGCGCGGGATGGATCAAGGTCATCGACGAGAGCGAGATCGCCCCGGCATAGAGCACCGGCAATCCCATCACGATCGCCAGCATCACCAACCCCGGGGCGGCAAAGCCCCAGCCGGCGCGTATCGTATCGGTCATTGCGGTGTTCATCGGGTGGTGCTCATCCAAGGCGTCGATTGCGTCAACGGCATCAAGCCATCAAACCCAGATCAGGCCGCTGCATGAGGAACGATTGGGCACCAGATTTGACAGTAGCTCCAAAGCCGAAGGTGAAGGTGAGTGGAATGCGCGCAAACATGGTGGCTCCAAACGCCGCATTTGGCGCAAGATACACATGGGAATTGACGAGGAAACGATGGAGGTTCGTGCGGTCGAAGTCACCGGCAGTAACGTCGGGGACGCTCCCATGCTTCCCGAACTCCTGAACCAAATCCCTCCCTATCAGGACATCGGCAGCATTACCGCAGACGGTGCCTATGACACACGCAAGTGCCACGAGGCGATTGCCGCCCGAGATGCCCATGCGGTGATCCCGCCACGCAAGAATGCAAAGCCCTGGAAGTCGACGAGTGCCGGTGCGATTGCCCGTAACGATGCGGTCAATGCGCAACGATATCTCGGCCGTACCGTCTGGCGACGTTGGAGCGGATACCACCGCCGAAGCCGCGTCGAAACGAAGATGCATTGTATGAAACTACTCGGCCAATCGCTGATGGCGCGGGACTTTGACCGGCAGGGCGCGGAAATCCAAATCCGTATCGCGGTCCTCAACCGCTACAAGGCTCTTGGCATACCTGTAACTGAGCCTGTAGGATAAGTCCGTCTGGGGTAAGGGGGAGAACGCCCTTCACCCGATTTGTGCAACAAAGCCCCACCAGGACAAAACCATTCCGAAACCCCAAACGTCTTGTCACAGGTTCCTGGAACGGCTGGTAGCTCGATTGTTCGTGCGGAGATCGAACTTGACAAAAATGACCGGTTGTGTATCGTCTGACCAAAAGCAATTGTGCCGGTACCATAGTGACAAATGATTTGAGCAAATGCACATTCAGAAGTCCCAAACAAAAGTGGCAATTCTAACTACGGTGTTAGCTATGATTACAACTAACAGCTCAGCGCAAGAACCAAAAATTTGGTATATGGATTTTCAACCGATCTTTGAACGGTCGTATGGGGCACTCGAAGATGGAAAAACTGTTCAGAAAACCGAATCGCTGTCCTCTGAGGATGTAGAGCGCATTATAGATGCGCTTTCGTCCGATCCCCAGTTTCTAGAGCTTTCTCAAAGATACATGAGCGGCATAAAAGGACTGCCAAAGCCGCTTGAACCTGAAGAAGATGCAGCAATGCATAAAGAAATTTTATCACATATTGATAAGGCAATTGAAGATCGAAATCTTATAATGGGATACTTCTTTTCAAACAGCTTATCCCTTGAAATATTTCAAAGAATAGAGACTGGTAAAATTGGAGCTGAGAAAAAATGAATCCGTTTCAGTCGTTAGATAGAACCGACTCAATTGCATTAGACACAAACGTAATAATAAATTTTTCAAAAGTTGCGCCTGCAGGGCTAGCTCTAGACTACTTGATTACTGACAACACTAGTACGTACGTAACTGCGCGTGTCGAACAAGAAGTTCGAGCCTCCAATGAGCTAACTGGTTTTCAAAAGAACAGCTATATCGCTTGGGCATACAGAAATTACGAAACCGATGTTTTTCTTAGGGATACTGGCACGCCAGCAGGTCGCAACATGGGCGAGCAAAGTATCCGAGATTTGCTCGCTCAATACGGTAGTGAGCTTGGCAGAACTATTGTTGCGACCGGAGACGCCGACGAGACTTTCCCCGGCTCTGTCGACACCTTGGACTCCGCAGAAATAACAAACTCTTTGTTGCTGAGCGGGGAAATTAGCTACGTCGAATACACCGCTCTGACTGCGAGACTGATTACCATTGCGCCACAAGAGTTTGTAGGCGATGTAATGCTAATTCCGGTGCCAGGGTCAAATATTTCCTACGAAGTGAATGGGGCAATAATACAGGTCAGGCCCAATGGTCTAATCGTAAACGGCACTCATGTAGGACTAACTCAAACATTTGAAATTGACCCTTCAACTGGACAGGTAACTGTCATAGACAACTCGCCGGGCATCCTTGGCAACAACAACAACCACTGCTTCCTCGGCGACACGCCTATTCAGATGTGGCCGCTTGATCCGTCGATCAAACCGCGCGCGGATGGCAGCTATGACGAGGCGTTTGTGCTGTCGAAGGTCTGGGAGAAGCCGATCAGCGAGATCAAGGTGGGCGATATTGTCGTCGCCTATGACGACAAGGGCAGGCTTGGCCCCAAGCGTGTGCTGCGCACCATGGAAAACCGCGCCACCCATATCCTCGATTTCTGGGGCACGGGCACGACACCCGGCCATGCGTATTTTTGTGCCGACGGCCCAAACAAAGATAAGCACGCCCCGATCATGGACATCCTGCGCATGGATGGCGCGATCATGCGCGCCGATGGCACAATGATCCGTGCCGCAACCAACTGCAAAGTTGGCTCCATGGGCGATATGATGATCCACGCCTCGGCCACGCTGCAAAAGCCGGATGGCACTTGGACAGAAATGGAAAAGGGCATGGTACGCTTCGGCACCCGGATCATTCTGCCCGATGGTCGGCATATGTCCTTCATGGAAATGGCCGCAAGCGAGGGCTGGCGGGTTTCGGATGACGGCTACATGGTCGGCATGATGAAGGGCGAAGACGGAGAGCTTCAGGAGCAAAAATTCCTGTTCCCCTATGCCCATGGCGAAGAACTGCCCAAGCCAGAAGCTTACATCCTCGCACGCTCAGCCGTGACGCTCGAAGAGATTTACGCCGCCGGAGAATGGGAACAGATCGGCACGCGCTTGCCTGCACCTGCGGGCATGGTCGGCCTTAACACCAACCACACCAGCACGCTGTTGCAGCCGTCAAAGCCACAGCCAAACATTCCGCCCGCCTTTGCCAACCGCCCAGACGCACCAATCGCGAATGCAGGGCGCGCGGCGCGGCCTGCCATGAACCGCAAGCAACGCAAGGCCATGGAAGCCAAGGCGCGCAAAGCCGCCAAGGTGGGGGCCTTGTTGCGCTCATCGCACGACAGAGCGAATGTCCCCCTTTCCCCCGTCTTCAGGCGATGGCTTTGCTCTCGGGAGGGCCGAGATCGAAGCCATCGCCTGAAGCCGGGGGAAAGGGGGACATTCGCTCTGTCGTGCGATTAGCGCAACAAGGCCGTCGACCGCGGATACCGCGGGCATGGCGTGCAGAATGTGAAGGTTTTCATCAGTGGCGCAAAGCGAGGTGTCACCAGGACGATCGCCAAACTCCTGCGACGGCGCAGCGCCATTGAACCAATGATCGGGCACATGAAGAACGACGGTCGACTGACGCGAAGCACCCTGAAAGGAACCGACGGCGACGCTCTGTTCGCCGTGCTCTGCGGCTGCGGTCACAACATTCGCATGATCCTGAGACACCTGAGGGAGCTCTTGTGCCGGTTGATCCGGGCTCTCACCTCGCTCCGACAGACCACCACCGCTGAAACGGCCTTCGTCGGGCCGTCTCAGATCGCCAACGTGCCAATCTGAAACCCTTGTTCAGGACGGACGAATTAGAATTCTGATACAGGAGGTCAGGCTGCACACCATTTGCAAGGGCTGCTATTTGGTTCGCCCTGAACAACTTTTATCCGGCTGATTTTGCTTGAGAATGATGTGATATTGCTGGGTGCTGCCTGCAAGGTTTTGTATTATCCCGGCAGGAACCCTGCAATTTCGAGCCGTGATATGAAACCGAGAAAGCCGCTCCCGGAACAAGACGATCTCCTGCGCGCCCGCCTGGTCGAGATGATCGACATGCGCCACGAGCTGGTGAAACTTGCCCCCCTGATCGACTGGGAGGTCTTTGAGCGGGAATGGGCCGGGTTCTTTCCGTCCCACACCGGTCGCCCGGCGACGTTGACGCGCCTGGTTGCCGGACTCCTTTACCTGCAACATGCCTATGCACTTTCGGACGAGGCGGTCGTGGCACGATGGGCCGAGAACCCGTATTGGCAGCACTTCTGCGGCGAGACGTTCTTTCAGCACCGTCTGCCGCTTGATCCCTCATCCCTGACCCGGTGGCGCAAGCGGATCGGCGAGGAGGGTGTTGAATGGATGCTGACCCAGACGATCGAGGCCGGGAAACGCGCCGGGGTGGTGAAGCGCAGCGATCTCAAGCAGGTCACGGTCGATACCACGGTGATGGAAAAGAACATCGCCCACCCGACGGATGCCCGGCTGTATGAGGCGGCGCGGCGCAAGCTGGTCGGGCTGGCTCGCGAAGCCGGGATCGTCCTGCGCCAGAACTACAACCGTCTTGGGCCTCGGCTGGCCGGTCAGGTTGGGCGCTACGCCCATGCCCGCCAGTTCAAGCGGATGCGCAAGGCGTTGCGCCGGCTCAAGGGCTACACCGGCCGCGTGCTGCGCGACATCGAGAGGCAACTGGGTAAGGTTCCGGAGGGGGCGCTGAGAGAGCGCCTGGTGGGGATGATCGCGCTGGTGAACCGGCTGTTGGCGCAGAAGCCGAAGGACAAGAAGAAACTCTACAGCCTGCATGAACCGGCGGTGGACTGCATCTCCAAGGGCAAGGCGCACAAGAGGTACGAGTTCGGAACCAAGGTCAGCGTGGCCACGACCAACCGGGGCGGCTTCGTGGTCGGGATGCGGGCGCTGCCGGGTAACCCTTACGACGGCCACACGCTGCACGAGGCGCTGGAACAGGTCGAGATCCTGACCGACCTGAGGCCAGAGTTGGCCTTTGTCGACCGCGGATACCGCGGGCATGGCGTGCAGAATGTGAAGGTTTTCATCAGTGGCGCAAAGCGAGGTGTCACCAGGACGATCGCCAAACTCCTGCGACGGCGCAGCGCCATTGAACCAATGATCGGGCACATGAAGAACGACGGTCGACTGACGCGAAGCACCCTGAAAGGAACCGACGGCGACGCTCTGTTCGCCGTGCTCTGCGGCTGCGGTCACAACATTCGCATGATCCTGAGACACCTGAGGGAGATCTTGTGCCGGTTGATCCGGGCTCTCACCTCGCTCCGACAGACCACCACCGCTGAAACGGCCTTCGTCGGGCCGTCTCAGATCGCCAACGTGCCAATCTGAAACCCTTGTTCAGGACGGACCAATGATCGGGCACATGAAGAACGACGGTCGACTGACGCGAAGCACCCTGAAAGGAACCGACGGCGACGCTCTGTTCGCCGTGCTCTGCGGCTGCGGTCACAACATTCGCATGATCCTGAGACACCTGAGGGAGCTCTTGTGCCGGTTGATCCGGGCTCTCACCTCGCTCCGACAGACCACCACCGCTGAAACGGCCTTCGTCGGGCCGTCTCAGATCGCCAACGTGCCAATCTGAAACCCTTGTTCAGGACGGACTCCTTACCTAATCGATGCACTCTAACATGCTACGCATAAGTCGTGTAGTCGATGCATAACGCGTCTGCAGTAATCTGGTGCCATCTAAAGATGGTCTGAACCCGCCTTATTCGTCCAATTCTTCTGGGAAAGTTGCGTGCGCCTGAAAGCGCTGTAGATTCAGTCTTCTAGACAAGGATCAACGGCAGCATCGGACGCACGCATGGGTGAAACGCTATCGCTGGTGGCGCCCCGGTTCAATCGCTCTCTTCGGATCGAGAGCCGGGCAGAGCGGCTGACCGGAGATCCCGGGGCAATCCTTCTGCGCGAGGTGCTCGAAAACAGCGGCATCGTGGGCTGGATGACCGATCGTCTGAGCGATCCGCGGCGGCCGCAGGATGTCACGCATGATCTGGCCTCGCTCCTGCGCACCACGATCCTGCTGGCCGCCCAGGGATGGCGCGATCATGACGATGCCGATGCGCTGCGGCACGACCCGGCCTTCCGACTGGCGGTGAGTTCGGCAGCCGGGATGACGCCGCTCGGCGGTCCGGGGCTGGCGTCCCAACCCACGCTCTCGCGCTTCACGGCGATGATGGCGGCGCCGGACAATCTGAAGGTCCTGCGCGAAGCGGTCCTGGAATTGGCCGGCCGGGGCGTTCAGGCACAGAATGCCGGCAAGCGCTTGCCGAAGGTGACGCTGGACGTGGACAGCCTGCCGATCGAGGTTCATGGTCACCAGCCGAAGGCGGAGTGGAATGGCCATTACAATGCGCGCATCTATCATCCGCTCATCACCTCGATCGCCGAGACCGGCGACATGCTGGATGCACGGCTGAGAGCGGGCAATGTCGGTACCGCGGAGGGCGCGCTTGATGTGATCCTCGACGTGGTCGACCGGGCGCAGGCCAGCCTCTGCGAGGTCGCCATGCTGCGCATCGATGCGGGCTTCCCCTCGGCCACCTTGCTGGCGGGGCTGGAGGCGCGCGGCATCGACTATGTCTCGCGGCTGCGCGCCAACCCGGCGCTGGACCGCGAGGCCGCGCCTCACATGACGCGCCCGCCCGGGCGGCGTCCGATCAAGCCGCGGATGTGGCTGCACGAACTGCGCTACCAGGCCGAGACCTGGGACAAGGAGCGCCGCGTGATCCTGGTGGTCAAGGAGCGCGAGGACGACCTTCTGCTCGACCGCTTCTTCCTCGTCACCTCGCTGACGCTGGCAGAGATGAGCCGGGAGGACATCCTCGAGCATTACCGCGCAAGGGGCACCGCCGAGGGCCATATGGGCGAGCTGAAAGACGTGCTCGCCCCGGCGCTGTCCTCGACGAACCGGCCGAAATCTCACTGGCGGGGGCGGGGCACGCAAACCGCGACGCCCGGCGTCGATGCCTTCGCGTGCAATGAGGTTCGGCTCCTGATCTCTCTTCTCGCCTATGAGCTGATGCACATCGCCCGCCGCGCCATGGCGGCTGCCACCGGCACCGGCTGGAGCCTGCGCCGCCTGCGCGAACGCGTGCTGCGCGCCGGCGCCCGGCTGATCCTGTCCGGCCGCCGTATCACGCTCGCATTGTCTGCCGCCGCCGCACCGTTCTGGGCAGTCCTCTGGCCAAGGCTCGCCGCCCTGCACTGGTCCGGTCCCTGAACCGGACCGGCTCCAGCCCGACATGACCGCCCGCCGGATCCTCCGGCGAACGAGCCCGCATGGACGGCGATTGCAAAAAATACCCGCCCCGGAGGCGCATCGCCATCGAAACACAAGCCAGAGGCGATCACCCTCCCGCCCAGCCAGGCGCCGGGCCTTCAGGACGTACTCGAACCGCCCGAAAGCAGCACCTTGGCGCCAAGGTCAGCCGGCCGGTGAATATTGCGGGCTGAAGTAATAGCCAAAATCCATACATAGAATTTCGCGCAATGCTTCGAAATCTGTGGATCCATTATTTTCCATTCGCTGATAGACGTGAGTGATTTCTTCCTCACTATATTCGCTAACCATAGGGGCAGCGCCTAAATCAAGCAATTGATCATTTATGTATGAAACTTGCTCTTGATATGGGTCTATTAGTGGTTGAAATATTTTTGGAAGTTCAGTGTTGTATGAGTATCCAAAATGGGCACTTTGACCCAAGCTATTACCAAGAAAGAATTGGTATTTTAATTCAATACAGTATATAAATCTGCGTTATTTCGCAAGGGGTAAAAAGATCGAAAAGTTACTTCCGATATAGTGCCGCAGACCCTATATTCTTTTTCACTTAAGCAGGTAATAAATTCGTTTCTTGGAGTTTCATCTAAAGCCCAAGAAGTGTAATTGAAAATAGATTGAAGATCATCATCCGAAACACCTGATTCCAAAGAAAATACACCTGTTCCCACACTACTCTGTGAAAAAACAGAGTTACAGTAGATGGTGATGGTAGTGCCTAATATTATGTTTGACAACGTCAAAATTCTTATGGACATATGCAACCCCGTAATCCATTCGGGCATCTTTCCAAATACCTCAAACGGTTGTTTTTGTCACGCTCAATCAATCTAGCCTCAACCTTCACACGAACAATCGAGCTGCCAGCCGTTCCAGGAACCTGTGACAAGACGTTTGGGATTTTGGAATGGTTTTGTCCTGGTGGGGCATGATCATCGGATATACTCGCGTTTCAACTACAGACCAGAACCTTGACAGACCGCAATCCTGACGCCCAGACCGACGCGCTGAAAGCGGCGGGGGCTGAACGCCTGTTCTCCGGCAGAGTAAGCGGAGCCAGGGCCGAACGTCAAGAGCCGGACAAGAGGATTTCCACCCTGTCTGCATCCGTATCATCGAGCGGCCTGAAATTGAGGGGGGCCACTTGCTTTGCAGAGCCTGTTGCCCTCCCCTGTGCCATGACCCGAGAGATCCGGAATGCCGTTCGTCCTCGCCACCTTGCCTGTCAGGTTGACGATTTCGTGACAATTTGTGTATGCCGCGATGCGGTGGCCAAGGCCGAGGGCACGGCCGAAGGCAAAACCGAAGACAGGGGCGCAGACAGGAGCGGGCAGGATGAGACAGGCGAGATGCGGTGTTCGTCGCATTTGCACTCTCGAGGGGGCGAGAAAAAAGCGGGAACCGTGGAGCGTCCCGGAGATCGGCCGCCAGTGCCGGGGATGACCGAATTGCGCCAGGCTCTCTCTGCCTCGAACGGCGCGTTTCTCGGCGTTGGCCTTTTCAGCGCGGCGGTGAACCTGCTGATGCTGACCGGCCCGCTGTTCATGTTGCAGGTCTATGACCGCGTTCTGGCGAGCCGGTCCTCGGCAACCCTGCTTGTGCTTTTCGCGATTGTCGTCTTCCTGTTTGGCATGATGGGGCTGCTCGACCATTACCGCGGCCGGGTGCTCGCCCGGATCGGAGCGGGGTTTCAGGCGTCACTGGACGGGCGCGTGTTCGGGGCGATCCTGAAACAGGCCGCACACCCGATCATGCGCGAACGCCCCGCCGGTGCGCTGCGCGATCTGGCGTCGATCCAGACGGCATTGTCCTCTCCCGGCATGGGGGCCCTGTTCGATCTGCCATGGACACCGCTCTTCATCGCGGTGCTGTTCCTGTTTCATCCGTGGTTTGGCTGGTTCGCGCTCGCCGCGAGCCTTTTCGTTCTCGTGCTCGCGCTCCTGACCCAGGTCCGCACGAAGGGGCCGCAACGGGAAGCGGCGCGGCTCACCGGCGAAGCGGAGGCCCGGAGCGAAGCCACGCGCAAGGCGATCGAGACGGTGCGTGGCCTCGGCATGGTGCGGGCCATGTCCCGGGGCTGGCAAACGGCGCGCGATGCCGCGCTCGGGGCCACCATGACCGCGTCCGATACAGCCGGCGCTCTCTCCGCGACAACGAAGGCGACACGGCTCGTGCTGCAATCGGCCATCCTCGGCCTCGGGGCATTGCTGGTGCTGCGCGCAGAGCTGACGCCCGGGGCGATGATCGCAGGTTCGATCCTGCTTGGCCGCACCCTTGCGCCGGTGGAGCAGCTCGTGGGTCACTGGCCGCAATTCCAACGGGCCATAAGCGCGTGGCGGACCCTGACGAAGCTGTTGGAGGCCACACCCGGGGAGCGGGCGAAACTGCAACTTCCCCGGCCTGGCGCAAGGCTGGAGGTCCGGAACCTGATTGTCGTCCCGCCCGCAGAGACGTCTGCCGTTGTGCAGGGCGTGACCTTCTCGGCAGGGCCCGGCGATGCGATTGCCGTGATCGGCCCTTCCGGCTGCGGCAAATCGTCACTGGCGCGGGCGCTTGTCGGGGTCTGGCCGCCGGCAAAGGGGGAAATCCGTCTTGGCGGCGCCGCCCTGCATCAATACGAATCTGACCGGCTCGGCGCCCTGCTCGGCTACATGCCCCAGGACGTGGTGCTGTTCTCCGGCAGCGTTGCGCAAAACATCGCGCGATTTGACGGTGCGGCAACGGCGCAAGCCGTCGTCAATGCCGCAATCCAGGCGGACGCGCACGACCTGATCACAAGCCTGCCCGACGGTTACGACACCCGTCTCACGGAAGGTGGAGGGTGCCTCTCGGGCGGGCAACGCCAGCGAATCGGTCTGGCGCGCGCCTTTTTCGGCGATCCGGTCCTGCTGGTTCTCGATGAGCCGAATGCGAGCCTGGACGATCCCGGGGTCCAGGCCCTGAACCGGGCCATTTCCAGGGCCCGTGTCGCGGGAAAGGCGGTCGTGATCATGTCGCACCGTCCCTCCGCACTGGCGCAATGCAACAAGGCCATGATCGTCGAGGGCGGTCGCATGCGTGGCTTCGGACCGCGAGACGAGGTTCTCAACCGCTTTGTGCAGCCCGTCCGCAACGGGCTCCCGGCGGCTTCGCAGGCAAGCGCATGAGCCGGTCTCACTGGTCTGCCAGACCGCAACTGGCCAGGGGTGTTCTGGTTCTGCTCCTGGGGCTGGGCGGTTTTGTCTCCTGGTCGCTTGTCTGCGAAGTCAACGGCGCGGTCGTTGCCCCGGGTCGTGTGATGGTGCAAGCGCGACGTCAGGCGATCCAGCATCCCGACGGTGGCCTCGTGGTGGCGCTCCATGTCCGTGACGGGACACGGGTCGATGCCGGCGACCCGATTCTGAGTCTCGACGGAACGGACCTTGTGGTCCAGAGAGCCATGACGCAGCGTGAACTGATGGAGACGCTCGCACGCCAGGATCGTCTGCTGTCGGAAATTCGGGGCATCGAAACGGTCAACTATCGTCAGGAACTGCGTGAGCCTGGCACATCTGTTGCCGAACGGGACAGCGTCCTCGCACAGGAAATGGCGCTTTTCGAGGCACGGCGTGTCACGCTGCACCAGTCCGATGCGCAACTGCGCGCGCGTCAGGTTCAGACCCGGGCGGTCATCTCCGGTCGCGAACGCCAGCTTGAGGCATCGCGGCGCCAGTTGGAACTGGTTCAGGAAGATCTGGCGGCGCAGAAGAGCCTGCTTGATCGCGGTCTGACAGAAATAGCACATGTCCGGGCGTTGCGCCGGGAAGCTGCGCGCCTCGAAGGCGGAATTGGGGAGCTTGAAGCCGGTATAGCCGAGGCGCGCAGCTCCATTGCCGGCTTCGAGGTGGAGCGTCTCCACCAGAACGCGGCGTTCCGGGAAGCTGCACAACGCGAGTTGCGCGATCTGCAGCCGCGCGCGGGCGAGTTGCGTGATCGCCTGCGACTGTTGCAAACGCGGATCGGTCGTCTTGTCTTGCGTGCGCCGATGCGCGGAACGCTTCACGGCCTTCAGGTTCATACGGTTGGCGGCGTGGTCCCGGCCGGGGCGGAAATCGCCTCGATCATACCAGTGGATGTACCGCTCGTTCTCTCGGTCGAAATCGAGCCCGGGCAGATCGACCGTGTCCATGCCGGGCAAGGCGCCATGCTGCGTTTCCCGAACTTCAACGCCCGCACCACCCCTGAAGTGACAGGGCAGGTGACAACGGTTTCCGCCGATACCCTCACCGACCCCGCGACGGGGCGACGGTTCTTTGTGGCCGAACTCACGCTCGCGCCGGGGGCGGAGGACAGGTTGGCAGAGGGGGCGCTTGTGCCCGGGATGCCGGTGGAAGCCTTCATTCGCACGCAGCCCCGTACGCCTGCGTCATTCCTGATCAAGCCGTTGGCCGATTATTGGGCCTATGCGATGCGCGAAAAGTAACCCCGACAGCGCAAGCCCGCGCCAGACGAGATGCGCACAAATGCGCGTATCACCTCGGGAAAGCGCACCGACACCTGGAGAAGGTTCGCCACCAGTCCCTTTCCCCCCGCCACTTGCCCCTGCGAAAGCGTTCTCCGGGTCCGGGTGTGGCCGGATTTCTGTGTTGTTTTCGAGGGTTATGCGGGTGGGGCTGAGCACTGGTGCCAGCGCGAGGTGGCCCGAAGTGATCTCTGAGAGCCGATAGTCTCCGGACCTGATGACTGCGCGGTTTTGGTCAATGGCTTGTAGAAAGCTAAAATCGTTCGATTTCCTGAGATCCCAACCTGACCCCTTCGACGCCGGTCGCGTCCGGTTGAGATGGAACCGGGGTCGAACGATCGCCCGTCGCCCGATGCTCTGACCGGCTGGAGCAGGCGCCACGGCTGAGTGGCGGCTCGCGGATTTCCGGCGGGACGGCGGGTGCGCCGTATCTGAGCCGCGATGAAAAGACCTCTGCAGAATATACCTGCCCATCACAACCGCCCCGCCCGGACGACAGGCCGGGCTGCGCCTGTCTGCCCCCCGGCAGGCGCAGCCCTCTTTTCTGCACAAAACCTGCATTATGCAGAGGTCTTGATGAAAGACGTCAAACGGCGCATTGGGGAGTGGTCATGCTGCCGGGCAGAGCAAATCCCGTTGCTCTTTCCACTCCATCGGGACCGGCTTCATGAGCCTTGCCAGTGTCACATCCGGTCCCTGCTGGCCGTCCAAGATCGCTTCGACTATGTCCGGCGCGAGCAGCGTTAGCCGCAGCACGCGGGTCATATCGGAGGGTGCGGTGCCCTCGCGCCCGGCAAGCTCTGCGATGGTGGCGAACGCGCCCGAGTCCAGCATCTGCTTCCACCGGAACGCTCGCGCGAGCGCCTTCACCAGCGTGTTGTCGGATCTTCGCGCCTGAGCTGCGCCGTCAGGCATTTGCATCTCCTTCCGCCCACCGCGCTTCACGATCCGGAACGGTACGTGCAGCGTCACGGTGTCCGGGATCGGCGTCCTTCTGGTCATGCTGCCGCCTCGATGCCGCCTGCAAGCATCTCGAGCGCAAGGCCACTGAGGCCGTCGACGCGCAGCTGGACATTGAGCCCGTCCGTGCCGATGTCGACGCGCTCGATCAACAGCGCAACGATACGCGACTGCTCGGCGGGGAAGAGTTCATCCCACAGCGGGTCAAATTTCTGCAGGGCCGAGCGGGCGTCGGCCTCGGAGATGTCGTCGGCATTGGCGCGTGCCGTCTTCCATGTGCCTGCAACGATTTCGGGCTGGCGGAACACAGCGCGGATTTGGGCTATAACAGCCCGCTCGATCTCCCCCGCAGGCACGCGGCCGACCGCGCAAGCCCCGGCGCCGTGTTTCAGTACCGTCTGGCTGACATAGTAGCGGTAGAGCTTGCCGCCTTTCCGGGTGTGGGTCGGCGAGAACGCCGCGCCATCTGGGCCGTAGAGCAAACCTTTGAGCATGGCTGGTGTTTTGGCTCTGGTCCGGGCCGCGCGTTTGCGTGGGCTCTCCTGCAGGATGGCATGGACGCGGTCCCACGTCTCGCGATCGATGATGGCGTCGTGCTCGCCGGGGTAGCTTTCGCCCTTGTGGACCGCCGCGCCAATATAGGCGCGGTTGTTCAGCATGCGGTAGAGGTACTTCTTGTCGATCCGGTTGCCGCGCGGCGTGCGGATGCCCCGATTTGCGACCTCGCGGGCCAGTTCTGTGCCCGACCCGATCTCGAGGAAGCGGGCGAAGATCCAGCGGACGTGCTCGGCGCGCTCGTCGTCGATCAAAAGCTTCCGGTTCTCGACGCGATAGCCAAATGGTGGCACACCGCCCATCCACATGCCTTTCTTGCGGCTGGCGGCGACCTTGTCGCGAATGCGCTCGGCCGTCACCTCACGCTCGAACTGGGCGAAGGACAGCAGTATGTTCAGCGTCAACCGGCCCATGGACGTCGTCGTGTTGAACGACTGCGTCACCGACACGAAGGTCACGCCATTGCGGTCAAATACCTCGACCAGCTTGGCGAAGTCGGCCAGCGAACGGCTGAGGCGGTCGATTTTGTAGACGACCACCACGTCGACCAGCCCGTCCTCAATGTCTGCCAGGAGTTGTTGCAGGCCCGGGCGGTCGAGCGTCCCGCCGGAAATGCCACCATCGTCATACTGATCGCGGACCAACACCCAGCCCTCCGACCTTTGGCTGGCGATGTAAGCTTCGCAGGCTTCCCGTTGAGCGTGGAGCGAGTTGAACTCCTGCTCCAGCCCTTCCTCGGAGGATTTGCGGGTGTAGATCGCGCAGCGCGTTTTCCGGACAATCGGTTTGGTCATGCGCCCCTCCGATGGTTTTTCAGGCCAAAGAAGACCCAGCCGTTCCAGCGTGTGCCGGTGATGGCGCGCGCAATCGCGGAGAGTGATTTGTAGGGGCGCCCCTGCCAGTCGAAACCGTCGGCGGTGACGGTGACGACGTGCTCGACACCCTGCCACTCACGGAGCAGCCTTGTGCCGACGATGGGCATCATGTCAGCGCGGATGCGGCGCTTTTTGCGGTCGCCGCCATCAAGTTGCTCGCCGAGGGCCTCCAGCCTTTTCACCGTTTCCGGCCTCAGGCCGCCATAAGCCAGCTCCTGGATGCGGTAGGCCAGTCGGCTCTCAAGGTAGCGGCGGTTGAACGGCGGCGGTTCGCTGTCGAACAACTCCCGCCATTGCGCCTTTAGGTCCGGCGTCGATGTGGTCTTGAGCGCGGCCAGGCGCGCGGGGATCGGATCGTGGGTCGTCATGCATTTCTCCATTGAATTGGAGTTGCATGACGCCATTCGTCGGCCGGATAGTGTAGGCTACTTTCTCCAATTTCGTCAGATACTTCCGCCCGATTACGCAGCCGCAACCGAACCAACCCGAGTGCCAGCAGCCCGCATAGCTCGGCGCGGCGCTCGGTGGGCGTCATCTTGTCGGGGTGCAGCGGGTTTGGTCGCTTCATGTTTCTGGTAGCCGTGATTGATGGTGTCGTTACCAATCAAAAGCCACCGAGAAGGCCTGGGCGGGACATGCGCTCTCGTCAAGCGCTGATGGGAATGCGAACAGGTAGCGAACATCCGCTCTTGTGGACCTGACTTTCGTCAACGATTATCGGAGGTTGAATCAAGTTGAGAGACAACATGCATTGAGGTGAGTTCATGGCGCGAAAAGCAAGTCCGATTGGCCCGAATATCCTTGCGTTGATCGAGGACGCGAGGATCGACCTTGCACGCGCGGTGCTTGCTATTCGGGAAGGCGAGAACGAGCCAGAGTTCAATTTGCCCGAGTATACTCCAAATCCTTCAGATGAAGAGTCGGTCAGCGAGTTTCGGCAGAAAATCATTGGAATTTTGTCAGGTTTTGATCTGGACGAATTGCGGCCAGCCGAGCAGCGCTGTCGCAGGATCCGTGCACTCGCAGACAGCAAGGGCATTTCATCCCTCACTACAATTGTCGACAAGCAGTTCACGGAAGAGCAGGCGCAAGAAATCGAGGCGCAGCCTGATCCGCTCTGCAGGAGCATCTGGGCGTTTCTCAACACACGCCAGACTTTCGAGGATGCGGAGAGTTTTCATTTCGCACGCCAATTCCGCGACCACGGTAAGATGTACGATGCGTTCGAGGTCGAATTGGAAAAGGCGATCAACCTTGACGCAAACGCAATCGATGAAACCGCCCTGGCGTCGAAGATCACAGAGGTCCTCGAACTCAAGACAATCTGTACGGTGAAGGCGCTCGACCTGCCTTCTACGGAAACGCATCCCACATCGATCATGCTGATTGTCCGTCACGGCGGCCCATTGTCGAGCGTGCACGACCATCGCGACGACGGGCGGCGAGGAACGATCTATTTCCGACCGCCAAACGAAGCGACCTTGATCTACACCCCTTCAAAAAGGCAGATTGAGATTTGCGCCGACAGTCCGGTCGTTCGGCAGAAGGTGGGCGATGCCTTCGCCGAGGTTACGCTGGAACACGACATTTCTCAAAAACCACTGACCTGGAAGCGCTACAACCTCAGCCGTTTCCGCACATCTCTGGCACTTTCAATCCCGAAGATCGAAGGTGTGGAAATCCAGGTGGCGCGGGTGCTGGAAGTGGAAATCCGTCTGGGCCACTGGAGCCGAAAACTGGCTCTCAAGGTCGCCATCGATGATGACATCCAGGAAGTCGCGACAAGGTATCTCGGCCGGGGCAACATCTTCCGGAGGGCTGCCAGTTTCAGCCGCATTGGCATTGCAGTAAAGTACAACCGTGCAGGCGACGCCAAGGAACGCTCCCTCAATATCACTGTGTCAGGCGCCAAGAGCTGCAATCTGCAGAGCAACAAGGACCCCGACGAACGCAGCCTCGGATTTGCGTTGCTGCACGAATGGGGGATCCTGAGCGCCTTCCGTCAGATCGACAACGGCGATTTGCGTGCCATGTTCGCGCAACTGGTGGACCTCTACGATCTTGAGGAAGACGAGGTCACGGGGGGATACTTGCGTGAGATCGGGCTTGATCTTGATCGTCTGATTGAGGGTGGGCTGCTCGAGCGGCGTGACCGGCAGGATGTCGTGCTGATTGACGAGGGCGACATCAACGGTGAGGCCGAGATCAAGCCCTCATCGACGCCAGGAATGGTCTCGGCGACAGGTCCGTTTGGAGAAGCTGCGGGCGAACATCCAGCGGCCGATCTGGAACGCTATCAACTCAATCGCGAATGGCTTCAGGAAACCGTGCTGAAACTCATCCGTCCATTGCTGACAAGCAAGGGAGCGCAGGTCCTTGATCAGGATCTGGTCCTGATGGGTGACATGGGGGCGGATGGCGATCGCAAACCGGTCTATTTCGCGCGGCGTTTGGTTGATCCCCAGGTCATCAACAAGCTGGATCAGCTCCTGCGTGCGCGGAATGCGTCTGGGATCGGGATCGTCCTGACATCCAGCGTCGATACACTCACCTGCCTCGGGCCGAATGTCGTCATTCCGGTGCTCACGCATTTGTCCGATGAGGGCGAAGACTTGGTGCTGTCGCGCGATGCGTTGGCGCAGACCTTCAGTTCTGGACGGAATGTTGCCGCGGGGGGCAGTTCAGTCGCAGTGCTCAAGTCGAGCAACCAATCCGCTTCATTGTGCATCCCCGGAAAAGCACCGCTTGCCATTCTTGGTGCAAATCAGATCCGGATCTTCGAAAAGCTTGTAGCGGCGCATCTTGCCGGCAGCCCAGATGTCAAGACGGCTGACCTCATCGAGGATACTGGCGTCAAGAGCCCACAGCAGGCGTTCAAAAAACCGATGTGGGAGAGCATTCTTGACGTCTACATCGCCAAGGGTTCGACCCGTGGATATTGGCGACTTGTCGTCTGATCTGGCCAATCTCGACGGGCCGGTCTGTCGACGGTCTAAAATATTGCGGGCGACGGTCTAAAAAACCGCTGTCTATTGGAAAGGCTCACTCAGTCAGAGGAGCACTTCCATGTCGACTCCCTTCCCCTCGCGCCAGGCAGCCCAGACGAGCTGGTCCGGCACCGCGACGACCAAGCCCACCACCTCCAACTCGGAATGGCGCTGCACGCGCTGTGACAAGCTGCTTGGCGTCTGCCGGGATGGCCGCATGCACCTGCGTTTTGCGCGGGGCCACGAGTATCTCGTGGGCTTTCCGGTTCAGGCAACCTGCCGCGGCTGCGGCACGCTGAACCAGGCGACATCACCCGCGCGCTGAGGCGCGCATCTCACCCAATTCCCTGAAATCGCAGAGACGCACGACGTCCTGACCTGGCCACGACAAGGCGCTGGACGCCTGGCCGCAAGGCAGGCGTCCAATGTCCATCGCGTGGCACGAGATCCGTGATCACCTCATGTTGTCATCTTCAACTCTCAATTTTCAAAGGAACTTCGAAGCTCTTCGGCGCAACAGCGAACCGCTCGCGCATTTCGCTGATCCGGCCGCATTGCTGGATACGCTGCACGTCAGTGGCCGTGGCCCGGTTGAGAAAAACCGGCTGCTGGTTGCACTGGTCGGGGCCGCAAAGTCAGGCGACGCGACATCCGATTGTGCCCTGACGTTGATGCTGCTGGCGCTCTGGCCGGGGCTGGATGCGGTTCGGCGCAGATCGATCTGGCGCAGGATCGGCACCGGCGACGAGGTTGCATCAGAAATCCTGGCCCGGGCGTCCGAGGCCATTCGGGGTCTGGATCTGCAGCGGGTCAATTGGATCGCGGCAACCATTCTGCGGAACATCGAGCGGGACCTGATCAGAACGCGTCAACGCGAGGACAGGCACCAGAACCAGCTTACCGACGCTGATCCCGATGAAATCTCGTCTGACGGCGAAGCGCCAGCCAACGCCAGCCCCGCACTGCTCCACGACGATCTCGTCCGCATCATCGGAACCGATGCTGATCTAGTGATCCGTGTGGCCGTGGACGGGTTCTCTCAGGCCGAGGTTGCGACCGAACTGGGGCTGTCTGAGGCGGCGACGCGCAAACGCTATCAGCGGGCGACCCGGCGTCTGCGCGACGTCCTGCAAGAATTTCGCTGATCGGATGTCCCGAACCCTGCGGTGCGGTGGCTTTTCCCATTCAGACGCCACCGCGCGCCCCACACAAACCGAAAGTCGACCCGCATGATCCGAAAAGCCGACCTCTTGTCCGCGGACCTCAAGCGCATCCCCGGCCTCTATCGCCGCTGGGAACTGCCGGAAATCCTGAAGAACCAGCGTGCATACCGCATCGAGAATGCCGGTGCCCACCAGGATGGGACGCCTCTCGTGGCGGTCTATGCCGACGCCGACGCGAGCCAGCCGGACGATCAGCACAACGCCGCAACAAAGGACGTTGAAGCGGCCTCGGTCCCGTCTGGGACGACGCGGCAGCGGCCTGAGTAGAGGCGAAAGGAGGAGATCATGTTCATGGAAACCACACCCTTCATCACCGTTCGCGCCAGCCGACCGCTGTCGGAAATCGAGTTTGCCGCTTGGGTGGCGCAGGCCGTTCCCGGCGACCGTCTGGAATACCATCGCGGCTTTCTAGTGCTCGACATCTTGCCTGTGTTTTCAGGGCTGTCGGAAGCGGCGCGGACCGAGTTGAGCAGGCTTGGGTCGCGGGCCTTCTGGGCCGCCGAGCAGGGTCTCGTGCATCTCGTGCAGGAGCGCGTTGGGCCCGACCAGTTCGCCTACATCGCTGTTGCCCGGCCCGAGCCCAAAGCCGCTGCTGCCTCACTTTCCGAGTTGCTGCTCGCCGAGCCTGAGGCCGCGTGATGCCCGCCTTCCAATCATTTTTCACCGATCACGGAGACCATTTCATGCCGTTCCCCGAGAACACTCCCTCGCCCGAAGATCTGCCGTCCCTCAGCACAGCCGAAATAGCGGCGCTGCCGGTTGAGTTGCTGGCAATTCTGCAGCGCGAGATCGACGAGCGCCTGAAACGCGAGAAGGCCGCCAAGACCCGCTTCGATGCCGGACTGGCGGTCCGCTACGCCACCCGGGCCACCGAAGAACGCCAGGCCGCTGGTAAGGACACCGGCACTGTCCGCTTCGATGACGGCGATTTCACCGTGGTCGCCGATCTGCCGAAGCGGGTCGATTGGGACCAGGCACAGCTTGGTGACGTGGTCGAGCGCATCCGTGCCTCAGGTGACGATCCCGCGCAGTATGTCGACATTACGATCAAGGTGCCGGAGCGGAAATACGGCGCGTGGCCTGACGGCATTCGCGCCGGTTTCGAGCCTGCGCGCACGGTCCGCGTCGGCGCCCTGAAGGTCACGCTGAAGGCGCAGGGGGGCGACGAATGAGCCTCCCGATCATCAGCGCCGACGAACGCCTGGCCGAGAACCGCGGCATCAAGGGCTGCATCTTCGGCAAGAGTGGAATTGGGAAAACCTCGCTGCTCTGGACCCTCGATCCCGAACGCACGCTGTTCATGGATCTCGAAGCGGGCGATCTCGCCATCGAGGACTGGACGGGCGACAGCATCCGGCCGCGCACATGGACGGAATGTCGGGATTTCGCGGTGTTCATCGGCGGGCCCAACCCGGCGCTACGCGATGAGCAGCCCTATAGCCCGGCGCACTATTCCGCCGTCTGCGACCGCTTTGGTGATCCTAACGAACTGGACCGCTACGACACCATCTTCGTGGACTCGATCACCGTGGCCGGGCGGCTGTGCTTTGGCTGGTGCAAAGGCCAGCCCGAGGCGCTGTCGGAGAAAACCGGCAAGCCGGATGTGCGCGGGGCCTACGGTCTGCATGGCCGCGAGATGATCGGCTGGCTCACCCATCTGCAGCACACGCGGGCCAAGAATGTCTGGTTCGTCGGGATCCTTGACGAGAAGCTCGACGACTTCAATCGCAAGCTGTTCCAGCCCCAGATTGATGGCTCCAAGACCGGGCTCGAGCTGCCGGGGATCGTCGATGAGGTGATCACCATGGCGGAGCTGCCCTCCGACAGCGGTGATCCGTATCGCGCCTTCGTCTGCCAGACGATCAACCCCTGGGGTTTCCCGGCCAAGGATCGCTCCGGTCGGCTCACCCAAGTTGAAGAGCCCCATCTCGGCCGCCTGATGGCGAAAATCCGAGCGCCAGCGGCCCCAGCGACGGGTCGCCTGACCTATGCCTCGCCGCCTGCCGAACCGGACGGTGCCGACCAATCCCAACCGCAATCCTGACCAGAAAAGGAGGTTCCCAATGGGTTCCTGGAACGATTTCAACGACGCACAGAGCAACACCAACCTCATCCCCAAGGGCACGCTGGCCAAGGTGCGGCTGACCATCCGCCCCGGCGGCTTCGACGACGCCTCGCAGGGCTGGACAGGCGGCTATGCAACCCGCGGCTCGACAGGTGCGGTCTATCTCAACGGCGAGTTCACCGTGACCGAGGGCCAATATACCCGGCGCAAGATCTTCACCTTGATCGGGCTTCACAGCCCCAAGGGCCCGGATTGGGCCAACATGGGCCGCAGCCTGGTGCGCGGCATGCTGAACTCGGCGCGCGGGATTTCCGACAAGGACATATCGCCGGAAGCGCAGGCGGCGCGGCGCATCAGCGGCTTTGCCGATCTCGACGGGATCGAGTTCGTCGCCCGCATCGACATTGGTACCGATGCCAGCGGCGATGACAAGAACGAGATCCGCAGCGCCGTCACGCCCGATCATCGCGACTATGCGCAGATCATGGGCACGGCGCCGCTCCAGTTCAGCGGTAATGCCCCGCAGCAGAATGCTGCCGCCCCAACGTCTTCGTCCAATTCGCCAGCAGCCAACCCCGGTGCCCCCGGGCGGCCGAGCTGGGCACAATAAGGGGGATCGGTCATGCGCCTGCGTCCGCGCCAGAAAACCTTTGTCGAGCGCAGTGTTGCTGCGCTCGGCCAACACAGCAATACGCTCGGCGTGGCACCCACCGGCGCGGGCAAGACCATCATGCTCTCGGCGGTCACCGGCGAGATGCTTGGTGATGGCGCCAAAGCTTGCGTGTTGGCGCATCGAGACGAGCTGACCGAGCAGAACCGCGCCAAGTTCCATCGCGTGGTGCCGGAGGCATCTACCTCGGTGATCGACGCCACCGAAAAGTCCTGGGGCGGCGACGTCACCTTTGCGATGGTGCCGACGCTGGCGCGGGCCTCGAACCTCGCGGACATGCCGCGCCTCGATCTGCTGGTCGTCGATGAGGCGCATCATGCCGTCGCCGACAGCTACCGCCGCATTATTGACCGGGTGCGCGATGCGAATCCCGACGCCCGCATCTTCGGGGTGACGGCAACGCCGACCCGGGGCGACCGCAAGGGTTTGCGCGAGGTCTTCGATAATGTTGCGGACCAGGTGCGTCTGGGTGAGTTGATCGCCTCCGGGAATCTCGTGCCGCCCCGCACCTTTGTCATCGATGTGGGCGTGCAGGAGGAATTGAAATCGGTCCGCAAGACCAGCGCGGATTTCGACATGACCGAAGTGGCCGACATTATGGACCGCGCGCCTGTCACCGACGAGGTGATCCGCCATTGGCGTGAGAAGGCTGGTGACCGGCAGACCGTCGTCTTCTGTTCCACCGTCGCCCACGCGGACCATGTGACCGAGGCGTTTAGCGGCGCGGGGATCACGGCCGCGTTGATCCACGGCGATCTGGCGGCCGAGACCCGCAAGGCGATCCTTGCCGATTACGCGGCAGGCGGCATCCGCGTGATCGTCAACGTGGCCGTGCTGACGGAAGGTTGGGATCATCCACCGACGTCTTGCGTCGTGCTGCTGCGGCCCAGTTCCTACAAATCCACCATGATCCAGATGGTCGGGCGCGGGCTGCGCACGGTCGATCCGGAGGAGCATCCCGGCGTGGTCAAGACCGACTGCGTGGTGCTGGATTTCGGTACATCGAGCCTAATCCACGGCACGCTGGAACAGGATGTCGATCTGGACGGCAAGATCGGCACCGGCGAGGCCCCGACGAAAACTTGCCCGGCCTGCGCGGCGGAGATCCCGCTCGCCGCCACCGAATGCCCGCTCTGTGACGAGGTCTTGCTGCAAGACGAAGGCGAATTCGGCGCGGAGGCAGTGCCACTCTCGGGTTTTGTTATGACTGAGATCGACCTGCTGAAGCGTTCCAGCTTCGCATGGGTCGATCTCTTCGGCGCAGATGACGCGCTGATGGCAACCGGGTTCACAGCCTGGGGCGGCATCTTCTGGATGGACGGAGTCTGGTACGCCATCGGCGGGGCCAAGGGCGAACGGCCACGTCTTTTGGGCGTCGGCGAACGCACCGTCTGCCTCGCGCAGGCGGACGACTGGCTGAACACCCACGAAAGCGATGAAAGCGCCTTCAAGACCAAGGCGTGGCTGCGCCAGCCACCGACCGACAAGCAGCTGAAATACCTGCCGCCAGAGTGTCGCCACGACTTCGGCCTGACGCGCTATCGCGCCTCGGCCCTGATGACCTTCGGCTTCAACAAACGCGCCATCCAGGCAGCCGTAAATGCGGTGACCGGATCCGAACGGAGGGCGGCATGACCCATGACACCACTAACACCCATCACGGCCGAGGAACGGCGTCGTCTCTGGCATCCGCGTGGAACGCTCTGTGCTGTCTGCCGGCAACCCACGCGTGGTTTTGGCTGGCGCGATCCGGTCCGGTCGAAGCTGCCCCGGCCATCGGTCTGGTTCTGCTCGATGCCCTGCCAGGGCTTCTGGACGCGTTTGGCGCGGGAGCGTTTTGCCATGGTTGATCTCACCGAAGAAGAACGCGCCGCCATCACCGCCACCATGAAACGCATCGCACTCCTGATGGAGGAGATCGGCTGGCAGACCGCCTTCGCCGATCTCACCGAGGCACAAGTGCGCGCGCTGATCGAGGAAGCCGTCGAGGGCTTCCGCGAGGCCATGTCCGAAATTGCCAAATCGAACGCGCGGGAGATCCCGTTTTGACATTGGATTTCAATCACCGCCCGTCCACGGCCGAGCGGATCAACGCACTGGTCGACGCAGCCCTCATCGCCGAGCGCGAGGCCACGCCGCCCCGGACCTATCTCGGCGCGTCCCGTCTGGGACACGCCTGCGAACGCGCGCTGCAATTCGAGTTTGCCGGTGCGCCGAAGGATGAGGGTGCCGATTTCGGCGGCCAGACGCTGCGGATCTTCGCGATTGGTCATCAGCTCGAGGATCTGGCGATCCGCTGGCTGCGCGCAGCCGGGATCAATCTGATCACCCAAAAACGCGATGGCGGCCAGTTCGGCTTCTCCGTCGCGGGCGGTCGCATCCGGGGCCATGTCGACGGGATCATCGCCGATGCCCCGGCAACACTTGGTCTGCGCACCCCGGCGCTCTGGGAATGCAAGACGATGAACGCCAAGAACTGGCGGGCCTGCGTCAAGGACGGCGTGACGGTCTCCAAACCTGTCTATGCCGCCCAGATCGCGATCTACCAGGCCTATATGGAGCCCTCGGTGCCCGGGATTTCGGCCGCACCGGCGCTCTTCACCGCGATCAACAAGGACACGGCAGAGCTACACCACGCGCTTGTCCCCTTCGACGCCGATCTGGCGCAGCGCATGTCCGACCGGGCGGTGCGGATTCTGCAGGCCACCGACGCGGGCGAGTTGCTGCCCCGTATCGCCGCCAACCGCGATTTCTTCGAATGCCGGTTCTGCGCTCATGCCGAGCGGTGTTGGAGCCTCACCAAATGATGGACGAGCCAGCCGATCCCGACGAGGACACATCCATGTGCGACGACACGGTGCCCGATGGGCCCGAGGAGAACATTGTCCATTTCAACCCATGGCGCGATTTCAACGACGCGGCCCCGCAGATTGATGTGTTTGGCGATGAGCCCGATCCCGAGCAGATCGTCCAGTTCATGCAGGTCGTTTTCGGCTATTGCGATGGGCTGATCCCGGTCCGCAGTTTCATCGACAAGGGCCAGGGCCTGGAGAATTCTAAAGAAAGCCGTGCTGCGCACGGCGGGGG
>CBDIBW010000050.1:0-37941 GCA_965277135.1 Thioclava sp. | reverse complement strand
CCGCGCGCTCCAGATGCCCCGGAATGGCCCGCTCGATCGCGCGGGCCAGTTCGACAATATCCTCAAGCGGTGCGGTCAGCGGGCTGTCGGGGAACAGCAGCCGTTCCAGCATCCATATCACCAGCCCTTCCCGGCCGAATGCCTCATCGAGCGTGCAGGCATTCGACTTCACCGCCAGATGCGCCAGGCTCACACCCTGCCACAGGGTGTCGAGGCTGATGCCCCCGGTGATGCCCCCGGTGATGCCCCCGGTGATGCCCCCGGTGCGGATCGCCTCCGCGAGGGACGGCGCGGGTGGCACGCGGCAACCGGTCGGCTGTTCGCCCAGGCCGCGTTCGTGGAGCACCCGCTCAAGCTCGCCCGGCGCGGCATTGACCGCCGAGAGAAAGCTTGAGACATGCGCCCCGTTCCGGCTGAAAAAGCGGTGTTTGCACTCATGTGACATATCCATGATCCCGTTTCCTTTCGTTCGGGAGAAGGCTGCGATCCCCGCAGCAGGGGTTCGGCCCGGGCGGACGGCTGCGCAATCCGCCAGGGTCATTTTCTCAGGCTCGTTTCGGTTGTCTTCAGGTGATGGTTTCCTTTGGCGGGTCATCAGTAGAACCCCAGGCCGTAGGCGATCATCATCAGCAGGTAGACGGTGACGAAAATCGACAGGGCAGCGACAAAATCGCCCAGCCAGCTATCGTTGAGCCGGCGCAGCGCACGCAGAATGGCGCGGAAAAGGCAGCGCACACGTCTCATGGCGTGCCCTCCCTGTATTGGTGGTTTTGCGCGCAGTGCCCGTTTGTGCTACCCTGGCGGCACCGAGGGGCGTCCAAACCACCCCCCGGTGCCTTCATCCCCTTCTGCAAACCCAAAAGGAGACAATGCGAAATGAGCAAGAAGAAGGACGAGGCATGCAGCACGCACAAAGCAACAGCAGGGCCGAGGCAGCCGGAAACCGGGAAGGCGAAACCGCAGCCCTCCGAGAAGCCTGCGGCCGAAACGAGCCAACCCAGGCCGTCGGATCCGTCACCGAAGAAATGAGCACAGATCAGGATCTTCGCCTGATCCGGTTCAATGTGCTGCGCAACGCGCTCTATCACACAGCGCGTCGGCGGTATCTGGAGCGGACCAACCGGCTGTTCAGCTTTCTCGTGGTTGTTCTGGGCACCGCAGCGGCCAGTGATGTGCTCGCCCGGTTCGGCATCGACCCGGTGCTCCCCGCGATCCTGATCGCGATTGTCGGAGCCTTGCAGCTGGTGATCGATTTCGGCGGTCAGGCGCGAACCCACCAGGCCCTGCAGCGCGACTATTTTGCCCTGCTCTCCGAGATCGATACGCAGATTGACCCGAGTGCGCAGCAGATTGCGGCCTGGCAGGGCAGGCAGATGCGTATCGCCGCCGACGAGCCGCCGGTCCTGCGCGCGATCGACGCCAAAGCCTATAACGACGCCATCGCGGCCAGCACGGACTTTGGCGAGGGTGAGCGGCTGATCATCCCGCACTACCAGCGTCTCGTGGCGGGGCTGTTCAGTTTCGAAGGGTATGCGTATCGCAAGATATGCGAGGGGCCGCATCATTGAAGGTATCCCCCGCTGTCCCTGTCATAGGCGTTCACCACCGCCCATAGCGCCCTGTGCTCATCGGCGTTGTGCTCGTCATGGGCGTTGAGCAGAGCACACATCACCTTGGCCGGGCCGAGTTGTCGGAAGAGGAAAGCGCCCTGCGGATTTTGGCAAAGTGAGGCCGTGATCACCGGGCGTCCATCGGTCCGGCAATGCCAGTAAAGATGGCCCTCGAACCAGGCCGAGACCGGGATGCCGCCCGTTCCCTCAAGCCTCTTCAGCAGGTAGCCCACGATGCGGGCCGGACGGGACGCGCCAGACCCGACCGACCCGCCATGACCGCCCGGGGAGGAACAGGCGGGCATATCCGCGACCTCGCTCATGGCTGGCCTCCCGCCATGTCCGGGTGCGCCGTGACAAAGCCGTCATCCTCGGTTTTGATTGGTGGGCAAATTTCTCGGGCAGCACATATCCAGGCGGTGATTGCCTTATTCATGGTCAGGTCAGCGACGGCGATGTCGTGCAGGGTCACAACCCATGGCCTGCCCTTGCCGCGATTGTAAAAAAATCCGTCGGTTTCCATCATCTCGCTGACGGTGGCGTCATGCCGATCCTCGTCATCCAGCATGTCCAGATGCGCTAGGAAGGCGCGCAGGCGGGTGTCGGTCTCACTCATGCCGCATCCTTTCCGGGGCTGGGGGTGGTGTCCGTTTTTTGGCAGTGACACCCGCGCGACGCGCCCTTATAGTTGGCGGCAGGTTGAGGCTTGAGGCGCTCGCCGCTCTGCCCGTCATAGCGCGATGGCCAGAGTTGACGGGGGCTGAGGTTGAGCGCATCGGCAAGGGCCAGCTCGCCCGGCAGGTGCGCCTTGCGTGCGGCATGGCGGGCAGACCCCGGGGTCAGGCCGTATTGCCGATCGACATCGGTGTAGGTCAGTCCTCTGCATTTGAGCAGATAGTGGATGCGGGCTGGCCATACGTCGCATGTTGGCACCATCTCGAAAGCCTCTCCCGGGTTCGCCGCCGGTCCTGAAAGACCGGCTTGTTTCGGGGGTCACAGGTTACGTTTGGGAGTCAGTATGGAACACATGTTTAACTTAAGCAAGACAAAAAGGAACAAGTAATGTTCTTTTTGCGGGATAGATTAAAAATAATTACTTTTTATTATAAAAAACAATGTAATACGGCTTTAAGGTGTATGTTTCTTAAGGAACCTTTGTGATGCTTTCAGGTCGCCTGAGGGCCATTCGTCGGCATCTACAAGTCAGTGCGCAGGAGATGGCAGAGGGAGTCGGCCTATCCCGTCGACAGTCGTGGGAACGTTATGAACGCGGTATCAATACGCCAAGCTCGGACGTAATGTGCGCATTGGCCAAAAAAGGGATAAATGTGCACTGGCTCTTAACGGGCGAAGGCCCAATGCTGCGGGCTGATTTGGAGACGGCGCAACCGGCTCGACCCGAGGATGACGCCCCTATGCCGACAAGCCAGCCTGACACCAGACCCGCCCGGTCTGCGGCCCTTCCACCCGATCTGGCCCGTCGCCTCGGCCTGTCCGAGGGGGCCAGCGTGGCCGAGGCGATTCAGGCCATCGAGACCCGCGCCACCACAACGCTCTCGCGCGATGAGGTCCGCGATGAGGTCGCCGCCATGATGAGAGCCGAAACCGACCAGGTGAACGAGAGATTGTCGCGCCTGGAAAGCGCGCTGGCCCGACCTGCCGAGACCGCCGCCCGCCCGAATCCCGATCCCGATCTGCTCGAACGGCTGGCCAATGTCGCCTCAACGATTTGCCGCGATGCGAATGTCACGCTCCCGCCCGCAAGCCTGACCGCCGAAGCCACCAGCATGTTCAACGATCTGGTCGCCCATGTCTCGGACGTCTCCGACCCCGACGAGATCGCGGCCGCCATGCCCCTGGTCAAATACAATCTGCAGAAGCGCCTGAAGGACGCCAGGGCCAATCCCGGCGCGGGGAAGTGCGGGGCATGAGCCTCGTGACGTCTCCCGTGACGTTTCCCGCCCGAAGCGGAGGACCGCCCATGATCGCGCAGCGGCACAACCTTAAGGCGAAAACGCAAGCCGGACACGGCATCTTCAACCCGCACAAACTTATCCACAGGCGCATCCCTCAAACACCCCGGAAAGGCCGGAATTGTCGCGTAATTACAGCACGATACGCCCGGCCTGACGGCCGTTTCGCAAGGGCGGCGCAAATGTCCCACGTTCGGATTTTGATCCCGTCAGATTCGGGCGGCGTTTTGAAAGGTCAGGATCCGGCCCTCGCCCTTGTTTTATTGGCTTTTGAAAACCTTTTGAAAGGCCGTCGAGACCCTTTTGAAACCCTTCAAAAATTGCAAAACCAAGTGTCCCAAATTTCGTTATCCACAGGAAATTGCAAAACCAAGTGTCCGATGGCATCGGCGGAAATCCAAGCCATTCCAGCCACAAGCCACTATTTTCAAAATGTTTTCGCCTAATCCCGCCTGATCCCGCCTAATCCCGTCAAATTGCAAAACCAAGTGTCCCGTAACATCGGGCTTGCGGGTGGTCCGTGACAGGAACCCTGCGGGCGGGTAGAGGCGCAGGCTCTCCTGCACGATCTGCAAGGTCAGCGGCAGAAGGGGCAGATCGGTGACGCTCGCAACACGGTCGGACAGGATGCTGCGGGCCTCGGTGCTGGCGGCGGCCTGTATGTCCGGGGCGAAGGCACACAGATAGAGCGCCCAGGCCAGTGTCAGCGCGGTTGTTTTGTGCCCTGCCACGATAAAGGTGAGCAGATTGTCGCGCAACTCGTCGCGACTCATGCGCCGCCCGGTCTCGGGGTCGGTTCCCTCGCGCAGCAGGTCCAGAAGATCGGGTACGGGTTTGGGGTGGACCCCTTCCCGGGCGGCGATCGCGGCATCCGCGTGACGCTTGAGGTCTCGCACGACCGGCGACAAGGTGAGCCGGTGCAGGCGCGGCACCCAACCGGGCAGGGCGAAGAGATCCAGCAACGATACGCGTGCGGTCCGGGCGATGTAGGTGTCGATGGCGTGGTGGATCGCGGCGCGGTCAAAGCCCTCGTCGCCGGAAAAGGTGACGTCGGAAATCACCTCGAACGTCGCGGCGACCATTTCCTGATGCAGGTCCATGGCGCGCGTCGAACCGGCGGTGCGGACAAGACGCCGGGCGCTCGCCTCTGCCGCGGCCTGCATCACCGGGGCCAGCGCTTTTATGTTGCGTGCCGCAAATGCAGGGGCTGCGGTCCGCCGTTGCAAGCGCCATGCAGCGCCTTCGGCAACGAACAGGCCCTCGCCGACAGCAGGGCCAAGGATCAGCTTCATCACCAGGGATTTCGGATAATTCTCGACGCGGTCCTTGAGGATGTGCCGCAGGCAGTGGGGATCCATCACCATGTGCCAGCGTGCACCGGTATTGCCCGAAATGATCGGCACATGCGTTGCCAGTTCCGGTATGATTTCCAGCAGGTTGCGGCGTGCGGCCCGCAAGCTGGACAGGATGCCGAGCGGCGCGCTGGCCAACGGCACACGCGCGGGCAAAGGGATTGAGGGAGGCGATGTGGAAATCGACATACCCCGAATATAGTCAACAGGCGGGACATTTCCAAAACCAAAGCAGGGGGCTTTGGATGTGATCGGGCTTGATTTTTCTTCCCCGGCGCAATAGGTAGCGCGCGATATTGACCCGGGCCCGGCTTGGCGGCCCCAAAACCAGAGGCGCTCCGCGAGATGGCGAAGGAAAAGTTTGAACGCAACAAACCGCATGTTAACATTGGCACGATTGGTCACGTTGACCACGGCAAGACGACGCTGACGGCTGCGATCACGAAATATTTTGGGGACTTCAAGGCGTATGACCAGATCGACGGTGCGCCCGAAGAGAAGGCGCGCGGGATCACGATCTCGACGGCGCATGTGGAATACGAGACCGAATCGCGCCACTACGCGCATGTCGATTGTCCCGGCCACGCGGATTACGTCAAGAACATGATCACCGGCGCGGCGCAGATGGATGGCGCGATCCTGGTGGTGAACGCGGCGGACGGCCCGATGCCGCAGACGCGCGAGCACATCCTGCTCGGCCGTCAGGTCGGCATCCCGGCGATGGTTGTCTACATGAACAAGGTTGATCAGGTCGATGACGAAGAGCTGCTGGAACTGGTCGAAATGGAGGTGCGCGAACTTCTGTCCTCCTACGACTTCCCCGGCGACGATATTCCGATCGTCAAGGGCTCGGCGCTGGCCGCCATGGAAGGGCGCGACCCCGAGATTGGCGAGAGCTCGATCCGCGAGCTGATGAAAGAGGTCGATGAAGCCTATATCCCGACGCCGGAGCGTGCCGTTGACCAGCCGTTCCTGATGCCGATTGAGGACGTGTTCTCGATCTCGGGGCGCGGTACGGTTGTGACCGGCCGTGTTGAGCGTGGCGTGATCAATGTTGGCGACGAGATCGAAATCGTCGGCATCCGCGACACCCGCAAGACCACCTGCACCGGCGTCGAGATGTTCCGCAAGCTGCTCGATCGTGGTGAAGCAGGCGACAATATCGGCGCGCTTCTGCGCGGCATCGACCGTGACGGTGTTGAGCGTGGTCAGGTTCTGTGCAAGCCGGGTTCGGTGAAGCCGCACACCCGAAGTTCGAGGCCGAAGCCTACATCCTGACCAAGGAAGAGGGTGGCCGCCACACGCCGTTCTTTGCGAACTACCGCCCGCAGTTCTACTTCCGCACGACGGACGTGACCGGGACGGTGACGCTGCCGGAGGGCACCGAGATGGTGATGCCGGGCGACAACCTGAAGTTCGAGGTCGAACTGATCGCGCCGATCGCGATGGAAGACGGCCTGCGCTTCGCCATCCGCGAAGGCGGCCGCACCGTCGGCGCAGGCGTCGTCGCAAAAATCATCGCATGATCCGGGGTCACATCAATTTGAAGGGCCACCCGGTTGGGTGGCCCTTTTGATTTTAAATGCAAATCTGCAAGGGGGCTGTTTCCTGCACCCCTCCACCGACTTGCACAGTATCGCTTTTCTCGTCAATCTCTTGCGGTGCCAGCAGGGGCAAAGATGGCCAGGACCGTTTTCTGCGCCGTCTTTTTCTGCCCCGTCTTCCTGATAACCGATCCGAAAGAGGTGAGTGTCCCAATGCCGTCCTATCCCTTGCCGCATCGCTTTCCTGCCCCCGAAACCCGCAATCCCGTCATCCTTCCCGATGTCACCCCAAGTGCACCGATCGTGTTCTTGCAGGCGGTAATCGATCATCCCCATATCGAGGTCGGGCGCTATGCCTTTTACGCGCCGCTCGCGCCGGTGGCCGATCCGGCGGCAGAGCTTGCGCCCTATCTCTATCACATTCACTATTCGCATGCGGACCTCGACGCGCCGGAACGGCTGGTGATCGGGCCGTTCGCGCAGATCGCCCACGGGGTGCGCTTCATCACGTCCTCGGCGAATCACCCGTTGGGTGGGATCACGACCTATACGTTCCGGATGTTCGATTTGCCGACTGCTACAAAATATGCCGATGAGAATGCACATATCGGAGACACGGTGGTCGGACCCGATGTCTGGCTGGGGTTCGAGGCGCGGGTAATGCCGGGGGTGACGATCGGAGCGGGGGCGATCGTGGCGGCGGGGGCAGTGGTGGCCGATGATGTTCCGCCCTATGCGATCGTTGCAGGCAATCCGGCGCGGGTGGTGCGGATGAGGTTCGCGCCAGATCAGATTGACGAACTGCTGCGGCTTGCCTGGTGGGACTGGCCGGTGGAGGCAATCCGGGCGGCGCTCCCGGCGCTGGAAGCGGGCGATGTGGCGGCATTGGTAGCCAGCGCGCCACGCGATTGATCGCCGGTCCGGTGTACCTCTTTGCGTGGTCCTCGTGCCGTTGCAAGCGCTGGTCATGTGGCGTTTGGAGTGGCTCGGCAGAAGCAACGGCAAGCCATTTCCATTCAATGGGTGGAAACCTCGAAAATCGCTCTTGATTTCGCCGCGTGGCTGCCTTAGCACCCACGCCACGGCCTAGGGGTGTAGCTCAGTTGGTAGAGCATCGGTCTCCAAAACCGAGGGTCGGGGGTTCGAGCCCCTCCGCCCCTGCCAAGCCGTTTCTCCGCAACGTTTCCCGGATCTGCCATGATTGCGTCGTGAAGCGCGGGATACGTGCATCACTTTTGTGTAAGGTTTTGCTGTAACACGGAGATTTTTCCGATTTTCATGTAAGGTCTTACGGGGCCATGCCGGGAAGACAGGCCAGTCAAGAGAACCTCGCCGGAAATGACGAAGCCGCCTTCTTCGCCTCGCGGCCAAACGGTGTACGGCTCGCTCTGCGCGCAAACCGTGACGATGTTGCAGTCTTGCCAGACCTGTGTGACCCGGGTCGGACATGCGAAGGCGCAGGAGGCTGCGACCGATCCGGACCGGGGCGACCGTTGCACCCAGGGCACCTGGAACAAGGGCAATGAACGGCGCTTCATGGTGCTTCTCCATGACTGGACTGCTCTGCTCGGAAACGGTCATGATCCGATCGGTTTGAAACGCTGCATTGCAATTTCCGAAACCGTCACTAATCTAGAATGATTCTAATTTTAACAAACAGGATCTCCCATGCCATTCGGTTTCGTTTCCCGTCGGCGTTTTTCCGACCTGAGCGAACAGGAAGTGCTTGCGCTTGCCATTTCATCGGAGGAGGACGATGCGCGAATCTATCGTCAATATGCTGAACATCTGCGTCAGCAATACCCGGCTTCGACCGCGATCTTCGAAGATATGGCGACCGAAGAGGACAAGCATCGCCGCCGCCTGATTGATTGCCACAAGATGCGCTTTGGTGATGTGATTCCGCTGATCCGGCGTGAACATGTGGCTGGCTTTCATGCGCGCGCACCGGTCTGGCTGCGTCAGAACCTCTCGCTCGACACGATCCGGGGGGAAGCCGAGAGGATGGAGCGCGAGGCGAGCAGATTTTATACTCTGGCGGCACAACATGCCACCGATGCCGATACGCGCAAGCTGCTTGGGGATCTGGCCGCAGACGAGTTGGGCCACGAAAAGAAGGCCGGGGATCTGACGGCAGCCCATCTTTGCGAAACCAGGAGAGAAGAAGACCGCGCCGCGCGTCGTCAATTCGTCCTGACCTGGGTGCAGCCGGGCCTGGCGGGTTTGATGGATGGTTCCGTCTCGACGCTGGCGCCGATCTTTGCCACCGCCTTTGCCACGCATGATCCGCACACGACGCTGCTGGTTGGTCTGGCAGCTTCGGTCGGCGCGGGGATCTCGATGGGGTTTACCGAGGCTGCGCATGATGACGGGGTCATCTCTGGCCGCGGATCGCCACTCAAGCGCGGTATCGCCTCGGGCGTGATGACGGCTCTGGGCGGCCTCGGCCACGCACTGCCTTACCTGATGCCGGATTTCCGGACTGCGACGACGATTGCCTTTGTGGTGGTGTTCCTGGAACTCTGGGCGATCACCTGGATCCAGAACCGCTATATGGAAACACCGTTTCTGCGCGCTGCGTTTCAGGTCGTGCTGGGCGGGGCGCTGGTCTTTGCCGCCGGTGTGCTGATCGGGGGTGGCTGACCTTCCGCCGGTTTCATATCTGACAATCATCGACCCTGCGAGCGGTGCTCTTGTTCCTCGATACAAGTGCTCCCCTGCAAAAGCGGTTCAGTCACCACCCCCTGTTCATCTGATGTCGCCGGAGACGCCGACGGCCCATTGCATATGCGAGCCGGGGTCAAGTGCCACGAGCCCGGTGCCGGTTCCGGCCATGTGGGCACGCAATGCAACCAGACGTTTGCCGGTCTGGTTGTTCAGGAGACGGATTTTCTGCCGCTTCGAGCACCGCATCTCGAACGCGTTTCACAATGTCCACACTGGATCAGGCCACAAAAGGCCGCGCCCGGACAGGATGCGCTCGGCGCACCGCCCGGCCCACCCCCCAGACAGGAGGTGGCGTGATGCAGGTTTGCCCCGAAGCGACCGCGCACCCGTGCCCTGCGCCGTGCGCTCAAGGCGCTGCAAGGGGCGCGGGGCGCGCGTGCGGGGGGCGCGAGAGGGCGGCGTATGAGGTGTCGCGCGGCGGATAAGCGGCTTGTTTCATGGTCCGGGTTTGCTCTTTTCTGATGGCCGCGGTTCTATTGATGGGGTGGCTCCACGCCCGATGCGGGTGGAGCCCAGAAGGAACGGCAGCGCGGCGACAGAGGCCGAGGCGAAAAATGGTCAGTGGATCGAGATGAGACAGCATCCCAGCCAGCGCCACCTGCGCGACATTGCCCGACCGAACGCGCGAGAGAGGTCACGCGATACTGAACTCCATCGCCTGTGCAGAACGCACATACCTTGCGTGCCCGGTCCTCTGGTATTCGCGTGCCATTCCCCTATAGTTGCACGCAAAACTATATCCGAAAGCCCCCCTTCAATGTCCGAGGTCTCTACCCCCGAACGCCGCCGCGCCCTCTCCATGCCTGAACTCGTGGTCATGCTTGCCTCTCTGGTCGCGATTGTGGCATTTTCCATCGACGCAATGCTGCCCGCACTGCCCGACATCGCGCAACAGCTCAGCCCCGATGCGATCAACGCAGCGCAACTGGTTGTGACCTCTTTCGTGCTGGGTATGGGGATCGGCACCTTGTTTGCCGGTCCGCTCTCGGATGCGTTCGGGCGCAAGCGGACGATCACTGGCGGGGTTGCGATTTACATGATCGGTGCCTTGATCGCGGCGCAGGCGCAAAGCCTTGAGCTGCTTTTGATCGCGCGTCTTCTGCAAGGCTTTGGTGCGGCGGCCCCCCGCATCGTGGTGATGGCACTGGTGCGCGACCTGTTCGCGGGGCGTGAGATGGCCAGGATCACCTCTTTCATCATGATGATCTTCATCCTGGTCCCGGCTATGGCCCCGTCGATCGGGGCGGTTATGATCTCCTTTTCCGGCTGGCGCGGCGTGTTCTGGGCTTTCATTATATTCGGCGTGATCGGGGTGATCTGGCTGAATATCCGTCAACCCGAGACGCTGAGCCCCGAAAACCGTCGCCCTCTGAGCATCAGCAAGTTGCGTGATGCCACGCGCGAGATCCTCGCGAATTCCGACGTACGCCTCTACATCCTGACGATGACCTTGGGATTAGGTCAGATGTTCGCGTTGCTCTCTTCGTCGCAGCAGCTTTATGCGGCGCACGGGGTAACCGACACTTTCCCGCTCTGGTATGCCGGTGGTGCATTGCTCGCCGGGACCGGCTCGATTTTCAACGCGCGCTACGTGATGAGACTGGGAATGCGCAAAATCGTCAAGGGCAGCTATATGATGCAGATCATCGTCTCATGTGGGGTTCTGGTGCTGGTGGGACTGGGGTTGACGGACGGGGCAAAGGGCATCCCGATCATCTTCATCTATTCCGTGACGGTGTTCTGGATGGCAGGTGTGACTTTCGGCAATCTCAATGCGCTGACGCTGGAAAAGATGGGTCATATAGCAGGGCTTGCGGCCTCGGTGATCACGGCGGTCTCAACCGTGGGGGCTGTAGCGATTGCTGCGCCGGTGGGCCTGGTCTTCAACGGCACCGCCCTGCCGATCGTGATCGCAACCTTTGTCTGTTCGGCTCTGGCATGGTTTCTGATCCGCAAGACACAGGCGTAACCGGACAAAAATACCGGACCAGTACAGATCTGTCGAAGGGGGATTATATACGAGACTCCCAATAGCAGAAGGTTTTGCAACGGCAAAAGCACCAGGGAAATCGCATCGCAAGGGTATCAGTCTTAACAGGCTTATGGAGATCTTCGAAACCGAGGACAAGGCGCGTGAGTGGCTGGAATCCGAATTGTGGCCAAATGGTCCTTATTGTCCTCACTGCGGTTCCTTCAACGTTCAGTGCAATATCAAGCATAGTTCAATGACGCACCGTTGCCGCGCTTGTTCAAACCGACCCCAGTTCAGCCTCAAGACAGTGACCTGCCCCTATTTTCAGGGCCACTCGTAAATCCAGCTTCCGGCGCTCCAAGGCCGGGGAGCGGTGCACATGGCCCTCAACGCCGGATCGGATTCGACCAGGCGCGCTTTCCGGCGGCGTCGATCACGCTGATCCGGATCCAGGGCGAGTTGCGAAACCGCTGCAACGACATTTCGGTGCGTGTCATCGAAGCGCCGTGGATCGCCTTGGCCGCACAACCATGGCCCTGCACGATCACCGCCGTCACGGCGCTGCTTTCCACGATCACGCTATCACCGTGGAGTTCGATATGGCGCAGATCGGGTCCCTGCGTCGAATAGAATCGCCCTGCCTTGAGCGCATCGAGCAGGGCCTCGGGCGTGTTTTCCCGGGATTTCACCATCACCCAGCCGCCGAAATGGTCGGGCTCGGTGAAATGGGCGTCATCTGTCGCGATCAGGCTCAGGTCGCGCCCCTCCGAGAGCAGCAGATCGGCAATTGAAAACCCGTCGGCACGGTCGCAGCCGACAGCACAGCCATGATTGTAGATCTCGACCGCGTGGGCCGCCTCGATCGTGCGCGCGTCAGCCAGTGTCATGCCCGACCATTGCGGATGCGCGACGGCCAGAAACGCGCCTGCCTCGCGTGCCCTGGCAGCAATCTGCGGGCCGGTTTCCTGATCGTCAACCGGCACGAAACCCGGTGCATTGGGCGGGCTGAAATCGGCAGGCAATCCGACGGCGAGAATATGCCACAGTTCGCCGTTTTCCATCGGGCCGGAATGCAGTTCCGCACCCAGAATCGTGGTGAATTTCGCGTCGCGAAAGGGCAGGGTGTCGGAGATCGGATAGCCGTAAATCCCGATGAAGTGATCGGTCAGGGCGATGAAATCATACCCTTCGGCACGGTAGCGGCGGCAGACATCTTCGGGAGCGAGGCAGCCATCGGAATTGGTCGAATGGGTATGCAGGTTGCCGCGATGGAAGCGACCGGGAGCGGAGAAGGCGGGCAGGATCATTGCGGGGCCTCAGGCAGGAAGAACGAGAAGATCGTCGCGGGAGAACCACAGTTCGGCCGACTGGCCGGGCTCGGGCAGGCGCAGTGCGTTCGACTGGTTGAACATATCGACCGAGACGGGTTGGCCACCGATCTCGACCCGGGCGCGGATCACCGAACCGAGGAAATGCGTGTGCAGCACCCGCCCTTCGACGCGCAGGTCGTCGTCATGGCGCGGGGCAAGCGAGAACGCCTCGGGACGCAGGGCCACCGTCACCGTCGCGCCGGGCGCGAGTCCCTCGGTGCGCCCGGGCAGGGTGTCGCCCGCGAAATCGACGCCCCCCCGCTGGCTGACCCTGGCATTGAAGGTGTTGAGATGGCCGACAAACCCGGCGACGAAACGGGTGGCGGGGCGGTTGTAGATCTCGGCCGGGGTGCCGATCTGATCGGCGCGACCCTGATGCATCACCACGACCCGGTCGGAGATCGACAGCGCCTCTTGCTGGTCATGGGTGACGAAGATCGTGGTGATCCCCAGATCGCGCTGGATCTGGCGGATATCGTCGCGCAACGAGATCCGGATCTTGGCATCGAGCGCCGAGAGAGGTTCGTCCAGGAGCAACAGGTCGGGGCGCGGTGCCAGCGCACGGGCCAGCGCGACGCGCTGCTGCTGCCCGCCCGAAAGTTGCCAGGGGTAGCGTTTCGCAAGCTGCCCCAGTGCGATCAGGTCCAGCATCTCGGTAACCCGTGCGGCGATGGCCGGTTTCTCCATTCCCGAAATCCTGAGCCCGAAGGCCACATTCTGCGCCACCGTCATGTTGGGAAAGAGCGCATAGGCCTGAAACACCATGCCGATCTTGCGTCTGGCCGCAGGCAGGGCGGTCACGTCCCTGCCATCGACACCGATTGCACCGGCACTGGGGGATTCAAACCCCGCAATCATCCGCAGCACCGTCGTCTTGCCGCACCCCGACGGGCCAAGGAACGACACGAACTCGCCCTTGTTCACGTTCAGTTCGAAATCGCGCACGACCACGTTGGTGCCGAAGCTCTTGGAAATGCCGGCCAGGGTGAGAAAGCTCATGGTGATACCTCGTCGGTCTTGCGGGCACGCGCGGGCCAGAGGCGCTGACCGGGTTTTCGGGTTGCGAAGAATTCCATCAGCGCCATGCAGGCCCAGGTGAAGGCGAAGGCCATGATTGCGATCGCGGCGGGCTGATAGGCATAGTCCTGCCCGATCTGCACCATGTAGGGGCCGAAGCCGGGGCGGCTGAGCAGCGAGGTGATCACAAACTCGCCGAGCGAGATGGAGAAGGTCAGAAACGCACCCGAGACGATGGACGAGCGCACATTGGGGAAGATGATCGTGGCGATGGTGCGCAGCCGCGACGCGCCAAGACTTTCGGCGGCTTCGGTCAGGGTGGCGATATCGATCGCGGCCATGCCGTTATCGACCGCGCGATACATGTAGGGCAGCGACAGCACCGTATAGCCGATGATCAGGAGCAGATTGGTGCCGCTCTCGCTCATTGTCAGGGGCAGCCAGGACCCGGTGCCGTAGATGCGCACATAGCCGAAGACCAGAACCACGGGCGGAATGATCAGTGGCATCAGCGACAGGAACTCGGTCAGCGGGCGCAGTGCGGGCAGGCGCAGCCGCACCCAGTAGGCGGTGGGCACCACGATCAGGGCGCCCAGCACGATCGCCAGCGCCGAGGCAACGGTCGAGAAGGTCAGCACCGACACGAACAGATCGCTTTGCAGCACCGAGTGATAAGCGGCAAGGCTCAACTCTGCGCGCTTCATCTGAAGCGAGAACCTGAATGTGGCGATCAGCGGCACGAGGAAATAGACACCCGCAGCAAAGGCCACGAGCCAGGGGATCAGGCGTTTCATTTCCGCCACCTCTCGACCCGGTTGCGCAAGATGAAATAGAGCGTGTTCGACACGCCCATGATCACGATCATTCCGACAGCCAGCGCATAACCGAGGTTCGGGTTGTAGAGCACGTTGCCCCGGATCTGCTGGAAAAGCACGATCGGCACGACCGGGAAATTGGCCGAGGTCAGCGCATAGACCGTCGCCAGCGTCCCGAAGGCATTGGCAAAGAGCAGCAGAAAACAGCCCAGCACCGCAGGCGACAGCAGCGGAAGCGCGACCTGCATCCAGTATTGCCGGGCCGAGGCGCCAAGGCTCTGGGCGGCTTCGCGCCATTCGGGGCGCAGCCCCTCCAGCGAGGGCGTGATCATCAACACCATCAAGGGGAGCTGGAAATAGAGATAGGTCAGCGCCAGCCCCCAGAACGAGAACAGGGTGAAGCCCGCACCGTAGATATTGATGCCGAACACCTCACGCAGCACCAGCGTGACCAGCCCGAGCCGCCCCAGCGTTGCGATGAAGGCAAAGGCCAGCGGCACGCCCGCGAAGTTCGAGGCAACTCCCGAGAAGGTCATGAAGGCACGCCGCACCCAGCCGGGCAGCCCCCCCAGGATCAGCGCGCAGCCCAGGGCCAGACCGGTCAGCGTGCCGATCAGCGCCGAGACAAAGCTGAGGCGCAGTGACAACCAGTAGGAAGAGGCGATCTCGGGGCTGAACAACTGGCCCATGGTGTCCAGCGAATAGTGCCCGTCCGGCGTCTGGAAGGCTCCGTTCACCAGATAGAAAATCGGCGCGATCAGGAAAAGCGCGGTGAACAGCAGGTAGGGCACAAGGCCCAGCCAGCTTGAACCGGGGCAGGGGAGTGACCAGCGGCGCGGGGGGGCCGTGTCGTCGGGCTGCGAAAGGGGGATGTCGGCCATCTGCGATCCGTCGAAAAGCGCAAGCGAATGGCGGGCACGGAACCCGCCATCCGCAAAAGGTCAGGCAAGAGCGCGTTACTGGGGCGCGTTACTGGACGCCCATTTCCCTGGCCCAGTTTTCGGCCACGGCCTGCTTGGCCTGCGACTGCTGCTTGAGGGTCGGGAAGACCGCCCTGGCGTAATTTTCCGCTGGCGGCAGCTTGGCAAGCAGAACCTGCGGAACGACGCCGCGCGCGGTCATGTCGTTGAAGCGGATCGGGTGGCAGTAGCCAGAGAGCCATTCAAGCTGGCCCTCGTCCGAATAGAGATATTCCATCCAGAGCTTCGCCGCATTCGGATGCGGCGCATAGGCCGAGATGCCCTGCACATAGACGCCCGCGATCACCGCATCCGAAGGCACGACCACCTCGACCGGCGGGTTGCCGTCAAGCTTGTCGCGCATCGCCAGCAGGTTGTAATCCCAGTCGAAATAGATCGGCGTGGTGCCTTGGGCGAGGTTCTGGGCATTGCCGTTGACCGGCACGTAGTTGCCATTGTCCTTGAGATCCCTGAAATAGCTGATCCCCTTGTTGAGCGCATCCGCGCCCGCCTTGCCGCCTTCGGCCACGCCTGCTGCGTAAACCGCCATCATGACCGAGTTGCCAGTGCGCGGATCACCTTGCAGGGCGACCGAATTGGTGAATTTCCTGTCTTTCAGATCGGCAAGGGAGGCTGGTGCTTCGGGGAAGATGTCCTTGTTCACGCCAAAGCCCAGAACGCCATAGTAATCGCCGTACCAGTAGCCCTCGTCATCCTTGGCATCGGTGGGAATCGAATCCCAGGTCGAGACCTTGTAGGGTTGCAGCAGGCCATCGGCCTTGGCCGCCGGACCGAAGGAGAGCCCCACATCGACCACATCGGGCGCTTGCGGGCCGGTATTGCCCTTGTTTGCCTTGATGGCTTCCAGTTCGTCGGCCGAGCCTGCGTTCGGGTTCAACTCGTTCACCCTGATGCCGTATTTGTGCTTGAAGCCGGCAATCACATCGCCGTAGCCGCACCAGCTATGGGGCAGCGCGATGGTGGTCAGCATGCCTTCTTTCCTGGCCGCGTCGATCAGGTCCTGCGAGGGTTCGGCAAACGCCGCACCAGCACTCAGGGTAACAACTGTACAGCACGACGCGAGGGCCGTTTTGGTCTTGGTCATAAGGAGGCTCCGTCTGAAAATTGCCACAGCCCCCCTGTTGCCAGGATCGGGCCAGCGGCTTGGAGCCTCGCTTAGTGCAGGTTCATGACATATATTTGACGTTTGGACGACTTATATATGACGGCTCGGTGGTGGTCTTCTGTATGGCGGTCTCTGTCTTGATCCTCGCCCCTGTGCTCTGAAAGCACATTGGCTCACATTTTGATACTGATCCGCGCCCTTGCCTTGCAACGAAAAAAGCGCGAGGCTGCTTATGAGCTTGCGATGCGTCGCAAACACCACGGCCTGTCGCATTCACCCGGAGGACGCTTGGGTTGTCAGCTTGAAACAAACGCCTCCGGTTCCCATATCCAAAGGCCGCACAAGTGGAGACATGGGATAGGAGAGATGGGAGAACGATGACGCGCTATACCAACCTTCCGGCCCCAAGCCCCGAGCAGGGTCTGAACCGCTATCTGCAGGAGATTCGCAAGTTTCCCCTGCTTGAACCGGGGCAGGAATACATGTTGGCCAAACGCTGGGCCGACCATCAGGATACCGAAGCCGCGCACCAGTTGGTGACAAGCCACCTGCGTCTCGCCGCCAAGATCGCCATGGGCTATCGCGGCTATGGTCTGCCGCAAGCCGAAGTGATCTCCGAGGCCAATGTCGGCCTGATGCAGGCGGTCAAGCGTTTCGATCCCGAGAAAGGGTTCCGTCTGGCGACCTATGCGATGTGGTGGATCCGCGCCGCGATCCAGGAATATATCCTGCGTTCCTGGTCCTTGGTGAAACTGGGCACGACCTCGGCGCAAAAGAAGCTGTTCTTCAACCTGCGCAAGGCCAAATCCAGGATCGGCGCCTACGAGGATGGTGATCTGCGCCCCGAGAACGTGAAACAGATCGCCAATGACCTGAACGTGACCGAGGATGAGGTGATCTCGATGAACCGGCGCCTGTCGGGATCGGATGCCTCGCTGAATGCACAGGTCGGCACCGGTGACGATGGCTCGGCGCAGTGGCAGGACTGGCTGGAAGACGAGGATGCCGACCAGGCGCAATCCTATGCCGAAAGCGAAGAGCTTGAGGCACGGCGCCAGATGCTGATTGCGGCGATGGATGTGCTCAACGAGCGCGAAAAGGACATCCTGATGCAGCGCCGCCTGCGCGATGATCCGGTCACGCTTGAGGATCTGTCGGGCCGCTACAACGTCTCGCGTGAACGGATTCGCCAGATCGAGGTACGCGCCTTCGAAAAGCTGCAAGAACGGATACGCAAACTCGCGGCCAGGAAGGGTATGAAAGTGCCGGCCTGAGCCGATCGTGATCGACCAGGGTCACGAAACGGTCTGTTGCGGTCCGTTTTTCCCTGACTGCCCGTAACGATTGCCTGCAACCCGTCCTGCCTTGCCCCGCGTCTCTCCGGTCCGCGATGCAGGCTGCCGAACCGCATCGAAAGGCCCCGGATGAACGCCGCCCCGCCGCCCGGCTCTGGTCGCCGCCTGATTCTGCCCGATCTGATCCGTGCACTCGCGCTGATCGGGATGGCCACCTTCCATTTCACCTTCGATCTTGAGAATTTCGGCTTCATCGCGCCGGGCACGATCTTTGAACCGGGATGGATGACCTTCGCCCGATCCGTCGCCGGCACCTTCATTTTCATGGCCGGGTTCAGCCTGATTCTTGCACATCGGCGTGGATTTCTGGTCCGGCCTTTCCTGATGCGGCTCGGCCAACTGATCGCCGCCGCTGCATTGGTCAGCGTGACAACCTGTGCCGTGATGTCCGAGGTCTTCATCTATTACGGCGTGCTGCATTTGATCGCCGTATGTTCGGTGCTGGGCGCGGTGCTGATGCGGTTGCCCTGGCCGATTCTGGCAGCACTTGGCGCGGGGGCGATATGGGCGCACCTGAGCCATGCCAGCCCCGCGTTCAATCACCCGTGGCTGTGGTGGCTCGGCCTCTCGACCCACTGGCGCCCGACGATCGATTTCGAACCGCTTCTGCCGTGGTTCGGGCCGTTCCTGATCGGGATGGCGGCGGCGAAGCTGGCCGATGGGGCCGGATGGCTGGCCCGCTTGCCCTGCTACAGGCCGGGTGAAACGGGCAAGGCCCCGGGTATCGCGCTGGGTATCGCGCTGGGTATCGCGCTCCGGGCCGGGCGCCATACCTTGCCGATCTATCTGCTTCACCAGCCGGTTCTGTTCGGTCTGACCTGGGCGGCGGCGCAGATCCTGCGTTAGGCGTGCTTCGAGAGGCGCGCTTCGAGCACATCGAAGGGCACGCCCGGCTCGTCCTTGGCGCGGCGGATCACGAGACCGGTCTTTACGCGCGCCACATTTTCGGCCGCCGTGAGTTGGCCGGTCAGGAAGCTCTGGAAGCTCGACAGATCGGGTGCCACGCATTTGAGCAGAAAGTCGATCTCGCCATTGAGCATGTGGCACGCGCGCACCAGCGGCCAATCGCGGCAGCGTTGTTCGAACGCAATCAGGTCAATCTCGGCCTGGCTTTGCAGACGGACCATGGCAAAGACCTGCACCTCGAAGCCCAGTTCGCGCGGGTTCACATCGGCATGGTAGCCGCGAATGTAGCCCGCTTCTTCGAGTGTGCGCACGCGCCGCAGGCAGGGCGGTGCCGAGATCCCCACCCGTCTGGCCAGCTCGACATTGGTCATTCGACCCTCCGCCTGCAATTCGGCCATGATCCGGCGGTCGATTTCATCAAGCTTGCTCGCAGCCATGGACCTGCATTCCTTCGTCAATTGGCGCGCAACTTTCGCCTCTGCACCCAAATTGGGTAATAATGTTTCGCAATCCGTATCGCAAGAGCAGCCGGTCACGGGCGGGCAGGGCTTTTCGTCAATGCGGCGGCTGCTTATATGGCTCGGGCGGAAAGGTGAAGGAGGCTCATGCCATGTCCGAGACGAAAAAGAGCAAGGTTCTGATCATTGGCTCCGGCCCGGCAGGCTACACGGCGGCGGTCTATGCCGCGCGTGCGATGCTCAAGCCCGTTCTGGTGCAGGGCATTCAGCCCGGCGGGCAACTCACCATCACCACCGGGGTCGAGAACTGGCCCGGTGAAACGGAAATCCAGGGTCCCGACCTGATGGTGAAGATGGAAGAGCACGCCCGCGCGATGGGTGCCGAGATCGTGATGGACATGATCAACTCGCTCGACACCACGGCGCGGCCTTTCACCGCGACCTCCGATTCGGGCACGACCTATGTTGCCGATGCGGTGATCCTCGCGACCGGGGCGCAGGCGAAGTGGCTGGGCCTGCCCTCGGAAGAGAAATTCCAGGGATTCGGCGTCTCGGCCTGCGCGACATGCGACGGCTTCTTCTATCGCGGCAAGGATGTCGTGGTGATCGGTGGCGGCAACACGGCTGTCGAGGAGGCGCTGTTCCTGACCAATTTCGCCTCGAAGGTGACGGTGATTCACCGCCGCGACAGCTTTCGCGCCGAGAAGATCCTGCAAGAGCGCCTGTTCAGAAATCCCAAGGTCGGGGTCGTGTGGAACCACACGATCGAAGAGGTTCTGGGAACCGAAGTTCCGCCGGGCGTCACCGGCGTGCGTGTCAAGTCCACCGTGGACGGGACCGGGTGCGAAATCCCCTGTGACGGGGTTTTCGTGGCGATCGGCCACACACCGGCCTCGGATCTGGTCAGGGACAGTCTCAGGATGCAGCCGGGCGGATATGTCTGGGTGGAACCGGGTTCGACCCGCACTTCGGTGCCGGGAATCTTTGCCGCAGGCGACCTGACCGACCAGATCTATCGCCAGGCCGTGACCTCGGCCGGTATGGGCTGCATGGCCGCGCTTGATTCCGAGCGGTGGCTGGCCGGTCAGGGTCTTGCGGAATGATCGCTCTCACCCCGTTTCGGGGTGTCGTCTGGCGGATTCTCTTCGCCGGTCAGGCCGGTGCGACAACTGCACCCGCACACCATCCCGAGGGGCGGTTTCACCATGACGGGCAGGTGGCGCTCTATGCGTCTCTGAGTGCCGGGGGTGCCGGGGTCGCGCTGCGGCGCTACCTGCGCGCAGACGACCCGCCGCGCATCATCGTGCCCCTGGAGGTGACGCTGATCCGGGCCTGTGATCTGCGCGGCACCGAAGATCAGGCAGCCGCCTCGGTCGTCTGGCAAGACGATCGTGCCGAAACCGGCATGCCCTCCCCGACCTGGACCTGTTCCGACCGGGCACGCGGCGCGGGCGCGCAAGGAATGCTCTATGCGTCCCGCTCGCGCCCCGACCTGAGCCACATCGTGCTGTTCGAGGTTTCCCCGGCGACGGTTCGGCAGGTCGGGGCCGCGCAGGACTGGGTGCCGCCCCGGGCACGCTCATGTCCGGATCACCGGGTCGGGTGACGCCCGCCTCTTCCGAGAGTTCTGCGCGTGCTGTCGGGTTGAACCATCCCGAACGGGATAGCCCATTGGAGACATGCGCCTTCCGGGATCTGCCGCCGCGCAATCAGGCCGACAGGCGAACAAAACGACCTGCTTTCCCCGTTCATCCACAAGATTACCGATTCCGCGACGGTTTGGACCAAAACCGGTTCTTTTTTGTCCAATCCGAAAGGCTTTGCTTGAATTACGATGCCTTTTCACGCTAGCCACCCAATATCGGCCCCTTTCGGTCGAGCGCCCAATCCAGTTCCAGGACCCGCACACATATGCCGCAACACAGCAACCACACCCCCATTCCCGAACTCTATGTTTCCCACGAGTCCGCGCAGAAACTGAAACTGGAGGCTGGCGATCTGCCCGGCTGGGATCTGACCCGGCGTCAGATCTGCGATCTTGAACTGTTGCTCAATGGTGGCTTCAATCCGCTCAAGGGCTTCCTTGGCGAAGAAGATTACAACGGCGTTGTCGAAAACATGCGTCTGGTCGATGGCTCGCTCTGGCCGATGCCCATCACCCTCGATGTGGATGATAAATTTGCCGAAACGATCGAGCCGGGCCAGGACATTGCGCTGCGCGACCAGGAAGGCGTGATCCTCGCAATCCTGTCGGTCACCGACAAATATACCCCCGACAAGTCGCGCGAAGCCGAAAAGGTCTTTGGTGCCGATGATCTCGCCCACCCTGCGGTCAATTACCTGCACAACGTGGCGGGCAACACCTGTCTGGGCGGCCCGATCACCGGCATCCAGCAACCTGTTCACTACGATTTCAAGGCTCGCCGCGACACCCCCAACGAACTGCGCGCCTATTTTCGCAAGCTGGGCTGGCGCAAGGTCGTGGCCTTCCAGACCCGCAACCCGCTGCATCGCGCCCACCAGGAACTGACCTTCCGCGCCGCAAAGGAAGCCCAGGCCAACCTGCTGATCCACCCGGTCGTCGGCATGACCAGGCCCGGCGATGTGGATCATTTCACCCGCGTGCGCTGCTACGAGGCGGTGCTCGACAAATATCCGCAATCGACCACCACCATGTCGCTGCTGAACCTGGCGATGCGCATGGCCGGTCCACGCGAAGCGGTCTGGCACGGTCTGATCCGGAAAAATCACGGCTGCACCCACATGATCGTCGGTCGTGACCATGCCGGCCCCGGCAAGAACTCGGCGGGCGAGGATTTTTATGGCCCCTATGACGCGCAGGATCTGTTCCGCGCCCATCAGGAGGAAATCGGCATCAGCATGGTCGATTTCAAGCATATGGTCTATGTGCAGGAGCGCGCCCAATATGAACCAAATGACGAGATAGCCGATCGCGACAACGTGACCATCCTGAACATTTCGGGCACCGAACTGCGCCGCCGCCTGCGCGAGGGGCTGGAGATCCCGGAATGGTTTTCCTTCCCCGAGGTCGTGGCCGAGCTGCGCCGCACCTCGCCGCCGCGTGCCCGGCAGGGCTTTACCGTGTTCTTCACCGGTCTGTCCGGGTCGGGCAAATCGACCATCGCAAATGCGCTCATGATCAAGCTGATGGAAATGGGGGGCCGTCCGGTAACGCTGCTTGACGGCGATGTGGTGCGCAAGAACCTGTCGAGCGAGTTGGGCTTTTCGAAAGAGCACCGCGATCTCAACATCCGCCGCATCGGCTATGTCGCCTCCGAGATCACCAAGAATGGCGGTATCGCCATCTGCGCGCCGATCGCACCCTACATGACAACCCGCCGCGCCGTGCGCGAGGATATCGAGCAATATGGCGCCTTCGTGGAAATCCACGTCGCGACCTCGCTGGAAGAGTGTGAGGCGCGTGATCGCAAGGGCCTTTACAAACTCGCCCGCGAAGGAAAGATCAAGGAATTCACCGGTATTTCAGACCCTTATGAGGCTCCCCAAACGCCCGAACTGCGCGTTGACACAAAAGATGTGGATGTCGATCACTGCGCGCACCAGGTTATCCTCAAGCTCGAATCGATGGGCCTGATCAAAGCCTGATCATCGTCCTGAGACGGATAGCACATCCCACATGCCGGCGGGATGCGGTGCCTCGTAGCCGGGGGCTCTCCGGCCTTGAGCCGATCGTGACACCGCTCAGCGATAGGGCCACGGATACGCAGGTTGTCGAAGCCGTGGACGATCCGACCGGGGCAGCGGGCTTTGCGGAACGTCCAGACAAGCCGCCCGGGGCACGGCACCGCGTGAGCGGTACCCGCAGCAGGCTGTTCAGCCCTCAGGAATGCCGCCCTTCAAGGTTTCCGCCTGTTTCGTCACGCCCCCCGTCTGATACCGTCGGCACGACTGGCGGCATGTCGGGAAAGCGCAAAATCGGCTGCATCGGGTGCCGCCAGCTGCGCACAGGCAGAGCGATGCCATCGTGCAGATGTTCGCTCGGGTCCCTTCCCACCACGCGCGGTGCGCGAAACAAAAACAGCTTGCCCCAGCCACGCCAGCTTCCGACCGAGGGCGCATCCGGATCGGTCGGGAATTCCTCACGCCATCCCTCGGGCAGCTTGAGACCGCAGTGCTCGGCCCGCCCCAGCATCCAGACAAGCGGGATATTGGCCAGAGGCCGGGCCTGCGTCACATGACCGATCTGCCCGCCAATATCGCCATGGCAGCCCCGGAACCAGACCTGCTCGATCCGGTCCGCAGCGTTCAATTCGCTGTCCCAGATCAGCGGTTCGAGGATCGACCGCGTCTCATCCAGCGCCAGCGCCTGGTAGCCGCGATGCACATGCGCTCCAAGGTGATGGTCGTGAAACCGCACCCGTGCCTGTGCCCAGAACCGCAAGAACGGCAAGGGCACGCCCAGCGCACTGACCGTATCGAACACCCCCAACATCTCGACCGGCACCTGCGCGTGACACAGACCATGCCGGAAACCGGCGCGTTCCGCAGCAGGCGTCTGTGCTGCATAGTGGTGCCAGGCGCGTCGTACATTCCGTTCGATCGCCATCTCCGGTCGCAGCAACCCGACCCGCCCGATCATTCCGGCCAGTGAGCGCGCCGCAAATCCGCCCCGCGAATAGCCGAGAATATAGACCCGGTCTTCTGGCCTGTAGCGCATGGCGAGCCAGCCATAGGCCCGCTCGATCTGCCGATCGACGCCCCAGCCCAAACAGACATCGGAAATATCACGCCACCGATGCCATTGCAGACCCTTGCCATAATAGATGCTGGCACGTGGTGCCGAACGGCGCAGGAAACGGTAGACCATTCCGATCGAGGTCAACCGGTCCGGGCGCAAACTTCCCATCGTGCCATCGAGAAGGAGAACATGATCAACCGGATCGCGCGCGCGACCGACAGGACGCATCTTGACCGGCGGTTTTGCCCACCGACGCACCCAACCCAGCCCCGATACGATCAGCCCCGATACGATCAGCCCCGATACGATCAACCACGACACAATCAACCGCCGCACCGCATCCCTCCCTCGCGAATGACGACCCCCCACCCTGTCAGGATAGGGCAGGGCAGATTAATTTTCACGCAACAAGACGCGCATCTTGTGGTTTGGGCCAGCCATCAAGGGTCAGTCGAGGGTCAGCGCAGTGGCGGTTTCGACCTGGCCAAATCCATTGAAGCGGGTGTTGGTCACACTCGAATAAGCCCCCATGCTCTTGAACACGACAAAATCTCCCTCTTCCAGATCGGTCGGCAGCATCAGTTCGCCGGGCAGACGATCGACCGAGTCACAGGTCGGGCCAAAGACGACCCGGCCCCGCATGGCCCCGTCGCGGCGCAGACCTTCGGCAGAGCACACATCAACGCGGTCGATCAGGCCGATCAGCGGCAACTCCGCAAGACTGCCATAAACGCCATCGTTCAGGAAGACATGCTTGCCGTCGCGCAGCGCCTTGACGCGGGTCACGAGAACGAAGGCATCGCCCACCAGACCACGTCCCGGCTCACAGACCAGTGCCGGGCGCGCGTCGCCAAAGGCTTCGGTTGCAACACGGTCGATCAGTGTGAAAAACTCTTCGGGCACCGGAACCTCTCCATGGCTGCGGTGGTTCGGAAAACCGCCACCGACATTGAGCCGCGCGATCCGCACACCCGCATCCGCCGCGATCCCGGCCGCGGCGCGGATATAGGCATCCCACGCCATCGGATCGACGCATTGCGTGCCCGGATGGAAGGTCAGCGAGGCAAGACGCCCGGCCTCCGCCACGCGCGCCAGAAGCTTTGCGCCCATCTCGACCGTGGTGCCGAACTTCGCACCGAAATCATAGGCCGCCCCCGACACCGGCAGCTTGAAGCGCACCGAAATCTCGCAGCCCTCGGCCGGAACCAACGCGATCAGCTTTTCCAGTTCCGACATCGAATCGACCGACCAGGTTTTCACGCCCATCCTGACCGCATGGACAATCTCGTCGCGCCCGCGCACCGGATTGTGATAATGCAGCGCCGCCGCAGGTGCGATCCGCCGGACCATCGCGATCTCGGCAGGGCTTGCCACGTCAAAGCCGCGAATGCCCGCCGCCACGAGGTTCTCGATCACCATCGCATCGGGGTTTGCCTTGAGCGCATAGGTCACAAGCCCCGGAAAGCCGCGCAGGAAACGCCGCGCAGTCGATTGCAGCACGCCCGGCGCAAAGATCAGCACCGGATGGTCCGGTTGTTCGGTTCGGATGAATTCGGCCGGATTGGCCCAGATCCTCTTCGACAGTCCCATTGGCATGCTCCCTTGCCCAAGGTGTGGCAACCCCCTCCTGCCCCTCCTGCCCCTTGTCGCGGTCCGGCAAAACGCTTGCGCGGTTCTGCCCGTCCGCAGGCAGGATATGTATAAGCCACCCTTTTCCTGTCCTTTGACGCTGGGCCACCTTTGCGTCGAATGAAAGAACAAACATGTTGCGAAACTTCGTCATATTGACGAAATATCAGGCCATATCGACAGGTGAGACATGGATGAACTGGATCGACGGATTCTTGGCTTCCTTTCGTGCGATGCGCGAATGTCGCTGGCGACTCTCGCCCGACGCCTGAAAGTCGCGCGCTCGACCATTCAGGCGAGGCTGGAGCGGCTGGAAACCACCGGCGTGATCGCCGGATATACGGTGAAACTGGGCGAGACCGCCCGTTCCGACCGGTTTCGCGCGACCGCTCTTCTGGAAATCGACCTGCGCGTGCAAGCTGCCATCTTGCAGAAACTGCGCACCATCCCCGAGATCGAGCGGATCGTCACCAGCTCGGGCCAGATCGACCTGATCGTGCAGATCGCTGCAAATTCCACCCAGCAGCTTGACCGGGTGCTTGACACGATCGGCGAAATGTCAGGGGTTCAGAACTTCCAGAGTCTGATCAACCTGGCCACGAAACTCGACCGCGCGGTTTGAGTCCAAGGACATTATCGGAAACCGGGGGGGGCTTCTGCCCCCTTTTGCTCTGTTTCGGAAAGGGTTTTCCTTCACTTGTGCGCGCGCTAAACAGCGTTCAAGCCAGCAAGGATGCCGTGACATGACGATGGACAAGACTTTCGACGCCGCAGCCGCCGAGCCGCGGATCTATGCGAAATGGGAAGAAGCCGGCGCGTTCAGGGCCGGGGCCAACGCTTCCCGAGAAGAAACGTTCTGCGTGATGATCCCGCCGCCCAATGTCACCGGGGCGCTGCATGTCGGACATGCCTTCAACCACACGGTGCAGGATATTCTTGTGCGCTGGCACCGGATGCGCGGGTTCGACACGCTCTGGCAGCCGGGGCAGGACCATGCCGGGATCGCAACGCAACTGATGGTGGAAAAGGAACTTGCCAGGACCGGGCAACCCGAACGCGTGGAACTGGGCCGCGAGAAATTCCTCGAACAGGTCTGGGACTGGAAAGACCGGTATGGCACCACCATCATCAATCAGCTCAAGCGACTGGGAAGCTCGTGCGACTGGTCGCGCAACGCCTTCACCATGTCCGGCGCACCGGGCGCACCAGCGGGCAACGAGGGCAATTTCCATGACGCGGTGATCCGGGTCTTCGTCGACATGTACGAAAAGGGCCTGATCCATCGCGGCAAGCGGCTGGTGAACTGGGATCCCCGTTTCGAAACCGCGATCTCCGATCTGGAAGTCGAGACGATCGAGGTCGCCGGGCATATGTGGCACTTCAAATACCCGCTGGCGGGCGGTGAGACCTATATTTACCGTGAGAAGGACGAGCATGGGACCGTCATTCTCGAAGAAGAGCGCGATTACATCTCGATCGCGACGACCCGGCCCGAAACCATGCTGGGCGATGGTGCCGTCGCGGTGCATCCCGATGACGCGCGTTACGCCCCGATCGTCGGCAAGCTTTGCGAGATCCCGGTCGGGCCGAAGGCGCATCGCCGCCTGATCCCGATCATCACCGACATCTATCCCGACCCGGCATTCGGCTCGGGCGCGGTGAAGATTACCGGTGCACATGATTTCAACGACTATCAGGTGGCCAGACGTGGCGGCATTCCGATGTATCGCCTGATGGACACCAGGGGCGCGATGCGCGCCGACGGGCTGTCCTATGAAGACTGCGCCCGCCGCGCGCAGGAAATCTCGCACGGCGCAAGCTTCACCGAGGCCGAGATCGACGCACTCAACCTCGTCCCCGACGAACTTCGCGGACTGGATCGTGCCGAGGCACGCGCGGCCGTGGTGCGTCAGATCACCGAAGAGGGCCTGGCGGTGATGATCCCCGCATCCGATGCAACCGATGCAACCGATGACAAGGGCAACGAGACCGGAACCCTCGTGCCCTATGTCGAGAACAAGCCGATCATGCAGCCCTTCGGTGACCGCTCGGGGGTGGTGATCGAGCCGATGCTGACGGATCAGTGGTTCGTCGATGCCGAAAAGATCGTGGGACCGGCTCTCGACGCGGTTCGCAATGGCGACACGGTGATCATGCCCGAAGCGGGCAGGAAGACCTATTTCCACTGGCTCAGGAACATCGAGCCTTGGTGCATCTCGCGCCAGCTCTGGTGGGGCCACCAGATCCCGGTCTGGTACGGGCTTGACCTTGAGGCACCCGATTTCCGCGATGACGAGGGCGATGGCGCGCTGGATCTGGTCGAGATGGGCCGGTTGCTGGTGGAAACCGGGATGGTGCATCTGGATGATCGTCATCATTGTGGTGCCGATTTTGATGCGGTGGCGGGCCGGTTCAAGGCCGGTATTGCCGGGCTGCCGACACCGCTTGATGCCGCACGCATTGTCGAGGTGGGCGACCGTCAGGCGGCGCTCAAGGCTCTGGCGGCGTCACTTGCACAATACGAAATGGATCAGGATCCGACCGGGCTGATTTACCCGGTCTGGCGTGATTCGGATGTGCTCGACACCTGGTTCTCGTCGGGGATCTGGCCGATCGGGACGCTGGGCTGGCCCGAAAACACGGCCGAGATGGCAAGATATTTCCCGACGGACGTGCTGGTGACCGGCTCTGACATCCTGTTCTTCTGGGTGGCGCGGATGATGATGATGCAGCTCGCCGTTGTCGGTCAGGTGCCTTTCCGCACCGTCTGCCTGCATCAGCTTGTCCGCGACGAGAAGGGCAGAAAAATGTCGAAGACCACGGGCAACGTGATCGACCCGCTGGAGATCATCGACGAATACGGCGCCGATGCGCTGCGCTTCACCAACACTGCGATGGCAGCACCTGGCGGCGTGCTGAAACTGGGCAAGGAGCGCATCAAGGGCTATCGCAACTTCGGCACGAAAATCTGGAACGCCACGCGCCTTGCCGAGATGAACGGCGTGTTCGACGGGCCGGTTGTCACGCAGGTACCACAGCCCGGCCATGCGGTGAATCGCTGGATCATCGGGGAAACGGCGAAGATCCGCGAACTGGTGGACGAGGCTTTCGCCGCTTGCCGGTTCAACGATGCGGCTCTGGGGCTTTATGGCTTTGTCTGGGGCAAGGTCTGCGACTGGTATGTCGAATTCGCCAAGCCTCTGTTCGATGGCGAACATGGTGGGGAAACCCGCGCGACGATGCGCTGGGTTCTGGATCAGTGCTATATCCTGCTGCACCCGATCATGCCCTTCATCACCGAAGAACTGTGGGGTTTGACCGCGTTACAAGGCGAGCGCACGAAGATGCTGGTTCATGCCGACTGGCCGACCTATGGTGCCGAGCTTGTCGATACCGGGGCGGATCGCGAGATCAACTGGGTGATCGAGCTGATCGAGGCAATCCGGTCATCGCGCGCGCAGATGGGTGTGCCGGCGGGGCTGAAACTGCCGATGGTTCTGGCCGAGGCCGACAAGGCCGCCCGCGCGGCGCTTGGCAATAACGAGGCGCTGATCTGCCGCCTGGCCCGGGTCGAGAGCATCACCGAAACGGTGATTCCGAAGGGGGCAATCTCGATCCCGGCGCAGGGCGCACTGTTCGGTCTGCCGCTTGAGGGCGTGATCGATATCGGCAAGGAAAAGGCGCGCCTTGAAAAGGCACTCGGCAAGATGGAGAAGGAGATCGGCGGCATGAAGGGTCGACTGGGAAATCCGCGGTTCCTTGCGCATGCCGATCCCGAGGTGGTCGAGGAAACGCGCGGCAATCTCGTCCGGGCCGAAGAAGAGGCCGGAAAGGTGCGTGGGGCGGTGGCACGGCTGGCCGAACTTGGCTGAACGCGATCAGCACATGGTCAGGGGTGTGCCCATGGGGCGCGGCTTTTTCTTGTTTGACATGAATACATTATATCCTTTAGATTTTTATGGTGGAGAGTTAATCAACAAAGGAAAAATTTAAATGGCATTGTCAACGCAGGATAAACTTCTTGTAGAAACGCGTATTGCCAATGAACAGAAATCTCTCGCTGTGGCTTATTTGCTTTGGTTTTTTTTGTGTCTGTTCGGAGCACATCGGTTCTATCTCGGGAAAAGTGCGTCAGCCATGTGCATGCTTGTATTATCGCTTACGGGTATTGTATTATCCATTGTAGGTATAGGACTGATAATATTAATTATTCCCGGAATTTGGGCAATCGTCGATCTTTTTCTCCTTCCGGGAATCGCTCGCGAACAGCAGGAAAATCTCCGACAAAAATTGACCCTTGAAGCCACCTCTGCCCAATGATGACGTCAAGCACCATCCTGTCTTGCGGAGAGCGACATGGGCAAGCGAATCATCTACGAGGTCACCGGCGCGGATCGGGAACAGTTCCTGCAAGGGCTGGTCAGCAATGACGTGACGAAGCTTGCGCAGGGTATCGTTTACGCAGCACTGCTCACGGCGCAGGGCAAGTACCTGGCGGATTTCTTTCTCGTGCCGCATGGCGATGCGATCCTGATCGACTTGGACGACAGCATTGCCGAGCCGACGATCAAGCGCATTTCGATGTACAAGCTGCGCGCCGATGTGCAGATCCACCCCACGCGTTTGCAACTGTCACGCGGCACGGGGTCCGCCCCCGAGGGGGCCCTGCACGATCCGCGCAATCCGGCATTGGGGTGGCGGCTCCATGGTCCTCAGGGCGGCGATGATGGCACCGACTGGGACGCGATCCGTGTCGCCAACTGCATCCCCGAGACCGGGATCGAACTCACGCCCGACACCTATATCCTCGAAGCCGGGTTCGAACGCCTGCATGGCGTCGATTTCCGGAAAGGCTGCTATGTCGGGCAAGAGGTGACTGCACGTATGAAACACAAGACCGAGTTGCGCAAAGGATTGGAAACGGTCGCGATTTCCGGAACCGCCCCGGTCGGCACGCGGATCCTGTCCGGTGAGCGCGCGGTCGGCACTTTGTTCACCCAGGCAGGAAACCGAGCCATAGCGCATCTGCGCTTCGACCGTGCTGAAGGTGAGCTTACGGCGGACACGGCAAAACTCACCCGTCTATGAGCGGGCCGGAAAATGTATTTTCGTCGAAGTCAAGAGACCCCGAGCACTTCCACACGAAGCGTGGCAGTGAAAAGACGCCTGCCTGTTCCGTGCCAAGCATCCTTCAGCAGCGACTCCCTTCAGCAGCGGCTCTGGAAAGACCCCGGAACCTCATCCGCACAGGGATTTCATATTTTATATCACAATAACAATGGTTTAATTTAAAAACTTCGCTCTTGAGGCCCATACCGACCTGCCGTGCCGCCTCTTGAAGTTTCGCATTTTCCGCTTAAGCGATGTGGATATGTTCCCTATGCGGGGCGAGCCACGCAGTCGCTCAGGGGGATGCCATGCAAAAAATGCATGGCTGCCATGCTTGTGCGGCCATATCGAATCGGGTCCAAAAACCCATAGATAGTGGATACTCTGGAAAACTTAAAAGCAATAACTAGGGACGGAAAAATGCGCGATTTCGTTGACGGCTCGGCCTTCAACCATGAACAGGGCCAGCGGGCCCGCAAACTCTTTGCCGCTGTGGTGCTGGCTGCTCTTGATGATGCGATTGCCGATGACAAGAAATACGGCAATGGCCCCGAGCAGATCGCTCGCTGGGCGCGTTCACGCGATGGTCGCGAAGTGCTGTCCTGCGCCGGGATTGACCCGAATGAGCGCGTGGTCTCGGGCCTGATGGAGTTTGTATCCAGGGGCATGCGAACTTCGGTTGCCCTGTCGCGTGAAGAGAGCGAGCGTCGCCTTGCTGCAATCTCGGATGAGGCCGAAGCGGCCTGACCCAAAGACACATGCCCGGTGTGCACATGAAAAACGACGCATCCCCCCTGAGGGCTGCGTCGTTTTTCTTTCATCTTTTGCGTTCATCGCGACCGGGAAACCGGGCTATTCCAGATCCCGGCTCATCAGGGCACGGGCGATTTCACGTCGCACCAGCTTGCGCAGGTTTCGGGTAATTCGAACACCCAGTTCCCCCTGAAGCTCCTTGCGGACCATTTGCGCAATCACGCGTTGCAATTCGGCCTCGTTCAGGCGCAGGGCCTCAATCGGATCGTCGCTCGTGCCCTCATTGACATCAAACCCTGCCTGTTCCGGAGCCTGTGCCGGTCGCATGATTGGCACAAAACGCATCTTGGCGCGCGCATCGAAGGTATCGCCACGCTCGGGCTCGAACGCGGCTTCGCTCCCGGCCACCGCCGCTTCGATCTGCGCAATCGTGTCTTCGAGCCGATGCAATTCGGCACCGATCTCATTGGGTTGCTTGACTTCCGCCTCCTGCGGCCATTCGCCCGAGTTGCTGTCATCGAAATCCGGCTCCCAGTCCTGCGGCCAGTCCTGCGGCGCGCCAGGGCTGGGCCCGGTCGCGGGGACAGGTTCGCTCACAAGGTCCTCATACCGTTCCGGTGCAATCTTGGCCACATCCGCATCGGCCAGATCAGGCAATGGTGCCACCGCCCCAACCTCCGGTTCAGGTTCGGCCGCATCCGTCGAAATCAACTGGGACGGCGTGAGCAACAGTGGCCCGGGATCTGATCCTCTGGGGGTAGGCGTCTGAATGACACCCTCGGACACAAGCCGCCGAATCGACGACAGCACATCTTCAATTTCGGGTCGAGTTCCGGTCTCAGCCATGATACCCCCATCCTGTGCCGCACCAACCTGCCTGTCCAGCCTTTAAAACAGGGTGGAACAAGTATCTTGGAGTGCATTTTCCGCACCCCGGGCGCGAAACCAGTGTTCGCACCGATCACGAAGAGCGTGGCGCTGCTCGGCGTTACTCCTTGCCAAGCGCCTTGAGCGCGGCATCCAGACGTTTGCCCTGCGGGCTAAGCGTGATCGGGGCATCATGCACTGCATTGTAATAGGCCACCGGGTCATAGGTCGGAATCCCGAGCTTCAGGTTGTCCACCGTCAACAGACCCATGGCGGACAAAAGTCGATAATATGCGACCTGCAACGTGGCTCCGGCATCAATCCGGCTCGCCTGCGCATCCAGCATGTCCTGCTCGGCCGAGAGCACGTCGAGCGTGGTCCGCGCCCCCAGAGTAGCCTCTTCCTTCACGCCATCATAAGCGATCCTGGCTGCGCGAACCTGGCGGTCATACGCGGTGATCTGCGACTTGGCGATCGAGATGGCGGACCAGGCATTCGCCACGCTTTGCGATACGGCCACGCCTGATTGCGCGAGCCGCGCGCGCGCGGCCGCCGCGTTCGCAATTGCCTGACGCTGCGCCGAGACAAGGGCCCCGCCACCGTAGAGCGTCTGGCTCATCGAGATTCCGGCGGCCTTTCTTTCGGGCGAGATCCCGTCGTATTTCGAAATCGACAGCGACCCGGTGATTTCCGGCAGGCGATTTGCCTTGGCATAGGCAAGCCCCAGATCACTGGCCTTGACCGTATGTTGAAGCTGCTTGATGCCCGGATGACTGCGCAACGCGATCTCGCGCGCATCGTCCAGCGTCCCGGGCAGCTTCGGAACCGACGGGAACGCCGACAGGTGACCCGGGTCATGCCCCGTCGCAGCCTTGTAGGATTCACGCGCGGTCTGGAGCGATCCTTGTGCCAGGGACAAAGAGGCCCGCGCCGATTGAAGTTGCGCCTCCGCCAGCGACACATCGGTCCTGGTTACTTCTCCGACATCGAACCGGTCGTTGGTTGCCTTGAGTTCCTCGCTCAGGACCCGCACCGAGTTCTGGTTGATCGCGACTTGCTCCGAGGCGCTCTTCACATCGGAATAGGCCTGGATCGCCGACAGAAGAACATCCTGCTCCACACTGCGCAACGCCTCGCGCGTCGCCAGAACCGTCTCTTTCTGAATGTCGGCCCGGATCCGGCCGCGCCCGAAATCGATCAGAGTGATCAAGGCTGCAAGCCCGATCGAGGCCCGCGCCGGAGACAACAGACGTCCGGAGGCGTTCGAATAGTTGTACCCGGCTGTCCATTGCAGCACCGGACGCAGCGCGGCCACCGCCTGCGCCACATCTTCATCCGCAGCACGCAAGGTCGCACGATTCTGGTCCAGAAGATGCGAGTTGCGATAGGCCGCAACCAGCGCATCGGCCAGTGTCTCGGCACCCGCCGCGACCGGGGTTGCGACCAGCGCGATCATGGCCGTCCCGGCCAGGATGATCGGTTTCAAGCTCTTGCCAAACATGTCTCTGCCCTCATTCCCTGTTGTGCGACCGGCCGCTCGGACCCGGTGCCAACCTTTCGCAAATCGTGCAACCAAAACGCCCACATTTACCTCCCGCCACATGTTTCGGGAGAAGATTGTGCCTTTCAGAGCACGAAACCACGCTCCCGCGCGAACCCCGGCAGCAACGGAGCGGTCCCGTTGAAAATGTCCCGCCAGCTCATCTCGCCGTCGATCCTGTATCCGATACGCGCGATGCCCAGTGCCTCTGCCATGAAGATCGCCGCAATCCTCCCCCCTTCCTTGAGTTGCGCAATCAGCACCTCGGGCACCATTTCCACCGCGCCCTCGATGATCATCACGTCATACGGACCATGTTCGGGTGCGCCCTCTGTCAGAGGTGCCGTGACAACGGCCACATTGTCGGTTCCGAATTGTGTCAGCGCGCCCTCGGCCTGGCTGGCAAGATCCGCGTTCTCGACCGCAACAACCGCCTCGGCCATGCGCGCAATCACGGCAGAGGAATATCCAAGCCCTGCACCCACATCAAGCACCAGATCCCCCGGCTGAATATCCAGTGCATCAAGCATCTTGGCGAAATTGCGCGGCTCCAGCAGAAAACGGCCCTCACCCAGCGCAAGGTTTTCACCAACATAGGCGGCCTCGCGTCGCGCCGGGGGCACAAATTCCTCGCGCGGTACGTGCAACATGGCTTCGATGATCGGAAATTTGGTTACGTCATTTGGACGAACCTGCGTGTCCACCATCATGGTGCGGCGCGTGGCGAAGTCTTGCATCAACTGAACTCTTCGGTGTGAAATATCTGTATCGGACTCTGCCACAGATGCCCCAAAGAGGCAAGCTGCGGTGACCATGTCCACCAAATTGATTTTCCGCTTAATGGATCGAAACCACCGGCTTCCAGCCGGTCTGCTTCCGCGAATCTGCCGATGATCATCTCTCCCGGATCTTGAACGCTGCCCCGAAGGAGATATGGCTTCAAAACCGGGAGAGACGATCATCCGCCAGACCTGTGACGAAATGGGCGTCCACATTGTGCGAGGGGTTCTGGCGCGCGATCACGTCCACATGTGCGTGTCGATCCCGCCGAAGCTGTCCTTGTCAGATGTCATGCAGCCGATCAAGGGACGCGCGTCGCGGCGCATCCGGATGGCGTTCCCGGACCTGCGCAAGCGCTGTTGGGGCAGGTGGTTCCGGGTGCGGGGATGTTTTTCAACCATGTCGGGCAATGTCACCGACGCCATCATGCTTAAGTATCTGGAGTGATATTCCACACGCGATGCTACCGGCGAAAGCCGGGAATCGTTCACTTCCGCCGCCGTGTTCTGTCCCTGCGCAAGAAGGAAGGGCTCACCCTTGAAGAAACCGCACAGAGGTTTTATGTCGGGCGCGCCTCTCTTTGCCGCTGGTAGAAAGCGCCTGGAGCCGGATCAGTCCGGATCCGTCCGGGCCGCGCAAGCGCAAGATTGATCTGGCGGCCTTGGGGCAGGATGTGGCGCAGGATGTGCGTCACTCTCCCGACGCATATCAGCACGCGCGTGCCGCGCGCTTTGGCGTTACCCCGAATGCCATCTTTCAGGCCCTGCGCAAACCGGGGGTGACATATCAAAAAAGTCCTCCGGCATCCAAAGGCGGACGACGGCGATCGGCACGCCTTCCGCGAGAGGATCAAGTCGCATCGTCAATCGGGAAAGACCATTGTTCATATTGACGAAAGTGGCTTTGCGCACGACATGGTGCGCACGCATGGCGACAGCCTGCGCGGCAAACGCTGCCTCGGGAAACAGGACTGGAATGCCAAAGGGCGCACCAATGTCATCGGCGCGTTGATCGGATCGGGGACCGGATCGGCGCTGCTGACGGTGACGCTGTTTTCCTGCAACATCGACAGCGATGTGTTCCACGCCTGGGCCACGCACGATCTGATCCCCAGGCTCCCCGACGCAGCGGCCATCGTCATCGACACCGCCGCTTTCCACAAGCGGGCCGACACAAAAGCGGCTATTGAGACGGCAGGGCACAGGCTCGAATACCTCCCCCCATACGCGCCGGATCTGAACCCGATCGAGCATGAATGGGCACAAGCCAAGGCCATCAGACGAAAGACCGGAAGACCAACCGATTTCATAACCGTGCCCGATGCGACGCCTGCCAGAGCTTTGCGCAGACGCGGGGGGCAGAGGGCACAGCAAGCCCTTGGCGTCAATCTCGATATCGGCTTTCATCGCCGGCTTTTATCGTGGAGGCAGCTTGCGCCCGGCGCGCGAATTTGTCCACGCAGATGTGATGTCACGGACAGGTGACCGGCGCGGCGGGATCGGCTATGGAAGAAACCATGTTCGGAATCGATCTTGTCACCGCCGCTTTCCTGCCCGCCGCACTTGTTGCATTGCTCGCGGGGTTGTTGTCATTTCTCAGCCCCTGCGTTTTGCCGATTGTCCCGCCCTACCTTGCCTATATGGGCGGGGTCAGCATGGGGGATCTGCGCGCGGGCACACGTTCGGCGGTGGTGCCGGCGATCTTTTTCGTGCTGGGCCTGTCGACGGTGTTTCTTTTCATGGGGTTCACGGCATCGGCCTTTGGACGTTTTTTCCTGACCAACCAAATACTGTTCGGGCGGATCGCGGGCGCGGTGATCATCGTGCTGGGGCTGCATTTCATCGGTCTGTTCCGGATCCCGATCCTGGACCGTGAGGTGCGGATGGATGCGGGCGATCGTGGGGGGTCCTCGCTGGGTGCCTATGTGCTTGGCCTCGCTTTTGCCTTCGGCTGGACGCCCTGCATCGGTCCGCAGCTCGGAGCCATACTCTCTCTGGCGGCATCGGGTGGCGATGTGAGCCGGGGCACCGGATTGCTGGCGATTTATGCGATGGGGCTCGGGATCCCGTTCCTTCTGACGGCGATCTTCATCCAGCGCGCGATCGGTGTGATGAATCGGCTCCAGCGGCATATGGGGCTGATCGAGAAGGTGATGGGGGTGCTGTTGCTGATTGTCGGCGTTCTGCTTCTGAGCAATGCGTTCTCTGCGATCAGTTTCTGGCTGCTCGAAACATTCCCCGGCCTTGCGACGCTGGGGTGAGGCAGACAAAAGGGCGTGCATCTTCCGTCTCCGCTGGAGCGGAGCAGCTTGTTTTGCATTGCTGTGGGTGTCTGTTCACTCCGTTTCCGTGGCTTTTTCGCGGCGGATCGCGGTTGTGTGTGCGATTTTGGTGATCGCGTGGGTGGTGGTCCTGGTCGGGCTTGGTTCGCCGGTGCCCGGGCGCAAGCCGATGGCGGAGATCTGGTCACGGGTGGTGATGAGGGATCGCCGGGGCGGGTGACGGTGAAGGTGTCGTTGCCGCGCTATTCATCAAGCCGTGCACTGGCCGCGCGTTTGGCCTCGGTCTCGTCCTTGCAGCCGTGGCGCACCCCCGGACAGGATGCGGCAGGAGCGATGCTGCGATCATGTCTGTCGATGAAAAAGCCCCGCGCGCGGCGGGGTTAGTCGGGGCGGATCAGTCCCCGGTCACGTCCGGGTCCTGTGTGATACGATCACTTGGATCCATGTGCTTTTAGGACCAACGCAATCTTTGCACACAAGGGATGAAGATGTCTCGGATACCAATTTACGTGCTCAATCTGGATCGTCGCCCGGATCGTCTTTCAGGGATATCGGGGCAACTGGCGACGTTGGGGCTGGAGTTCGAGCGTATCGGGATGTTGGATGGCAAAAGCTCAATGGCGCAAGTCGAATGCGTGAAATCATTCAAGGCATTGCTTTCGCCGACGGAATCAGGTAAATCGAACCTGCCGCCTGATCAAGTCTTCACCACCTTTCGGGCATAACTCCCAAAAAAGACATTAAGGATAAGCACTTACTATGGGCTTTGAAAACAAAGTTACGATTTGCATTACAATGGGTCTACGCCCATATTTACTTGAAAAAGCGTTGCAAAGTTTGTCACCCGAACTCGCATCATTGCCAATCATCGGGATCAACGATTTTGGTGATGCGGAAACAAGCGCCATGTTCAAAAAAAATGCCCGAATGGAACGCTGGTAGACCTATGAAAAAGAGTTGGCCATCACCCTGCGGTGGATGCAATGTATGAGCGAGTTGAAACACCCTATATATTCCATATGGAAGACGATTGGGAATTTACTGACACCAACTTTTTAGACGACTGTTTGCGGCTGTT
>CBDIBW010000049.1:20000-74447 GCA_965277135.1 Thioclava sp. | reverse complement strand
CTGGCTCGGGGGATATCCGCGACAGACACGTCGATCGTGCTGGTATCTGGTGGCGGTGCGGCCTTCCCGCAAATCACAGCATCGGATGATGATTTCTTTTACGCCACGCTGTTTGATGATTCCGGCGCGGTCGAGGTCGTATCCTGCACCGCTGTTTCGGGCGACATTCTCACCGTGACGCGCAGCACCAGGCCCGACACCGATCTTCTGGCGGCGCGGGCGTTCGCGGCCGGGTCCGGTATCGAGATGAGGGTCACCGAGGAAGTGCTGGATTATCTGCGCGACATTCCCGGGCCACAGGGCCCACAGGGGCCACGCGGCCTGAAAGGCGATCCCGGTAAAGACGGCAAGGACGGCGCAGATGGTGCTACCGGTCCACAAGGCCCTAAAGGCGACAAGGGCGACACGGGAGCTACAGGCCCGCAGGGCCCAAAAGGTGCAACCGGCGCGAAAGGCGATACAGGAGCACAAGGCCCAAAGGGGGATAAAGGTGCCACCGGCCCCACTGGTGCTACCGGTGCCAAGGGCGACAAGGGCGACAAAGGAAATCCCGGTGTTGCTGGCGCCAAGGGTGATAAAGGCGACAAAGGCGACAAGGGCGACAAGGGCGATGGCGGTGCTATTGGGGATTTGACAGTCCAGGATATCACCATAACCAGCACAAAAAATGTAACTGTAAACAGCAGAAAATTCCGCATTAAATATAGCGGCTCTGAATTGGAAGCATCTGAATCATTAATGCCGAGCTTTGTCATTGAAAATTCATATGTAACCAGGGATTCAGTAATTGTTCTGAACACCGAAAATCTTCCATCGACTTGCATTGCTGGAGCTTTGGATGTCTCTGACGGGCAATTTACAGCGCAGATTTTAAATACACATAATTTAACATACCAATACATCAGCAGTTTTACCATTATGTTTTTGGTATTATGAGGTGGAATATTCAGATGAAGCTGGAATTTCGCTTTGATGACCTGCCCAAGATCATGCGGGCCGAATCCCAAGCCGGGGAACGCGCGGTCACGGCGGCGATGCGCGAGGCCGGGGGTGAACTTAAAATGGCTTGGCGCCTGCAAATCAAGCAGGCAGGAATTGGCGGAAAGCTTGATCAGACCGTGCGTGACCGGACTTATCCGGAATCCGGTGAAAGTCTCGACGCGGCCGTATTGGCCTGGACAAAAGCGCCGGTGATCATGAATGCGCATGAAACCGGCCCGTTGATCCGGGCGAAACATGGCCACTTTCTGGCGATCCCGCTGCCCGCTGCGGGCAAGCTCCGAGGTGGAAAGTCGTTCACCCCGCTTGAATGGGAAATGCGGCGCGGGATGAAATTGCGATTTGTGTCGCGACGAAAATACGGCAAGCCGCCGCTGCTGGTGGCGGATGGGCGGCTCAACAATCGGGGGATCGGGGTGGTAGCGCGCTCGAAAAAACACGGGCCGCTGACCGGGCGCAACCGCGCGACGGTCCCGATCTTTGTCCTTGTCCCGCAGGTCAAGCTGCGCAAACGGCTCGATCTGGAACGCCTGGCCCGGCAGGCCGCTGACCGCGTGCCGGGACTGATCGCGGCAAAATGGCGGGAGATGGATTGAGATGAGCACACGCGAGACTGTCCTGACCGCACTGCATGGGCGGCTCTCGGCGCTGCCCGCCACGGCCCTGCGCGGCGAGGTGCTGCCCGAGCGCGTGCCGGCGGAAGGCCTGCTGATCCTTCGCGATGGCGAGCCGGGGGAGCCGGAGGTCACGCTCTCGCCGCTGATGTATCACTATCAGCATCGCGTCGAGATCGAGGCCATCGTGCAAGGCGCCAATCGCGACGCGGCGTTTGATGCGCTGTGCGCCAGCATCGGCGCGGCTCTGGCCACTGACCGCACGCTGGGGGGCGCATGCGACTGGATTGAGGCGCAGGCCCCGCAGCCGGTCGATCTGCCCGTCGAGGGCGGCGCAAGCCTCAAGGCCGCCGTGATCCCGGTCGTCCTGCACTACACCACGGCCGATCCACTGGCCTGACCCAACAGACAATCACAGGAGACAATCATGGCACGAGCACAAGGCGCGCGGGCGCAGATGGCGCTGGCGTGGGAGACGACCTATGGAAAGGCGCCAACCAAAGATTTTACAAAGGTGCCGTTCGTGAGTTCGGCGCTCGGAGCGGAGCAGCCGTTGCTCACCTCGGATATTCTGGGCTATGGCCGTGCGCCACAGCCGCCGGTGCAGGACGCGATCACGGTGGACGGCGATATTGTCGTGCCGGTCAATGCCGAGTCTATCGGTTTTTGGCTCAAGGCGGCGCTCGGGCAGCCGGTGAAAACAGGCAGCGCGGCCCCATACAAGCATGCGTTTCCCTCCGAGTCCTGGGCCTTGCCCAGCCTGTCGATCGAAATCGGTATGCCCGAGGTGCCGCGCTATGCGATGTATTCCGGCTGCATGGTGGACAAGATCGACTGGCGGATGGAGCATTCGGGCCTGATGAATGCGACCGTCAGCATCATCGGCCGGGATGAAAAAACCGCCGCCACGACACAGACCGGAGCCAGTCTGGCGACATTGGTGCCCGCGCACGAGACGCGTTTCGGGAATTTTGTCGGCTGCATCAGCGCAGACAAAAGCGGCACAGCTTTGGATCTGGCGAATGTCGTCTCGGTTGATCTGTCTTACTCGAACAATCTCGATCGGATCGAGACGGTCTGTGGCGGCGGCAGGATCGCGGGCGCGGACCCGTCAATGGCCGCGCTGACCGGCTCGCTGGTGGCGCGATTTGCCAGCATGGAGTTGATGAATATCGCCGTCGCCGGGACGTCCTGCGTGCTGACCATCGCATGGGAATTGCCCTCCGGGGACAAGCTGTTGCTGGCGGCACCCGAGGTCTATCTGTCGCGGCCCAGGCTTGAGATTCAGGGGCCGAACGGCGTGCAGGCGACATTCGACTGGCAGGGGGTAGGCCATGCGACATCGGGCAGGATGTTCATCGTCGAACTGACCAACAAGAGGGGAGCGACTTACTGATGCTGAAACTTGATCTTGCGTCCGGGCCGCGCTGGCTCGATCTGGCCCATGGCGTGCGGCTGCGCGTCCGGCCGTTGACCACCGCCGTGATGCTGGCCGCGCGCTCCGATCCGGCGATCCAGACCGCCGCCGAAGGTGAAGATGCCCCGTCCGATGAGGCGATTGCGCTGCTCGTCGCCAAATCGGTCGCGCGGATCGTGGTGACGGAGTGGGAGGGCGTGGGCGATGCGGACGGCCAGCCACTGCCGGTGACACCGGAGGGCCTCAATGCGCTGCTCGACATCTGGCCGATCTTCGAGGCATTCCAGAGCCGCTACATCGCCCAAGCCATGATCCTGGAACAGGAAAAAAACGCCTCGTCGCCTTCGCTGAATGGCACTTCGGCGGGGGCGAGGACTATTGCCGGGCCTGCGCACACACCTGCGCGAAAATCTGCCCGGACTGCCCAAAAGCCCTGAACGCGCCGCAGACATTCGAGGGCTGGCAGGTCTGGACTCTGGTCCAGCGCCTCGATGGGCAGATGCGTGTCGCGGCGGGCCTGGGCGGCGGCGCTGTCTTGGGCTGGGACATGAGCGCGGCCTTTCACCTCGGCGCGGCAATGGGAATTTCACCACTGGTGATTGCCGAGCTATTACCGCCAATTGAGGCGGCGATGGCGCGCAAAATGAACGAGAATACGGAGAAATCCAATGGCTGAAAAACGCGTGTCCGTCCGTCTCGCGGCGGTGAATGGCCAGCAGGTTCGTGCTGAACTTACCGGCGTGGGCGAGGCTGGTGCCAAGGGGTTCAAGCGGGTCTCGAAAAATGTCGAGATGGCCAATGCCCGACTGGCGGCCTTCGCGCGCCGGGCGCGGATTGCGGCGCGCATTGCGGCGGCGTCTGTCGCGGCGGCGGGCGTGGCGATGGTGCGCTCCGGGCTGCAGACGATCGACGCGCAGGCAAAGCTCGCGCACTCTTACAAAACCACGACCGAGAGCATTCAGGTTCTGGCGCGCGCGGCCGAGCTTAGCGGCAATTCGATGCAGACCTTGCAGACCGGGTTTCGCACTCTGACCGTGGGGCTGTCGCAGTTTGAACAGGATGGTACCGGTCCGGCGGCGAAGGCGATCAAGGCGTTGAATTTGAATGCGATAGAGTTGTTGCGTATGCCGCTTGATAAGCGCATCGCCGTGGTGACGGATGCCATTCGAAAATACGGCGATACCACAAAGCAGGCGGCGATGTTTTCGCAGTTGTTCGGCTATCGCGGCTATGAGGCATTCATGCGGCTGGACACGGAAACGCTCCGGCAGGCGACCAGGGACGTGAATGATTTCGGCGTGGGCGTCTCCGATCTGGATGCGTCACAGGTCGAGCGGACGAATGATGCGATCACCCGGCTTGGGTTGGTGTGGCGGGGGATATCCAATCAAATGACCGCCAGATTTGCGCCTGCATTGCAATCGCTGGCAGATGCTATGGCGTCAATCGCGCAAAAAACGGGGCCTCTTGGCCGTGCTTTTCGGGGGCTGCTGGATAATATCGGCAGGCTGACCGCGTATGCCGGCACTTTTGCGAGCATTCTCGCGGGGCGTTGGGTGATTGGAATGGCGGCTGCCGTCGCTTCCACTATCAGGCTTGTCGGGGCACTTAAGGCTTTGAAATATGCGATGGTTCGCACCGGTTTACTGGCTGCAATCGTGCTTGCCGGGGAAGCAGTTTATCGGCTTGAGTTGCTTACTGATCGTGTGGGCAGCTTTGGCGAGGCAATGATGTTGCTCAAAGACCTCGCTGTTGGAGTTTGGACCGGAATTGGGAAACTTCTTGAATCTTTCGTTTTCAAATTTGCGGCAATGAGCACGAATATTCAGGCGAAATGGGTTGGTTTACTCGCTTCGCTGGAAGAACGATGGGTCAAGTTTCTTGAGTCGATAAATGATTTTCGGTTGTTCGATCGGCAAATATTCAATTTGAATCTTGGCCGGGCGACAGCGGAGCTTGAGGGGCTGAAACAGACTCAGAGTGAATTGAATGACAAAGTTGCCACATGGAATTCAAAGGCCGCTACAGGATACGAGACTGCATTTGCTGGTGCTGCCAAAGCGCACGAGGCACTTCGCGCGGCGATGAAAAAAACGAACTCTGAAATGGACACGTCCATTTCAACCGCCAAAACGCTGGCCGAGACTTTGAAAAATCTTCCGATGGCACCAAGTGGCGGTAGCGACGGAAAGCCGAGCAGCGACAGTGGCGACGCATCAAAGACCCTCACCGGCTGGGACGCAACGATGGCCGCGCTCAAAAGATGGATGGACAGCGCGCAGAATTGGGGCAAGAACCTGGGCGACACGTTGGTCGGTGCGTTCCGCAGCGCCGAGAGCGCGATTCACCGATTTGTCGAAACCGGCAAGCTTGATTTCAAAGGGCTGACCCGCTCGATCCTGGCCGATCTGGCCACGCTGGCTGCTCATAAGGCATTTGCAAATATTTTCAGCAGCTTGTTCTCGGCAGGCTTTACGACCAGTGACCCAAGCTGGCTGTTCGGCAATACCTTGCACTCCGGCGGCATTGCCGGAATGTCAGGCGTGACGCGCCCTATGCCCGCGCTGGCCTTTGCCGCTGCGCCGCGCATGCACTCGGGCGGCTGGGTCGGGCTGCGTCCCGACGAGGTGCCAGCGATCCTGCAACGTGGCGAGCGGGTGCTGAGCCGACGCGAGGCTGCAAAATCCATTGATGGCGGCGGGGTGACCGTCTCGATCAATGTCGATGCGCGCGGCGCGCAGCAGGGCGTGGCAGAGCAGGTCGCGAAGCAGCTGCGAGAGGCAGAGCCGCGCCTGACAAAGCAGGCGGTTGATGCGGTCAGATCGGCGCGGGCGCGAGGCAAGATATGACCGATTTTCCGACCTCTCATATCAGCGGACTCACGCGCCAGCTTGTCAGCGCCGTGGCGGCGGTTCAGTCGCCATTCACCCTGTCGCGGCAGATTCAGGATTGGGGCGGCGAAATCTGGTTATACAAAATTGAGGCCACGGTTCATCGTGCCAATGCGCCCGCATTCGAGGCGTTTGCAAATGGAGTCCTGAACAAACGGCGGCCGTTTATCCTGTGCGATCCGACGATTGCCGCTCCGGACCGTCCCGAGACGATCCGGGTGAGCGGATCAGGTCAGCACGGCAATGCTCTGGTCACGACCGGCTGGGGATCGGCAGGGCTGGTGTGCCGGGCAATTTTTTCTCGCTCGGCACGGATTCTGACGCACGGCTCTATCAGATCACCGCAGAGTGCACCCCGTCCGGCGGAAAAAACATCCTGAAATTCGTCCCGAAGCTGCGGCGCGCGCCACGCCATTATGAGCAGGTCGAGATTGCGCACCCAGGCCTCGCGCTGCGCGCCATGAATGACGTGCCCACAGATCTGCGGATCGGCCTGATGAAGTTTACAATAAAAGCGCAGGAGGCGATATGAGCCGGGGGTTGTCATCCGCCAATGCCGGGCAGACCGAGGCCGTGGTGGCACATCCGGCGGCGTTTTTCCATGGCGCTTTCCCGAGCGGCGATGTGCGGATCTGGACCGGGATCGGCACGCTTAAATGGGGCGGTCATGACTGGATCGGGGCCGGGGCGCTGATCAAGGTGTCGGGTATCGAGGAAACCAGTGGCGTGGAGGCCAGCGGAGTTGCGGTCACGCTCACAGGCGTTCCGGTTGAGCTGGTGTCGCTGGCGATCCGGGAGGCGCGGCAGAATTCCCTCGGCACGATATTGCTGGGTTTTGTGAATGACGACGGCGGTCTGGTCGCGGATCCCGAACCGGTCTTTACGGGGCTGCTTGACGTGCCGCAGATCGAGGACGGGGCCGAGACCTGCGCGATCACGCTCAGCTATGAAAATCAGATGATCGACCTGCAACGCGCGCGCGAGTGGCGATATACCGACGAGAGCCAGAAGGTGCTGCATCCCGGCGATCGGGCGTTTGAATATGTGGCCGGGATTCAGGACAAGAAAATCACTTGGGGCCAGTGATGGGGGCCAGTGGGGGGGTGATGGGGGGCCAGTGATGCGCCTGCCGGGGTGGGAGACGATTCTCGATGAGCGGATCAGGTCCGCGCGGCATATGCCGTTTGCCTGGGGCAGGCATGACTGCGCGACCTGGGCGGTTGATGTGCGTTCCGCGCTCACCGGTGCGGACAATCCGGCCGATGAATGGCGCGGGCGTTATTCGACCCGGATCGGCTGCGCGCGGCTGATGCGGCAGATGGGGGTGCGCAGCATCGAGGCGGGGGCGCGTGCCCTGCTCGGGATGCCCCGGCCCTCGCCCCTGATGGCGCAGCGCGGCGATGTCGTGATGGTCGCGGGTGCGGCTGGCATCTGCATCGGCGCGCATGGCGCATTTGTGGGTCCGGCCGGATTGCGATTTGTGTGGCTGCGCGAATGCAGCCTCGCATGGGAGATATGATGGAGATATGACATGCCGCAGGTCGTTGTCGGTGCGATCGCTCTCGGCGGGGCTGCGCTTGCCGCAGGTGGAATAGGGGCTGCGCTTGCCGCGGCGGGATGGGTTGGCTTTTTTGCCAACTTCGGGGCCACGCTGCTGCTTTCGGCGGCGGCGCAGGCGCTGGCCCCCAGGCACGGTCCTGGCGGGATTCGCAGTCGGGATCTGACGGTCCGACACCCTGCTGCGCCGCGCGAGATGGTCTATGGCCGGGTTCGAAAGGGCGGCGTCATTATCTTTATCGAAACCTCGGGCGACAATGGTGGTCACGGCAGTCGATACCTGCATCTGGTGATCGCGCTGGCAGGGCATCAGGTCGAGGCGATCGACCAGATCTATTTTGATGGCGATGTGGCATTTGATGATCGCGGCGTGGCACAGGGAAAGTTTGCCGCAAAAGCCCATGTCGAAAAGCATCTTGGCGGGGTCGGTGGCGCGCCATTTGCCGGGCTGCGCAATTGGTTGGGCAGCAAATGGACGCGCGATCACCGCCTGGACGGGGTGGCGGCGCTATATGTCCGGCTGACCTGGGACAGTGATGTGTTTCCCGGCGGGATCCCCAATATCACCGCCATCCTGCGCGGCCGGAATACCATTCATGACCCGCGCACAGGGACATCCGGCTACAGCCAAAATGCCGCGCTCTGCATTGCGGATTACCTCGCGGACGCGACATTCGGCATGGGGGCCGGGATCGGGGCGGCGGGCGGAATCGATGCCGACGCTCTGATTGCGGCGGCCAATGTCTGCGACGAGAAGGTGTCGCGGCAGGGCCAGGACAGCCAACCGCGCTACTGCCTGGATGGGGTGATCGACACGAGCCAGTCGCCACAGACGGTGATCAAGGCCATGCTGACCGCGATGGCGGGGCAGGCGATACGGCGGTCCGGCCGGTGGTTTATCCATCCGGGGGCGTGGCGCACGCCGGTGCTGGATATCACCGATGACGATGCGGCGGGCAATGTCGCGCTCACGACGCGGCTGTCACGGGGCGACAATTTCAACGCGGTGCGCGGGACGTTCGTCAGCCCGGAAAATGACTGGCAGGTCGATGATTTCCCGGCCCTGACCAGCGACGTATATCTGGCCGAAGACAATGGCATCCGGTCCTGGAAAGACATCGCGCTGCCGTTTACGACATCGGCCAGCGCGGCGCAGCGGATTGCCAGGATCGAGCTTGAGCAGGCGCGGCGGCAGATGTCGGTGCACTGGCCGGGAAAGCTGCGGCTGATGCAGGCCGCAACCGGCGATGTGGTGACCCTCACCCGCGCCCGTTGGGGCTTTGACAAAAAGCCGTTTGTCGTGGTGGGGATGGATTTCGAGGCCTCGACCGACACTGGCCTGACCCCGGTGCTCAGGCTGGCGGAGACATCGCCACGGCTCTATGACTGGGACGCGAGCGAGGAGCAGATCTATGCCGCCGCGCCGCGCTCGAACCTGCCGGGCGCGCGCGACATTGCAGCCCCCGGAATCCTGTCGATCGACGAGGATCTGTATGTCACGCGCCAGAATGCGGTGAAGGCGCGCGCGACGGTCCGCTGGTCGCAATCGGCGTCCGCAGGCGTGGCGCGCTATTGGCTTGAGGGCAGCCTTGAGGGCGCGGAGTATGTGCATCTGGCTGACACGGTAAATCTGTATGCCACCCTTGACGATATGGCGCCGGGGAACTGGACGTTCAGACTTTGCGCGATCAGCCTGCTCGGGGCGCGCTCGCCATGGGCGATATGTGCCCGGGAGATTTATGGATTGGGCGCGGCGCCGTCTGCGCTGACGGGGGCCACGATTCAGGCCGCAGGCGGTCTGGCCATCCTGAAATGGGACATGCCGGTTGATCTGGATGTGCGCATGGGCGGGGCCATCGTGATCCGGCATTCGACGCTGGGCGCACCGACATGGGCCGCCTCGCGATCGCTTGATGAGGTCAATGGCAATCAGACGATTTCGGTCGTCCCTCTCATGGAGGGCACCTATATCCTGCGCCCGCGCGACAGTTCGGGCAATCCCGGTCCCGAGACGCGCCTGTACGGCTCGGGCGCGCAGGTCATCGCCATGTCTGGCATCGGTGTCTTGCAGGAGGATGACGAATTTTCCGGCACGCATCATGGCACGATTTCTGTCGGCTCCGAATTGACGCTGGATGTGGAGGGGTCATTTGACGCGGTCGCGGATTTTGACGCTCTGGCGAATGTCGATTTCCTGGGCAATCACCACGAGCTTCCAATGGGAACGTATGATTTTGCAACACAACTCGATTTCGGATCGGTGAAAACCGTGCGGCTGCGATCCATTGTCGAAATGAATGTGTTGAGAATCAATGATGTCTTTGATGTTCGGGCGCTGGATGTCGATGCGCTGGATGATTGGGACGGCACGAATGAGGCAGAAGCCTGGTGTGATTGTCAGGTCGATATCCGGACGTCTGACGACGGGTCTGCCTGGAGCGACTGGACGCGGGTCCATTCCACGGAAGTTCGCACCCGCCATGTGAAAGCCCGCGCGACGTTGAGCACCACGAATACGGATTACGCACCGATGGTCTCGCGGCTGCGGCTGCAATCGGATGAGGCAACAGCATGACAAATGAGGGTATGAAATGAGCCAGGTGGATAAAATATTGGTTGATAACGGGTCCGGCCGCAGCGTCAGGATGGGGTTCAATCACCTGATCGAGGCGGTGGCCGACCATTTTTCCGGCCCCAAAGCACCGGGCTTTACATTTGCCGGGATGTTCTGGCGCGACACATCAAAATCGCCGGCCATTCTGCGCGTGCGCAATGACACCAACACGGCATGGATCGATTTTCGCGATATGATCGGCTTGGGCAAACGCAACAGTCCCACATTTGTCGGGGTCAACGCCACCGGTAACGTCACAGCGACCGGCGACGTGACTGCCAGAAATGTCACCGCGACCGGGGGCCTTTATGTGAAGGGTGGCTATGTAAGCGATGGCGATAACGATTATGGCCTGATCATCAATGCCTTTGAGCCTGCCATCTCGCTTCTCGATCGGAGCGACAGTGCCGGATCGGCGCAGATCCGTGCACAGTCGGACGGCTCGATCTGGTTTCTGCGCGACACGCGTAATGACGGCACGATCGGTCATGACAGCAGCAAGACAACGAAGATTGTCGTGAAGTTTTCGCCAGACGGGCCGATCTTTTACAATGCCGACGGCGATCAGATCGCGCATATCAAGACGGATGGCGAGGTCTGGACCAAAAAATACGGCAGCCTTGACACCCGCTTCGCGGCCAGAAACACCGAAGCCTACGCAGTCGGCAGCTACACCATCGCGCTATTGAACCACAAGAGCACAGAAAAAAGCACCTACATAAACAACAGCCTGGTGAGTGGCTCCAAATTTTCCGATGACGTTATCATGTTTGATATAGGTTCTGACTGTTATGCGGGCAAAATATCTACGAGTTCGTATAGTGCTTCTTTCCAGAGAGAGATGGGGATCACGCCGGGGACCATACCGGGCACATGGCGCATCATGACGCCGCTATATGCATTTCACGATGGCACTGACGTGGAAGGCTGGACCACCATCAACCTGATCATGAGGGTGGCGTGATGAGCGAGGACAGCATGGAATATGAGATCAGGGACTGCATCTGGAGCGATGCACGGCACACCAGTTTCGAGTGCCTGTGGGAACACCCTGATCTGGGCAAAATCCCGTTCAGTGCGCACAAGGATGACATCGACCCGACCGGCAAGGCGCTGTTCGCGTGGGCCGTTGCAAACGCCCGCATTGCCGAGCCGGACCCTGACCGGCAGCTGGCCGAGGTCCGCGCAGCGGCACTTGCCCGGATCGCCCGTGCGGCCACGGACGCGAAGGCGGCCGACATCACCTGGCGGGGCGTGACCTGGCAGGCCGATGCGCGCAGCACGCAGGCGCTGAGCGCGCGCATCGCGAGCGGTGAAGGCGCAACCTGGATTGCGTCCGACAACAGCCGCCACGCTTTGAGCCGGGCCGATCTGTGCGCGCTGATGCTGGCGATCACCACCCGCACCGAAGCGATCGTGCTGCAAGCGCGCACGAAAAAGGACGCGATCCTGGCCGCGAAGACACCCAAGGACATCGCGAAGGTCGATACGACGATCAATCCGGACGCGACAGACGACTGACCCGCCCCGACGGACCCCGCCGCGCGCGGGGCTTTTCATGCGATGCAGGCGGCGGGACGGAACGACACCGGAGGACAGGACAATGGACGACAAGACAAGCTTGGCGGCGCTCTTTGCCAACATGAAAGAGCAGCTGGTTCTGCTGGCCTTTTCCGGTGTCGGCGGGGTGCTGTTCCGCGCCGTTCTGGCACCTGAGGAACAGTGGAAACGGCGGGTGGTGCAGGGCATTGCCGGGGCGCTGTCCGCGATGTTTCTGGGCGGCGTGCTGGCCCATGTCATCGACGCGATGACCGGCGCGGGCGTGCTGTCCTATCTGGCGGCCGGGTTTCTCATGGGATCGGGCGGCGAACTGGCCGTCAAGGCCATGCAGGACAGGCTGATGGCGAGGAAATAAGCGATCAGGCCAGGCCGCTACAGCAGCTTGACCAAGGCAGCAACCACGCCGACCGCAACCACCATCATCGAGCCGAGACGCAGCGTCAGCCGCTGTTGAATTTCTTCAGAGGTCGCTATTGACTAAGTGGGAAAAAGCAGTATTTTAATTCTGCGGGCATGCGCCGGGCGAAGTTCGAGTGGCCCTTGGGCAGCAGCGTTCTCAGCGACGTGGATCAGGACTCCGGGGGCCCGCATACTTTTCCAACTCTTTGATAAGACGCTGCGGATTTTCCTTAGCCCATGACTTACTGGGCATAATCGTCACGCCCCAGTTTGCGATTTTCCCATCGGGTCGCAGGTATCTGCGCCTGAATATATTTGAATATCTCGTTTCTACATCACCATAGAGGTTAGGTTCGAGGGCAGCATAGGTTGCGCTGGTAACAACATCCGCAATCTGTAAGCCCGCACGTTTGTTGTGGTTTTCTACTTTAATGTCTTCCGGGTTCAGCACAGACCAATTGACTGAACGGAATGGTTCCAGTTTTTCGCGACCGTCACGCATCAAGTATAAATAGTCCCGCATCACGGAATAGTCTGTTCCTTTCCGTCTTGAAAATGTAATCTCCAATTTTGCTTTGTTGCCCGCGCGTTCAGCTTTCTGAGCGCATGCATCGGTAAGCCGTTCCAGCAAGAACCTGGTAAGATAGTTATACAGGTGTCCCTTTTCTTTGTATGTCTCATAGCGCTTGGCGGATAATCGCGTGATTTCTATTTTGTCAGAACAAACAACTGAAATTCCGAACGGTTTTTCTGAAAGAATATTTGAAATAGCGACCTTTTGCTCGTGCTTGAGTTTATTGAAGTGCAGATCACGTTTCTTGTGTGCCAATATTTGGAGAGCTGCATCGCGCCACTTGGGAAGGTTCTTGTCATTCTCTTCTGACACAAGGATTGCTCCCAGAGCAAGCCACCGCGATTGCCCACCGCAACGTTCTGTCTTGAGTTTTCCGAACCCCTCGTCGCCAGCTTCATCGACATAAGCATGAAATCTCTCAAAAGTCATGGCGACATAATAATCGGCTTGGAAGCAGAAAAGCCAGTGATTCGCCCCGCCTCGCGCGGGGCTTTTTCATCGGAGAATGAAGCAGATGAGCGTGAATACAAAACTTGGCGATACGCAGCTGATCCTCACCCAGTGCCAGCGCCAGGGTCTGCTGCGCAATCAGGCCGCCTACGTGCTGGCGACCGCCTGGTGGGAAACCGCGCACACCATGCGCCCGGTGCGCGAGGCGTTCTGGCTTTCCGAGGACTGGCGCAAGGCCAACCTGCGCTATTATCCTTGGTATGGGCGCGGCTATGTGCAGCTTACCTGGCACAGCAACTACGCGAAAGCCGAGCGTATCCTCAACACCGACCTGACCAGCGATCCCGATGCGGTGATGCAACCCGATGTGGCGGCACAGATACTGGTGCGCGGGTGCAAGGAGGGCTGGTTCACAGACCACAAGCTGGGCGACTTCCTCACCGCCAGAAAATCCGATTATGTCGGTGCCCGCCGGGTCATCAACGGCACGGACAAGGCACATGCGATCGCGGAGCTTGCGCGCGACTATGAGGATGCGCTGAAGCTGGACCCGGCCTGGAGCGGCGAGCGCGCCGCGCCGGTGGTCAACCAGCGCCGCGACGGGAGCGCGCCACGCACCGGGCTGCACCAGAGCACCACCATGCAGGCGGTGGCCACGGCCGGGCTGGCCACGGTCAGCCAGTCGCTCGACGGGGTCAAGGCCATCGTGGCTCGGGTGTCGGAGATGCTCGGCGTCTCGCCCGAGGTGGCGCTTGCGATCGTTGCAGGTGGCGCGCTGGCATGGATATTCCGCGAGCGCTGGCTGCGCTGGATCGAGGGGGACAGGTAGATGTTGGCCTGGCTGGCAAGGCTGCTTGGCGGCGGGTTGCTCGATCGGGTGCTTGACACGGTGGACCGGCGCATCCGGTCGGAGACCGATCGCGAAAAGATCAAGGGCGAGATCATCAAGGCGCATCTGGGCAGCCGGGCCGACTGGCTGCGCGCGGGCGGCTTCTGGCTGCTCGCCGCCTTCGCCGCGCCGGTGTGGGTGCATTTCGGAGCGGTGGTGGCCTACTCGATCTTCTGGTGCCACGACTGCGCCTTTCCGCAAGACTGGACGATCGCCGCGCTCCCCGGCGCGATGCAGCAATGGGAAGGCTGGATCCTGCTCGCCTCGATCGGTGGGCTTAGTTTGCTCGGGATGCGGAGGTGAAGGATACGGCCATCATACATCCTGACCTTAGTCGCCGGTGACATCAAAGTAAAGCTTGGACTCTTGTCCAAAGACAGCTTCAAAACGCCCCGCGATCAAACCAAGGCCCCTTAGCACAACAAGCAGAGTTCTTCCAAATGTGAATGGCAGCGCAATCGTGCATGCAATTGTTCCGATCAGGCGGAATGGTATGGAAGCAAGAATCCTCGCTACTGAACGTGTATGGTCTTTCATTTTTTGGCGCGTATGGGTGTTCGACTGATCGCGCGCTCGTTGGTACTGATACCTTAATGTTAGCCGAGAACGAGGAATAGTCTCGTATACAGCGGCATCAGGTTCCCAGGCCGTTGGCAACGCGCGGCACCTCACATCGCGACAAAAACGGGAGTCGCTTCCGCCGGTAAAGCGCATGGTCTCATCGAACCATATATTGTGTTCCGAAAAGAGCCTTGTGTCGCCTAGCCAGTTGTTCGTAACGATTGTGACTCGATTGATCGCGCCGCAGGACGACAATCGTTTTGCCCGCACCTCTTTGGCCAGATATCGTCTTCTGACGTTCTCAAAAAGCAAACTTTCTTTCCATGTCATACTTTCCTTGCTCGGAGTGGCGCGCAAGGGAGCGCCGATGAGGTATGCATTGCTAGACCGATATGCTTTCACCATTTTGAAAAGCCAATCGGGTGGGGCGACCTGATCGTCGTCGATGAACATAAGGACGTCAGCACCAAGCTTTATCGCTTCGCGAGCGGCACGATTACGAGCATAGGGAATGCCGATCTCTTGTTCATGCACGTAGACGGAGCGAAACGGTCGGAGTGTCTCCTTAACCCGCCTTATTCGTCCAATTCTTCTGGGAAAGTTGCGTGCGCCTGAAAGCGCTGTAGATTCAGTCTTCTAGACAAGGATCAACGGCAGCATCGGACGCACGCATGGGTGAAACGCTATCGCTGGTGGCGCCCCGGTTCAATCGCTCTCTTCGGATCGAGAGCCGGGCAGAGCGGCTGACCGGAGATCCCGGGGCAATCCTTCTGCGCGAGGTGCTCGAAAACAGCGGCATCGTGGGCTGGATGACCGATCGTCTGAGCGATCCGCGGCGGCCGCAGGATGTCACGCATGATCTGGCCTCGCTCCTGCGCACCACGATCCTGCTGGCCGCCCAGGGATGGCGCGATCATGACGATGCCGATGCGCTGCGGCACGACCCGGCCTTCCGACTGGCGGTGAGTTCGGCAGCCGGGATGACGCCGCTCGGCGGTCCGGGGCTGGCGTCCCAACCCACGCTCTCGCGCTTCACGGCGATGATGGCGGCGCCGGACAATCTGAAGGTCCTGCGCGAAGCGGTCCTGGAATTGGCCGGCCGGGGCGTTCAGGCACAGAATGCCGGCAAGCGCTTGCCGAAGGTGACGCTGGACGTGGACAGCCTGCCGATCGAGGTTCATGGTCACCAGCCGAAGGCGGAGTGGAATGGCCATTACAATGCGCGCATCTATCATCCGCTCATCACCTCGATCGCCGAGACCGGCGACATGCTGGATGCACGGCTGAGAGCGGGCAATGTCGGTACCGCGGAGGGCGCGCTTGACGTGATCCTCGACGTGGTCGACCGGGCGCAGGCCAGCCTCTGCGAGGTCGCCATGCTGCGCATCGATGCGGGCTTCCCCTCGGCCACCTTGCTGGCGGGGCTGGAGGCGCGCGGCATCGACTATGTCTCGCGGCTGCGCGCCAACCCGGCGCTGGACCGCGAGGCCGCGCCTCACATGACGCGCCCGCCCGGGCGGCGTCCGATCAAGCCGCGGATGTGGCTGCACGAACTGCGCTACCAGGCCGAGACCTGGGACAAGGAGCGCCGCGTGATCCTGGTGGTCAAGGAGCGCGAGGACGACCTTCTGCTCGACCGCTTCTTCCTCGTCACCTCGCTGACGCTGGCAGAGATGAGCCGGGAGGACATCCTCGAGCATTACCGCGCAAGGGGCACCGCCGAGGGCCATATGGGCGAGCTGAAAGACGTGCTCGCCCCGGCGCTGTCCTCGACGAACCGGCCGAAATCTCACTGGCGGGGGCGGGGCACGCAAACCGCGACGCCCGGCGTCGATGCCTTCGCGTGCAATGAGGTTCGGCTCCTGATCTCTCTTCTCGCCTATGAGCTGATGCACATCGCCCGCCGCGCCATGGCGGCTGCCACCGGCACCGGCTGGAGCCTGCGCCGCCTGCGCGAACGCGTGCTGCGCGCCGGCGCCCGGCTGATCCTGTCCGGCCGCCGTATCACGCTCGCATTGTCTGCCGCCGCCGCACCGTTCTGGGCAGTCCTCTGGCCAAGGCTCGCCGCCCTGCACTGGTCCGGTCCCTGAACCGGACCGGCTCCAGCCCGACATGACCGCCCGCCGGATCCTCCGGCGAACGAGCCCGCATGGACGGCGATTGCAAAAAATACCCGCCCCGGAGGCGCATCGCCATCGAAACACAAGCCAGAGGCGATCACCCTCCCGCCCAGCCAGGCGCCGGGCCTTCAGGACGTACTCGAACCGCCCGAAAGCAGCACCTTGGCGCCAAGGTCAGCCGGCCGGTGAATATTGCGGGCTTAAAGTCATCAAGCACGGCAAGGCAGCGATTGGAGGTATCATTTTCGACAACCAGAACAAGCACTTCTGTTTGAGATGGTTGTTCCAGGCGGGAAAGCGAAAAAAGAAGGTCCTTCAACATGTTGGGCCTCCTGCGGGTAAGTACCGCAATAGCGACAGTTAGAACTGAGTTGTCATCCCGCGTATTTTCCCGCTTTCCGAAACGATCCATGATCAAGTGCCTCTTTGCTTATTTGCGTGACAGCCTATCCCCCCGATGGACGTTCGCAGAATCACGTTTCCGTGTTCGATCGGCGTGGCGCGTCGGGTTCCACGATGTCCCTGGTTGATATGGAACTGACGGCACGGAACCGGTATCAAGCCATGAGCCACTGGCTTGTTCCTGTATCACAACGAAAAAATTACGAACATCTTTTTTAATTATTTGATTTTTATTGTTTTTTGGTGCGGGTAAAGGGACTCGAACCCCCACGCCAAAGGCGCCAGAACCTAAATCTGGTGCGTCTACCAGTTCCGCCACACCCGCCCAAGACGCCTCATAACAACAGGCGCGTGCACAGGGAAGGGTGGTGATGCAAAAAACCTCATTCTGTCGGTAATGCTCTGTTACGCTTTTCGACATAACAATGAAAAACAGGCAACCAAAACGGTCGTATCGTAGAATGGGACATCGATGGAGCAGAGCCAGAATATCTTGTCCTTTCTGACCCTTTTGGATGCAGACGCCTCTGAAAACGGAAAGCTTGGTTCTGAAAACGGAAGGCTTGGTGCGGGGATCGGATCGGGCACGCAAATTTTCACGCTTGACGGGTTGATTCCCGTTGAATTTCTCACTCAGGGGGATCGCATCGTGACGCGCGGCGGCGTACGCAAGCGGCGTGGGCTACGGGCCTGCAATCACGTTGGACAACGGATCGAGATCAGCGCCGGTGCCTTGGGCCATGACCGCGCCCCGGAGCACAAATTCGGCTGGCGCCCGAGACACGGCTCCTGATGCGCGACTGGCGGGTCGAAGTGATTTATAGGCGGCGCGCGGCTCTTGTCGTTGCGCACGCGCTCATCGACTGCCTGCATGTGCGCGAAATCCGTGCCGTAAAATCCGTGGCGCAAAATCCGTGGCGCAAAATCCGTGGACGGGCGCGACTGTTCGCGCTTGAGTTTGATGCACCGGAGGTCATCCATGCCGATGGGATAGAGATTGCGATGACAGGGCAGCCGGTTCCGACATGATCAGGCGACCGGAAGCAGCGGGCGGATCTTGATTCGGGTGATGCGGTTGTCTTTTCGCTCCAGAATCTCGAAGCGGAACCCGTGGAACGAGAACACCTGGCCCTCGGTCGGGATGGTCTGTGCCTCGTGTATGACCAGGCCGGCGATGGTGTTGGCCTCGTCATCGGGCAGGGTCCAGTCGGTTTCCCGGTTCAGGTCGCGGATCGTCATCTTCCCCTCGACAAGGTAGTCGCCGTTCTCGGCAGGTTTGAGCGAGCGTTCGTTCTTGTGGTCGAACTCATCGGTGATCTCGCCCACGATCTCTTCGAGGATATCTTCCAGTGTCAGCAACCCGCGCAGATCGCCATACTCGTCCACCACCAGCGCGAAATGGGTGCGTCGTTTGAGGAATTCGCGCATCTGCTCGTCGAGCGGGGTCGTCTCGGGGACGAAGTAGGGCTTCATCATCACCCTGGTGACGTCGAGATCGGAGATGCTCCCCAACGTGCCGTCTCCCCCGCGCAGCACTTTCTCGACGGCGCGCAACAACTCCTTGGAATGGATCACGCCGACCACATTTTCGCGCTCACCCTTGTAGAGCGGCAGGCGCGTATGCGGTGATCTGAGCACTTCGGTCAGGATCGAGTCGGGATCCGTCTCCATATCGAGCATCTCGATATGGCTGCGGTGAAGCATGATCTCCTCGACGGTCCGGTTGCCCAGGTCGAGCGCGCCAAGCAGGCGATCGCGGTCTTCCTTCTTTACCGTGCCCTCCGAGGTGCCGATGGCGAGCGCGCCGACGATCTCTTCATGCACGGTAAACATGTGCTGGTCCTTGTCGGTCCGCATCCCGAGGGCGAGGAGAATGCCGCGCACGATGAGGCGCACGATGGCAACGATCGGCGCAAGAAGGCGTGTCACGATCCCGATCGGGCGCGCGACCCTGACGGCGACCGTCTCGGGCGCGGCAATGGCATAGGTCTTGGGCAGCACTTCCGCAAAGATCAGCACCAGGAGCGTCATCACCAGCGTTGCGACCGCCACGCCGGATTGACCAAAGACCCTGGTGAGCACGACGGTCGCCAGCGAGGCCGACAGGATGTTGACCACATTGTTACCCAACAGGATCGCCCCGATCAGGCGTTCGCTGTCTTCGGTGACATCAAGCGCGCTTGTCGCGCCCGCCTCGCCCTTGTCGGCTCGGGAACGCAACTTGGCGCGGCTGGCCGCCGTCAGGGCGGTTTCCGACCCCGAGAAGAAGGCCGAGAGCGCCAGCAGGATGATGATCGCGCCGGTGGTGATCCAGAAGGCCAGGTCGAGCAAACTGTCCATGATCTCGCCATTATGGGGTCGCAAGGCGGAGTGTTCAAGAGGGCCGCGCGTGCTCAGTCACGTCTGGCAAGCGGATGATGCGTCAGCACCAGATCCCTGAGACGTTCATCAAGCACATGTGTGTAGATTTCGGTGGTCGAAAGATCGGCATGGCCCAGCAGCATCTGGATCGCACGCAGATCGGCACCGCCTTGCAGCAGATGCGTGGCGAATGCATGGCGCAGGACGTGCGGTGTGACCTTGGCGGGGTTTACCCCGGCTGCCACGGCAATATCCTTGAGCAGGCGATGAAAACCTTGCCGCGTCAGATGTCCTGCGCGCCCCGAAGAGGGAAAGAGGAACTTGGAGGCTGGTTCGCGGCGCTGTATGCGGGCCTCGTCTTCGACCTTGTCGCGGACCTCCAGCCATCCCGCCAGAGCCTCGCGTGCAGGCGGTGACAACGGAACCATCCGTTCCTTGCCGCCCTTGCCGCAGATCAGCAGCATGCGCGGATCGCCCCGGGCTGCGGCGACGGGGAGCGAGACCAGTTCGGAAACCCGCATCCCGGTGGCGTATAGCAATTCCATCAGACAGCGGTTCCGGGTCTGCTCTTGCAGGGACCGGCCCAGATCCGGGGCGGCCTCCAGCAGGGCCTCGACCTCTTCGAGGCTCAGCGTCCTGGGCAGACGTTGCGCGCGACCGGGGCCGGAGATGCGGATCGCCGGGTTGTCTTCGCGCCAGCCCTCGTCATAGGCGAAACGATAGAACTGCCGGATCGCGCTGAGCCTGCGCGCACGGGTGGATTTTGCCAGTCCCCCGGCCTCGCAGCGGACAAGATATGTCTCGATATCCTCGCGGGCAAGGGTCGCCAGCCTCAGATGGTGCGCCGCGACAAAGCCCAGAAAATCGTTCAGATCGCGCCCATAGGACAGGATCGTGTTGCGCGCCGCGCCGGATTCGGCGGCTTGTGCCTCCAGAAAGGTCGGCAACCAGATCTGATCGGAAGGTGGGGGTCTCATCCGCGTCGCTCCAACACTATCAGTTCAAGCGCCGTGCGGCGCGCCACCGGGTCCAGCCCTGCCGTCATCCGCAGCAGCCGCAGCCCGTCTTGCAAGCGCGGGTAATCGCCCTTTGCGCCCTCGGTTACATCTTCGATCGCCTCAAGCAATGCCGCCCCAAGCCGACCTGGCACCAGGGCGCGATACCGGTCGGGCAGGTCCGTCGGCAACGCATCGAACACGGTCTTGACCGCCGCTGCCAGGGTATCGGGGGCGCGGGTGTTCCGGGTTGATCCCCTGGCGATGCCCGCGAGCAGCAGGGTGCGCGCATCCTGATCGGGGGGATCCAGGGCAACCTGTCCGTAATCGGCGCTCAGCAGCCCAAGGGAGAAAGCCATTTTCCCGGCCTCGCCGCCCAGGTTCATCCGCGCCAGTCTCGAACCGTAAAGCGCGGCCAGCACCGGCTCCAGCTCTGCCTGCGCCATACGGGAACAGGCGGTTGGCAATGCGCGCCGGATCGCGTTCCGGTCGTTGTCGGAAATTGCCCTGTCCAGAGATGAGATGGCGCGGACACGCTCCCATACGCCGCCCGAAGCGGCGGCCTTGTGCGCGGTATAAAGCCCCAGCAGGCGATTGGGGTCCAGCACCCCGGCCCGCGCCAGCCGTTCGGCCGCATCAAGTTGTGCCTTCCAGCCATTGTTGTCGCCCAGATCGGCCCGCGCAAAGGCCAGGGGCAGGGTCTGTGTCAAGAGCGGCTGGCCGATGGCCTCCATCATCTTGAAACGCAGCGGCGTCATCGGATCGGGGGGCGGCAGATCCGGCGCACCATCTGCCAGTCCGGGATCGAGAAACCGGGCGATCAACTCTTCCTCGGCGGGCCGGATCTGTCCCAGTGCCTTGCCCGTTCCATAGATCAGGACGGCCGTCTCCCATTGCCTGGTGCGCGCAAGGCAGAACACCCGCGCCGCGTAAGAGGGCGCGATGGCGGGCGTGCGGTCCATGATCCGGCAGGCGCGGTTTTCCTGCCCCAGCAGCAGCGCCACGTCAAAGCGGCGGCGGAAAACCTGGGGATCTGTCGGATTGGCCTGTTCGAGCAAGGCATGGGCCTGTTCCAGCGCCCCCATATCGAGAAGACGATCGACGCGCGCGAAAAACAGCTGACCGGGTGCGTCCGGCGCGGGAACCCTGGGAGGGTCGAACTCCGCCAGCAGCAGTGTCATCAGGAATTGTTGCAACACGGGAAGCGTGTTGATCGGCACCGCGCGCAGCATCTGCACCAGGCGCGGTTCGGGTGTGCTGCCCCAAAGATCAGCGGGCAGGCCGGTCCGGGACGTTGAAAGCAGGCCGAGCCGATTGGCCGAGGGCGCGGCCAGTGACCTCACCGCGATATCCTCAGTTCCGCCGACGCCCCGTATCGGGGTCTGCCCCGGCATGCCCTGATTCGCAGGCACCGCAATGGAATGCGACAGCCAGTCGATCGCCGAAAGTGGCGCATCATCGGCCCGCGCGGCTGATACGCCCGCCAGCACGATCACCAGGGTCAGGGCGCAACGCTGCGCCTCAGCTGCCGCCTGCATTCCCGTCACTGCCCGGCAGGTTCACTTCGATGCGCTGTTCATGGCTGTCTGGCGACATGTCGCCGAGATAGGCAAAACCGATCACCCCGATCGCGCCAAGCACCAGAAGAATCAAAACCAGTTTGAAAATACGCCCCATGCTCTGTCTTTCTGGCCACTTGCTTGCTGGCCATTTGTGCCCCTGACCGGGGCGTTACCGGTTGCACTCTCCCGGCTTTCATATATGGAATCCCGAAGAAGTTCACGCCATTCAATGCCTGCGGTTTCACGTTTGCGCAAAGCCTTGCCGAGATCGAACGAAGCGGCGCGAAAAGACTTGACAGAAGGATGGCCTCAGGGTGGGGGAAACCGGGATCCAGTCGCTGCATCTGGCGCGTTCCATCGTGATGGTGGGCATGATGGGTTCGGGCAAGACCACGGTGGGCAATGCGGTGGCGCATGCACTGGGCGTGCCGTTTCTGGACAGCGATGAAGAGATCGAGAGAGCCGCGCAGATGCGCGTGGCCGAGATTTTCGCACGGGATGGGGAGCGGTTCTTTCGCGCCCGCGAATCAGAGGTGATTTTGCGTCTGATGACGGGGCCGCCCGCCGTCATCTCGACCGGCGGCGGGGTGTTCATGTCCGAACGCAACCGCCAGGTGATTGCCGAACACGGGGTGGCGATCTGGGCTCAAGGCCGATCCCGACCTGCTGTGGGATCGGGTGAAGCACAGGGATACCCGCCCGCTGCTGCGCACCGCAAATCCCCGCGAAACCCTGCGTGAGATGCTGGAAAACCGCCGTCCATATTATGCCAGGGCCAGAGTCTGGGTCGAGGCCGGGCCGGACCTGACGATCGACGAAATGGCGCAAAAGGTGATTGCGCGGCTGCGCGAGGAGGGTGGATTGATCGAGGAGACGAAAGATGCGTGAGAGTGTGCCGGTCGCGTTGGGCGCGCGCAGCTACGAGGTGCGCATCGGCACCGGGCTGATCGCGCAGGCCGGATCCCAGATCGCACCCTTGCTGCGCCGGCCGCGCGTGGCGGTGGTGGCCGATGAAACCGTCGCCGCGTTGCATCTTGGGGCGCTGCGCGACGGTCTGGGCGACATCGGGATGGTCGGGCTGAACCCTGCCTGCCGGCGAGGGCACCAAGCGCTGGCCCGAATTCATCCGCACCGTCGAATGGCTGCTCGAACAGAAGGTCGAGCGCAAGGATATCGTCATCGCGCTCGGCGGCGGGGTGATCGGTGACCTTGTGGGCTTTGCGGCCTCGGTGCTGCGCCGGGGCGTGCGCTTCGTGCAGATCCCCACGACGCTGCTCGCACAGGTGGACAGTTCGGTCGGCGGCAAGACCGGGATCAACGCGCCGCAGGGCAAGAACCTGATCGGTGCCTTCCACCAGCCAAGCCTCGTTCTGGCCGATCTCGACATGCTCGCCACCCTCGCCCCGCGTGATTTTCTTGCGGGCTACGGCGAGGTGCAGAAATATGGCCTGCTGGGCGATGCGACCTTCTTTGAATGGCTGGAGGCAAATGGCCCGGCGCTGGCGGCAGGAGATGTCGGAAAACGGCTGCACGCGGTGAAACGCTCGGTCGAGATGAAGGCGGTTATCGTCGCGCGTGACGAGACCGAAGAGGGGGACCGTGCGCTTCTGAACCTCGGCCACACCTTCTGTCATGCCCTGGAGGCTGCGACCGGATATGGTGACAGGTTGCTGCATGGTGAGGGGGTGGCGATCGGTTGCGCGCTGGCCTTTGAACTGAGCCAGCGGCTTGGCCTGTGCTCACAAGAGGCGCCAAGCCGCGTGCGCGCCCATCTGGCCGCAATGGGGATGAAGAAGGATCTGGCCGACATTCCCGGTGATCTGCCTGATGCCGAGGGTCTGATCACGCTTATGGAACAGGACAAGAAAGTGCTCGACGGCAAGCTGCGTTTCATTCTTGCGCGCGGGATCGGCAAGGCCATCGTGACCCCGGACGTGCCGCGCGATGTTCTGAAAACCCTGCTTGAGGATGCCCTGTCCGTGAGGGACTGAGATGTCTTGTCGCCGCCCGCAGGAAAGACGAGTTCAGATCGCGCGATAAATTTGCCCACAGGTTACGTCCCGGGCGTTGTTTCGGACCGCCGCACCCCTTACATCATCCTTCATGAAACCTGCCCGCTTTGTGCCATTCGCCAAGAAACCGCCCTTCGTGGCCGTCCTGCGCCTGCAAGGTGCGATCGGGGTCTCGCGCCCCGGCTCGCCCGGATTGTCGGATGCAGCCCTTGCCCCGTTGATCGAACGCGCCTTCTCGCGCGGCAAACCCAGGGCGGTGGCCCTCATGATCAATTCGCCCGGCGGTTCGCCGGTGCAATCGGCGCTGATCGCAAGCCGTATCCGGCGACTGGCCGATGAAAAGGAAATTCCCCTCCATGCCTTTGTCGAGGATGTGGCGGCGTCGGGTGGCTATTGGCTGGCATGTGCAGCCGATCGGATCTGGGCCGATCCGGCTTCGATCATCGGCTCGATCGGCGTGATTTCGGCCGGGTTCGGCCTCGATCAGTTCATCGGCAAGCACGGGATCGAGCGGCGCGTGCATACGGCGGGCGGATCGAAAAGCTTCCTGGATCCGTTCCGCCCCGAAAAGCCCGAAGATATAGAACGCCTGACCCGGCTGCTGGAAGATATGCACGTTACCTTCAAGGATTACGTGCGCACCCGGCGTGGCGCGAAACTGTCTGCCGACCGCGATCTGTTCACCGGCGATATCTGGACCGGACGTCAGGCACTGGCCGATGAGACCGGCCTGATCGACGGAATCGGCCACGCGGTGCCCAAACTGCAACAACTGTATGGCGAGAAGGTGCGGCTGGTGCCCTATGAGGCGAAACGCTCGATCTGGCGCCGCTTTGGCGCGCAACTCGGGGCCGATCTGGGATCGGCTCTGCCCGGCGTGATGATCGACAGCGCAGAAGAGCGCGCAATGTGGCAACGTTTCGGGCTTTGAGTGCATGTTGATCAAAGGCATGACCCTGTTCCTGATCGTCATGGCCGTGCTGGCGATGTTCGGCAAGCGCCTGCCCGGTGCGCGCCGGGTGCCCCCGCGCCGTGATCTGCGCCTTGATCTGCGCCGTGGTCTGTCCCTTGGTCCGCGCTTTGGTCCGCGCCCTGACAGGGGTTGCCCGGATCGCGGACATTCCCGGATCGGAACAGACCTTGGCCCTTGCGATGAGAGAAAGCGCGGATGATCTGGATCTGTGGCATCGGCTTTATCGCGATCGGGTTGATCCTGCTGATGGTGGCGGGCGATTTGCTGATCAAGGGCGCGGTCAGCCTGTCGCTGCGGCTTGGAATTCCCGCGCTGATCGTCGGGCTCACCGTGGTTGCCTTTGGCACTTCGGCACCTGAACTGGTGGTCTCGGTCGCGGCCGTTCTGGATCATGCGCCTGCGATCGCCCTTGGCAATGTGGTGGGGTCCAATATCGCGAATGTCCTGCTCGTACTGGGGCTGCCGGCGCTGATCTCGGTCATTCGCACCGATGAACATGACAGCCGCGAGAGCCTGATCCTGATGCTTGGGGCGACAGCGTTGTTCATCCTGGTCGCCTCCATGGGGCCGATCACCTGGTTGCATGCGATGGTGCTCCTGGCGGGACTGGCCGTGGTGCTGGGTCGTCAGTTGCGCGAGGCCCTGGTCCATCGCGCCTGCCGCCGTGAGGCCGAGGAGCTTGAGGAGGCCGATCCGCAGATGCCGCTCTGGCAGATCGGCCTGTTCATTCTGGCCGGGCTGATCGGGCTGCCGATCGGAGCAGATCTGCTGGTGCACGGTGCGCGCGACATTGCCATCACAATGGGCGTGCCCGATCTGGTGATCGGCCTGACACTGGTCGCGGTGGGCACCTCGTTGCCGGAGCTTGCCACCGTGATCAGTGCCGCACGCAAAGGGCGCGCCGATGTTGCCCTGGGCAATGTGGTGGGTTCGAATATCTTCAACCTGCTCTGCATCATCGGCGTGTCCGCACTGTTCGGACCTGTCCCGGTGCCGCCGTCGATGCTGCATTTCGACCTGTGGGTGATGGTTGCGGCATCGCTGTTGCTGATACCGTTCATCTTTGGCAAACGTCCGATCACGCGTGGCGTTGGCATCGTCTTTACGCTGACTTACGCAGCCTATATCCTTATTCTGGTTTTCGGGAAATCGTCATGAAACGGGCCTTGGTAACAGGCGGGGCAAAACGGCTGGGGCGCGCAATGGCGCTCTATCTGACCGGGCGCGGTATCGATGTGGCGATTCATTACAACGGCTCGGCGGACGCGGCCGAGGCCGTGGCGGACGCGGCCCGTGCCAAGGGGGCGCAGGCCGTCACGCTGCAAGCCGATTTGCTGGACGAGGAGCAGACCGAAACCCTGATCACCCGTGCGACCGAGGGACTGGGCGGACCGCTTGACATCCTGATCAACAATGCCTCGATTTTTGATTACGACAATATTCGCAGTGCGACCCGGGAGAGTTGGGATCGGCATTTCGAATCGAACCTGCGCGCGCCTTTCGTGCTGACCCAAGGCTTTGCCGCGCAAGCTCCGAAGGCAAGGATGATCGACGGTGAACCGCAGGCGCGCGCGCTGGTGGTCAACATGCTCGATCAGCGGGTGCGCAAACTGACCCCGGAATTCATGACCTACACGCTGGCCAAGATGGGACTCTGGGCCTTTACACAGACCGGCGCGCAGGCGCTGGCCCCCGACATCCGGATGAATGCGATCGGTCCCGGCCCGACGCTCAAGGGCGCACGCCAGAACGACGCGCATTTCTCGACCCAGCGCAACGCCACGATCTTGCAGCGTGGGGCCAACCCCATCGATATCTGCGCGGCACTGGGGTATTTTCTCGATGCGCCAGCCGTCACCGGACAGCTGTTATGTGTCGATGGCGGGCAGCACCTGGGCTGGAAGACGCCTGATGTCGCGGGACGCGAGTGAATTGTGACCGGCATGCTCCGGCAAGTTATGCACGCTGGCACAGAACCGTCATACATGCGTTACAAAAGTTCCAGTTTTTTCAATATCTTGCCAAAGTATAAACTTTTTTACATCAAGAATCAACATGTTAGAGAATGCCTAATAATTAATCATACTGGAAAGAAGGGGAGTTTGATCAAGGAAAACAAGATGAGCGGAGTTTCCCCAACAGATTTATCCACAAAAATGGTGGACAGGATTTTTCTTGAAATTGCTTGCACGAGGTTGCAGCCAGAGCAGAGAATCAAATCTGCACATGACTGACGAAGACGACATCCACGAAGGCCCTCAGCCGCCCGCAGCAACCCGCCCCGCGCATGGGATGACGGGTCATGCCCTGATTGCGGATTACCTCAGGCGGCTTGATGGCTCTCCCGGGGTTTACCGGATGCTCAATGGAAAGGGTGAGGTTCTCTATGTCGGCAAGGCGCACAATCTGAAGGCGCGGGTGTCGAACTATGCGCGCCCCTCGGGTCATTCGGCGCGGATCGCACGGATGATCCACGAAACCGCCTCGATGATGTTTCTCACGACGCGCACCGAAACCGAGGCACTGCTGCTCGAACAGAACCTGATCAAGCAACTCAAGCCCCGTTACAATGTCATCGCGCGGGACGACAAGAGCTTTCCGAATATCCTGATCGCAACCGACCATCCCTTCCCGATGATCCGGAAGCATCGCGGCGCACGCAAGGAAAAGGGGCACTATTTCGGGCCCTTCGCCTCGGCCTCTGCGGTCAATCGCACGCTCAATCACCTGGAGCGGGTTTTCCTGTTGCGCAATTGCCCCGATTCGATGTTCGAAACCCGCACCCGGCCCTGTCTGCAATATCAGATCAAGCGCTGCTCCGGCCCGTGCGTCGGCAAGATCTCCGAGGCTGATTATGCCGCGCTGGTCGAGGATGCGAAACGCTTCCTTGAAGGACGTTCGACCGCGATCCAGAAAGAGCTGGCCGAGCAGATGCAGGAGGCTTCCGATGCAATGGCGTTCGAGCGCGCCGCCGCACTGCGCGACCGGATCCGCGCATTGACAACCGTGCAGCAGAGCCAGGGGATCAATCCGCGCCAAACCGCCGAGGCGGACGTGATCGCGCTGCACCGGGAAGGCGGACAGGCCTGCGTGCAGGTCTTTTTCATTCGGGCCCATCAGAGTTGGGGCAACCACGATTTCTACCCCAGGACCGGTTCGGGGGCCGAGGCACCGGAAATCCTGCAAGCCTTCATCGTGCAATTCTATAGCCACCGTCCGCCGCCGCGCCTGCTTCTGCTCTCGGGCCCGGTGGAAGATCCCGATCTGCTGAGCGCCTTGCTGTCCGAACGCGCCGGGCGCAAGGTCGAGATCGCCGTGCCGAAACGGGGCGAGAAGGCCGAACTGGTCGAGAACGCGGCGCGCAACGCCTGCGAGTCGCTGGGCCGCAAAATGTCGGAGAGCACGGCGCAGGCGAAGCTGCTGGCCGGCGTGGCCGAGGCGTTCGGCCTGCCCGGGGCGCCCGAGCGGATCGAGGTCTATGACAACTCGCATATCCAGGGTGCCCATGCGGTCGGGGGGATGATCGTTGCCGGCCCCGAGGGCCTGATCAAGAGCCAGTATCGCAAGTTCAACATCAAGGGGGCCGACCTGAGCCCCGGCGATGATTTCGGCATGATGAAAGAGGTCCTGACCCGGCGCTTCGCCCGCCTGCTGAAGGAGGATCCGGATCGGCAGACCGATACCTGGCCGGATCTGTTGCTGATCGACGGCGGCGCGGGGCAGGTCTCGGCCGTGCACGCGATCATGAGAGAAATGGGCGTGAGCGACATTGCGATGGCTGGCGTCGCCAAGGGGATCGACCGCGATCACGGCAAGGAGGAATTTCACCGGATCGGGGCACGCCCTTTCGCCCTGCCCCGGCAAAGCCCCGTCCTCTATTACATTCAGCGCCTGCGCGACGAAGCCCACCGCTGGGCAATCGGCAGCCATCGCGCCAGGCGTGCCAAGGCACAGATGGCCAGCCCTCTGGACGAGATCCCGGGTATCGGTGCCACACGCAAGCGCGCCCTGCTGCAACATTTCGGCTCGGCCAAGGCCGTGAGCCGCGCCGCACCTGTTGATCTGATGGAGGTCGATGGGATCTCTGCCGCGATGGCCCAGACAATACATGATTTCTTCAACGAGAAAGCCTGAGATGACCGATCACAGTCCCCGCCCGCGCGCGCTGACCCGCGTCATCGACCTGGAGTCGGACGGGCTGACTTCGCCCGCCGATCGCGCCGACCTTGATGCCGTTGCCCGGGACTTTCGGATCCGGATCACCCCCGCGATTCGTCAGGCCATCACCACCCCCGATGATCCGGTGGCCGCGCAGTTCGTTCCTTCGGCGGCAGAACTGATCACCCGCTCCGAAGACCTGCCCGACCCGATCGGTGACGATGCCTGTTCGCCCACACCGGGCCTGACCCATCGCTACCCCGACCGGGCGATCTTGCACATCACCAAGACCTGCGATGTCTATTGCCGCTTCTGTTTCAGACGCGAGACGGTGGGCGAAACCGGCCCGCTGCCGGAGGAACAACTGACCCGGGCGCTCGATTACATCGCTGCCACCCCGGCCATCCGCGAGGTGATCCTGACCGGGGGCGATCCGCTGACCTTGTCGTCACGCAGGCTCGAAGCCGTTCTGACCCGGTTGAGCGCAATCTCCCGTCTTGATCAGGTCCGGCTGCACAGCCGCGTGCCCGTCGTCGCCCCCGAGAGGATCAGCGACGCCCTGTGCGCCACGTTGCGCGCGGCGGGACCGGCGCTCTGGCTTGTCCTGCATGCCAACCACGCCCGGGAACTGACGCCTGCCGCCCGCACCGCCCTTGCGCGACTTGTCGATCACGGCGTCCCGCTGCTGTCGCAAACGGTGCTGCTGCGCGGCATCAATGATGATGCGCAGACACTGGAAACGTTGCTGCGCGCCCTGACCCGGCTGCGGGTCAAACCCTATTATCTGCATCACTGCGATCTCGCGCGCGGCACCTCGCATTTTCGCACCACGATCGAAGCGGGCCGCGCGTTGATGGCCGAGTTGCGCCGCCGTTGCTCGGGCACGATGCTGCCCGCCTATGTGCTTGACATCCCCGGTGGCTTTGGCAAGGTGGCGATCAATGCCGACCATTTTGCGCCCGTCGCGCCGGGCCATTGGCGCGTAACCGACCGGCTGGGGCGCACCCACGACTATCGCGATCCCTCGCCCGGTTAACACCCCCCTTCCGCTTTTCGAAACGCAGGATTAGTTTGCCACCCATGAGATGGACCATCCCCAATATCCTGACCGTGATCCGGCTCTTGGCTGCCCCCGGCGTGGCGGTGATGTTCTTGTATTTCCATCGCCCCTGGGCAGACTGGTTCGCATTGGCCCTGTTTGTCGGGGCGGCGGTGACCGACTGGTTCGACGGCTATCTCGCCCGCGCCTGGAAACAGGAAAGCAAATTCGGCGCCATGCTTGACCCGATCGCCGACAAGGCGATGGTGGTGATCGCGCTGCTGGTGCTGACGGGCTATTCCGGCATGAATCCCTGGCTGATCCTGCCTGCGACCGTCATTCTGTTCCGTGAGGCTTTCGTCTCGGGACTGCGCGAATTTCTGGTCACCGATGCGCGCCGGTTGCGAGTCACCAGGCTGGCGAAGTGGAAGACGACCGCCCAGATGATCGCGATCGCGATCCTGTTTCTGGGCACCGGACTTGCCTATCTCGAACATGGCCGCGCGCCACGTGCCGGCGAAGGCGACATCCCGATGGGCCTCAGCCCGGCCGATATTGCAACCCGTATCGGGCTGGCATCGATCTGGCTCGCGGCCGTTCTGACCGCGATCACCGGCTTTGACTACTTTCGCAAGGCCCTGCCCTATCTGAAGGATCCCGACCATGATTGACATACTCTATTTTGCCTGGCTGCGCGAACGGGTCGGCGTGGCCCGCGAACGGATCAACACCGAGGCTGCGACACCCGCCGAACTGATCGCGGAGTTGCGTGGCCGCGACCCGCACCATGCCGCAGCCTTCGCGGATATCTCCGCCCTGCGTGTGGCATTGGATCAGAATCTGTCCGACTTCGACGCTTCCCTCGTTGGTGTGCGCGAGGTGGCATTCTTCCCGCCGATGACGGGGGGATGAGGCGGGGGATGAGGCGGGGGGATGAGGGGGGATGAGATGAAGATTTCCGTCCAGTCCGAGCCGTTCGACCTTGGTGCAGAGCTCAGATCGTTCGGCGCGGGTCGTGCGGATGTGGGCGCGGTCGTGACCTTCACCGGCGTGGTGCGCGACGATACCGGCCTGATGGAGGCGCTGGAACTGGAGCACTACCCCGGCATGACCGAACGGGCGATCGCCAGGATCATGGAGGAGGCCACCACGCGTTGGGATCTGGCCGATCTGCGCGTGATCCACCGGCACGGACGACTTGCCATCGGTGAACAGATCATGATGGTCGCCACCGCCGCGCGCCATCGCAAGGCGGCTTTCGAGGCGGCCGGGTTCGTGATGGATTATCTCAAATCCCGTGCCCCGTTCTGGAAAAAGGAGCATGGCCGCGACGGCTCATCCTGGGTCGCGGCGAAGGACAGCGACGAAGACGCGCTCAGGCGTTGGTAAAACCTCACACGTCGGCAAGCCAGGGATGGCGCGGCCAAGGCCCGGACCACGGCCCGGATCCAAAGTCCCTATCAGATCAGCCCGGCATGGGTCATGGCCGCGTCGATGGCCGACCTGGTCTCGGGCAGCAACCCGGTCAGCGGCAGGCGCACCTCTGCGCTGCACAGACCCAGCTTCGACATCGCGTATTTCGCGCCCGCCACGCCCGGCTCAAGGAAGATCGCCATATGCAGCGGCATCAGCTTGTCCTGATAGTCCAGCGCCTTGGCGAAATCGCCGCGCAGGGTCGCTTCCTGAAATTCCGAACAGAGCCGGGGCGCGACATTCGCGGTGACCGAGATGCAGCCCACGCCACCATGTGCGTTGAACCCGAGAGCGGTCGCATCCTCGCCCGAAAGCTGGATGAACTCCGGCCCGCAGGTCAGGCGCTGCATCGAGACGCGCTCCAGCTTGCCGGTTGCATCCTTGACCCCGACGATGCGCTCCAGCCTGGCCAGTTCGCCCATCGTTTCGGGGGTCATGTCGATCACCGAACGGCCGGGGATGTTGTAGATCACGATCGGCAGATCGCAGGCCTCATGCAGCGCGCTGAAGTGGGCGATCAGGCCGCGCTGGGTCGGCTTGTTGTAATAGGGCGTCACCACAAGTGCTGCGTCGGCACCGGTCCGGGCGGCGTGCCGGATCAGGTCCACCCCTTCGGCGGTCGCGTTCGACCCGGCACCCGCGATGACCGGAATGCGGCCCCTGGCGGCTTTCACCACCTCGGTGATCACCGCCATATGTTCATCGTGGCTCAGCGTGGGGCTTTCGCCCGTGGTGCCCACCGGCACAAGGCCGTGACTGCCTTGCTCGATATGCCACTCGACAAGTCTCCCGAGCATGTCCAGATCCAGCGCGCCGTCCCTGAACGGCGTGACGAGTGCGGGAAGGGACCCTTTGAACATGACACGCTCCCTGTTTGACTGTGGCCGGACACGGGATTGCTCCGGCGTTGATCACACGAAACATAAGCCACCACCGCGCACTTGCCAACTTGTGAATTGCGCCGATCTGTGAGAAGCCAAGCCAGTAGCAGGGATATAGCGAGCCGCCACGATGATCCGACGCCAGTTTCTTGCGGCTCTGAGCGCGCTGAGCATCGCAACGCTGCCCCTTGACGGGCGGGCCGAGGAGGGCGCGCTGACCCGTGCGCTGGCCGATGCGCGATCCGGCGACTGGGATATGGCGCAGGCGAGGGCGCGTCGCGCAGGCCCGCTCGGGGCCGACCTCATCGCGTGGCAGAGGCTTCGCGCAGGCGAAGGCGCGTTCGAGGAATATCGCGACTTTGCCAGGCGTCGCAGCGATTGGCCGGGGATGCCCTTGCTGCGCGAGAAAGGCGAAGCGACTCTTGACGGGCTGCCACCGGGCGAGGTGATCGACTATTTCAGGCTCGGGCCACCACAGACCGGCAGCGGGGCGCTGGCCTTGATCGCCGCCCGTCTGGCACTGGGGCAAAAGACCACCGCCGCACAGATGGCCGGGATCGCATGGCGCAACCTGCCGATGAGCGCCGAGGAACAGGCGCAGTTTGAGCGCGACTATCCCGATCTGATCGCATCGCATCACGGCGGGCGGATGCAGAGCATGCTTGATCGCGGAGACCTTGCCCAGGCGCGGCGGATGCTGGATCTGGTGACGCCGGGCACGCGCGCCGTGGCCGAGGCACGCATCGCCCTGCAGGCCCGCGTGACAGGTGTCGATGAACTGGTGGCCAGGGTGCCCGACTATATGGTGCGGCGCTCCGCCGGGCTGGCGCGGGACCGCGCCTGGTGGCGCTGGCGGGCGGGGCTGGAAGATGGCACAGCGGATCTGATCCTCGAACGCTCGACCTCGGCGGCCGAGCTGGAGGATCCGGCGCTCTGGGCACGGCTGCGCGGCTATCAGGCGCGTTGGGATCTGCGCAACGGCAATCCCGAACGCGCCTGCAAGCTGGCTGCAAACCACTACCTGGAGCCGGGGGGCACGGACTATGCCGATCTCGAATGGATCGCGGGCTATGCGGCGCTGAAACTGGGCGACGCGACCACGGCTCTGCGCCATTTCAAGGCGCTTGAACGGGCAGTGGACGGGCCGATCTCAAAGGCACGCGCCTGGTATTGGCAGGGCCGCGCCCTGGAGGCGCTGGGCCGGATGCAGGACGCGCGGGCCGCCTGGACCAGGGGCGCCGACTATCAGAGCGCCTATTACGGGCTGCTCTCGGCCGAACGACTCGGCATGCCCCTTCCCGCCGAGATCGGCGACGGGGTCGAACTGGCCAACTGGCACCTATACAAGTTCCGCCACAGCAGTGTGTTTCAGGCCGCCCAACTGCTCTACGAGGCCGGTGACAAGGAACTGGCGGCGCGTTTCATCCTGCATCTGGAAGAAAGCCTCGGGCCAGGGAATTTCCGTGCACTGGCGCAATACGCGCTGGAGCGGAAGGATGATTATCTTGCGCTGATCATCGGCAAACGGGCCGCGGCGAAGGGTGAGATCCTGCCACAGGTGCTCTGGCCGATCCCGGACCTGACGAGCAACGACCTAGGCGTGCCCGAGGCGCTGGTGCTGGCGGTCGCGCGGCGCGAAAGCCAGTTCGATATCGGCGTGGTCTCGTCTGCGGGCGCGCAAGGGCTGATGCAGCTCAAGCCCGGCACGGCCAGGATGATGGCCCGCAAGACCGGGATGGAATACCTGTTCGGGCGATTGACCACGGATGCAACCTATAACCTGCGGCTGGGCGGGGCCTACCTGTCCGAGCTTCGCGACACGTTCGGAGCGTCGGTGGTTCTTCTGGCCAGCGGCTACAATGCCGGTCCCGGCCGCCCGCGCAACTGGATGAAGGATCAGGGCGATCCGCGCGTCGGCACAGTGGATGTGATCGACTGGGTTGAAATGATTCCCTTCACCGAAACCCGCAACTACGTGATGCGGGTGGCCGAGGCGATCCCGCCCTATCGGGCACGCCTGCATGAGCCGGCGATGAAATTCACCGATATCCTGCGCGGCAGCGCAGAATGAGAGCCGGCATGAAGAGCTCTCTCTTTCCGTGAACGGAACCACATTATTTTGCGCTGTTCTTTTATCCCGGAATCTGCCCCGAAATTCTTCGCCATATTTTCTTGCAGGCCATGGCGAGGCACAAGTGATCGAGCGCTCTGGCCGGGAGTTTCACGATGACATCGTGACGCAGCCGTGCATGACGGGTCGCTCCCCATCGGGAATGCGCCTGTCCTCGTGCTGGCACAGGTGCTGTCGGGTGCGCAGATGCCGAGGGGCTTCTTTGCGCACGCACGCAGCCTCTGGCGGCACAGACGCCAAACCGTTACACCCGGGCGCATGAGCAGTTTCCTTTCCGTTGACCGGTCCCTGACCGGGCGGCGCTGGGTCGGCCCCGATCCCGTGCAAGATCGCCTGTCCGAAGCCATGGCCCGGCAGACCCGCCTGCCCCTGCCGCTTGCACGCATTCTCGTCTCGCGCGGGGTGGCTCCCGAAGAGGCTGGAACATTTCTGGAGCCGACCCTTCGGGAATTGCTGCCCGATCCACGTTCCTTGCGCGACATGGAGACCGCAGCCGCACGGATCCTGCGCGCCGTGAAGGAAGGCGAAAAGATTGCGATCTTTGCCGACTACGATGTGGATGGCGGGTCTTCGGCGGCGGCGCTGCTTCAATGGCTGCGGGCCATGGGATGCGGGGCGACTCTCTACATCCCCGACCGCATCGATGAGGGCTATGGTCCCAATGTTCCGGCGATGGAGGCGCTGGCCCGCGATCACTCGCTGATTGTCTGCGTCGATTGCGGCACGCTCAGCCATGAACCGGTGACAGCCGCCAAGCCTGCCGATGTCGTTATCCTCGATCACCACCTGGGTGGCGAAACGCTGCCCGACGCCCTGGCGGTGGTCAACCCGAACCGGCAGGACGAGACCGGCGATCTGGGCCATCTTTGCGCGGCGGCAGTCGTCTTTTTGATGCTGGTCGAGGCAAACCGGCAAATGCGTGACGCAGGCATCCAGGGTCCGCCTCTGATGGCGCTGCTGGATCTGGTGGCACTGGCAACGGTGGCCGATGTCGCGCCGCTGACCGGCTGCAACCGGGCACTGGTGCGGCAGGGCCTCAGGATCATGGCGCAGCGTGAGCGGCCCGGACTTGTGGCGCTCTCTGACATGGCGCGGCTTGATCGCGCGCCCACGGCCCATCACCTGGGATTTGTGCTGGGGCCGCGGATCAATGCGGGCGGGCGGATCGGTGCGGCGGATCTGGGCGCACGCCTGCTTGCGACCGACGATCCGGTAGAAGCACAGGCCCTGGCCGAACGTCTGGATCAACTCAATTCAGATCGACGCGAGGTTGAGAACGCCGTGCGTGACGCAGCATTTGCCCAGGCCGAGGCACGCGGATTTGAGGCGCCGCTGGTCTGGGCCGCAGGTCAGGGCTGGCATCCCGGCGTCGTTGGTATCGTGGCGGCGCGTCTGAAGGAAGTCACCAACCGCCCCGCCGTGGTGATCGGGCTGGAGGATGGGTTCGGCAAGGGTTCGGCCCGTTCGGTCGCCGGCATCGATCTGGGTGCCGCGATCCAGACAGTCACAGCCGAGGGGCTGTTGCTGAAAGGAGGCGGGCACAAGATGGCGGCCGGCCTGACGGTCGAGGAATCACGTCTTGAGCCCGCGATGGCGCGTCTGGCCGAACTGCTGATGAAACAGGGCGCCGGATCGCAAGGCCCGCAGGATCTGCGTCTTGACGGCATGCTGATGCCGGGTGCCGCCACCTTGCAACTGATCGAGGATCTGGAACGCGCAGGCCCCTACGGCCAGGGTGCTCCCGCCCCGAGATTTGCCTTTTCCGACATGGCGATCTTTGGTCCGCGCCGGATTGGCGAGAGCCACCTGCGCTTTCACTTTGGCGACGGGATGGGCGCACGGATCGAGGCGATCTGCTTTGGTGCCTTCACCGGCCCGATTGGCCCGGCTCTGCTGCAACCGGGGGCGAACAGATTCCACCTCGCAGGCCAGCTGGAAATCAACTCCTGGGGTGGGCGCAACAAGGTGCAGCTTCGCATCGAAGACGCAGCCCCTGTTTGAACCAACTGTTTTATAATGAAAAAATAGAGCCTTGCGAGACCCGTCCTGGCGATATCTGTAAAGAAATTTGGAAAAACCTCTGAAATCCTCTTGCGCGTTTCGCGCCGCTGGCCTACATACCGCTCCACTTAAAGCGGGGCATCGCCCGGCACGACAAAAGATGGTCCGTTCGTCTATCGGTTAGGACGCTAGGTTTTCAACCTGGAAAGAGGGGTTCGATTCCCCTACGGACTGCCAATTTATAAAATAAATCAATATGATATGAAAAAATTTCCAACAAGTCGCACCATATGAAATCAATAGGTTACATCTCGAATGTCCAACTCACTTCCGCGAGCCAGCGCCACGCCTGTCTGTAATCGTCAACGAGTTTCATGTCGGTCTCCTGTGAGTGATTTGATGAGCGTCAAAACCCATGCGGAAAGACCGCCGGACGGGGCCTCTGGCGGCGTCTCGGGCTTCCGCGCGGGACCATATCCGCCCGCCACAAGTGCGGCCTCAAATGCCAGCGCATGGCCCGCGACGGTCTGCGCCCTGTCACTGCCGTTGACGATCCGCCGCGCGCCGACATAGTCGCCGGGCAGATAGTCGCTCAGCTTGTGGCCGGGCTTGCCGTTCGCGCGGGTGAAGATCCCGGTCTCGCACCCGTCCACGAGGATCCGCGCCGCGAGGTCCGGGTCCAGCGCGCGGTCGGGATCGCACGCCAGATCGGCGCCGATCATCGCCCCGGCCTTGCGGTAGTTCTCCTTGTGGGTGAGCTGCACATAGCCGCGCCCGAACCACGCCTTGCCGTCCGCATCCCGGCGCCAGTAAGGGCTGCGCACCCACGGCAGATCGCCCTTGGCCTAGGCATGTTCGAGCCGCGCGATCGCCTGATCGTCGGTGTCGGCCAGTGTCTCGCGCACCGGACGCATGGTGCGGGCGGTCTCGTGGCAGGCGGTGGCCAGAAGGTAGGCGGTGTAGCTGATCGGCAGGCGGGCCATGGCCGTCAGCAACACCTCGATCCCCGCGACCTGGCCCTGGCTGAGGTGGCCACCGAACGGGCCATCCGCGCGCAGGGCCTGGAAGAATTGCGCCCTGTCCATGTTGTTTTCGTCCATTCCGTTTTCATCCATGTCATTCTCCCATGAAAAAGCCCCGCGCAGAGGGCGGGGCGGTCAGGTGATGGCCATGTGGTGGCCAGAGGTGCTTGGGGGCTGCTTGAAACGCCAAGGCTTTGCTGCCATATTGGACAGGCTCTTCCTGACCCGAGGTCGCCCATGTCTGCCCTTCTTGCTTTCGACACCCACACTTACGTCAAGCGCCTTGTCTCGGCGGGGATGCCCGAGCCGCAAGCCGAGGTGATTGCCGACGAACAGCGCAACCTCATCACCAACGAGCTTGCCACCAAGCGCGACCTCAAGGAGATGGAGCTTCGTCTTCGGCACGACCTCACGATCCGCATGGGTTCGATGATGGTAACGGCAGTGGTCGTGGTTGCGGCGCTGGTCAAGTTGCTGTAGGGGCTTGGCCTGATCGCTTCATTTCCGGCGCTCGATCCAGGTGGCGAGCAGCACATCGATGCCGCGCGGGCCGAGATAGGCGAGCAGGGCAACAAAGCCGGTCGCGACGGGCTGGGCCAGGCCGATATAGCCTGCCGCGGCCTCGCCAATCAGCGCCATGCCGACGGCGATCGGAATCTCCCACAGGAGTTCCTTGCTCAGGAAACGGCGATGCCCGCGCCGCACCTCGGCCGAGTGCCACATCAGGCGCCCCGCAAAGGCCCCGATCAGCGTGGCAGCCGCGCCGCCGAAAATCGAATTGAGCGTCGAGATGAAGCCGGTGTCACTCATGGCCTGCCCCCCTGTTGGTTGATGAAACTGTCTGTTGATGACGCTCGCCGGAGCGTTTTCACAATCACACGATCGCCCATGAAAGTTATTGTTCCGGCATTGATGTTGATGGATTTCAGGTGTTCTTAATGAAGATGCTTACCGGAAGCGGAAGAGGCATGATCCATGTTGGCGAGGCCTGTTATGACGCAAACCTATGTAATCAACCTGGACCGCTCGACAGAACGAATGGCGCATATGGCGGAATTGCTGAGCGCACAGGGTCTGGAATTCATCCGTATCCCGGCGGTGGATGACAAAATGCAAGGCCCGCATGTTTCATGCTTCCTGAGCCATATCAAGGTATGGGAAACGTTTCTCGCCTCGGACCACGATTACGCCCTTGTCCTTGAGGATGATGTCCTCATGGCGGTGACAGCGCACCTCGGCTACGAAGAAGGCAAGGAAGCGCCAGCCGGTCAGACGAACCGCCGGACTGGCGTCTCGACCAGGGTGCTGAGGGGGCGGTGCTGAGGGGGCAGGACGGCGAGCTGCCTGTGGCGGTGCCCCATCTTCGATGCCTTGCGACCGTGACAGCCGCTTCGAGCCCGGGTTGGTGAAGACGGGCCGGTGTTCAAAGACCTTGCCCGGATCGACGGGATGGCCGCCAGGATCATCGGGCTCTGCGCCGCCGGGCTGACGGTGCGGGATATCCAGTCCCACCTGCTCGACCTTTATGGTCTGAAGGTCTCGCCCGACCTGATCAGCCGGGTCCGGTGCCCGGCTCTGCCAGTCCCGGACCTCGTTCAGGACGGCGTCGGTGAGATCATGCATTTCCCGGCGCCCTTCGGGTTTGACGGATTTCGCGCCTGCCGTCGTCTCAGAGCCTTGAAATAGAACCACTATTCCCACGGCCCTGCTCCTGGTCAGACACCAAATCTGTCAAACTGAGAATGCAGAATTAATGGGTCCAGATCCTACGACGGCCACACCCTGGCCGAGGCCCTGGAGCAGGTCGAGACGCTCACCGACAGGCGACCCGCGCTCGCAGTCGTCGACCGCGGTTACCGCGGTCACGATGTCCGTGACACGCAGGTGCTGATTTCCGGCATGCGCCGCGGCCTGACGAAGGGGCTGAAAGCGCAGCTGCGATGACGCAGCGCGAGCGAGCCGGAGATCGGCCACATGAAAACCGACGGGCGCCTGGCGCGCTGCCCACTCAAAGGTACCAGGGGCGATGCGATCTTCGCCGTCCTCTGTGGTTGCGGCCACAACATCCGCAAGATCCTGGCTCGGCTGAGGGGTCTTTTTGTCATGCTGCTTGCCTGGCGCGCCGCGGCCCGTCACCCCATCAAGGCGGTCGAGGGCCATTGGCGCAAACGCGAGCTGGCCGCATAAGCGTTGTTCAACGCCGACGACGTAAAGTCCAACGATATCATGGCGTTTCTTCGCAAACTCCGGATCGCGTGACAGTTTGAACACCCGCCAGCGGTGAGGGGTCAGCCGATGCGCCTTCCAGATCTTGTGCACCGTCGAGACCGCCAACCCGGACGCCCTGGCCAATCGCTCGGGCCGTCCAGTGCGTCGCCTCGTGCGGTCGCCTCGTGCAGCGGGGGCGCCCTGGGTCAGCGCCACACTCCCGGTCACCTTTTCGGGCGCAATTGGGGCTTTGCCGGGCGGGCGCGTGGCGTCCTGCAACAGACCGTCCACGCCCGCCTCAAGAAACCGCGCTCTCCAGCGCCAAACGGTATGCTTCCCAAACGGTATGCTTCGTTGTGCCCGTCGCCCGCGCGACCGCCATGAGCCCGACGCCATCCGCGCTCAACACCACGATCCGCGATCGCCAGACATGTTTGTGCGCGCTGTTCCGGTCCGCGACGATCCGTTCAAGCCGGCAACGCTCTGACTTCGTGAGCAGGATTGAGCCTGCTTTGTCCATGGACCAGACTCGCACGATCCGAGTGCAAGGGGAACCCCAAATGGGTGATTTATCTCTCGGGCAGACCACTAGAGACCGTTTACGTTCAGAAAGACACTGTAGAGTGATGTAGTCGCTGCCATGAACAGTCGGTTCTTTTTTGCTCCGCCAAAGCAAACATTTCCAACGATTTCTGGAATTTTCACCTTTCCGATAAGAGTACCCGACTGATCAAGACAATGCACCCCATCAGCGGCCGAACTCCAGATTCGGCCATCGCGATCTAGCCGGAAACCGTCAAAGAAACCATTCTCGCATTCGGCAAAAACCACTCCTTTTCCGAGCTTTTTACCATCGGCTGAAACGGCAAGCCTGCGGATATGCGCGGGGCCACCGGGGTCGTGGGTGCCGCCCGTGTCGGCGATGAACAGCCATTTTTCATCGGCCGAGAAGGCGAGCCCGTTAGGTTTCATGAAATCGGTAGCGACGGCTTTGACGTCGCCACTATCGGGATCGACCCGGTAGACGTAACAGGCGCCGATCTCGCTTTCGGCGCGCTCACCTTCGTAATCCATCATGATCCCGTAGGAGGGATCGGTGAACCAGATCGACCCGTCCGATTTCACCACAACATCATTGGGCGAGTTCAGGCGTTTGCCCTGCCAGCGATCCGCCAGAACGGTGATGCTGCCGTCATGTTCTGTGCGCGTGAGTCGCCGGGTCAGATGCTCGCACGACACCAACCGCCCCTCGCGGTCGATCGTGTTGCCATTCGTGTTATTCGATGGCTTGCGGAAGACCGAGACCGAGCCGTCGGTTTCGTCCCAGCGCATCAGCCGGTTGTTGGGAATGTCGCTCCAGGCCAGGTAGCGGCCCGCCCCAAACCAGACCGGTCCCTCCGACCACCGAGCGCCGGTCCAGAGCCGCTCGACCCGCGCATGCCCGATGAAGCACACATTGAAATCGGGCGACAGCACCTCGAAACCGGTGCCTTCCAATTCGCCGAACATATCAGCCCTCCTCGTCTTCTTTTTCGCAAAGCTCGTCGGGGAGAAGCGCCGCGGGGAGGTTCTGATAGCTGACCGGGCGCAGCCAGCGCGTGATCGCCAGCGTGCCGACAGAGGTGGAGCGGATATCGGTGCTCGCTGGATAGGGCCCGCCATGCATCATCGCCGCGCAGACCTCCACGCCGGTCGGATAGCCGTTGCACAGGATCCGCCCGGCCTTCTCGTCAAGAACCGGCAGCAGTTCGCGCGCCAAGGAGACATCGCGCTCTTCGAGCATTAGGGTCACGGTCAATTGCCCCTCAAGCGCTTCCGCCACCGCGTACATCTCCTCGACCGAGGCGCATTCGACAAAGATGCCGAAAGCGCCGAAGACCTCGCGATGCAGGCCCGGATTGGCCAGCCAGTCCCCGGCGTCGACGCGGAAGGCCGCAGGCAACGCGAGACGCGCCTCCTCGGGCTGAGCAGGTCGGCAAAGCGGTTCGGCCAGCCCGGCGATCTCGTCAATGCCCGCGACATAGGCGGCGCGGATCGCACCGGTCAGCATCTCTTGCGGTTCGGCCTGCGACAGCGCATCGAGCGCGGTCGTGCGCAGCGTGTCGAATGCCTCGCCTGCGACACCGATGATCACGCCGGGATTGGTGCAGAACTGCCCTGCCCCCATCGCCAACGAGGCCACCCAGCCAGCGCCGATCTGCGCCGCACGCGCGGCCATTGCATCGGGCAGGCAAAAGACCGGGTTGATCGAGCCCATCTCGCCAAAGAACGGGATCGGGCGCGGGCGTTGATGGCAGAGATCGAACAGCGCGCGCCCGCCGCCAAGCGATCCGGTGAAGCCGACCGCGTCGATCTGCGGATGGATTACCAGTGCCGCGCCGATCGCGGGGCCTGCGCCATGCAACATCTGGAAGGTCGCGCGCGGCATGTCGCAGCGTGCGATTGCGCGCTCGATCGCAAGCGCCACCAGTTCGGCCGTGCCGGGATGGGCGGGATGTGCCTTCACGATCACCGAACAGCCTGCGGCCAGCGCACTTGCCGTATCGCCCCCCGCCGTCGAGAAGGCAAGCGGGAAATTGGAGGCACCGAAGACAACGACCGGTCCGATCGCCTTGTGAATCAGCCGCAAATCGGGCCGTGGCAGGGGCGCACGGTCGGGCAAGACGGGCGTGTGCCGGATATCAAGATAGCCGGTCTCGGTGATCAGATCGGCGAACATACGCAATTGTCCGATGGTGCGGGCGCGCTCTCCCTCGAGCCGTGCCTCCGGCAGGCCGGTCTCGGCCGCGCCGATGCGGGTGATCTCCGCGCCCGCTGCTTCAATCTCTTCGGCGATCGCGCGCAAGAACGCCGCCCGCTCTCCCCGGCTGATCTGCGAATAGGGCCGGAAGGCCGCGCGCGCGGCTTGGGCAGCCCGGTCGGCCTGGGATGCATCCGCCTGCGCGACCTCGACACCGTCGAGCGCGGGCGCCGCCAGCGCCTCGGGCGAGCCTTCCCATTGACCCTCGATCAAATTTTTGCCTGTAATCATCGTCGTCATTTTCATTTCCCCCATCTCAGAACGAGCGGATCGAGCGGCGCGAGCAAGCCCATCAGGCCCGCGCGGGTTTGCGGATGCAGCGGTTCGATCGGATGGCGGCAGAAGTCCGAGCCAATAATTCCGCCCTCCACCATCGCCGCCTTGGCCGAGCGCCAGCCGCACTGGCGGTTCTCGTGATTGATCGCTGGCAGGATGCGCTGATAGCCCGTCACCGCCGCGGCGCGATCACCCGCCAGGTAGGCGGTGATCACTGGGCTGATCTGGTCAGGGATCATCGCCGAGGTCATCGCCCCGCGCGCCCCGGCATCGAGATCGGCCAGCAGCGTGATTGCCTCCTCGCCATCGAAGCGCCCCTCGATCGCGGCACCGCCTTCGGCAATCAGCACGCGCAGCTTGTCGGCCGCGCGCGGACATTCGATCTTGAAGAGCTTGAGCATCTTGATCTCGCGCGCCATCTGCACCAGAAGCGGCACCGGCAGATCGACCCCGGAAAGCGGCGCATCCTGCACCATTATCGGGATCCCGACTTCGCCCACGGCGGCGAAATGCTCGACCATCGCCTGCGGCCCGGCCTTCAACGACGCGCCGTGATAGGGCGGCATCATCATCACGATATCCGCACCGAGGTCTTTGGCCTGCCGGGCGCGCTCGACGGCGATCTGCGTGGCGAAATGGCTGATCGTGACGATCACTGGAACCCGCCCCGCTACATGTTCGAGACAGAGCCGCGTCAGCGTCTCGCGCTCGGCATCCGAGATCAGGAACTGCTCGGAGAAATTCGCGAGGATACAGATCCCGTCCACTTGGCAGTCGACCAGGAAATCGAGTACCCGCCGCATACCCTCGAGATCGAGCGTACCATCAGGGTGAAACGCGGTCGGCGCAACGGGCCAGATACCCTTGTAAGGGACGCTCATTCGATCACCTCGAAATTGTGCAGATGCTTGTCAGTGATCGAGATTCCCAGCCCTGGGCGGGTCTCGTCGAGGTCGATGAAGCCGCCCTCGGCATCCGGGTCGCCCTCGAAGATGTAATAGAACAGCTCGTTGCCGACTTCGACATCGAAGACCGGGAAATATTCGCTGATCGTGCAGTTCGTATTAGCCATGGTCAGATGGTAATTATGCATCTGGCCGGCATGGGGGGTCACCGGCACCTGGAAGGCTTCGGCTATGGCATTGATCTTTTGCGCGGCGGTGATCCCGCCGACGCGGTTGGTGTCATATTGCAGCACGCTGACCGCACCGCTGGCGATCAGATCCTTGCAGCCGAGGACCGAAAACTCGTGCTCGCCGCCCGAGATCGGCACGATATTCATCGCGTTGAGCTCGCGATATCCAGCCACGTCATCGGCGATCACCGGCTCTTCCAGCCAGCGCGGCTCGTAGCGAGCGAGCTTGGGCAGCATCCGCTTGGCGTAATCGAGATTCCAACCCATGTAGCATTCGAGCATGAGATCGACGTTATAGCCGATCACCTCGCGCACCGCGTCAACCCGCTTGAGGTTCTCGCGCATCCCCGCCATGCCGTCCTTGGGGCCATAGCCGAAACGCATCTTGTAGCCCTGATAGCCATGGGCGCGCGCGGCTTCGGCCTCGCGCTGCATTGCATCGACATCATCGGCGTAAAGCTTGGAATAATAGACCGGGATCTTTTCCTTGGTGCGCCCGCCCAGCAGCTTGAAAACCGGCTTGCCCACCAGCTTGCCCATCAGGTCCCAGATCGCCAGATCCACCGCCGAGATCGCGGTCATGCCGACGCCCTTGCGTCCCCAGGCATGGCTGCGGCGATACATCTTTTCCCACAGATAGGCGTAATCGAACGGGTCCTCGCCGATCACCATTGGCGCGAACCAGTCGTCGATCGCCTTCTTCACCAGGCTTGGCACCAGCGCGGCATTTCCGATGCCGATCGTGCCATCCTCGGTCTCGACCTCGCAGGTTAGCCATTGATGGAAGCGAAACGAGGCCATCGCGTCGCCGCGTGCCCAAAGCGCATCGGAGGCATTGGTGCAGAAATAGCCCTGCGGCGGAACGGTCGGACCGGTCCAGTTCCAGACCCGGGTCCGAACCGATTTGATCTTGGTCATTTTCTTTTCCCTCTGGTTTTCAGGCCGCGCGGCTGGCGCGGTGTGTCTTGGCCATGCGCAAGAGCAGATCGAAGGCCTGCCGGGTCGCGCCGACATGCGCCTTGCCCTTCCCCGCGATGTCGAAGGCGGTGCCATGGGCGGGGGTCGCGATCGGGATCGGCAGACCGCCCGCGACGGTCACGCCGCGTTCGAACCCCATCAGCTTGATCGCGATCTGACCCTGGTCGTGATACATCGTCACCACCGCATCGACCTCACCGCGCTGCGCCTTGAGAAAGACGGTATCGGAGGGCCAGGGGCCGCTCACATCCATCTGGTGGCCTTGCAGCTCGGCTATGGCGGGGACGAGGATGTCGATCTCTTCGCGGCCGAATTTGCCATTATCCCCGGCATGAGGGTTGAGCGCGACCACCGCGATGCGCGGACGCTCATGTCCAGAGCGGCGCAGGGTCTGTTCGGCCAGATGCACGGCGCGCGACACGCCCTCGCGGGTGATATTGTCGGCCACGTCGCGCAGGGCGATATGGCTGGTCACGCGCGTCGTCATCAGATCGTCGAGCACGTTGATCTCGGAATGGTAGCCGGAAAAGCCCAGATAGCGAGCCATGTAGCGGTGCTCGTCCTCGGCATTGAGCCCGGCCAAGGTCATCGCCGCCTTGTTGAACGGCGCGAACAGTACCCCATCCACATGCCCGGCCTGCGCCAGATCGAGTGCGGCATTGAGGCAGCGCAGCGCGGTGCGCCCGCCGGCCTCGGTCACCTTGGCGAGTTGTACCTCTTCGGGGGCGATCGTGCTGAGATCGACATGCACGAGGCCCCGCGCGGCCTCCACCTCGTTCGGAGCAATGGTATCGAGCGGGATTTCGCATCCCGACTGGCGCGCGGCCTGTTCCCACAGATGGCGGTCGCCGACCAGAACGATATCGGCTGCCTCGCGTACCTCGGGGCTGTCCAGAAGGCGGCCGATCAGTTCGGGCCCGATCCCGGAAGGGTCGCCCGGCACGATGGCGATTTTCGGCACATTCATACGGCATCCTCCCAATGGCTGGAAAATCCGTCGGGCAGGATGACCATCACATCGGGCTCCTTCCTAGTGGCAAAGGCCTGCACGGTCTCGAACGTATCGAGATTGATCCGCAGAACCTGTTCGCAATCGACGGCGATATAGACGTGGCTCAGTTCCGCGTCGAGGCAGAGCGCAAGAGGATTGGCCGGCATCGTGAGCGTGCGCAGGTTTTCCCCCGTCGCCTCGTCAAAGAAGCTGACCGACCCGCCGGCATGGTTCATCGTGACCAGCCGGTTGCGTTTGGTATCGTGATAGATCCGGCAGGGGTCATCGGGCGTCGGGAAATCGCGCAGGATCTCCAGGCTCTGCGCGTCGATCACCGACACGGTGTTGGAGATCCGGTTCGAGACATAGAGGATCTTCTCATCGTCGCGCAGGCAGCGCCCCTCGGGCTTCTCGCCGGTGCAGATCGCGACAGGAGTATCGGCCGGATCGTAAGGATCGAAAACCGTCACATCGCCCGAGGCGAGGTTCATCGAATAAGCCCGCCGCCCGTCTTTGGTCAGCGCGAAGAGATGCGATTTCCGGCCACCTGTGGGGTGAATGTGATCCCAGCCTTGATCGAAGGCGCGCGGATCTTCCTTGACCAGCAGTCTGGCCGTCCATTCCGAAAGGACATATAGCCGTCCCTGCCCGTCCAGTCCGATCCCATGCGGGCGGGCATGTTCACCCAGATCGTAGGTATGGACCACTTCGCGCGCGCGGATATCGACGACGATGACAGAACGGCCATCGGTGCCTTCGATGCCAGAATTCTGCACCCCGTAATGGCCGATATAGGCATATCGAAACGCATCATCGACCACGAATTCATGCGGGAAATCGGGCAGGTCGAGTCGGCCTTGGAGCGCGCCGGTCTCGATATCATACCAGCTTACGCAATGGCTGCATTTTTCGATAAGCATCATCAATTGTGCCATGAGAGAGACCGCCTTTCAGTCTTGGGATCATCGGATTTTCTCGGGAGGCGGCCGGAGTAGCCTCCGGCCGCCGCGCGGGGCTCAGACGTCCCAGATCTTCTTGTATTCGCCGCGATAGTCATTGCCCGGATCGAACACATTGCGATCGCCACCATCGCTGTCGATATTGGCCTTGGTCACGACGTGGAAGGGTGCGATATAGCCCGAGGGACCATCGCCGTTGAGAGCGCGGTTCAGCTCGTCCACAAGCTGCCAGCCCTGAAGGTTGAGCGGCTCGGCCACGGTCACGGACTGGTATTGCCCGCCTCTGATCCGCTCATAGGCGCTTTGCGACCCGTCACCGGCGGCCACGCCCTTGGGATTGGCGTCGCCCGCGATCCCCGCCGAAGCCAGCGCCGGCCCCATGAAGTCGAAATAGATATCGTTGATCGCCAGCGAATGGGTCCATTTCGATCCGTAGCGCTGCAACAACGCCGTAGTCAGCGTCGGCATCCGCGACGAGGTATCGGCGATCGGCGTGTCTACATATTCCAGCACCGTGCCGCCCAGATCCTTGATCTGCTTTTCCATTCGTTTCGCCTTGGCGATCGCGATCGCATAGGTGGAATCGGTGAAGATGATAACGCCGGGCTTGCCACCCGCATCGACGAAGGCCCAGTCCGCGGCGGCCTCGGACACTTTCATCGCGTCGGTCGAGACATTGACGAACAGGCCGATCTTGGGATCGGGACCGATGACGGGGCCGGCGTGCCAGCTTACCATCGGGATGCCCGCCGCCTTGGCCTGATTGAGCGAGGCCTGCTGTTCGACCGCGTCGAACCCGTTGATGATGATCCCTTGCGGCTTGAGCGCGAGCGCCTGGCCGAACGCCGCCGTGCGCCCCTGGATCGACCCGGCCCCGTCTAGGACGCGCACGTTCCAGCCCGCCGCCGCCGCGGCCTCCTTGACGCCGTTGGTGACGCCCAGGATGCCGCCATTCTTCAGGTCAGCCGCCAGCACCACGATGGTCGCGCCAGGCTTGGCCTTGGGGCCGGTGGTGGGGCCGTCCCAAGCGGTCGCGGGCTGGGCATATTCCTCCATGAAGGCCTTGGCATCGGCCAACGGATCCGCCAGCGCCCGGCCTGCCGCGCTCGCGCTGAGCGCGAAAGCCAGGGACCCTTTGAGCAAAGTGCGTCTGTGCATTTTTTCCTCCCTTGCAAAGACTTATTTCTTCGCGCCCTTGCGGCGCTGTGCGTATCCCGCGATACCGATCGCGATCAGCAGGGTGACGCCGTTGAACATCGGTTCGACCCAGAACGAACCGCCGATCTGCTGGATGCCCGAGATTCCCGCGGCAAGGATCGCGACGCCCACGATCGTGCCCCAGACATTGACCCGTCCGGGCTTGATCGTCGTCGATCCGAGAAAGGCGCCGACAAGCGCGGGCAGCAGAAAGTCGAGCCCGACCGAGGCCTGTCCGATGCGCAGTTTCGATGCCAGCAGAACGCCGGTGAAAGCGGTCAGCAGCCCGCTGGCCATGAAGGCGCCGATGACGAATTTCCGGGTCGGAATGCCGTTGAGCTCGGCCGCGCGCTGATTGGCACCAATCGCATAGAGGTAACGGCCCATCGGCGTGTATTCGAAGACCAGCCACATCACGACCGTGATGGCGAGCACGTAAAAGCCCAGGATCGGCAACCCGAAGACGAAAGTTCCGCTGATGGCGTAAAAATCATTGGGCAGAACGCCCACCACCTGCTGGCCCCCGGTATGCCACAGCGCCAGCGCATAGAGCACCGTGCCGGTGCCGAGCGTCGCGATGAAACTGTCGATCTTGGCGACCTCGACCAGCAGCCCGTTGAGGAACCCCGTCAGCAGACCCAGCGCGAGAACGATCGCGATCGAGACCGGCCAGGAAAGGCCCAGCTTGATTTGCAGGCTGATGGCGAGGATGTGCCACAGCACTATCCCGTAACCCACAGTCAGGTCGATCCGGCCCGCCGCCATCGGGATCATCGCCCCCAGCGACAAGAGCGCGATGATCGACTTGTCCGACAGGATCGCGCGCAGGTTCAGCATGGTCGGAAAAGTGTCGGGCAGCAGGACCGAGAACAGGACGATCAGGAAGACCGTGAGAATGCCGAGCCCGTAGACCGGCACGAAACGCATCAGCTTCTGGCGCTTGGTAAGGCCCTTGAGTTCCGCGCGCGTCGGTTCGAGCGCGTTGGATTCCAGCGATTGCATAATATTTTTCCCTTTTAATTCAATGACATGTTGCCTGCCGAGGCCACCTGGATCAGGTTTTCCGTCGTCAGTTTGGTGCCCGAAAGTTCGCCCACGATCTGGCCTTGGCTGAACACCACGGCGTGGTGGCAGATCGCGGCGACCTCTTCGAAATCAGTCGAGACCACGACGATGCCCACGCCCTCCTCCATCGCTTGGTTGATAAGCGCGTAGATCTCTGCCTTGGCGCCGACATCGACCCCGGCGGTGGGGTCTTCGCAGATCAGCAGCTTGCGCAGCGTCGCCAGCCAGCGCCCGATCACCACCTTTTGCTGGTTGCCGCCCGAAAGCGACTCGATAGGCATGGTCTGGTCATTGGGTGAAAGCGCCACGCCGGCGCAGATCTCTTCGGCCATCGCCAATTCGCGGCGCGGCGACAGGAAGGAGAGCAGCTTGCGCCCGAAGGCATGGGGATTGAGAAACGTATTTTCCCGGATATTGAGTGATAGCGCAACGGATTCCTCTGTGCGATCGCCTGCCACCAGACCAATCCCGGAATCGAGTGCCGCGGCAGGCGAGCGCAGATCGGGTCTAGCGCCTGCGAGGCTTACGTCGCCTTCGAATTCGCGCATCCCGAAGAGGGCCCGTGCGATCGCCTCATGCCCCGCGCCGCGCAGTCCCACGAGCCCCAGGATCTCACCCTCATTCAGCGCGAAGCTGATCGGGCCGGTCGGGCCGACCGACATGTCTCGAACCGACAGAATCTCATCGCTTGGCGTGCTGCGCGGCTTCATCACGCCGCGCGTCTTACGCCCCACGATCATGTAGACCAGCTCTTCGGGCGTAGTGTGCTTAATGTTGCGCAAACCAACCATCTCGCCGTCCCTCAGCACAGCAACCCGATCGGCGATCCGAAAAATCTCGTCAAGCCGATGTGAAACGTAGATCATCCCAACCCCGCGTGCCTTGAGGGGGCGCAGCGCCTCGAACAGGCGCTCGACCTCGTCGGCAGGCAACGAAGCTGTGGGTTCGTCAAGCACAAGAAAATCACAATCCACCGCCAGCGCACGCGCGATAGCGACCAGCGACTTCTCGGTGCGGGAGAGATCCTTGATCTTTGTGGTTGGATCGAAATCGCAGCCCACCTTGGCAAGCGCGGCTTCCGCCTCGGCCTCGACTCGGTGCCAGTCGATCCGGCCGGCCTTGCGCGGATAGCCCAGTGCAAGGGCCATGTTCTCGGCCACGGTCATCCATTCGACCATGCCCAAATCCTGGTGGATGAACGAAACCGATTGTCGTTCGCCAAAGCCACCCGGACGATGTTCATAGGGCACCCCGTCGATCATCACCCGGCCCTCATCGGGCCTGTGAATACCGCCGAGCGTCTTGATCAGCGTGGATTTTCCCGCACCATTCTCGCCTAGTAGCGCGACGATCTCGCCACGCTCGATGTTGAGCGATACACCCTTCAGCGCGTAGGTGCCGCCGAAATGTTTCTTGATACCGTCGAATAGCAGATTTTGTTGCGATGCTGGTTGCACCACACCCTCCTCCCGTTGCCTCCGGAAAACCCGAGCGCTACTCAACGCTGCATTGAGTTACCGGTAACCTTGAGCTAGGATCAGCCTTAGCCTACTCCAATGTCAATCAAAAAACGTTACCTGTAACGTAACTGAGAATTGTCGAGCATAAATCAATGAATTACAATAAGATAAACCTAACAGAGGTCGCTCGAGCAGCGGGCGTATCGAAGATGACCGTCAGCCGTGTCTTGCGGGACGGAGGCGGATTTTCCGAAGAGACGCGCGCGCGGGTCATGGCGGAAGTGGAGCGACTGGGCTATTTGCCGAATCGACTAGCCCCAGTGCTCGCGGGCGATCAGAGATCAACATTTGTCGGTGTGAGCATACCCGAGCTCGGAAATGAGATCTTCACCCAGGTGCTCGAGGGGATAGACTTCAAGCTAAGCGCTTTTTCGCATCAAACCGTGCTGGGCATGACCCAGCATGATTTCGAACACGAAGAGCAGTGGATCGAGACAGTGCTCGCTTGGAAGCCCGCAGGGCTGATTGTCACTGGCCGGTCGCACACGCCAAAATCAATCCAGATGCTCAAGGCAGCCAAGATCCCGGTCGTCGAAATCTGGGATCTCAATTCCAGCCCGCTCGACAAGAGCGTTGGAATCAATCATTTCGACAGCGGCTATGCGATGGGGCGCTATTTGTGTGATTGCGGCCATCGCAGTTTCGGCTACGTCGGCACCAGCCACGATACCGCAAACGCCGCAAGCGCGCGCTTGTCAGGCTATGCGCTCGCGATCGCGGACTCAGGCGGACGGCTTGAGCGAGAACTACGACTGAAAGACGTGCCAAACTTCTATTCAGGATTCTACGGGACAGAGCAGCTTCTAGCTGCCAATCCCGGACTCGACGTAATCTACTACCAGAACGACAACATGGCGATCGGAGGGATCCGTTATTGTGAGTCGCGCGGCCTATCCATCCCTCGGAATATCGGGATCGCCGGATGGGGGGATTTGCCGATTTCAGCGATTCAGCCGTTTCGACTGACGTCTACCGCCGTCCCGCATTTCAAGATCGGCCAGAGAGCCGCCGATCTGATATTGTCGTCTCTGGAAGGCACGAACAAAGAGCGCGTTCACGATGTCGGCTTCAAGCTCTTACCGGGCACAACAGTTCGCAAAGCCTAGGTGTTCAGTCCCGTCATTTGGTGGATCGTGTCAAGGATGGATGGATCCGGATCTGATGTCCAGATTTTGCAGATGTATTCGTAGGGCGTGAGGCCGCTGAGGGTCTTGAGCCTGCGAGCGAAGTTGTAGGCGGCCATGACGTCGGCGAGGTGCATCCGCAGCTGGTCGTGGCTTTCGTAGTGGAAGCGCTTGACCGTGGCGTCCTTGATGGTGCGGTTCATCCGCTCGACCTGACCGTTGGTCCACGGAGGGTTGGGCTTGGTCAGGCGATGCTCGATCCCGTTGGCTTCGCAGATCATGTCGAAGCGCATTGGCCGGGAGTAGCATGGTGTTGCGGTTACGGGGCTGCTCGGCGAACTGGATGCCGTTGTCGGTGAGACCCTGGTGGACTTGGCAGGGCAGGGCCTCAAGCATGGGCTGAAGAAACTCCCGGGCCGTCTTTCTGTCAGCCGTTGCAACGAGTTGCTCGAAGGAGTGCAGTGTCTTCATCGAGGAGCGCTGAGCCCAACTGCTCATGTGGAAGCACGAAGGACTTCGGCGCCTCTTGCTTCCACAGTGTTGACACGGGCGTTGGAGGCGCCAACGCCGCCCTAGAGGGCGGCGTCTAAGCGTTTGGAAACGCGAAGGATTTTGGTTGCGGGAGCCAGATTTGAACTGGCGACCTTCAGGTTATGAGCCTGACGAGCTACCGGGCTGCTCCATCCCGCGTCCATTGGCGCTTGTGCCGTTTGTGTCAGGTCATGACCCTGACGCTGGCGATCACGTTGATCAAGCGCTTTGTTCAAGCTCTGGTGTTGGTGAGCTTGTTGCGATTTCGGATTACTCAATCCCTTGTTCTGCCCCCGTTTTCGGTGCCGGGTTCTGTCTTGGGTTTTTTTGGCATCCCGGGGTATGTTTTTGTTATCGTTTTTCGGAGATGATTCATGCTGTTTTCCAGGTTTGGCGATGACCTACTCTCCCACGTCTTGAGACGCAGTACCATTGGCGCGACGGCACTTAACGGCCGAGTTCGGAAAGGGATCGGGTGTTTTGCACGTGCTATGACCACCAAACCGGGAAAGACAGCCTGTCCAAGGCAAGTCACTGTGTCTGCATGCTTTGATCCGGGCAGGTGCAGTCCTGCTTCTACTGGATCAAATCAAGCCAATCGGGCCATTAGTACCAGTCAACTGAACGCGTTGCCGCGCTTACATCTCTGGCCTATCGACGTGGTGGTCTTCCACGGCCCTCAAGGGATACCTTGTTTTGAGGGGGGCTTCCCGCTTAGATGCTTTCAGCGGTTATCCTGTCCGGACATGGCTACCCAGCACTACCGTTGGCACGATAACTGGTCCACCAGTGGTCCGTTCACCCCGGTCCTCTCGTACTAGGGGCAACTCCTCTCAAGTATCCTGCACCCACGGCAGATAGGGACCGAACTGTCTCACGACGTTCTAAACCCAGCTCACGTACCTCTTTAAACGGCGAACAGCCGTACCCTTGGGACCTGCTCCAGCCCCAGGATGAGATGAGCCGACATCGAGGTGCCAAACGGTGCCGTCGATATGGACTCTTGGGCACCATCAGCCTGTTATCCCCAGAGTACCTTTTATCCGTTGAGCGATGGCCCTTCCACTCGGGACCACCGGATCACTATGGCCGACTTTCGTCTCTGCTCGACTTGTCAGTCTTGCAGTCAGGCTGGCTTTTGCCATTGCACTCAACGAGCGATTTCCGACCGCTCTGAGCCAACCTTCGCGCGCCTCCGTTATGCTTTGGGAGGCGACCGCCCCAGTCAAACTACCCACCATGCAGGGTCCCGGACCCGGATTACGGGCCGCGGTTAGACATCAAGAGTGCGAAGGGTGGTATCTCAAGGGAGGCTCCACGCGAACTGGCGTCCGCGCCTCGAAGCCTGCCACCTATCCTGCACATCACAATCCTGATGCCAGTGCAAAGCTATAGTAAAGGTTCATGGGGTCTTTCCGTCTGACCGCGGGTAGTGTGCATCTTGACACACAATTCAATTTCGCTGAGTCCACGTTTGAGACAGCGGGGAGATCGTTACGCCATTCGTGCAGGTCGGAACTTACCCGACAAGGAATTTCGCTACCTTAGGACCGTTATAGTTACGGCCGCCGTTTACCGGGGCTTCAATTCGGAGCTTGCACTCCTCCTTTTAACCTTCCGGCACCGGGCAGGCGTCAGACTGTATACGTCGCCTTGCGGCTTCGCACAGCCCTGTGTTTTAAGTAAACAGTCGCCACCCCCTGGTTTGTGCCCCCGGCCCATAGTTGCCTATGAACCGGGCCTCCTTCTCGCGAACTTACGGAGGCATTTTGCCGAGTTCCTTAAACGTGGTTCTCTCAAGCGCCTTGGTATTCTCTACCGGTCCACCTGTGTCGGTTTGGGGTACGATCTTGAAGTGGGGCTGTTTCCGGGAACTGCTGGGCGGCCCGATCAATCCGATAAGATCGAACAACCTTCGCAATCCGTCACCACCACATGGCCCAGGACTATTAACCTGGTTCCCATCGACTACGCCTTTCGGCCTCGCCTTAGGGGTCGGCTTACCCTG
>CBDIBW010000049.1:0-15000 GCA_965277135.1 Thioclava sp. | reverse complement strand
TCGAGATATAGAACCCGAAAAGATTCGGTGTCGCGATGGGCCAGGGCAATATGGCAGTAATCCAGAAGTGCCTCCCATGACCCCAGAACCGGCCTTTGCATGACTTTGGAGCGGGCAAGGCGCTGCGCTGCCGCCTCAACGATCTTGAGTTCCTGAATGACGGCATCGGCCACACCGCTTACCTCGCGCAGCCGCGCCGGAGGGGCAGACAGAACGCGTCCGAAATCACCGAATACCGTCAGCAGGCGTCGGGCGAGCGGTTTTACATCCTGGCGCGGGATGGCGCGGAACAGGATCAGTTCCAGCAACTCGTAATCGGGCATTGCCTCTGCCCCGCCTTCGATGAAACGGTCGCGCAAGCGCTTGCGATGATCGCGCAGGTAGGAGGGCGCAGATTCTGTCATCCTGCTGTCGCAGGTCCCAATCGGAACCTCGTCAGGATCGCCAAAGAGCGGCAGGGCAGAATCGTGAAAGGCGCTCGGGTTGTGTGTCATGGTCTGACGATGCCCGATTCGGCGTGAACAAAACGTTAATTCATATCGAGTTGGTATGGGAAAAGGGCACCCGAAGGTGCCCCCGTCAACTCGTCATGCCATCCCAGAAGTTTTTGACCTTCTTGAAAAAGCTCGCTTCTTCGGGATTGTTCTCGACCTCGATGCCCTGGAACTCGCGCAGAAGCTCCCTCTGTCGCGAGGTAAGGTTCACGGGAGTCTCGACGGCGAGTTCGATGAACATGTCACCGGTTCCCCCACCACGCAATGCCGACATCCCCTTGCCACGCAGGCGCATCTGGCGCCCCGACTGGCTGCCCGACGGGATCTTGACCCGCGACCGGCCGCCATCAATCGTCGGCACTTCGACCTCGCCCCCCATTGCGGCGCTGACCATGCTGACCGGAACCCGGCAATGCAGGTTCAGCCCGTCGCGCATGAAGAGCGGATGCTCGGCCACCTCGATGAAGATGTAGAGATCGCCGGGCGGACCTCCGCGCAACCCTGCATCGCCTTCTCCGGCGTGGCGAATACGGGTGCCGGTCTCGACTCCGGGCGGGATATTGACCTGAAGCTGGCGCTCGGTCTCGACCCGGCCCGTACCGTGACAGACCTCGCACGGGTTCTTGATGATCTGGCCTGTCCCGCCACAGGTCGGACAGGTGCGCTCGACCGTGAAGAAGCCGTTTTGTGCCCGCACCTTGCCCATGCCCGAACAGGTCGGACAGGTCTGCGGTTCGGCGCCGCCCTCGGCCCCGGTGCCATGACAGGCAGAACAGGATGCGGAACTGGAAACGGTGATCGTCTTTCGCGCACCTTTATAGGCCTGCTCCAGAGAAATCCTCAGGTTGTAGCGCAGATCCGAGCCACGTTGCGCGCGCGAACGTGGTCCTGCGCCCGGACGGTTCCCCATGAAGTCGCCAAACAGATCCTCGAACACATCGGAGAAAGCCGAGGCAAAGTCGCCCTGGCCCGGACCACCGCCCATACCGCCTGGACGCGGGCCACCCATGCCACCCTCGAATGCCGCGTGACCGAAACGGTCATAAGCGGCTTTCTTCTCGCCATCCTTCAGAACGTCATAGGCCTCGTTCACTTCCTTGAACTGCTCTTCGGCGTCGGGATTGTCCTTGTTTCGGTCTGGGTGAAGCTCTTTCGCCTTGGAGCGATAGGCTTTCTTGATCTCGTCGGGCGAGGCACCCTTGGCGATTCCCAGAACATCGTAATAATCGCGTTTTGCCATTGGTTACCCCTCTTGGAAAACAGGGGAAACGGGCCCGCCCTGATCCGGCAGGCCCGCCCCGATGCTCCTGTCCGCGATTACTTGCGCTTGCCTTCGTCAAGATCCTCGAAGTCGGCATCGACGATCTCGTCATCGACATCGCGTGGTCCCTCTTCGTCGGTCCCGGCCTCATCGGCTTTCTCCTGCTCGGCCTTGTAGATGGCCTCGCCGAGTTTCATCGCCGCATCGGTCAGGTTCTGGATCGCGCCCTTGATCTTGCCGGATTCGTCGGTCTTCAGCGCCTCTTCCAGCGCGCCGCAGGCCAGTTCGATTGCCTCGACGGTCGATGCGTCAACCTTGTCAGCATGCTCTTCGAGCGACTTCCTGGTCGAATGCAGCAGCGATTCGCCCTGGTTACGGGTTTCGACCAGATCCTTGCGGGACTTGTCGGCCTCGGCATTCGCCTCGGCGTCCTTCACCATCTGATCAATCTCGTCATCCGAGAGACCGCCCGAGGCCTGGATCGTGATTTTCTGCTCTTTTCCGGTGCCCTTGTCCTTGGCGGAGACAGACACGATACCGTCGGCGTTGATGTCGAAAGTCACCTCGATCTGCGGCATGCCGCGCGGCGCCGGCGGGATGTTTTCAAGATTGAACATGCCCAGCAGCTTGTTGTCTGCGGCCATCTCGCGCTCACCCTGGAAGACGCGAATCGTCACCGCGTTCTGGTTGTCTTCCGCGGTCGAGAAGATCTGCGATTTCTTGGTCGGGATCGTGGTGTTGCGGTCGATCAGGCGGGTGAAGACGCCCCCCAGCGTCTCGATGCCAAGGCTGAGCGGGGTCACGTCGAGAAGAACCACGTCTTTCACGTCACCTTGCAGCACGCCAGCCTGGATCGCCGCGCCCATGGCCACAACCTCGTCCGGGTTCACACCCTTGTGGGGCTCCTTGCCGAAGAACTTGGTCACTTCGTCGATCACTTTCGGCATCCGGGTCATGCCGCCGACCAGAACCACCTCGTCGATTTCGTCCTTGCTGACACCGGCGTCTTTCAGCGCGGCGGCGCAGGGTTTGAGCGAGGCTTTGACCAGATCGCCCACAAGGCTTTCGAGCTTGGCACGGGTCAGCTTCATGACCATGTGCAGCGGCGCGCCATCCTTGCCCATCGATATGAAGGGCTGGTTGATTTCGGTCTGGCTCGAACTCGACAGCTCGATCTTCGCCTTCTCGGCCGCTTCCTTCAGCCGCTGCAGCGCCATCTTGTCCTTGGTCAGATCGACACTGTGCTCTTTTTTGAACTCCTCGGCAAGGTAGTTCACGATGCGCATGTCGAAATCTTCGCCCCCGAGGAAGGTGTCGCCATTGGTCGATTTCACTTCGAACAGGCCACCGTCGATTTCGAGGATCGTGATATCGAAGGTGCCGCCGCCAAGGTCATAGACCGCGATGGTTTTCGATTCCTTCTTGTCGAGGCCATAGGCCAGCGCAGCCGCAGTCGGCTCGTTGATGATGCGCAGAACCTCAAGCCCCGCGATCTTGCCGGCATCTTTCGTGGCCTGACGCTGGGCGTCGTTGAAATAGGCCGGAACGGTGATGACGGCCTGCGCAACTTCCTCGCCCAGATAGCTCTCGGCGGTTTCCTTCATCTTCTGCAGGATCACGGCCGAGACCTGCGCCGGGGAGTAGGTTTCACCCTTCACTTCGACCCAGGCATCCCCGTTGCCACCATCGACGATGGCGTAAGGCACAAGGTTTCTGTCCTTCTCGACTTCGGCATCGGTGGTGCGGCGGCCAATCAGGCGCTTCACTGCGAAAATGGTGTTTGACGGATTGGTGACCGCCTGGCGTTTCGCCGGCTGGCCGACCAGACGTTCGTCGTCGGTATAGGCGACGATCGAGGGCGTGGTCCGTGCCCCTTCGGAGTTCTCGATAACCCGTGCCTGCGAACCATCCATGATGGCGACGCAGGAGTTCGTGGTTCCGAGGTCGATACCAATGACTTTGGCCATGTTTTTCCCTCTCTTGGCGATATGACGGGGTGCGGGTCCTCTCAGGCCCCCGGTCCCTATCCCTTGGGTTTCGGTTCATGCTCTGCCGGTTTCGCGGGGCTGGCCTGCCACCGGCTTCGAAGGCTATATAAGGAGACTGAAATGCCCCTGCAAGAACACGCCTTGCGTCAGATTGCGAGAATGTGACGGAAATGCCCGAAGCCACCCCCGACCGCCCCAAGCCGCACCTTGTCCGCAGGGTCCAGCATTTCGCGGGCTGGCTGGGACCGGCTGAACAGGCCGCAATGGTGAGGGATCTGCGCAGCGTCGTCGCGGCGGCACCGTTGTTCTCGCCAATGACGCCCTGGGGAAAACCGATGTCGGTGCGCATGACCTCGGCAGGGCGATTCGGCTGGGTCTCGGACAGACGCGGCTACCGTTATGGTGAAACCCATCCCTCGGGCCGTCCGTGGCCCCCGATCCCCGACAGTATTCTCGCCGTCTGGCAGGCTGTGTCGGGCACCGCGCGCAGTCCCGAATGCTGCCTTGTCAATTTCTATGCCGAGGGTGCGAGAATGGGCATGCATCAGGATCGCGACGAGGCCGATTTCGGGCAACCCGTGGTCTCGATCAGCCTCGGTGATGATGCAAGATTTCGCATCGGCAACGAAGCCCGCGGCGGCAAGACCGAGAGCCTCTGGCTGAGATCGGGGGATGTGATGGTGATGGGCGGGCCTGCGCGGCTGCTCTACCACGGTGTCGATCGGATCGCGCCCGGCACATCCACACTTTTGCCCGGAGGCGGTCGTATCAATCTCACGCTGCGCGTCGTGAGGTGATGGGACACAGGGGACGGTTGCTGTTACGGAAGACGTCACGGGGCTCATGCCCCGCACTTCCCCGCGCCGGGCTTGGCCATGGCGTCTTTCAGGCGTTTGCTCAGATTGTATTTGACCAGGGGCATGGCGAGCGGATCGGCGGCGTCGGTCAGGCTTTGGAATTGCGATCTGATTTCATCGCGCAGGGATTCGATCTCGGCTCTTACCGCGTCGGTGCTCTCATCGCGCGAGAGCGTTGTGGTTGGGGGGCTGGTGCCTCCTGCTCATCGCTTTCCGTCTCCAGAATGGCCGAAGAGCGAGCATCTGGCATAGCCCCGGACCGGCATGTCCATGTCGGCGGCGAAACGATCGGCCGCCAGAACAGACTCGGCCCGCGCCGATGCGACCCTGGTGTCGGCTCCCAAAACCAGTCCCGTGAAGCCAGAGAGTATCGTATCAGAAAAATCTGACAAAGTAGGGATAGGGGAGTTGTCCAACAGAGCCCCTGAGAGGCCGAAAGTGACGGTTTCATCGCACAAAGTGGGCGTCAGCCATTTTCTGCTCCAGCATCGCGGCCATCGCTGCCAGATCAGCGGCATTGCCAAGGGCAGATTTCGCGGCCTGCGCCATGGCGGACTGGGCGGGACCGTCGAGCGTGATCAGCGCATCGCTCAATGCGCGACTGTCGGTGACGATCCGGGCTCCGCCTGCGGCGTCAAGCCTGTCGAAGGCTTCGCGAAAATTGGCAATATCGGGACCATGAAGCAGGGCGCAGCCATGGGCGGCGGGTTCGTAAGGCGTGTGCCCGCCCTTCGCCACCAGTGTGCCGCCGATGAAACAGATCCCTGCGGACGCGTACCAGTTCGCCATCTCGCCCATTGTATCCGCGAGATAGACCTCGGTCGAAGGGGGCTCTCCTGCCGAGCGCGTGGTGTGGGACAGTCCGGTCTTGTGGATCAGTGCCGCAATCCGGGCCGAGCGACGCGGGTGGCGCGGGGCCAGGATCAGGCGCAGTTCAGGGCGTCGCCTGCGAGCCTGCAAGAAAGCAGCCAGCACCTGCTCCTCTTCGCCACCATGGGTGGAAGCGGCAAGCACCGTGTCGGCTCGCGGCCACTCGAGAGGGTGCGCGGTTTGGCTGGCAACGGCGGTCTTGAGGTTCAGCCGCGGCAGGATCCGGTCATGTGGCAGCCCAAGCCCCACGAAGCGCTGCTCGGACTCCACGCTCTGTGCGGACAGGGCGCTCAGCCGGGACAGCAGGCGCGGCCCGAGCCCGGTCTTGCGCCAGCGCCGCGCCGAGCGCTCGGAGATCCGCGCGCCCAGCACCGCGACCGGGATCCTGCGGGTCTCGGCCATCGCCAAGCGGTTCGGCCACAATTCGTTCTCGATCAAGATCAGCACATCGGGTTGGTGGCGAGCGAAGAAGCGCGCCAGCGCGAAGCGATGGTCCAGCGGTGCCAGCCGTGCGGTAACCTGCGGCAGACCCCAGCCACGCGCCAGGGTTCGGCCCGTCACCGTGTTCGTGGTAACCAGGATGTGCAAGCCGGGCCGCCCCGCCAGAAGCCTGTCGATCAGCGACCGGACAGAGGCGAGTTCTCCGTTCGAGGCCGCGTGCAACCACCAGCCGCCATGCGGGGTGGACGATCCTTCTCCCAGCCGCTCGGCCAACGCCCTCCACCCGTCACGGCCACGCAGGGCGCGCCAGACGAGAAGAGCCAGGACAGGCAGGGCGGCGAGGCTGACGAGAAAACGGTAGAGGATCACATGCGGCTCCCGGTTTGGGCACCATAGAACGTATCGCCCGAGGGGCGGGCAAGCCCTGATTGGGTGTTTTTGCAAGGATCATTTTGCAGTTTTGTCGATACGTGTCCCTTGCTTGATGCCTCGTGCCGTCAGAGCGTCCAAGCCGGAGGAGACCCCGGCCACCCGAGCGCGGGTCAAGGATGTTGGGAGGAGGGGTTCAATGTATCAATTCTATATCGTTATCGGGGCAGCCATCGTTATCGGGGCAGCCGCAATGGTAGTGTCAAATATCTTTCGCACAAACACCCTCGTCAAAGAAAACCGAACATTGGCCGAAATCAAAGCTTGACCAAAAAGGATACTCCAAAGGTTCCAGCTTCGGTTTGATGAGTGTCTCTTGAACGCTTGTCATCAATCGACACGCCTTGCTTGCTCTCCAAATGAGCAGAAATGCCAGATCGAGTCACGTGTTCTTACAATGTTTGTCAGGAAGACGCGGCGATTCTTTCCTTGTTGTATTCATGACCGAAATACTCCACGGGGGGGCGAGGGCTGTGCCCCCCGGCGTCTCTGGTTCTTGTCTCAGCCGGCCTCTTCACGGCGTTTTCTGGTCTCGGTCCAGGCTTTGTCCGAGGGTGAGATGAAGCTGTAGAACATCGGTACGACGAACAGAGTGAACATCGTCCCGATCAGCAGGCCGGAGAAGATCACCAGCCCCATCGCCTTGCGCGCGGCGGCGCCCGCCCCTTCGGCCATGATCAGTGGCAGCACGGCCAGCGCCATCGCGGCAGTGGTCATCAGGATCGGGCGCAGGCGGATCTGGGCGGATTTCGCGATGGCCTGCAGCCGGGTCAGCCCTGCGGTTTCGCGTTGCTGGTTGGCAAATTCCACCATCAGGATCCCGTGCTTGGTAATCAGCCCCACCAGTGTGATCAGCCCGACCTCGGAATAGATATTGAGGGTGCCGAAGCCGAGATTGAGCGGGATCAGCGCGCCGAAGATCGTCAGCGGGACCGACATCATGATGATGAACGGGTCGCGGAAGCTTTCGAACTGGGCCGCCAGCACGAGATAGATCACCAGAACGGCCGCGCCGAAGGCGATCAGGATCGTGTTGCCCTGCTGGCTCTCGATCCGCGACTGACCGGAATAGTTGAGGAAGAAGCCTTCGGGCATCACCTGTCTGGCGATGTCGGTGATCGTCCGCAGACCCTGTCCGGTGGACTGGCCAGGCAGAGGCAGGGCGGTGATCGTGGCGGAGTTGAGCTGGTTGAACTGTTCGATTGAGGTGGCGTTCACACCGGTTTCGATCCTTACCAGCGATGACAGTGGAACCATGTCGCCCGAGGAGGAACGCACGTAATATCGCCCCAATGCTTCGGGATTGGCGCGGAAATTCCGCGGCACCTGCGGGATGATGTCATAGCTGTTGGAGTCACGGTCGAATTGCGCCACCGATGCCTCGCCGACCAGCAGACCCAGCGTTGCCCCGATATCCGAGACCGGCACATTGAGCGCGGCAGCCCGATCGCGGTCGATGGTCACATCCACCTGCGGATTTTCGTAGTTGAGCGAGTTCTGCACAACGATGAACTCGCCCGATGCCACGGCCTTGTTGCTGATCTCCTCGGCAATCTCGGCCACCCGTTTGGACGAATGGATCGACTGGATCACCACCGAGATCGGCAACCCGCCGCCAGTGCCGGGCAGCGAGGGGGGGGCGAAGGCAAAACCCTTCAGCCCTGTCGAGAGGGCCAGGCGTGCCTGGATATCCTGCTGAATTTCCTTCTGACTGCGGTCCCGGTCGGCCCAGTCCCTGAGTGCCCAGATATAGACACCCTGAGCGGTATCCCTGCCAAAGCCTGCGATCGAGAAATCGGTGCGCACTTCGGGGATGTTGGCGGTCAGCTCGCCAATCTGGTCGATATATGTCTGGGTGTAGTCACTGGTTGCGTAACGCGGTCCGTTCATGATCGCGAACACGGCCCCGCTATCCTCTTCGGGGGCCAGTTCCGTACTGGTGCGGGTGAGCATGAAACCGGTCAGCCCGACGAGAACGACAACGATCAGCAACGTGACAGGCCGCACGTCGAGTGAGCCACGCACGCGGCGCCCATACCAGTTCGACAACTTGTCGAAATTGCGATCGACGAAGGCCTGGAAGCCCTTGGAATTGCCCTGGGTCAGCAACCGCCCGGCCATCATCGGTGTGATGGTCAGCGCGATCACCCCCGAGAGGATCACCGATCCCGCCAGTGTGAACGCAAATTCGCGGAACAACTGCCCCGTCAGCCCGCCGGTGAATCCCAAAGGCGCCAGAACGGCGGCCAGCGTGATCGTCATTGCAACGACCGCACCGGTGATTTCCTTCATCGAGCGCACGGCAGCCGGGATCGGCTTCATCCCTTCCTCGATATGCCGGTGGATGTTCTCCACCACCACGATCGCGTCATCCACGACCAGACCGATCGCCAGCACCATTGCCAGCAGGGTCAGCAGGTTGACGGAGTATCCGAGCGCCATCAGAATCGCGAGCACCCCGATCAGCGAGAGCGGGATCGTCACGATCGGCATTGCGACCGAGCGCACGGAACCGAGAAACAGCAAGATCACCACGACCACGATCAGGACCGCTTCGCCGATGGTCTTGAACACCTCGTGGATCGAGGCCGAGACCGTCTCGGTGGAGTCGTATTCCAGCTGGATCTTCATTCCCTCGAGCAAGCTGGCATTGATCGCGGGCAGTTCCTTGCGGACCGCCGTCGCGGTATCGAGCGGATTGGCTGCCGGCGTGGGATGGATCCCGATGAATGTGCCCTGCTTGCCGTCGAAGGTGACGATCTCGTTTTCGGCGGCTTTCGACAGATCGATCCTGGCTATGTCACGCAGCCGCACGACCTCGTTGCCGTTCGACCGGATCGGCAGCTTGCCAAAGGCCTCGGGGGTTTGCAATGTGGATTGCAGCGTGATCGGACTCGCATAGTATTCGTTCTGGATCTTGCCCGGCGCCGACAGGAAGTTCGATGCCCGAATCGCCAGCAGCACCTCGGAGGCGGTCACATTGCGCGCGGCCATCTTGTCGGGATCGAGCCAGACCCGCATCGCGTAATCGGAAGCCCCGATGATCTCGGTCCGGGCAACGCCGGGAATGGTCGAAATGCGCGGCCTGATCACCCGTTTGAGATATTCGGTCAGTTGCTCCGGCGTCATGTTGGGGTTGATGACTGCCAGATACATCAGCGCGAATGTCTCTCCGGTCCCCTTGACGATCACGGGATCCTTGGCGTCAGAGGGCAGACTGCTCTTTACCTGCTGAACCTTGGCCAGAACGTTGGTCATCGCGGCATCGGAATCGGTGCCGAGTTTCATGTGCACAGAGACGATCGAGGCCGAGGGTGTCGATTGTGTTGTAACATAGTCCACGTTGTCGGTCGTTGCGACGGCCGCAGCGATGGGGGAGGTGATGAAGCCCTGGACAAGATCGGGGGGTGCGCCGACATAGATCGTGGTAATGGTAATCACCGTTTCCTCGACCTTCGGATATTCGCGCACCGGCAGATTGAAATACGCTTGCGTGCCCAGAAGCAGCATGAAGGCGCCCAGAACCATCGACAGGACAGGACGACGGATGAAGATTTCCGACAGGTTCATCTGATCGATCCCTTACTGGCTTGCGCCGTCTGCGGGCTTTGTCCCGGATGCGGGCATTCCGGCGGCCTTGTAGGCTGCTTCGGTGGTCGGTGCGTTCGGATCGGGCGAGAGCGTGTTGTCGATCGTCACGACGGCCCCGGAGGTCAGCCGGTTCTGTCCGGCATTGACCACCAGATCGCCGGTCTTGAGGCCCCTGGTCACCTCTACAAGTTGCCCGGAGCGGCGGCCGAGCGCCACAAAGACCTGCCTGGCGATCAATTCTGGCGCATCGGCCCCCTTGGGCGTTTCCTTGCGCACGACGAAGACCGAGTCCCCGTAAAGGTTGGAACTCACCACCGTTTGCGGCAGCGCGACGATGTCGGGGTCTGCGGGCAACATGACGTTGACATGAACGAACTGGCCGGGGCTGAGTTGGCGGTTGTCATTCCCGACATCGGCCCGCAACGTCACGAGACGTGAATTCGCGTCGATCTTGGGCTCGATGCCGGTGATTCGACCCTTGAGGTTCACGCTGCCATCCTCGGTCGTGACCTTGACCTCCTGACCGGTGCTGGCCTGACGGGCCTCCTGCTCGGACAGTGTGAAATCGACGCGCATGTGATTGAGATCCTGGAGCGTCGCATAGGTGGTGCCGGTCGCGACATATTGGCCCGGTTCGACCTGTGGAATGCCGATCACCCCCGAGAACGGCGCCGTCAGGCGTTTCTTTTCCAGCGCGGCCTGCAATTTGGCAACATTTGCACGGGCCTCTTCTGCGGAAGCCTCGGCATTGTCGAGGTTCGATGTGGCCGACACGCCGCGCTGCGACAGTTGCCGGGCGCGCTTGAGGTTGGTTTCTGCCAGATCCAGCGCGGCCTTTGCGGAATTCAGGTCGGCGCGTTCCGAGATGTCATCGATCTGCAACAGGACCTGGCCCTTCTTGATCTGTTCGTTGGACCTGAAAAGGATGGCCTGCACGGTGCCGCCATGCTCGACGGCAAGATCTGTTCCCTGTGCGGCGGATGCGGTGCCGATGGCATCCAGTCCCGGTGTCCAGGTAATCGGTTCGACCTCGCTGACCGAAACGGGAACGGGCGGCCGCTTCATCGTTGCGAAATACTGCGCGATCATCCTGGAACGGAACATGTTGAATCCGACAATTCCGCCGCCAACCAGGGCAAGCACGACAATGGCAATGAGAAGACGCTTGATCATGGAGACTCCGGTGGTTTTGGCCCGCTCGCTTTTTGGCCCGTTCGCTTCGCGTGGCAGGCCGACCGCAGCTTCACCTGCACCGGCCCTGTAAACCGAATGGTTCAGATAGTGGTTGTCCTGTCAATCCGCCCATCCGGGCAGCATGCTATGTCAATTCGATCAGGTGATCGCGCAACAATACACAAACTTGTGAAAATTCTAATTGTATCCACGTGACAATGCAACAATATTTGGGCAATAATATTTGGGGGCCAGACGCGATCCGGGCAACTTCCAGGCAACCGGATCTGGTGCGCGCACGCATGACCTTCAGGAGATGGACAAAGACCGGAGGCCCGCAGACCCCCGATCTGATTTTGTCTGCCCGCATGGAAATCAGGCCGCGCTGTCCGTGTCGACCTCCGTGTCGACCTCCGTGTCAATCTCCGTGTCAATCTCCGTGTCAACCTCATCGGCGGTCGCGGGGGTGACCATCGCGGTCAGGATCGTCGGCATGTCCACGATCCCGACCGGTTTGCCGGACTTGTCGATCACCGTTGCCTTGCGTTCCTCCGCAGCGGCCATGCGGCGGGCGATCTTTTCCAGAACCGCCCCGGCCCGGACCGTCATCACCGGCAATTCACCTTGAGGCAGCGGCATCGCGATCGTGTCGGCGCGGATCACCCGGCCCCGGTTCACCTCGCGCACGAATTCGGCAATGTAGTCATTCGCAGGCCGCAGCACGATTTCCTGCCCGGTGCCGACCTGCTCCATCCGGCCGTCGCGCAGGATCGCGATCTTGTCGCCCAGCCGCAGCGCCTCATCAAGGTCGTGGGTGATGAAAACAACGGTCTTTTGCAACTCGTCCTGCAGATCCAGCAGGACTTTCTGCATATCCATGCGGATCAGCGGGTCGAGAGCCGAAAACGCCTCGTCCATCAGCAGGATGTCGGCATCGTTGGCCAGCGCGCGGGCCAGTCCGACCCGCTGCTGCATCCCGCCCGAAAGCTGGTTGGGATAATAGTCTTCATACCCCGACAGGCCAACCCGATCGATCCACTTGCGCGCGATCGGTTCGGATTTCGTCCGGTCCATGCCCTGGATATCGAGCCCGTAGCAGCTGTTTTCCAGCACGTTGCGATGCGGCAGGAGCGCGAATTTCTGAAACACCATTGCGGTTTCGTGGCGCCGGAATTCCCGCAACTCCTCTTCGTTCATCTTCACCACATCGCGGCCATTGTAGAGGATCTCTCCGGTCGTCGGCATGATCAGGCCGTTGATATGGCGGATCAGTGTGGATTTGCCCGAGCCTGACAGCCCCATGATGACCGAGATCCTGCCCGGCGGCAGATCAAGGTTGATGTCCTGCAAGCCCAGGACATGGTTGTGCCTGTCGTTCAGTTCCTCCTTGCCCATGCCTTTCCGGACCCTGGCGACATGGGATTCCGGGTTGGTGCCGAAGATCTTGTACAGGTTTCGGATCTCGATGCCGGAGCGCTCAGTAATGCCGGTCTCAGTCATGGCTGGCCTCCAGGTGTTTTTGCAGCCGCTTGCCGAAACCCTGGCTGGCCCGGTCGAAGATGATCGCGATCGCGACCAGCGCGAAGCCGTTCAGAAAGCCGATGGTGAAGAACTGGTTGTTGATCGCCTGAAGCACGTTCTTGCCCAGACCGCCGACACCGACCATCGAGGCCACGACGACCATCGCGAGGGCCATCATGATGGTCTGGTTGACGCCTGCCATGATCGTCGGCAGCGAGAGCGGCAATTGCACGCCCCACAACTTCTGGCGCGGGTTGGCGCCAAAGGCATCCGCGGCCTCGATGACCTCCTTGTCGACCAGGCGGATGCCCAGATTGGTCAGGCGGATCATCGGCGGAATCGCGTAGATCACCACGGCGATGACGCCGGGCACCTTGCCGATGCCGAAGATCATGACGACCGGGATCAGATAGACGAAAGAGGGCATGGTCTGCATCACGTCCAGCACGGGTGTCATGATTGATTGCATTCGATCCGAACGCGCCATCAGGATGCCGATCGGCAGGCCCAGGATGATCGCGATCAGCGTGGCCACCGTGACCATGGCCAGAGTCGTCATGGTGTCTTCCCAAAGCCCGAGGATCCCGATCAGGACAAGGCCGATCGCCGAGCCGATGACGATTTTCACATCGCGGGAGGCATACCAGACAGCGACCAGGATCAATGCGAGGATGATGAACCAGGGTGTGTCGACAAACATGTGTTCGAACTTGTTGAGAAACCATTGCAACGGTCGCGTCACGTCATCGATCTGGCTGGACCAGGTGCGTACGATGGCGCGAAATCCATCATCGATCGTCATGCGCAGGACGCGCAAGGTCTTGTTGGGAAGGGACGGGAACTCGCACAGGAGTTCCGGCATGCCCCAGCAGGATGCTGCCATCTGTTTTGTCCTCCGGTCGGCTGGCTGCGCCGGGTTGAAAGAAACGCGCGCGGAGGGGCCCCGCGCGCGCCATGCCGATCAGGCCGGGATCAAAGGGCGTCCTCGACCTTTTTCGCGATGTCCGGCGAAACCCAGGCTTTCCAGACGTCCGGGTAATGTTCGAGGAAATAATACGCCGTGTCCTCGTTGCTGCCCTGGTTGTCGCTCTGCCAGGCCAGGAACTTGCCAACGATGTCGTTCGACCACGCACGATTTTCGAGGTAGCTCATCGCCACGGCGTTCTTCTCCGAGAACTCTGTGGTCACGACGGTATAGACTTTCGAAACCGGCCAGGCGTTCGGCTTGGGATCAGGGCAATCGGTCTGTGTGAGGCATGCGTCCCAGGCTTTCTTGTCGTGGGGAACGCCGTCATCAAGCCTGACCATCGGGTATTTGCCCAGGATCGCGGTTGGTGCCCAGTAATAGCCCAGCCAGCCTTTCCGGCCCTCGTAGGCATTGGCGATCGCGCCATCAAGACCCCCGGTAGAGCCGGAATCGACAAGTTTGAAACCCTTTTCTTCGGCCTTGCGCGCCTTGAAGAGGTTCGCGGTCAAGACCTGGGCCTTCCACCCCGACGGGCCGTTATAGACGCCGCCCAGCGACGGTTCCTCGGGATCGGGGAACAGTTCGGGATGCTGGAGCGCATCGTCGACCGTCCTGATGGCAGGGTGCGCGTCGGCGACATATTTCGGGATCCACCAACCTTCGACGCCACCGTCCTTGAGGATGTCGCTCGTGATCACGACACGCCTTTCTTCGACGGCCTTGTCCAGTGCGATCTTGATCGAGTTGGCCCAGATTTCGGGGGCGATGTCGGGACTGCCCTTCTCGCTCATCGAGGTCAAGGTCATCTTTGTGTCGCCGGTGACGAGGGTCACGTCGCAGCCATAGCCATTCTCGAGAATGATCTTGTCAACCCAGGCCGCGACCCCGGCAGATGCCCAACTCATCTCGGCTTCGGTGACCGCCCCGCATTCGCCATCGGCGGCAAGGGTGGGCGCGGCGAGCGCCATCAGTGGCAGGGCCAGACAGGCTGCTGCAAGCTTGGTTCTGTTCATTCGATACCTCCTGTATCGCGCAACGTGAGTTGCTGTGTTGAGCAGCGCAAAACGGATGGCCGGGCGGGCTGCAACCGCCGGATCGGCCTTGCCTGGGCTGCCGCAGATCCGAGGGACCGTTCGAGTGACCGTTCGAGGAACCGAATGCCTGTCACACAACCGGTGCGGCGGATCTGGATTTTTGCCCATGATAGGGGTTTTGACTGGATTGTCAAAATCCGACATGATCATGTCGTAAACCTTCTATCCATCATGCGCAACCTTTTGATCGAAGCGCGCCGCTTTTGTGGCTTCGTGGCGGCGGACACCCGCAAGAGAGGCATTCCATTATGGCGACCGAATTGCATCAGAGTCCGCGCACCCTTCGATCCGCGCCACCTCGACCCTTGTGTTCA
>CBDIBW010000048.1:0-54321 GCA_965277135.1 Thioclava sp. | reverse complement strand
AGGACGCCCAGGCGGCGTTCGGCCTCGGCGCGGGAGGTTTCGGGCGCGCTCTGCAACCGGTGCCAGAGGCTTTCCGGGACCAGATCCGATCCCGCCTCACGCGCCCGGCCTGCAACCTCGGCCATCATCGCCCCGGCAACGACAGGGTTGATCCCGTCCGGCGGCAGCATGGTGTAGCGATACGCGTGGCGCATCCCGCCCGGGCTTTCGACCTCGCGGCAGCGGTTCGGGTCGTCATTCCAGTGCCGTGCCTCGGCCAGCCTGCGCAAGGCGCGCGCGCCCTCGGGCAGGCCCGGATGCCAATGCGTGAGATCACCGGCGCGACCGGATCGCAGATCGATCCCCATTGCTGCATCAGTCGCCCCCGATCAGGGTCAGGAACGCGGCACGCCAGCTCTTCTGGCCCGCACCCCAAAGCTGCAGCATCCGCCCCATCCAGGCATCGCGCGGCGTGCCGGGCCCGGGTTTTTACGCCAGATCGCCCATGGCGATGAGGTCGTCGCCATGATGCGAGCCGAAACCAATGCCCTGCGCGACGAAATCAGATCGCAGTTCCAAAGCCTGACCGACGCCGCCGAGACCACCCGTCCAAAGCCCGATCCCGAGCTGCGCGAACGGCTGGCCCATGCCGCACCCATGCCGCACCCATGTCGCCGCAACGATGTTCAGCGACGCGAATGTTACGCGCCCGCAAGCCTGACCGCCGAAGCCGCCCTCTTGGTCAACGATCTGGCCACCCGTGTCTGCGATCTGTCCGACCCCGACGAAATCGCGGCCGCCATGCCCGCCGCCATGCCTCCGGTCAAATACAATCTGAGCAAACGTCCCCGATGCCGTGTATTGGGGCAATCGGCCAAACCCGCGACCTTGAACGGCTGAACCACTCAAACAGAGACAGAGGTCCGGGCGAACGCACCGGGACCATAGAGATCGGAGAACTGGGCGACAGAAACGGCAAAATCGCCAGCGATTCCGTCCGAGGTCTTCTCGGCCTGACCATATGTCCAGTTGGGGCGCGTCAGTTCCAGTTCGCGCCGGACAATGTTGCCCTCATGGATACGCAACAGATAGCGCTCGTTGGCTTCCCCGAGAGGAACCTCGTGATTTGCCCAGTTGTCGCCGTCGATTCGCGTGCGGCGAATCCAGCGGATCGACCATCCCGCATCGATCGCCTCGACCCGAAGATGACAGGGAGAATAGGGCCGCAATCCTATTCCGTTGAAGGCTTGTTCGGTATGAATGAAAGACGGGTCGTCATACCCGCGCGTCGCCGGACCGACCCGGTAGTGGCGCGTTTGCGTTCTTGCCGAAGCGGCCAGTTTGATCTGATCGACACCATGATCGAGCAGCACAACCACGCTTCCGGCAGGCCAGGTTGGGGGCATCGACGCATCCGATCCCAATTGCCCCCTGAGCCTGTGGCCAAGATCCCAGACGCCCTCCGCCACGGGCACAGCCTCGACGAACTGGAATATCTCCCAGTTTTCCGCACTGCCATCGCCAATCGCCATGCTGTTCGATCCCGTCAGAACCCGTTCGACACTCACCGTTTCCAGGTCGCCCCAGATCAGCTTGACCCGCAATGCGGCCCCGCGATCCCAAAGCCCCGCAGGAGAGCCTTCAAGATTGCTCAGGGTCTCGCCGATCACCGTGCGCCGTCCGATCCGGGTGTTGAGCACATAGCCCGCGTCCTCGATGGCCGAATAGAGTGCCGCCCCACCCGGCCATGGATCGGCGGTGACGGCCAGATGCGGCGCGTGCGCAATCTCGTCCCCGGTCAGCAATGGCAGATCAAGGAAAACCGGCACGACAGGGCTTGCCGCCACGAAGGGACGGGTCTGGAGATCTGCTTCTTCCTCATCGGAGGGCAGGTAAATTCCCCGCTCGACACGAACCGCCTCGACCTCGATCGCCTCACCCTGCTCGGTCCTGTCAATGCGGTAGCGTCGTGTGCCTTCATCCGTTTCGAGCGCAACCGTATCACCCGGCCCCAGCCATCCCATCGATGGCGGGATCGAGAATGTCGCGGTGTCGCGCGCCACGCGCGCCTCGGACAACCAGCGCTGCGCAATCTGCAATCCTTCCGAATGCGTCAGCGTCAGGGGGATCTCGCTTCTGGAGGCGCTGATCGACATCTCACCGGGAAACACCGCCTCGACGGAGCGTGTTTCGTAGCTGCCATCGGCCCCCGCAAAAGACAGGCGCACACGTTGTGCAATCTCGGCATCCGACGCGCGCTGAAACTCAAGGCTTTCCGTCCTGTTGGCCAGAGCGAGCCTTTCCGGCTTCAACGCCGCACGCACCCGCGCATCGCGCATTCGGAAGACAAGCTTTCCCTCACGCTCCACGGCATCGAACCCGTAAGCGAGGCTGAGCGCCTGCAAGGCTCCCCGCGGGCTCAGACTGCCATCCACGCTGTAGCCGCGCACGACCCCGTAGAGCCCGCGAATGTCAATATCGCTCAAGCCAGCCCGGTTACATAGCTCACCGACCACATTCGACAGAGGTTGCGAGACCGCACGGCCCGAAATCCAGTGTCCGCGCGGATAGTTGTCGCCATCCGCCCACAGATCCTCCAGCTCAGGAAACTCCGGATAAGGTCTCGTGTCCCAGGCCCAGACATGCGCCCGGCTCATGTCGATCATCGGCCCGTCATAAATATCCGAGACCGGGTTGTGCGCGCCATCGTCCCAATAGGCATTCATTGCCCGCAGATATTGCATCTGGATCAGGTCGTCACGCCGCCCGTTCGAATAGTGGGGCAAGGTGCTCTCGGAACTTTTCGGATCAAGGAACTTGTTTGGCTGGTTGGTGCCCTTGTCAATCGCGGCGCAACCATATTCGGTAAACCATATCGGTTTGGAGCGCGGCACCCAAGGGCTCGGATCCTCGACCTGAACCCCATCGATCCGGTCATGGTGATCGTTTTCCCACCACCCCCGGATATCCTTGTAGCGCCACATCCAGGGTTCCAGACAGGAACCATCGGCAATCGGCGTCCGGATTTGCGCTGCCCGGTGGTCATCGGAGGCATAATACCAGTCATAGCCCTCGCCCCCCTCGATATTGGCCTTCAGGTAATCGAGATCGTAGATCCCGCCCCATGCCGCATCGGCATGATCCTCGCCATCGCGCCAATCCGACAGCGGCATGTAATTGTCGATCCCGACGAAATCGATCGCGGGGTCGGCCCAAAGCGGATCGAGATGGAAATAGCGGTTGCCCTCCGGTGCGTTGTAGCCGAAATATTCCGACCAGTCTGCGGCGTAGCTGATCCTGCATCCGGATCCGAGAATGCCGCGAACGTCCCTGGCCAGTTGCCGCAGCGCGTCCACCGCCGGGAACCTGTCGCCCGTGGCACGAATCTGGGTCAGCGAACGCATTTCGGAACTGATGCAGAACGCATCCACTCCGCCCGCCATCGCACACAGATGCGCATAGTGCAGAATGAACCGCCGCAGGGACCATTCTTCCGGGCCGGAATAGAGCACGGTTGCGTCCGAAGGCGCGAAATGCTCCGGCTGCGCCGCACCAAAAAACGCCTCCACTTCATCCTTGGCTGCGGCCGTGCGATCGGGTGTTTCCTCCTGTCCCGGTGCCTTCGACAGCGTGATCCGCCCTCTCCAGGGCAAAACCGCCTGATCGTTCGCATCGCTCCACGGATCGGCCCTGCCATTCCCTGCAAGCTGGTCCATCAGGATGAACGGATAGAACATCACGGCCTTGCCCGAAGCCTTGATCGCCTGAATTGCCTCGATCACGGACGCATCCGCCGGTGTCCCGCCATAGACCGAGCGCCCGTCGAGCTTTGGCACCACAGCCGCCCCGGCCCGGTCGATACCCGAAACGCGCCAGGGCATCTCGCGCCCGTCCTTCAGGTTCGACGCGACCCCGGGACGTATCGCACAAACGCCGCACCGAAGATCGTCGCCAAACCATGACACCACGAGCGAGGCCGAGCGCACCTGCGGCAACTCCTCGCCCAGTGTGTCAAGAGAATGCTGCATGTCCGTGCGGTTTCCGAGTGCATGTTGATTGGCCAGTTCGCCGGTGTCGGTGATCCCGGTCCGGTTGAAATGGCTCAGCACGGAGCTTGCGGGATATGTCACGCCCGATCCGGTCCCGATCTCGGTCACCGCAGTGGTGGCCAGAGAATACTCCCCTGTCCCCGGGATCAGCGCGACCCCACGCACGGCCTGCGTCAGGTCCGGCTCCGGATCAAGCAGATCGCCCTGCGCCCGCCTCATCACTTCGAAACTGAACTGGGGCACGCGATTTCCATAGGCGTCCAGTGCCAGATCCTCCAGCACCACATAGGCAATTCCACGATAGCTCGGGGCCATGCCTGCGCCCTCTACCGCTTCGATTTTCGGATCCGCGAGCTGGTTCTCGTCTCCCGGGTAGACGCGCATGTTCAGGCTGGCAGGATCAATCTCCACCCCATCGGCCCAGATCCGTCCGATGCGCAGGATCTCTCCCTCGCACAGGGCAATCGCCAGGCTCACCGAATAGCTGTAGCTGACCGTCGTCACCTCCGGTGCCCGCCGAGCACCCTTTCCTCCCCCGCCTCCAGCGGTCGTGGAACTGACCGTCTCGACAAAGCGGGTGGCCCAGATCACCTGACCGGCGATCCGCACCCGTCCCCAAAGGGTTTCGAGCCCCTCGCCCTCGCGCGCGCTCGTCAGGCGCAGACGGTCGACCCGCCCCGTCTCGACCGTGCGCGACCCGGTGCCCGCCACACGCTGATCGATCGCCATCCCGACACTCGCACCGATCGCACGTCCGATCACCGCGCCCGAAAGGCCAAGAAACGTTCCCCCAAAGCCGCCGCCGATCGCGGCGCCTGCCGCCGAAAGCAAAATCGTCGCCATTCAACTGGCTCCCTCATGGAAATTGAAACCGTGCCACGACCCGCAACCGCCAGGGTCGCGACAAAGGACTCTCGATCACCCCGTGGCCGGTATAGGCATGGATGAAACTGGCCTCGTCGTCGATCCTGGCGGCCAGACCAAGATGTTTGGCCACCGCATGATCGCGCATCCGAAACAACAACACGTCGCCCTGCGCCACATCGGTCAGCGGGACTTCAAGCAGATGGCGGCTGGCTGCGTCCCACAGCCGCTCTTCCCGCCCCGGTTCGGACCAGTCCTGCGTGTAGGCGGGGATCGCTTCGGGCTCACGTCCATAAAGCCCGCGCCACACCCCCCGCACCAGCCCCAGGCAGTCACATCCAACACCTTGAACCGAGGCCTGATGCAGATAGGGCGTGCCGATCCACGCACGTGCGATCGCGACCGCACGCAATCCGGTCTCTGCGGGTTCCTCGTTCATTTGAACAGGCTTCCCCCGTTGTTCACGCCGCCGCGGACAGGGTAGGAAATCAGCCAGTCATCCCCCGGAATATGGGGAAACCCCCGAAAATTCGCAAAATGCTCGAACTTGGTGCGACAGGTCACAGCCCGCTTGTCACAGCCTGCGTCGATCCGGATCCGGTCGCCCGAGACCACATCGGCCCCGAAACGTTGCCAGAGATCAATTTCCCGCTGGCCATTGTCCAGGATGCGGTCGCGTTTCACCGCGCCGACCAGACCGGTCGCTGCTCCGCCAAGCATCCGCACCCGCCCCTTTTCAAACCATCGATCCGGGAAATCCGTCATGGCGCCAAACCGCAGCACGACACCATCCTCGATCACCTCGACATCGCGCTCGATGCAGAAACCGGGCGTATCGAGATCGAACCTGCATGCGCTATCCCCCAGCACCGCCGCGCATTTCGGATGATAGACCTGTCCGCGCTCCACACCCAAGGCCTCGGCCAGCCCCCTCAACTCGGCCGTGAACGCTCCCGCGCCACGGGTGATGTCTCCAAGATGGCCGCGAAACAGAAGCGCCCTCTGGCGCACATCCGCCCAGTTCACGATCCATGCGCGGATCTCCGCCCCGTCATAGCGACCGGCCAGAATATCCGCCTCCGAGATGGCATCGGAACTCAGCGCGCCGTAGCTTTCGGTATTGTCGACCGACAGACCGGTGCCCCGGGCGATCGCCTTCGCCGTCATCCCGCTATCGGGCTCAAAGGCAATCCCATCGAAACCCAGACGGCCATCATGGTCGGTGAACCCCAGGACACGCCCATCGCGGCGCGTCACCGCCCAGGCCCGCGCGATCGTCGTGTATCCGCTCTGCAAATGCGCCTTCAACTCATCCGGATAGCCCATCAGATCCGCACCTCCACAACGGGAACCTGCGGCAGTTCACCCGCCTGGAACGACTGGACCGAGACCTGGATCATGTCCGTGTCAAAACGAACCGGCACATCGAATTCGAAGCCCGCAGTGATCGGCGCACCCTCGACAGGTGCCTCGCGAAACGTCACGAGGCCGGTATTTTCGTCCAGATCCCAGACCACCGCTTCGGCCTGATAGGTGCCCTGCACCCCGACTTTCACCGAACCTCTGACCGGCTTCAGGATCGGTCGCACATATTCCCCCTCTCCCGACCGGTAAGACTTCCGGAGCCGAAACACCGTGCTCGTTCCATCGCCATGGCCCAGCAACTGGTCCTCGTAACTCACCGCCTGTGACGGAGGGCAGGATTTGAAATCCGCCCAGTCCTTCCAGCGAAAACCGTGAAGCTGTCCGCCGCGCGCCTCGAAAAACGCAAGCAGTCGCTCCACATCGTCAAGCGAACGCAGACCGACCCCGGCATCGTAGCGCCGACGCGAATGCGCCCAGGGGCTGTTGCGCTCTTCATGGCCATTGCTCAGCGTCACGATCTCCGTGCGCCATTCCGGCCCGCCCAACGAGCCAAAGCTCAGATTGGCGGGAAATCTGATCTCATGGAATGCCATTGCTTTCTCCTCAGCGATTGCGCTCACCCCGCGCCAGCGCGCGGTTCAGTTGCGCGGCGATCTGGCTCTGGCTGCGGGCAAAGCCCTGAACGTCGGGCGTCGTGACATTCATCACCACATTCACCGCAGACCTGCCCTGCGCCGCCACACCCAGTCGGCCATCGGCACCACGGGTCAGCGGCATGATCGCCTCCGGCCCGGCCTCGCCCATCAATCCGGTGGCGCCGCGCATCGGAAAGGTCGTCGGGCTCGACACGAGGCCACCTTTTGCAAAGGGCATCACCCGGCCTTGCGAGAAGGCTCCGCCATCGGCAAACCCGAATATCCCGCCCAGAACCGAATTCAGGCCCGACGCCAGAGCCCCTCCGACGGTCTGCTGCACCGGTTTCATGGCGGTATTGTAAACGGTCGCCGCCATACCCTGCGCAACCTGGCGCAGGGCGTCCGACATCTTCAACCCGTCGAACACCACGCCATCGAACGCGCCTTTCAAGGTGCGCCCGAAGGCGTTGCTCAGCGTGTTCACCTCGCGTCCGGTAAAGACGAGGCTCTCACGCATCTGCATCAGTTCGGCGTTGAACAGCTCCGCCATCGAACCGACACCACCAAGTGTGTTTTCCAGTTCCGCCGCCTGTTGGCTCAGTACGTCCAGCCCGTCCAGTTCCGCCATCATGTTTTCCTTTCAGATTCACCCGGCGCGCCATCGGGAAAGCGCGCGCGCAACGCATCAAGACGCGCCCGCCCCATCGGTTGCGCGCCCGCGCCCTGCGTCCCCAGCAACAGCGCCAGTTCCGCAGGCGTCAGCGCCCAGAACTGATCGGGCCGCAGCCGCAGCCGTTGCAGCCCCGCCCGCATCAACCCCGGCCAATCGAGCCCATCGCTCATGAAGCACCCTGCCCGGGCAGGGTGAAAGCGCGGGCAAGCAGCTCGGCGGCCTTGCTGGCCGCAACCACCGGGCCGCCTCCGATCTCGACACTGCGCAGATCCTCGGTGCTGCCTTGCCAGCCGCCACCGCGCAGCCCCGCCACGATCACGGCAAGAATATCGCGTGCCGTGCACCGTCCCGCTTCGAAACGCTCGACCATCGTGACCATTCCACCGCTTTCGCCGATCGTCGCTTCCAGTTCCGCCAGCGCGCCCAGCGTCAGCCGGGCCCGATGCGCCACGCCGTCGAGCATGATCTCGACCTCACCAGCCCAGGGGTTTGCCATCGCCTGGCACCTCAGATCGCGACAAAGCTCAGCGCACCCGCCGACGCCATCGCCATCTCATAGCTGGCCTCGCCGTCGTGATTGCCGGCATAGTCGATCGACGTGATCATGAACGGCCCCTGCACGATGCCGAAATCCGGAATGATCACCTGAAAATCGGGCACTTCTCCTTCGAAGAAAATCTGGCGTGCCCGCTCGTCCGTCGCCGCATCCCTGAACACTCCCGAGCCGGAAATCTGCGCCGAGCGAACCCCGGCGCCCCCCAGCAGTTCGCGCCAGCGCCCCTCGCTTTCCAGCGAGGTCACATCGACCGTCTCCGCGTTGAAGGTGATCCGCGTGGCGCGCAGCCCCGCGATGGTCTCGAAGCTTTCGTCTCCGTTCAGATCGAGTTTGATCAAAAGGTCCTTGCCGTTCTGAGCCGCCATGGCATCTCTCCACAATTTTGATGGTGTCACCCCTCGGTGCCATTCCGGCCCTGAGGGAAAGTCCTGTTTTCGAAAAGGGTTCAGCCCTCGACACGCGCCCGAAAGGTCAGATCGATCCGTCGTGTCGCACCCTTGTCGACACGCTGTGCCCTGGCCTTGAGGAACCACAGCCCGACAAGCGTGCCGCGCGACAGCGCCAGATCCGCATCGACCAGCACATCCGAGATCGCTGCGCCCGCCTCCTTGGCAAGTTGAAACCCCGCCTTGTCGGTGATTACCGAAACCACGAAATCATGGATCGCCCCGTCCCCCGTCTTGTCCGAGGCATCCCGGGTCTCTTCCGGCCCGAGGCTGACATAGGTTCCTGCCATCCTGCCCGCAGGCATCGCGTCATAGACCGCATCACCCACCAATCCGGCAAGAACCGCATCGCCCTGCAAGGCGCGGTAAACCGCGGCCTGCAATGCGGCCGAGATCGCATAGCTCATGCCACCACCTCTTCACGGGCGAAGCAGGTCAGGTAGTGGCCTGCCGCATCATATTCGGCGACCGCAAGGATGCGAAAGACCCGCACCCCAAGCACCAGCCGCTGTTCGGGGCGCGGTCGGCGCGCAGACCCGTCAGGAGCCGCCCGCACGACAATCCTCCACGGCACCGAGGCCAGGGTGACAAACTCGCCCGCGCGTTCTGCGCCCGTGTCCGGTTTCATTTGCGCCCAAAGCTCGCCCAGAGCCACCCAGCTTTCGGTAAAACCGCCTGCACCATCGGCGACCCGCTCGGGCGTCTCCAGCACCAGTTTTCGGTTGAGGACCGGGATGCTCATGCCTGTCCCCCGAACATCCGCTCCCCGAACACCCGCACTGTGCGCCAGCGCTCGATCAGGGCCATCACGCCGAACGGCATCTCGCCGCTCTCGCCCGCACCGTCATGGCGCAACTCGTAATATTGCGCCGCCAGCAGCAGTACCGCCTGCGCCAGATCGACCGGAAGATCAGCCCAGGCCGGACCGAAGCCTGCCGTGAAACGAACCTGCGCCAAACCGCCCGCAGGGATCGGCGGCAGCACGCTGCCCAGTGCCTCCAGACGCGGGCGCTGCAAATCCTCGATCAACCGATAGTCCGTCGCCGGGATCACCGTGCAGATCCCTGCCGCATCGACCAGGCGCAATTCCGTGATGGCGCCCACCGGGGCAACCGGCAGCGGCTGCTGATCCGCACCGCGCCACGCCTCCAGCGCCAGCACGAAATTCCGCGTCAGCAACATTTTCGACGTGCGCCCCTCGATCGCGGCCATCGCGGCCCGCAGATAGGCTTCCAGCGCCGCATCTTCGGCACCGGTATCGGCAAACCCCGTCCCAAGCCGCAGGTGATCGCGAAATTCCACCAGTGGCAGCACGGCCGAGGCCACTGCCGTCTCTTCTTTCAGCATCATGAATTCTCTCCGAAATCCGCGGTTTCCCTGCTCCGGGAATGGCAATCGGTTCCGGGCGCGAGCCAGCCGCCGTTCGAACGGAGGGAGCAGCTAGGCGGCGACCATCAGACCCGCGCCCGCCCCGGGGCCGGTTTCCCGGCCACGGGGATCAGAGGGCCTCAAAGCCCCCCGATCCGGTTCACGCCCCTCAGGACACCGCGAATTTCAGCAGCTTGATTGCGGCGAAATCACTCACGTCGCCGCCCACACGCCTGGACGCATAGAACAGGACATGCGGCTTGGCCGAGAAGGGATCGCGCAGCACGCGCAGGTCGGGGCGCTCGGCCACCGTATAGCCGGCATTGAAATCGCCGAACGCGACCGCATAGCTGCCCGAGGCGATATCGGGCATGTCTTCGGCAATCAGCACCGGATAGCCCATCAGACGCGCAGGCTCCCCTGCCTGCAAACCGTCGGTCCACAGGAAGCGGCCATCCGCATCCTTCATCTTGCGCACTGCGCCGGCGGTCTTCGAGTTCATCACGAAGGACGCGTTCGCGCGGTACCCGGCCTCCAGCGCATAGACCAGATCGACGATCGCATCCGCCGGACTGGTGCCCGCAAAATCGCCATCCGCACCGGTTGCCACATAGCCAAGCGACCCCCAGGCCCAGGCATCATTTGCCACCGCCGGGTGGGTCAGGAAACCGGTGGGTTTGTCAACGCCGTCGCCCGACACGAACGCGGCAGCCTCGGCCCGCGCGAATTTCTCGGCGATACGCCTGGCCAGCCAGCCTTCCACGTCGAACGCGCTGTCATCAAGCAACCGCTGCGAAGCTTTCGGCATCGCGGCCAGCTCGAAAAGCGGGATCGAGATGCGGTCGATCTGCGGCGTCGCCGTCTCGGTCAGGTTCGCCGTTTCGCTCGCCCAACCCGAGCCCGGTTCGCCATGGTCGATCAGCACATCGAACGAGGTCGCCTCGACATGGACGACATTGGCGACCTGACGGATCGAGGCGGTCGATTGCAGCACCGAGCGGACCGTTTCCGAGGTCTGCGGATCCACCAGATAGCCACCCTCGGCGGCCACCGCAGTATTGAGCGCCTTGCCTTCGAGGCTCAGCCCCCGCAGCGCGTCATCGTCGCCCGAACGCAGATAGGCCGCGAAAGCCTTCTGATGCGGCGCGCCTTCCGGGACCGCGGCAGAAAGGGCCGGACGCCCGGCGATCATGGTCTTGGTTTGCAGCATGGTCAAACGCTCATCTTGTTGTTGCATCTTCGCTTTCATTTCATCCTGGAAGCTCTTGACTTCCGTTACGAACCCGGCCAGCGCGGTTTTCACCTCAGCCGCCGGATCCGGGCCTTCGGACATACCTGTCCCGACCCGGGTCCCGGTCTCGGTCTTCATTGTCACTTCATCTCCAATGGGATCAGGGCCGCCTCAGCGGTCGGCCAGTTCTGCGGCGGCACCCTGAAGCGCCTCCGCCAGATCGCGCAACGCGCCGTCCAGGGCGCCGTCCAGGGCGTCACCCTTGGCGGCCACGCGCGCCTCGCGAAGCATCGGGAATGTCACCAGCGACACTTCCCAAAGCTCCAGTTCCGCAAGAAGCCGCCGGCCTTTTGCATCCCTTTCGGCAGCCACGGTCCGATAGCCGATCGACAAGCCGTCAATCGCCCCCGCTGCGATCAGCGCCGCCGCCTCGCGGGCACGGGCCACATCGGGCAGCAAGCGCCCCTTGACATACAAACCGCGCTCATCCTCGTTGATCTCGTCCCAGATACCGATCGGTTGGGCCGGATCATGCTGCCAGAGCATCTTGACGTTGCCACCGCGCGCCCGCAGCCGTTCCAGCCCTTTTGCATAGGCGCCCTTGCAAACGATATCACCGCCCTGGTCAGGCAATTCGAACAGGCTGGCATGGCCTGCGATGATCGCCCCATCGCTCACCTGAACCGGCTGAACCTCATTCATGCAGAACTTCAATTCCAGATCGTAATCATTTCCATCCATGACAATGTCCTTACTTCGGCGCGATTTCCACAAGCTCCAGAACCGCCTGCGTCAGGATCACCGCAACCACACCATAAACCGCCATCCACAGCCGCCTCTCAAGCCGCTCGAACATCTGTTCGATCCTGCCGAGCCGCTGCTCGACCTGACTGAATTGCAGCTCCATGATCTTCTCGGTCGCCTCCATGCGCTGCGCCTGCACGGCGAACGGCTCTTTGAGATAGCGCGACCCACCCGTCGCCATGGCTCAGCCCTCCGCAAGCGGCGGCAACCCCAGAAGCACGCGCTTCTCCGCATCGGTCAGGAATGTCGCATCGCCCACGCGCTTCCACTGCTGATCGCGCTCGGCCACCAGCGCCGGGATCTGGTCCGGGTCGGGCTTGAGCTGCACCCGCTCCCCCATCCAGGTCGAGAGCCACCAGGCCAGATCCGCCGTGACCTTGGTTGCCAGCGGCAGCACTGTCAGCCGGTAGAAGGCCCGATGCGCCTCGGCGTAATTTGCGTATGTCGCATCACCCGGGATCCCGAGCAGCATCGGCGGCACGCCAAAGGCCACCGCAATCTCGCGCGCCGCACCCGCCTTGGTTTCATGAAATTCCATGTCCGAGGGGCTGAACCCCATCGGCTTCCAGTCCAGACCACCCTCCAGCAGCATCGGGCGCCCCGCATTGCGCGCACCCTGATGATGGCTTTCCATCTCGAAAACGAGCCGGTCATATTGCTCGGGGCTCAGGCTGCCCTGCCCGTCCGCACCCTTGTAGATGATCGCGCCCGAGGGCCGCGCCGCGTTATCCAGAAGCGCCTTCGACCAGGCGCTTGCCGAATTGTGCACATCAAGCGCCGCCGCCGCCGCCTGAAGCGGACTCAGGCCGTAATGGTCATCTTGCGGATGGAACGTCTTGAGATGACAGATCGGATCGGGCGCGCCAGTCATGTCAAAGCGATGCCTGCGCCCGGCCACCGTGTAGTCATAAGCCACCGGCCATCCGTCGGAGCCGGGCACGATACTCATCCGGTCCGAACGCAGCACATGCAGCTCGCGCGGCATCCCCGGCCCGGTGGCCACCGCCTCGAGATAGCCATTGCCAGAGAGCAGCATCTGCCCGAACAGCGCTTCGAGGAACTCCCCCTTGCCCTGACCCGCATTCGGTCGCCCGATCAGATCCAGCAGCGGGTGAATGTCGTAGCGCCGCCTTGCATCCTGACAGACCAGCGGCACGGCCGCAGCCGCCTCCGCAATCAGCTTCACACAGCGAAAGCCGATCGGATTTGCTGTGAACCCCTGCCGCGTCAACGACCCGGCATCGCGCGGACTCCAGACCACGCGCCCCGCCCCTGACGCCATCGCCACGATCCGCCCGGTCGCCGAGGCTTTCACCTCCGGCGCGCCTTTCGCATCGGATTTGCGAAAGATGTTCCAACCCATTCCCGTCTCCTTCTCGCGGCCCCTGCACAAGACCGGCTGGCAAAGAAAAGGGGCCGGAGGTTTCCCTCGGCCCCTGCTCTCGAATGTTGGCGGCCTCGCAGGGCGCGCGGCTTCCGGTCCCCCATATGTTTGAAGAAGGTCTTTGCCTCTTCAAAGCCCGCGCACCTGCGGCCTGCGCCAATGGGCGGCAGGTTCCAGCATCAGTTCGTGCAAAGCCCAGACCAGCGCGTCCACACGGTCGGGGGAACCCTTGCCTTGGTAGCCTTGCAGCGTCATCTGGCACATCTGGTCTTCCAGCGGGCCAAGCGGCGCGCGCGCCAGATGCGCGACGCGGCCTTGCTCATAGAGGGCCGCAACCGGTTCGGCCCGTGCCGACTTGCCCCGCGTCGCCCGCAGCGCCCTGAACGGAACAAGCGGATCGATCTGACGCAACACACTTTCGATCAGATCACCCCCCTGATTGGTTTCGGCCACCAGTTTCTCGGCGTCCCATCGTTTCATTGCCGCAATCGCCGCACGCGCCCAATCGGTCGGCTTGCCTCTGGTCGAGACATCTTCGAGAACCACGGCACGCCATTGCTCGATCGGACCACGTGTGCGTGCGCCAACCACCATGATGCCGCACGCATCCGACGCCGCACGCCCCGTTACCGAAGGATCCAGTGCCACAACGATCCGATCCAGATCGCCCGTATCGGTGACCCGCGCCTCTTCCAGCATCTTCGACGTCCAGAGTGCGCCCTCGATATCGTCCAGCAGCACACCTTCCAGTTCCTGCCGCCCCAACCGGGTTCCGGCATAGCGCGCCTGAACCTCTGTAAGAAAGCTCTCGGCCAGATAGGCGCGGTTCGCCTCGGTCGGGGCGTGTGTCACCACCGTGGACGGGTTGTTCAGAATCGCCTTGAGCACGCCGACATTGCGCGGTGTCGTGGTGATCACCTGTTGCGGATGCCCGCCAAGTCGCAACGCGAATTGCAACATGTCCCAGGTCTCTTCGGCCTTCTTCCACTTGGCCAGCTCATCGACCCAGGCGGCGTCGAACTGCGGGCCGCGCAACGCCTCGGGCTCATGCGCCGAGAACGCCTGCGCGCTCGCCCCGTTCGGCCAGACGAGCCGTTTGCGGCCCGCTTCCCAGACCGGGCGACGATCGGGCGGAGAGCAGGCCAGGATCCCGCTCTCGCCAAAGATCATCACTTCGCGCACCTGATCGAAGGTTTCCCCGATCAGAGCCAGCCGGTGCGCCCTGCCGGGGTCGAGCGGTTTTGCGCCTTCCACCATGGAACGCACCCACTCGGCCCCGGCCCGCGTCTTGCCAGCCCCGCGCCCCCCCATGATCACCCAGCTTTTCCAGGCACCACGGGGGGGCAGCTGATGCGGCAGCGCCCAGAATTCGAACATCCACGGAAGCGCCAGAAGCGCATTGTCACCCAGCCCTTCGAGAAAGCTGTCAACATCCTCCTGCGTCGCGCAGGAGAGCCAGGCGGCGCCCGATTTCAGCTCGGGCAGCGTCGAAATCAAGCGCCTGTTCGCGCCCGCCGGCGGCCCCGGCAATCTGTTTGCGGAGTTTTTCAACGCGCGTCCTTTCATCCATCACCATCTGGAACGCCGAGCGCAGATCCTTGACCGCCTGCATGGCGGCCCTCGCCTGTGAAATCTTGCCCTGCCGCACCCCCCGCAGCGCCTCGGCCAGTTCGCTGGCCACGTCCCGATACAGTTCTTCCGTGGCCTCCAGCAATTCTGTCGGAGTCCTGTCCCCATCCGTGAAGTCAGTGTGCATTATGTCCGAACCCACCTGTTCGTGTTGGTCCGTTCGAGGAAATGAAAAAACGCCGTCAGGTTTTCCTGCGGCGCTCTCACACTTTTCCTAGCGTGACATATATCTACTTTGGAGCGTTCGAAAAGTCAAGCCCTAAATCAGGGGTTGCGTTCGTGCAGGCCAAACATCCCCGGAGATCCTCCGGGATGTTTCACAATTATCGGTTATCTGATTGCTCTTTCTGACGCTGTGCGTTGATCTTGCGCCATTTCGCCACATTCCGGTTATGCTCTGCGATCGTGGTGGAAAAGACATGGCCACCGGACCCATCGGCCACGAAGAACAGGTAGTCCGTCGAATCAGGGTGCAATGCCGCTTCAATCGCCGCCCGGCCCGGATTGGCGATCGGCGTCGGTGGCAACCCGCCGATGACATAGGTGTTGTAGGGGGTCGCCTTGCGCAGTTCGGATTGCCGCAGGCCACGACCCAGCACGCCCTTGCCCCGGGTCACACCGTAGATCACCGCCGGATCCGTTTGCAGCTTCATCCCCCTTTTCAGGCGATTGACAAACACACTGGCAACCTTTGCCCGCTCATCCGGCATGCCGGTCTCTTTCTCGATGATCGAGGCCATGACCAATGCCTGTTCGGGACTATCGTAGGGCAGCCCATCGGCGCGCCCGGCCCAGGCGTCGGCCAGGATCCTGGTCTGGCGACGTTCCATCAGGTCGATCAGGGCCTGACGATCGGCACCTCGCTTCACCTCATAGCTGTCCGGTGCCAGCGATCCCTCTGCGGGAATGTCGTCGATCCTGCCACTCAGAAACCCGGCCTGATCAAGCCCTTGAACGATCTGCCAGCTTGTCACACCCTCGGCAATCGTGATCCGGATGCGCACATCCGCAGCTTCCGCCTTGCTTGCGAACCCATCGGGTGCGTCCCCGGTCGCCGGATCGAATTTCACCTCCTCGACATATTTTCCATTCGCCGGGTCCAGTTCGCGAAGCAATACCTCGTTGCCGTTCACCCCGATGCGGAACACCAGTTCCGTGCCACAGGTCGAAGGCCCGCCGGAGGTGATCTGCCCGACGATTTCTTCCATCGAGCTTTTCGGCAAGATCAGGTAGGAGCCGAATTTCAGATCGCTCGCCTTGCCCGCATAATCCGCCCCGGCACGAAAGATGTAGCTCGACGAGACCGCGCCCTGCCCGGCCAGTTTCCCCGACACCGCCATCAGGCTGTCACCCGGCGCGACCCGAAGACAAACCGCTTCGGCCAATGGGCCGGGCTCGACATATTGTCGCTTCGCCCAGGCCACCAGCCCGCCAATCGCCACCATGATGACGATCAGCAGCGTCAGAAAGTTCGAGACGATGTTACGCCACATCATCGCTCCACCTTGCCCAGCACGAGGCTTGCATTCGTGCCGCCGAATCCGAAGCTGTTGGAAAGCGCCACATTGATCTTGCGTCTGACCGCGGCTTTCGGTGCCAGGTCGATCCCGGCTCCGGTCGGCGGATCATCCAGGTTCAGCGTCGGAGGCGCAACCTGATCGCGGATCGCCAGCACGCAGAAGATTGCCTCGACCGCGCCCGCCGCGCCCAACAGATGCCCAACGGCCGATTTGGTCGAGCTCATCGTGGCGCCTCTGGCCGCCGCGCCCAGCAGGCGCTGCACTGCGCCAAGCTCGATTGCATCGGCCATGGTCGAGGTTCCATGGGCGTTGATGTAATCGACCCGGGAGGGCGCGATATCAGCCCGCTCCAGCGCCGCCGTCATCGCACGAAAACCACCATCGCCATCCTCCGACGGTGCCGTGATGTGATAGGCGTCACCCGACAGGCCATATCCCAGCACCTCGGCATGGATCTTCGCGCCGCGCGCCTGGGCGTGCTCATACTCCTCCAGCACCACAACGCCCGCGCCCTCACCCATCACGAACCCGTCACGCTCGGCATCCCAAGGACGGCTTGCCGCCCGGGGGTCATCGCTCCGTCTGGTGCTCAGAGCCTTGCAGGCGTTGAAACCGGCAATCCCGATTTCGGAAATCGGACTCTCGGTCCCGCCTGCGATCATCACGTCCGCATCGCCCAGCATGATCAGGCGCGCCGCATCGCCGATTGCATGTGCCCCGGTCGAGCAGGCCGTCACCACCGCATGGTTCGGCCCCTTGAAGCCAAACCGGATCGAGACCTGCCCCGACACCAGATTGATCAGCGAGCCGGGAATGAAGAACGGGCTGACCCGGCGCGGCCCGCGCTCCTTGATCAGCACCGCCGTCTCGGCAATCGTGCTCAGGCCGCCGATCCCCGAGCCGATCATCACGCCGGTGCGCAAACGCCCCTCTTCGTCTTCGGGCATCCAGCCGGAATCCCTGACCGCCTGCGTCGCCGCCGCCATTCCGTAGAGGATGAAATCGTCAACCTTGCGGCGCTCTTTCGGTTCCATCCAGTCATCGGGGTTGAAGGTGCCGCCACTGCCATTGCCGAACGGGACTTCACAGGCGTATTTCGTCGTGACATTGGCCGCGTCGAAGCGCGTGATCGATCCGGCCCCCGACTGGCCCGCGATCAGTCTCTCCCAGGTCTCCTCCACACCGCATGCAAGCGGCGTGACCATCCCCAGACCCGTTACGACAACCCGGCGCATTCCAGACCTCCCATGCAGTTTTTCGTTGCAAGACCTGATACTCGGACGAACCGCGCGGTGCAATCATCGCAGCACGCTCCGAGCGGAGCCTTGCGACGCAGCACCCGATCGCCCATTTCGTGCCCGTTCGTGCCAGACCGAACCGGCTCCGCCCGAATATCGGCCAGCGCGTCGTTCGATTCGGCGTTCGATTCGGCGGCCGCATGCGGCGATACCTCTACCGGAAACGCAAAACGGCGCTCCACTACCGGAACACCGTCTCACAAATCGTACCCTGGCGCAGTTGTCAGCTGGCTTCCGAGATGAATTTCACCGCATCACCGACGGTCTGGATGTTCTCGGCCGCGTCGTCCGGGATCTCGATGCCCAACTCTTCCTCGAAGGCCATGACCAGTTCGACAGTATCGAGGCTGTCGGCACCCAGATCGTCGATGAACGAAGCGCTCTCGGTCACCTTGTCTTCTTCAACGCCCAGATGCTCCACGACGATCTTCTTAACGCGATCAGCGATATCGCTCATGTCAATTCCTCAAAATTTCGAGGGCCTTGGCCCGTTACTGTGCTTACCCGCCCCGTCTGATGCGAGTGCGCATTCAGGCCCGGCAAGCAAAGCGTCCCCGGTCCATCTGCAGCGCTCATACCCATTGTGCGCGTGCATGGCAAGGTGTTTCTGGCTATAGTCGCCTGCCGCACGCGCCGCCCCGGACCCGCTGTATCGTGGCACGGATTTCTGCAGCGTCGCGATTTTTTGCCGTGTTTCGCGTTTTGCTTGATCTTGCCTCGTGGCCCGTGCTTTTTGGAGCGGGCGTTTGGGCGCTCAAGGAACAGCAGCGCTCCGCCTGCGGGCCTGGCGATCGCATCGAGGCGATCGCATCGAGGTCGCGGGCCAGCCGGGTGAGGACATTCAGATCACTTTCCGAGGTCTGCGCGAGACAGGCGTGGAACCGGGCCTTCAGACTATCGCTCACCTGCGCCTCAAGCCCCTCTCAATGCTGCCTCGCGCTGTGACGTTGTGAAACTATTGCAGTAAATAATACATATTAAAGTATTATTTACTGCAATTTTCGTACTGGGTTCGGCCTGAACAACGCGCATGTGTATGATCTTCTTTTGGAAACTGATAATTTTTCTCGCTGCTGACTGCAGGGTTTCGTAGAGTGGCATTGAATATGCTGCAGTTTGGGATCTTGCCATGAAGCACCGCGATCGCGCCCCGGAACAGGATGACCTGCTACGACCGCGCCTGGTCAACATGATCGATATGCGCCATGAACTTGTGAAGCTGGCGGCCCTGATCGACCGGGAGTGGCTCGAGAGGAAATGGGCGGGGTTCTTTCCGGCACGGTCCGGTCGACCGGCGACGCATCCAGGGCTGGTGGCGGGGCTCATGTCTCTGCAACACACATACGGCCTCTCGGACGAGGCCGTGGTCGCGCGGTGGGTCGAGACCCCGTACTTTCAGCATTTCACCGGCGAGACGTTTTTTCAGCACCAGGCCCCGATCCATCCCTCCTCGCTCAGCCGCTGGCGGGACCGCATCGGCGAGGAGGGCGCTGAATGGTTGCTGACCAGGACGGTTCAAGCCGGTCGCTCGGCCGGTGTCGTCGATGACGACCGGCTGTCACGCGTGTCTGTCGATACGACGGTCATGGAGAAAACCATCGCACACCCGACCGATGCGCGCCTCGGTAATCCCGCCGAAAGATAGAGGTGTTCAAAAGTAGAATTTTTCCGTCACTATGACCGAGGAGAATTCGGATGAAGAACGCAAAATTCAGCGTCTCTCAGATCATGGCGCTCCTGCGCCAAGCTGAGAAGGGCGTGCCCGTTTCAGAGCTTTGCCGCGAACATGGAATGAGCAGCGCCCGTTTTTACAAGTGGCGAGCCAAGTTCGGAGGGCTGGATGCCAGTATATGGATGCCAGTATGATGTCTGAGCTGAAGGCCATGGCGGAAGAGAGCCATTGTGTGGCTTGATCCTGAGCCTCCTCTATCGTTTCAAAGATGTTTTGATCGAGCCCTTCGTGCCGCACCGTTCGATTGTAGCGCTCGATGCAGGCGTTTTGCCGGGGCTTTCCGGGCTGGATATATTCGATGGCGATGCCACGCCTCGACGCCCCTTGCATCAGCAAGCCCCTGACATGTTCGGGGCCCTTATCAACCCGAATGATTGCGGGCTTTCCGCGCCATTCGATGATCTGGTTCAGGCGGCGCACGACACGCCTGGCGGGGAGCGAGAACTGGCGGGGAGCGAGACGTCGACCTCGATCCCCCGCCCCTCGCGATTGAAGTCATCCAACACATTCAGCGTGCGGAAGCTGCGTCCATCTGCACGTTGATCTGCCATGACGTCCATTGACCCGGTCTGGTTCGGCGCCTCCGGCACAGCCAGCTCATCCGGCTTGGGCCGTTTCAGGCGCTTTTCGGGTTTGATCCGCAGGTTCAGGTCCAGCTCGCAAGAGATGCGACAGACCCGCTTGTGGTTCCATTTGAAGCCTTTCACGGTACGCAGATACAAAAAACACAGGCCAAAACCCCACGACCGCAACCCCACGACCGCAACCCAACGACCGCCGATTGGCCGTCAGACGAACAAGCCAATCTGCAATTTCCGCATTCTCATCACTGAGCTTGCGCTCGTACCTGTAACAGGTCTCGCTGATCTGGAAGGTGCGGCAGGTCAACGCGATGCTGACCCGATGCTGACCCGATGCTGACCCCATGTCTTTGAACAGCGTATCAGGCCATCTCTTTGCGTTGAGACGGCCTTGACGCTTTTTTCCAAGCGCCTCCTTCAGCAGATCGTTCTGCATGCTCATCTCAGCATACAGGCGCTTGAGGCGGCGGGTCTGGACTTACAACAACGACAGGCCCAACATGGCCATCGGCGGGATCACACCCGCCAGGAAACTGAAAACAGCCGCATGAATTCCAAGGCTGAAACCCATTAAAAATGGGGGGATTACCCATAGGGCGGTCCGTTGAACCACGAAGGATCCTCGTGATCCGAGATCTTGATCGCCATTGCCGTAACAGGACCGACGCCAGGGATTGAGGCCAGGGATTGAGGCCAGAATATCGCGTCTGCGCGACAGTTCGGGGTCCGAGGCAACAAGCGTCGCGATTGCAGCATCGATTTCTTTCAGTTGCGTGCCGATCTGTATCAACCGTGCGCGCAATTGGCGTTTTATCACAGGGCTCACGGCGATCTGCGTGCGATTGGTTGCAGCAATCCGGTCTTTGACCAAGGCTTGCCGCGCCACGCTCAACTCTTTGAGCTCATGGAGAGTTTCCGATTTCGACGGTCGCCCTTTCAGGTCAAGCACGGCGCCCATCCGGGCCAATATTGCCGCGTCGATTTGGTCTGTCTTGGCCAGTTCTCCCGTTGCCTCGGCAAACCGGCGTGCAGCGCGCGGGTTGACCTTGACCATATCGATCCCGGCAGAGACCCGTGATGCCTCAAACAGGCGATGATAGGGGCCCGTCGGTTCGAAGATGATACGCGTTTGCGATGAGCCGACCCAGCCGATCAAGGCGACACAGTCTCTTTGATCATTCGAAAACTGCCGATGCTCGCCCGTGCCGAGACAAAACGCATCAAGAGTGGGTTTCGAGATATCCACACCAATGGTATCGTTCATTGTCTTTTCGCCTTCCTCTGCTTGGCATCCGGTCCCGGGGACCGGGTATCCGTTCAGGACAGATGAAAAGACGGGGGCGATCATACGACGCCTCGGTCTACGCCTCAATCTATGCCTCGGTGTCGCAGCACCTGGTTTCCCTCGATCCGACCCCCGCCGCTGCCCGGCATAAATGCCGTGCCAGGCAGCGGCTCCCTTATCACAAAGGAGCCCAAGGGAAGTCATAAGACAAGGTAGCCCGGATGGCTTGAGAACATGATCAGGCAGCTTTCGTGGTAATGCTTGAAGCTTGCTCTGGGTTTGATCTGCCCCGCTTCGCAACCTTGCAAAACCCAACATGATAGGTTATATGTGGTCATGGTTACCATCTACCGCGCGCACGGGCTGCGCATCATCGTCTTCACCGACGATCACGAACCGGCCCATGTGCATGTGTTTGGCGATGGCCAAGCCAAGATCAATCTGATCGGCTTGGAGGGCGACCCAGTGCTCGTTTGGGCGCAGGGCATGAAAAGCAATGAAGTGCGCCGGGCGGTCTAGGCGGTGTCATCAATTAAGCCATATAGCTGACGCGACGAGATGTATGGCTCCGGGAAATGCGGTTTCGGTTTTGTCATGGCGCGTGGCGATAGCCCTGTAATGTTTTATCTTTTCGGGTATCCGTAATTCATGATTGTTCTGGACCAAAATCACCATCTCGAAGAATCTCGGGCAGTGTTGACAGGAGCGTTCCGAAGCGCCCCTCATAGCGCGTAGGAACGCGCATCTCATGCAATGTCGTTTCTATGGTGCGATCACGGCTCAACATCTTCTGGAAAGCGGGGCGGGGCGCTGCTTTTTTCTCCGGTCCTTCTGACAAAAGCACCTTTGCGCGCAGCGCCTCGAAGGAGTATCCGCGCCCGGCGCGGTTGGTGGCGCGGATCAGATTGTTCAAGCTCTCGGTGTAGGGTCGCTACATATCTATCGTCACCAGCTCAATGCTCTTGCGGTGATCGAGCCGCGCAAGGCGGGTCGCGACCGTCTGCTTGTTTCTGTTCTCAAGGATATCGAAGGCTGTCAGTTTCTCGACATTGGTGAGAACACAGCGCGGCTTGATGCGATGGATTTCGTCAATGCCCAGCCAGCGCGGCGTGGCAAAACGCAGGGCGTCATATTTTCGGTGCACATACTCTGAGAAGACAAGACGAGAGTGTCAGGTGTTCTGTGTATGAATGATCCGGTCCATGCTTCATCGAAAGGAAGCATGCCTGCCACTCTCCAAGGACCTTCCGGATGACCTTCTGAAGGGCGTTGAGCGCGCTGAGGACCTGCCTGGCGACGCCGGGTTTATGAAAGAGCTGAAGATCAAGCTGATGGAACGGATGCTGTGCGCGGAGCTGACAGCGCACCTCGGCTACGAAGAAGGCAAGGAAGCGCCAGCCGGTCAGACGAACCGCCGGACTGGCGTCTCGACCAGGGTGCTGAGGGGGCGGTGCTGAGGGGGCGGTGCTGAGGGGGCAGGACGGCGAGCTGCCTGTGGCGGTGCCCCATCTTCGATGCCTTGCGACCGTGACAGCCGCTTCGAGCCCGGGTTGGTGAAGACGGGCCGGTGTTCAAAGACCTTGCCCGGATCGACGGGATGGCCGCCAGGATCATCGGGCTCTGCGCCGTCGGGCTGACGGTGCGGGATATCCAGTCCCGCCTGCTCGACCTTTATGGTCTGAAGGTCTCGCCCGACCTGATCAGCCGGGTCACCGACGCCGTCCTGAACGAGGTCCGGGACTGGCAGAGCCGGGCACCGGAGCGGATGTATCCGATCGTGATCTTCGACGCCCTACGGGTGAAGATCCGCGATGCCGACAGCCGGACGGTGAAGATCGAGCCAGCGCGTCGCCATCGGTTCGAGACCGCTGGCGAGGGGCCGTGTATGTCGCCCTCGGCGTCACCCTCGGCGTCACCCGCGAGGTCTTGCGCGAGGTCTTGGGCCTGTGGATCGCCGAAAACGAAGGAGCCAGGTTCTGGCTCCCGGTGATGAACGCGCTGAAGACCCGAGGCACGCAGGACATCCTGATCGCGATCGTCGATGGGCTGAAGGGCTTTCCCGAGGCCATCACCGCCGCCTTCCCGGAGGCCATGGTCCAGACCCTGAACTTCTGCTCCTGGAAGGACCGCAAGGCCGTGGCTGCCGATCTGCGCCGGATCCACGGGGCCGCAACCGCCGATCTGGCCGCCGCCGAGATCGACGGTTTCGAGGAGAAATGGGCCGGGAAACATGCCTCGATCGCCCAGGCCTGGCACCGGGCCTGGCACCGGGCCTGGCGCCGGACCCGGGCCGAGGTGATCCCGTTCCGTGGCTTCGATCCGGCGATCCGCAAGAGCATCTAACGGACCCGAACTGCGAGGTCGCGCCCTTGATGCCCGGGCCGATGACCACGGTGTGCAGCTGTATTTCATCGATCCGGGCAAGCCGACCCGGAACGCGTACATCGAAAGTTTCAATGACCGGTTCCGGGATGAGTGTCTGAACCGGCACTGGTGCACAAGCATCGGCGAGGCGCGGGACATCATCGAAAACCGGAGGATCGATTACACCACAAAACGCCCCCACAGCAGCTTGAAATATCAAACCCCCGAAGCGTTCGCGGCAGCGCGACCCTTCAACAAAACGCAATGGGCGCGACCGCTTGAGCGACTTGAGGGCTCCGCGCCCGCGCCCATTGCTCACGCCGCCCAATGATGGCACACAAATGAAGAGCAAACGCGATTTACGAGTGGCCCTGAAAATTGGGGCAGGTCAAAGCTCGCGCACATCGCGCAAACCAAGAGAAGCACAATCATGTAGATGAATGCCTGATACCCAAGAACCCCAAGAAACGGCACCAAGAGCCAATCCAGCGCCCCGAAGGTGAAGGCCAGTATCATCAGTAAGCCAAGCTGGAAAAAACTGGGTATCTGTAATTCGTGGTTGATAGACTGCTCTGACGACGTTATTGATATTCGTAATATGTGATTGTTTTAGGCAAGGGGCGAGCGGATGCAACTGTTCGAGAAATTGGGGTTCAGGTGGGATCGTTGTGCGGTCGTCCCTGCTGTTGCGCCCGCCTCCGTTGATCGTTCCCTGTTTCGCTACAAGCAAATGCTTGCCCAATTTGTCTTCGATGCGAGTGCCCTCGAAGGGAACCCCTTTACCTTTCCGCAGGTGCAAACTCTGATGGATGGGGTCACGGTTGGCGGCCATAAGATATGCGATGCACAACAAGTGCTGAATCTCGCTGCGGCGGCGAAAGAACTGTTGTCACTTGTTAAGAGTGGGAACTTCGAACTCAACAAGCCCACATTTGATCGTCTGCACACGCTCGTCGCGAAAGAGGAAGCATGGGAATGGGGTCACTTTCGGGGAGAAGGCAAAGAGACCTCGATGACATGGCCGGTGCAACTCGGAGAGGACGAATACTGGCCCCAACTGACCGAGGCCGGAGCCGCCAACCTGAAGGGGATCTTCGACGAAGGCGTGAACGCCCTCGTTACCGAAGTCCCAGACCCGCGCGAACGCGGGATGGCCTTCTTCCTGTTCGGCGCGTTGCAACAATTCTATTTCGACGGAAACAAGCGCACGTCGCGCTTCATGATGAACGGCGTTCTCATGTCGCATGGCTTCGACGCTATTTCGGTGCCTGCGAAGCGAGCGCAAGAATTCAACGAGAATATGGTCCGTTTCTATCTTGGCCGGGATGCAACGGAAATGGTGCACTTCCTGATCGACTGTCAGCCGAGGAATGCATCAACCCCGAAACCTGCCCCGTTGCCCAGTTCCGGGCCATCAATGTAAGGAGAATACCACTCATGGCAAAACCGATTACCAAAGCGGAGTTGATCGCTGACGTCGCCGAGCGGAGCGGTATCAGCAAAGCGCAGGCCGGAGAGGCGCTCGACGCTGTTGCCGCGTCAATCTCAGCCCAGCTTGTGCTCGGGAATGCAGTCGCGCTTCCGGGGCTGGCAAAGTTCGAGACGCGCTACCACCCAGCCCGTCAAGTTCGCAATGTCGCTACCGGCGAAATGTCGCTACCGGCGAAATGATGGACAAAGAGGCGGATCGGGCGGTGAAGATTACCGCACTGACCGGAATCAAAACCGCTGTGAATGGGTGAGGGACGAATGATGAAAAAATTCATGCCGCTGGGTAATATGAACCCACCTCATGCAGGAAAAGGTGAAGCAGCTTTCCGAAGGGGTTATCAGCACGGTGCGATCTATGTGCTTCGCGCGATCAAAGAGGGGGTGGACCTCGCAAAAGTAGAAGCGTTCATCAAGAACGATTTGCGTGAGTGGAGAGATCGCCCGAACGATCCAGCGTTCCCTCCAGAGATCAAGCAGTAAGAAAGGAAGACTCGAATGGCCAATCACAAACAAGCATTCGCAGGCGTGGCTGGTATGGACCTGTACCGGGATTGTGCCGCTCCTTTGACCACGTATCGTGTTACAAAGGCGAATGGACATGGGCAAACAAGCGCGTGCGGAGTTCCGCGCCGAAGCAGTGCGTGCAGCACTCACGAGTGGGCTGCCGCGTAAGCAGGTGGCCAAGGATTTTGGTGTTGGGTTTTCGACACTGAACAGTTGGATCCAGCAGGATCGGCGCAATCCTGAGAAGCCAGCGGCGCAGACGGATATGGAGCGGGAGCTTGCCGAGCTTCGGCGTGAGAACCGACAGCTCCGGGAGGAGAGGGAGGTGTTCAAAAAAGCCACCCGGTTCTTTGCGGAGCGAAGCAAGCGAGGTTCGCTTTCATTGCAAAGAACGAAGGGCTTCTGCCGATCAAACGCCTGTGCCGGATCATGGATGTCAGTGCCCGTGGATAGCTGCGCACCATCAAGGGCCGGTTCCTGCTCTCGATCAACGATCCGCCCGAGATCCGCGCGATCTTCGCAGGCTTCACCATCCGCGAGGTGCAACTCATGTATTCGGCGAACGACAAGGGCAACAAACAGGCCAGCGAACTGCTGATCGGCAATTTTGAGTGGGACGGACAAGGCCAGAGCACCGGACGGCAAAGGGGCATAAACAGGCCGTTGAACAGGCCGTTGAACAGGGTGTTTCAGGGCTCTCAAACGCCCCGCCCCAAAAAGCGCGAGCCACGGGGCAGCATCAACCAAAACGCGAAACACGGCAAAAAAACGCGCTGCTGCAGAAATCCGTGGCACGCTACAATAGCCGCACGCGAGGGGTAAGCCGGGGGCGGGAGGTGTGCGTCGGGCTGGATGGGCTGCGGAAGTGAGGCGCATGATCATAACAAAAAAATACGAATAAAGTTATTATATAGTTGGTTTTTATTATTTTTTGGTGCCGGTAGAGGGATTCGAACCCCCGACCCTCGACTTACAAGATCGCCGCTCTGCCAACTGAGCTACACCGGCCACATACACTGAAATAGCCTGCACCGCGCCCCTGCGCAAGCTTACCAGCGCCGCGTGACAAGGTTTTCCCGCTCGAGGATTACCACCGCCATCAGACCGATCGCGCAAACCAGCAGGGGCGCACCCGACGCATTGCCCATTTTCCAGAAGTTGGCCCTCTTCTGCATGAAATGTCAATTTTGCATGTTTTTCTGCCATTTTCTCGTGGCGACATAGTGCCAGTATCCTCATATAGCTATAATATATAAGAATTTTTACGTGTTCTCAGGATTTATCAAGGCAACGCGCCTCGTGCGACGGCAGCGCAGTTTCGGGTGCCGGTCGAATTCGGGAACGATGTGGTCAAGCCGAAGCACGAGACAGGGTCGCTTGACCCCAGGTCACAAGGCCGGCGTGGCCACGGCAGGCTTGCGGGTGTCGATGATCGGGTGCGCAGCCGGATCGATGGCAGGGCGGAATCACACTTGATGACCGCGCCTTTGCGCTGCGACAGGAGCGCGGGATCGACAATCTGCGCCCGGCCATGCGGGGATTGCTGCACCGGCCCGGCCTGTCCCGCGAAAAAGACCTGCGAGCCAGCGAGCGGACGCGGCCTGACGTTGCGCGCGATCGCGCGGTCCCGATTGCACGTCGTCAGCCTTTTGAAAGACCTCTGCATAATATACCTGCCCATCACAACCGCCCCGCCCGGATGATAGGCCGGGCTGCACCTGCCTGCCCCCCGGCAGGCGCATTCATCGTTTCATCATATTGAAATGTTTTGCATTTAAATCCCGGATCGCAAGTTGTCTTCGGCATGTACAAAGCGCCTTCCCAGGCAGGCGCAGCCCTCTTTTCTGCACAAAACCTGTGTTATGCAGAGGTCTTTTCAGATACATCTGGCCGAGACGCCCCGCCTCATCGACGCCCCGCCTCATCGGCAAGGGCCGTGTCACTATCCTTGATCACGTCCGCAAGCCGCCCGGGATGGGCACGTCCCTGAACACGTTCCCCGGCGGCCACCACGCCCGTGCCCGGCAAGATACGCGCGCAAGGCGTTGATCATCCGGGTCCGCTGACCGACGAACATCTGCAACGAACATCTGCCTCGTGCGCAACAGCATCGCGCGGGCTTGCCGGTCTTGCGTTTTCAAGGCAACAAAGCGCATGCTCGGACGCAGCGCGGCCTCGGCCAGGTCGGGATCGAACGCGTGGCCTGATCTCACGGGGCAAATGCGAAAGTGCATCTCAACGAGAGGGTCTGCAACAACGCCCCATATTTCAGTGCCTTGATCTTCATCGAAAACACGATGCTAACGGCCTCAGTCGGCCGTGGATCACGTTCAGAGGGTTAGTAGGCAGAGGGTTAGTAGGGGTGATGCCCCCGGATTCGAACAAGCAAAAAGCGTTGTGGGGGCAGTGCTGGTTTTGGTGTCGTTCCGGATCGGAGGCTCAGGCACCCCAGTGACGGACCGGGCCGCAATCCATGTGGACGAAGTTGGAACGGGAATATTTGCCCACACCACCACCACGGCAAATCATGGCGGCCTTGTATATCTGGCTGACAGAGCGCGACTTGAGGCGCAGGTCCATCGCTTGACCCTTCATGTGCAAGGAGTTCTTCGCAACGCCTTTGTAATGGGCGCGCAGCATCGCGTTGGTCTTGGGTGTACGATACCCCGAGAGAAGCATGTAGGGCTCACTGGCATCCACCATGTTATGCACGGCGGCAGCTATGTCGATAGTGCGGACATCAATTGTCTTGAGCATGTTCATACGCCAGTCACGGGCGAAATAGGTGATTTCCTTTAGCGCGTCGGAGACATACTCACCTTCGATCCAATAGATCGTGTCAAGGCTTTCGCCGGTGCGCCCGTTATACATGCGAATTCGTCGGATATCGCCGGCACCTCGCAGAAAGCCGGATGCGTTACTCATGGTCGGAGCGGCCGTTATCACAGTCGCAGTAAACGCGCCCAGAAGACCGCGCCGCGAAATCGTCGTCATGCTCATAGGTCCTGTATTCGCCTGTTTCCCGGAGTGCCGCCCTGTACTCGGCGGCTTAATTGCAGTTCAACCAAAACCATGGCCATTTCCATAGCATGTTGGCCCGGTAGATAAAGAATCGATTCTGTTAAATCTTTGAGAACGGATAAAAATCGGCAAAACCCCGCTTGTTTTTGTGGCGAGTCGACACAATGCAACATCTGTCTTCCGATTGTATCGCTTGACGGTGCGACATGATGCGCAAACACGGGAATTGATCTGACATTTGTGCTCTTATGGTGGCATTGTTGCAGACCTGACACCTGAGAAGCGCCTTCCCCCTGTGGACCCCTTGCAGGGCGAGGGCATTGAGCCGGTGCGCCTCGAACGCCCGCGCTGTCTTGCGGCTCGCCTGTTCAACCGGCTGCGCCACGACGAACTTGCTGGGCCGGTCAATTGCTGCAAAGAGAAAGCTTGCCCGCCTCGGTGCGCACCTTGGCGCTATTGATATGGAAATGACCGATCGGGGAACGTCTGGCGGGTCGGTTTGTCCCCTTGCTACGTCCGGCTGGCGAGACATCCCGTGCCGTTGAAGACAGCGATGCAAGGAAGAACGCGCCAGATGCGCGATCGTCGGCTGCAAGGAACAAGGGCAATCCTCAGGAGGGCAACAATCAGGGGGGCAACAAACTGTACTGGCGGAGCGCTGCAATCATCGCCTCTTCTTCGCTCAGACCGGTTGATCGCGGTTCTTTCGGGCCGGTGGTTCTTTCGGGCCGGTCTTGTGATCTTCCACACTCTGACGCTTGCGCCACCTGGCAACCGTCTCGGGACCGATCCCAAGCGCCCCGCCTGGGCTGTGCGATCGCAAGCATGCGATCGCTGTCAGCAAGTTCGGATGGCGTGCGTGGTCGTGGCGCTGTAATGACGAATTTGTCCCATAAGGCGTCCTTCCATTCCAACAAAACCATCAAACCATGGGATCAAACAACTATCCCTGCTTTGTCAGATTTTTCCCCAAGAGTTCTGCGATGAGGCTTTACCCCTGAGGGCAGCCGTGTTGGTGGTGGCCTTCTGAAGGATGTCGAGGATGGCTTGCCTGACGGCCGGCATGGTTGGGTGCGGGGGCCGGCCGGAGGCTCTTTTTTTTCCGTCCCGCCGCTTTGAGGCGGTGGGATTGCAGGGCGGCGCAGGCGATCATTGTCATCAGCGCGCGTCGGTGAAGGCCCGTCGGCAATGAAATGATGCGGTTGGTCATCGCGGACCGCTCTGGTGCCCGGGCGCCGCAACAAACGGCGCCAGCCAAGTTCCCAGATCCCCCCCGGTTCCCCATGATCCGCCAGCCTCCCTCAAAGCTGGCTCCCTGTGAAACATCCAAAACCAGTCCCGTGAAGCCAGAGAGTATCGTATCAGAAAAAAAATCTGACAAAGTAGGGATAGGCACGTTTCCGAGTGCACCCTTGATGTTTCATCGCCCGGGCCAAAGCATTATGTCCGCCACTTGTCAAGGCGCGCATCTCTGATCGTTCGCTTGCGAAACGGCCCCGCGGAACGGCTCCCTTGCGCCAAGCTCCGCCAGAAGCGTGTGCGGAATGCCCATGATGCGCGCCTTGCCAGAATCGCTTCTCCCCGTCATCTGTCTCCCCGGCTGAAGGACAGGCCCCGCAAACCGTGAACCTTGCAGGCGAGCAGAGCAATTTACCCATGTCCTTGTGAGATTTTTCCGCGAAACAATGCCCAGACAATGGACAGAGTTTCTATATCAGACCATAGATGGTTTCTGCAGCGTTTGCCATCAGAACTCTCGGGATCTGGCACGGCAGGAGCATGTGAAAACGATAACGATTCATGATCAAGGCAAGGATGGAACATGACAGGGCATCTGGATGGATTAGCAATGTCGGGACTGGTTGCCTTGCTGGGCTATCTGCTCGGATCGGTGCCCTTTGGCCTTGTGATCACCAAGATGTTCGGACTGGGCGAGCTGCGCAATATCGGTTCGGGAAATATTGGTGCAACCAACGTTCTGCGCACCGGCAACCGGCCTGCTGCGCTCGCCACCCTGATCCTTGACGGTGGCAAGGGCGCAGTTGCCGTGCTGCTGGCGCACCATTTCCTCGGGGAAACTGCGGCGCAGGTGGCAGGGGCGGCCGCTTTCATCGGGCATATCTACCCGGTCTGGCTGACATTCCGCGGCGGCAAGGGCGTGGCGACCTTCCTCGGCACGATCATCGCACTTGCCTGGCCGGTCGGGCTGGCCGCCTGTGTGAGCTGGCTTCTGACGGCCCTCGTCACCCGAACCTCCTCGCTTGCGGCGCTGGTCTCAGCAGCGGCCACCGTGCCGCTGGCCTATCTGCTGCACCGTCCCGAGATCATGATTCTGACCGCAGGGCTTGCAGTGCTGATCTTCTGGCGCCACCGTGGCAATATTGCCCGGCTCGCCGCAGGAACCGAACCGCGCATCGGCAAGAAATCCTGAAACCCGACGCACGCCACAGGAGGCCACTATGACCTTTCAAGACGCGATCAGCAGCGGGCTGGGGCGCAGATTCATAAGAACCATATTACGGTTGCGGCGATTTGCGCGGCAGTGAGGACTGTTTTCGGGTATCGAAAGGTGCGCAGATGATCCGCGTCATATCCGCGGTCCGCAATGACCGTGCAGCCTTTGGCCACATAAGGCGCAAGGCATTGATGTGCCTTGGTAATATCGGCACGGTTGCCAGCCGTCAGACACAGGTGAATTGTTCCTCGGTGAGTCAGAAATTCAATGACATGAAACCTTCCTCGTTTCACATCTTGAAGCACATCAGAAGTGATAGCTCTAAGCTCTAGCGGATCACGATCTCGTCCGGGCGCATCCACCCAAGCACCTCACGCGCCCGTTCACCCAGCAGGTCGAGATCGAGATAGCCGTCGGAAAGCCGGTGGGTCAGGTTCTTCATTTTGTCAACCCTGGCGCGCAGCGCGTCGCGCTCGGCCCGCTTGTCACGGATCTCCGCCTCTATCTGGACGCGGCGCAGGATACCGTAATTTCCCTGCACGGCAGACACGGCGAAATACGTGCCCAGCACCGCGGCGATGGTGAAATAGATCAGCGGCCCGATCATGGGGCGTTTCATTGCCATCTGCCCTGCCTCGTCCGAAATCCGGCACCACCCGTCCCGGGGCGGATTGCCGGAAACATTTTGCGGACCCGTTTGGAAAAACATGACATATCTGATTCGCAAAGGGAATCCCCTGCGTGATCACATCAGAAAGATCAAAGCGAAATTCCGTGACGGTGGCGGTCTGGCGTCAGGGGCGCAAAAATAGGGTGCAAAAAAGGGGGAATGCTCCCCCCTCTTACCCGGTTCACGATTGCAAGGCGCTCAACATGCGACAGAGGCCGCGTGGATGCTGTCGATTGCCTCGGCCAGCGTGGTGTCGAACGCCGCGTCGGACTGCCGGGCCGAGAGCCCCTCGGTCAGGGCGCGGCTGAACGATGCGATCATACCGCTGTTCCGGGCCAGGTTCGCATTCGCCTCCTCGCGCGAATACCCGCCCGAGAGCGCCACCACCCTGAGCACGCGCGGATGATCGACCAGCGGCTTGTAGTGGTTGGCCTTGTCCGGCAGCGAAAGCTTCAGCATCACCTGCCTGTCGGCGGGCACGGTGTCGAGATGCGACAGGATCTCCGAGAGCAGAAGATCTTCGGTCTCGGCCTTGTCGGCGATCGTGATCGTTACCTCGGGTTCGATGATCGGCACCAGCCCGTGCGAGAGCACTTTCATGCCCAGCTCGAATTGCTGATCGACCACGGCCCTGATGCCGGTCGGATCGGCCGCCGAGATCACCGAACGCGCCTTGGTTCCGAAAATCCCGGCCCTGACCGCGCGGGTGAGCAATTCGTCGATGCCGGGGATGGGCTTCATCACCTGACAGCCGTTCCGTTCCCCGGCCAGCCCCCTGTCGATCTTCAGGAACGGCACGACGCCGCGCCTTTCCCACAGGTATGTGGCGGTCGGGATGGCGTCGATCGCGCGCTCCATCGTCATTTCGAACAGGATGGCCCCGATCACCTTGTCACCGGTGAAGGCGGGCGACTTGATGATGCGGGCACGCATCTGATGGACCAGATCGAACATTTCCGCATCATCCGAATAGGCGCTTTCCCCGATCCCGTAGAGGCTCAGTGCCTTCGGGGTCGAGCCGCCCGACTGGTCCAGCGCAGCGATGAAACCCTGCCCCGCGCGCATCTGTTCGGTCTGTCTGGTGTTGCTCATGGACGCTCCCCTCCTGATCTGAACCTGCACAAGGGAATAGGGGATGGCGCGCAGCGATGCAACGCTGGTGGCACCCGCAATCGTGATGCTGCAACCGGTTCAGTCCGCGCGTTGCAAGAACCAGCCGGTCACTGCGGCGACGATCCGGCGCGGGCCGAACCGGACCAGGATGGTGGCCAGCCTGTTTTGCCAGCCGGTGACCACAATTCGCCGCCCCGCCATGCAGGCTGCCCATCCCGACCGCGCCACCGGGACCGGAGAGGCCATCGGCGCCAGTTTCATCACCCGTGTCGTGCCGGTTCGGGCGCGCTCGAAAAACGCGGTCTGCGTGGCGCCGGGGCAAAGCGCGGTGACGGTGATCCCGGTGCCGGAGAGTTCCTGTGCCACCGCTTCGGACAGATGCAGAAGACAGGCTTTCGAGGCGTGGTAAACCGCCATGTTCGGCCCCGGCATGAAGCCCGCCGCAGAGGCCACGTTCAGCACATGCCCCCCGCCGCGCAACCGCATGTCCCTGATCGCCAGCCGCATCAGTTCGGTCGCGGCGGTGATGTTGACCGCGATCAGTTCATCCTCGCGCGCATCCCCGTCCGGATCGGTGGCAAAGGCGCCGTGTCGTCCCAGTCCGGCACTGTTCACCAGCACGTGGATCGGTCCGTCGGCCATTGAAATGGCTGCGGCCCACAAATGCGCCGCAGCGCCGGGTTGCGCCAGATCGGCGGGGCAGGGGCGGGCAAAGACCTGATGTGCGGCTTCGATATCGCGGCCAATCTGCCCGAGTTGCACCACATCGCGCCCGGACAGGATCAGGTTGTAGCCATCGGCCGCAGCACAGCGCGCCAGTTCGGTGCCCAGTCCGGACGAGGCCCCCGTGACCAGCGCCCAGCCGCGCGGCCCCGCCACCGGATCAGTCCCGTTCGAGGGCGGCGACGCCCGGCAGCACCTTGCCCTCCATCCATTCGAGGAAGGCACCGCCCGCCGTCGAGATACAGGAGAAATCCGCAGCCGCCCCGGCCTTGTTGAGCGCGGCCACCGTGTCGCCCCCGCCCGCGACCGAGATCAGCGCGCCCGCCCGCGTCAGCTCTGCGGCTCTGGCAGCGGCGGCGTTGGTTGCCGTGTCGAACGGGGTGATTTCGAAAGCTCCCAGCGGTCCGTTCCAGATCAGCGTCTTGCTGTGTTCGAACACCGCGCCGATCGTCTCGACCGCTTTTGGCCCGGCATCAAGGATCATCGCATCGGCCGGGCAGGCATCATTGGCGACGGTCTCGTTTAGCGCCCCTGCCCTGAACTCGCGCGCGACGACGACATCGGCGGGCAGGATGATCTTGCAGCCTGCCGACTTTGCCTTGGCCATGATCTCGCGCGCGGTTTCGGCCATGTCACGCTCGGCAAGCGATTTGCCCACATCGATCCCCTGCGCCACGAGGAAGGTGTTGGCCATGCCGCCGCCGATCACGAGGTTGTCCACCTTGCGCACCAGATTGCCCAGCAGGTCGAGCTTGGTCGAAACCTTGGCCCCGCCGACAACCGCCGTCACCGGTCGCTTCGGATCGCCAAGGGCCGCCTCCAGCGCCTTCAGTTCGGCCTCCATCAGGCGGCCCGCAACGGCGGGCAGCACCCGCGCGATTCCTTCGGTGGAGGCATGGGCCCGGTGCGCGGCCGAGAACGCGTCATTGACATAGACCTCACCCAGCGCGCCGATCCCGGCGGCCAGTTGCGGGTCGTTTCTTTCCTCGCCCGCGTGAAAGCGGGTGTTTTCCAGCACCAGCACCTGACCGGGTTCCAAGACGTCCACGGCCTCGCGTGCGGGGCCGCCTGTGCAATCCGCAGCAAAGATCACCGGGACGCCGAACGCGATCTCCAGCGCGGGCAACAACGGCTTGAGGCTCATCTCCGGCACGACCTGGCCCTTGGGGCGCCCGAAATGGGCCAGCAGAACCGGCTTGCCGCCCATGGCGAGAATGTCCTTCACCGTTGGCGCGACCTTCTCGATCCGGGTCGCGTCGGTCACATGTCCGTTCTCGACCGGCACATTGATATCGACGCGCACCAGCACGACCTTGCCGTTCAGTTTCACGTCGTCGAGGGTTTTCCAGGCCATAGTCTCTCCCTGATTGCGGCAGGGGCATCGGAATCGGCCCGCTTCTGCGCTCGCCTCATTACTGCCCTGTTGCGAAGGGTCGCGTCAACGCTGCCGTGACAATCGCGACGCTTTGTCCTTGCCGTGCAACAGTGCGGTGCATATGGTCTGGCCCAAATGCCAAAGGAGGGCCCAATGGCCGAAATCAGCGATCCCGAGAATACCATCATCATCGAGCTCAAGGACGGTCCCGTCGTGATCGAACTGCTGTCCGATATAGCCCCCCAACATTCCGAACGGATGAAGCGACTGGCCCGTGACGGCGCGTATGACAATGTGGCCTTCCACCGCGTGATTGATGATTTCATGGCACAGACGGGCGATGTGGAACATGCCAACATGGAACAGGATTACAACCCGCAACGTGCCGGCACCGGCGGTTCGCAATATCCGGATATTCCATCGGAATTCTCCAATCTGCCGCATGATCGCGGCACTCTCGGCGCGGCCCGCTCGATGAGCCCGGACTCCGCCAACTCGCAGTTTTTCATCAACTTCAAGGACAACCATTTCCTGAACGGCCAATACACCGTCTATGGCCGGGTGATTTCGGGGATGGAATTTGTTGACACGATCATGCGTGGCGAGCCGCCGACATCGCCCGACCGGATGATCTCGGTCAAGGTGGCTGCCGATGCGTGATCTCGCTCGCCGCACCCTGCTTGCCGGAGCGCTCGCGCTGGCCGCTCCCGCAGCTTTCTCCGACAGTTCCGGCGTGCCCGATACGGGCGGGCCGAAACTGGTGCTGGAAATCGGTGGCACCACAACGGGCAAGGTCGTGATCGATCTGTTGCCCGATATTGCCCCCAAGGCGGTCGCGCGGATCGAGACGCTGGCCAGAGAAGGCAAGTATGACGGTATCGTCTTTCACCGCGTCATCGACGGTTTCATGGCCCAGACCGGCGATGTCCAGTTCGGCAAGACAGGGGGCGATCTGTCGCTGGCCGGAATGGGCGGCTCGGATCTGCCTGACCTTCCGGCGGAATTTTCGAACCGCAAATTCGTTCGCGGCATCGTCGGCATGGCCCGTGCCGCAGATCCGAACTCGGCCAATTCGCAATTCTTCATCATGTATGCCGATGCGCCGCATCTCGACGGGCAATATACTGTCGTGGGTCATGTCGTCTCGGGCATGGAGGTCGTTGACCGGATCAGGAAGGGCGATCCGTCGAAGAACGGCCTAGTGAACGATCCCGACCATATCGCTTCGGCCATGATCGAGGAATGATCCGGTGATCGGGGGCCGTGCAGGGTGGCATCCGGTCTGCCAGACTACACGTCTGGCTGCAACCGGCAACCGGCTCAGCCGATCCCGACCATCGCGTGGCGTTTCCTGCCCGCGCTCAGCTTGACCGGACTTGCCAGGTCGGTGGCGGAGAACATGCGACCTGCATCGGTGCAGGTCTCGTCATCGACCTTCAGCCCGCCTTCCGCGATCAGCCGCTTGCCGTCCTTGCCCGATTTCGCCAGCCCCGAGCGTATCACGAGCTGCGCGAGGCTGATGCCGTCGGCCAGTTCGGCGGCGGGCAGGGCAAGCATCGGCAGCGCCTCGCCGGTGCCGCCCGTCTCAAAGACCTTGCGGGCGGTTGCCTCCGCCTCCGCCGCGGCCTGCGCGCCATGCAGCAGCGCCGTGACCTCATTGGCGAGGATGATCTTGCCGGCGTTTATGTCCGATCCCTGCAACGCGCCCAGACGATCGCATTCCTCGACCGGAAGCTCGGTGTAGAGCTTGAGGAACCGGCCCACATCGGCATCGGTCGTGTTGCGCCAGAACTGCCAGAACGCGTAAGGGTTCAGCATATCACCCGACAGCCAGACGGCCCCGCCTTGCGATTTGCCCATCTTGCGCCCGTCCGAGGTGGTCAGCAGTGGCGTGGTCAGCCCGTGGATCTCTGTATCGAGCACCCGGCGGGTCAGGTCGATCCCGTTGACGATATTGCCCCACTGATCCGAGCCGCCCATCTGTAGCCGGCAATCGTGGCGACGGTTCAATTCGAGGAAGTCGTAGGCTTGCAGGATCATGTAGTTGAACTCAAGAAAGCTCAGCGATTGCGCGCGATCGAGCCGCGATTTCACCGATTCAAAGCTCAACATCCGGTTGACCGAGAAATGTCGCCCGATGTCACGCAGGAAATCGAGATAGTTGAGGCTGTCCAGCCATTCGGCATTGTTGCGCATCATGGCACCGTTGCCGCCTGCGCCGTAGTCGAGGTAGCGGGCGAAGACCTGCTGCAGGCCCGCGATATTCGCGTCGATCGCTTCGGGCGTCAGCAGCGGGCGCTCTTCGGTGCGGAAGGACGGATCGCCAACCCTGGTCGTGCCGCCGCCCATCAGGGTGATTGGACGGTGGCCGGTTTTCTGGAACCAGCGCAGCAACATGATGTTCAGCAGGTGGCCCACATGCAGCGAGGCCGCCGTCGCATCATAGCCGACATACGCGCTCACCATCCCCTTGACCAGCGTCTCGTCCAACGCCTGCAGATCAGTGCAGTCGGCCAGAAACCCGCGTTCGATGATGATGCGCAGAAAGTCCGATTTGGGATGGTAGGTCATCGTGCCTGTTCCTTTTCTCTGCGCATGCGTATATCGGGGCAGGCCGCAGGAGGGAAGCCATGTCGAAGCCGGCGTCGAAACCGGTATCAAGCCCGGACCCGGTCCGGGCAGAAGGTGCGATGGCGTGCCCGAGAGCGCAGCCCCGTTTCTGACATTCCATGGATTCAAAAGCCTTTTCTTGCAATGAAAAACCGCCGAGGCTGATGCCTCGGCGGTGAGTCGGACCCGAAGGGTCCGAAACCGAAATCGCGACTACTTCAGGACCGAGCGTCCCGCATATTCAGAGGTCTCGCCAAGCGCTTCCTCGATCCGGATCAGTTGGTTGTACTTCGCCAGACGATCCGAACGCGCCAGCGAGCCGGTCTTGATCTGGCCGCAATTGGTCGCGACCGCCAGATCGGCGATGGTCGCATCCTCGGTCTCGCCCGAGCGGTGCGACATCACGTTGGTATAGCCCGCGCGATGGGCCATATCGACCGCCTGCAGCGTTTCGGTCAACGAGCCGATCTGGTTCACCTTGACCAGCATCGAGTTGGCGATGCCATCCCGGATCCCGCGCGACAGGCGTTTTGGGTTGGTCACGAACAGGTCGTCGCCCACCAGCTGGATCTTGTCGCCAAGCTTTCCGCTCAAGAGCTTCCAGCCGTCCCAGTCATCCTCGGCACAGCCATCCTCGATCGAGACGATCGGGTAGGCGTCAACCAGCCTGGCAAGATATTCGACATTTTCCTCGGCCGAGAGGCTCAGACCTTCGCCCTTCATCTCGTATCTGCCGCCCCTGTAGTATTCGGTCGAGGCGCAATCCATCGCAAGACAGATGTCTTCGCCCGGCTTGTAGCCCGCTTTCTCGATGGATTTCAAAATGAGGTCCAACGCCGCCGTGGTCGAGGCAAGTTCAGGTGCAAAACCGCCCTCATCGCCCAGACCGGTGTTGAAACCGGCCGCAGTCAGTTCCTTCCTGAGCGTGTGGAACACTTCCGAGCCCATGCGCACCGCATCACGGACAGTGTTCGCACCGACCGGCATGATCATGAATTCCTGCACGTCGATCGGGTTGTCGGCATGTTCGCCGCCATTGATGATGTTCATCATCGGAACCGGCAGGACACGGGCCGAGGTGCCGCCGACATAGCGATAAAGAGGCAAAGACGACGCATCGGCCGCGGCCTTCGCGCAAGCCAGAGACACCCCGAGGATGGCATTGGCGCCCAGGCGAGCCTTGTTCTCGGTCCCGTCCAGTTCGATCATCGCCTTGTCGATCTCGACCTGCTCGGTGGCGTCCTCGCCCACCAGCGCCTCGGCGATTTCACCATTGACGGCCATCACCGCTTCCAGAACGCCCTTGCCGAGGTAGCGCGACATGTCTCCGTCACGGCGCTCGACCGCTTCATGGGCACCGGTCGAGGCCCCCGAGGGCACCGCAGCGCGGCCCAGCGTGCCGTCTTCCAGAATCACGTCGACCTCGACGGTCGGGTTGCCGCGGCTGTCCAGGATCTCGCGGGCGTGGATGTCGATGATGGTGCTCATGGGGGATCTCCTCGGGCTGCGGTGAATGCTCGCAGCCTCTATAGACCCGTGCTGCGATAGCGAAAAGGGTTCAAGCCCGGTGTTTGTGCCAAATGTCAGCGCACTCTTGCATCAGATCCGGGCCACCCGGTGCCGTTTCATCTGTCGCCAGAGAGCATAGAGGCCCGATCCCACGATCACCGTTCCCCCGATCAAGGTCCAGCGATCTGGCGGCTCGGAAAAGACAAGGGTCGAAATGATCGCGGCAAAGGCCAGCCGGGAATAGCGAAACGGCATGACCACCGCGATTTCCCCCAGCCGAACCGAGATAATCATCGCATAATAGCCCAAGGCTCCGAAAAACAGCGCGCCTGCAAGCCGGATCCAGTCCATGCCGGTCGGCACGACCGGAGGCCCGGGCATCACCGCCAGAAGTGCCAGCCCCAGCGGAAGGAACGTCGCAAAGCCAAGGGTTGCTATCTGCATCGAACTGACAGTGCCGGGGATCCGCCGTGTCGCCAGGTCACGGAGCGACATGCCAGCCACCGCCGCGACCGCCAGCAGCGACAATGCACTGAAGCTTGCGCTATCCGGACGAATCACGATCAGAACCCCGAGAAAGCCGATCAGGATTGCCGACAGTCGGCGCCAGCCGACCCGTTCGCGCAGGAACAGGGCTGCCCCCAATGTCGTTGCCAGTGGTGTTGCCTGGAGGATCGCGGAGGCTTGTGCCAGAGGTGTAAGCACGATGGCATGGACGTAGAAACCGGTGCCGATGATTTCACCCAGATTGCGCATCCACAGCGCCGGTGACAGCAGAGCGCGTGACAGCAGCCGGTCACTGCGGGCCAGGGCGAGCGTGCCGAAAACCAGCGTCCCGCCCAGCCCGATGAAGAGCAGCACCTGCCCCACCGGCCAGGTCCGGGCCAGATCCTTGATGAACATGTCTTCCAGCGCAAACCCGGCCATCGCGCCGATCATCAACGCAGAACCACGCAGGTTGTTGTTGTCACTTGCCATGTCCGGGATTCCGTTCGCTTGATCCCGTCCACCCTATCGGTCCCATTGGGACAGGACAAGGCCGACCCGGATCGCTCGGACGCGGGTGACGATTCCATCCAGATCGGCCCGGATCGCAGTTCATTGAACTTTCCGATGGCGCGTGCGACAGGCAGGAAATTCAGATCTTCATGTTCCGCAGAAGGTCCGTATGACCCGCTCGGCCGGTTTTGGTGCGGCCTCGTATTCGGCAAGATCCGGTGCTTCGGTGTAAGGATGGGCCAAGGCGGCGCGCAGCCGTTCGAACGGGGCCAGATCGCCCGCCACGGCGGCGGTGATCATCTCCTCGACCCGGTGATTGCGCGCAATGCGCAGCGGGTTGGCCCTGGCCATCACCGCCTGTGGGTCCGCCTCATGGTGCAGGCGTGTCTGCCAGGTTTCGCGCCATTGGTCAAATGCAAGCGGTTCCCGGAATTCCTGGCGAGCTGTCTCGGGATCGCGCCGCAAGGCGCTGAAGACGCGTGTGAAATCGGCATTCCCGGTGGCCATCCGGTTCAGCAGATCCTCAATCAATGCCACATCGTCTTCGGTGGCCTCGGCCAGTCCGATCTTTGCACCCATCCGCGCCAGCCATGCCCGCTGATAGAGTGCGATGAAACCGTCAACCGCGGCGCTGGCCTCGGCCACGGCGGCCTCGCGATTGTCCCCCATCAAGGGCAGCAGGCAGGTGGCGAATTGCGCCAGGTTCCACACCGCAATCTGCGGTTGACGCGCATAGGCGTAGCGCCCGGACTGGTCAATCGCGGAAAACACCTTGCCCGGATGATACCCATCCATGAAGGCGCAGGGTCCATAGTCGATCGTCTCGCCCGACAGCGCCATGTTATCGGTGTTCATGACCCCATGGATGAACCCGAGCGCCATCCAGTGCGCGATCAGCCGCGCTTGCGCCGCAACCACCGCCTGCAACAGATCAAGCGGTGTCTCACATTCCGGATAATGACGCGAGATCATGTGGTTGGTGAGAGATGTCAAGGCGTCAACATCATTACGTGCGATGAAATACTGGAATGTGCCGACGCGAATATGGCTGCGTGCGACACGGGTCAGAACGGCGCCGGGCCAGGCTTGCGCATCGCGCACCACCTGCTCGCCCGTGGCCACCGCCGCGAGCGCCCGCGTGGTGGGCACGCCAAGCCGCGCCATGGCCTCGCAGACCACATATTCCCGCAGGACCGGCCCGATCCAGGCGCGCCCATCCGAACGGCCGCGCGAAAACGGCGTCCGTCCCGCGCCTTTCAACTGGATATCGAAGCGCAGCCCGTCCGGTGCCACAACTTCACCCAGCAAGATCGCACGCCCATCCCCCAGGGACGGAGACCAGCCGCCGAACTGATGTCCGGCGTAGGCCATCGCGAGCGGCTCGGCCCCTTCGGGCACAAGGTTTCCACCCATCATCGCAGCGCCCTCCGGCCCGGCCAGCCAGCCCGCATCAAGCCCCAGCCGCTCTGCCAGTTCGCGATTCAGTGCCAGCAAGGCTGGCGCGGCGACCGGCTCAGGCGATTGGCGGGCGTAGAACTGCGCGGGCAGGCGGGCATAGGAATTGTCGAATGGCAAGGTCATCTTATCTCCTCTGTCCCGGATATAAGGCACGCGGCCCCGTATCCAATGCCGCCTCATCCGGTTTGGAGGTTCTGCGGGGCGCCCCGTGGCGGGTATGTTGCCGACAGCCTTGCCGTGCGACGGCAACAGCGACGCTGATGTCTGTCATGCCTGGAACTCCAGCGACCTCTTTCCCAAACGGCCGTCCGACAGCCCGGACCGCAACCCGATCGAACCCCAATCGGCCCAAGCCAAGGCCATCAGGAGAAAAGCCGCAAAGCGACACGGGACATCTGAAAACCCCGATTCCGCAGCAGAAAACAAGGCTCAATCTTATCGTTCGATTGCGCTTGGGTGAAGGCTGATCATCACTTCGGCGTGATTGCGATTGCGCAGGAAGTGCCCTCAACTGCGGCTGCGTTTCTCGAATCTTGGCAACATGGCCGAGAAATCCGTCCCCTTGCCATCTTCACTTTCGACGAAGGCGGTGTAGAGGGCGGTCGCAAGCTGGCCCATCGGCGTGTCGGCATCGGTTCCCTCGGCGGCTTGTTGGCTCAAACGCAGATCCTTGAGCATCAGTTCCGAAGCGAAACCGGGCTTGTAGCCATGGTCGGCAGGGCTTTCAGGGCCAATCCCCGGCGCGGGGCAATAGGCATTCATCGACCAGCTATAGCCCGAACTGGTCGAGACCACATCGAACATTTTTTGCCGATCAAGGCCCAGCCTGTCGGCCAGGGCGAAAGCCTCGCACGTGGCGATCATCGTGACGCCCAAGATCATGTTGTTGCAGATCTTGGCCGATTGTCCCGCACCGGCGCCTCCGCAATATACCACCTTCTGGCCCATCACGTCGAAAAGCGGCTTGACCGTTGCAAAGGCGGTATCACTGCCGCCCACCATGAAGGTCAGCGTGCCCTTCTGCGCGCCGCCAGTGCCTCCCGAGACAGGGGCATCAAGGGCGCCCAGCCCGCGATCCGCGGCCAATTGCGCCACAGCGCGGGTCGATCCGATATCGACTGTCGAGCAGTCGCAGAACACACTGCCCTCCTGCATGGCCGGGATCACTTCCTTGGCCACCTGGCGCAGGATCGCACCGTTGGGCAACATGGTGATCACCACCTCGCTCTCTTGTGCGGCGGCACGGGCACAACCGGCTTGCACCACGCCTTCGGGCAGCGTATCGGTCAGATCATGACCGATGATCCTGTGACCGGCCGCAACGAGGTTGACCGCCATCGGCGCCCCCATGTTGCCCAGTCCGATGAATCCAATCTTCATCACTCCTCCATCGGTTTGGTGCTTCTCTTCTAACAGACTGCTGCAATATAACCTATCCACATAATTGTGATTCAAAGATTTGTTCGGTTGGTCTTCCGGTTTTTCGTCCCATGGCCCTGGCGTGTGCCCATTCATGCTTGATCGGGTTCAGATCCGGAGCGTATGGGGGAAGGCATTCCAGCCCGTGCCCTGCCGTTTTGATGGCCGCTTGTGTGTCGACCCGTTTGTGGAAAGCGGCGGTGTCGATGTTGCATGGGAGCAGCGGCAAACGCCAGGCGGCTGGCGGCTGCCTTCATATCTTGCGGGCAACGGGCTCTGCGCAGGCATTTTGCAACGCTGTTGCCGCCCCCCCGATGGCACGACCGACCGGCCTGGCCGTGCAAGGCGATGAGACCCGCCATCAAGATGAACGAGGACGCCGAGATCCAGTCGGCTCGCGTGGCCATACCGCTGATGACCGGATGAACGCTGCGACCGGCAGCGTCGAATTCCGAGGTCGAACCCGCACGGACCCAGATCGCGATACCGATACAGAGAACGAGGCCCGCCCCTTCCCGAAATCAGGCCGAGACGCGTTCGCCGATCGATCCGAGTTGCGCGGAAATCGTCGCAATGGACCCCATTGCATCGATCTCCTCCAGAATGCCGAGCGCCCGGTAATGAGCAATCAGCGGTGCCGTCTGCGCGTGATAGGTCTCCAGCCTCGCACGCGCCGTCTCGGCATTGTCGTCGGCCCGACGCGTGAACGCCGTGCTGCCGCATTTGTCGCAAACGCCCGCAACCGCAGGCTGCTTGAAGTCGTCGTGATACCCTTCGCCGCATTTGGCACAGGTATAACGGCCGGCAACGCGGGCGATCATCGCTTCGTTATCGACCCTCAGACGGATCGCCGCCGTCACACCCTGATCGGCATCGGCAAGCAGCGCATCAAGCGATGCCGCCTGCCCCGCCGTGCGCGGAAAGCCATCAAGGATGACGCCCTTCGCCACATCCGGTTCGGCCATCCGATCCTTGAGAATCGCCAGCACGATCTCATCGGGGACGAGGCCACCGGCCTTCATCACTTCCTCGGCCGCCTTGCCGGCCTCGCTTCGCGCCGCCACTGCGGCACGCAGAAGATCCCCCGTCGAAAGCTGCACGAAACCGTATTTCTCTTCGAGCATCCGTGCTTGCGTACCCTTGCCGGCCCCCGGGGGCCGAGCAGGATCAGGACGGCGGGCCTGGTCCGGGTTCTGACGCTCATCAAATCCCCCTCACTTGTCGCAGCGATTGGCGATCAGGTCATCGACAACCGACGGATCGGCCAGCGTCGAGGTATCCCCCAGAGTACCGAAGTCATTGTCGGCAATCTTGCGCAGAATGCGGCGCATGATCTTGCCCGATCGGGTCTTGGGCAGGCCGGGCGCCCACTGGATGACATCGGGTCTGGCGATCGGGCCGATCTCGGTGCGGACCCATTTTTCCAGTTCCTCGCGCAGGGTGTCCGAGGGCTTCACATCGTTCATCAGGGTGACGTAGGCATAGATGCCCTGCCCTTTCAGCGGGTGCGGAAAGCCGACCACGGCGGCTTCGGCCACCGCCCGGTGCGCGACAAGCGCCGATTCAACCTCGGCCGTGCCCATCCGGTGGCCCGAGACGTTGATCACGTCATCGACGCGACCGGTGATCCAGTAATAGCCATCCGCGTCACGCCGACAGCCGTCACCGGTAAAGTAGAACCCCTTGTATTGGCTGAAATATGTGTCCTGGAAGCGGTCATGATCGCCCCAGACGGTGCGCATCTGCCCCGGCCAGCTGTCGGCGATGCACAGCACGCCTTCGGTCTCGGTCTCATCCTGACGCACGGCGGTCTGCGGATCAAGCACGACCGGCTTCACGCCAAAGAACGGACGGGTGGCCGAACCGGGCTTGGTCGGGATCGCGCCCGGCAGCGGGGTGAGCATGTGGCCACCGGTCTCGGTCTGCCAGAACGTATCGACGATCGGGCATTTGCCCTTGCCGACATGTTCGTCATACCAGACCCAGGCTTCGGGGTTGATAGGTTCGCCCACGGTGCCCAGTGTCTTGAGGCTCGACAGGTCGTATTTCTCGACCCAGTCCGCGCCTTGCCCCATCAGCGAGCGGATCGCCGTCGGCGCGGTGTAAAACTGGTTGACCCCGTGCTTCTCGCACACGGCCCAGAACCGGCCCGCATCCGGATAGGTCGGCACGCCCTCGAACATGACCGTGGTCGCGCCATTGGCGAGCGGGCCATAGACGATATAGCTGTGGCCGGTAACCCAGCCCACATCCGCAGTGCACCAGAACACATCGCCATCATGGTAGTCGAACGTATATTGCATCGTCATTGCCACATAGACGAGGTAACCGCCGGTCGAGTGCACCACGCCCTTCGGCTTGCCGGTCGAACCCGAAGTATAGAGAATGAACAGCGGATCCTCGGCATTCATCGGACGCGGCGGGCATTCGGGCGAGACATTCTCCATCATCGCCTTCACATCCACATCGCGGCCCCCGATCCAGGTGGTCTGGTCGCCGGTATGCTTGACCACGAGGCAGCGCACCTTGTCCGAGCAGTGTAGCAGGGCCGCGTCGGTGTTCGACTTGAGCGGCGTGCGACGGCCACCGCGCGGGGCGGTGTCGGCGGTGATCACCAGCTTTGCGCCACAGTCGTTGATCCGGTTGGCCAGCGCATCGGGCGAGAAGCCCGCGAAGACGACCGAATGGATCGCGCCGATACGCGCACAGGCCAGCATCGCATAGGCCGCCTCCGGGATCATCGGCATGTAGATCACGACGCGATCACCGCGTATCACGCCCTGCGACAGCAAGACGTTGGCCATGCGGTTCACCTTTTCGGAGAGTTCGCGATAGGTGATGTGCCGGGCCGGTGTGTCCGGGTCATCGGGTTCGAATATGATCGCGGTTTGCAGCGCCCGATCCTTGAGGTGACGATCGATGCAGTTCACCGAGGCGTTCAACACGCCGTCTTCGAACCATTTGATATTCACATGACCATAGGTGAAATCGGTATTCTTCACACTTGTATAGGGCGTGATCCAGTCGAGGCGCTTGCCCTCGCGCCCCCAGAACATGTCAGGGTCGGTGATCGACTCCTGATACATGTCGCGGTATTTCGCGGCGTCCGCATGGGCGTTTTCGAAGCCGACGGGCACTTCCTTCACCGTCGGGGTTTCATGAGCCTGTTTCTGTGCAGCCATCTGGCAACCTCCCAATTCGTTTGCAGCATCCGCTGCGACCATCTCGCGAACGGCGCGCGGGCACCCTTCCCCGAAGTTATGGTAGCACAGGTTAACTCATGCGTAACAGCTTTGTGAATGTCCTTCTTGCAAATTCATTCATGATGCTTGACTGGATGCAAAATTGTTTGATTCCTTAATCAGTCCGTCCTGAACAAGGGTTTCAGATTGGCACGTTGGCGATCTGAGACGGCCCGACGAAGGCCGTTTCAGCGGTGGTGGTCTGTCGGAGCGAGGTGAGAGCCCGGATCAACCGGCACAAGATCTCCCTCAGGTGTCTCAGGATCATGCGAATGTTGTGACCGCAGCCGCAGAGCACGGCGAACAGAGCGTCGCCGTCGGTTCCTTTCAGGGTGCTTCGCGTCAGTCGACCGTCGTTCTTCATGTGCCCGATCATTGGTTCAATGGCGCTGCGCCGTCGCAGGAGTTTGGCGATCGTCCTGGTGACACCTCGCTTTGCGCCACTGATGAAAACCTTCACATTCTGCACGCCATGCCCGCGGTATCCGCGGTCGACAAAGGCCAACTCTGGCCTCAGGTCGGTCAGGATCTCGACCTGTTCCAGCGCCTCGTGCAGCGTGTGGCCGTCGTAAGGGTTACCCGGCAGCGCCCGCATCCCGACCACGAAGCCGCCCCGGTTGGTCGTGGCCACGCTGACCTTGGTTCCGAACTCGTACCTCTTGTGCGCCTTGCCCTTGGAGATGCAGTCCACCGCCGGTTCATGCAGGCTGTAGAGTTTCTTCTTGTCCTTCGGCTTCTGCGCCAACAGCCGGTTCACCAGCGCGATCATCCCCACCAGGCGCTCTCTCAGCGCCCCCTCCGGAACCTTACCCAGTTGCCTCTCGATGTCGCGCAGCACGCGGCCGGTGTAGCCCTTGAGCCGGCGCAACGCCTTGCGCATCCGCTTGAACTGGCGGGCATGGGCGTAGCGCCCAACCTGACCGGCCAGCCGAGGCCCAAGACGGTTGTAGTTCTGGCGCAGGACGATCCCGGCTTCGCGAGCCAGCCCGACCAGCTTGCGCCGCGCCGCCTCATACAGCCGGGCATCCGTCGGGTGGGCGATGTTCTTTTCCATCACCGTGGTATCGACCGTGACCTGCTTGAGATCGCTGCGCTTCACCACCCCGGCGCGTTTCCCGGCCTCGATCGTCTGGGTCAGCATCCATTCAACACCCTCCTCGCCGATCCGCTTGCGCCACCGGGTCAGGGATGAGGGATCAAGCGGCAGACGGTGCTGAAAGAACGTCTCGCCGCAGAAGTGCTGCCAATACGGGTTCTCGGCCCATCGTGCCACGACCGCCTCGTCCGAAAGTGCATAGGCATGTTGCAGGTAAAGGAGTCCGGCAACCAGGCGCGTCAACGTCGCCGGGCGACCGGTGTGGGACGGAAAGAACCCGGCCCATTCCCGCTCAAAGACCTCCCAGTCGATCAGGGGGGCAAGTTTCACCAGCTCGTGGCGCATGTCGATCATCTCGACCAGGCGGGCGCGCAGGAGATCGTCTTGTTCCGGGAGCGGCTTTCTCGGCTTCATATCACGGCTCGAAATTGCAGGGTTCCTGCCGGGATAATACAAAACCTTGCAGGCAGCACCCAGCAATATCACATCATTCTCAAGCAAAATCAGCCGGATAAAAGTTGTTCAGGGCGAACTAATCAAATTTAAAAACAGGGCGCAGTTTCAACAGCTTGCCGCACAACTGAACCGCAAGACATCCACGCATGTTCCACACTGTAAAAACATGCGCAGGCGCAAGATGATCTCCCAACCGAACCAGGTTTGATTCGCCGCACTGCGGCACAGACACAGATGCAGGGGCACAGATGCAGGGGCACAGATGCAGGATCAGCCCTCGCCCTGCGAAAACCGGATCCGAGGGCCGCTTGGCGACAGGCCATAATGGCACCAAGCTTTCGAGTTGGTGGTGCGGATCGTCCGGCCAGGATCGCAGAGACGATCAGGGCGCACAGGCCGCAGCGCACCTTTGTCTGGGTCATCCCCGCTCAGAACAGTTCGAATTGATCACCCGGGCGCGGCGGGCGATGAAACTGCGTGCAATCAAGCGCGGGCATATCCCGCACGAAACCCAGTCGCTTGCAACTGAGGGCGAAACGCTTCTGGAGCAGAACGGCCAGCTCGCCCTCGCCCTTCATCCGGTGACCGAATCGCGGATCGTCGAGCTTGCCGCCGCGCATGTCGCGGATCCGGCCCAGCACCTTTTTAAGCCGCCCCGGATGGTGCCGCTCAAGCCAATCGGCAAATAGCGGTGCCACCTCGTGCGGCAGGCGGATCGGGATCATCGACGCGGCGCAGGCACCGGCACGGCGCGCTTCGGTCAGGATGGCCTCCAGCTCGTGATCGGTCAGGCCGGGGATCATCGGTGCCGCCATGACCCGCACCGGAATGCCGGCGCGGGTCAGTTCCCGGATCATCCGGATACGGGTCGGCGGACCCGGAGCGCGCGGTTCCATCGCGCGGGCCAGCGCCGCATCAAGCGTGGTGACGCTGATCCCGACATGCGCCAGCCCCTGCCCTGCCATGTCACTCAGAATGTCGAGGTCGCGCAGCACGGTCGCGCCACGGGTCACGATCGAGACGGGGTGCCGATACGTCTGCAACACTTCGAGCACACCGCGCATGATACCCATCTCGCGTTCGCGCGGCTGATAGGGATCGGTATTGGTTCCGATCGCCAGGACTTTCGGCTGATATGCGGGCTTGCGCAGTTCCTCTTCCAGAACCCGCGGCGCTTCGGGGCGCGCGACGATGCGGGTTTCGAAATCAAGCCCTGCCGACAGACCGAGATAGCCGTGACTCGGGCGCGCGAAACAATAGATGCAGCCGTGCTCGCATCCCCGGTAGGGGTTGAGTGACTGCTCGAACGGTACATCGGGCGAACTGTTGCGGCTGATCACGCTGCGCGGACGTTCGACAGTGACCCGGGTGCGCAGCAGACGTTCCTCTTCCGGCAGATCCCAGCCGTCATCCTCGAAGACGCGCTCATAGGGTTCGAATCGGCCAGCGGGCGAAGCCGCCGCGCCGCGAGCACGCAGCCGGTGCCTGGAGTCGGATGGTGGCAGATCAAGCGGAAGACTCATGCTGCCAGATATGGAACAAATGACGAACAATTGTCAAAACAGACCCGACCAGCCCCGATGAAGCGAAGACATAACGGAGAGCGGCGAGACACAATTCGATACCCCCGTTTTTTCCGCGCGGGGTCTTTTCCTTTGTGCCTTAACACCCCATTATGGAAGGAACGGAGGAAGTTCGAATGCCGCTGCCACATTTTCTGCTGCTGGTCTGTGTCGTCATCTTTCTGGCCGGCCTGACGATCTGGGCCGTTACCGCTTCGGGTGTCTCTCTCATGGCGCTGGGACTGATGGCACTGTTCGGGGCCGGAATCGCCCGGCTGATGGCACGGGTCGAATGACGCTCCCCGACGACGCCACCCCAAGCGAAGCGAAGCTGCCCCGAGGATCACGGAAAGCTGCTCCCGGTCGCATGCAGCCGCCCCACGCTGTCGATCTCGTGCTTGTCGTTGCACGGCGCGCCGCAGGGCAAACGCCCCCTTGCCGTCTCAGACAGGCAGCATGGTCGTCGATTTGATCTCTTCCATGGACAAAAGCGCGGTAACGTTGTGGATCTTCACTTCCGAGATCAGCGCCTGGTAGAATTGGTCATAGGCGTGGGCATTGGAAACGCGAACCTTGAGGATATAGTCGATATCGCCCGCCAGCCGATGCGCCTCAAGCACCTCGGGGCGCGCGCGCAATGTGGCGAGGAAGCGAGCCTGCCAGTCGGCCTCGTGCTCGGAGGTGCGGATGAGCACGAAGAAGCAGGCTTCGAGGCCCAGGGCTTCTGGATCGAGCAGGACGGTCTGGCGGCCGATCACCCCCGCCTCCCGGAGTTTGCGAATCCGGTTCCAGACCGGGGTCTTGGAGGATCCCACCTGACGGGCGATCTCATCCAGCGACCGGCTGGCGTCCTCCTGCAGGACCGCAAGGATTTTCCGATCCAGCACATCAATCCGCTCTGCCATTCCTCTTCTCTCCGCTGACTGGAACAGTTTATTCATATATGACATGCCGTAGAAACAAAAGTTTTTAATTCTCCAAGCATATGGCGCATCACAGGGACAATTTCCTATATTGAACGCAGGATTTCGAGGGAGACCGTCATGCGCGACACGGCACAGACAATCGGGCACGTGACCCTTGCGGGGGCGGGACCCGGCGATCCGGGGCAACTCACGCTGGCGGTTGCCCAAGCCCTGTCCCGGGCCGATCTGGTGCTGCATGACCGGCTGGTGAGTGCGGAGGTTCTTGCGCTTGCCGGACCGCAGGCGCACCTGATCGAGACGGGCAAGACCGGCTTCGGCCCGACCATGGCGCAGGACGAGATCACCGCGCTGATGGTGAAATCCGCGCGCGCGGGGCACGCCGTGCTGCGGCTCAAATCCGGCGATCCGGGCGTTTTCGGGCGCTTGTCCGAAGAGATGGATGCGCTGGAGGCGGCCGGGATCGGCTATACCGTCCTGCCGGGCATCACGGCGGCCGCAGCGGCCGCGGCGAGCCTGGGGCAGTCGCTGACCGAACGCGGGCGCAATCGCGAACTGCGGCTGATCACCGGTCATGATGCCAAAGGTCTGGCCGAGCAGGACTGGGCGGCACTGGCCCGTCCCGGCGCCGTCGCGGCGATCTACATGGGCAAACGCGCGGCGCGGTTCATCCAGGGGCGGCTTCTGATGTATGGCGCGGGGCCAGGCACGCCGGTGACACTGGTCGAGAACGCATCACGCCCCGATCAGCGCATCCTGTCGGCCACGCTGGCCAGCCTTCCCGCATTCGCGGCTCAACTGGATGGTCCTGCCGTGATCCTGTTGGGGCTCGCACCGCGTGCAGCCCCGGTCCTTCTGAAGGAGGCGAGCCGATGAGCCGCCGGAAATTCACCCCTTCGGTGTTGACCGCCAACGATCTGCGCGAAGGTCATGTGGTCTACATGGCAGGCGATGGGGCCTGGGTGCGCGACATCGCACAGGCTGGCTATCTGGACGATCCGGTGATTGCCGAGATGTGGCTGAACCTGGCGCAGGCGCAGGGAGACCGCGTGGTCGGTCCCTACCTGGCCGCGGCAATCCTGGGTCCGGATGGCCCGCAACCCACCCATTTCCGCGAGGAATTCCGCCGCGACGGACCCTCGATCGATTTGCCCCGGAGCTGACGCGATGTATCAATATTCCGATTTCGACACCGGCTTCGTGCGCAACCGCGCAGCCCAGTTCCGGGCCCAGGTCGCGCGCCGCCTCGATGGCTCGCTGAGCGAAGACGAATTCAAGCCGCTGCGCCTGATGAACGGCGTTTACCTGCAACTGCATGCCTATATGCTGCGCATCGCGATCCCCTATGGCACGATCTCGTCGCGCCAGATGCGGCAACTGGCGAAGATTGCCGACACCTGGGATCGCGGCTATGGCCATTTCACCACCCGCCAGAACATCCAGTTCAACTGGCCCAGGCTGGTCGATATCCCGGACATGATCGACGCTCTGGCCGACGTGGAAATGCACGCGGTTCAAACCTCGGGCAACACGATCCGCAACACCACGACCGATCCTTTCGCCGGCGCTGGTGCCGATGAACTGGCCGATCCGCGCCCCTATGCGGAGCTGATCCGGCAATGGTCAACCGATCATGCCGAGTTCCAGTTCATGCCGCGCAAGTTCAAGATCGCAATCAACGGGGCAAAGGAAGATCGCGCCGCGATCCGCGCCCATGACATCGGCCTGCAACTGGTCGAGCGCGACGGCAAGATCGGGTTCGAGGTCCATGTCGGTGGCGGTCTGGGCCGCACTCCGATGATCGGCAAACGGATCCGTGAGTTCCTGCCCGCCGCTGACCTGCTGCCCTATCTGGAGGCGATCGTGGCCGCCTGGAACAGCGTCGGGCGGCGCGACAACAAATACAAGGCGCGCATCAAGATCACCGTGCATGAGCTGGGGCTTGAGACGTTCCGCGATCTGGTCGAGGCCGAGTTCAAACTGACCCGTCCCGCCTTCACCGGCGCGGACCAGGCGGTTCTGGCCGATCTGCAAGCGCAGTTTGCCCCCCCTGCCCTGCCCGCGCGTGACAGCGCCGGCTACGAAGACGCGCTCAATATCGACGCGTTGCTGCGCGGCTGGGCGGCGCAATCGGTTTTCGCCCACAAGAACCCCGATTACGCGGTGGTGAGCGTCAGCCTGAAAGAGCAAGGCAAGGCGCCGGGCGATGCCAGTTCGGATCAGATGCGCGTTCTGGCCGACCTGGCCGAGACATACGGTCAGTCGGAATTGCGCATCAGCCACGAGCAGAACGTGATCCTGCCCCATATTGCCAGGGCCGATCTGCCCGCCCTGTTCGAGGCGCTGCGCAAATCCGGTCTGGCCACGGCAAATGTCGGGCTGCTGTCAGACATCATCGCCTGCCCCGGCATGGATTACTGCGCGCTGGCGACGGCCCGCTCGATCCCGGTCGCGCAGGGCCTTGCCACGCATTTTCAGCATATCGGGCTGGAGCACGAGATCGGAAAGATGAAGATCAAGATATCGGGCTGCATCAATGCCTGCGGCCATCACCATCTGGGCCATATCGGGATCCTCGGCCTCGATCGCGCCGGCGTGGAGAACTACCAGATCACGCTGGGCGGTGACGGGAGCGAAACCATGTCCCTTGGCGAACGCGCCGGTCCCGGTTTCGCCTATGACGAGGTGATCCCGGCCATCGAGCGCCTCCTGCGTGCCTATCTGGAGCTGCGCGAGAGCGCGGACGAAAGCTTCTTGCAGTCGTTCCGGCGCCTCGGCCCCCCGCCCTTCAAGGAGGCGCTGTATGGCGAGGCACACCGTTGTGCCGCACAGTGACATGGCAACCCGCGTCGCAGGGCTGAACGAGCGCTATCGTCATCATGCCGCCACCATGGTGATGGAGCGTGCCCTGCGCGACGCCGATGTGGGCGAAGTGGCGCTGGTGTCGTCCTTCGGGGCAGAGTCGGTCGTGCTGTTGCACATGGTCTCCGTGATCGCGCCGGGCACGCCGGTGCTGTTCATCGACACCCGGATGCTGTTTGCCCAGACGCTGGACTATCAGCGCGAGGTCTCGGACAAGCTGGGACTGACCGATGTGCGGGTGATCCGCGCGGCAGATGCGGCGGTCAAGCTTGATGATCCCGACGGGACGCTGCATCAGGTCAACACCGATGCCTGCTGCGTCCTGCGCAAGACCCGGCCACTGGAAAACACGCTGGCCCCGTTCGACGCCTGGATCACCGGACGCAAGCGGTTCCAGGGCGGCCAGCGCGCGGCGCTGGAATTTTTCGAGGTGGAGACCGAAAGCCGGATGAAGATCAACCCCCTGGCGCATTGGGACAAGCAGGATGTGCAGGATTACATGGTCGAGAACCGCCTGCCCCGGCACCCTCTGGTGGCGCGGGGCTACCCCTCGATCGGCTGCGCCCCCTGCACCTCGCCGGTGCAGCCGGGCGAAGACGAACGGGCGGGCCGCTGGCGCGGTGTGCCCAAGACCGAATGCGGCATCCATTTCATCGGTGGCAAGGCCGTGCGCGCCAGCAGCGACGCGCAGGAGAACAGGAACAAGGAGAGAGTGGCATGAGCGTGATCGTGCGCGATGACGGCTTCCACGCCGAAGACTTCACCGGCAACATCGTCGATCTGGTGCCCGAAACGGAGGCCGGGATGCTGGCAACGCCGCTCGAAGGGGCCGAACTGGTGCGCATCGCCTTTCCCGGCTTTGCCGACGGGCGCGGCTTCACGCTGGCGCGGCGCCTGCGCGCGCTTGGCTATACCGGACGGCTGCGTGCCAAAGGCCCGCTGATCGCGGATCAATATGCAATGGCGCGGCGGGTGGGCTTCGACGAGGTCGAGATCCCCGACGAAATGGCCGAACGTCAACCTGCCGCCCAATGGCAGTTCCGGGCCGATTGGCAGGCTTTCAACTATCG
>CBDIBW010000047.1:0-43558 GCA_965277135.1 Thioclava sp. | reverse complement strand
GTGAATGACGACGGCGGTCTGGTCGCGGATCCCGAACCGGTCTTTACGGGGCTGCTTGACGTGCCGCAGATCGAGGACGGGGCCGAGACCTGCGCGATCACGCTCAGCTATGAAAATCAGATGATCGACCTGCAACGCGCGCGCGAGTGGCGATATACCGACGAGAGCCAGAAGGTGCTGCATCCCGGCGATCGGGCTTTTGAATATGTGGCCGGGATTCAGGACAAGAAAATCACTTGGGGCCAGTGATGGGGGGGGCCAGTGATGCGCCTGCCGGGGTGGGAGACGATTCTCGATGAGCGGATCAGGTCCGCGCGGCATATGCCGTTTGCCTGGGGCAGGCATGACTGCGCGACCTGGGCGGTTGATGTGCGTTCCGCGCTCACCGGTGCGGACAATCCGGCCGATGAATGGCGCGGGCGTTATTCGACCCGGATCGGCTGCGCGCGGCTGATGCGGCAGATGGGGGTGCGCAGCATCGAGGCGGGGGCGCGTGCCCTGCTCGGGATGCCCCGGCCCTCGCCCCTGATGGCGCAGCGCGGCGATGTCGTGATGGTCGCGGGTGCGGCTGGCATCTGCATCGGCGCGCATGGCGCATTTGTGGGTCCGGCCGGATTGCGATTTGTGTGGCTGCGCGAATGCAGCCTCGCATGGGAGATATGATGGAGATATGACATGCCGCAGGTCGTTGTCGGTGCGATCGCTCTCGGCGGGGCTGCGCTTGCCGCAGGTGGAATAGGGGCTGCGCTTGCCGCGGCGGGATGGGTTGGCTTTTTTGCCAACTTCGGGGCCACGCTGTTGCTTTCGGCGGCGGTGCAAGAGATGGCCCCCAGGCACGGTCCTGGCGGGATTCGCAGTCGGGATCTGACGGTCCGACACCCTGCTGCGTCGCGCGAGATGGTCTATGGCCGGGTTCGAAAGGGCGGCGTCATTATCTTTATCGAAACCTCGGGCGACAATGGTGGTCACGGCAGTCGATACCTGCATCTGGTGATCGCGCTGGCAGGGCATCAGGTCGAGGCGATCGACCAGATCTATTTTGATGGCGATGTGGCATTTGATGATCGCGGCGTGGCACAGGGAAAGTTTGCCGCAAAAGCCCATGTCGAAAAGCATCTTGGCGGGGTCGGTGGCGCGCCATTTGCCGGGCTGCGCAATTGGTTGGGCAGCAAATGGACGCGCGATCACCGCCTGGACGGGGTGGCGGCGCTATATGTCCGGCTGACCTGGGACAGTGATGTGTTTCCCGGCGGGATCCCCAATATCACCGCCATCCTGCGCGGCCGGAATACCATTCATGACCCGCGCACAGGGACATCCGGCTACAGCCAAAATGCCGCGCTCTGCATTGCGGATTACCTCGCGGACGCGACATTCGGCATGGGGGCCGGGATCGGGGCGGCGGGCGGAATCGATGCCGACGCTCTGATTGCGGCGGCCAATGTCTGCGACGAGAAGGTGTCGCGGCAGGGCCAGGACAGGCAATCGCGCTACTGCCTGGATGGGGTGATCGACACGAGCCAGTCGCCACAGACGGTGATCAAGGCCATGCTGACCGCGATGGCGGGGCAGGCGATACGGCGGTCCGGCCGGTGGTTTATCCATCCGGGGGCGTGGCGCACGCCGGTGCTGGATATCACCGATGACGATGCGGCGGGCAATGTCGCGCTCACGACGCGGCTGTCACGGGGCGACAATTTCAACGCGGTGCGCGGGACGTTCGTCAGCCCGGAAAATGACTGGCAGGTCGATGATTTCCCGGCCCTGACCAGCGACGTATATCTGGCCGAAGACAATGGCATCCGGTCCTGGAAAGACATCGCGCTGCCGTTTACGACATCGGCCAGCGCGGCGCAGCGGATTGCCAGGATCGAGCTTGAGCAGGCGCGGCGGCAGATGTCGGTGCACTGGCCGGGAAAGCTGCGGCTGATGCAGGCCGCAACCGGCGATGTGGTGACCCTCACCCGCGCCCGTTGGGGCTTTGACAAAAAGCCGTTTGTCGTGGTGGGGATGGATTTCGAGGCCTCGATCGACACTGGCCTGACCCCGGTGCTCAGGCTGGCGGAGACATCGCCACGGCTCTATGACTGGGACGCGAGCGAGGAGCAGATCTATGCCGCCGCGCCGCGCTCGAACCTGCCGGGCGCGCGCGACATTGCAGCCCCCGGAATCCTGTCGATCGACGAGGATCTGTATGTCACGCGCCAGAATGCGGTGAAGGCGCGCGCGACGGTCCGCTGGTCGCAATCGGCGTCCGCAGGCGTGGCGCGCTATTGGCTTGAGGGCAGCCTTGAGGGCGCGGAGTATGTGCATCTGGCTGACACGGTAAATCTGTATGCCACCCTTGACGATATGGCGCCGGGGAACTGGACGTTCAGACTTTGCGCGATCAGCCTGCTCGGGGCGCGCTCGCCATGGGTGACATATGCCCGGGAGATTTATGGATTGGGCGCGGCGCCGTCTGCGCTGACGGGGGCCACGATTCAGGCCGCAGGCGGTCTGGCCATTCTGAAATGGGACATGCCGGTTGATCTGGATGTGCGCATGGGCGGGGCCATCGTGATCCGGCATTCGACGCTGGGCGCACCGACATGGGCCGCCTCGCGATCGCTTGATGAGGTCAATGGCAATCAGACGATTTCGGTCGTCCCTCTCATGGAGGGCACCTATATCCTGCGCCCGCGCGACAGTTCGGGCAATTCCGGTCCCGAGACGCGCCTGTACGGCTCGGGCGCGCAGGTCATCGCCATGTCTGGCATCGGTGTCTTGCGGGAGGATGACGAATTTTCCGGCACGCATCATGGCACGATTTCTGTCGGCTCCGAATTGACGCTGGATGTGGAGGGGTCATTTGACGCGGTCGCGGATTTTGACGCTCTGGCGAATGTCGATTTCCTGGGCAATCACCACGAGCTTCCAATGGGAACGTATGATTTTGCAACACAACTCGATTTCGGATCGGTGAAAACCGTGCGGCTGCGATCCATTGTCGAAATGGATGTGTTGAGAATCAATGATGTCTTTGATGTTCGGGCGCTGGATGTCGATGCGCTGGATGATTGGGACGGCACGAATGAGGCAGAAGCCTGGTGTGATTGTCAGGTCGATATCCGGACGTCTGACGACGGGTCTGCCTGGAGCGACTGGACGCGGGTCCATTCCACGGAAGTTCGCACCCGCCATGTGAAAGCCCGCGCGACGTTGAGCACCACGAATACGGATTACGCACCGATGGTCTCGCGGCTGCGGCTGCAATCGGACGAGGCAACAGCATGACAAATGAGGGTATGAAATGAGCCAGGTGGATAAAATATTGGTTGATAACGGGTCCGGCCGCAGCGTCAGGATGGGGTTCAATCACCTGATCGAGGCGGTGGCCGACCATTTTTCCGGCCCCAAAGCACCGGGCTTTACATTTGCCGGGATGTTCTGGCGCGACACATCAAAATCGCCGGCCATTCTGCGCGTGCGCAATGACGCCAACACGGCATGGATCGATTTTCGCGATATGATCGGCTTGGGCAAACGCAACAGTCCCACATTTGTCGGGGTCAACGCCACCGGTAACGTCACAGCGACCGGCGACGTTACTGCCAGAAATGTCACAGCGACCGGCAACGTGACTGCCAGAAATGTCGAGGTTAACGGCCATATCGAAATGCACGCGCCAGCAGGTGCTATTGCACACATTGACATGCGGTCTGATGGGCACTCGGGCGATTACGACTGGCGGCTCATTGCTGACCGTAAAACAGGGCATTTTGACATTCGTGCAGATAGCTCAAACGACCCTTCAGTTCTCGGGCTTGATAAAGACGGCACCATTTACACCAAGAAATATGGCACGCTTGACACCCACTTCGCGGTTAAATCCCGATGTCAGTGGGATGGAGAGGTCATCGAGTTTGCAACAATAGATGGCCATTTTCCCCCGCTGGCCAACAATTTTCCAGAGTCCTACTCGATATGCCCGGCACCCTATGTCGTGATCGGAGTGTTTCTCTCTTGGGGTACGATCCGGGTGCGCGGCGTAAAATTGAGGAACAACTGATGCTGACACATGACGAGCTTGTCGCATGCCTGCAAATCCGGTGGCCGGGCACGGTGCATGGAAAGGATTACTGGGTGGGAATGCCGGTGGAGGGTGGCACGCAGACCGGACCGGCCTTCATCGCCGGGTGGAGCCTGTCCTATCCGCAGCCGGGCGAGGACGAGATCGGCCGGTACGAGACGACCTATGCCACACAGATTGCGGCCTTCAGGAGCGCCCAAACCGCCAATGCCGCCGTGGGCGAGGCGCGTGGCTACCTGGCTGCCACCGACTGGTATGTGATCCGCAAGTTCGAGACCGGGGAGGCGATCCCGCCCGAGGTCCAGACGAAACGCGCGGCAGCACGGAAGACGCTCGGTGCCGCAAGATGAGCGGCGCGACAGACACTCCAGGCCCTCGTCCCAAGTGGAGTGCGCCTGCGCGATGCGCGACCGCATGCAAACCGGGCGATCCATGAGGTTCGGGTCCAGCCGGTTCAAACGGAAATTGCATCACATTCGCGATGACTTTTGTCCAGGATTCGCAAACGCAACCGGAACAAGTCGCGCTCGCCCGATAATCAACCAGAAAATCTGTCGATGCCACAGTCGTGCCTCGGCCAGTGCCCGGCGCAGGCTCAACAATCTGCGCTGCCAGCTCTTGACGGGGGTATCGTCCCTGCCTGCGCGGTCGGTTGTGCTGTCTGTATCTTGTGCAACGACCGGTGGCACCAGCATGGCAGGCCTGAGCGAGTGGTGAAACTGATGCGAAACGGTCGCATTGAACAGAAAATGATCGATCGGAACGTCGATGCGCCCCCGAAAGGTCAGCGCACGCCGCGCACCATCGCGCGAAATCAGATAGCCCGCTGACCCGCAATGGCGCGAATACATCCGTCGCAGGGCAGCGCCCGTTTCTGGCACCTGCGCCATCACAGGGCCGAGCAGTATCTTTGACACCTTGTCGGGGTTGAACTTTTCCAGCTTGAGTAGGGCCACATCGCGGGGTAACCAATTCGCATCCTGCACCAGCGAGGCGAATTCCGGCAACACCAGCGCATCGTCTTCCAGGATAACCGCATGGCTTGCCTTGCTTTCCAGAAACCGGACCCAGGCGCGGAAATGGCTCATCGTGCAGGCCCGTGTGCCACTCGAAAGCGGACCGATCGGGCCATGAGCCCGTGTCTCGGCATCAAGATGCGCGACCGGCTCGGTCTTGCCATCCACCGCCGCGATCCGCTCGAATTCCAGCGCCAACGTCGCCAGTTGCCCCGAGATACCTGCAAGACGATCCGGGCGACGATCCAGATTGATCACGTAAATCGGTATCCGAGACATCTTCATCCCCTGGATGCAAACACTGCGTTGGCCCAAAAAGCGCACGGCTCCAAGTGATCCTATCACACAGGAACCGGCAGCGACAGACACCTGACCCGCCCCGACGGACCCCGCCGCGCGCGGGGCTTTTTCATCGACAGACAGTTTCATCGACCAACAGGGGGGCAGGCCATGAGTGACACCGGCTTCATCTCGACGATCCATTCGATTTTCGGCGGGGCGGTTGCCACGCTGATCGGGGCCTTTGCGGGGCGCCTGATGTGGCACTCGGCCGAGGTGCGGCGCGGGCATCGCCGCTTTCTGAGCAAGGAACTCCTGTGGGAGATTCCGATCGCCGTCGGCATGGCGATGATCGGAGAGGCGGCGGCAGGCTATATCGGCCTGGCCCAGCCCGTCGCGACCGGCTTTGTTGCCCTGCTCGCCTATCTCGGCCCGCGCGGCATCGATGTGCTGCTCGCCACCTGGATCGAGCGCCGGAAATGAAGCGATCAGGCCAAGACCCTACAGCAGCTTGACCAAGGCCGCGATGACGGCGGCTTGCGCAAGCATCAGTCCGGCAACCCATTTGAGAATGTCGGCTTTTGTTTCGGCAATATCGCGCTTTACGTCGGCAATGTCGCGCTTGAGTGCAACTTCAAGCTCTTTCAGGTCGCGTTTGGTCGCAAGCTGATCGTCGATCATGGCAGCTTGTTCCTCGGCCAGTGTTTCGGCTTGCCGGTCGGTAAAGCCTGCGGCGACAAGTTTCTTGCTGAATTTCAAGGTGTCGAAGGCAAAAACGGCGGACATGGGCATCCTCGGGTCAGGAACAACAAGCCCAACATGGCAGCAAAGCCTTGGCGTTTCAAGCGCCCCCTCAAGCAGCCCCTGGCCACCACCCGGGCCATCACCTGACCGCCCCGCCTCGCGCGGGGCTTTTTCATGGGAGAACGGAATGGACGAAAACAACATGGACAGGGCGCAATTCTTCCAGGCCCTGCGCGCGCATGGCCCGTTCGGTGCTCACCTCAGCCGGGGCCAAGTCGCGGGGATCGAGGTGCTGCTGGCGGCCATGACCCGCCTGCCGATCAGCTACACCGCCTACCTTCTGGCCACCGCCTGCCACGAGACGGCCCACACCATGCGGCCGGTGCGCGAGACGCTGGCCGACACCGACGATCAGGCGATCGCGCGGCTCGAACATGCCTGGGCCAAGGGCGATCTGCCGTGGGTGCGCAGCCCTTACTGGCGCCGGGATGCGGACGGCAAGGCCTGGTTCGGGCGTGGCTATGTGCAGCTTACCCACAAGGAGAACTACCAGAAAGCCGGGGCGATGATCGGCACCGATCTGGCGTCCGATCCCGACCGCGCGCTGGACCCGGACCTCGCGGCGCGGATCCTCGTGGACGGGTGCGAGACCGGGATCTTCACCCGCGCGGACGGCAAGCCCGGCCACAAGCTGAGCGACTATCTGCCCGGCGATTATGTCGGCGCGCGGCGGATCGTCAACGGCACTGACAGGGCGCAGACCGTCGCGGGCTATGCGCTGGCGTTTGAGGCGGCGCTTGTGGCGGGCGGATATGGTCCCGCGCGGAAGCCCGAGACGCCGCCAGAGGCCCCGTCCGGCGGTCTTTCCGCATGGGTTTCAACGCTCGTCAAATCACTCACAGGAGGCCGAGATGAAACTCGTTGACGATTACAGACAGGCATGGCGGTGGCTCTCGGTGCAGGCACTGGCCGCGATCGCGCTGCTGCCGCTGGTCTGGACGGACCTGCCGCCGGACGTGAAGGCGATGCTGCCCGAGGGCTGGCGGCCGTGGGTTCTGGTCGCCCTCGCCCTGGCCGGGATCCTCGGCCGACTGAAAGCGCAGGTGAGGCCATGATCAAGGCGCTTCTCTCCTGGCTCACCGGCGGCGCACTCGACCGCGCGCTCGGCACCGTCGATCGCTATATCGAGAGCCAGACCGATCGCGAGAAGATCAAGGCCGACCTGCTCAAGGCGCACCTGATCACACGGGCCGACTGGCTGCGCGCGGGTGGCTTCTGGCTGCTCGCCGCCTTCGCCGCGCCGGTGTGGGTGCATTTCGGAGCGGTGGTGGCCTACTCGATCTTCTGGTGCCACGACTGCGCCTTTCCGCAAGACTGGACGATCGCGGCGCTCCCCGGCGCGATGCAGCAATGGGAAGGCTGGATCCTGCTCGCCTCAATCGGTGGCCTCAGCCTGCTCGGGATGCGCAGGTGAGGGGAGGGCTTTGCTTTCACATTTATGCCATCTGACCCGAGCCACAGTCCGCAATCAACTATTACTTGAGCGGCGCAGGGATTTCGGCTTTGCTACGAGCCAGAACGGGATAGTCGAGGACAATCTTATGGCAACGAAATTACGCGTCACAGAAGCTGAGATTTCCATAGCCGCACTACGAATTGCCGCCAAGCAAAAGAACGGGTTGGCGACCTTCTCTCGTCTCAAGAAGGAAATACCCGATTATGTGAATCTGAGCGCAGGTGACCAAGCACAATCAATCACCCGTCCCAACGAAGAACTGTGGGAGCAGCTTGTTCGGAATATCAAGTCGCATTCCAAAACGTTTAGGAACATTCTGCACGAGGGTTACGCGATCCATGTCTCTCGCAGGGGATATCAGATCACGGACAGCGGACGACGATACTTGAAAAGCAAAGGGTTCTAATTAAAGCGACGCTTGTAGCCAGGTTCGAACCAACGCAACTCCGTTCCGGGTGGTGCATCCTTGTCCCACACGAACCACGCATATGCGGTAGTGCCAGACCCTTTGCGCTCCACACCAACAGGGTAGAAAGTGATACGTTCACTGAACACCCAAACTCTCGAGGGCGGGTACTCAGAAAAGATTGTTCGTGCCCGGTTAGCACCCTCCAGAAACGCCAGACGGAGAAGGAGGGCGAACTTCTTCTTGGCGAGCTTGGTCCCACGTGCAACAAATGCTTCTGCACTGTTGTATGGAGGGTTGGTCACGATGTTGTCAGAGAAATCGGAAGCACCTGTGAAATCAACCCCCACTTCACCGAAGCCGCGATCATACAGATCGGAACTGCGAACCTGACAGCCAGTCTCTTCGAGAACCTTGGACATCACGCCATTACCACAGGCACACTCCCAGATGTCACCATGAAAGACCTCATTCTCAATGAGAGCAAACGTTGCCCAAGTCGGCGTCGGATAGAAATCCGGTCCGTCCAGGTCAGCGAAACGCTTCGGGGTCGGTTTGAAACCGCCGTTCGGATTGTAGGTCGTGTCCATGAGCAAAAACTATCAGAATCAGTAGCTTAGTAAACAAGAAGTTTCTTGAGTCTTTTGAGTCGCTTAGCCATTCTGCGGTTTAGAACCCCGCTCATTAGTTCGCCCTGAACAACTTTTATCCGGCTGATTTTGCTTGAGAATGATGTGATATTGCTGGGTGCTGCCTGCAAGGTTTTGTATTATCCCGGCAGGAACCCTGCAATTTCGAGCCGTGATATGAAGCCGAGAAAGCCGCTCCCGGAACAAGACGATCTCCTGCGCGCCCGCCTGGTCGAGATGATCGACATGCGCCACGAGCTGGTGAAACTTGCCCCCCTGATCGACTGGGAGGTCTTTGAGCGGGAATGGGCCGGGTTCTTTCCGTCCCACACCGGTCGCCCGGCGACGTTGACGCGCCTGGTTGCCGGACTCCTTTACCTGCAACATGCCTATGCACTTTCGGACGAGGCGGTCGTGGCACGATGGGCCGAGAACCCGTATTGGCAGCACTTCTGCGGCGAGACGTTCTTTCAGCACCGTCTGCCGCTTGATCCCTCATCCCTGACCCGGTGGCGCAAGCGGATCGGCGAGGAGGGTGTTGAATGGATGCTGACCCAGACGATCGAGGCCGGGAAACGCGCCGGGGTGGTGAAGCGCAGCGATCTCAAGCAGGTCACGGTCGATACCACGGTGATGGAAAAGAACATCGCCCACCCGACGGATGCCCGGCTGTATGAGGCGGCGCGGCGCAAGCTGGTCGGGCTGGCTCGCGAAGCCGGGATCGTCCTGCGCCAGAACTACAACCGTCTTGGGCCTCGGCTGGCCGGTCAGGTTGGGCGCTACGCCCATGCCCGCCAGTTCAAGCGGATGCGCAAGGCGTTGCGCCGGCTCAAGGGCTACACCGGCCGCGTGCTGCGCGACATCGAGAGGCAACTGGGTAAGGTTCCGGAGGGGGCGCTGAGAGAGCGCCTGGTGGGGATGATCGCGCTGGTGAACCGGCTGTTGGCGCAGAAGCCGAAGGACAAGAAGAAACTCTACAGCCTGCATGAACCGGCGGTGGACTGCATCTCCAAGGGCAAGGCGCACAAGAGGTACGAGTTCGGAACCAAGGTCAGCGTGGCCACGACCAACCGGGGCGGCTTCGTGGTCGGGATGCGGGCGCTGCCGGGTAACCCTTACGACGGCCACACGCTGCACGAGGCGCTGGAACAGGTCGAGATCCTGACCGACCTGAGGCCAGAGTTGGCCTTTGTCGACCGCGGATACCGCGGGCATGGCGTGCAGAATGTGAAGGTTTTCATCAGTGGCGCAAAGCGAGGTGTCACCAGGACGATCGCCAAACTCCTGCGACGGCGCAGCGCCATTGAACCAATGATCGGGCACATGAAGAACGACGGTCGACTGACGCGAAGCACCCTGAAAGGAACCGACGGCGACGCTCTGTTCGCCGTGCTCTGCGGCTGCGGTCACAACATTCGCATGATCCTGAGACACCTGAGGGAGATCTTGTGCCGGTTGATCCGGGCTCTCACCTCGCTCCGACAGACCACCACCGCTGAAACGGCCTTCGTCGGGCCGTCTCAGATCGCCAACGTGCCAATCTGAAACCCTTGTTCAGGACGGACGAAATAAAAGGGCTGGACCATATCCGGCTGCGGCAGGTCAGACGGCATCCGGTCGCGGGCGAGATCATTCATCACCGGGTTCTCGATCGCGCGCCGGGGGATCGGGGCCGACCAGCAGGCGGTGAAGATGCTGACACCTTCCTCGAACTCCGCGCGCATGTCGTCCAGGCTGCGCCCGGCGGGCAGGCGCTTCGGCGCGCTCCATTTGCCCGGCCCGCTCATCCAGCGGCGGCCGGAGCGGCACAGGCGCGTGCAGGGCGGGTGCATCACCGCGAGCAGATCCCACCCTTCGGCCAGAATGCCACTCCGGACGTCGCAGATGATGTGCCGGTTGCTGCCATCCTCGGCCGGAGCCAGATCGCACGACCAGACATCATGGCCGCGCGCGGCGAAGGCGCGTCGTCCAATGCCAGAGGTTTCACAGGCCACCAGCACGCGCATCACGCCAATCACGTCTCGCCTCTCAAGCTTCGTCTCCAAAGCTCGTCTCTCATGGCAGACTGATCCAAGCGGGTCTGCACATCGGTGTCGACCTGCTCTTCATCGCAGCGCCGCTGTGCATCGTATATTTCGAATGAAGACATCTGTGACAATTTGTCATTGTCATTGTCACTATCATCGCGTGGTAAAAAAAACATCATGACTTCTCCTTTTGATTTGGCTTGACCAGATCGCCGCGCGCGATGGCTTTCAGCAAGCCATCGGGGCGCAAGTCAGAGCAGACATTACAAGGCAGGATCACCCCCAGGCTGTCATGATCATCGGAATATGTGATCAGCATGGGCGCGTCCGAATCCAGATCGCCATGAAGCCGAAAAGCGTATCGGTCCTGAATCAAGAGGCTCATGAGGTCGCCCCCGATGGCATTTTTGGTGTGCTCCTTGATAATGTCGCTTTTTTTCAAGGGCGCACCAATGGCCTGTCGCCAGTCGGGATAGCAGTCCGGCAGGCGCTCGACCAGCACATGCACATCACAATACCCCGGCGCGCCCCACCTTATGGGCGCGGCCACGGTTTCACCACAAGTCAGCGCGGGGACGTGGATCCTTGCTGCATCCTCATCTCCATCCTCGCAATCATATTGGTCTTTCACCCAATTTTTGGCTGATACGGCCAGTGTGCCTGGATAGGCTGCGCGCCCGTCCTTGTCGCGCTGGATGAGCATGATCGAGCCATTCGTGGCGATCATCCACACGCCGCCTTCTTCGATCGGCTCAATGCGCACGCCGCCCAAATACTCTCGCACGGGATCAGCGCGCGCGATGGTCATGGCCCGGAAAATCCGATGCGCGTCAAGGATGAATGCGGATGTGTCAGTCATTGGTCTGCTTCCACGGTGATTTCCTCCTCATTGCGCATGGCGCTGAATGTATTCACGCGGAATATAATCCCGTGGGCTTTCTGCCAATCGTCACAAGCATCCCTGATGCGCTTGCGCAAATCGGCATTCTGCTCTCTGGTCCATTCAAAAACGAGGTCTCTGTCGAATTCGTCGCACACACGATCGCTGTCAGAAAGCAGATCTTCCGCTCTGTCGGTCATGTCATACGTGTCAATCCAGTCTGACAAAAGGATCGGATCGTTCTTTGCCTCACATACGTAAAAGGAGTATTTCCACACCGGCGGGCTGACAGTCCTATCAAGGACTTTATCATGATCAGCCCAATCAATATATTCATCAATGGCGTCCTGTCGCGTATCGCAGGGTCCGACTTGCATCATCTCATCGCCTATGGTCCCGGCCCACCATTTCCACTCGGTCATTTTCATATCCTCCATTCCATTTTTGCCGCATGAACAAGCAGCCAAGAGGCTATTTTTTTAAGTCCTTCGGGTTCTGGTCCACATTCACGGGTGATCCGCTCCCCGCCGGGGCAATCCAGCGTCAGGCGGTAGCCGGGCAGATACTGATCGGGGATCTCCGGGTCCGGCCATTGCAGGGGGAGCCAGGGGCAGTCACGCCAGGCGCTGGCGTGGCGATCGACATATTTGAAGCTTTCGATTTTGCCGCTTTGCGTTCTGGCCTCACTAATATATGGCTCACTGATATGAAAAGTTGGTGGGTTTATTTCCACAAGCCACCACCTTTGCCCTAGCCCGGCAAAATCCGCATAGAGAAATCCCGATACCACTTCATTACCTTCGATTTTATCGGGATCGAACGGCGTCAGAAAACTTTTCGACAGGTCCATCATGTCATTTCTCCTTCTTTTTCCGGGGTCTTTTCCCGATAGCGGCTTTGATACCGGGCCAATTCGGGATCCGGCTCGGTGATCTGGAACCCGAATTCCAGGCATTCGTGCTGCACCATGTCCATGTAGCGGACCATCTGGGCCACCTTCATCGCGCTGGTGATCGGGATGCCAAGGTATCGCAGCGCCGCCTTTTTCATGTCATGGGGCAGCGCCTTGAGGCAGCGGTCATAGAGGTCGCGAAAGCCGGGGCTGTCCTCACGCAGGATCGGCACGCCGTGCTTGAGCCGCCATTCCGCCTGCACATCCTCGGCCGAGCGATCCCCAAGCTGATGGGCCACTTCGGTCGCCCACAGCCATTGCAGCGCGTTTTGCTCGCGCGTGCGATCGCGGCCCGGAACCCACTCCACGGTGAGCGGCAGTTTCAGTCTGCCGAGAAACCGGCTGAAATCGGCCACGTCGCCCGGCGTATTTAGGATGCGGTGCGCCATTGCTTTGTCTCCCCGCTCAATTGATCCTTCGGAACAGGTCCGACTGGTGTGCGCCGGGTTCCTTCCCGGAAGTGCCCGGAAGACCCTGCCCGGTGAAAATCCGGGCCAGTCGCGCAAGACCGCTCGGGGTGATCATCAACTGCGCCACAGTGCGATCTTCGCCCCGCCCGCGATCGTGAAACGTGTGTGGGCGGTGTTCGAGATAGCCGCAATTGCGTTTCTCGACATACGCCTGCAAGGGGCCGATACCATTCTGACGGAATGCCCATCGGTTTGCCTGCAACCACGCGATGAACTTGCGCTCGGACACGTTGAGCATCTTCGCGGCCACCCGGACATTGACCGCGCCCTCGGAGGCGTCGAGCCTGTCCCAGGCGCAGGCACGGGGTTCAAGCGCGGCCACCTTGCCTTCCGCAATCTGTGTGCGCTGCGCGTAGCTGGTGAGCAGTGGCACGAGAACGGCGGGATCGGAAAAGTCAACGCTTGGGGCGGTGCGGGCCATCTGTTCCATGCGGATGAAATACTGCCGCGCCTGTTTGCCTTTTGCGTTCCGCTCGACCATGGACAGCTCCTTGGCCATGTCGATCGATATATGGTAGTCGGCCCGGTTGTGACCACCACGTATTGCTTCCCCGTTTTGGGAAGCAAAATTAGTCGGCCGGTCACCAGATGAGTTTTTCCCCGTTTCGGGAGAAACCTTCGTTGGCCTATCACCAGATGAGTTTTTCGGAACTTCCCGAATAACTACATAGTCCTGATTTTCGATGAAGCCGTATTGCCCGATGCGGTCCTGTATCCAGGTCGAGAATCTTTTTCCTACCTCAAGGAAGGTGTGCAGATCGCGGGCATTGACCGTCTGCACGCTCGCATCCCCGATGCGGCCCGGGCACACGGCCGGGAAGGTGGTTTCGCGCCCTGCCATCGAGGCCGGGGTGCGGTCGGGGTTGAACATCTCATTTTGCATATTCTGTCTCCTTTTCAAGCAGGCGTCCGGCGCAGAGGCGCGCGTGTTCGCCATGGCTCTGAATGCGCGAAAGCGTCCGAAGCGCGCGGCTGGTTGCCATTTCGACGGCTTTCAGATCGTCACGGAGCGCCTCATGAAGCCCGGCGCTTTTCTTTGCGTGGAACAGCGCCGCACTGATGCGCTGCTCGGCAAATCTTGTGTCAATGATATTCGCCGGTTTGCCGATCGGCAGGGTCAGCGTCACGGTGCGGGCGGGTTGCTCGCTGGTGATGAAGTCCACCGCCGTGTCGAAGTCACTGCGCGCAATGTCGCGATAGCGGGTCACCTGGAACCGGTCCTTGAGCCGCCCATAGGCTGCCTCGCGGGCGTCCTGATCGGGCCAGCGTTCGCGGATCAGCTTCTGGATGGTGCGGGCCTGCGCATTGGTCAGGGTCGGCGGCGCGGGCAGCGCGGCCGGGGCGCGCGCCGCGTATCTGCGGGGTCTGCCCACGCTTGACCGCGACAAAGGTTTCGACAATGCGAATGGTCAAGGCGGTGGCATTGGCGGTTTCGGACTTTGTGCACAGGAACACCGCCTGATGTTCGTTCAGGTGGTAAGCCTTGCCGGGGCGACCTCTGCCCCGTATTTTTCTCCACCGTGGAGAAAATTAAATCTCCGAATGATTTCAGAGCGTTTTCGTAACGTCAATCAGTTTTCGGATGTTGTAAGGCTTTTCAAACCCCAACGCCTCGGCCAGCGCCAGATCGTGGATGCGGTGTTCGCCGTCGATCAGCGTCACCGCGTCCTGTGAGAAAGATGCAATGGGGGTGTGTTTGACTGCGCTCATGAGCGGGTCTCCTAAGTTCGGATGAACCCGGAAACCCTCTGCGAAAAGGGTGGCCGGGCGACAACAGGTTCGCAGACCGGCACTTAGGAACCGGCAGGGCAAAGCCCTCCCGTTGCGCCCGAACATAGGAAAACCGCGCTTTGGGGGCGCGGTTCGAGCGCCTAAGTGCAGCGGGCTGCGAAACCCGGCCACGGATTTTGCCGTGACAGGGGAGACGCTACGGCCGTTCGGGGCGGCTGTCAAGGGGCGCTTGAAACGACGGGCTTTTTCTGCCATATTCGACAGGCCTTCATGACCCGAGGTCGCCCATGTCCGCCGTTCCTTTCGATACCTTGAAATTCAGCAAGAAACTCGTCGCCGCAGGCTTTACCGACCGGCAAGCCGAAACGCTGGCCGAGGAACAGTCGGCCCTGATCGACGATCAGCTTGCCACCAAACGCGACATTACCGACGTCAGACGCGACATGAAGGAGATGGAGCTTCGCCTTCGGCAAGACCTCACGATCCGCATGGGCGGGATGATGGTAACGGCGGTGGTTGCGGTCGCGGCGCTGGTCAAGCTGCTCTGACATCGCGCTTTTCCGCGCCGTATTGCCCGGCGTATTTCTCCACACCGCGCCCATCAGAACGGAATCTCGCTATCATGCTCGACGGGGCGTTCTCCGGCCCCGTAGCTGCCCCGATCATCGCCCCGGTGATGGTCTTGCGGGGCCTGGAAATTATTGCTGTTGGCCTGTCCGTTGCCTGACGCGGCCTCGCGCGGCTGGCCCGTGTCATTGCGCTCGCGCGGGTCGAACAGGCTGATGAGAACCTTGTCGCTGCCCGCCTTGGCCGGCACCCCGGCGGGGTTGAACGTCCTGTCGATCAGCAGATACTGATAGCACTCGCCGTTGGTCTCGGACTCCATCAGAACCCCGATATTGCGGTATCGGTTCTTCTGCTGGCCGGTGTTGCGGTCCTCATATGTGGCGACCACCACGGCCATCTCCTTGAGCACGCGTGCCATCAGAAGGCCCTCCGCTCGGTCCAGACCTTGACGCCCGCGATCACGGCGTCTTGTGATTGCGGCGCACATAGTCCTCGACGAATTCGGTAATGGCGTCGCGGTCATTCGCTGCGATCCAGTGCAGCGCAGCGCGGTGATCGGTGATCTCGAACCGGGTCACGGTGCGCAGGCCGCGCACCTTGTCCTTGTTGGCCTCACTGGCGGCGACCTTCGCCTCCGCCGCTTCCCTCGCCTTGCGGTCGGCCTCGACCTGCGCCGCGTAGTCGGTGGCGTCGGCCTGTGCCGCCGCCGCGCGGGCCTCGCGTTCCAGACGCTGCGCTTCATCAAAGGCTGCGCGCTTGATCGCCTCTTTTTCGGCCGCCATCTTTTGCCGATACGGCTCACCAAGGGCCACCAGAGATTTCAGCCGCCGCTCGATGTCATCTTCGGTCGGCTTCCAGCGGGCGATTTCCACCTTCCACGCATCATGCAGAGGGGCGGTGGTGCTTTTCTTTGCCTTGGCCAGATCGGATTTGGCCTTGCGGATCAGGCCGATCACAATATCGAGCGCCTTGATCTCGACTTCATTCATCGGCGGCGCACCGCCAAGCCAGCTATCGGATTCGTCAAGCGCATCCGCATAAGGCGCGAGCGCATCGTCGATCGGATCGGGCGGGTTGTTGTGCCCCGCAGCGGGTGTCATGTCGTTCATTGGTCTGCCTCCTCCTAATAAGGAATCTCATCTTCCAGATATTCAGCCCGGGGGTCGGCGGGTGGGTTGGCGGGTGGGTTGGCGATTGGCTCGGCCACATTGCCGCCATTGCCCGAAAGCCGGGCTTTTGCCGTTGTCTTGATCACTTCCAGGCGGGCAAATGCATCCATATTTCCGGCCCGGATTTGCTGGATTGCGGGCTGCTCATCGATCCAGATGGATTTCAGATCATCGAGCGTGGCCGCATTCTCGATCCGCGCCTTGATCCGCTTCCCGGCCGCGATCGCGTTGAATTGCGGCTGCGCTGTATCGCGATTGTCCGGCGTTGGCACAGCGGCCCGGCCGTCATCATCGACCTCGGCAGACAGACCCAACGCCGCCTTGAGGGTGTAGCGCTGCAGATAGGTGACGGCTGATCCCACGGCCTGAAAGCCGTTCTTGCTCCCGGACTGGTCCGGCGAGCCGGAAAGCGTCGTCTGCTCGCAGTGACCATCGCGGTGTGAGATGATGCAGGTCACGATGACACGGCCATCCCCCTGATCGGTGCGGAACCCATAGCTCAACCCATGCCGTGACAGGGCCGGATCAATGGTCTTCGCGATGCCAGCCAGCGTCTCATGCCGATAATGCGTGCGACCGCCCTTGCTGGCATAGCTCACCGTGGCATCTTTGGTGATCGGCGGGATCTCGGCGCGCGCGCTTGACAGGGCATGGGCGAAGGCGACCTTCGCGGCCTGCGCATCCATCCGCTCCTTCATCGCCAGCATCCGTTCCAGCTTGTCCAGATCGGCATTGGGGTCGCGTGCGATGCGCTCGATCATGCTCACCATTGGATCGGCGGGGCGCGCGTCGGGCAACATCGGCTCACCATCATCGCGGCGCTGGTCAGGCTGCTGTCGCATCGTCATGACCTCTGATCCCTCGCTTGCCGTTTCTCGATCCGCTCGATACGGCGACGGTATTCATAGTGGCCTTTGGCAGGCGAACGCACGGGGGGGTTGTTCAGCAATAGCCTCATATGGAGGGAGCGATGGATTGGGTGGGTGTCATCGATCTCGGGAAGCAGGCGGCGAAGCTTGTCTCGGACCTGGTCGGTACCATGGCGGCCATCAAGGAACTCCTGTCCCGTGACGATGCCGGCGACACAGCCGTCGAGGAGCGGATTGCCGAAGCGGGCGCGAAGGGCGAGGAGATTGAAAAGGTTCTTCTGGATCTGACACAGCAGAATACGGCGTTGATCCACGCGCACAATGGCGCGGAGAAGCAGATTGTCGAGCTTGAACGCCAGTTGGCCAAGGCGCATGACGAGGTAAGCAGAATGCGGGATTGGGAAGCGATGCGGGCGAGCTACACCCTGACACATTTCCTCAAGGGAACGGCGGCAATGGTCTTCGACCCGGCTGTAACCGGTAGCAAGGAGCCGGTGCACAAGCTTTGCCCAAACTGCTTCAATGAGGGAAAGAAGTCGTTTTTCTCGTTCCAGCAAGAATTCCCGGGCGTCACAATATCTGAGTGCCCGTTTTGCAAGACGCGGCTCTGCGAGCCGAACAACATCCCGCGCCCCAAGCGCCGCCAGATCGGAAACTCCTATATGGATTGATCGCAAAAGACCAAACATCGTTCACGCCTCCGTTTGCGACTGCAAGGCCGAACTGGAGGACAACGCATCCGCGATTGCGTCGGACGTATCCGCGATCGGGTCGAGAAACCGTGGGTCGATATTCATTTTCCGACCGAAATCAATCAGTTCATCAGCGCGCTGGTGAAAATATGACAGGCCGCGCATGTCCCCGTCTGGCATCTTGTCGATGGTGCGGTTGATCTCGTGAAATGCCGCTGCGGGCGTGCTGACCCATTTACTCTCGACCCTCAAATCCAGGTCGAGGTAATAATGAATTGACCAGAGGCCATTAGAATGCAGTTTTAGCACCGGTTTGGTATACGGCTCGTGGCCGAGCTTTTTGATCAGCGCCGCATTCAAGTCGTTGATCGCGGCTTCCATTTCAGCATCTGTCATCTGTTCGTCTCCTGTTTGTGACCCCGGCTCCCGACGGGAGGATCGGCCAGGAGCCGGGGCACCGCGCGGACTCCCACACGCGCGGTATCGCGGTTATTCGGCGGCATGTTCATGGATGCTGGCGGCGTATTCGCGCTCGGCGTATTCCTCATCCCGGGCGAGGTCATGGAGCATCTCGCCAAGCTCGGACGGGCCGAGCGCGCGCTTCCAGCCGGGGTCGTCGAGCCCGAGGGCCTGCAAGCCCGCCTCGACCTGATCGACGGAAAGCAGTTTGCCATCGGGCATCTCGACCGAGATCAGGCAGCCGGATGCGGCGTCGTAAATCCCGTCGGCGTCGATCGTCATGCCGGGCATGTCGATCAAGGGCAGGCAGGCACGCAGGGTGCGGATTCTCTCCGCCCTCTCTTCCAGTCTGTGCTCATAGCTCATGTGAGCCTCCATCGTTGAGGGTTTCATCATCAGTAGAACCCGAGGCCATAGGCGATCATCATCAGCAGGTAGCCGGTGGCGAACAGGATCAGGCCACCGACAAAATCGCCCAGCCAACTGTCCTCGAACCGGCGCAGCGCGCGCAGGAGGGCGCGCAGGAGGGCGCGGGCGAGCCTCATGGCGCGATGTTCTGCCCCGCTCATCGCTCACCACCCCATCGCGCGCGCCTCGGCGCGGCATCTGGCACACATCCGGTGATGCGGTCCCTCGCTGAGGAACAGCTCGCCACAGGTCAGGCAGGCGCGTTCCTTGCACCGCGCCGCGCGTTCCAGCCGATCGCGGGCATCCTCGGCCACGGAGCGCATCGTCACAGGGCCATAAACCTTTTGCCCGTTCTTGCAGACGATCCAGCCCCGGTTTCGGCCCTCGACGGTGAACCCCGGCCCGCTCATGGCGCGCGTTCCGCCGATGCAGGAGCTGTGGCGAGAAGCTCGCGCCCGGCCGCAGTGATGCTGCCGAACCGGTCGAGCAGGCCCGCCTTGTAGACAGGCCATGCGGCCAGCCGCAGCTTCTGCCCGGTATCCGGGTCGAGCCGTGTCTCGCCGTCGAAACGGTCAACCACGATGTCCCACGACTGGTCGAATGGCGCGCCCTCCGGCGCAAGCGCGTCCGCGAACGCGCGCAGCCAGTTCGCCACCTTTGCCTTTGAATCGTGCCTCATATGCGCAGCACAGGCGCGGCCCTGAGACACGGCGTCGCAACGGGCGAGCTTTTGCAGCGTATAAGCCAAATCTTCAGGGGTCCGGGTCAGAAGACCCGCCACATCGTCAACGTCAACATTGATCTCGGTTTCGATGATCATCTTCATCCTCCATCTTGCCCCGCGATCTGCCGGACCAATCAAGGCGGCGTCTTCGGCGGGGATGGGGAGGAAGGTAATATGAAAATTTCAGATTGAAAAGAGAAAAAATATGAAATAATCAGACCCACGGTTCTATTTTCGATAGGCTTTGGGTTGAGTGAATGAGTTCAAAGCATGAACATCAACCTCATTGGAGATTGCAATGAACCTAGTGCGAAGAACGATTCGGCGTTGTCTTAGGCGATTGGGGGTGAACCAAAATTGGTTCTTTGCCCCGCTTACGAGTCTGTCGAAGAGAGAGCCGATTCTAAGGCCCTCTGAACATCGCCGTGCAACTGTAAAAAGTCGCCGTTGTAGATAAAATTGAAGTCAATACGATGATTTCTATATAGAAATCTAACTGTAGATGGGCTGGGACGGCCCTTTTTTTCTTGTGAATGGTATGTCTGATAGTTCAGATTCATCGCTTCGGCAAAATCACGCTGACGTTCAAAACCGGCAACTTTGCGGGCCGCCCGCAGCCGCATTCTGACGGCTTCGTCTGAGTCGTCATTCAACCGAAATAGCTTTTCTCGTTCTTCAATCCTCATGGCTCATTTCTATCGTAACGAGGGTGGATATGAAGACTTTACATTTCTGTCGTTGACAATCTGAAAATATCATATTAACTTTCGACTTTATGTACAGGACGCCTAGAGAGTTCATCGACAAGTTGGGCGGTTACCGCGAGGTGGCGGCGCGCGTAGGAGTAAGTGACAAGACAATGCACTCACATGTTACCGCGCACACGCTTCCACCGCGCTGGTATATGGCCTTCTGTGTGTTGGTGCAGGAACAGGGACTTGCAGCGCCTGGCATGGAACTTTTTTCCTTTGTCGATTTGCCGCCACCCAAGGTCATGGACGTTTCCGAAAAGGTTCACACCTATGCAGCCGCGCTTGGGGTTAAACCTTCGACTGTTGTGCAGCGTGCTGCAAAGCTTGGAGGGGCTGCGTGGGCCAAGTGGGAAGCGGGCGACGGGTCTCCCACCCTGCGCACGGCGGATATGATTCTGAAATACATGGAAGAAAATCCGGCCCCCGTACTGCCGACCGCTACCGTTGCCGATGGCGACCCGATGGCGAGGGCCGGTTGATGCGGGGGGTGATGTTTTGCGTTTCATACCCCCACCCTGCCGCGCTTTTGTGGGTCTGGCGAGAAAACGGGGTTTTGCACAATGGCTGACTTTCGCAAGATCGCGCGGGCGCACATGAAGACCCTTGTGGACTGGTTCGGCTGCTATGACGCGGTGGCCGAGACGCTGAACGCCCGCTGGGGCGGCGGGTCGAGCAAGGGCACGATCAGCCGCAAGATCGGCGGCAATCTGGAATGGACGGTGGCGGATGTCATCGCGCTCGAAGACGCGGCGGGGCGGTATCCGGTGACCCGGACCCTGGCGCGGCGGCTGGAAGATCGGCCAGTGACCGGGGGCGGCAGTCTGCTGCAGGACGGGTCCAGCATCGCGAAGGAAAGCGGCGAGGCAATCGCGGCGATCCTGTCGGCGGAGCAATCGGCCTCGGCTGACGAGCGGGCGCAGGCGGTCAAGGAGATCGACGAGGCGGTGCTGGCCCTTCGCCAGGCGCGAGCGCGGCTGGAAACGCTGATGGGGGGCGCGACATGAACGCGCCTTCCCTTGACACCCTGGATACGATGGCCCTTCCGTCCCTGATCGACCGGGCCGTCAACGCGCTGTCATATGCGCGATCGAGTGCGGAGGTTCTTGAGGCGCGTGACATGGCGCGCGTGGCCTACGACGCCGCCAGAACCGCCGGTCGCATGGCGCGGGCCAAATCCGCGCATGACCACATGATCGGCGTCGTTTACCGGATGCAGGCCGACGCGGTTTTGATCGAGGCGCGTGCCAAGATACGGCTGGCGGACGAATATGACGCGGCGCAGGCGCGGGGCGAGGTTAAGCGGAACGGAGGCGATAGAAGCAGTGTTGACGACCACAACACTGCTTCTGCCGCCGACCTCGGCCTGCGGCGCGACGAAATCCACGAGGCCCGCAAAATCCGCGATGCCGAACGTGACAATCCCGGACTGATCGACAGCGCGCTTGATGCGGTCGAGCATCGGCAGGAGCCGACCCGGGCCGAATTGCAGCGTTCCATTCATGCCGCCATCTCGGATGCGCGCAAGCCTGTCGATCGCAAGAACCATGACCGCAAGCCCGACCCGTTGCGGGACATGGTTCTCGATTTTATCGAACATTGCGAGCAACTGGCGCAGGTCGATTGTCTCGCCCCGATCGCGCATATTCCGATCCCCGTTTTCCGACCACCTCCGATCGACTGGACCAGACCGCCGCTGCGGCACTGGACGTCCTTACTCGCTTCAAGGAGTTGAGACATGCTTAAGCAGACCCTGCGCCACTTCTACGACCTTGCCGACGCCGCCCGTGTCCGGTTTGGCGACAATGCACCGAAGGTGACGAACGGCATCATCGAACAGGCCTTCCCGAACACCTGCAACGCCGCAATGGATGAGGGTTGTGACCGGATGTTCCGCGATGGCGTAAAGGCCGCTGTCTCGAAATACATCCGCAAGCCGGGCGTGGATAGTCGTCAGCGCACCTTTGACGACATAACGCCGGACCTGCTTCCCTTGGTGGAAGATCTTGGTTCTGTTGCCTATTACGTTCCGGGCTTGACAGGCGGTGAATATGTCGGGGTTCCCGATCTTTGCGCCAACCCCGGGCAGTTGAACGCGGCCCGCGCGTTCATGCGCCAGAAGGGCGAGGAATGCCTAAGCGAGGCAAAGCGTCTGGATGACCTCTATGCCGCTGTGATCGGCGGGTCGTCCAAATGATCGGCCTTGCTCTCATCGTCCTCGCCCTCGGGATCGTCGCAGCGCTCGCCGTGGCCGCGCTCGTCGCATTGTGGAGGGAGCGGTGACGGGCGTGATCTTCACCATCCCCGGCAAGCCTTTCGGCAAGCAGCGCCACCGCGTCAACATGGCGCAGCGGCGCACGTTCGACACGGCGGCGAACCGGGGCTTCGCGCGCACCGCCGGCCTGATCGCGCGGCCGCATTTCCCGCGCCCCCTCGACGGCCCTGTGAGCGTCTGGATCGACGCGGCATTCGCCATGCCGAAAAGCTGGTCGCGCGAGATGATGAATGACCATGAAGACCGGGCACATACGCAAAAGCCGGACGCCGACAATATCGCCAAGGCGATCTGCGATGCGCTCAATGGCATTGCCTGGACCGATGATGCCCAGGTCGCGGAACTGCACATCACAAAAAGGTGGCGGTGGCGCGCGGATACCCGCGTGAGAATCCATCAAATAAGAAGGGCATCCTGATGATCCGGATATCCGACATTCGCCGTGACGGCGAGACGCAATCGCGCGCCGCAATCCATGAGGCGACCGTGGCCGATTATGCCGAGGCGATGGCCGATCCGGACACGGTATTCCCGCCGATCACGGTCTATCATGACGGGCAGGATTACTGGCTGGCCGATGGCTTTCACCGGGTCGCCGCATGGGAGCGGCTCGGGCGCGAGGAAATCCCGGCCGAGGTCAAGCAGGGCGATCGGCGTGACGCGATCCTGCATTCGGTGCAGGCGAATGCCTGCCACGGGCTGCGCCGGAGCAATGAGGACAAGCGCCGCGCGGTCCAGATGCTGCTGGAAGATGCGGAATGGTCGGGCTGGTCGGACCGGGAAATCGCGAAGCGGGTGCGGGTGTCTCATCCATTTGTCGCTCGGGTTCGAGATGACATCACGAATTTGTGTAAACCTGGAAACGTTACCACCTTTTCACAAGATCGTGAGGCCACCCGGGTTCGAGATGACATCACGAATTTTCACAAGATCGTGAGGCCACCCGGACCTACAAGACGAAGCACGGCACGGCGACGATGGACACCGCCAATATTGGCGCGAAACCCACACCGGACTCAGAGCCGAAAACAGCGCAAGAATTGTGGGATGCCCACCCACCTGACTGGCACCCGCCGCCGCCCTCGGGTCCGGGGTGGGATTCGGATCAGGATGCGCTCGACCACTCGCTGCCCGAATACGCGGCCCCCGAGGCGGAGGCCACTCCCCCCGAGGCGACCCCCGAGGATCCGGCCACGGCGAAGCTGCGCCGCGAATACCGCTCACTGACGGCACAAGCGCAGGAGGATGACTGGATCGGCATGCGCGCGCAGATCGCGGAGCAGAAGCGCAAGATCACAGCGCATCGCGATGATATCGACAAGCTGAAATCCCGCATCAAGGAGCTGACCGAAGACAATCAGGGCCGCGTCATCGGCAATCTGCAACGGCGGCTTGATCAGTCCGAGGGCCGATCAAAAGAACATCAGGCGAATGCCGCGCGCCTGCAACGGCAGGTCAATGCGCAGAAAGCCGAGATAGCCAAGCTTCGGAAATCCCTCGAAAATCAGGAGGTCGAGATTTGAGCATCACCGAGCGCATACGCGCCCGGGGCGGCGAGGTCATCCGCGACGGCTGGCGGCTGCAAATCCGGCGCGGTCGGCTGAACGATGAGGCTATGGCGTGGGTCCGTGAGCATCGCGCCCAGATCATGCGCGAGACCTGGGGCGAATATGACGACTGGGAAGAGCGCGCCGCGATCATGGAATATGACGGCGGATTGCCGCGCGATGCGGCGAATGATGCGGCCTATCGGAGGGTCATGCAGTGCTGAATTTTGACGCCCCCCGCGAGATTCAGCTACGCCCGTATCAGGCCGATGCGATCGAGCAGCTACGAGCGGGCATACGCGCAGGCTCCCGGCGGCAGATCCTGTGCGCGGGCACTGGTGCTGGCAAGACGGTGATGGCCGCGAGCCTGCTGCGCGAGGCCGATCGCAAAGGCAGATATGCGCTTTTCCTGGTCGATCGTGTCGCGCTGGTGCATCAGACCAGCGCGACGATGGACAGCTACGGTATCCGGCACGGGATCGTGCAGGGCCGCAATGAGCGCTGGTCACCGCGCGAGAATGTGCAGGTCTGCTCGGTGCAGACGCTCGCCAAGCGCGCGCTGCCACGCGATCCCGATCTTTTGATTTATGACGAAGCGCATTGCCAGTATCGCGATACGCTGGCCTACATGGCGCAGCACCCGCGCGCGGTCAAGATCGGCCTGACGGCCACGCCTTTCGCCAAGGGTATGGCCGAGCATTGGGACGGCATGGTCAATGTCATCCCGACACGGCAGCTGGTCGAGGGCGGATACCTGATCGAGCCGAAAATCTATATCGCCACCAGCCCTGACGATACGGATCTGGGGCTGAACAAGCACGGCGAATTTTCCGCGTCCAGCACCACCAGTGCCGGGATCAAGATCATCGGGGATGTGGTCAAGGAATGGATTGCGAAAACCGCCGAGCATTTCGGTGGACCGGTGAAGACGATTGTCTTCTCCCCCACGGTCGAGCACGGGCGCGAGCTATGCGCCGCCTTCGGTGCGGCCGGGTTCAACTTCCAGCAGGTCAGCTATCTGGACCGCAATGACGCGGAACGCGCTGAAAAGATTGCCGAATTTCGCCGCCCCGACAGCATCATTCACGGGCTGGTCTCATGTGGGGTGCTCACCAAAGGATTTGACGTCCCGGACGTCAAGTGCGGGATTGCCTGCCGCCCGTATCGCAAGAGCCTGTCCGGGCACATGCAGGAAATCGGTCGGGTGATGCGCACGCACCCCGACAAGAGCACGGCGCTGTGGCTGGATCACGCCGGGAACGTCGAGCGGTTCGGCGTCGAGATGTTCGATGTCTGGACCAATGGCCCGGGCGCGCTGCGCGAGGCCACAAAGCGCGATGTCAAGCCACGGGTGCGCGACAGCAGGACGCGCGAGGCGATGGTCTGCCCAGAATGCGGAGGTGCGATCTGGCGCAATACCTGCGCCAGTTGCGGCTGGGAGCGCCCGGCGCGCTCTGACGTGGTGCAGGTGCCCGGCCATCTGCGTGCCTGGGATGCGGATGCGGCGCGCTTTGCCGCGCGTGACGGTCTGCGCGCGGACTGCCTGTCGGACCCGCGCCGGATATGGGATGCGGCGCTGGTCTACACGACATGGGCCGGGCGCGGCGATGACACGTCCCGTCGAAAATGGGCCTACGGCATATTTTGCGGGATTTATCCACATGATCGGCTGCCACGTGGCTGGTATGGCGCGCCTGTGCCGAGCGGATTTGACGATCCGGCCGCATATGCGCTGATTGAGCGAGAGGTCCGTCGCTACCGCAAGACCCGCAAGCGGAGGGTGACGCATGAGGCTGCATGATGCGATGATCGCCGCCTGTGATGCGGTCGGGATCGAGCCGCCGCGCGGGACACAGACCGGGCGATGGCTGCCCTGCCAGGTCCGCGACAAGCGCCGGGGCAATAGCTCCGGCCGGGTGTTGATATTCGAGGATAGCAGCGGCGGGATCGCGCGGAACTGGGTGACCGGCGCGCGGCAGGTATTCCGGCCGGACGGCACGGATGGCGTGGCCAGCCCGGCACAGGCCCGAAAAAATACCGCCCGTGAGAGGCAGCGCGCCCGTGCCTCCGCGCAAGCACAGGCGCGAGACCGGGCCGAGGTCGCACGGATCTGCGAGACGATCGTCGCCGCAGCCCGGAGCGCGCCGCACGATTATCTGAGGCGCAAGGGCTTCCCGGATGCGTCCGGGCTGGTCATCGATGACATTTTTCGGCTGATCCCGGATCACCCGCTCGGGCGCAGGATCGAGCGCGCGATCAGGACGGGATTCCCGTCTCTGTCCGAGGGGCCGCTGCTGATCGTGCCGGGCCGGATCAATGGACGCATCAGCACGGTGCAAATGATCGCCGCCGATGGCTCCAAGCGCAATATCCTCGGCGGCGCGATGTCGGGCGCATATCATCGCATCTCGACCGGCCCTTTGGAGACGTGGGTGTGCGAGGGGATCGCGACGGCCTTGAGTGTGCGCGCGGCGCTGCGCCTGCTCAATCGCTCGGCCACGGTCCTGTGCGCCTTCGCGGCCACCAATGTCGCCAAGGTGGCGCGAGATATTCCGCGCGCAATCATCGCCGCCGACAATGACCGGCCGATCGCGGATCTGCATGGCATGGGCACAGGCGCATTCCACGCCGCCGCGACCGGGCACGTCTGGACGATGCCACCGGAGCGCGGCGATTTCAACGACATGCACATGCGTGACGGATTACGCGCGGTGGCACTGCATTTTGGGAGGATGCCAGCGATGTAAGCACATTTTTCGCCCGACGCACCGTTCGGGCACAGCCAACGTCAAAGGCAATTCGCCTGCGATATGGTCGGAAGGGCATGATAAGGGCCCGGCGCAGCTCCGCAAGTCTGCAAAATTGCTCCTTAGAAGTAGCCCCCGGACAGTGATGGACGGATGCGAAACGAGAACACGGTGTCCCGATTTCGGGCCTTATCCACACAGGACCCTGCCTGAAAAGGTGCAGGAGCTGCCCATCTGTAGCTATCAGAGCAGATTGGCGGTGCCGCTGCGAAGCTAGCTTGTGGAGTCTGCGATGATGGTGCGACAGCGTAACCCCGCATCGTCCGGAGGGAAACCGGACTAATCGCTCTGATAGGTGATCTTTTCGCCAAAACCAGTCAAGACGTTGAAAAAGTTGCGAAAAATTTCTCGCTCTGCCCTGACGACGGGCGGAGTGTGCGCAATCCAACCGTTTCGCCTGGATTGTAAGCGACAGAGCAAACGGCAAAGTGGTAGACAGAGGCAGGATCAGAGAGAGCGGGAAATGGAGCGCCGCTACACCAGCCAAGGCGCGAGCGGCAAGGGTGGAAGAGAAACAGTCGTAAAAGGATAATTTATAGTAAATACGGTTATATTATAGTATATATAAGATGCTGTTTTTTCACGAAGAAATCACGAACATATTACAAAATCGTGACCTGAAATCGTGATCTGACCTGGAGAATACCAAGATGGAAGCTTGTGCATGGATACATGGCACGTGCTCCGGCAAGCTCGGCCCCGGTGGATGGAGTGCCTTGATCAAGCAGGCAAATAACCCCACAGAGCGCAGGCTTGCCAATGGCGCGTCCACAACCACCAGCAATCGCATGCTGCTCATAGCCGCAATCAACGCGCTTGAGGCTCTGGATCAGCCTTCTCATGTCACCATTATCACCAACTCGACTTACCTCAGAGATGGCGCAACACGCTGGATCAAAAGCTGGAAAAGCAATGACTGGAAGCGCAAGAAAAAGCGTAAGAAAGGGAAGTCTGAAAACTTCAAGCCGGTCGGCAATGTCGATCTGTGGAAGCAGATCGATGCTTTGCAATCCATCCATCAAGTCACATGAAAAACAGACAAGGGGCGCACCAACCACAATGCCCGTCATCGCCTTGATAAGCTCGCTAAAGAGGGCATGGCCCCCTTCATTGATGCTACCCCGCCCAAAGCCCGCACAAGCCCCCACAAGGCCCGCAATAAAGCCAATCGTGAATATGACGTCATCGATGAAGATGATGATTTCGATCTGATCGAACAAGCGCGCCCCAAATAGTCATGCGGGCGACAGATTTCCCGCCAGCTTCCAATCTAACCACCTGAAAGCCAATCCGGCTTAGCTGGGTATTTGCTCGGTCAGGCCCGCTTGATTCTGCAAGAATGATAGGATAAAATTATCGTAATAGTCTTTTACCATGAAAATATGTTATCAACATGAAAACAGGCAGGTAAGCAGAAAGCATGGCTTGCTATAAATGCCCGGTCCGGATCCGGGGCCAGGACTATCCATCACAGACGGCAGCCGCGCGGGCGCTCGGCGTGAGCAAATCCACGGTCTGCCTGGCTCTGGATCGCGGGGCCATAGATCGTGTGGGGCTGGGCAGGAAAGTCCGGCCGATCGCCACCTGCGTGGATGGCGTCTGGTATCGGTCACAGTGTCAGGCTGCGGCTGATACCGGGCTGGGCTATTTAAATCTGAGTAGGAGCATCCGTGAGGCCCGCGCACGCGGAAAGACATCCATCATGATCAAGGGTCACACCATCACATGGAGACAGACATCATGACCAGGGCAGTATCAAAGGCGGCAAAGCGCCGCGCCAGACAGCGCACCAAGGCCCGGCGCGGACTGGCGGCTGTCGGGCTGGCGGCCGGGCTGGCCGATGTGAGCAGCCCGCCCCGGCGTCAGCCCAATGGCAAGCCATACCGCGCGCCCGAGGACAAAGGGGCCGACAAGGTTGCGCTCAAGGCGCGGTGCAGGCAGCGCGGGGCAGAGGCGACGTCTGCCCAGATGCGCGAAAGCCGTGCGCCCTGGTGGGGCTGCCATGCAGGTGCGGCGATGGCGTCCGCCGTCCCCTCGGACGAGGACCGGCGCGATCTGTGGGACGCGATCGGGCACATGCGCCGTGTCATCACCGCCCATGACCGGGCCATCGGAGCACCGCACCGGCACGCCATCTGCCTGCGCCTGCTGCTGCCCCCCGAGGACACCAGCGCGGACGCCACCACGGCCCCGCTTGATACGCGCACCGACGCGGAGAAGCAGGCGCAGGCCGTGGCGGCCTACATGCAGCTTGAGGGCTGGCTGAGCTATACCGACAAGCGCGCCGCCAGCGAGGCCCGGCGCGTGGTGTGGGACGACGCACCGGCAAGAGACCCCGCAGCCCTGATCTCCGCCCTGCGCTGCGTCTCCGACGGCCTCAAGGGAAAGCCCATGGCATGGCGGGGGGCATGACGCCTGTGGGAGCGATATGAGCAACGCCTTCTATTTCGGGGACAACCTCTACATCCTGCGCGAATACATTCCCGACGAGAGTGTCGATCTCGTCTATCTCGACCCGCCGTTCAACTCGAATGCGACCTATAACCTGCTCTTCAAGAGTCCGGACAAGACACGCTGGGCGGATGCGCAGATTGCAACCTTTGATGATACCTGGTCTTGGGGCGATGGCGCAGAAGAGGCATTTGATGACGTCACCGCCGCCCCCGGCAAGGCAGCCGACATCCTCATGTCGCTGCGGCTGATCCTCGGCACGAACGACATGCTTGCCTATCTCACAATGATGACGGCGCGCCTCGTCGAGTTGCGTCGTGTCCTCAAACCGACCGGAAGCCTTTATTTGCACTGTGACCCGACCGCGAGCCACTATCTGAAGGTTGTCCTTGATGGAATTTTCGGACCCAACCGGTTTCGGAACGAGATTGTCTGGAAGCGGAATACGGGCAAGTCCATGATGAAAAACAGGCTGCCAAACACTCACGACTTGCTGCTGGCATATCGGCAGAGCGAGCAATCGACCTGGAACGACGATGCGATATACACGGCCTACGATCCTGAAAATCTGCCCGCGAAGACGGCCCGAAAATACTGCCATGTGGATGACGACGGGCGTCGCTATACGCTCGACAATCTCCTCAGCCCCAGCAAGAATCGCCCGAACCTGGAATATGACTTCCTCGGGGTTCACAGGGTCTGGAGATGGACCAGGGCGCGGATGCAGGCAGCATACGACGCCGGACTGATCCATCAAAGCGGGCCGGGAAAGGTGCCTCGACTCAAGCGTTATCTGGATGAGATGAAGGGCCTCTCTCTTTCCGATGTCTGGACCGACATCCTTCCGCTCAACTCCCAGGCCCAGGAGCGGTTGGGTTACCCCACCCAAAAGCCTCTTTCCCTGCTCGATCGGATCATCAGGATGTCTTCGCGGGAAGGCGACATGGTGCTGGATCCGTTCTGCGGTAGCGGGACCACCCTGCATGCGGCTCAGGAAACGGGCAGACAGTGGATCGGCATCGATGTGGCCGTGCAATCGATGCAGATCGTTCAGGATCGACTGAACCACCATTTCCCAAGTGCTCGTTACAACGTCTTCGGGATCCCGAAGAGCATTGATGGCGCGTGTCATTCCGTCCCGTGCTGATGCACCTCAGGAGCGCGTCTGCCCTATCTGGCACGGAAGGGGTTGACAGCCGAATCGCAAAAAGGCAACATTGCTAAGATCGCGGGTCGAGGTATGGGAAAAGCACCGTATCAGCCCGTCCTGCAAGCCTGTAGCCTCACCCGAATCATCACACCATCACATGCCTTGGCGGTATCGCGATGTGCCCGCGCGGGCAGACCGCTCGGCGCGTTTCCGTGACACGAAAACCCCGCCCATCCCGCGCTGACCCGGTGCGCCCGCACAGGCCCCACAGGGCCGTCTGGGGCGCATCGTCCGAAACAGGCCGCACGGCTTCCATCCTCGAACCGGATGGCCATCCAGCGGCCCGCAGGAGCGCCCACGGGGTAATCCGGGGGGGGGCAATTCGGCGTGAGGGGGGGCGGACGGGTCCTCCGGGGCGGTATGCAATACGGGTGGGCGTTGGCTTCGCAAGATCGCCAGTGACAGGGCGATTTTTTTGGGTTGCCACCCGGGTTTCCACTTCGGGTTTCCAGGTTTCCACTTCGGGTTTCCACCCGCTGTTTGGGTTTCCACCCGTTGGCTGACCTGCTCTGGTCGGTGATGGACGATGGGGAGCCTGAGCGCATGAGACTGTCGCGTCGGCAATATGCCGCCCATCGCGGGGTGAGCCACACGGCGGTGGGCAAGGCGATCGCGAGCGGCCGGATCACGCTTGAGCCCGACGGCACGATCGACCCGGCCAGGGCGGACAGGCAGTGGGACAACCGGACGGACCCGGCGAAATTGCCAAAACGGCGCGCCAAAAACCGCCAGCCTGCCGCAGGGGCTATGGGATCGGTTACGAATGAGGCCCCGGTAGCGGCCCCGAAATCGGACCCCGAGCCAAACCCGGTGACGGGGGATGGAGACATCTCATTGGATGGAGGCACCTCATTCCAGCAGGCCCGACTGGCGCATGAGGTGGTCAAGACCCGGACGGCAAATGTCCGGCTCGCCAGGCTCAAGGGCACGCTGGTCGAACGGGATCGCGCCACCGCGCTGGTGTTCCGGCTCGCACGCGAGGAACGCGACGCCTGGGTCACCTGGCCTGCACGGGTGGCCGCGCTGATGGCGGTGGAGTTGGGCGTCGAAACGGCGGTTATGCAGAAGGTTCTGGAATCTCATGTCCATACCCACCTCGAAGAACTTGCAGACGTCCGAATTGTCCTTTGAGGACATCGCCCGGTTTGACGGGGCGGATGTGCTGTTGCGCGCATGGAGTCGTGGCATGATGCCCGACCCGGACCTGACCGTCTCGGAATGGTCCGGCACGCATCGCTGGCTGAGTTCGCGCGCCTCTGCCGAGCCGGGCCGGTATCGCGTGGATCGAACGCCCTATATGCGCGAGATTATGGACGCGCTCAGCCCCGGCGATCCGGCGCAGCGGGTCCAGCCGACGGTGGAGCTGGCGAAACGGAACTCGCGCCAGCGGATCGATCCGCTGATCGAGGAAAGCCCGGCGCTCAAGGATCGCGTTCGTCCCGCGCGGGCGCGCGACAGTGGCAACACGCAGCTGTCGAAGGACTTCCCGGGCGGGGTGCTGGTGATGACCGGTGCGAACTCGGCGGTGGGTCTGCGCTCGATCCCGCGCGCTATGTGTTTCTTGATGAGGTCGATGCCTATCCGGCCTCGGCGGATGATGAGGGCGATCCGGTCACGCTGGCCGAGGCGCGCTCGCTGACCTTCGGCATCGGCGTAAAATTTTCTTGGTCTCGACGCCGACGATCCGCGGCTTCAGCCGGATCGAGCGGGAATATGAGGCGAGCGACCAGCGACGCTATTTCGTGCCCTGCCCGCATTGCGGCACGATGCAGTGGCTGCAATTTGAGCGGCTGCGCTGGGAAAAAGGGCAGCCGGAGACGGCGGAATATCACTGCGAGGGCTGCGAGACGCCGATCGCGGAACACCACAAGACGGCGATGCTGGCTGCGGGCGAATGCTCGAAAATGGCCGTCCAGCCGACGGTGGAGCTGGCGAAACGGAACTCGCGCCAGCGGATCGATCCGCTGATCGAGGAAAGCCCGGCGCTCAAGGATCGCGTTCGTCCCGCGCGGGCGCGCGACAGTGGCAACACGCAGCTGTCGAAGGACTTCCCGGGCGGGGTGCTGGTGATGACCGGTGCGAACTCGGCGGTGGGTCTGCGCTCGATGCCCGCGCCGCCGCCTGGATCGCGGGCGCGGACCGGTTCGACGCACGCATGTGGGCGCGTCTGGAACAGCAGCTTGGGGCCGAAAAACACAATCCCGCAGCGGATACGGCCGGGCGCGTCAGCACCCCGCGCAAGCGCGGCTGGCAGATCACCACGCCGAAATACATGGAGTGATCAATGACCCTTGATGATCTGAGAGCGCGCCACAGTGCGCTGCTGGCCGCGCGCTATTCGGGCACCCGCAAGGTCGAGTATGACGGCCGCAAGGTCGAGTATGGCTCTGACGCAGAGATGGCGTCCGCGATCGCGGATATCGAGCGGCGCATTGCGCGGCTGGATGGGGCTGCGCCCGGACGTGTGCTCCGGCCCTATGCGCGTAAGGATCTGTGATGAGCTGGCGGCAGCGCCTGGGCGCTTTCATCGGCGGGTTCGATGCGGGCCAGTCGCACCGGCGGCTGCGCGGGTTTCAGGCGACGCGCGCACATGTCAATACGCTGATCGGGGCGGCCGGTCCCGACATCACCGCCCGCGCCCGCTGGCTGGTCAGGAATAACGGCTACGCGGCCAATGCGGTCGAGAGCTGGGCGGCAAATGCGGTGGGCGACGGGATCAAGCCGATCTCGAAGCTGGCCGATGCGGACCAGAAGGAGGCGCTGCAACGGCTCTGGCTGGCCTGGACCGATGAGGCCGATGCCGAGGGGCTGACCGATTTCTACGGGCTGCAACGGCGTGTGGCGCGTGAGGTGTTCATCGCCGGAGAGGTGTTCATCCGGATCCGGCCGCGCCGGGTCGAGGACGGGCTGAGCGTGCCGCTGCAATTGCAGATGCTGCCCGCGGAGATGCTGCCGCTGCATGAATCCGGTGTCGCGTCCGGCGGCAATGTCATCCGCCAGGGGATCGAGTTCGACCGGATCGGACGGCGCGTGGCCTATCATTTCCTGCGCCGCCATCCGGGCGACAGCACCGATCCGGGGCTGGCTGGCGAAAGGGTGCGGGTGCCCGCCGCAGAGGTGATCCATGTGATCGATCCGGTCGAGGGCGGGCAGCTGCGCGGCGTCTCGAAGCTCGCGCCCGCGATCGTCAAGCTGTTCCTGCTCGATCAGTATGACGATGCCGAGCTTGACCGCAAGAAGGTGGCGGCGATGTATGCGATGTTTGTCACCTCGCCCGCGCCGGAAACGCCGCTCGCACCTTTGGAGGATGAGGACGCCCCCGGCGATGTCGCGATCAGCCCCGGCCAGATCGTCCGGCTCGATCCCGGCGAGGATGTCACGGTGGGCCAGCCCGCCGATAGCGGCGGGACTTACGAGCTATTCCAGTATCGCACGCTTTTGCAGATCTCGGCGGCGCTGGGTATCCCCTATCCCTATCTCGCCAATGACATGGTGAAGGGCAATTTTTCGAACTCGCGCCTGGCGCTGATCGAGTTCCGGCGCCGGGTTTCGGCCTGGCAGCATTCGGTGATGGTCTATCAAATGTGCCGCTCCGTCTATGCGCGCTGGCTTGATCTGGCGGTTTTGTCGGGGGCGCTGCCGCTGCCCAGGCTTGAGGCGGACCGACCGCAGATGATGGCAGCGGACTGGCTACCGACGAAATGGGATTGGGTGGATCCGCTCAAGGATGCGAATGCCGAAATTGCGCAGATCGAGGCGGGGCTGAAATCGCGCACCCAGGCGATTGCCGAGCGTGGCTATGACGCCGAGCAGGTCGATCGCGAAATCGCCGCCGAGCGGGCACGCGAGCGCGCGCTCGGGCTGGATTTCCGCCGCCCCGGCTCGCCCGCCGCGCAGGTGGCACCGGCCCTGACCGACGACACGAATATACAGGAGGATCAGCCGTGAGACTGTCCTGCCCGAATATTGCCGCACGTGCCTTCAACGCGCCGTTGCTGGTCGAGCCGTCGAAAGCAGCCGCCTTCTTGTCCGGCCTCGGACCACGTATTTTCGGCCGGCCGGTCGAGATGGCCGGGGCAGAGGGTGCGGAGACGATTGACCTGCCGCCGATGCGCGCCAGCGTGCTGATCGGTGATCTGGTCGAGGCTGGCGACAGGCCCTATGCGGTGACGGATGACGGGATTGCGGTGATCCAGATATCCGGCGTGCTGATCCATCGCGGTAGCTGGATCGGGGAATCCTCGGGCCAGATGAGCTATGAGGGGATCGCCGCGCAGATCGCGGCGGCGGCGCGCGATCCGGCGGTGCGCGCGGTGGCGCTGGAAATTGACAGCTTCGGCGGCGAGGTCGCGGGTGTCTTCGATCTGGCTGATCAGATCCGGGACCTGCGCGCGCGCAAGCCGGTATGGGCTTTCGTGGCCGAGCACGCCTATTCGGCCGCCTATGCGCTGGCGTCCCAGGCCGACCGGATCGTGCTGCCGCGCACCGGCGGCGTGGGCAGTATCGGCGTGGTGGTGATGCACACCGATCTGAGTGGTCAGCTGGACCAGGACGGGGTGCGGGTGACGCTGATCCATGCTGGTCAACACAAGATCGACGGCAATCCCTACGCGCCGCTGCCCGAGGCTGTGCGTGACAGGATCCAGCAGGATGTCGAGGCTGTGCGCGATCTGTTCGCCCAGATCGTGGCCGCAGGTCGTGGCGCGCGGCTGAGCGCCAAGGCTGCGCTGGCCACCGAGGCCGAGACCTATCGCGGCACGCAGGCTGTGGCCGCAGGGCTGGCCGATGAGGTCACCGATCTGATGGGCGCATTTGCCGCCTTCCGGCAGTCGATCCGCGCCCCGATTCCGCTCGCGCCTGATGCGCGCGCATCCACTGCAAAATCCAGACAGGAGATGAAAATGACCGATCAGACAGACATCGAGCCGGGACAGGCTGACATTGACTCGGAATCCGTATCCCCCGCCGCAGTTGCGACTGACACGCCATCTGTTGCGGTTGACACATCCCCGGTTGCACAAGCCACAAGCCTGGCGGAGATTCCGGCCCCGCTGCGCGAGGCGGCGGCCGAGATTGCGCAGATCGCGGCGCAGGCGGCACGGCTCGGGGTCGCGATCGACACCGCCAGCGCCTTGCGCGACGGGACCGCCCCGGATGCGCTGCGTGCGCATGTGCTCGACAAGGCATCGGCGGCTGCGGATGCGCGCGACATCATTGCCGCCGCTCCCGCACCTGCCCGGGCCAGCGAAAGCCCGATCGTGGCCGCAGCCAAAAAATCCGCTGCGGCCAAATAATCCATCATCATACAGGAGGGCCATGTCATGGCTGCACTGACCCAACCGCCCACGATGGGCGATCTGCTCAAATACGAACTCAATCCCAGTTATACCCGCGAGGTCGTGACGTTGCTGACGGGTAGCAAATATTCCGTCGGGGCTGTCCTTGGCAAAATCACCAGCGGCGGCAAATACAAGCTGTCCCCGGCCACCGGCTCGGATGGCGCACAGGTGGCGGCCGCTGTCCTGCTCCAGGATGTCGATGCGACGGAGGCGGACGCTCAAGCGGTGGTGATCGCGCGCGGTCCGGCGATCGTCTCGCGTGATGCGCTGGTGCTTGATGCCACGGTCAATGACGCGACCAAAACCCAGGCAAAAATCGATCAGCTTGTCGCGCTCGGGATTGTCCCGCGCGACACCGCCTGATCTCTCTCATGGAGACATCATCATGACCATCACCCGTAATCCCTTCGACGCGGGCGGTTATTCGCTTGCCGAGATGACGCAGGCGATCAATATCCTGCCCAATCTTCACACGCGACTGGCCGAAATCGGGCTGTTTCTATTCGAGGGCATTTCGCAGCGCTCGGCCATCATCGAGCAGAGCGAGGGGGTCTTGAGCCTGCTGCCTTCGGTGCCGATGGGCGGTCCGGCCACGGTCGGCACGCGCACCAGTCGCTCGATGCGGTCATTCACACTGCCCTGGATTCCGCACGATGACGTGATCACCGCGCAGGATTTGCAGGGCGTGCCGATGCTCGGGGCCTCGGATCAGCCTGACCCGCTGGTCGCGGTGATGACCCGCAAGCTTACGCTGATGCGACAGAAGCACGCGCAGACGCGCGAATATATGGAAATCAACGCACTGCGCGGCGAGGTCAAGGACGGCGCAGGCAATGTGCTCTACGATTATTTTGCCGAATTCGGGCTGACCAAAATCTCGGTGGATTTTGTGTTGGGCACCGCGACCACCAATGTCCAGGGCAAGGTGCGCTCGGTCTCTCGCCAGATCGAGGACAATCTGACGGGCGAGAGCATGACATCGGTTTACGCTCTGGTCAGCCCGGAGTTTTTCGACAAGCTGATTGCACATCCCAAGGTCGAGGAAGCCTATAAATATTTCTCGGCCACCGGTGCGCAGCCGCTGCGCGAGGATATGCGCCGCGCCTTCCCGTTCGCGGGCATCCTGTTCGAGGAATATGCTGGCTCGGTCACGCTCTCGGGCGGGACCACGGAGCGGCTGATCCCGGCCGGTGAAGGCATTGCCTTTCCGATCGGCACGCTCGATACATTCCGGACCTATGGCGGCCCGGCCAATCTGATCGAGACGGCCAATACGATCGGCCTGCCGCTCTATGCGCGCCAGTTGATGCGTCAGGATGGCAGCGGGATTGACCTCAAGACCGAGGCCTCGATCCTGCCGGTCAACAAGCGCCCGCGCCTCGCGATCCGGCTGCACAGCTCGACCTGATGGCCGGATCATGACCGCCTTCGCCGCCGCCCTTGATGTGCTGTTTGCCAATCCGCACCTTGCGCGCGATGTGGTCTATGCGCCTGATGGTGGCGCAGCGCGGCGGGTCCGGGCGATCTTGCGCCGTCCCGATGAAATCACGGATTTTGGGTCGGCGCGTATCATGTCTGACAGCACATGGATGGATATCCGCATCAGTGAGATTGCGGACCCGCGCCCGGGAGACCGGATTACGATTGACGCGGAGAAGCTGGTCATTGAGGGCGAGCCGAAGCGCGACCGCGAGCGGCTCGTCTGGACCCTGGAGTTGCACCCGAAATGAGACATGACCTTAATATGAGGCTCAATCTTGATTTTGAGCCGAGCCTTGGTGCGATCATGAGAGCCGAGATTGAGGCCGGGGAACGCGCGGTCACGGCGGCGATGCGCGAGGCCGGGGGTGAACTTAAAATGGCTTGGCGCCTGCAAATCAAGCAGGCAGGAATTGGCGGAAAGCTTGATCAGACCGTGCGTGACCGGACTTATCCGAAATCCGGTGAAAGTCTCCACGCGGCCGCATTGGTCTGGACAAAAGCGCCGGTGATCATGAATGCGCATGAAACCGGCCCGTTGATCCGGGCGAAACATGGCCACTTTCTGGCGATCCCGCTGCCCGCTGCGGGCAAGCTCCGAGGTGGAAAGTCGTTCACCCCGCGTGAATGGGAAATGCGGCGCGGGATGAAATTGCGATTTGTGTCGCGACGAAAATACGGCAAGCCGCCGCTGCTGGTGGCGGATGGGCGGCTCAACAATCGGGGGATCGGGGTGGTAGCGCGCTCGAAAAAACACGGGCCGCTGACCGGGCGCAACCGCGCGACGGTCCCGATCTTTGTCCTTGTCCCGCAGGTCAAGCTGCGCAAACGGCTGGATCTGGGTCGTCTCGCCCGCCAGGCCGCTGACCGCGTGCCGGGACTGATCGCGGCAAAATGGCGGGAGATGGATTGAGATGAGCACACGCGAGACTGTCCTGACCGCACTGCATGGGCGGCTCTCGGCGCTGCCCGCCACGGCCCTGCGCGGCGAGGTGCTGCCCGAGCGCGTGCCGGCGGAAGGCCTGCTGATCCTTCGCGATGGCGAGCCGGGGGAGCCGGAGGTCACGCTCTCGCCGCTGCGCTACCATTACCAGCACCGCGTCGAGATCGAGGCCATCGTGCAAGGCGCCAATCGCGACGCGGCGTTTGATGCGCTGTGCGCCAGCATCGGCGCGGCTCTGGCCACTGACCGCACGCTGGGGGGCGCATGCGACTGGATTGAGGCGCAGGCCCCGCAGCCGGTCGATCTGCCCGTCGAGGGCGGCGCAAGCCTCAAGGCCGCCGTGATCCCGGTCGTCCTGCACTACACCACGGCCGATCCACTGGCCTGACCCAACAGACAATCACAGGAGACAATCATGGCACGAGCACAAGGCGCGCGGGCGCAGATGGCGCTGGCGTGGGAGACGACCTATGGAAAGGCGCCAACCAAAGATTTTACAAAGGTGCCGTTCGTGAGTTCGGCGCTCGGAGCGGAGCAGCCGTTGCTCACCTCGGATATTCTGGGCTATGGCCGTGCGCCACAGCCGCCGGTGCAGGACGCGATCACGGTGGACGGCGATATTGTCGTGCCGGTCAATGCCGAGTCTATCGGTTTTTGGCTCAAGGCGGCGCTCGGGCAGCCGGTGAAAACAGGCAGCGCGGCCCCATACAAGCATGCGTTTCCCTCCGAGTCCTGGGCCTTGCCCAGCCTGTCGATCGAAATCGGTATGCCCGAGGTGCCGCGCTATGCGATGTATTCCGGCTGCATGGTGGACAAGATCGACTGGCGGATGGAGCATTCGGGCCTGATGAATGCGACCGTCAGCATCATCGGCCGGGATGAAAAAACCGCCGCCACGACACAGACCGGAGCCAGTCTGGCGACATTGGTGCCCGCGCACGAGACGCGTTTCGGGAATTTTGTCGGCTGCATCAGCGCAGACAAAAGCGGCACAGCTTTGGATCTGGCGAATGTCGTCTCGGTTGATCTGTCTTACTCGAACAATCTCGATCGGATCGAGACGGTCTGTGGCGGCGGCAGGATCGCGGGCGCGGACCCGTCAATGGCCGCGCTGACCGGCTCGCTGGTGGCGCGATTTGCCAGCATGGAGTTGATGAATATCGCCGTCGCCGGGACGTCCTGCGTGCTGACCATCGCATGGGAATTGCCCTCCGGGGACAAGCTGTTGCTGGCGGCACCCGAGGTCTATCTGTCGCGGCCCAGGCTTGAGATTCAGGGGCCGAACGGCGTGCAGGCGACATTCGACTGGCAGGGGGTAGGCCATGCGACATCGGGCAGGATGTTCATCGTCGAACTGACCAACAAGAGGGGAGCGACTTACTGATGCTGAAACTTGATCTTGCGTCCGGGCCGCGCTGGCTCGATCTGGCCCATGGCGTGCGGCTGCGCGTCCGGCCGTTGACCACCGCCGTGATGCTGGCCGCGCGCTCCGATCCGGCGATCCAGACCGCCGCCGAAGGTGAAGATGCCCCGTCCGATGAGGCGATTGCGCTGCTCGTCGCCAAATCGGTCGCGCGGATCGTGGTGACGGAGTGGGAGGGCGTGGGCGATGCGGACGGCCAGCCACTGCCGGTGACACCGGAGGGCCTCAATGCGCTGCTCGACATCTGGCCGATCTTCGAGGCATTCCAGAGCCGCTACATCGCCCAAGCCATGATCCTGGAACAGGAAAAAAACGCCTCGTCGCCTTCGCTGAATGGCACTTCGGCGGGGGCGAGGACTATTGCCGGGCCTGCGCACACACCTGCGCGAAAATCTGCCCGGACTGCCCAAAAGCCCTGAACGCGCCGCAGACATTCGAGGGCTGGCAGGTCTGGACTCTGGTCCAGCGCCTCGATGGGCAGATGCGTGTCGCGGCGGGCCTGGGCGGCGGCGCTGTCTTGGGCTGGGACATGAGCGCGGCCTTTCACCTCGGCGCGGCAATGGGAATTTCACCACTGGTGATTGCCGAGCTATTACCGCCAATTGAGGCGGCGATGGCGCGCAAAATGAACGAGAATACGGAGAAATCCAATGGCTGAAAAACGCGTGTCCGTCCGTCTCGCGGCGGTGAATGGCCGGCAGGTTCGTGCTGAACTTACCGGCGTGGGCGAGGCTGGTGCCAAGGGGTTCAAGCGGGTCTCGAAAAATGTCGAGATGGCCAATGCCCGACTGGCGGCCTTCGCGCGCCGGGCGCGGATTGCGGCGCGCATTGCGGCGGCGTCTGTCGCGGCGGCGGGCGTGGCGATGGTGCGCTCCGGGCTGCAGACGATCGACGCGCAGGCGAAAATGGCGCATTCGTTCAGGACGACGACCGAGAGCATTCAGGTTCTGGCGCGCGCGGCCGAGCTGAGCGGCAATTCGATGCAGACCTTGCAGACCGGGTTTCGCACTCTGACCGTGGGGCTGTCGCAGTTTGAACAGGATGGTACCGGTCCGGCGGCGAAGGCGATCAAGGCGTTGAATTTGAATGCGATAGAGTTGTTGCGTATGCCGCTTGATAAGCGCATCGCCGTGGTGACGGATGCCATTCGAAAATACGGCGATACCACAAAGCAGGCGGCGATGTTTTCGCAGTTGTTCGGCTATCGCGGCTATGAGGCATTCATGCGGCTGGACACGGAAACGCTCCGGCAGGCGACCAGGGACGTGAATGATTTCGGCGTGGGCGTCTCCGATCTGGATGCGTCACAGGTCGAGCGGACGAATGATGCGATCACCCGGCTTGGGTTGGTGTGGCGGGGGATATCCAATCAAATGACCGCCAGATTTGCGCCTGCATTGCAATCGCTGGCAGATGCTATGGCGTCAATCGCGCAAAAAACGGGGCCTCTTGGCCGTGCTTTTCGGGGGCTGCTGGATAATATCGGCAGGCTGACCGCGTATGCCGGCACTTTTGCGAGCATTCTCGCGGGGCGTTGGGTGATTGGAATGGCGGCTGCCGTCGCTTCCACTATCAGGCTTGTCGGGGCACTTAAGGCTTTGAAATATGCGATGGTTCGCACCGGTTTACTGGCTGCAATCGTGCTTGCCGGGGAAGCAGTTTATCGGCTTGAGTTGCTTACTGATCGTGTGGGCAGCTTTGGCGAGGCAATGATGTTGCTCAAAGACCTCGCCGTTGGGGTCTGGGACCGGAATTAAGAAGCTTCTTGAATCGTTTCGTTTTCAAATTTGCGGCAATGAGCACGAATATTCAGGCGAAATGGGTTGGTTTACTCGTTTCGCTGGAAGAACGATGGGTCAAGTTTCTTGAGTCGATAAATGATTTTCGGTTGTTCGATCGGCAAATATTCAATTTGAATCTTGGCCGGGCGACAGCGGAGCTTGAGGGGCTGAAACAGACTCAGAGTGAATTGAATGACAAAGTTGCCACATGGAATTCAAAGGCCGCTACAGGATACGAGACTGCATTTGCTGGTGCTGCCAAAGCGCACGAGGCACTTCGCGCGGCGATGAAAAAATCGGACTCGGAAATGGACACGTCCATTTCAACCGCCAAAACGCTGGCCGAGACTTTGAAAAATCTTCCGATGGCACCAAGTGGCGGTAGCGACGGAAAGCCGAGCAGCGACAGTGGCGACGCATCAAAGACCCTCACCGGCTGGGACGCAACGATGGCCGCGCTCAAAAGATGGATGGACAGCGCGCAGAATTGGGGCAAGAACCTGGGCGACACGCTGGTCGGCGCATTCCGCAGCGCCGAGAGCGCGATTCACCGATTTGTCGAAACCGGCAAGCTTGATTTCAAAGGGCTGACCCGCTCGATCCTGGCCGATCTGGCCACGCTGGCTGCTCATAAGGCATTTGCAAATATTTTCAGCAGCTTGTTCTCGGCAGGCTTTACGACCAGTGACCCAAGCTGGCTGTTCGGCAATACCTTGCACTCCGGCGGCATTGCCGGAATGTCAGGCGTGACGCGCCCTATGCCCGCGCTGGCCTTTGCCGCTGCGCCGCGCATGCACTCGGGCGGCTGGGTCGGGCTGCGTCCCGACGAGGTGCCAGCGATCCTGCAACGTGGCGAGCGGGTGCTGAGCCGACGCGAGGCTGCAAAATCCATTGATGGCGGCGGGGTGACCGTCTCGATCAATGTCGATGCGCGCGGCGCGCAGCAGGGCGTGGCAGAGCAGGTCGCGAAGCAGCTGCGAGAGGCAGAGCCGCGCCTGACAAAGCAGGCGGTTGATGCGGTCAGATCGGCGCGGGCGCGAGGCAAGATATGACCGATTTTCCGACCTCTCATATCAGCGGACTCACGCGCCAGCTTGTCAGCGCCGTGGCGGCGGTTCAGTCGCCATTCACCCTGTCGCGGCAGATTCAGGATTGGGGCGGCGAAATCTGGTTATACAAAATTGAGGCCACGGTTCATCGTGCCAATGCGCCCGCATTCGAGGCGTTTGCAAATGGAGTCCTGAACAAACGGCGGCCGTTTATCCTGTGCGATCCGACGATTGCCGCTCCGGACCGTCGCGAGACAATCCGGGTGAGCGGATCAGGTCAGCACGGCAATGATCTGGTCACGACCGGATGGGGATCGGCAGGGCTGGTGTGGGGCGATTTTTTCTCGCTCGGCACGGGGGTCGATGCACGGCTCTATCAGATCACCGCAGACTGCACCCCGTCCGGCGGAAAAAATACCCTGAAATTTGTGCCGAAGCTGCGGCGCGCGCCACGCCATTATGAGCCGGTCGAGATTGCGCGCCCGAGCGTTGCGCTGCGCGCCATGAATGACGTGCCCACAGATCTGCGGATCGGCCTGATGAAGTTTACGATTCAAGCGCAGGAGGCGATATGAGCCGGGGGTTGTCATCCGCCAATGCCGGGCAGACCGAGGCCGTGGTGGCACATCCGGCGGCGTTTTTCCATGGCGCTTTCCCGAGCGGCGATGTGCGGATCTGGACCGGGATCGGCACGCTCAGATGGGGCGGTCATGACTGGATCGGGGCCGGGGCGCTGATCAAGGTGTCGGGTATCGAGGAAACCAGTGGCGTGGAGGCCAGCGGAGTTGCGGTCACGCTCACAGGCGTTCCGGTTGAGCTGGTGTCGCTGGCGATCCGGGAGGCGCGGCAGAATTCCCTCGGCACGATATTGCTGGGTTTTGTGAATGACGACGGC
>CBDIBW010000046.1:0-40234 GCA_965277135.1 Thioclava sp. | reverse complement strand
TCCTGGCCGTGATCGACGATTGCTGCAAAGAGAACCTGTGCTTGGCCGCCGATACCAGCATATCGGGCCCGCGTGTTGCCCGCGAGCGGGATGCGCTGGGCGGATCTACGGGACTATTCTGAATTTTGTTCTCAGATGTGGTAACTGCTCGCATAGGAGAAGGGCGCGTTCGGTGACTTTGAGCGGACATGGCGGAACTGGCGGGAAGAAATCCTCGCTTACTTCGATTGCCGCGCGACCAACGCCTACACCGAGAGCTTGAACAACCTGATCCGCACCACCAACCGCGCCGGGCGCGGACCCATGTCCGGGACTGTTGTGCTGACTTTTGCGCTTCCGAAAAAGACAAGGACGGCGGCGCAACCACCACCCTTGAGGCCAATTACGGGGAGGCCAGCTACGGGCTGGAAGACAAGACCAAAAAACCCGCCAAAAAGAGCCCCCCAAACAGACCGGGCCCTATGTCTCGATCCTTGATCGAGGACCGCTGCGCACACCGCAGAGGCCGGGATACCCCCGCCAAATGGACGGGTGCGCAGCGCGGCCTTCGGGGGCAGATCAACCCATAGGCGAAAAATCTTTTGACAAACCAAATGTCCCGCTACAGCAGGGTTCCTGTTGTAATGACAACAGTTCGATTGTGTTGTCCACGCCGTTTCCCGGCACCGATCCGGGTCGTTGCTTCGGGTTTCACATGCCCCCCGATAAGGCGCAATCCGCGCCCTCAGGCCGCTGCCTGCGCGCGGATTTCCTCCCAGGCGCGGTTCAGCGCCATGACACGCGCCTCGGCCAGCCGCACCGCCTCCTCGGGAAGGCCACGGGCGATCGCATGGTCGGGATGGGCCTCGCGCACCAGCGCGCGCCAGCGTTTGCGCACCTCGTCAAGGGGTGTATCTGTCGGCAACTCCAGCACCGACCAGGGGTCAGGCTCCGCATCAGGCACGAAGGCCGAACGGATCGCGTGGAAACAGCATTCTTCAAGACCGAATATCCGGGCAACCTCGTGCAGGAAGGCATCCTCGCCCTCGTGATAATCGCCATCGGCCAGCGCGATGAAGAACAACCCCTCCAGAAGGTTCCTGAGCATGCCCGAACCGGGACCGAACATTCTGGCGATCTTGCGGGCATAGGCATCAAAGCCCGCCACATCGGTGCGCGCCATGTCAAAGACCCGCGCCGCGTTGGCCTCTTCTCCCGACGGAATGCGGAAGATCCGGCGGAACGCGGCGACCTCGTCACGAGTCACGCGCCCATCGGCCTTGGCCATCTTGGCCCCCAGGGCAATCACCGCGATGGTGAAGGCCACCGAGCGCTCGGGCGGGGTGCGCAGGTTGTCGAACACGCTCGATAGGCCCTCCCCCCGTCTCAGGGCGGAGAGCGCCTGCGCGATGCGCGACCATATGGAAACCGGACGATCCATGGGGGGCGAGTCTAGCCGGTTCGAACGGAAATTGCATCACATTCGCGATGGATTTTGTCCGGGCTTGAAAAACGCGACCGGAACAAGCCGCGCCCGCAGGACTTCGGGAAAACCGCCCGCAACCGCTCCATCCGGTCAGCGTTCGGCCGGAATGGATTGCGCAGGATGCGCCTCTGAGGAGGTGCCGTGAAGCATGCGATCCCTGAAATCAATGGGGGCTGACCTTGGGCAGTGGCCTTGATGCGCCACGGTCTTTGGCCTAAAGCATTCGCATTTAGCGGATCGAAGCGGGGGACAACCTGACATGTCGACTAACCTGATGGCAGGCAAACGCGGGCTGATCATGGGCCTCGCGAATGACAAATCCATCGCCTGGGGTATCGCCGGGGCGCTCTCCGATGCGGGCGCGGAACTGGCGTTTTCCTACCAGGGCGAGGCGCTGAAGAAACGCGTTCTGCCGCTGGCCGAACAACTGGGTTCGGACCTTCTGTTCGAGTGCGATGTGGCCGACAGCGCCTCGATCGACGCGCTCTTTGGCGACCTCAAGGAGAAATGGGGGAGCCTGGATTTCGTCGTTCACGCCATTGGCTTCTCGGACAAGAATGAGTTGCGCGGCCGTTACGTCGATACGTCGCGTGACAATTTCAGGCTGACCATGGACATTTCGGTCTTCTCCTTCACCGCCGTGTGCAAGGCCGCCGCCGATCTGATGGCCGAGGGCGGTTCACTGCTGACGCTGACCTATTACGGTGCCGAACAGGTCATGCCGCACTACAACGTGATGGGTGTTGCCAAGGCCGCACTTGAGGCGTCGGTGAGGTATATCGCCGAGGATCTGGGCAAGTCCGGCATCCGCTGCAATGCGATCTCGGCAGGCCCGATCAAGACGCTGGCCGCCTCCGGCATTGGCGATTTCCGCTATATCATGAAGTGGAACGAACTCAACGCGCCGCTGCGCCGCAATGTGACACGGGAAGAGGTGGGCAAGGCTTCGCTCTACCTGCTTTCCGATCTGGGGTCGGGCACCACGGGTGAGGTTCTGCATGTCGATGCGGGCTATCATGTCGTCGGGATGAAGGCCGCCGATGCGCCCGATATCGACGTTGTCACGGGCCGAAAGGAGTGAGATGAGCCGCGCAGGCTTCACCGCGATCTGTTTTGTGCAACTTGCGGCGGCGATGTCACCGGGGTTGGCGGTGCGGCTGGCGGTGCGTTTCGTGGCCTGCACCGGCCCCGTGCAAAGGCTTTGCCCGCGGCGTCTGTCTGGCCATCGGGATCGGGTCCGGTCCCTTGTCCCGGTGTCTGCCGTCCTGCCTGGCTTGAAACCGATCCTGGCCTGAGGAGTGCCCGATGTCCGACCGTCTGCCCCACGAAAAAGGCTTCCACATAAGCTGGGACCAGATCCATCGCGACGCGCGCGCGCTGGCCTGGCGCCTTGATGGCAGGGGGCCCGACAATGGCAACTGGCGCGGCGTCATGGGGATCACCCGTGGTGGCCTCGTACCCGCCGCGATCGTTGCGCGCGAACTCGACATCCGCATCGTCGATACGATCTCGATCAAGAGCTACAACCACCAGGAACAGCGTGAACCGCAGATCATCAAGCTCCCGCAGGACATGTTCCATGAAAACGATGGCGAGGGTATCCTGATCGTTGACGATCTGGTCGATACCGGCAAGACGCTGGACCTCGTGCGTGCGAAATTCCCGAAGGCACATGTCGCGACCGTCTATGCCAAGCCCAGGGGCGCGCCGCTGGTGCATACTTTCATCACCGAGGTCAGCCAGGATACCTGGATCTTCTTTCCCTGGGATATGGCCCTGCAATATGTCCAACCCTATCGCGGCACGGATTGAACCTTGCGTCTTGTGACCTCCGGGAGGCCGCTTCGCGCCAATGGCGCATCCCCGTCACTGCGTCCCGTCGTCCTTCTTCTCGATCCCGTAACGCGCAAACAGCCTGGCCTGCGCCGTGATGAAGGCCATCAGGATGATCGGCAGGCCGAAGATCTTGAAAACGATCCAGACACTGTCGGACATGGTGCGCCAGACAATCTCGTTCGTCACGGCGAGCCCGAGGAACAGCATGACGAAACGCCGGGTCAGGATCATCCAGCCCTCATGCGTCATTGGCAAAACCTCTTCCATCACCAGTTGCAACCAGGCCCTGCCACGCACCAGCCCCGCGCCCAGGATTGCCGCAAAGAACAGGTACATGATCGTCGGCTTCATCTTGAAGAAGGTCGGATCGTTGAGCCAGACCGACAGCCCGCCTAAGATCAGCACCAGAACGAGCGTCGCGATCTGCATTGCCGAGACCTTGCCGCTCAGCTTCCACTGCGCAAAGGTCGAGATCGTGATCAGCGGAATGAACAGCGCGGTGGCGAGGATGAATCCCGAATAGGCGCGGCCCAGAATCTCGTATTGGCCATCCTTGAGCCGGCTGTAGGCAATGAGGAAGATCACCAGCGGCCCCAGGTCGAGTGCCACCTTGATCCATGGGGAAAGTTTTTTCTCGGACATCTGCCTTGTTTTCCTGCAAGTTCCACCATGACCGCGCCGACCGCGATCCGCCCCATCAATGCCGTGCGCCGCAGCCCTGCCGTTTCGCCCGGCACCAGCGAGCCGATCAGCGCGGCAAAGACGGTCAATGTCTTTCACAATATGGCTGCTTCGTCCACCTTGTCACGCAGGATCAGAGATCGGGATGCTGGCCCTTGTGCGGTGCCCAGAGCTTCTTGTTGCTCAGGTAGAGCAGGGTCGAGAAGAGGCCCAGCAGCAGCACCGCCACGAAACCCCAGCGCTTGCGCGCCATGAGCCTGGGTTCGGCCGTCCACATCAGAAAGGCCGCCACATCCCTGGACATCTGTTCGACCGTTGCCGGGGTGGCGTCCTCATACTCGATCAGATCGGCCGAGAGCGGTGGGGGCATGCTGATCCAGCCACCGGGGAAGGCACGGTTCTCGTAAAAGATCGTCCCGCCCTCTTCCTTCTCCTTGCCGGTGAAACCGGTCAGGATGGCGTGGATGTATTCCGGGCCACCGATGCCGCGGACGAGCTGGTTGATGCCAAGCCCGTATGGGCCGTGAAAGCCCGCGCGTGCCTTGGCCATCAGAGACAGGTCCGGCCCCATGCCCGCACCTGTGAGGGTCGGGAAGTGATCGGTTTCCTTGGCGGGGCGTTCCTCGCCGGTTTCCTTGTCGATGATGTCGTGCCCGGCGGCGAAGGCGCGAACCCAGTCGGGGTTCATCGCCAGGCCGTCCTTGTCGGCCAGCGCGCGGTAGGGCACGAATTTCAGGCCATGGCAGGCCGAGCAGACCTCCCGATAGACTTGGAAACCGCGCCGCAACTGCTGCTGGTCGTAGCGACCGAAGGGGCCTTCGAAAGAGAATGCGACATCCTCGACACTCCCACCGCCTTCGCCGGCCAGCGCGGTACCCGAACCGATCGTCAGAGCGGCAAGAGCAGGGACCAGCAGCGTTCTCATGATTTGCGCCCCCCTGTCCTGGCTCATTCGACCGGTTTGATGTTGTGGTGCTTGTTGAAATCTTCCTCGATCGTGGCCGGTATTGGCAGCGGCTTTTCGATCAGACCCAGCAGGGGCAGGATCACGAGGAAGTACACGAACCAGTAGGTTGCGCCGATCAGCGAGATGTATTGACAGACCCCGCCGGTCGGCATCACACCCACCCACATCAGCACCACGAAGTCGATCGCGAGCAACCGGAACCACCATTTGAACATTGGCCGATAGGCACCCGAACGGACCCTGGAAGTGTCGAGCCACGGTGCCAGCGCCATCACGATGATCGCGCCGAACATCGCGATCACCCCGAAGAACCTGGCGTCGATAATGCCGAAGGTGATCTGGTGCACGAACATCACGATCCAGACATCGGAGGTGAAGGCGCGCAGGATCGCGTAGAAGGGCAGGAAATACCATTCCGGCACGATGTGCGCGGGCGTCGAGAGCGGGTTCGCCTCGATATAGTTGTCGGGGCGGCCCAGATAGTTCGGCATGAATCCCACGACCGCTGCAAACACCATCAGGACCAGCGCCAGCGCGAACAGATCCTTGATCACGAAATACGGCCAGAAGGGCAGGGTGTCTTTATCGGCCTCGGCCCTGGAGCCCTTGCGCACATCAACGCCGGTCGGGTTGTTGTTGCCCGTGGTATGGAAGGCCCAGATGTGAACGGTGACGAGGGCGACGATCACGAAAGGCAGCAGGTAGTGCAGCGCGAAGAAGCGGTTGAGCGTATCGTTATCGACCGCCGGGCCGCCCAGCAGCCAGGTCTGGATCGATGGGCCGATGCCCGGAATTGCGCCGAACAGGCCGGTGATCACCGTTGCGCCCCAGAACGACATCTGGCCCCAGGGCAGAACATAGCCCGTGAATGCCGTGCCGATCATGCACAGGTAGATGATCATGCCGATGATCCAGGTGACCTCGCGCGGGGCCTTGTAGGAGCCGTAATAGAGGCTGCGGAAGATGTGGATATAGATGGCCAGGAAGAACAGCGAGGCACCGTTCGCGTGGATGTAGCGCAGCATGTAGCCGCCATTCACGTCACGCATGATATGTTCGACCGAGGCGAAGGCCAGATCGACATGCGGGGTGTAGTGCATCGCCAGAACGACCCCGGTGACGATTTGCAGCACGAGGCAGAAAACCAGCACCATACCCCAGATCCACCACCCGTTCAGGTTTCGGGGCGTGGGGATCATGATCGTGTCATGAATCAGCCCGATGATGGGCAGGCGCGAATGTATCCATTTTTCGGCATCCGTCCTGGGCTTGTAACGATCGCGGGGGATGTCCGACATCTACAGGTCTCCTCAGCCCAGCAGGATCGTGGTGGCGTCGGTGAATTGCGCGAGCGGAATGTCGAGGTTGCGCGGCGCGGGGCCCTTGCGGATACGGCCTGCCGAGTCGTAATGCGACCCGTGGCAGGGGCATAACCATCCGCCGAAATCACCCGACATGTTGCCGATCGGCACGCAGCCCAGGTGGGTGCACACGCCGATCATCACCAGCCATTCGCCCGCGGCGTCCAGCGTGCGGTTTTCGTCGCTTGCCTCGGCGCCTGGCTTGTTGGCGTTCTCGGCCGAGGTGTCGATCAGTTCCGACATCGGCACGGCGCGGGCCATGTCGATCTCTTCCCGGCTGCGGCGGCGAATGAAGACCGGCTTGCCGCGCCATTTCACGGTCAACTGGGTGCCGGTCTCGACACCGGAAATATCGACCTGGATCGACGAGAGCGCCCTGACGTCGGCTGAGATGTTCATCTGGTTGATCAGCGGCCAGACCGCTGCCCCGGTCACGACCGCGCCGGTGCCAGCGGTGGCATAATGGAGGAAATCCCTCCGGTTGCCTGCCTTGTTGTCTGCGTGTGACACGCTGTGCCTCCTTCCCGGACCTTGGGAGACAGGGCCGATGACGACGTGCCGGATGGTGGGCTCAGGCACGGCCAGAGATGGCCGCTCTCATAGCAATCACGGTTTTGTCGGTCCAGCAGACAATTGCGCGCATATGGTGCCGCGCATATGGTTGCGCGCAATATGGCACCTGATGACGCGGATGTAACAAGCCGCGTGTGGCAAATGTCGCCTGTGATCTGTCGCCTGTGATCGCGCTGTTATTTTACACAGAATGGCCTTGTGTTGCGAAAAAGACAGCTCATTCAGGGCCCTTGTGGTTCTGGCCTGCGCAATGGCGTGGCTGAACCGAAGGCAGACGCACCCCAAGGCATAAGTCCGGGCATTGTATGTTATCGCCCGGTCCAAAGCATTTCTCCCGGAACCGGGCTGCGGAAGTTTTGTCCGAACATGTCCGCGAACGTCGTAACATCCGCCATCCGTTCAACCAACATCCTGCACGGCGCAGGAGCCATCTCGCGCGCCGTTTTCCTGTCAATCGCCGAGAAACGGACTCAGTTCCCGTCTTCGTCCTCGCGCGGCTCGCGCGGGGGGCGACCGATCACGTCGCGCAGGGCGTCAAGCTCGATGAAGTTGTCGGCCTGCCTGCGCAATTCGTCCGCGATCATTGGCGGTTGCGAACGGATCGTCGAGACGACGGAAACGCGGCAACCCTGACGCTGAAGGCTCTCGACCAGCGGGCGAAAATCCCCATCTCCGGAGAACAGGATGATGTGGTCAAGGCGCGGTGCAAGTTCCATCGCGTCTACGGCCAGTTCGATATCCATGTTGCCCTTGACCTTGCGGCGGCCCATGGAGTCCGTGTATTCCTTGGCTGGCTTGGTCACCATCGCGTAACCGTTGTAGTTCAGCCAATCGACCAGCGGACGGATCGGAGAATATTCCTCGTTCTCCAGCAATGCGGTGTAATAGAAGGCGCGCATCAGCTTTCCGCGGCGCTCGAATTCCTGACGAAGCAGCTTGTAGTCGATATCAAAGCCAAGCACCTTGGCGGCTGCGTAAAGATTCGAGCCATCAATGAACAGGGCGAGACGTTCGTCCTTGTAGAACATGCAATCCTCTTGTTTTTTGGTGCCGCCTCTGCCCGCAATTCATTGGATCATGAAATGGACGATCCGAATGCGTTTGCGTAAACGGGCAGGGCGCACCATGTGTCTGGCAGACCGGAGCGCATTTCGCAAGCGGTGGAGTTTGTCTGACATGGGAAACATTGTGCTTTGTGCCCTTGGGGCAAATCTGCCCGGGGGAGGGGGCGAGGCACCGCAAAACACTTTGGCTGAAGCGATTCGGACCCTTTCCCGACAAGGTTTCGAGCTTGGTAAAGTGAGCAGATTCTGGCGAACGCCTGCGGTTCCCGCAGGATCTGGCCCGGATTTCGTCAATGCGTGTTGCGAACTGCGATGCAGGATGCAGCCCGCTGATATGCTGATGAAGTTGCATGCAGTAGAGGCCTTGCTCGGGCGGGAACGGGCGGCGCGCTGGGGAGCGCGTGTCATCGACCTTGACTTGCTCGCGGTTGGTGCAACGATCATTCCCGATCGGCAGGTTCTTGCGCATTGGATCGGGCTTGCTCCCGAACGACAGCAGCTCGAGGCCCCCGATCAGCTCATTTTGCCGCATCCACGCTTGCAGGATCGGGGATTCGTCCTGCTTCCCCTTGCCGAGATTGCCCCGCTTTGGCGCCATCCGGTGACCGGCTTGACCGTTGCGGACATGGCGGCGAAGCTGCCTGCAGATGAAAAAGCTGTGCTTTACCCGCTGCAAGAGGCAGATCCGGGCTTTTGATGCTTGTGTTCGTGATGCACGGGGCTTAAAATGGACAACTTGATCCGAAGCCTTTCTGGAGTAGCTCATGGCCCGCGTGACGGTTGAAGATTGCGTTGACAAGGTTCCGAACCGGTTTGAACTGGTGATGCTTGCGTCGCATCGTGCGCGTGAAATCGCCACTGGTGCGCCGCTCTCTGTCGTGCGTGACAACGACAAGAACCCGGTTGTCGCCTTGCGCGAAATTGCCGAAGAAGCCCAGTCAACCGAAGATCTGCGTGAGCGCCTGATCGAAAGCAACCAGTCGCAGATCGAGATCGACGAACCCGAAGAGGATTCGATGGCCCTTCTGATGGGGGGCGAAACGCCCGATCGCGCCGACAGCGACGACATCTCCGAAGAGCGAATGCTGCGCGCCCTGATGGATGCGCAAGGCCGCGAATAATCGGCGGCGGAATCGGCTGGCGCGGTCATGATCGATGTCGATGACCTGATCGCGCTGGTGAGCAACTACAATCCCAGAACCGATAAAGACCTGATCCGCAGGGCCTATGCCTACGGGAAAGAGATGCATGAGGGGCAGTTCCGACATTCGGGAGAGCCCTATTTTACCCATCCCGTCGCCGTGGCCGCGATCCTGACCGAACAGCGTCTGGATGATGCGACGATCATCACGGCACTCTTGCATGACACGATCGAGGACACCCGCTCGACCTATGGCGAGGTGTCTGAGATGTTTGGCGAAGAGATTGCCGAACTGGTCGATGGCGTGACCAAGCTGACCAATCTGCAACTCTCCAATGCCGCCTCCAAACAGGCCGAGAATTTCCGCAAGCTGTTCATGGCGATGTCCAGGGACTTGCGGGTTCTTCTGGTCAAGCTGGCCGACCGTCTGCACAACATGCGCACGATCCGGTCGATGCGCCCCGGGAAACAGGTCGGGAAGGCCCGCGAGACAATGGATATCTATGCGCCGCTGGCGGGGCGAATGGGGATGCAGTGGATGCGCGAGGAACTGGAGGATCTGGCCTTCAAGGTTCTCAACCCCGAGGCGCGCACCTCGATCATCCGCCGCTTTGTCAGGCTGCAAAAGGAAACCGGTGATGTGATCCCGCAGATCACGGCCGATATTCGCAGGCTGCTGGCAGACGAAGGGATCGAGGCCGAGGTGTTCGGTCGGGCCAAGCGCCCCTATTCGATCTGGCGCAAGATGGAAGAGAAGCAGCTTGCCTTCTCGCGCCTGTCCGATATTTATGGTTTTCGTATCATCACCGGCAACACGATGGATTGTTACCGGGTGCTTGGCCTGATCCATCACCGCTGGCGGGCGGTTCCGACGCGGTTCAAGGACTATATCAGCCAGCCCAAGACGAACGGCTATCGCTCGATCCACACCACGGTGTCCGGCCGTGACGGCAAGCGGGTCGAGGTGCAGATCCGCACCCGCCAGTTGCACGAGGTGGCGGAGGCGGGCGTGGCCGCGCACTGGTCCTATCGCGATGGTGTGCGGGTGCACAACCCCTTTGCGGTCGATCCGGCGAAATGGCTTGATTCGCTCAATGAACGGTTCGCGGCAGGCTCGGGCGATCACGAGGAATTTCTTGAGAACGTCAAGCTCGAGATGTATTCCGACCAGGTATTCTGCTTCACACCCAAGGGGGATGTGGTGAAGCTGCCCAAGGGTGCGACCCCGGTCGATTTTGCCTATGCGATCCATACCCGGATCGGGAACGGGTGTGTCGGTGCCAGGGTCGATGGCATCCGTGTGCCACTCTGGACGCGGCTCAAGAACGGTCAATCGGTGGAGGTGATCACCGCCGCCGGGCAGCGCCCGCAACCGACATGGCTCGATATCGCCGCGACGGGCCGGGCGAAGGCCGCGATCCGGAAAGCCTTGCGCGAAGAGGATCGCGACCGCTTCATCAAACTGGGCCAGGAGCTTGCCCGCGTTGCGTTCGAGCATGTCGGCCGCCGGGTGACGGACAAGGCGCTGCGCATCGCGGCCAAGACCCTCGGTCTGGGCGATGAGGACGAGGTGCTCGCGCGGCTTGGCTCGGCCGAACTGGCGGCAAGCGATGTGCTTGAGGCGCTTTATCCCGAGCTGGAGGTTCCCGGGGGTGAGACCGAGATCGAGCCGGCCCGCGCGGTTCTGGGCCTCGGGGCAGATCAGAGCTTCCGCCGCGCAGATTGCTGCCAGCCGCTGCCCGGCGAACGGATTGTCGGTATCACCTATCGCGGCAAGGGTGTGGTGATCCACGCGATCGACTGCCCCGTGCTTGAGGAGTTCGAGGATCAGCCCGAACGCTGGGTCGATCTGCACTGGAAGACCGGGCGGCACCCGCCGAGCTATACCGCGACGCTCAAGATCACGATTTCGAACGATGCCGGGGTTCTGGGGCGTATCTGCACGCTCATCGGACAACAGCGTGCCAATATTTCCGATCTCGTCTTTACCGATCGTAAACCCGACTTCTATTCTCTGCTCATCGAGGTCGAGCTGCGCGATGCCAAGCGCCTGCACCGCCTGCTCACCGCACTTGAGGCCGAGAGCGATGTGGCGCAGGTAGAACGGGTGCGCGATCTGACGCGCAAGCCCTGAGGGGCGTATTTGAGGCGCGAAAATTTCAGGCGCGAAAACGGGTGGGAGGAACGGGCGCAATGTTCAGGCGACGCGAAAGACGAAGTTTTCTGGCCAATCTGCGAGAGGCCGTCTGGCCCAGGTCGGGCTGGGGCCGTGCATTCCAATACATCAAGCATCGCGTCAATCGACTGCCGGACCGGCCCCATCGCATCGCGCTCGGGGTCTGGGCGGGGGTGCTGGTATCATTCACGCCGCTTTTCGGATTGCACTTTGCCATCGCCGCAGCCGTGGCCTGGATCCTGCGCGGCAATATCATTGCCGCGATCCTGGCGACGTTCTTCGGCAACCCGGTGACCTTCCCGATCATCGCCGTGTTCTCGATCAAGCTTGGGCATCTGATCCTCGGCGATCGCTTCGGTCACGGCAAGCCACCCGGGGGATTGTTGCGCACCTTTCAGGCGGCAAGCCATGACCTGCTGCATAACTTCTGGGCGATCTTTACCCCCGACCGGGCCGAATGGGGCGGACTGGGATGGTTCTTTACACATGTCTGGCTGCCCTATCTCGTGGGCGGGCTGGGGCTTGGAATCATCACGGCAACGATCTGCTATTACATTTCGCTGTCGGTCATCACCGCCTATCAGAACCGGCGCCGGACCCGGCTGAAGGCGCGGCTTGAAAAGATGCGCGCCAGGATCAGTCGGGACGAGAAGCGGGGCGAGAAATCTTCGCGCCGCCCAGGCAAGACACCGGGCAAGACACCGGGCAAGACAGAGGCGTAAGCCTGTGTTCTCCACACAATCGCACCCTTTTCTCCGCCAATTGCCTGGCGCATACTCCGCACGACGATTGACGGAGTGCGACCCATGTCCAAACCCTTGCGCCTCGGCGTGAACATCGACCATGTGGCAACTGTGCGCAATGCGCGCGGCTCGGCCTATCCCGATCCGCTGCGCGCGGCGCTGTTGGCAGAAGGGGGCGGGGCCGACGGGATTACCGCGCATCTGCGCGAGGATCGCCGCCATATCATGGATGCCGATATCGACGCGCTTGTGGCCGGGCTGAAAGTGCCGTTGAATCTCGAGATGGCGGCCACGCACGAGATGCAGGCCATCGCATTGCGCCATGTGCCCCATGCTTGCTGCATCGTCCCCGAGAAGCGGCAGGAGGTGACGACCGAACGCGGCCTTGATGTGGCATGCGATCTGCAAAGGATGACCGATTTCGTCGGGCCACTGGTCGAGGCGGGCATTCGCGTGTCGATGTTCATTGGCCACGACCCCGCGCAGATCGAGGCCAGCGCGAAGATCGGCGCGCAGGTGATCGAGTTGCACACCGGCCATTATTGCGACCTGCATCACGAAGGCAACCTTGCCGCCCGCGATGCCGAACTGGAGGCGCTGCGGGCGGGTGCCGCCCATGCGGACAGTCTGGGGCTGGAGGTTCATGCCGGCCACGGTCTGACATATGAAACGGTCGCGCCGATCGCCGGGATCAGGCAGATCCGGGAATTGAACATCGGTCACTTCCTGATCGCCGAGGCGCTGTTTGTCGGTCTTGGCCCCGCGATCGCGCAGATGCGCGAACGGATGCTGGCAGCGCGGAGCCAAGGTTGATGCGGCCCCTGTATTTTCGGCTCGGCTGGTCCGGGTTCGCGACTCTCTGGTGTCTGTCTTTCGTGTCGATCCGGCTCTGGCGCCACGTCGGGGTCGCGCTTGCGATCAACCGTGATATGTTCGGCATTGGGGCGGGGAATTTCGACCGGGCGAAAGAGCGGCTGGCACAGCGGGTGGGGAATTGATGATCCTCGGGATCGGCACGGATCTGGCCAATATCGAGCGGATCGCGGCCACGCTGGACCGTTTTGGCGACCGCTTCCGCAATCGCGTCTTCACCCCGATCGAGCAGCGCAAGGCCGAGGCGCGCAAGGATGTGGCGGGGACCTATGCGAAACGATGGGCGGCGAAAGAGGCCTGTTCCAAGGCGCTTGGCACCGGGCTGCGCATGGGGATCGCGTGGAAGGACATGGCCGTCGCAAACCTGCCAACGGGTCAACCGGTGATGCACCTGACCGGCTGGGCGGCAGAGCGGTTGCAGGACATGACGCCGGAAGGTCACGAGGCGATCATCCATGTCACCCTGACCGATGATCACCCCTGGGCGCAGGCTTTCGTGGTGATCGAGGCCCGCAAGCTTTCTTGACTCGGGCGTAAGGCTGCGTATTCAGGGCGACAGTGGACACAAGAGGGCAAGGCAGATGAAATACATGGCCAGGAAGGACAAGAGCGGGGGCGGGATCGTCGAGACCATTCGCACCATCGTCTGGGCACTGATCATCGCGGGTGTCTTCCGCACGCTGTTCTTCCAGCCATTCTGGATCCCGTCGGGTTCGATGAAGGATACGCTGCTGATCGGAGATTTCCTCTTCGTCAACAAGATGGCCTATGGCTATTCGAAATATTCCTGCCCCTTTGCGCTTTGTCCGATCTCCGGGCGCATATTCGGCCATGATCCGGAGCGCGGCGATGTGGTGGTGTTCCGCCACCCGACCAAAAATGTCGATTTCATCAAGCGCCTGATCGGGCTGCCCGGCGATACGATCCAGGTCACGCAAGGCGTGCTGCAAATCAACGGCAAGCCGGTCGGGATGAAGCCCGATGGCGATTTCAGGGAGATCATGGCGTCGCAGGGCTCCCAGGGGCACAAACCGGCCTGCGCCAACGCGCCGGTGGGTGCTGGCGGCACCTGTATCAAGCATCGCTATGTCGAGACGCTGCCCAATGGTGTCAGCCATGACATCCTGAAAATCACCGATCAGAGCTATGCCAACAACACCCCGGTCTTCACCGTGCCTGCGGGCGCGTATTTCTTCATGGGGGACAACCGCGACAATTCCGCAGATTCGCGCTTCCCGCAATCGGTGGGCGGTGTCGGTTTCGTGCCCAAAGCGAACCTGATCGGGCGGGCCGACCGGATCATGTTCTCCTCTGCCGGCAGGTCGCTGTTCTACTTCTGGACCTGGCGTGCGGATCGGTTTTTCAAGGCGATCCGGTGAAGATCAGTGCGGAGATAGCGGCATTTCAGGATCGGCTCGGGCATCATTTCGCCCGGCCCGAGATCTTGCTGCGCGCGCTCACGCACAGCTCGATCGCGACGCCGGCGCGGCCCGACAACCAGCGGCTGGAATTTCTTGGCGACCGGGTGCTGGGGCTGGCGATGGCCGAGGCGCTGTTCAACGCCGATCATGCCGCCTCCGAAGGGCAGCTTGCGCCCCGTTTCAACGCATCGGTGCGCAAGGAAACCTGTGCCGATGTGGCGCGTCAGATCGATCTGGGCGCGGTGCTGAGGCTGGGCCGGTCCGAGATGATGAATGGCGGACGGCGCAAACTGGCCTTGCTGGGCGACGGGATGGAGGCGGTGATCGCCGCCGTGTATCTTGATGCCGGCTTCGAGGTCGCGCGCGAGATGGTGTTGCGGCTTTGGGGCGAGCGTCTCGATCATCTCGAACAGGATGCGCGCGATCCCAAGACCAGTTTGCAGGAATGGGCACAGGCCCGTGGCTTCAAGCCGCCGAAATATGAGATCGCGAAACGCGAGGGGCCCGATCACGCCCCGGTTTTCACCATCGTCGCGCGGCTGGAGGACGGGCAATCGGAAACGGCCCGCGCCGGTTCCAGGCGCCAGGCCGAGCAGATCGCCGCCCGCGCGCTGCTTGCGCGTCTGGAGAAGAGTGAATGACCAACCCCACCCGTGCCGGTTTCGTGGCGCTGATCGGCGAACCCAATGCCGGAAAATCCACGCTTCTCAACCGGATGGTCGGGGCCAGGGTTTCGATCGTGACGCACAAGGTGCAGACCACGCGCACCCGTGTCCGCGGTGTCGCGATGGAAGGGCAGAGCCAGATCGTCTTTGTCGATACGCCCGGCATTTTCCGTCCGCGCCGTCGTCTGGACCGGGCCATGGTCAAGGCGGCCTGGGGCGGGGCGGCCGATGCCGATATCGTGGTGCTGCTTGTCGAGGCGCATCGCGGCATCACGCCCGGCGTCGAAAACATTCTCGAAGTGCTGCGCACACGCGAAGGCCCGCAACCCCTGGCGCTGGCGATCAACAAGATCGACAAGGTGAAGTCCGAGGTGCTTCTGGCGCTGGCGGCCAGGCTGAACGGGGAATTGCCCTTCACCCGAACCTTCATGATCTCGGCCGAGCGCGGCCATGGTGTCGATGATCTGCGCCAATGGCTGGCAGACGAGATACCGCAGGGGCCGTGGCTTTACCCCGAAGATCAGATCGCGGATCTGCCGCTGCGGATGATCGCGGCCGAGATCACGCGCGAAAAGCTGATCCTGCGTCTGCATGAGGAACTGCCCTATCAGCTCACCGTCGAGACCGGGAGCTGGGAGGAACGCAAGGACGGATCGGCCCGGATCGACCAGGTGATCTATGTTGCGCGCGACGGTCACAAGGGGATCGTGCTGGGTCACAAGGGTGAAACGATCAAGGGCATCTCCAGGGCGGCGCGCGAGGAGCTGAGTGCATTCCTGGATCGGCCGGTGCATCTGTTCTTGCAGGTGAAGGTGCGCCCGAACTGGCTTGATGAGGCCGAGCGCTATTCCGAAATGGGGCTTGATTTCAGGGATGGCAACTGAGTGGCACGGCTGAGCACGGATCTGTGGGTGCATGCCTATCTCAAGCGGCTGGAACTGGCCAATATCCCCGCTTACGTGACCGCGCGCGGGCAGGCGAGTTCGGGGTCCGTGCTGGTGAAATGCGCGCGTCTGGATGGCACGGCGCAAAGCTATGAACGGCGGATCGACCTGAGGACCGGCACGAGCGCATGGATGCTGCTCCATGACGGGCCTGAGCGCGAAGTGGATGAGGGCATCCGAAAACAGCGCGGTTTCGACCCGGATCTCTGGGTGATGGAAATCGAGAGTCGTTCCGGGGAAACGCTTCTGGAGGAGGAGGGCCTCAGCGACTGAGGGTCCGATCAGGGTCCAACCGATGCACGCCGGTGAGTCCCAACCGGTGCAACCCGCGCCCGAGCCAGACCATGACCAGCCCCCCGATCAGGAAGGTTGCCGTAAATATCAACACCCAGCGTCCGACACCTTCCCAGCCCAGCTTGTCAAGGTCAAGGAAGAAATAGGGGTAGGCATGGCCAGGGAGGGGAATATAAATGCCGCGCAATTCGGCGTAGATCAGGTAGGCTACCGGATAGGCCAGCCACCAGAATGCGTGCTTCGAACGCAATTCGTTCTTTGGTGCCATCAGTACCCACCAGATCAAGACCAGAACCGGAACGATTGTATGGCAGACCCGGTTGGACAACCAATAGTGAAGCAGAAAATCATCGGTTACCTTGGGTGCCAGCAGCACATGATAAACTGTACTGATGATCACCATCCATAGTGTCAATGACGCAGCCCAGGCTGCACTGACCGTATGCCGACTGTACACCATCCAGAGGCTGGCGAAAAGGACGGCCAGATTTGTCAGGTTGGTAAAATAGAAGTAATTCCACCACAAGACGCCCACCAGAGATAAATCGGGATGGTTTCTGGAGGTCGCCCCGATATCGAACCCGATCGATATCAGTTCGAGCGGGATGAACAGGGCAACAAGGATAAAGGCTGCACGTTCCATGCAAATAACTACATTTTGAGCAGGTGCTTGTGTCAATTAAAAAATCGGCTTGCGACGTAACGTCAGGGATCCGATAGTCGCGACCATGGACTGGCAAGACCACGGCACGATCCTTTCCGCGCGCCCGCACGGTGAAAGTGCGATGATCCTTGAGCTGTTCACGGCCGGGCATGGTCGCCATGCCGGGGTGGTGCGGGGCGGGGCCTCGCGAAGGATGGCGGGGATCTTGCAGCCCGGCAATCGTGTGGCTGTGACATGGCACGCCCGTCTGGAGAGCCATCTGGGCTGCTACAGGGTCGAACCGCTTGAGAGCCGCGCGGTGATCCTGTCCGATCGCGGGGCGCTTGCGGGGCTGAATGCGGTCTGTGCCCTGTTGCGCTTTGCCCTGCCTGAACGCGCGCCGCACGCCACCCTCTTCGCGCGTTCCGAGGCGTTGTTCGATGCGTTGGCCCAAGGCGCAGACTGGCCGCTGACCTATCTGCACTGGGAGTTGGGATTGCTCGAAGAAATGGGCTACGGGCTTGATCTGGACACCTGCGCGGTGACCGGCCGTCGTGAGGATCTGGCCTATGTCAGTCCGCGCAGCGGTCGGGCCGTCAGCCGGGAAGGGGCCGGAGAGTGGGCATCCAGATTGTTGCCGCGTCCGCGCTGTCTTCCGGGGCAGGGACCGGCCAGCCCGGTCGAGATCGTGCAGGGGTTGCAGCTGACCGGGTTCTTCCTGGGCGAGCGGATGGCGCCGGATCTGGGCGATCGTCCACTGCCCGAGGCGCGTCAGAGGCTGGTGACATTCCTTGCGCGGCAGCAATAGCCAGAACCGGGGCATGGGCTTGTCTTATGACTTCCCCCGGCTCCTTTGCGATACGGGAGCCGCTGCCCGGCACCCCAAATATGCCGGGCAGCGGGAGGGACGGATCGAGAATGGGGCGGCCATCGTGGGCCGTGCGGTCGTGTGATCGCCCCCGTCTTTTCTCATGACCTGAACGGATAGCAGGGCTTTGGGCCTGCATGACAGGCAGAGGTAAGGAAAAGCAGAGGTAAGGAAAAGACAGATGCACGATATCATCGGTATCGATATCTCGAAAGATCAACCGGACACGTACCGTCTTTCGGATCGCCAGCACGCGGTCTTTGGCAATGACAAGACCGGCTTCAAGGCCCTTTCTGAAGTGGATGGGCAGTGCCGCAGAATTGCGGATCGTTTACGAACCAGCCGGCCCGTATCACCGTGGGATGGAGGACGCACTGGCCAGGGCGGGGCATGCGCCCGTCAAGGTCAATCCGCGGCAGGCGCACCGCTTTGCCGAAGCGACGGGAACCCGGGCCAGGACCGATCGGGTCGATGCCATGCTGTTGGCCCGCATGGGACTTGCGCTTGATCTGCAATCACGTCCGGTGCGCGCAGAGTCCGGTGCGCGCAGACATGATGAATGATCTCGGAGAGTTACATGTGGCCAGGTTGGCGCTTGTCAAAGAACGGACCGCCGCGGGCAACCGAGCCTCGGGAGTGTGCTGAAGTTTGTGTATCCACGCCGGTCCATGCGGTTTGGTATACTCAAGCGTCGAAGCGCTTGCCGCACATTATGGCGAACGGATTGCGGGCTGCGAACCATTCCCTGACGTTTCGGCCATCCTTCTCAAAGTTGCGGATGGCGAGGCAGATCAGCGTGGTCGCCGCCTCGTCCGTCGGGAATGAGCCGCGCGTCTTGATGGATTTCCCGATCACACGGTTCAGGCTCTCGATGGCATTGGTCGTGTAGATGCTCTTGCGGATCGCCGGATCGAAGCCAAGGAACGGGATCACCTCGGCCCGGGTCCGGCGCCAGGCCCGGTGCCAGGCCCGGTGCCAGGCCTGGGCGATCGAGGCATGTTTCCCGGCCCATTTCTCCTCGAAATCGTCGATCTCGGCGGCGGCCAGATCGGCGGTTGCGGCCCCGTGGATCCGGCGCAGATCGGCAGCCACGGCCTTGCGGTCCTTCCAGGAGCAGAAGTTCAGGGTCTGGACCATGGCCTCCGGGAAGGCGGCGGTGATGGCCTCGGGAAAGCCCTTCAGCCCATCGACGATCGCGATCAGGATGTCCTGCGTGCCTCGGGTCTTCAGCGCGTTCATCACCGGGAGCCAGAACCTGGCTCCTTCGTTTTCGGCGATCCACAGGCCCAAGACCTCGCGCAAGACCTCGCGCAAGCCGTCGCGGGTGACGCCGAGGGTGACGCCGAGGGCGACATACACGGCCCCTCGCCAGCGGTCTCGAACCGATGGCGACGCGCTGGCTCGATCTTCACCGTCCGGCTGTCGGCATCGCGGATCTTCACCCGTAGGGCGTCGAAAATCACGATCGGATACATCCGCTCCGGTGCCCGGCTCTGCCAGTCCCGGACCTCGTTCAGGACGGCATCGGTGACCCGGCTGATCAGGTCGGGCGAGACCTTCAGACCATAAAGGTCGAGCAGGCGGGACTGGATATCCCGCACCGTCAGCCCGACGGCGCAGAGCCCGATGATCCTGGCGGCCATCCCGTCGATCCGGGCAAGGTCTTTGAACACCGGCCCGTCTTCACCAACCCGGGCTCGAAGCGGCTGTCACGGTCGCAAGGCATCGAAGATGGGGCACCGCCACAGGCAGCTCGCCGTCCTGCCTCCTCAGCACCGCCCCCTCAGCACCGCCCCCTCAGCACCCTGGTCGAGACGCCAGTCCGGCGGTTCGTCTGACCGGCTGGCGCTTCCTTGCCTTCTTCGTAGCCGAGGTGCGCTGTCAGCTCCGCGCACAGCATCCGTTCCATCAGCTTGATCTTCAGCTCTTTCATAAACCCGGCGTCGCCAGGCAGGTCCTCAGCGCGCTCAACGCCCTTCAGAAGGTCATCCGGAAGGTCCTTGGAGAGTGGCAGGCATGCTTCCTTTCGATGAAGCATGGACCGGATCATTCATACACAGAACACCTGACACTCTCCGAGCCTCTGCTGCTCGGAACAATGTCCTCAAACGCCCGTCAAAGGCCCGGCTGGCTTTTATCGAAAGGCAACTTGCCGAACTGGAGGAGGAGATCGCAACCCTCATTGCCGCTGATCCGGATTTGTCCGCACGCCGCGATATTCTTACAAGCATTCCGGGCGTTGGTCTGGTCACGGCGCACATGCTGCTGATCGAAATGCCCGAGCTCGGCACGCCGGAGCCCAGGCAGGCCGCCAGCCTTGCCGGGCTTGCGCCTTTCACGCGCAGATCCGGGAAGTGGAAAGGCAAGGAAATGATCCGCGGTGGGCGCGCGGCTCTGCGATCGGCAATCTTCATGCCAGCATTGATCGCTGTCCGATTTAACGCCGATCTCAAGCGCAAGTACCAAGCCTTTCTGGACAAAGGAAAGCCACCAAAACTCGCAATCACGACTGTCATGCGCAAACTCATCTTGCTCGCCAACGCCCTCCTGCGTGACGGCCGAAAATGGGATGAACGCCCCGCTTGACCAAGACGGATACTATCGGGGTATGGGCTATCGGGACATGGGCTATTTCGTGGCGAGGAACCGCGCGGTGCGCAAAATGGCCTCCTGCGCGGGCACGAACTCGATCCCCAGATCCCGGGTGGCCGCAACATGGCTCAGACGCATCTTCTGGCCGATCCTTTGCTTGATCAGCTTCAGTTGCGGATCGAACAGGGCAAGGATTGCAACCAGCCATTTCGGCGCGATCCGCCTGGTGATCTTGCGATCGGGGAATTCGGCGCGCAGATCGGCGGCGAGTTGCGGGAAGGCGCGGACGCTCTCGGCGGCGATGTAACGCTTGCCGATGGTCTCGGGGCGGTCAAGCGCGCGCACATGCATGGCCGAGACATCTTCCAGATCGACCACCGGCATATCGAAATCGGGCAGCATCGGGAATTTGCCCGACATAAGCTGTTCGATCGCCAGGACCGAAGACCCGGTATTGCGATCCACCGGGGTGCCACAGACCATGCCGGGATTGATCACTGTCAGTTGCATTTCGGGATGCACGGCCACGAAATCCCAGGCCGCCCGTTCGGCAAGGGTTTTCGAGCGGGTATAGGGCGCGCATGTAGGGGATTCCGCGTCGGACCAGTCGGCTTCGGTGATCGGGTCAGACGTGGCGCCATGCGCCATCGCCTCCATCGAGGAGGTCAGCACGACCCGCCTCACCCCGGCGGCCTGTGCCGCCGTCAACACGCGTCGGGTGCCCTCGACGGCGGGTTTGATGAGGCTGCTTTCGTCCTTGGGGGGCGACAGCGGGAAGGGGGAGGCGGTGTGGATTACCGCATCGATGCCCGACATTGCCCCGGCCCATCCCTTGTCCGACGTCAGATCGGCTTCGGTAAAGCCGAGACGGGTCAGTGCGTCCTCGCCCAGAGGCGACAATGCCGCGCGCACCTCATCGGCGCGCCTGGCGGATCGCAATGTGCCGCGGACATGATCGCCCTGTGCAAGCAGGTCATGGGCAATGCGTTTTGCGATGAAACCGGTGATGCCGGTGACGAGGATCGTGCGGGCCATGATGCCCCCTCTGTTTTGAACCATTCGATTGAGGTGAGGGAGGTGTCACGATTTTTCAAGTCATCCAGACAGAGGACGCGATCACATCTTCCTGAATTTCGCACGCACCTTCGAAAACATTCCGGATGCGAGCGCGTGCAAACGTCTTGGCGAACGGCTTGAGGCCCTGCGATCAGCGTCGGGCGTGTTTGCGTGACCCTGCGCTGACGTTGTGAAAATTGTGATGGGCGAAAATTGCGATGGGCAAAGCCTTGATCCTGATGCGCATGGCGTGGCGGCAACAGCCATTGCCCATCCCTGTGCCCGGGTCTATCCCTTGGTCGAACCACATCCCGGACAAGCAGGAGACGTGATGCAGGCCGAACCCGTCGATCCCGTAGCACTCAGCGCAGCACTGGTGCAATGCCCGTCGGTCACGCCCGCAGAGGGGGGCGCGCTGGTTCTGTTGCAGAGCGTGCTTGCGGCAGCCGGGTTCACATGCGCTCGCGTCGATCGCAACGGCACACCCAATCTCTTCGCCCGCTGGGGAAAGAAAGGGGCGGCGCGCAGCTTCGGCTTCAACGGGCATACCGATGTTGTGCCGGTGGGGGATGAGGCCGCCTGGACGCACGGTCCGTTCTCGGGGACCCTGGTCGATGGCGTTCTGTGGGGGCGCGGAGCGCAGGACATGAAATCGGGCGTCGCCGCGTTTGTCGCCGCCGCAATTGATTTCGTGCAGCACAGGCCACCCGATGGCGCGGTGGTCCTGGCCATCACCGGTGACGAGGAGGGGCCGGGTCGCGATGGCACCCGGGCGCTGCTGGACTGGATGGCGGATCAGGGCGAGGCGATGTCGGTCTGCCTTGTGGGCGAGCCGACCTGCCCCGAGCGGATGGGTCAGATGATCAAGATCGGGCGCCGTGGTTCCCTGACCTTGCATATCAAGACGGTCGGCAGGCAGGGTCATGTTGCCTATCCGCATCGCGCAAAGAACCCGCTTCACGCCTTGAGCGATCTCTTGGGGGCGATGACCGCGCTGCCGCTTGATCAGGGGACCGGACATTTCGATCCGTCAATGTTGCAGATCACGACGATCGACTGCGGCAACCCGGCCAGTAACGTGATCCCGGATCAGGCGCGTGCGAGCGTCAATATCCGCTTCAACGATGCCCATTCCGGTGCTTCGCTGATCGCCTGGGCCGAGGCGCTCGCCGATCAGGTGCGCGCGGATCACGGCGTGCAGATTGCGCTCGATCCGGACATCTCGGGGGAGAGTTTCCTGACCCCGCCCGGTCCGTTTGTCGATCTTGTTGCGGCCGCAGTTCAGGCCGAAACCGGTCTCATGCCGGAACTGTCCACTTCGGGGGGCACCTCGGATGCCCGCTTCGTCAAGGATCATTGCCCCGTGGTCGAATTCGGGTTGGTGGGAGACCGGATGCACCAGGTTGACGAACATGTTCCGACCGGGCAGATCGGGATGCTCAAACGTATCTATCTACGAACCCTTGAGGAGTATTTTGCATGATCAGTATCAGCCAGACAGACGACCTTGAGGCGTGCCATCAGTTGCGCCGGACAGTGTTCATCGAGGAACAGGGGGTCTCGGAGGCCGATGAGCTGGATGATCTGGATGCGGACGCGATCCACCTGATCGCACTTGACGGCACCCGGCCGCTTGGCACGGTACGGCTGATCCTCAAGGGCGAGACCGGCAAGATCGGCCGGCTCTGTGTATTGGCCGGGGCTCGTGGGGCAGGGCTCGGCGCGGCGCTGGTCAAAGATGCCTGCATGCGTCTGCGCGCGCAGGGCTGCACCCGAGCCTGTCTTTCCGCGCAGGATTACGCGATCCCGTTTTACCAGAAACTTGGCTTCAATGCCTATGGTGAACTCTACGACGATGCCGGCATTCCCCATCGCGATATGGAAAAGCCGCTCTGATCGGACGGGTGGTCAGAGGGCGATGTGCGCGCCTTGGGTGCGCCAAAGCTGTGATCAAGACTGATTCCCGCCTGGATTCCGCCCTGTGCTTCTTGACACGAAAGGTCTGGTTGCTCAGGTAGGTCGTTGCTGTGCGGTAAGGGGGGTGGCGCGCATGTCTGCACCCGCGGCCCGCGCCAGAAGACCGGACCCGGAGAAAACATGTCACCTGCCCTGATCGCTCTTTTGCCATTCCTTGGTGCGGCCCTTCCCTCTGTGCTGATCCGGACCGGTCGAAACAATGCCGCAATGGTTTCGGCGCTGGTGACGGGGCTTGCACTGCTGGGATTGCTGTTGCACCTGCCGACGGTTCTGGCGGGTGGCGTGGTGGGCACGCAGATCGACTGGCTGCCATGGCTGGGCCTGAACGCGCATTTCCGGATTGACGGTCTGGGGATGCTGTTTGCGACGCTGATCCTCGGGATCGGCCTGCTGATCATTCTGTATGCGCGCCATTACCTGAGCCACCGCGATCCTGTCGGCCAGTTCTACACCTGCCTGCTTTTGTTTCAGGGCGCGATGGTCGGGATCGTCTTGTCCGACAACATCCTGCTTTTGCTGATCTTCTGGGAACTGACCTCGCTCTCCTCCTTCTTGCTGATCGGTTACTGGAAACATCTGCCCGAGGGGCGTCAGGGCGCGCGCATGGCGCTGAGCGTGACCGGAATGGGCGGTCTGTCGATGATCGGCGGGATGCTGATCCTTGGTCATATCGCGGGCAGCTACGACATTTCCGGGATCCTCAGGCACAAGGATGCCATCCAGGAAAGCCCGCTTTACGTGCCCGCGCTGCTGCTGATTCTGGGCGGCGCCTTCACCAAGTCGGCACAATTTCCGTTCCAGTTCTGGCTGCCGCATGCGATGGCCGCACCGACACCGGTCTCGGCCTATCTCCACTCCGCCACGATGGTGAAGGCGGGGCTGTTTCTCATGGCGCGGCTCTGGCCGGTGCTGTCGGGCACGCCGGAATGGTTCTGGATCGTCGGGGGCGTCGGGCTGACCACCATGCTGATCGCCGCCAGGATCGCGATCTTCAAGGACGACATGAAGGCCCTGCTGGCCTATTCGACCGTCTCGCATCTGGGCCTGATCACCTTCATGCTGGGTCTGGGAACCGAGGCCGGAGCGACGGCAGCAATATTTCACATCATCAACCACGCCACGTTCAAGGCCGCGCTGTTCATGACCGCCGGGATCGTCGATCACGAAGCGGGAACCCGCCAGATCAGCCGCCTCGGGGGCTTGCGCAAGCTGATGCCGATCACCTTTGTCATCGCCACCATCGCAGCGCTGTCGATGGCGGGGATCCCCCTGTTCAACGGTTTCCTGTCCAAGGAGATGATGCTTGAGGCTGCGTCCCATACCGGCCTGCCGGGCAATGACTGGATCGTCCCGGCGCTGGCCACGATCGCGGCGCTGTTCTCGGCAACCTACGCATTCCGCTTCATCGTGCACGGATTTCTCGGACCGGAGCGTCGCCACTATCCCGGCCACCCGCATGATCCGCCGTTTGGCATGTGGGCCAGTCCCGGTATCCTCGTGGTGCTGGTTGTGGCAATCGGCCTGTTCCCGATGGCGGTCGCGGGGCCCTATGTACAGATGGCGACAAATGCCGTGGTTGGCGGTCATTTCCATCTGCATGAGCTGAAGATCTGGCACGGTGTGACGCCGGCACTGCTCATGTCGATCATGGCGATAGCGGGCGGTATCGTGTTGCTGTTCGCGTTTGGCCCGCTGCTGGCGATCTGGGAGGCCACGCCGCGCCCCGAGGCCAAGCTGATGTTCGACCGGCTCGTCGCGTGGATGCAGGCGCTGTCCGACCGGCTGATCCAGGGACTGCATGACGGCTCGATGTCGCGCTACCTGATGCTGCTCATCCTGGCCGCGCTCGGGGCGGGGTATCATGCCTTCACCAGTGCAGACCTTGGTGCACCGACGCGCAGCTTGATACCGGTGAACGGCGCGGTGGTCACGGTCTGGGTGCTCTTGCTGGTGGCGACCGGTTGTATTGTCGCCTTTCACCACAACCGGATCATGGCGCTGGTGATGATCGGGATCGTTGGCCTGACGGTCTCGGGCCTGTTCATCTGTCTCTCGGCGCCGGACCTGGCGCTGACCCAGATCTCGGTCGAGGTGGTGACGGCGGTTCTGATGCTGCTGGCGCTGAATTTCCTGCCCAAGGTGACCCGGGTGGAATCGAGCCGGCTCAAGATCGGCACGGACGCCGTTGTGGCGATTGTCGCCGGTATCGCCGTCTCGGGTCTGGTCCATGCGCTTCTGAGCCGCGATTTCGCCTTTCCGGCGATATCGGGATACATGCTGGAAAACAGCCATGATCTTGCCGGCGGCGACAATGTCGTGAACGTGATCCTCGTCGATTTCCGGGGCTACGATACCTATGGCGAGATCACGGTGCTGGGCATTGCAGCGCTGGTGATCTTTGCGCTGACCGAGGCGCTGCTGCAAGGGGCCTCTTCGCGCAAGCTGATCGCATGGCGCCCGGATGTGGCGCGCGGTGGTGACAAGCATCCGCTGATGCTGCTGATCGTGACGCGGGTGATGATGCCGATCGCGCTGGTGGTCGGCCTCTACATCTTCCTGCGTGGCCACAACGCGCCGGGCGGCGGCTTCATCGCCGGTCTGGTCGTCGCGATTGCGCTGGTCATGCAATACATGGCCTCGGGCTTTGCCTGGACCCAGGCGCGCCAGAGGATCTATTACCATGTGCTGATCGCTGCGGGCGTTCTGGTGGCCGGTGTCACCGGGGCGGGGGCGTTCTTCAACGGGATGCCGTTCCTGACCTCCGATTTCGGCTATTTCAGGCTGCCGGGGCTGGAGAAATTCGAGCTTGCCACCGCATCCGGATTTGACCTGGGTGTGTTTCTTGGCGTTGTCGGTTCGGTCATGCTGGCGCTTGGCGGGTTGTCACGCCTGGCGCGTCGTGCCGCGATGGGCGAGCAGGGCGGCGAAGAGGGGGCGCATATCGTGGCCGAGAAACCGGCGGCAAGGGTATTGGCGCCGCTCGCGGCCGAGCCATACCCGCCCGGAACCAGGGTGCCCCGCCGCTGGTGGAAGAGCACGCGCGCGGCGCAGGAGGCCACGGCAAGCGCGCGCAATGGCGTGGATGAGAACAAGAAAACCCGAGGGGGCGATCGCTGATGGAACTGCTTGTCGCCTCGGCCATCGGTGTGCTGACCGCTGCCGGCATCTACATGATCCTGCGCCTGCGCAGCTTCCCCGTCATCGTCGGGATGTCGTTGCTGTCTTACGCGGTGAACTTCTTTCTTTTCGCAACCGGTCGTCTGGTCGTGGACCAGCCGCCGGTCCTGCGCGAGGGTGTGACCTCTTACACCGACCCGATCCCGCAGGCACTGGTGCTGACCGCGATCGTGATCTCCTTCGGGATGACGGCGGTCGTGGTGATGCTGGCACTGGGGGCGTTCATCGAGGCGGGCAATGACCGTATCGACCTTGACGAGACGGAGGATGGTCGATGATGCACCATTGGATCATCGCGCCGGTCGTTCTTCCGGCGATGCTGGCCCCGCTGATCGTGCTGTGGATGCGCTACGACCTGGTGACGCAGCGGGTGTTTTCGGTGCTCGGCATGATTGCGTTGCTGGTTCTGGCGGTTGCGCTGGCCAGTTCTGCCAGTGTGCACCCGCCCGAGGTCTATCGCCTTGGCGATTGGGAGCCACCCTACGGGATCGTGCTGGTGCTCGACCGGCTGTCTTCGCTGATGCTGGTGCTGACCGCTCTGCTGGGCCTGATGATCGTGCTCTACGCGATCGGCTCCGGCTGGGACAGGCGTGGCTGGCACTTCCACTCGTTGATGCAGTTTCAGATGATGGGGATCAACGGCGCCTTCCTGACGGGAGACGCATTCAACCTGTTCGTCTTCTTCGAGGTGCTGCTGATCGCCTCCTACGGCCTGATGATCCATGGCGGTGGCCGCGCAAGATTGAAATCCGGCGTGCAATATGTGGTCTACAACCTTGCCGGATCGGTCCTGTTCCTGTTCGCACTGGGCACGATCTATTCGGTGGCGGGCACGTTGAACATGGCCGACCTGGCGGTGAAGGTGGCACAGATGCCGCCCCACAACACCGCATTGATCCGGGTCGGGGCCGTTCTCCTGATGCTGGTTTTCGCGCTGAAGGCTGCGCTGGTGCCGCTGCAATTCTGGCTGCCCGCGACCTATACGAACGCGCCGGGGCCGGTGGCCGCGCTGTTCGCGATCATGACCAAGGTCGGCGTCTATGCGATCGTGCGGGTCTATACGCTGATCTTTCCGATCACCGGCACGACGGGCACACTGGCCCATGACATTCTGCTGCCTGCCGCCCTGGTCACGCTGGTGATCGGCATGCTCGGCATCCTCGGCGCGCGCGACATGGGCCGGGCGGTAGCCTGTTCCGTGATCGGTTCGGTGGGCACGATGATGATCGCCTTCAGCCAGTTCACCCGGGAGGCGACCTCGGCGGGGCTTTACTACATGGTGCATTCCACGCTGGTCGCCGCGGCGCTGTTCCTGATCGCGGATCTGGTGCGCGCGCGGCGCGGCCGCTGGGGGTTGCAGATGGTCAATCACGGGCTGCTGGCGGCGATGTTCTTCATGGCGGCCGTTGCAATGGCCGGGATGCCGCCGCTTCCGGGCTTTCTGGGCAAGCTGATGATCCTGCAAGCGAGCTTCGGCCATTGGGGGATCTGGTCGGCGATCCTGATGACATCGCTGATTGCCATCGTGGGTTTTGCCCGGATCGGCAGCCAGCTGTTCTGGCGCGCCCATGCGGTCGAGGATCAGCAAATGCCCGAACCGGCAACGGATGCCTGCGCACCGGGGCTGGTACCGGGGCTGGCCTTCACGGCTGCCGGGATGCTGCTGGCCGGGCTCGTGGCGCTGACGGCACTGGCCGGACCGGCCAGCAACTGGTTGCAGGGAACGGCGGCCCAACTGTTCACACCCGCCGCCTATATCGACGCGGTGATGGACGGGGCCGGAGCACGCGCGCAAGAGGCGGCGAAGATCGGCGCGCATGATCATGGCCATATGGAGGTGATCGAGGAAATGCGCGAGCACGGGCACGCTCCGGCGCATGACGTGACACCCGGCACGGCCGATCACGCCGCGCCCGCAGACCATTGAGGGGAGAGGACCGGATGATCCGCAAATTTCTGCCGCATCCCTATCTGACCATCATGCTGACGCTGGTCTGGCTGTTGCTGGCCAATGCCTACACGGTCAACTCCTTGGTATTTGCGATCCTGGTGGGGCTGATCATTCCGTGGATCACCGCGCCCTACTGGCCCGCCCGCCCGCGTGTGGGACATTTCCCGAAGATGATCGAATATGCCTTCGTGGTGCTCCGGGACATCGTGGTGGCCAATATCACGGTGGCGAGGATCGTGCTGTTCCTGCCCAACGCGAAATTGCGGCCCGCCTGGGTCACGATCCCGCTCGATCTGATCTCGCCCGAGGCAATCACGGTCCTGGCGGGCACGATTACCATGACACCCGGCACATTGACTGCGGAGCTGGCCGCCGATGGTCATTCGCTGCTGGTGCACTGCCTGCATGCGCCCGACACGGATGAGGTGCGCGATCAGATCAAATCCCGCTACGAATCCCGCCTGAAGGAGATTTTCGAATGATCACCTGTGCCTTGATCTTCGCCATCGCCTGCTATTCGGCAGCGTTGCTGTTCAACCTCTACCGCGTCGTCAGGTCGCCGGGTGTGACCGACCGGCTGCTCGCCCTTGACACAATGGCAATCAATGCGATCGCAATGATCGTGCTGTTCGGTATCCGGGAAGGATCCGCCATCTTCTTCGAAGCGTCGATCCTTTATGCGATGACCGGGTTCATCTCGACCGTGGCCTTCGCAAAGTTCATCCTGCGCGGCGATATCATCGAGTGAGGCCATGATGGAACCTGTCTGGGAAATGGTGATTTCGGCACTTCTGGTGATTGGCGGGATCTTTGGGTTCGTAGGCTCGCTGGGGCTGGTGAAACTGCCCGATCCGATGACGCGCCTGCATGCGCCGACCAAGGCCGCGACGCTGGGCGTGGGGGCGATCCTTGTCGCATCAATGATCTGGTTTGCGGTCTACAAGGGGGATCCGAGCCTGCACGAGTTGATGATCGCCGGTTTCCTGTTTCTGACTGCGCCGGTCACCGCGCATTTCATCGCCAAGGCCAATATCTTCCGTGACTGGCCCGCCGAAAAACTGCCCAGACCCATGGGTGAGGGGCAATGGGCGGTGCATCAGGACGATGCGGATACGTCCAGGGAAGAACTGGACGAAACGGCGAAACAGGAAAACGGTGAGGTCGAGAGCTAAGTCATTTGTCCTCTTCCCGTTACGGACGGTTCACTCTCCACCTGTTGGATTGAAGGAAGCCACCGGTTTCCGACCGGTCCGCTTTGACGAACGAATGAGGTCTCTCAGCAGGGCGATGCGGCAATCGGTTCAAGCCGGAAAACGGCGCGTGTAGCTCGCCACGGATTTCTGCAGCAGCGCGTTTTTTTGCCGTGTTTCGCGTTTTGGTTGATGTTGCCCCGTGGCTCGCGCTTTTTGGTGCGTGCGTTTGACCGCCCTGAAACAGTGTGTTCAACGGCCTGTTGATGCTCCTTTGACGTCCGGTGCTCTGACGTCCGGTGCTCTGGCCCTGTCCGCCCCGCTCGACATTGCCGATCAGCCGTTCGCTGGGCTGTTTGTTGCCCTTGTGATTGGGCCTTGTGATTGGCCGAATACATGATCTGCCCCTCGGATATGCGCAAGCCTGCGCAGATCTCGCAGATCGCGGGCACTGTTGATCGAGAGCTGCAAACCGGCCCTGGAGGGTGCGCAGCCGGGCGCGTGAGCCCCGCTCTCCCGTCTCCATCACCCGTGACCCCGGCGAGACGCTGAAAGCCTGCCCGGGTGGGGATCTGAAACCGGATCAGATCGAGAAAGGGAACATGATGCTCTTGCAGGATGCCGAAGAGATCATGGACGTCGCGATTGGCATCATTGATCATCTCGCCCCCGATATCATTTTGTCTCCGGGGCGGCGGGTGCGCTTGGGAAACACCTCGCCCATGCTGGCGAACGATGCGGGCGAACGATGCTGGCGAACGGCTCGGCACAGGTGGTATGATCGTCGGCGTCGATGATCGCGCAGAGGCGTTTGGCCAGGCGGTGTTTGCCGTCGAAGCCAGGGTGCTGCAGGGCGGCGCGGCAGGGCGGGTCCGGGAGATCGCCGTCTTTGACAGATCGGCTCGACCCCGTGCAAGGTGGCCGCATCCCGATCGGGGAGGAGCGGCCATGAGTGCATTGTGGTCGGCGGGGGTCGGGTTTTGCGATTTGGCCCCCGTGTCAAGGAGGGCTCGCCGCACCCCTTGGCCTGCCGTCGGGCGGTGGTCAGATGGGGGCAGATAGGGATCAGGCGGGGGTCTTTCCGATTGATCCACATTTACGTGTCCTGCTCATTGCTGCGCTCTGCATCGAGGCTGTCGGTCACCCGGCCATATCTGCCGCGCCCGGTGAGCGTCCAGGACCCGCCCTTCATCCGGGTGCGGTGAATATCGAAGACCGGCAGGGCCGCGCCCTGCGCCGTCCTTGCCGCGCCGCGCTCAAGGAACAGCAGCGCTCCACCTGCGGGCCTGGCGATCGCATCGGGGTCGCGGGCCAGCCGGGTGAGGACATTCAGATCGCCTTGCCGGGGTCTGCGCGAGCCAGGCGTGGAACCGGGTCTTCATACTGCCGCTCACCCAAGCCTGGCGGCGGCGCATCTGGCCGCGCTCTGCTTTCAGGGTGGCCCATGCCAGCAGGCGCAGGCTGGCCGGGTGTTCCGGCTTTGGGTTGGTGATGATCGACCGGGCGTCAGCCTGTCTTTGGCACCTCGGAACAGTGGTCAGGCGGGTGGTCTCGCTCATGGCGCCTTACCCCTTTTCCTGGCGCTATCGATGGTGCGAAGCTGTTGATGCGCAGGCAACGAAGGTATGGTTGTCATGGTGGCTGTCGTTGATGGCTTGGGTCGCTGTGCCGCCTTCGTTGCCGCCCCTGAATGACCGCTGATTACGCGATGCCCTTGATGGCTATGTAAGGCGATGCAGGCGCGATGGGGTGTGCGAGCAACAAGCGACCGAGAGGTAGGGAGATGAAGATATGTATTGGAATTGATGCGGCAAAATCTGTTCACTGGGCGGTTGCAATTGACGAAGCGGGCAGGATTGTTCTTGACCGCGCGGTCAAGAACAATCCGGATGCGATCAACGCCTTGATTGCGGACTTGCACGCCCTGGATGGAGATGTTGTAATCGGCATTGATGTGGTTGGCTCGTTCGCGCGCTTCATCGAAGCAAGTCTTCTGGCCGAAGGATTTGCCCTGGTTCACACGCCTGGTATTGCCGTGAACCGGGCTGGGCAGGGCTTTGCCGGAGGCGAACGCAAGTCCGATCCCCGCGACGCCCATACCATTGCCGAGCTTGTGCGCACCCGTGATTTGCGGCCCGTCCTTGCCGATGATGATACCCGTGTCGCCCTGCGTCTGAAGGTGGGGCGACGCCGTGATCTGATGCAGGACCACGTATGCCGCATCGCCCGCATCCGAGGGCTGCTCTGCGGCATTCACCCCGGGCTTGAACAGGCATTTGACCTTTGCTGCAAAGGTCCGCTTACACTGCTCACCCGGTACGTGACGCCAACCGAAATCAGGCGCGCCGGAAAAGCCCGGATTGCGGCGCATCTGCGCAAAACACCGCATCTGCATGGATGCGAGGCCTTGGCAGCACGCGCTGTTGAGATTGCCAAAGCACAACGCATCACGGTTCCGGGCGAGGTGCCAACGGCTGAGTTGATCCGCGAACTGGCAGGTGAAGCCCTTGACGCGCGCCAAAAGATCAGTGCGATTGAGCGCGATCTGGAAGGACTGCTTGCAAGCCACCCTGATGACGCCCTCATCCGCTCGCTGCCAGGGATGGGGGCGATACTGACGGCAGAGTTCCTCGCTGCAGTTGGCGACATGCGGCGCTTCACCTCGGCAGACGCACTCGCTTGCGCCGCTGGCCTTGCACCCGTCCAACGCCAATCCGGGAACCGTTCGGGCTGGCGGCGCGCCTATGGTGGGGACAAGGCGCTCAAGCGCGTCTTCTACCAGAGTGCTTTCTGCGCGGTCTCCACAAAAGATCCGCTTTCCAAAGCATTCTACGACCGCAAGCGATCCGAAGGGAAACATCACACGCAGGCTCTCATCGCCCTCGCGCGCCGACGGGTAACCGTGCTCTGGACAATGTTGCAGAGACGAGAAACCTTCGATCCAAAGCGAAAAGTGGCTTGACTTATCCATTACGCAGCGCCCTCCGCCTTGGCCGGATGGCCCGCGACGTAGCCCCGGGCGAGGCCTGTCCAGTTGCTGATCACCTCATCTTCGGTCGCGCCCTTGGCAATGAAGCCATGCAGGCGCAATCTCCATCCGATCGCATTGGTGTACTGAAATCGCCCGTTGGTTTCCATCGCCTCGCTGACGATGGCATCATGCCGATCTTCGGCGTCCAGCGTGTCTAGATGCGCCAGGAAGGCGCGCAGGCGGGCCTTGCAGCGCTCGCGGGCGGCGTTTATCCAAGTCTCAATCGTGATGGCTAGGGCGCAGCCTCATAAGAACCATATTACGGTTGCGGCGATTTGCGCGGCAGCGAGGACTGTTTCGAAGCATCGGAAGGTGCGCAAGGACAGTTGGCGCCAATCCTTGAGACGGTTGAACATGCGCTTGATGATGTTGCGGGTCTTGTAGAGATCCGTGTCGTATTCGATCTGTCTTTTCCGGTTCCTGCGCGGCGGGATGCAGGGGGTTGCGTCCCGCTCGCGCAGCCCGTCGCACAGGTGGTTTGCGTCGTATCCGCGATCCGCAATGACCGTGCAGCCTTTGGCCACATAAGGCGCAAGGCATTGACGTGCCTGCGTAATATCGGCCCGGTTGCCAGCCGTCAGACACAGGTGAACCGGACATCCGGTCCCATCGCAGACCAGATGCAGCTTTGAATTCAAGCCGCCTCTGGTTTTGCCGATGGTCCGACTGTGGCCCGGCCGGAACCGGTGTTTTTTTGACCCCGTTGGCCGCGATGCGATGCGTCTTGACGTGGCTGGAATCGATCATCAGCGTCGAAAGATCGGCATGTTCGCGCGCAAGCCGTTCAAACACCCGCTCGAAAACACCTGCTTCCGACCAGCGTTTGTAACGATTGTAAAGGGAATTATATCCCAAAGTAACATAGCCTAAGCCTATTTAGGGCGGCCAGCTCCATCGCTAGGTTCGAAAAATGCTTGTCGCAAAGTATCCATAGAGGCTTGTGGCATATCATATTCCTGCTCCATCTCAGCCTTAGAAGGCTGGTAGTGCGAGTCAGATAGTTTTTGGAACGTTGGTTTTTGCTCTTTTTGTTTCTTCATCACTAAAGTAGCCTTTCTAGATTTTTTCTAGGTCGTCCAAGCCAAACCAGTTTGGATCATCTTTCATTTTCACTCTAGGCGTCCTAGGGATTGTTCCATCATCCTGCACAATATCTTTAGGCAAGCAGATGCGCCAATCGTCATAGGCTGCTCTACGTATTTCAGCCTCGGTTCCAACAGAGTAATGGCCTTTTAGCCATTCTATTGCTTCGGGTTTTTCAATTAAAGGCAAGCCACGGGAAAAAGTGCTTCGGAAAAGCGAATTTGAAACATTGCACAAAAGTAAATCAAAATCCGTTGCCATGTACCTGTCATTTTCTTGACGACTAAGATTGCTGCGAGACCTGTGACATTTAACTGCGAAGTGAGGGAAAGGGCTTGCCCTAGTACCAAGGCTAAATTTGCCTCTTACAGCATTTTTCGCTTCCACCTTAAAACGAACGCCCTTACGTCTGTGGGTAATGCTTACATCTTCATCATAGGAGCCAAGTTGAGCGTTAAGATTCAGCTTTTCAACTAACCAGTCCTTTGGGTTCAATTTTTTCTTAAGAACCAAAGCACAAATGAATTCAGTCGCTTTCCCCCTAATCATGGGGACAACTTTCTGATCTTCTAAAATGTCTAAAAGATTTTCCAAAGGGATATTGTAAGTGTCACAGTACTCCTCAATATCCCTGTATACTTTCAGAGCTTCATCAGACATTATAGTTCCTAATAAACACTTCCTTGCCCTTACCCCGAGAACTTCTAAATCCGTCCTTTAGCTTTAAGCCTTCTCGTTGATTGTCGGTCCTGTTTATAGTGTAGTTCCACTCACGTTCACTAATGTAGTCCGTCCTGAACAAGGGTTTCAGATTGGCACGTTGGCGATCTGAGACGGCCCGACGAAGGCCGTTTCAGCGGTGGTGGTCTGTCGGAGCGAGGTGAGAGCCCGGATCAACCGGCACAAGATCTCCCTCAGGTGTCTCAGGATCATGCGAATGTTGTGACCGCAGCCGCAGAGCACGGCGAACAGAGCGTCGCCGTCGGTTCCTTTCAGGGTGCTTCGCGTCAGTCGACCGTCGTTCTTCATGTGCCCGATCATTGGTTCAATGGCGCTGCGCCGTCGCAGGAGTTTGGCGATCGTCCTGGTGACACCTCGCTTTGCGCCACTGATGAAAACCTTCACATTCTGCACGCCATGCCCGCGGTATCCGCGGTCGACAAAGGCCAACTCTGGCCTCAGGTCGGTCAGGATCTCGACCTGTTCCAGCGCCTCGTGCAGCGTGTGGCCGTCGTAAGGGTTACCCGGCAGCGCCCGCATCCCGACCACGAAGCCGCCCCGGTTGGTCGTGGCCACGCTGACCTTGGTTCCGAACTCGTACCTCTTGTGCGCCTTGCCCTTGGAGATGCAGTCCACCGCCGGTTCATGCAGGCTGTAGAGTTTCTTCTTGTCCTTCGGCTTCTGCGCCAACAGCCGGTTCACCAGCGCGATCATCCCCACCAGGCGCTCTCTCAGCGCCCCCTCCGGAACCTTACCCAGTTGCCTCTCGATGTCGCGCAGCACGCGGCCGGTGTAGCCCTTGAGCCGGCGCAACGCCTTGCGCATCCGCTTGAACTGGCGGGCATGGGCGTAGCGCCCAACCTGACCGGCCAGCCGAGGCCCAAGACGGTTGTAGTTCTGGCGCAGGACGATCCCGGCTTCGCGAGCCAGCCCGACCAGCTTGCGCCGCGCCGCCTCATACAGCCGGGCATCCGTCGGGTGGGCGATGTTCTTTTCCATCACCGTGGTATCGACCGTGACCTGCTTGAGATCGCTGCGCTTCACCACCCCGGCGCGTTTCCCGGCCTCGATCGTCTGGGTCAGCATCCATTCAACACCCTCCTCGCCGATCCGCTTGCGCCACCGGGTCAGGGATGAGGGATCAAGCGGCAGACGGTGCTGAAAGAACGTCTCGCCGCAGAAGTGCTGCCAATACGGGTTCTCGGCCCATCGTGCCACGACCGCCTCGTCCGAAAGTGCATAGGCATGTTGCAGGTAAAGGAGTCCGGCAACCAGGCGCGTCAACGTCGCCGGGCGACCGGTGTGGGACGGAAAGAACCCGGCCCATTCCCGCTCAAAGACCTCCCAGTCGATCAGGGGGGCAAGTTTCACCAGCTCGTGGCGCATGTCGATCATCTCGACCAGGCGGGCGCGCAGGAGATCGTCTTGTTCCGGGAGCGGCTTTCTCGGCTTCATATCACGGCTCGAAATTGCAGGGTTCCTGCCGGGATAATACAAAACCTTGCAGGCAGCACCCAGCAATATCACATCATTCTCAAGCAAAATCAGCCGGATAAAAGTTGTTCAGGGCGAACTAATGTATTGAACCCAATGATATAAATCACGAACATCCTCATGATCATCATAAGTCAAAAGGAACTTTAATCTGTGAGAATTTCTATACAAGCAGGCAGCTAATCGTTCATGATCTTCTGTCAAAAAATGACAGTTATAGAACTTTTGCTGGTCTGCGTTATAATAAGGCGGATCAACAAACAGAAACGATCCATCTGGCGTATTATCAATGGACTCCTCAAAATCTTTTGTCTGAAGCGAGACGCCTTGCAGTTTGTCAGATACTGTCCTCAAATGCGGCGGCCAATTTTCAGGGCGCATAGAGTATTTTTCGCCGTACCCCCAATAGCAATTTTCTGGCTTCATAATGCCACTGTAAGATGTTCTGTTAAGGTAGAACCACCTTTTTGCTCTATCGATGTCTGTCTTAGGATCGAAATGATTTTTGAACCAATGATGATTTTCCTTTGTCGCAGGAATCCCATGGAGGCTATCAATTAAATCCTCAACATTATCTCTTATAACGAGAAACATGTTTATGACATCTTCATATAAATCATTGAGAATGTTATGGCTACACTTAGGCTTTGCAAAAAAACGCTCGCCCCTCCTGCAAAAGGTTCAGAATAAAAGCTATGTTCAGGCACCTCGTCTAAGATAAGCCTACGTGCGTAAAACTTGCCGCCCGCATATCTAAAAGGTGAATTTGATCTGTTTGATCTAGGTAAAGGACAGCTTACCGAAACTCGCACATTCATCCTCTTGCTCCACTTGTTAGGCCGTTGTCGGCAATTAAATCTACATACCTAAGGCGCTTTCCAATCATCCCTCCTAAAACACCGACCATTTGATCTATGGTGTCTTTAGGGCGGCTATTGTGACGGCCTGAAAACTCATTGACATAGCGGCTAAGATGCTTGGGAGACATTTTGTGGTATGTGCCATTATACCCTCGCTTGAGACCAGCCCAAAACGACTCCATGCCGTTTGTATGGGCCATATCCTTCACATATTCACCCACGCTATGCTTAACAGCCTCATGAGGACGGTTAATCCCTACATAGGCCCTTGCTTCGTCAGTATAGACCTGCGATTGCTCTTGTGTACGGATCTCAACAAAGCCCTGTAGCGTTTCTTTATTCGTGTCTAAAACAGGCTGTGCAGATACATGATTAGTATCACGGTCTCTAACGCCAACAACCGCCGTTTTTCCTACAGGACCCCGCCCAGCTTTTAGCTTCTTGTTGCTATGCTTGTTCTTTTCTTTGCCGCCGATGTAAGTCTCATCAGCCTCGACGGGCCCTTCGAATAAAGGCTGACCATCAGCATAGGCTTCCCGCAGGCGATGGAGGACAAACCATGCAGATTTTTGCGTTATACCTAATTCGCGATGCAACTTCATTGAGGAAATACCCTTTAGGTTGGTGGTGAATAAATATATAGCGATTGCCCAGACTCGGTAAGGCAACTTAGACCCTTGCATTACAGTTCCAACCTTAACTGTAAACATCGGCTTTTTAGAACAGTCATTGCAGCGATGCGTCATGCTCTTATGAGGAACCCCCACTTTGACGCTCAACGAACCACAATGGGGACAGCTAGGCCCATCAGGCCATCTTTGTTGCTCAAGCCATTCTCTAGCCTTAACCTCGTCCCCAAACATATCTGCAATTTGCAGAAGGGTAAGGCCTGTGCGGCTAGATTTGCCTGGTGCTTTCTGTTTCATTCCCATCTCCTAATGTGACTCTGTGATAAACCAAAAAGCCCTTTACGTCAATAAGGAAATGTTACTTTGGGATATAATTCCCCATGAAACCCTTGTTCAAAACCCCGTTAAAACAACCGTTTGAACAGGGTTTGCTCCGCTCGCCATCAGAGCCTGCACCAGGCCCCGCCACGCCCAAATACCCCGTATTTCGCCCGTACTGAAGGACAAGCCACCGCGCCCGAAACACAGGCCAAATTTTTTGTTTTTTGTTTTTATTTTAAAGACCTGTCCGGCATCTTCCGGGAACCCCCAGCCTCTTCCGGGTACTGCAGATTTCTGTGTCAAACAACAGCGCGGTTCACACCTTTGCTCACCCTTGCAGGCATCTGTGCCAAACAACACTCACAAAGGCCAGCAAATGATTGATTCATATGGTAGGCGATAACGGATTCGAACCGCTGACATCTTCGGTGTAAACGAAGCGCTCTACCAACTGAGCTAATCGCCCGCCATGCGCGAAACTTCTAGCCGGGCGCAGCGGCGTGATCAAGAGATGAAAACAGACCTCGCAAAGACAAAACACGAAAGATAAAATACAGCGGATTAGCAGCGCATTGCTGGGTAAAGTGGTAGGCGATAACGGATTTGAACCGCTGACATCTTCGATGTGAACGAAGCGGCAGGCCGCCAAACTATTGGCCTGTCGTCTAAGGAACGGTTCGTAAACGGCTTTTGTTCCGGGTTTGTGCAACCTGTCTTGGTGCACGCAGGTTCAGTGAACTTAAGAGCACTTCGCAGAGCGAGCCGCGAGGGCATTGCCCCGCCCCGTCGCCGCCTCACTTCCGCATCCCGAGCAGGCTGAGGCCGCCGATCGAGGCGAGCAGGATCCAGCCTTCCCATTGCTGCATCGCGCCGGGGAGCGCCGCGATCGTCCAGCCTTGCGGAAAGGCGCAGTCGTGGCACCAGAAGATCGAGTAGGCCACCACCGCGCCGAAATGCACCCACACCGGCGCGGCGAAGGCGGCGAGCAGCCAGAAGCCACCCGCGCGCAGCCAGTCGGCCCGTGTGATCAGGTGCGCCTTGAGCAGGTCGGCCTTGATCTTTTCGCGGTCGGTCTGGCTCTCGATATAGCGATCGACGGCACCAAGCGCGCGGTCGAGTGCGCCGCCGGTGAGCCAAGAGAGAAGCGCCTTGATCATCGCCTCACCTGCGCTTTCAGTCGGCCGAGGATCCCGGCCAGGGCGAGGGTTGCGAGAAGCCACGGCCGCCAGCCCTCGGGCAGCATCGCCTTCACGTCCGGCGGCAGCTCCGTCCAGACCAGCGGCAGCAGCGCGATCGCGGCCAGTGCCTGCACCGAGAGCCAGCGCCACGCCTGTCTGTAATCGTCAACGAGCTTCATCTCGGCCTCCTGTGAGTGATTTGACGAGCGTTGAAACCCATGCGGAAAGACCGCCGGGCGGGGCCTCTGGCGGCGTCCCGGCCTGCACCGGACCATATCCGCCCGCCGCAAGTGCGGCCTCAAACGCCAGCGCATGGCCCGCGACGGTCTGCGCCCTGTCACTGCCGTTGACGATCCGCCGCGCGCCGACGTAATCGCCGGGCAGATAATCGCTCAGCTTGTGGCCGGGCTTGCCGTCCGCGCGGGTGAAGAGCCCGGTCTCGCACCCGTCCACGAGGATCCGCGCCGCGAGGTCCGGGTCCAGCGCGCGGTCGGGATCGGACGCCAGATCGGCGCCGATCATCGCCCCGGCTTTCTGGTAGTTCTCCTTGTGGGTAAGCTGCACATAGCCACGCCCGAACCAGGCCTTGCCGTCCGCATCCCGGCGCCAGTAAGGGCTGCGCACCCACGGCAGATCGCCCTTGGCCCAGGCATGTTCGAGCCGCGCGATCGCCTGATCGTCGGTGTCGGCCAGCGTCTCGCGCACCGGCCGCATGGTGTGGGCCGTCTCGTGGCAGGCGGTGGCCAGAAGGTAGGCGGTGTAGCTGATCGGCAGGCGGGCCATGGCCGTCAGCAACACCTCGATCCCCGCGACCTGGCCCTGGCTGAGGTGTGCGCCGAACGGGCCATCCGCGCGCAGGGCCTGGAAGAATTGCGCCCTGTCCATGTTGTTTTCGTCCATTCCGCTCTCCCATGAAAAAGCCCCGCGCAGAGGGCGGGGCGGTCAGGTGATGGCCCGGGTGATGGCCAGGGGCTGCTTGAGGGGGCGCTTGAAACGTCGGGCTTTTTTTATGTTGAATCTGCCAAGCCGAGGCCCGAGACTGGCGGTAGGCGCGAACAACCGAGATCGAGAGCATCATGGTTAAAACTTCACACTTGACCAGACAAACGCCCGCGCAACCCAAGATTGTTTTTGCCACGGATAGCGGCATGTTTCGCCCCACACTTGTGGCCATGTGGAGCGTGATCCGGCATCTGTCCTGTCCCGCAGAAATCCATTTATGGGGCAACGGCCTGACCGAGTCACATCAGCAGGCGGCGG
>CBDIBW010000045.1:0-21682 GCA_965277135.1 Thioclava sp. | reverse complement strand
GGCGATAGACGTTGAATTATTTATGTTTATTTTCAATAATTTAGAATGAAAAATCGATAGTCCACGATAGCCCGCGAAACAGTCAATTTCATTCCCACTCGATTGTGCCCGGAGGCTTCGAGGTGATGTCATAGGTGACCCTGTTGATCCCCTCGACCTCGTTGATGATCCGTCTCGCCGTCTCGCCAAGGAATGCATGAGTGAACGGGTAATAGTCGGCGGTCATCCCGTCGATGGAGGTCACCGCGCGCAGCGCGCAGGCGTAATCATAGGTGCGCCCGTCGCCCATAACGCCCACCGTCCGCACCGGCAGGAGCGCGACGAAAGCCTGCCAGATCTCGTCATGGAGCCCGTGTTTGCGGATCTGGTCGATATAAACCGCGTCGGCCTTGCGCAGGATGCCAAGCTTGTCGCGGGTGATCTCGCCAGGGCAACGGATCGCAAGGCCGGGGCCGGGGAAGGGGTGGCGACCGATGAAGCTTGCGGGCAGGCCCAGTTCGCGGCCAAGCGCGCGCACCTCGTCCTTGAACAGCTCGCGCAGCGGCTCGACCAGCTTCAGGCCCATCTTTTCGGGCAGACCGCCGACATTGTGGTGCGACTTGATCGTGACCGAAGGACCGCCCGAGACGCTGACACTCTCGATCACGTCGGGATAGAGCGTGCCCTGCGCCAGAAATTTCGCATCCCGGATCTCATTGGCGTATTTCTGGAACACATCAATGAAGAGACGGCCAATCGTCTTGCGCTTCGCTTCCGGATCGCTGACGCCTTCAAGCGCACCAAGAAACAGATCGCTCTCATCGGCATGGATCAGCCTGATATTGTAATGGTCGCGGAACATCGTGACCACTTCATCGGCCTCGTTCATCCGCAGCAGACCGTGATCGACGAAGACACAGGTTAGCTGATCTCCGATCGCCTCGTGCAGCAGGAGCGCGGTGACCGAACTGTCAACACCCCCCGAAAGAGCGCAGATCACCCGGGCCTTGCCCACCTGTTCGCGGATCGCCTCGATCGCCTGCTGGCGATAACCTGCCATCGTCCAGTCGCCGGCAAACCCCGCCAGCTTGACGAAATTCTCAAAGAGCACCTTGCCGTTTGGCGTGTGATATACCTCCGGGTGGAATTGCACGGCGTAGAAATTGCGCGACAGATCGGCGGTGATCGCGAAGGGCGCGCCCGGCGAGGTGCCGCAGACTTCAAAGCCGGGGGCGCGTTTCGAGACATGGTCGCCGTGGCTCATCCAGGTCTGTTCGCGACCCGATCCATCGGTGAACCAGCCATCAAGCAACGCGATCCGGGTTCCGGTCGGGCTGACCCAGGCACGACCGAACTCGGCAGTGTGGCTTTGACCCGCTTCGACCAGGCCGCCCAGATCCTGCATCATGACCTGCTGGCCATAGCAGATCCCCAGGATCGGAATGCCCAGATCATAGACCGACCCGGGTGGTCGGGGCGAGCCTTCGCGGGTGACCGAATCCGGCCCACCCGAGAAGATGATCGCCTTTGGGTCGAATGTCCTCAGAAAGGCATCGGTCACGTTCTGGCAGGGATGAATTTCGCAATAGACATTCAACTCGCGCAGCCGCCGCGCAATCAGTTGCGTAACCTGGGATCCGAAATCGATGATGAGGAGGCGCTGGTGCTGTGTCATGCCCTTGCCCATAGGGTGGCCTGCGCAACTTGGCAAGAGAAATGGGGGGACGCTCTGGCCACCCGGACAGCCGGACATGAAGCCCGCTGTTGCGGCCCGCGCGGGTGGCGCGGTTCTATCGCTTGCTGTGGATGATTTGCCGCAAGGCTCCGTGCAATGTCTGCACCTCGGCCCGCGTCATGCCGAACCGGGTCCACATGTTGCGCAGGTTGCGCTTCATCATCGGGGCTTTTTCGGGGGGATGGAAGAAGCCCGCCTCTTGCAGGCGATCCTCGAAATGATCGCCCAGTTTCTCGACCTCGAGGGCGCTTGCCGGATCGAAGCCCGCCAACCCCGGATCGACCGGAACCGCCTTGATCATGTGGCGCGAATATTCATAGGCCGTCAGCAGCACCGCCTGGGCAAGGTTGAGCGAAAAGAACTCCGGATTGACCGGCACGGTGATGATTGCATTGGTCCGGATTATGTCATCATTTTCCAGCCCCGTGCGTTCGGGGCCGAACAGGATGCCGACCTTTTGCCCGGCCACGATCCGTTTGCGCGCTTCGATCATCGCGGCTTCGGGCGTGTAGATCGGCTTGGGCAACTCGCGCCCGCGCGCGGTGGTGGCGAAGGTGAAATCGCAATCCCCGATCGCGTCGGCCACATCGTCGTGGACCCCCGCGAAATCCAGCACCTTGCCCGCAGCCCCCGAGGCCATCGCCACCGCCCTGGGATTGGGCCAGCCATCCCTGGGGCTGACCAGCCGCATCCGGCTGAGCGAGAAATTCAGCATCGCGCGCGCCGCCGCCCCGATATTCTCGCCCATCTGCGGGCGAACGAGAACAAGGACGGGCTGGCTCTGGTCGGGGTGATCGGTCATCGGTTTTCCTTTCCTGCCCGCCTTAGTTGCCCCTCTGGCCACTGGCAAGGGTGGGCAGCTTGCGCTAAGAGGCCCACGAGGATGCAAGGAGCCCGCCCATGGCTGAGGATCGCCCGCAGATCTATCTGATCACGCCGCCCGCGTTCGAGGCGCAGGCGTTCGCGCCGAACCTTGCGCGTGTGCTTGACACACATCAGGTGGCCTGTATCCGTCTGGCGCTGGCGAGCCGTGACGAGCACCGGATCGGGCACACGGCAGATACGCTGCGCGAGGTGGCCCATGCGCGCGATGTGGCGCTGGTGATCGAAACCCATCTGCAACTGGTCGAACGGCACGGGCTGGACGGTGTGCATTTCACCGATGGTGCGCGCCAGATCCGGGCCGCGCGCACGGCCCTCGGGCAGGAGGCCATCGTGGGCGCACAGTGCGGCATCTCGCGCCATGACGGGATGACGGCGGGCGAGGTCGGGGCCGATTACGTCTGTTTCGGTCCGATCGGCGCAACCGGCCTTGGCAGTGGTGCCCGCGCCGGGCGCGACCTGTTCGCCTGGTGGTCCGAGATGATCGAGGTTCCGGTCGTGGCCGAGGGGGCGCTTGATGGGGCCAGCGTGTCCGATCTTGCCCCGGTGACCGACTGGTTCGCCTTTGGCGAAGAGGTCTGGGGGGCCGAAGATCCGGTCGCGGCACTGGGTGTGCTGATCGCGGCGATGGGCTGACCCGCACGACAAGGAGGGGCTGCGCCCCTGACCGCCTTCAATCCGCTCGTGGTTCCAGCCGGAGCCAGATCCCGTCCCTTCCGCGCACGGTCAGATGCGCGACCGGGACCGGAATGCGCCCCTCGACCGGCACCAGCCGCAAGGCCTGCACGATCATTGCCAGCAACAGCGTCCCCTCGGCCATCGCAAATCCGGCGCCGGGGCAGACGCGCGCGCCGGTCGAGAAGGGGATATAGGCGCTCCGCTGGCACTGTTTGCCATTCTCCGTTTCCCAACGCCCCGGATCGAAGCCGTCAGGATCGTCCCAGAGCCGTTCGTGCCGGTGCAGGTGCCAGGGGCTGATCACCACCTGGCTTCCGGGTGTAACGGAGCGGTCGCGAAACCGCTCGGGGCAGGTGGCCTCGCGCACGAACATCGGCACCGGCGGATAGAGACGCATCGCCTCGCGAAACACGGCGCGACCGGTTTTCAGTCGGCCGAGCGCCGCAAAATCGGGAATATCGCCGCCGATGACCGCCTCTGCCTCGGTCGCGACCCTGTCCTGCCAATCCGGGTGGGTTGCCAGCAGATACAGGGACCAGGCAAGGGCGGAGGCCGATGTCTCATGCCCCGCAAGGAAGAAGATCGCCACCTGATCGACCATCTCTTCGGTGCCGAAGGTCTCGCCCGTCTCGGGATCGGGCGTGGTCATGATCTTTGTCGCCAGATCGTCGGGGGCGTTCCCCGCCTCTATCTGCTGCGCGCGGCGTGAGGTCAGCGCCTCGATCAGCGCGCGGATGCGGGTGGATGTGTGCCGGGTCTGGCGCGAATGAAACCTCGGAAACCAGCGCGGCAACGGCAAGAGCGCACCAAGGTTCACCACCGGCGAGGCGCGCTGATGCGATCTGAACTCGGCAAAGACGGCCGAAGCCGTCCGGTCCCTGATCGGGATCGAGAACAGGGTGCGAAAGATGATGTCGGCGGCGACATGGGAGGTCTCGGCCTCGATTTCCAGCGCCGTGCCGGTTCGATCGCGCAGCCGCTCCACACAGGCCTGCCCCGCATCCCACATCGCCGGGAAGGTCTCGCGCAGTTTGCCGCCTTCGAAGGCCGGGTCGATGATCCGGCGCTGGCGCTGCCACTGCGTGCCATTGGTGACGAACACACTCTCGCGCAAGAGCGGTTTGAGCCCTTCGCGGAGCCGCTCGGATTTCGGGAAGTCCATCGGCCGTTCGCGCAACACCAGATCGACCAGCTTGGGGTCGTTGCACAGGTAAGAGCGAAAGAACGGGGTGCGGAACTCGGCCATCCAGGCGCGATAGAGCCGCGCGGGCTGGGCCGAGAGGATATCGGATCTGAACAGCCGGAAATAGCGCCACAAGGAGACGCGATCCGGGCGCGGCGTGGGCTTGGGCGGCTTGCTCATGCGCAATCCGTAAATCTGTTCGGCCCCCGTGTGATCCGGCTTTTTGACGCGGGCCGGTCGGCATAGCGGGTGGCAAGGCGGAGCGGGCCGGCCGTGATACGGAAATAATCGTAATCATTGGGCCGGTCGAAGGCACACAGATATTGAAAATGCAGCCGGAAGAAGCGCCAGCGCAACGCTTTCCAGCGCGCGGGCGACAAGGTCTGGGTGAAGGCGGCCGAGATCACCAGCGGGTGGATCCGGCCTTCCGGTGCGACCCCCGTCACCGCGACCGGATCACAAAGCGCAAAGGCGCAGCCATCGCCCGGCGCGGTCACATCGAGCCAGAAGAGTTCGGGCCGGGTCGAGAGAAACCGCAGATCGGCGCGCAGGCGGCTGGCGCGGGGCAGGTAGGAGACCATCGGCACGACCTGCCCGAGCGAGAGGAAGGAAAGCATCGGGGCAGGGGAGGCGGGGGGCGCTCCCCCCTGCTGGTCTGCGGCCAGGTCCCCCCCGGGATATTCGGGGCAGGCTGGAAGGGGCAGGCGGGTCTCGCGGATCAGATCGGCAAGGATCGACACGGCCAGATGCGCGCCCGAGGAATGGCCGACGACCAGCACCTCGTCCCAGTCCTCTTGCAGGGCTTGGGCGATGCGGGTGCCGAATTCGGCCATACGCGCCTCCAGTTCGGGCGGGTTGGCCCCGCCCCAGCGTGCGGTGAAGGCATAGTCGTGCATCAGGTAATAGGCAAAGAGCTTGCCGTCCTTCTTGCGAAACCAGCGCAGGGTGAGGGCGAGGATCGTGGCGCCAAGGGCGAGGCCCGCGAGCCGATCAAGCGGAAAGGATGGCAGGAAGGCCCCGATCAGCGCCGCAGCCGCCCAGCCAAGCCCGGCCCCGATCAACGCCTGCACGATCAGCGCAAGGATCGGATAGAGCGCGGCAATGATCGGTCCCTTGCGCAGCCGCATCAGCCGGAACAGTGCGCCCGAAAAGATATAGGTCGTGGCGGTGCGCAGCAGTTGCCCATAGGTGGCCGGGATGGACTTGCCCATGGAATCGCGCACGATATCGGACCAGATCAGCACCTCGATATCGGCCTCGACCCGGGCGCCGTCCTGGGTCGAGACAACATGCCAGCCATAGGAGCCGCCGCTGGTCCTGGGGCTCAGGCACAGTTCGTAACCCGAGATTGCGGCCTGTTCGGCGCCTTCCTTGCGGTAGAGTTCGCGATAGCGTCGGGGATGAATCGGGTCATAGCCGGGGATGTAGAACACCCGGCGTCTGCGCACCCGGTCCTGCTCGTTCTCGCTCATGATGTGCCTCTTTGCTGGCGAAGATCCTGACTGGCAACGGGACAGAAAGTAAGGGGTTTCAGTACGATTTCGACTGCCAACGGGCCGTATTGGCCTCGATTGCGGCGATGCGACGGGTTGTTGCGGGATGGGTCAGCAGCCAGGCGGGTATGGCTGCGCGCCCGGCAGAGGCCAGCCGGTCGAGTTTGCGAAACAGGCTGATCTGCGGGGCGGTGCCAAGGCCCGATCCGATCATCAGGGCGGAGGCGAATGCGTCGGCCTCGAACTCGTCCTGCCGGCTCAGCCGCGCGGCCAGCGCCACCGCGATCAGGTTCGCCAGCATCGGACCAAAGACCGGGATGACGCGCCCGAGCAGCCCCATCAGCACCGCGCGGACCACATTCTGGCCCGAGAAGTCGATCATCCGGCGCCGGGCATGCCCCAGGGCCACGTGACCCAGCTCATGTGCGATGACCGAGGCGATTTCCTCTGCCGTGACCTCTGTGTTGCGGTATTTGCGCAAGAACCCTTCGGTGAGGAAAACGCGCCCGTCCGGCGCGGCAAGTCCGTTGACCGTCTCGATCTGGTAGATATGGACGGGCAGGGCGGGCATGTCGAGGGCTGTGCACAGCTTGGCGAGCACCGGATCGAGAGAGGGTTCGCGCAGGGGCCGTGAGTTGTTGTCAAGCTGGTGGCGCAACCGCCAGGCCGAAAACTGCCAGGCGAGCAGGCCATAGAGCACGATCAGGAGAATCGGGAGAAGGCGGATCATACGCGAAATATGACCCCGGGTGCCGGGTCGATCAAGCTTTCGCAAGCCCCTGATGGAAAGACAACCCGACCCCCAAAAGATGATTGTTTCGTGATCTCTCCGGCTGCCGGTGTTACTCGGCTGCAAGGCGAGATTCGCGCTTGCTGTCTTGCGCCTTGCCCCGCGTGTCCGGGTCGTGATACAGATAATCCCGCGTGAGCGGAACATCACCGACCTCGTGGCAGAGTTGATACTGGAACACGACCTGCCCGCCATGGCGGAATGCCATTTCCGACGCGATCAGGTAAAAGCGCCACATCCGGGTGAAACGCGCGTCATAAAGTTCCGCCGCCTTGTCGATATGCGCGTCGAACCGGTCGCACCAATGTCTGAGCGTTTCGGCATAATGCAGCCGCCAGACCTCCAGATCGGCAACAACCAGCCCTTCCCGCTCGATCGCGCGCGACGATTCGGATAGTGCCGGGCAGTAGCCGCCCGGGAAGATGTATTTGGTGATCCAGGTCGAGGTGGTGCCTGGCGGATCGGCCCGACCGATGAAATGGATCAGGGAAATGCCGCCGGGTCCGAGCATCTGGCGCACATGGCGGAAATACTCGCGGTAATGGGGCACGCCGACATGCTCGAACATGCCCACAGACACGATCCGGTCGAATTTCTCCGTCACGTCGCGGTAGTCGGTCAGGCGAATCTCGACCTGATCCTGGAGCCCTGCCTCTGCCACGCGTTTCGTCGCAAGTGCGTGCTGCTCGGTCGACAGGGTCACGCCCACGACCCGGGCACCGAAATCACGCGCCAGCGTGATCGCCATTCCGCCCCAGCCACAACCGATATCGAGAACCGTCATGCCCGGCTTGATCAAAAGCTTGCGTGCAATGTGCTGTTTCTTGGCGTCCTGCGCCTCTTCGAGCGTCATGTCGGGACGGGCAAAATAGGCGCAGCTATATTGACGGTCCTTGTCGAGGAAGAGATCGTAAAGCGCGCCCGACAGATCATAGTGGTGTGCCACATTGGTGCGCGCCTTGTTGACCGGGTTGAACTGTGCCAGGCGTCGCCCGAAAAAGCGCCCCACCTCGCGTGGCTTTTCGAACCATGGCATCCCCGAACGGCTCTGATTGCGCGTAACCAGCGCCAGAAACCCGCGCAAGTCATCGCCCTCGATGAGGAGATCGCCGTTCATGTAACCTTCGCCAACCCCCAGGTCGGGTTTCAGCACAACCTTTCTGGCCAGTTTCGCAGAGGCCACCGTCACCTTGATCGGTGCCCCCGTGCCATCGCCGTATCGCCGTTCCGTTCCGTCATGGAACCTGATTTCCAGAATGCCCTTGCGTACCAGGTGGCGTAGCATGCGATCAAGAATAGCGTCCCAGGCTCTCATTTGTGCTCTCCAAATTGTCGTCTTGTCTGGCCCGTGCCCCTCCCGCCGGGCAAATCGGGGAAACAGAAAATCCAAAGATGAGTCTTCCGGTTTGCAAAACTTTAACCCGTTTTCGAAAGAGCCGCTCTGCCCGGCTCTCGATTTCGAGGGCAGGGCGTTGTGCCGAGGGTCCATCCGCCTTGTGTATATGTGCACAGCTTGACTTTTGCGCAATCAGGCGGTGTATCGGCGCAACGGACACGCAAAATATCAGCACAGCAAAACATGAGCACGGAGCCGCCGATGCACGCCTTTCGCAGCCACACCTGCGCCGATCTGAACGCAACGAATGCCGGGGAAACGGTCCGCCTTGCGGGCTGGGTCCATCGGGTACGCGATCACGGGGGGGTGCTCTTTGTCGATCTGCGTGATCATTACGGCATGACCCAGATTCTGTGCGACGGAGATTCTGCCGCGTTCAGGGCGATGGAAAAAATCCGCTCCGAATGGGTGATCCGCATCGACGGCACGGTCAGGCTGCGCGACGAGGGCCTGATCAACTCCAGAATCCCGACCGGTGAGATCGAGGTCTATGCCCTTGATGTCGAAATCCTTGGCGAGGCCGAGGAGCTTCCGATGCCGGTCTTTGGCGAGCTGGATTATCCGGAGGAAACACGCCTCGCATACCGCTTTCTCGACCTGCGTCGCGAGAGCCTGCATGCGAAGATGATCCTGCGTTCGAATGTGGTGCGCTCGATGCGCAAGCGGATGTGGGACCAGGGGTTCAACGAGTTCCAGACGCCGATCATCACGGCCAGTTCGCCCGAAGGTGCGCGTGACTTCCTAGTGCCGTCGCGCCTGCATCCGGGCAAGTTCTACGCGCTGCCGCAAGCGCCCCAGCAGTTCAAGCAGCTCATCCAGGTTGCGGGCTTCGACAGGTATTTCCAGATCGCGCCCTGCTTTCGGGATGAAGACCCGCGGGCGGACCGTTCGCCCACCGATTTCTACCAGCTTGACGTCGAAATGAGCTTCGTCACGCAAGAAGATGTGTTCGCCACGATGCAGCCCATGCTGCAAGATGTGTTCGAGGAATTCGGTGGCGATCGCAAGGTCGACCCGAACTGGCGGCGGATTCCCCATGCCGAATCGATGCTGAAATACGGCTCGGACAAGCCCGACCTGCGCAACCCGATCGAGATGCAGGTGGTTTCGGATCACTTCCGTGGCGCGGGCTTTGCGATCTTTGCAAAGCTGCTCGAACAGGATGGCACCGAGATCCGCGCGATTCCGGCCCCGACGGGCGGGTCGCGCAAGTTCTGCGACCGGATGGACAGGTTCGCCCGGGAACAGGGTCTGCCCGGCATGGGCTACATCTTCTGGCGCAAGGGCGAGGACGGGCTGGAGGGCGCCGGCCCGCTGGCCAGAAATATCGGCCCCGAACGGACCGAGGCGATCCGTGAGCAGTTGGGGCTGGGAGCGGGCGACGCAGCCTTCTTCCTCGGCGGGCTGCCACCCAGCTTCGAAGGCGTTGCCGGTCGTGCCCGCAATGTCATTGGCGAAGACCTGGGGCTGATCGACAAATCGGTCTTCACGTTCGCCTGGATCGTCGATTTCCCGATGTATGAGGAAGATGACGAGGGCAGGATCGACTTTTCGCACAACCCGTTCTCGATGCCGCAAGGCGGGATCGACGCGCTCGCGGGCAATCCGCTCGATGTGAAGGGCTACCAGTATGATCTTGTCTGCAACGGTTATGAAATCCTGTCGGGCGCAATCCGGAACCACAAGCTCGAAATCATGTACAGGGCCTTCGAGATCGCGGGCTATCCGGCTTGCGAGGTCGAAAAACGCTTCGGCGGCATGGTCAAGGCGTTCAGATACGGTGCCCCGCCACACGGCGGCTGCGCGGCGGGTATCGACCGGATCGTGATGATCCTGGCCGACACGGCCAATATCCGGGAGGTCATCATGTTCCCGATGAACCAGCGCGCCGAAGACCTGATGATGGGTGCGCCGTCCGAACCGGCCAACGAACAACTGCGCGAGTTGCGCCTGCGGGGTCTGCCGAAAGAGGACTGATCCCACGTTCGGCATATTTCAAGGATCCGATCCATCATGGAATGACCATTTGGAAAAAAGGCCAATGTGATATATGAGAAGTATCCAACATATTTTATCAGATTAAATCAATATTTTAGATGGTGAATGTCCAGGTCTTTTTCGGGATTTGAAACGGATGCGGTCCGCCGATCTGATACGAAAACGTGATGCCGCGAACGCCCATCGGGGAGGCACGTGATCATGAACCTGTTCGGAAAGCGTACTTTCATCGCAGGGCTTTTGTTGGCGCGTACGACCGGCGTTGTTGCGCTCATTCGGCATAAGTAAGAGGGGTATCTGTAATTCGTGTTTGATAGGCTGCTCTGACGACGTTATTGATATTCGTAATATGTGATTGTTTGAGGCAAGGGGCGAGCGGATGCAACTGTTCGAGAAATTGGGGTTCAGGTGGGATCGTTGTGCGGTCGTCCCTGCTGTTGCGCCCGCCTCCGTTGATCGTTCCCTGTTTCGCTACAAGCAAATGCTTGCCCAATTTGTCTTCGATGCGCGTGCCCTCGAAGGGAACCCCTTTACCTTTCCGCAGGTGCAAACTCTGATGGATGGGGTCACGGTTGGCGGCCATAAGATATCCGATGCACAACAAGTGCTGAATCTCGCTGCGGCGGCGAAAGAACTGTTGTCACTTGTTAAGAGTGGGAACTTCGAACTCAACAAGCCCACATTTGATCGTCTGCACACGCTCGTCGCGAAAGAGGAAGCATGGGAATGGGGTCACTTTCGGGGGGAAGGTAAAGAGACCTCGATGACATGGCCGGTGCAACTCGGAGAGGACGAATACTGGCCCCAGCTGACCGAGGCCGGAGCCGCCACCCTGAAGGGGATCTTCGACGAAGGCGTGAACGCCCTCGTTACCGAAGTCCCAGACCCGCGCCTGCGCTCCTACCGAATCATCCTGATTGTGTCGGGCCTCATCATCGTCCTTTCAGTAATCGAGTTGGTTGCCTTCGACCTTCGTGTAACCGATCTGATGGAGACAGCGCCATTGATAGGCTGGGCGCTACGGTTATCAACTCTGGCTGCTTGGTCTGGGGCGTACTATGTCTTGGTTAGCATCACGGCAAAGGGGCTTGGCAGGCCCTAGCCGCCATGATTGTGCATGGACCTTTTGCAACTCGATGACTTCGATCTGATCCGTGTGGTTGAGGAAGATCATGACTTCCACATTTATGCGAGGCTCTCCGATGAGACGACGCACTGCCAGCATTGTGGTAAGTATGGCGTTATCGGCTTTGGACGGCGTGAGCAGGTCATCAAAGATCTGCCGCGCCTTGGTAAGCGGTCCTCGATCTATGTCGAAACCCGGCGTTGGCGCTGCAAGCATTGTGGTAAGACCTTCTATGAAGAGCTACCCCAAGTGGACGAAAAACGACGCATGACGGACAGACTCGTCCAGTGGATCGGCGAGCAGGCTGTGCGACGGACAAACTCCAGTGTCGCCGAGGAAGTAGGTGTGACCGAAGGCACGATCCGTCTTGTCTTCTCAGAGTATGTGCACCGAAAATATGACGCCCTGCGTTTTGCCACGCCGCGCTGGCTGGGCATTGACGAAATCCATCTCATCAAGCCGCGCTGTGTTCTCACCAATGTCGAGAAACTGACAGCCTTCGATATCCTTGAGAACAGAAACAGGCAGACGGTCGCGACCCGCCTTGCGCGGCTCGATCACCGCAAGAGCATTGAGCTGGTGACGATAGATATGTGGCGACCCTATCGTGATGCGGCCGCAGCGGTTCTTCCAGACGCTACAGTCGTCGTGGACAAGTTCCATGTGGTGCGAATGCTGAACGCCGCCTGTGAGACCGTCAGAAAGGCGCTGCGGGCCGAAATATCGCCTGCGGAGCGCCGTGGGTTGGTTAACGACCGTTTACTGATCCTCAAGCGCAAGCACCGGCTCAATGGCAAAGAACACATGATGCTGTCCGGGTGGTTGGAAAATTACCCGGCGCTGGCCATGGCCTACGAGATCAAGGAAGCGGGCTATCGCATCTATGACGCCAAGACGCACGATGAAGCTGATGCCGCGTTCGAAGAATGGCGAGCGTCCGTGCCACAGGAGATGAAGGGCGCGTTCGGTGACTTTGAGCGGACATGGCGGAACTGGCGGGAAGAAATCCTCGCTTACTTCGATTGCCGCGCGACCAACGCCTACACCGAGAGCTTGAACAATCTGATCCGCGCCACCAACCGCGCCGGGCGCGGATACTCCTTCGAGGCGCTGCGCGCAAAGGTGCTTTTGTCAGAAGGACCGGAGAAAAAAGCAGCGCCCCGCCCCGCTTTCCAGAAGATGTTGAGCCGTGATCGCACCATAGAAACGACATTGCATGAGATGCGCGTTCCTACGCGCTATGAGGGGCGCTTCGGAACGCTCCTGTCAACACTGCCCGAGATTCTTCGAGATGGTGATTTTGGTCCAGAACAATCATGAATTACGGATACCCCATATAAAAAACGCGGCCTCGAAGGCGGCAAGATGTTTGTCTTTTGTGCGGGGTCTGCCTTGCGTCTTCGTTTGTCGTCTCTCCTTCTTAGGCGATGTCCTCGGGCAGGAGACTTTCGTGGATGTTCTGGAAGCAGACCGGCCGGAGGAAGCGGCGGATCGACAAGGTGCCGACGCTGGTCGCGCCGAAGTTTGTGCTGGCCGGATAGGGTCCACCATGCACCATTGCATCGCAAACCTCGACCCCGGTGGGAAAACCGTTCGCCAGCACCCGGCCAGCCTTGCGCTCAAGGATCGTCAGGAGCGACCGTGCAGCCTCGGCATCGTCGTCGTCAAGGTGCAACGTGGCCGTCAGTTGACCTTCGAGACCTTTCGCCAGCGCCCGCATCTCATCCATGCCTTCGACGCGCACGACCAGGCCGAGGGGGCCGAAGACCTCTTCTCCCAGCGTATGATCGCGCAGCCAGGATGCAGCATCGGTCTCATGGAGATTGGGGCGGGCACTGCGGCCTTCGGAGACCGTCTCCAGCACTGCGGTGACGGCGGTGTGGCGATGAAAGCGCGCCTGCCCCCTGCGGTAGGCGTCGGCAATGCCGTCGCTCAGCATGACCTGCGCAGCGATCCCTTCCAGCGCCGCCTTTGCAGCGGCGACAAAGGCATCGCCTGCCGCCCCCGTCTCGATCACCGCGATGCCGGGATTGGTGCAGAACTGGCCCGCGCCCATGGTCAGCGACCCGGCCCAGCCGGTGCCGATCCCGGGTCCCCGGGCCTTCGCGGCCGCAGGCAGGACGAACATCGGGTTGACCGAGCCCAGCTCTCCGAAGAACGGGATCGGCTCGGCCCGTTGCGCGCACAGATCAAAGAGCGCGCGACCACCGCCGAGCGAGCCGGTGAAGCCGACCGCCTTGATCAGCGGATGCTGCACCAGCGCCTTGCCCACATCGTGCCCCCCGTCATGGATCAGCGAGAACACGCCCTTGGGCATGCCGCAGGAGGTGATCGCGGCCAGGATGGCCTCGGCGACGATCTCACTGGTGCCGGGATGGGCGGGGTGACCTTTCACCACCACCGGACAACCGGCGGCCAACGCGGCTGCCGTGTCGCCGCCTGCGGTCGAGAAGGCCAGCGGAAAATTCGACGCGCCGAACACCGCGACCGGGCCGATCGGGCGCTGGATCATGCGCAGGTCGGGGCGCGGTGGGGTGCGCTCGGGCAGTGCTTCGTCGTGACGACGGTCGAGATACGCGCCCTTGCGGATGTGGTCCGCGAACATGCGCAACTGGCTGGTGGTGCGACCCCGCTCGCCTTCCAGCCGCCCGGCGGGCAGTCCGGTTTCCTGCGTGCCGATTCCGGTGATCTCCGGCCCGCGCGCCTCGATCGCGTCGGCAATCGTGTCGAGGAACCTGGCGCGCGCTTCACGCGTGGTATTGCCGTAGCTCCAGAACGCCTCTTCCGCCGCCGCACAGGCGCGGTTGACCAGCTCCGGCGTACCCGTCGAGAACGCGTGCCCGGATCCCGTCGCAGGCTGCGAGCGGAAGGTCGCGACAGAAGCGACCCGGTCGCCCGCGATCAGATGCTTGCCATGGGGAGTGAAACTCATGCGGAACTCCTTCAAATCAGGTTGCTGGTCTTCAAGAAAGCTGTCATTTGCAATTGCTGACGCTCCGTCAGGGGCCAAGCGGAGGGATCCGGGCCACAATCCTGCCCGATGGCCATGAGCGCCACCTTGATACCCGTGGCGTTGGTGCCGCCCGGTTCCTCGGCGCGGATAGGCCTCAAAGAGGTTCATCGCGGCAATCACGGTGGCCAGCTTTATCGGATTCCGGGTCGCTCATTTCAAGACCGGATTCTTGCACAGTGCGCGGATCCCGTCAATGCCGATCGCATCGTTGCACAGGTAGAGCATCGGAGGCAGCCGGTCGGCGTCGCCATCGTCGAAGGCCCGGACAGCGGCCTGCCTGCTGATGCCATCGCAGCCCTGAAGGTGCTGGTCGCGAGCCTCGCCCATCTGGAGACGGAGATCGGCACGCTTGATGCCGGGGTCGCCCGATGTGCCAGGGAGAACGAGGTGGCGGAGAACGAGGTGGCGCGGCGTCTGATGACGGTGCCGGGCACAGGGCCGCTCATCGCGACAGCCATTGCTGTCCTGGTCCCGCCGTCTGAGACGTTCCGCAAAGCGCACGACTTTGCAGCCTGGCTCGGCCTCACGCCCCGGCAGCACGCGACCAGGGGCAAGCGACCGTGGGCAAGCAGCGCCGCGGGTGCGCCTCGGGGCCACCACGAAAATGGGCGAACGGTCGCTGCGACGTGCGTTGTTTCGCTCATTCGGCATAAGCAAAAGTTGCCCTGTCCCGGTTGGTTTCAGGCGACGGCCTTGATCTCGGCAGTACCGAGTATGTTGTAGCCGTTCATGATGGCAATGCGGATCTGGATTTCGGCACTCTGGCGATCGCCGCCGGGTGATCTCTTCGCCGTCACTTCGGCAGCAGAGGGCTGTCCCCCTGGCGGCTCGAAGGGAACGCGACGCCCCTGACATCGCCGGTCGCTGTGTCCACCGCGATACGGGCCTGCCGCCGGCAGAGCGTCGAACAATCCGGCACGGGCCAGCCGGGATCAAACCAGACCGAGCGCAACCCCCGGCGTCGTGGCGATGCGTTACAGGCCGCCCCGTTGGTCGTACGAGAGCGGGTGAGAGATGGCGACGGCAGGCGCATCCGCCAACAGACAGGATTGGCAAGGATGAAGCCGCATCACCGATATGGGCAACAACGCCGCCCGAAAGGAAGATTGCCCCGTTGCGCCCACACCAAACGAGACCCTCCGGGCACCCCGCCATCCGGGTTGCGCCCGTCCGCAGACAATCGGCTCGAAGTCATTGAGTTGCCGCGCTGAGTCCTGCAGGCAACAATCAGATCGCCCAGATCTGGTAGGCTGATATTTACCCTACCCAAATTCTCGCACGGGGTCTAAAATGTTGTGGATAAATGGGGTGACACAACCCCATGACGTGGCGAGACCAGAAACAGGGGAAAAGTCATGCGCTGCCCATTTTGCGGAGATGTCGATACCCAGGTAAAGGATAGCCGCCCGGCCGAGGACCATGTCGCGATCCGGCGGCGGCGGTTCTGCACGGCTTGTGGCGGACGCTTTACCACCTATGAGCGTGTGCAACTGCGCGATCTCGTTGTGATCAAGACCTCGGGCAAACGCGAGGATTTCGATCGCGGCAAGCTGGAGCGTTCGATTCGGATCGCGATGCAGAAACGCCCGGTGGAACCCGAACGCATCGACCAGATGATTTCCGGCATCGTCCGGCGGCTGGAAAGCATGGGCGAGACTGACATTTCGTCGAAGGTGATAGGCGAGATCGTGATGGAGACGCTGGCCCGGATCGATACGGTCGGTTATGTGCGTTTTGCCAGTGTTTACAAGAACTTTCAGGAAGCAGACGATTTCGACAAATTCGTCTCCGAATTGCGTCCGTCAATGCGGGGCGGGGCGGAGTGACGCAGCACGATCATCGTTGCGACCATCGTTTCATGGCGCTTGCATTGTCGCTGGCGGCGCGGGGGCTGGGCAATGTCTGGCCCAATCCGGCAGTTGGCTGCGTGATCGTGCGCGCGGGTCGGATTGTGGGGCGCGGCTGGACGCAGCCCGGTGGTCGGCCCCATGCCGAGCGATGCGCGCTCGATCGGGCGGGCAAGGCCGCGCGGGGGGCTACGGCCTATGTGACACTCGAACCCTGTTCTCATTTTGGCAAGACACCGCCCTGCGCACAGGCGCTGATCGAGGCAGGCGTTGCGCGCGTGGTCAGCGCGATGCAGGATCCCGATCCGCGCGTGTCCGGGCGTGGTCACGCGATGCTGGCCGAGGCGGGGATCGCGGTCTCGATCGGGGTGATGGAGGCCGAAGCACGGGCCTTGCAGGCAGGTTTCCTGGCCCGTGTCGAGCGTGGCCGGCCGTGGCTCGCGCTCAAACTCGCGACCAGTTTCGACGGCCGCATTGCGGTTGCGAATGGCGAGAGCCAGTGGATTAGCGGCGCGCAATCGCGGGCAATGGTTCATGCGCTGCGGGCGCAGTTCGATGCGGTTCTGGTCGGAGGGGGCACGGCGCGCGCGGATGATCCCTTGCTGACTGTTCGCGACTTCAGGCCACTGCGGCAGCCACTGCGCATCGTCGCTTCGGCCGGGCTTGATCTGCCGCGAAACCGGTTGGCAGGGTCGGCAGGCCAGGCGCCGCTCTGGCTGGTTCACGCAAGCCACGCCCCGCAGGAAGCGCGCACATTCTGGGACGCCGCCGGGGCTGAGCGGATCGCGTTCCCGGGATCTGGCGGCGTTGATCCGGCGGCATTGCTCGCGACACTGGCCGATCGCGGGCTTACACGTGTTTTCTGCGAAGGTGGTGGAACGTTCGGCGCGGCGCTGATGCGCGCGGGTCTGGTTGATGAGTTGATCGGGTTCACCGCTGGCGTCGTGCTGGGCGCGGATGCGCGTCCGTGTCTGGGGACCATGACGCTGGAGCATCTGGCCGATGCGCCGCGCTACGATCTGGCCGAGAGCCGTGTGGTTGGTGGCGATGTGCTTCACCGATGGTTGCGGTGCTGACGCCAGATCCACGCACAGGACACGAAGATTCCCTGCAATTTCGCGGTGATGCGGTTGAGAATTCCCGGCGTGGGAAGGCGCCCCGTTGCGAGGCGCTCGACCACGACCTCGGGCGGGCAGGGCAGGCCGCTGACCGGATCGAAATAGCGTGGATAGGCGATCAGTGTGGCATGGGCGAGCTGAACCGGATCGGGGCGGGCGCGGCGTCGCTCAAGGGGTGTGCCCAGATCGCGGGTCAGGCCCCAACCGGCATAGAACGGGCTGCCGGTGGTCGTTACGCGCTTGCCGCGAATCAGCGCCTCGAAGCCCAGCAGCGAGGTCATGGTCCAGACCTCCTCCACGGCGTTGATCGCCGCGATCGGGTCGCAATGATGCAGCACCATATCGGCGTGGCGCAACGCCGTTTTTTCGGGGACATGTCCGGGACGGAGGCCGGATTCGACGTCGGGATGTGGCTTGAACAGGATGATGGCCTCGGGGTTTTCGGCTCGGGCCCTGGCCAGCAATGCCGGGTTGGTGCGAGTCTCTCCGGCCCCAAGACGGATCGAGGCGTCATCCTCGACCTGCCCGGGCACAAGGATGCGGTGCCCCTCGGGCAGGTCCGGCAGGTCGCCACCAAGGTTGTATTTCGACAGTTCCAGTTCCCGCAGGCTGCTCAGCAGGCGCTCTGCGCGCTGGCGTCCTCCGGGTGGCGGTTCCTGCGCGATCATGGTTTCCAGATCCGAGGGGCGCGTGGGATCGTAATAGATGCCCTGCCGGTCGGTGATGAGCGAGAGCGGCGGGATCAGGTCCGCGCCAAGCCCGCGTGAGCGCAAAAACCCATCCTCGACCCGAATCGGCGGCGGATCAAGAGCTTCAAGCGCGGGCGTGACGCGGCTGGCCCACCACAGGAGCGGGCGTTGCGACCCTTTCGGCGGACGAGAGACCCGTTTTATCCCGCCGGCTCTCCCAAAGACCTTTTGCAGATGCGGACGTTTCCACAGGCTCATGCCGCCCGCATCATAGCCGTGCCGGTCGGCGCGCCAGGCGCGGGTCTCGGCCTCAAGCTGATCGACCGCTTCTTCGAAGCTGCACAGGCGCTTGCGGCAGGGATCGAACCACGTCGGAGCGAGGATATGGGAGACGGCAAAGATCTGCGCGCGGGTCAGGCGGCGCTGGCGGCGCTCCACCGGCTGTTCGTCCTGTGTCAGGCCCCAGCCGTTATAGAACGGTTGGCCGAAGACGCGCGGCCTGTGTCCGGCAAGGATCGCCTCATAGCCCATCAGCGAGGATACGGTGTAAATTGCGGTTGCGCCCTTCAGCAGCGCCCAGGGGGAAATCGGCGCATCGTGAAGCTCGGTCATCGCATCGCAATCGTCCGGGCCGTAATGCCCCTCTCGCAGACCTTCCCGGGTCTCCGGGTGGGTCTTGATCAGGATATGCGCACCCGGATTCTCGATTCGGGCAACCGCCAGCATTTCGCGAAATGTGTGCCCGGATGCGCCGCCAAAAGCGATCGAGGCATCGCCGCGTGTCTGGTCGATCACAAGGATATAGCCGGGGGGCGGGGGCGCCAGACCGGGATCGAAATTGTTGTATTTCGAAAGGTTCAATGCCTGGATGCGCGCGATCCCGTCATCAGCGCGTTGCAGAATGGCGGTGTCGTCGAGCGCTTCATCCTGAAGCATCCGTTCGATGAGCGAGGGACGCGCGGCATCGAAATGCACCCCCAGCGGGTCGATCAGAAGACCAAGGGGAGGGGCGCCGGTCCTTCCCGGCCGGATCGAACGCAAAAACGCATCTTCCAGCCGAACAAGATGTGCACCACGCCACGCTGCCACCGCCTCGCCGCGCGCGGCATAGCGGGAACGGCCCCAGACCATGACCCGATCCTGCGTCCGTGGCAGCCCAACGCGCAGATCGTATCCTGCTGCCCGCAGGATCGCTCGCAGGCGTGGCTGGCGCAGAACGCCGGCATTGTAAAAGAAAAGCCGCCGGGAACGTGTCCCGGCGGTGTCGTTCTGTGTGGGCCCGGGCATCAGTTGGCGAAGTTGTTGATCGTACTCGCGGTGCTTAGCGGTGATGTCAGGGCCGAAAGGGTTTTCTGCCACTCAACGAACGGCGCTTCGGTCACATAGACGGTGTCGCCGTCGCGGATCACGAAACCGCGCGCAAGGAACATGCCGTTCGGCCCGGTCAGGTCGAGCACATAGATCATGCGCTGATCTTCGACCAGATCGGTGCGCCCCAGAACCTGGTTGGCGATATTGGCCGGTTCGTCGCGGAAGACGAAGATACCGGTCGGGTCTGCAAGGTTCGTTTGCAGGCCGCCGACAGTGGCAATCGCTTCGAGTGCGGACAGGGGTCGGACCTCGAATGGCACGCGCGCCTGGCTGCCGGTGGCACCGAGCGAGGTGAACGCGCCTTGATCCTTTTCGACCAGAATCTTGTCGCCATTGCGCAGGGCGATGTCCATCTTTGGGTTCTCGTAGAGATCCTCAAGCCAGATCGACTCCGACAGGTTGCCGCGCTTGAGGGTTACCTTCGCGATCTCGGGCGGGATCGAGACACCGCCTGCCTTGGAGAGCATCTCGGACAAGGTGCTTGTCGAACGTTCGATCGGGAAAACACCCTGACCGTTGACCGCCCCCATGACCGATACGGTCGTGCCATCACCGGCCACGCGCGCCACGAGAACCTGTGGATCCGGCGTCTGGGATTCGAGCCTGGATGTGATGACCTCGCGCAACGCGTTGGGCGTATTGTCCGCCGCCTTGATCCGGCCCACATAGGGCACAAAGATATAGCCCCTGCCATCGACCTGGATGTTGTCGAGCTGGGTCGCGCTCATACCCTGACTGGCCAGCAGCCCGTTATCGACATTTTCCCAGATCGTCAGGGACAAGGTGTCGCCCGGACGGATCCTGTCCGGCCTGAGTTCGTCCGCATTGATGAACCCGGTCGAGAACCCGAGAGCGGGTTGAACGGCTGTGGCGCGAACCACGGAGTCATCGACCTTGACGATAAAGGCATCGCCCTGGCGGATGACGGACCCTGAACCGATCTGGCGTTTCGTCGGGCCGCTGCGGGGAAGACCACAGGACGCGGTGGCAAGAGTCGCTGTCAGACCGACCAAAAGGTTCCTGCGGCTGGAAATAACTGTCACGTTTGGAACTCCCCTCCAGGTTGTGATTCTTATGTTGTCATGCAGATCACGGTTTGTGAACAGACTTACCTGAGACGCGTTTAAAAACCAACAGAAACTATTTTACCACACGCAACTGTTGTCGAGGTGTCGCCTTGCCGTGAAGCAGGGCATCATAGGGATCCTCGGGCACAAGCATCATGTCAACCACTTGCCGCAACAAGGTGCGCCGTCCGCGCGCGGAGTAGAAGCTGCCCGGAACCTGGCTCGTTTCCAGCAGATAATGACGATATTCGCGATAGGCGCGGGCATCTGGCCGGGCAGGGGCGTCGAAGAACTCCCTGATCGGCTGGGACGAGGTGAATTCGGGCTTGTCATAGACGGCCTTGCCGAAGCAGCGCAGCGGCAGGCCGCGCCACAGGGCCTGCTGGGCGGCGGTCGAATTCACCGTCACGACAGAGCGCGCCTGCGCCAGCAGTTCGGCCAGCTTTCCGCCGCGCACAAAATGCACCCGGCTCTCCAGGCCATGGCTGCGCGCGGCCTCGCGAATGGTGCGTTGAATGGGTGCGCGGCCGTCTTCGAGCGGATGGGCCTTGAAGACCAGGTGATGATGCGCGGGCGCACCGCGTGCAAACCCGTCCATCACGATGTCGATGAATTCGGTCTGCGAGGCAAAGGGAGAATGCATCAGGAAGCTTGCATCATGTTCAAGTTGCAACAAAACGAGATGAAAGGCAAATCCACCGTTGCAGATGCGACGCGTGGCCAGCTTCCGCTCTGCCATGTGCAGCGGCATCAGCAGCAGCCTGCGCAGGTAGAGGCGGAACTCGTCGCACACGGTGAGACTGCGATGGGGGCGAAAGTTCCGATAGGAACCGTTCCGCATCATCACGAAGAAATGGTAGAGCGCGCTGTAGAATATGTGGTGGCGCGTGTCGCCCCAGCGTGGCGGGGCGTTGGGAAACTCGATCTCGGATCGTGCCAGGGCCTCGCGCATCTCGGGGACGCCCATCTCCATCAGGCGCGAGTTGCCATTCGATCCGCCGCGTTCATAGGTGACCCAATAGGGGCGCACATAGCCTTCCTCGAAGACATGGATGGTCAGGCCGAGTTCGTGCGCGATCTCGATCGCCCGGGCGTGGATCGGGCGTGTGTCGCCATAGAGGACCAGATCGGTGATGCCCTTTTGCAGCAGCAGGGCGCGAATGCGGCCGGGCCAGTCTTCGGGGCGGCCGCGATAGGGGATGTAGGAGGCGGGGTGAAACCAGAAATTCTCATCCCCGCGATTGAACCCCACGCGCCAGACAGTTGCCCCTGCCGCGCGGAGCATTCGCGCCAGTTGATGAAAGAAGGGACCGTGAG
>CBDIBW010000044.1:0-51080 GCA_965277135.1 Thioclava sp. | reverse complement strand
GGCACCGGTTTGCTGTCGTGCGCCAGAAGCGTCAAAGCCTCAAACACCACTTCCAGGTTCTTGCGACCGATCGAGGCACCAACAGCCAAGAGGAACGGCTCGGCCGGGATCTCGCCCTCTGGTGCCTCAATGCCGTCGGGACACTGATGTACCAGCGGGATCGGAACCACCTCGGGCGGGGCGGGCAGGAGACCCTTGTCCGCAAAGGCATGAATCTCGTTGCGGGTGAAGTCAGAGTTGGCGAGGACCATAGGTGAGCGGGTGATCAGGTTTCTGTTATCCCGCAATATTCACCGGCCGGCTGACCTTGGCGCCAAGGTGCTGCTTTCGGGCGGTTCGAGTACGTCCTGAAGGCCCGGCGCCTGGCTGGGCGGGAGGATGATCGCCTCTGGCTTGTGTTTCGATGGCGATGCGCCTCCGGGGCGGGTATTTTTTGCAATCGCCGTCCATGCGGGCTCGTTCGCCGGAGGATCCGGCGGGCGGTCATGTCGGGCTGGAGCCGGTCCGGTTCAGGGACCGGACCAGTGCAGGGCGGCGAGCCTTGGCCAGAGGACTGCCCAGAACGGTGCGGCGGCGGCAGACAATGCGAGCGTGATACGGCGGCCGGACAGGATCAGCCGGGCGCCGGCGCGCAGCACGCGTTCGCGCAGGCGGCGCAGGCTCCAGCCGGTGCCGGTGGCAGCCGCCATGGCGCGGCGGGCGATGTGCATCAGCTCATAGGCGAGAAGAGAGATCAGGAGCCGAACCTCATTGCACGCGAAGGCATCGACGCCGGGCGTCGCGGTTTGCGTGCCCCGCCCCCGCCAGTGAGATTTCGGCCGGTTCGTCGAGGACAGCGCCGGGGCGAGCACGTCTTTCAGCTCGCCCATATGGCCCTCGGCGGTGCCCCTTGCGCGGTAATGCTCGAGGATGTCCTCCCGGCTCATCTCTGCCAGCGTCAGCGAGGTGACGAGGAAGAAGCGGTCGAGCAGAAGGTCGTCCTCGCGCTCCTTGACCACCAGGATCACGCGGCGCTCCTTGTCCCAGGTCTCGGCCTGGTAGCGCAGTTCGTGCAGCCACATCCGCGGCTTGATCGGACGCCGCCCGGGCGGGCGCGTCATGTGAGGCGCGGCCTCGCGGTCCAGCGCCGGGTTGGCGCGCAGCCGCGAGACATAGTCGATGCCGCGCGCCTCCAGCCCCGCCAGCAAGGTGGCCGAGGGGAAGCCCGCATCGATGCGCAGCATGGCGACCTCGCAGAGGCTGGCCTGCGCCCGGTCGACCACGTCGAGGATCACGTCAAGCGCGCCCTCCGCGGTACCGACATTGCCCGCTCTCAGCCGTGCATCCAGCATGTCGCCGGTCTCGGCGATCGAGGTGATGAGCGGATGATAGATGCGCGCATTGTAATGGCCATTCCACTCCGCCTTCGGCTGGTGACCATGAACCTCGATCGGCAGGCTGTCCACGTCCAGCGTCACCTTCGGCAAGCGCTTGCCGGCATTCTGTGCCTGAACGCCCCGGCCGGCCAATTCCAGGACCGCTTCGCGCAGGACCTTCAGATTGTCCGGCGCCGCCATCATCGCCGTGAAGCGCGAGAGCGTGGGTTGGGACGCCAGCCCCGGACCGCCGAGCGGCGTCATCCCGGCTGCCGAACTCACCGCCAGTCGGAAGGCCGGGTCGTGCCGCAGCGCATCGGCATCGTCATGATCGCGCCATCCCTGGGCGGCCAGCAGGATCGTGGTGCGCAGGAGCGAGGCCAGATCATGCGTGACATCCTGCGGCCGCCGCGGATCGCTCAGACGATCGGTCATCCAGCCCACGATGCCGCTGTTTTCGAGCACCTCGCGCAGAAGGATTGCCCCGGGATCTCCGGTCAGCCGCTCTGCCCGGCTCTCGATCCGAAGAGAGCGATTGAACCGGGGCGCCACCAGCGATAGCGTTTCACCCATGCGTGCGTCCGATGCTGCCGTTGATCCTTGTCTAGAAGACTGAATCTACAGCGCTTTCAGGCGCACGCAACTTTCCCAGAAGAATTGGACGAATAAGGCGGGGTTATCGTTCAGGAAATTGCCCTTGAATGTCTTGTGCTTGTGAGTGAAGTGGTCGTGCAGCGGGATCATGTCGTGCAGGAGCGGCACGAGGGTGACCCGTTTTCCATGCCGGTCGAGAGAGGCCAAGTAGTCCACCATCAGCTTTGGGCGCCCGCAGGAGACGAGGATACTGTCCTGCATTTCCAGGCGCGGCATGGCGACAAGACCGGCCTCGTTCCAGGCCTTCAGGTTACTGCGCCGGACAATACTTTGCAGCGGCACAAGCGCGAGGTCGCGCAGCCAGTTGGACGTGTAATATGTCTGGCGTAGCCGCAATTGCTTAATGCCCCGGGGGACTTTCAGATCGACGTGGTTCTCGTCATGGATTTCCGGGAAGACCTCGACAAAATCGTCCAGCGCATAGAAATAGACGCAATAGCGGATAGCGGGGTCGAGCTTGCGCAGCCCGGCGCCAATCTCGGCCACCACCCTGAGGATGCCGTAGTAGCGCAGTTTCCCTGTCGAGGCGAGCAACACTTCGGTCAGATCGTAGACGATATTTGTCATTGAGATGCCTGTTGAGAGCATGGTCGTGTCTCGGGAGTGGTGGAAATTCCCTGGCAGCGACCTTCGGTCATATGAACCTGGCGTCGTTCAGGCGGCGAGGTCAAGAGGCATGGGCTCGATGGGCTGAGAAAGGGTTTCCCAGCCGTCGACCTTGCGCATCAAGTCTGAGCAATGCGGACGCGCGCTGCGCCTCGCAATTACGCAGCTCAGTCTCGGTATAATATGATTTCGTTGGAATGACTTTAGGGGCATCGTATAATGATATTCTGAAAGCCTTACTTTGCTTGAGCAGCAAGATATCAACTGCCGGTGTTCCATTACTGATAATCTGAGTTATCAGCGTCGCGACCCCGGCAACTTCCCGAACTCTGTCTTCGTACTGGATGATCTGAACGCCACCTGTGCCGTTCTCGGGCCCCGGATCCCGGCTGCTGCGGGCCGGACCTGCCTCATCCTGAAAACAGCTTGCGCCTTTTCTCTGCGGCAGACGGTCGGGCTGGTCGAAAACCTGATCCGGATGACCGGGCTTGACCGACCGGTTCCGGACTATGCGACGCTGTGCCGCCGCCGGGCAAGGATCGGGCTCATGCGACATGCGATGCGACATGCGACCCGTGATGCGACCCGTGTCAGTCAAGGGCAGAGTACGGCCCTGCGTCGGCCCCATGGCCCTTCTGAAACCGTCTGTCGCCTGCATGACCTTGCCCATCCCGATCTGTATCTGAACCCAATCTGCCGCATCCAATAAACCACACACCCGGTCCTGAAACCATCGGATGCAAGAACACATTTGCGTGAACACCACGTTCTCAAACATCCGGCGGCAAAAAACAGGCATCTCCCGCACCAGATCACCATCCGCCCGGTGCGGTAGTGGCCGGAACAGGTGTTTGATCCCATGGTTTGACGGTTTCACAGGAATGGGAGGACGCCCGCGCCCCCATGTCGCATGTCGGTCAAACGTTTGAATTCACAAGGGTTTCGGGATATGTGGCGCTCACGGGCTGGATCCGGCCGGATCCCGAAAGTGGATCCTTGGTGGACTCCGGGATCCACCTGGTGTCCACCAAGGGAAGCCAGCCAAGCGTTTGAATTCACGTGGTTTCAGCGCATCTCAGGTGGATGCCGGACTCCGGTGGCTTCCCAAAAAAACCGCCCTGTCGCTGGCGAAATGCCGGGCCAAGCCCCCCAGCATACGAATATCGCCAGGAAGGAACCGGAAACTCGCCCGGGCTGGACCCCGGCCGGACCCTCGCTGGATACCGGGGTCCAGAAGACCCCCGTCAACGCAAAGGGGAGAGCGAGCTTTCCAGCGCACTCTCCCCATCTTGCCTTCAGAATAGCATGAACATGTTGCAGATGTCGAAGGAAAAAGTGTTGCAACACATTGGAGTCACTGCGCATTCAGCCGCGAGGCGATCTTGGTCAAGGCCAGCTTGTGCTTGCGCCACGCCGTCGTGCGATCGCACCCCAGTTCCCCGCTGATCTGCTTCCACGGCACGCGGGCGGCGCGCGACCAGATCAGCTTGCGTTCCGCCTCCTCGATCCAGAGCACCCAGTCGAAGGTCTGCTCGAGCCGGGTGATCGCGGCGGCCGACGGCCAGACCCGCATCGGCTGCGGATCCATCGCCGCGATCTCTCGCGCCGAGCGCACGATGTCGGGCCATACGTTGAAATACCCGCGCGCCTTGACCGGGGGCAGCTTGCGCAGGGTGCGAAACGCCTCCTCGAAGTGGTCGGCGACATCGTCGGCGGTCCATGTCTTTTTCTCACCCATGGCGGACTTCCCCCACGGGGCGCGGCCCGTAGAGCTTTGTGCCCAGCTGCTCGACGAGTTCACGTTCCGGCCAGGTCAGGCGCTGATCATCGACCGAAACCGCCAGTACACCTTGCTCGCGCCAGCCGTCACGCTTGACCTCTTCGGGTGAGCGGCGTTGGCCGCCGTAGCCTTTGGGGAAGTAGCTCATGCCACACCTCCCTGCGTGTCGATCGCCCAATGCAGGATCGCGATGGCATCGGCGTTCGCCATGAAGCTCGAACCAATGGCGCCCCATGGCTCACTGTCGTCGGCGGGGCTGAACCCGTGCGCCCGCGCGGCCGCAATCATCGCCTCCTTGTCGGCGTTGCCCTTGCCGGTGGCATGGCGCTTGATGGTGCCGACCGGAACACCCTCATAGGGGATGCCGCGGAGTTCAGCCCATGCTGTGAGGGTGGCCATCAGCCCGCCATAGACATGGGCAGCGTCGGTGCCGACATGGCGGCGGACTTCCTCGAACCAGATCGCGGCGATGGGGCCTGATAGCCGGTCGATCTCGGTCAGCCAGTTGGTGAAGCGAAGGTACCGCATACCGCCGCCGTCGAAACGTCCGGGGCGAAAAGATGTCGTGCCAGAGGTGATAAGGCCGTCATGGCCACGCAAAGCCCAGCCTGTCGTTGTCCCGAGATCGAGGGCAAGGATGCAGGAGATGAAAATACGTCCCTGCTCGGGGCGGACTTCCTGCGCGGAGATCATTGTGTTCATGGTGAAGGCTCACAAACTGTGGGCCTTCGGCTTCGGTCGCCGACAAGTTTAGCATGCACCGAGTCTGCTCCAAAGCGAAAACGACGACGCGCCGTTCGAGGGAAACAACCGGCGCTGTTTTGGTCCCAGTCCCAACCTCTGGACCCTCAAACCCAAGGTTCAATAGGGTTGGGTCGCATCTTTATCATTCCAATTCAATGAGTTGATAGAATGGCGTCCCAACCGCTGTGTCCCCAACCGGTGGTCAACTCCTTTTACATGGAATCGTATGGCCCCGACGATTTTCATCCTTCCACATGAATGGTCATCAAAAGGTTGGGGAAACAGCATGAGGTTGGGGACACCGTTGTTTCAGAAGGCTTTCTTGTGTCCCCAACGCAGGTGGGAGGTCGGGGCAGCGTTGGGTCTACCGGGGATGTTGGGACACTTGGGGACAAGGGTCATCTTGACCTTGCCCGTTTTTTTGACCTACAAGTAGGGAGAAAAAACGGGCATGAGGAATCGGGCATGGCAGGATGGGTTGAAACGAAGATTCTGGGTGAACCTTGGGATGTGGACCATCGCATCGCCGAGATGGGACTGTCGATGGAGGGTTTGATCAACTCGGTCCGTGCTGCTCGCACCGCGAGCGGAAACGCCACGGCGCTGCATCCTTCGAACGCGGCAGGCACCTTTGGCTATCACGAAGGCGTCGCATCTCTCCGCCAGGAGTTCATTGGCGACGAATGGGTCATCGACCGGAAAGACGGAGTCGAGACCATCCGCAACGACCAGAAAGGGCTGAAGATCGGGTTCTGCAACGTCGATCGCGCCTGCGGTGACAAGGCGCCGAAGCCGCGCTCGGGCAAGGGTGCGGCGTCGGAACGTGCCTGCGGCCCGATGCTTTTCGATGCGGATGAACTTCGTTATTTCGTCCGTGACGATGCAGTGGGGCTCGCGTTCTACTACCTTATGGTCGACGAAATGGGACGGGCCGAACTCACCCGGCCCAAGATTTCCGGCAAGACCTTCGAAGGTGCAGTTGAGCGCATCTTCCTGCTTCCCGAAGGCGACGAAGAAGACACGCTCCTGAATCTTGACGACGACGGCATCGCGGAGGATTTCGAGCCCAAGATCGTGCGCAAGTAGGCGTCACATGTTTGAAGAATCACGATTGAAATTGGCTCGTGCGCGGCGCGGGCTAACGGCGAAAGCGCTTGCCGAACAGGCTGGCGTTAGCGTCGACACCATCAAACGTCTCGAGCAGGGCCGGAACGAGCCTGAGCCGCATACGGTGGGGAAGCTGGCAGAGGCGCTTGGATACCCGGAAGAATTCTTCTTCGGCCCCAAGGTCGATGCCGTCGATCCCGGTGCTGTCAGTTTCCGCTCCTTTTCGAAGATGACGGCCAAGGAGCGCGATGCCTCTCTTGGCGCCGGATCGGTGGGGCTCATGCTGAGCGGATGGGTCGAGGAGCGATTTGGCTTGCCGGAGCCCGATCTGATCAATCTGTCGTACGAAAGCGACCCTGAGGTGGCAGCGTCGCACATGCGACAGCAATGGGCGCTTGGGCAGCAACCTGTCGCTGACCTGATGGCGCTTCTGGAAGTGAAAGGAATTCGGCTGTTTTCGCTTACCGAGAACACCGCGTCGGTCAACGCCTTCTCTTTCTGGCGCGGGGGCAAGCCTTACATGTTCCTGAACAATTTCAAGACCGCCGAAAGCAGTCGTTTCGATGCCGCACATGAACTGGCTCACCTCGTCATGCACAAGCATGGCGACCCAAAGAAGGGAAGAAATGTCGAGCGAGAGGCAAACGCCTTTGCTTCAGCGTTCCTGATGCCCGCCGAAGATGTCATTGCCCGCATTCCGAGGCGGGTGACGACGGATACCGTCATTCGCGCCAAAGCCCGATGGCGTGTTTCGGCAATGGCGATGGCCTATCGTCTTCATCAGCTGAAGCGACTTTCGGAGTGGCAATACAAGTCGATCTGCATCGACCTGACGAAGCGCGGCTACCGCACCGGTGAACCGAACGGCATCGGCCGCGAGAAATCAAAGGTCTGGCGCCAGGTGCTTACGATGCTCTGGCAGGAGCGCGTAACCAAGGCTGACATTGCGCGAGAACTCGGCCTCCCGCTCGGAGAAGTAGAGGGGCTTATCTGGAGTCTGACCGCCGAAGATGGCGGGAGTGAGCGGCAGGAAAGAGGGCCGCTGCGAGCCGTGTAGAAAGAGGGTGTCGGGATGCCCTTACGTGCGATGACTACGTCTGGGCTTTCCGATACCGCCACTCCCGACCTGCCGCGCGCCCTCCGTCGTCGCGCCGCCGATATCGCTCCCAGCCGTTGGCTTTGAGATAGGCCGAGACACGCATCTGGTCGCCTCGGGTCCAACGTCCGGGTTCGAGCCCGATCGCTTCATCGAGGATCTCGCCGATCGATACGTCGCTCAGCGGTTCCTGCCGCAGCACGCTTTCGGTGCGGGAATTGCCGTAGTCCGGGTAGCCGTCGGACACTGTGCGGACCGCTTGCGTCAGCCAGTGCTAGATCAGATTGTCCCAGGCGTCGGATTGGTAGCGGCGCTCCTGTGCTCCATGAGCTTCGGCAAGGATTGCCGGATCGTCGATCCACCAGATCGCCCCTTCGCGGAAACGGTGGACGGCTTCGGCCCAGAGTTGATCCCGGTCGCGAGCGATTGCGGCGATGTCGATGCTGCCACAACGCAGGGGCCAGAAGCGCCGGTTGCCGGTTTCATCGCGCAGATAGGTGTCGGGGTTCACGGTTCCCGCGAAGACGCATTGGCGCGGCACCTCGACGGTGTAGCGGCCATAGGGCGGGCGGAAGCGGTCGGTGGTGCGGGTCAGGAAGGCCTTGATGCGCGACACCTCGGCCCGGCCGATGGCGTCGAGTTCGGCAATTTCCACGATCCAGACGCCCTGCATGTGGATCGCGGCGTCCTTGGACCCGAGCTCGGGCAGCTCGTCGGTGAACCAGTCCTCGCCCGCCAACACCTTGATGGCAGTCGATTTGCGCGCGCCCTGCGGGCCTTCCAGGATCAGCATATGATCGGCCTTCACCCCGGGTCGGTAGATCCGGGCCACGGCCGAGATCAGCCAGAGCGCACCGATGGTGTGATGGAAGGAGGTCGGCGCTGCACCGAGATAAGTGCTGGTCCAGGTCTCGATCCGGGGCGTGCCGTCCCATTTCAGGGTGTCGAGCCAGTCGCGGACCGGATGGATGCGCCTGTCGCGGGCCACCGCGCCGACACCGCGGCTGACAACCATCGGGGCAACATTGAGGCCGCGCAATTGCAGCCATTCGGCGGTGCGCACATCGTCGGCATCGTCCCAGGGGCGCGGACATCGGATGGCTGGGTCATCCCATGGCAACGGTTGGCGCACCACGATGGATTGGGCGAATTCGTCGAAGGCCAAGAGCCCGGCGAAGACCGGATCCGAGGACAGAGCGATGATCACATTGGCCTCGTTGCGCTCGGGCGTGCCGGACAAATCCTGGCACAGCCGCCCGAACCAGGCGGGACGCGCGATCCTGCCCTGCGGATCGCCCGTCGCATGCACGCGGCGGCGCAGTTCCGTCAACTGCTTATTGAGGATCGATATGGAGATGCCGGTCGCGGTCTTGATCCGGGCGAGTATCTGGCGTTCGGGCAGCGGATCGAGCCGGGCAAGTGCAAGGCGACCGAGGAGGCTGGAGAGTGCGGCGAGTTCGGGCGGGTTGGTCAGCGCCTCGGCGGCGGCAATCAGCGCGTCCGGATCGCCAGGCGCCGAAGCCGCCACTGTCGTCGTGGTCTCGGTGCCGCCCCGCTCGTCGGCCGAAATATCCCGGCGATAGTCGACCGCACGCGCTCCGCGCATCAGATCGTCGTTGAAAGGGTTTGCGCTTGACCGGGGCGATCTGGCGTTCGCTGATGCTCGCTGCCGATGCGAGGATCGCGAGCCCGCGCCAGACGATGGCCGCAGCCGCCTGACCGCTTTGTTCCGCCAGACCGCACGGCGGTTCGCCGCGATCAACCAGAAGCTCAAAACGGTGGGGAAAGGCAAGTCGCTTCAACAGCGCATTGATGAGCGGGGCAAGCTTTCCAAGCAAGTCTTCGGGATGACGGGGTACCTTATTCTGGCCGGTGCCGGCGGCAAGATCATCTGCGTGGCGTGCGTTCCGGTTGCGCAGGCTCAAGACCTTGTCGTTGACCAGACCCTTTACTGGAAAGTCGTGACGGACGCGGACGAGGCTTGGTACCAAGTCGGCATGCTCAACAGTGTGGCTCTCACCAACGCGACCCTCGCGTTTAACCCGAAGGGCGATTTTGGCGAGCGGCATCTTCACACGCTGCCATACAGAATGATGCCCAAATACGATGCCGGCAACGCCTATCATCAGAAGATCGCAGCCCTTACCAAGGATATTGCCAAATTAGCGGACGGCCATTGCACGACGGACCCCTATCTGGCCGATCTTGCCAAAGCACTGTCTGCGCGCCGCTGCAAATTGCGCACGCTGCTCGACGCATCGCCGCTACTGGCGCAGCTTGAGACGCTGGCGCAGTCGGCGCTGGCCGGTGCATCCACCGCGCCATCCGGCGGCAACGGTAGCGGGACGCAGGCTCCGGTATGCTAATCGTTCAGAACGCCGCAGAACCGGCGCGCCTGCGCCATGCTCTATAGCCTATCCACTTAATTCTGATCCAAAGATTTGTTCGGTTGTTTTTCCGGTCTTTCGTCTGATGGCCCTGGCTTGTGCCCATTCATGCTCGATCGGGTTCAGGTCCGGCGCGTATGGGGGGAGGTATTCGAGCTTGTGTCCTGCCGTCTCAATCGCCGCTTTCGTGTCGGCCCGTTTGTGGAAAGCGGCGGTGTCGATGACGATGACCGCTGCGTCGGGAAGCTTGGGGATCCGCGCTTGCCCGACCTCGGGGAGCAGAAGGGCCAGGTGGCCCCGGCACTCTCGCCCGATCTGGCCCGCTACCTCGGCCTGTCCGAAGGGGCCAGCGTGTCGCCGCGACGATGTTCCGCGATGCGAATGTCACGCTCCCGCCCGCAAGCCTGACCGCCGAGGCCACCATCATGTTCAACGATCTGGTCGCCCGCGTCTCCGACCCCTCCGATCCCGACGAGATCGCGGCCGCGATGCCTCTGATCGAATACAATCTGAAGAGACGCCTGAAGGACGCCATGGCCAATCCCGGCGCGGGGAAGCGCGGGGCCTGATCGAGGTGACGTTTTCCTCCCGAGGGGCAGGGTGGCACATTATCGCGCGACGACAACCCCAAGGAGAAAACGTGAACAGAACACCGCATCTTCAACCCGCAAGAACTTATCCACAGGCGCGGTTCTCAAATACCCCGAAAAATCCGGAATTATCATTTAATTGATGCTGTCCCAGCTGATGGTGTAGCTGGCGGTGGTCCTCGCGCTCAAAGGCGGGCCGAGCTGGTCAGTCGCGCTGCGCGGCAGGTATGGGCGAGGCTGCTTTGCCGGGGTGGGCATGGTGCTCGCCCTGGTGTCCGGAGCCAGCCAGCCGCTCCGGGCGCACCAGGTTGCGGACCCGATCCTGGAACAGGAGCGGCGCAGGCAACTGGAGCAACGCACCAATGCGCTCGGCACGCTGAACAGAAGAGGCATCGCGCCCGATCCCGATCCCGGTCCCGCCCAGGCCCGAGGCGGGCCGTGTTTCCAGATCGATCAGCTGACCGTGGAAGGCGCCAGCCTGCTCACCACGGCGGAACTGACCGCCATCACCGGCAGATATGTCCCGAACTGTATGCAGGGGGCGGATATCCAGGCGGTGATGCGTGCGCTTGATGCAGCCTATGCGGATCAGGGCTACATCACATCCAGGACCTATATTGCGCCACAAAACCTGCAAAGCGGAGAGCTGGTGCTGACCATGCTGGAGGGCACGGTCGAGGATATCCTGCTGATCGATGCGCAAAAGCAGATCGAAAGCCGGCGTGGCGCGCGCCAGATCGAAACCGCCTTCCCGCATGCGCAAGGCAAGCTGTTCCAGCTGCGCGACTTCGAGCAGGGCCTGGACCAGATGAATCGCCTGGATTCGGTTGAGGCCATCATGAGGCTGCAACCGGGCCAGGAACCCGGTGGCTCTCACGTCATCGTCCAGCGCGTGCAGCAAGATCGCGTGCGAGGCTATGCACGCCTCGACAATCAGGGTTCGCAAAGCACCGGCCGCAACAAACTCTCCTTTGATCTCGAAGTCGATGACCTGTTCGGTGCCAACGATGCCTGGAGCTTTGGCTATTCGGGATCGGACAACACCAATGCGCTCAGCGTCAATGGCTCTGTGCCCTATGGTTATTGGACCTTTGAGACCGAACTGGCCTATTCAGAATATCTCACGCCGCTGAATGCGCTCTCGGAACTCTTCGGCACCTCCCACACCGCAGGTCTCAAGGCCCGCTATGTGGCGCATCGCGATCAGGCCTCCACCACCGAGCTGAACTTCGGTCTGCGGGTGCGCAAGAGTGATCGGTTCATCAATGATGTGGGCCTCACCCCGCAGGAACTGAGCACCTTCAGCCTTGGCGTGAAGCATCTTCGTCTTGATGAAACGGCCCGAAATTCCTATGACGCCACCTTGACCTTCGGCACCACGCTCTTTGGGGCCGACCAGGACGCACCCGGCATCGGGTCAGACATCCCCCGCGCGCAGTTCTTCAAGATCAACGCCGGCTGGCAGCGCCAGGGGGCGCTTGGGCAAGCAGGCACACTGGTCACCGATCTACGCGCCCAGTGGAGTGCGCATACGCTTTATGGCACCGAGCAATTGTCGCTGGGGTCTTTCTCAACCGTGCGCGGGTATGAGGCCTCGGTCGCCACCGGCGACATGGGGGTCTATATGCGCAACGATCTCTATCTCACGCCCGATATCTGGAAATTCCTGCCCGAAGAGGCTGCGGGCAAAGTGGCCGGGAAGATCCAGACGCATCTGTTCCTCGATATCGGGATCACCCATGATCATGCCCGGGACGTGACCGGAAAAGCCGCCGGTTTCGGGGTGGGGCTATCCTGGTATCACAAGCGCCTCACCCTCGCCGGAACCCTCGGCGTGCCACTGGTCCAGGACAACAGATCCAATATCGGAAGTCCCGTATTCCAGGTCAGAATGGATGTCAAAACATGGTGAACGGAAGGTAACAGGTTAGCGCAACGATTAGCTACGATCGATCGGAGCGTACTTTAGTTTGAGGTCGTTCAACTAAGAAATCTGTTCCCAAGAATAAAAACTGGTATCCACTTGCACCGATTAAAACACGACGGCCAAGGTTACGGAAGTATCCGAAACTCTGTGTATGAGGTTTAGCCCATGCGAGTTTAGCGGGTCATTTGTTGAACCGCTCGGGGTATAGGCTAGCGAATTGGTTTCGGGCAGCAACCCATTCCCGGACGGCCCTGCCTGTTCTCTCGAAGCTGCGGATGGCGAGGTAAATCAACTTGGTTGCGGCATCGTCTGTTGGGAAACTACGCCTCGTTTTTGTTGTTTTGCGTATCCCGCGGTTGAGGCTTTCAATCGCATTCGTGGTGTAAATGATTTTGCGGACCGCCGGCGGGAAAGCAAAAAACGGGATGACTTCCTGCCAGGCGCGCCGCCAGCTTGGGGCGATTGACGGGTATTTTTGCCCCCATTCGGCTTCAAAATCAGCGCGTGCCTTCTCGGCCTCGGTGTCATTGGTTGCCTGATAAATCCGCTTGAGGTCTTTGGCGACGGTCTTGCGGTCCTTCCAGCCACAGAAGTTCAGGGAGTGGCGCACCAGATGCACGATACAGGTTTGTACGGTGGTATCTGGAAAGGCGGCATTGATCGCATCAGGGAAGCCCTTGAGGCCGTCGACAACGGCAATCAGGATGTCTTCAACCCCACGATTGCGCAGATTGTTCATCACCGAGAGCCAGAATTTAGCCCCCTCATTGGCGGCGATCCAGAGCCCCAGAACCTCGCGCTTGCCTTCCGGGGTGACGCCCAGGGCCACGTAAACCGCCTTGTTTTTGACCTGACGGCTTTCCGCATCGCGGATTTTGACGCGTAGGGTATCGAGAAAAACGATGGGGTACATCGGCTCCAGGGCGCGGTTTTGCCAGTCTGAGACCTCTTCCAAGACCGCGTCGGTGACCCGGCTAACAAGATCGGCGGACACCTTCAGGCCGTAAACCTCTTCAAGGTGGGCCCGGATATCGCGGATCGATAGTCCGGCAGCATAAAGACCGATGATTTTGTCGTCCATCCCGTCGATCCGGGTCTGGCCTGTCTTGATCCGTTCAGGCTCAAAACTGCCGTCCCGGTCGCGCGGAACATCAATCAGCAGCGCACCGTCATTGCCCTTCACCGTCTTGCGTGACGTGCCGTTGCGGCGGTTGCTTTGCTCGGCAGGGTCCTCCCCCGGCTCATCGCCAAGGTGTTCGGTCAGCTCCGCGCCCAGCATCCGCTCCATGAAACGAACCTTCAGTTCCTTCATGAGGCCTTTGTCGCCCAGCAAATCCTCGGGGCGGTCAACCCCGCTCAACAGTTCGTCCAGCACTTCCTTGGAAATCGTCATTGTCGTCATGCTCCTTCAAATTGGAAGCATGGGCCAATTTACTCATACACAGAACACCGGACACTCTCAAGGTTACGAAAAAGCAGAACTTGTTCAGGCGGACAAAGCTCTTATTTTCAATGCCATCAAAGTTATCTTTGGCTATCATTATCGATCCATCATACACGCCATACACCCCATTCTGATCCTGAATTAAACCTTCTGGCATTTGGATAAAGTATTGTTCACCGACTTGAGTAAATTTTCCAGAAAATACAGCTTCAAAGAATGGACGAAACCACTAAGAACTCCCGAAAACGGTCGTGAGAAATTCATCAAGATAGACTACAGCTAAGTCATCTACTTGAAAGGAATGACCACTGGTTTCATAAGAAGATCTAGCCAGTTTTTCCTCTCAATCATGCGTCAATTGGGCGTTAGTAATCTCATCGGTATGTGCATCTTTGTAAACCCTAAATTTATAATCACCGATAGTTGTCGTCTTTAAGATACTCTTGGTTCATCCTTCATCAGAAACATGTCTTCCCGGAACAAGCATTTCAACTCGGCACGCCGCTTCGAGAACATGGCGAAGTCATTTGCAACATCATTGATGTCTTTCGTTACCTGCACCCAATAGCCACTACCAACTTTCTGGACAGGAAATCCAGCAGCAGAGATTGCAGCCACGTCAACTTCTTCAGTCCAACTGCCCCCAAAAAACATTCCCCAACTCAAGTTCGGAATTTGATAATTATTAATCACGAATGAGCGGAAATTACTCTCCGGGCTTCCGTAACTGCATTTCTGATTATCCTGTGAAGCGAAACAATGCACCATCGTCACAGTGGAATTCATCACCTCGCTTAACTGCATTCCCAGTTTTCGCCAGTCTGTTTTGTGGTGTACGGCTGCATAAATATTCAATCGACCTTCGATTAGGTTGCCTTTGATATCTCGACCAGTATGACTGATTTCAGCTTCATACTTCACAGTTCGACTACGTTTCCATCGAAGGCCAATGGGAAACTCTGACAACGACCCATTAAATCGCATTTTTGCGAATTGTGCCCAATAGGGCTCGGTTTGTTCTATAGATATAAAAGGACCTACCTTATCCTCCCACTGGTACAAAGTTTCAGGGACAAGTTGAGGGCTAACCTTTTCAAATGTCTGCAGCACGTGTCGCCCGATACACCAGTCGGTAGTATTCTCTCTTGTGAGGATTGAAAATCTTATCTCGTCTTTTGCCATCAGAAATCACTCAGTTTTCCTGTTGATGGGTCATAGCGATAAATTCCGCCACCAACTTTTCTTGTTACAGCATCAATACGTGCTCGCAGGGGATTTGAAATGCTCTGTGTTCTTGGACTAACCACAAGATTAAACGGAGTACCTGTCATTTCCGCATACTGCAATTGAGCACGCAACTGGTTCGAGTTTGAAAGAGTTTGAACATTCTTAACTTCCATAATGCCGCCAGTGTTTCTACCCCACAAATCAGGAATTGTTGTTACCTGCTTACCACTCGGTAAAGTAACTGTCAATGGAGTACTATTTTTGATCCCGTCAATATGCTTCAATGCATCAACAACTTGCTGTTCAAAAACCGCACCATTCTGTCGGTTAAAGGCAATCTGTGCTCCCTTATTTATAGCTTCTTTGTTGGTTTTGATTTTTACCGACCTAACCACCTTGCTTCCGCGCACTGCGATGGCGACACCGTTTACGACAGTCAAAACGACGACACCAGTTTCCACCTGGTTCCAGAATTTTCTGGCATCGCTTGGGGACAGTCCGGCTTCTATGAGTCCGCGCTCAGCCGGAGAGAGCTGAATTTTACCAGACACAACCTCACTTGCGCCTTGAATTGCGGTGTCTGCTCCAACCAAGCCCCCCGCAACTGCGATTGCGCACATGCCGGCAGTGACACTGCCACACACAGAAATACCACCAACTCCCAAGCTCCCAACAACAATTTTGATTGCTCCATTTACCCATAGGCGGCGCGCTTGTTCGACACATGCGATATCACCGGCCTCGCAATGGCTGGCAAAACTGTTTGTGGCCCTGGCATTCGCTCTAGCCTGCTCTAGAGAGAAACTGCCTTGCACGGTATATCTATAGTTTGGGTACAGGAGTTCAGAAACTTCCGGGCTTTCCGTTACGGCATACGTGAATTGGTCATTGGAGCTAATCGGTGTATCGAGTGAATCCACCGGCTTTAAAACTCGATTTATACACTCGAAGGTCGTGCATCTCTCAAGCAACGCATATCTTTCATCTGAAATCCTATCATATTTTTCCCTGATGGCCATAAGATCGGAAGCCGGGCACGTTTCTCCCCCGTTCCGTAGAGTGCATTGACGCACGTCAGCTATCATGTTTTGCACATCCCGGTGCGTGAGGTAGTTATTTTCAATTGCGGACTTGGTAATGGTTGCCCCGAAGCTGACGTTGATTGCGTCGCCATTTGCGAAGGGGAGGGCTGCGAAGGCGCCGACGATCGGTGCGAGTTCCAGCTTTTGTTTATCGGAGAGGTTGGACCCGGCGAGGTGGGCGGAGCTTGCGCCTGCGAAGACCCCTGCGGTGCAGTTTCCGTTGAGGACTTCGAGGGCGACACAGCCGACACCGCCATGCAGCAGCAGGTGGCCCACCGAGCCTTCCCAGTTGGCATTGCCATGCCCCAGTTCGCCAATGCCGTACTGGGCAATGGCCATTGTTTCCCGTGTCAGGATCGAAAGCCCGAGATCCCCGAAATCGGCGAGCGGGTCTTTGCCATCGACGACATTGGCCACCACCTTGTTGATCACCGTATCCCCGGCCCGATCCACAATGGCCGAAAACGCGAAATGATCTCTTGCATCTTGCACGAACGGGCTGGTGTCGCTCAGACCCGCGCCAAGATCCGTCTTGCCAGGATCCGTCTTGCCAGGATCCGTCTTGTCGGTCAAATATCCCGATATCGTCGCAGATGCGCCCGCCAGAACAGCGCCCCGGAGGATTCCATCGATGTCGATGTCGCCGGTGATGGCACCGCTGGCAATCCCGGAGACGGTGTTTGCGGTCGCCGCATTGACACCGGCTTGCAGAAAGGCGTTCCTGATGCCCAGACCGGCTCCGGCGCCGGCTGTGATGTAGCTCGCCACGGCCTGCAACAGTGCCTGGAAGGCGGGGTTGAGGCGAACCTGTTTGTCATACCATGCGTGATCGCGCAGCCGGATCGTGTGATAGGTTGCCCCATATTCCTGGATCAGGGTGTCGAGATAGGCGAATTGCTGGCCCTCGGAGGCCCCTGGCAGATCGTAATCACGCAGGTATTTCCGGTCGATCTCACGGGCTGCTTGCCGGGCGTCTGTACGGTCTTGCGGCGTGTAAAGGCTGGCCAGCGCATTCTCAAAATCACCGCGTTCGATCGTCCGCAGAAGCGAAGCGTTCAGGCTCTGGCCACGCCATCCCGCGATGTGCACGTCACCACCGATGTTGAACTCGGGCTTTTCGGTGGAGTGGATTTCCGGCATGCGGACACTTTCACGCTCAAAGCCTTCCCGGATCGTGGTGATCGTGATGAAGTTGGGCCGCCTGGTGAATGTCGCCTTGCGGATCGCGTCAATCGCACCGTCGATATGGAGATTGCGCCCAGCATCCAGGACAACCCGGTGCGCCTGATAACGGCCTCCGATGATACGGATGACCGATGCATGCGTCGTGTTCGAACGCTTCTGGCCCTTGAAATCGACTTCGGCGTTACGGGATTTGCCGGGCATCGGAGGTGTCTGGGTCGTTTCGGGCTGGCAGGGCCTGGTTGGCGTTTTATCGGTTGGCGGTGCTGGTGGACCACCCGGTTCGTCTGTCTCGGGCGGTGCTTTCGGCCGGAAGCTCTTCATCGAAGCCCAAGGCCTTGATCAGCGTACCATCAACCGGGAAATGATCGTCCGACAGCAGCGGTTTGACCTCCGGGTGAGCCAGAATTGCGGCCATCACCTTGCGAGACATGTCGGTGCTCAGCAGCCGGTCACGGTTCTTCGTGAACACCGTTGCAACCCATACCGGGTCGTCGATAGGCGGTGTGATCAATTGAGCCATATAGCTGACGCGACGAGATGTATGGCTCCGGGAAATGCGGTTGCGGTTTTGTCATGGCGCGTGGCGACAGCCCTGTAATGTTTGATCTTTTCAAAGACGTTCCCGATCAAATGATGTGTTTTGCAGAGCGCTTTGTCATACACTCGAGGCTCTTTTCGGCTGGATTGTGGCCCCACCACCGGCGCGATTCCAGCCGCTCAATCACGCGCTCGTCCGCGTCATGTCCCTTGTCCGCTCTCAGGATCCCCGCCTCTATCAGGATCCCGGCCTCGATGCCGTCGAGCAGAACCTCCGCGCCATATTGAAAACGCACTGCCAGACACCTTTGCGGCTCCAGCGCAGGTGGCCTGTGTGGATCACCCGGAAATCGCCAAAGCGCTCGGGCAGGTCCCGCCACGGGAGGCCTGCCCGAGAGCGGGAAAGGACCGCCTCAACGAACAGCCCGTTGTCAGCGGCGCTCCCCCCGATATCACAGGCCTTGCCCGGCAAAAATGGTGCCCATCTGGACACCCGAAAAAACCTCAGGCGCGCATGGTGTGCAAGGAAACGCATTTCTAAAATATTAATTAAAATCAATAATTTATTAAATTTCACGTCCAACCAGTCGACGTAAAAATACGCCGGAACTGAAAAGTTTTATTGTATATTTTATTTTACTATGCGTACATTTATCTAAGTCGTTACGTTCATCCCGATACAGGTGTGAGGTGTTCCCTGGAAGAGTTAATTGAGTGTTTCGGCATGAAAACAAAAATGTGACCTGCTCCCACTAAAAGTCCTTGATTTGAGGTTAGTCTGTTCTCCGGCGAAGGAAGCAGACGATGAAGAGAAGTCGTTTCAGCGAAGAGCAGGTCAACGCGGACTCCAAGGGGAATTAGGTCATAAACTCAATGTCATCGAATGTTCCGCATGCGTTGAACCTGAAACTTCTGCTCGTGCGGCTCTCCAAAGCCCCGCAATGGGTGGGCCTGCTCGTGCGTCGGCTTTCCCTGTCGGCCGACAGGGCCGAGCTTGAGTGGATGGTGGCGTCGATGGACCTCGCCGGGCACCCAACGCTTTGTGCCATCCTGGGTTTCAGTCCCGCATTCCACAGTCGCCTGCTCCCCGAACATGCAAAGGTTTATCTGGGTTGGGGTCGCAAATGGTCGGGACGTCGGGCAGTGGCGATTGCAGAGGTCGCGGGGAAAGATTTCCGTCTTGTGGAAGATGGATTTCTGCGCTCAGTCGAACGCTCGAATACGGCGCTGTCCCTCATTCTGGATAGAGCCGGGATCTATTATGACGCGACGGTGGCGTCTGAGTTGGAGAGACTTTCCAAGCAGAAACTTTCCGAACCCCAGAACGCGCGATCCCGTGCAATAATGGCGGTGTGGCGGCTGGACAGACTCTCGAAATACAATGCCGCAAGAGAATACATGGGTGAACTGTCCGAACCCTATGTACTGGTGTGCGATCAGACCTTTGGCGATGCCTCGATTACTTATGGTTTGGCACATACAAACAGCTTTACCCGCATGCTGGAAGCTGCTCTTGCCGAATACCCCGAACACCAGATTATTCTCAAGACACACCCCGATGTGACAACACGCGGGAAGAAGGGGTATTTTGACTTGGGGGTTCTCAATGCGAACAAAAGAGTTCGCATTGTTTCCGATCCTGTCCACCCGGTCCGGCTGCTCAAGCACGCCGATGCCGTTTACACCGTCACCTCACAGCTCGGCTTTGAGGCTCTGATCTGGGGCAAGCGCGTGCGCTGCTTCGGAATGCCGTTCTATGCTGGCTGGGGACTGACGGATGATGAGTTACCCGCACCGGACCGGAGAAAGCCGGTGGCTCTGGAGCAACTCATCCATGCGGCTCTGGTCAAGTATCCTTGCTACATCAATCCGGTGACGATGCAGCGCTGCGAGCCTGAGCATGCTTTTGAGCATGTCGGATTACAGAGACGAAAACGGCTGGAATTCCCCCAACAGATTACCGCTATTGGTTTTTCGCGCTGGAAACGTCCGTTCATCAGGAACTTCCTTCAGGGGTCTGACGTGTCATTTGCCAAGAGTTTCGCGGTTGGCCGACAGCGCGTCGCCTCGGAGGCTGTCGCCATATGGGGGAGCGCTGTGGCTCCGGAGATGTCGGAGGACACAACGCTGCTGCGGATCGAAGATGGTTTTCTGCGCTCATCAGGCCTTGGAGCAGATCTCGTGCGGCCGCTGTCTCTCGTCATCGATGATATTGGCATCTACTACGATGCGTCCGGGCCTTCCCGGTTGGAGCGCATCCTCGAAACACAAGAGATTGATGATGTCGCCGTCAAACGTGCCAGCACTCTGCGTGAAAAGATCATCAAGCTGGATCTTACAAAATACAACCTGGGTAAACAGTCATGGACCCGGCCCGATACAGATAATCCTGTGATCCTGGTGGTTGGTCAGGTCGAAACAGACGCTTCGATCCGCCTCGGTTCGCCAGATGTGAAAACCAACATCGAGCTTCTCCTGCGGGTGAGGCAGGAGAACCCATCCGCACATATCGTCTACAAGCCGCACCCGGATGTGGTGGCAGGCCTTCGCCGCAGGGGCAAGGGCGAGGACGCTTCCCTTGAACTTGCCGACGACGTTTTGACGGGGCCTGTTTCGGCTAGGTCGCTATTTGCGCAGATCGACGCGTTGCACACCATGACCTCCCTGATGGGGTTCGAGGCATTGCTCCGGGGCGTCAAGGTGGTCTGCCATGGTCTGCCGTTTTACGCAGGATGGGGGCTCACCGAGGACAGGCTTTCGTGCGCGCGCCGGACCCGGCGGCTGACGGTTGACGAACTGGCCCATGGCGCGCTGGTTGAATACCCTCGCTATTTCAACCATGAACGGAATTGCTTTGTCGCACCTGAGCAGGCGGTTGATCAATTGGCGGCGATGGCTGAAAGTGGACCCCAAAGCCGGACCTGGCAGCGCAAACTGCTGCGCGCCACAATTCTGGCCTGGCTCAAACTCAGAGGAAATACGCGATGACCATCGCCAGGAATGATGAGAAATCACCACAAAAGGGCAAGGTGCTCACGCTGGGCAACACGGCCACATTGATCGGCTCCAATCGCCCACAGGGGCGGCGACGCAGCAAGCTGATGTTGTCGTTTCTTCTGTGCGTTCTCCTGCCCTTTCTTGCAGCAACATTCTATTATGCAATCATCGCAACCGATCGCTATGCCGCGCGCGCGGGTTTTTCGATCCGGGGCACTGACACGAGTACCGGTATCGACGGCATCGGTGCGTTGACCGGTCTTGCGAGCACCGGCTCGACCACATCCGATTCCTATATCCTGCTGAGTTATCTCACCAGCCGGGAGCTTGTTGAGGCCGTGGACAAGCAGTTCAATCTTCGGAGCGCATATTCCTCGCCCAAGGTTGATCTGCTGTCACGGCTGGCACCAGATGCGACGGTGGAAGATTTGCTCCGATATTGGAAGCGACGCATTCATACGCAATTTGACCCCCGATCGGGCATTATCAAGTTTGAAGTTCAGGCGTTCACCCCGGAACGTGCCCGCAAGATCGCGGACCTGGTGCTGACCCTGGCGCAGGCATTGGTCAACGAACTCTCTGCAAACGCGCGCAACGATACCCTGAGGTTCGCGCGCCAGGAGGTGGCACTTCAAGAGTCCCGCCTTCGTCAGGCTTTGGGCGCAATCCGCAATTTCCGCGCATCGGAGCAATCGATCGATCCATCGGCGAGTGCCGCTCTGGGGATCAAGCAGATCGCCAACCTGAAAGCGCAGCTTACCGATGTAAATGCCCAGATTGCTGCATTGCACCAGACCCTCGACGAAAATGCCCCCAGCCTCACGGCTTTGCGTCACAAGGCCGACGCGCTTGCAGCACAGATCGTCGAGCACCGTCAAGCCATCGGAAACGACGGTGCTGTAGCCCGGCAGCTGGCTCGCTATGAAGAGCTTGAGGTCGAACGCAACTTCGCGCAACAGGCTTACGCGTCCGCACTCGCGTCGCTCGAACAGGCGCGTCGTGATGCAGACCGCCAGCAGCGATACCTGGCGATCTATCTGCACCCCCAGGTCGCTGAAGCCGCACAGTATCCGCACCGTCTTCGCGATCTTCTTGTAATGGGTTTTGCCCTGATTGCTGCCTGGGGCATCGGTGCACTGATCACCTATTCCGTGCGAGACCATCTGACATGAAGCTGGTCGGCACGTCAGAACTGCTGATGCTTCAGTTGCGCGTTGTCGTGAGCCTCGTGCTGCGTGAAACCCGAGCCACGTTTGGCACATCCGCATTCGGCTATGTCTGGGCGATCATCACGCCGACAGTCAGTGTTGGCCTGTTGGTGTTTCTGTTCAGTATCGTCGGGCGTCAGCCGCCCTTCGGATCCAGTCTGGCGCTTTTTTTCGCAACCGGTATCCTGTCTCTCCAGTTCTTCAGCGAGCTTTCGAACAAATTGATGACGGTATTCGATGCAAACCGGGCATTGCTGACATATCCGATCATCAAGGATGTTGATACCCTGATCGCCCGGGGGCTGCTTGTCGCGGCGACTTACATGCTCATCATGGTCATTTTCTACACATCCTTGATCACGCTGGGTCTTGCATCACTTCCAGCCCGACCCGAGCATGTGATTCTGGCTTTCCTAGCCACCTGGCTGTTTGGCCTCGGCTTCGGCACGCTCAACGCGGTCATCGTCTCCTTGTGGGACACATGGGCCCAGATCGAGAAAATCCTGACCCGGCCATTGTTTTTCATCTCGGGCATTTTCTATGTCCCGAGCCAACTGCCACCACAGGCACGAGACGTGTTGCAATGGAACCCGGTACTCCATCTGGTCGAATGGTTCCGACACGGGTTTTATCCGAACTATAACTCAATGCTGCTTGATATCTGGTATCCGGTCAGTGTCGGAGCCGCCATGCTGCTGCTTGGACTTGCAGGCGAGCGGCTGTTTCGTCGAGCGAGGTATTAGATGCTCGTTTTCGACAAGGTCAGCAAATTCTACCGAACCAAAGGTATCAGGAAGACGATCCTGACGGATTTTTCATTTGCATTCCCGACTGACCGCAATGTGGGCATCATGGGCAGGAACGGCACCGGCAAGTCCACGATGATGCGCCTGATGGCGGGTATCGAGCCGCCCGATTACGGACATGTTTACCGAACAACGCGTGTCTCATGGCCGTTAGGATTCTCTGGCGGTTTCAACGGAAGCATGACAGGGATTGAGAACATCAGATTTGTTTCACGTATCTACGGGCAAGACACCGAGAAGGTAATGAGCTACGTGACCGAGTTTGCAGAACTTGGGCCATCCTTGCGTCTGCCGATCAAGACATATTCAAGCGGCATGAAAGCACGCCTCGCCTTTGGCCTGAGCATGGCGATCGATTTCGACGTCTACCTGATCGACGAGATCACTGCTGTAGGAGACGAAGACTTCAAGAAAAAAAGCAAGGCGGTGTTCCAGGAAAAACTGGCAAAAAGCCAGATCATCATGATCTCTCACTCACCGGGTACGATCAAGCAATATTGCGATTGTGGATTGCTGCTTGAGAGAGATCGAATTCGTTTTTTTGACGAGGTCAATGATCTGCTTGCCGCCTATACGGAAATCAACACAAGATGAGCGCGCCCTATGTGTTCAGTCCCGGCCTCTGGTGGATCGGATTTGGGATGAATCTCGCTGGCTCTGATGTCCGGATTTTGCAGATGTATTCACAGGGCGTGATGGCGCTGAGTGTCCCCAAGCGGTGTGCGACTTTGCAAGCGTCCAGGACATTGGCGAGATGGATCGTGGCTGACGACAGGCTCGACGCAGCGTCATTCACGGATCGGCCGTGTGCCGGTGATAGGGCGGGCGGGGTTAGCGCGGACCGGCGCCTGTGCCTCTCGCTCATCACGGTGTTCTTCTCTATCTTTATCTTTTGACTCTTGGCAAGCCTGATGCCGGTTTTCGTCTGGAAACATGGTCGCAGAGCATTTTGCGCACCCGCGAGAAAAAATTTCTTGCAGGTGAGTGCAAGAACGGCAATGGTGATCACGGTTTTTGGGCAACTCGGCCCGGTCGAGGACGGAATACATGTTGAAGGTCGGATTGATCGGCGTTGGCCGAATCGGTCAGGTTCATGCCGTGAATATTGCCGGGCATGCGGAAAGCGCCCTTGTGGCCGTGGCTGATGTGAATACGGACGCTGCACAGGCTCTGGCTGCGAAACATGGGGCGCAGGCGACAAGTTCGGACGCGATCATCGCGGATCCGGCCATTGATGCGGTGCTTGTCGCGACCTCGACCGACACCCATTCCGATCTGATCGAGAAGACGACAGGGGCGGGCAAGGCGGTGCTGTGCGAAAAGCCTGTCGATCTGTCGCTGGAACGGGCCAAAGCCTGCCTCGCTGCGGTATCGAAAAGCGGCCGACCGGTCATGATCGGCTTCAATCGCCGCTTCGATCCGAATTTCGGCGCCCTGCGCGCGGCCAGTCAGGCGGGAGAGATTGGCAAGCCGGAACTGCTGTCGATCACATCCTTCGATCCGGCCCCGCCGCCGGTGAGCTATATCAAGGTCTCTGGCGGGCTGTTCCGGGACATGATGATCCACGATTTCGACATGGCAAATTTCATCATGGGCGAAGCGCCCGTAGCCGTGCGCGCGGTCGCAGCCGCGATTGTTGATCCGGCGATCGGAGAGGCTGGCGACGTGGATACGGCGGCGGTCACGCTGAGCTATGCCGACGGGCGTATCGCCGTGATCAAGAACTCGCGCCGGGCGGTTTACGGTTATGATCAGCGGGTCGAACTGCTGGGCTCGGACGGGCTGCTCAATGCGGCAAACGTGCTGGAGAACACGGTTTCGAAATCAACCGCAGCCGGGATTTCCTCGGCCCGGCCGACATATTTCTTTCTTGAGCGCTACATGTCGGCTTATGCTGCCGAATGGGATGCGTTCGTCACCGCACTGGCGCAGGGATGCCCGATGCCGGTGACGCTTGAGGATGGCGTGAGCGCGCTTGCGATGGCGGAGGCGGCCACGAAATCCGCCAGAACAGGAGAGGCCGTCAAACTGGCAACGCTTTGAGGCGCGCGCTTCGGGCGCGACGGAATGGCAGGTGTGTTCATACGCTTGCGGGTCGAGGTCGGACAGATCGGCCGGACCGCACGGGACGTGACATGGGAAAGCGTCCTCGCGGTGTCAAAACAGAAGAAGACTGGAGGAACCAATGAAACAGTTTTTGCGTGCGGCGGTTGCGGCGACGGCGGTGGCCATCGCGGTGCCGGCCTTTGCGACCGATATTGTCGTGGTCTCGCATGGTCAGGCGAATGATCCGTTCTGGTCGGTGGTCAAGAACGGTGTCGAACAGGCTGGCAAGGATACCGGCGTGAAGGTCGAATATCGCTCGCCCGAGACGTTCGACATGGTTGCGATGAGCCAGATCATCGACGCGGCGGTGAACCAGGAGCCGGACGGGCTCGTGGTCTCGATCCCCGACGCTGATGCGCTTGGCCCGTCGATCAAGCGCGCGGTCGCGGCCGGTATTCCGGTGATCTCCATGAACGCAGGCTCGGACGTGTCCAGGGAGTTCGGCGCGCTGCTGCATGTCGGGCAGGACGAGGAAGAGGCCGGCAAGCGCACGGGTGAAAAGCTCAGAGAGATGGGCGGGACCAGGGCGATCTGCGTCAATCATGAAGTTGGCAATGTCTCGCTCGATCTGCGCTGCAAGGGGTTTGCACAGGGCTTTGGCCATTCCACCGTTCTGCCCACCACAAATGACCCGTCCGATATCGAGGCCAGGGTGCGTGCCGCGCTTCAATCCAATCCCGACATTGATACGGTCATGGCACTTGGCGCGGCTCTCTCGGGCGAGCCTGCGGTTGCGGCGGTGAAAACGCTTGGCAAGGGCGGTGGCCAGATCAAGGTTGCCAGCTTCGACATGTCGCCCGGTTTTCTGAAGGCGGTCGAGGATGGCGATGCAGCCTTTGCGATCGACCAGCAGCAATATCTGCAGGGTTATCTGCCGGTTGCATTCCTCGCGCTTTATGCGAAATACGGTCTGATCCCGGCGTCGGAAGTCGCCTCGGGTCCGAATCTGATCACCCGGGACAAGGCCGCCCAGGTCGTCGACCTGTCCGCCAGGGGTATCCGCTGATCCTCATCGCATGACACATGGATCCGGGGGCGCGCATGTGACCCGTGCAAGCGCGCTCTCCCACACGCCGCTGCGGGAGGTTCGTGTGCCTGACGCGCGTCCCGCATTACCAGATTTCAGGAAAAGAACCATGCCAACCAGTTCCACGGCTCCCGATGAACGCGTTCGTCAGGAGACACTGATCTCGCGCCTGATCAAGCGCCCCGAACTCGGCGCGATCGCCGGTCTCATTCTGGTGACGATCTTCTTTCTCGTCACGGCCAATGGCGCGATGTTCACGCTGTCGGGGATCATGAATTTCCTGACACCCGCCGCCCAGCTCGGGATTCTCGCGATCGGGGCATCGCTTCTGATGATCGGGGGGGAGTTCGATCTTTCGATCGGCTCGATGGTCGCCTTTGCCGGGATGATCTTCGGGGCGTTCGCGGTCAATCTCGGCTTGCCCCTGATCGTTGCGATCCCCGGAACGCTGATCCTTGGGGGGTTTATGGGGGTCGTGAACGGCCAGTTGGTGATCCGCACCGGCCTGCCCTCCTTCATCGTGACGCTTGCCTTTCTGTTCATCCTTCGGGGCCTGTCGCTGGTCGGGCTGAAATGGCTGACCGGAGGGTCCACACAGCTGCGCGGCGTGCGCGATGCCGTGTCCGATGACTGGCTGGCACCGTTCTTCTCGGGCGATGCCTTCACCGGCCTGTTCCGGACGCTCGCGCAGTGGGGCTGGATCGACAGGTTCAAATCCGGTGCGCCGAAAGTGCCCGGCATCCCGGTCGAGATCGTGTGGTTCATTGGCATTGCCCTCATCGCCACCTGGATCCTGTTGCGCACCCCGGCGGGGAACTGGGTCTTTGCCGCAGGCGGCGACAGGACGGCCGCGGCCAATTCCGGCGTGCCGGTCAACCGGGTGAAGACGGTGCTTTTCGTCGTGACCGCCTGCTGTGCGGCGCTCGTTGCGATCATGACCGTGATCGACGCCGGTTCGACCGATGCGCGGCGCGGGTTTCAGAAGGAGTTCGAGGCAATCATCGCGGCGGTGATCGGCGGCAGCCTGCTGACCGGTGGCTATGGCTCGGCGATCGGTGCGTTCTTCGGGGCAATCATCTTCGGCATGGTCGTGATCGGCCTGACCTATACCTCGATCGACCAGGACTGGTTTCAGGTCTTCCTGGGCGGGATGCTGCTGCTGGCCGTGATCTTCAACAATGTGATCCGCAAGCGCGTGACGGGAGAGCGGTAGGATGGAACAGGAAACCGGATTTCACCATGGCACGGTTTCGCCCGATGCCAGCCCGCTCCTTGAGATGCGCAATATCAGGAAACATTTCGGCAACGTGATCGCGCTGGCAGGGGTCAGCTTCGACATCCGTCCCGGCGAATGCCACTGCCTTCTGGGGGATAACGGCGCGGGCAAATCGACCTTCATCAAGACGATGTCGGGCGTTCACAAGCCGACCGATGGCGAAATACTGTTCGAAGGCAAACCGATGACCTTCGCCTCGCCGCGCGACGCGATGGAGGCCGGGATCGCCACCGTGTTCCAGGATCTCGCGATGATCCCGCTGATGAGCGTGACACGCAATTTCTTCATGGGGCGCGAACCCACGCAAGGAAAGGGTCCGTTGCGGCGCTTCGATGTCCGGCATGCAAACGCGGTCTGCCTGGAAGAGATGCGCAAGATGGGGATCAACCTGCGCGGTCCCGATCAGGCGGTGGGCACGCTCTCGGGGGGCGAACGCCAGACCGTCGCCATCGCGCGCGCGGTCTATTTCGGGGCCAGGGTGCTGATCCTCGACGAGCCGACCTCGGCGCTTGGCGTGCGCCAGACCGCAAACGTGCTGGCCACGATCGACAAGGTGCGCAAGCAGGGCGTCGGTGTCGTCTTCATCAGCCACAATGTGCGTCACGCGATGGCGGTGGGGGACCGGTTCACCGTGCTCAATCGCGGCCATACGCTGGGCACGGCCGTGCGCGGTGCGATTACCCCCGACGAATTGCAGGATATGATGGCCGGGGGGCAGGAGATGGCCGAACTCGAAGGTTCGCTCGGCGGCACGATATGAGGCCGGGTTCACCGCGCCAACCCCCGTCACTCGAAAACAGGGAGAGGAACATGTCTCGTCCCATGCCTGCCACCGCGCTCGGTGTGGCGCTGATCGGCACCGGGTTCATGGGCAAGTGCCATGCGATGGCCTGGCGCAATCTCGCGACGGTCTTTGGCGGCGCGCCTGCGCGGCTGGAGGTGCTGTGCGATACGCCCGCCGAACATGCCGACACATGCGCCGCCCGGTTCGGCTTCGCCCGTGCCACCGATGACTGGCAGGCGGCCTGCACCGATGGCGCGGTCGATGTCGTCTCGATCACCGCGCCCAACGGGCTGCACCGCCCGATGGCCGAGGCCGCACTGAAGGCCGGCAAGCATGTCTGGCTGGAAAAACCGATGGCGCTGACGCTTGAGGATGCGCGCGAGATGGCCGCGCTGTCCGCAGCCCATCCCGGTCAGGTCACGATGCTGGGCTACAATTACCTGCGCTCGCCCGCGTTCCAGATGGCACGCAAGCTGATCGTCGATGGCGCGATCGGAACGCCGCAGACCTTCCGCGGCGTCTATGACGAGGATTATGCCGCCGACCGTCTTCTCCCGTGGTCATGGCGGATGACGCAAGAGGCCGGTGGCCTGGGTGCCCTAGGTGATCTGGGCTGCCACCTCGTCTCCCAGATGGTGGCGCTGATGGGGCCGGTCGAGGAACTCATCGCGATGACACGGATCGCGATCCCCCGGCGCCCCTCGCCCGAAGGGCCCAAACCGGTCGAGAACGAGGACAGCGCGATGGCGCTGATCCGGTTTGCAAGCGGGGCGCAGGGAACTTTCGCGACCTCACGCGTTGCGCATGGGCGCAAGTGCCGGTTGCAATGGGAGGTTCACGGATCTGACGGGACGCTGGCCTTCGATCAGGAAAACATGAACGAGCTGTGGCTGCACCGTGCCGGCGAGGCCGGGTTCACCCGCCATCTGACCGGCCCCGAACAGCCCGATTTCGCGGCCTTCTGCCCGGCACCGGGGCACAATTTCGGGTTCAACGAACAGAAGGTCATCGAGGCGCGCGACCTGTGCGCCGCTATCGCGGGTGCGCCGAATGCCGGCCCGGATTTCGCGGCCGGTCTTGAGATCGAGACGGTGATCCATGCGATGGCGCGCTCGAACGGTGCGCCGGTTCTGATGGGAGATCTGGCATGAAAAGCCTCGACATACTCACAATCGGTCGCGCCGGTGTCGATTTTTATGGATCACAGATCGGCGGTCGTCTTGAGGATATGGGGTCGTTCGAGAAATATATCGGGGGGTCTCCGACGAACATTGCCTGCGGGACGGCCCGGCTCGGGCTGAAATCCGGGCTGATCAGCCGTGTGGGCGACGAACATATGGGGCGGTTCATCCGCGAGCAACTGGTGCGCGAGGGGGTGGATGTGCGCGGGGTGACGACGGACCCGGAGCGCCTGAGCGCGCTGGTGATCCTCGGGATCCGCGACGAGGCGCAGTTTCCGCTGATTTTCTACCGCGAGAACTGTGCCGACATGGCGCTGTGCGAGGACGATATCGACGAGGGGCTGATTGCCCAGGCGCGTTCGGTTCTGGCCACCGGCACCCATCTGAGCCATCCACGGACCCGTGCGGCGGTGCTGCGCGCACTGGAACTGGCGCGCAAGCATGGCGCACGGACCGCGCTTGATATCGATTACCGCCCGAACCTTTGGGGGGTCGCGGGGCATGGCGATGGCGAGAGCCGCTTTGTCGAGAGCGCCGAAGTGACCCGGAAACTGCAAGCGACGCTGCACCATTTCGACCTGATCGTGGGAACCGAGGAAGAGTTCCATATCGCGGGGGGCTCGACGAATACGATCGAGGCGCTGCGCGCGGTGCGCGCGGTCTCGGATGCGACGCTTGTGTGCAAGCGCGGCGCGGCAGGTGCGGTGGCCTTCGAGGGGGCGATCCCCGACCGTCTCGATGACGGGCAGACGGGTCCGGGTTTCCCGATCGAGGTGTTCAACGTGCTGGGGGCGGGCGACGGGTTCTTCTCTGGCCTGATGAAGGGCTGGCTTGATGGCGAGAGCTGGCCGAGGGCGCTCGAATATGCCAATGCCTGCGGGGCGTTCGCGGTGTCGCGTCATGGCTGCACCCCGGCCTATCCCTCGCTGGCGGAACTGGAATTCTTCCTCAGGCGCGGTGTGGTCCGGCCCGATCTGCGCAACGATGCGGAACTCGAACAGATCCACTGGTCAACGACGCGGCATACGCGCTCTCTGCCCGACTGGGACGATTACCGGATCTTCGCCTTTGACCACCGGATGCAGTTCGAGGAGATGGAAGGGTATAGCCCGAAAAAGGGCAGCGCCTTCAAGGAACTGTGCCTGCGGGCGGCGCGTCAGGTTCAGAACGGGCGTCCGGGCTACGGGATCTTGTGCGACAACCGGATCGGCCGGGCGGCGCTGCACGCGGCGTCGGGTTCGGGTCTGTGGATCGGGCGTCCAACCGAATGGCCGGGAAGCCGCCCGGTCGAGCTGGAGCTGGAACTGGACGCGGATTGCGGCGCGCTGGTGCAATGGGCGCGCGAGGAGGTGGTGAAGCTTCTGGTCTTTTGCCATCCCGAAGACGATGCCGGGACCCGCGCGCACCAGGAGGCGGTGGTCAAGCGGCTGTTCACCGCGGCGCGGCGCAACGGACTGGAATTCCTGCTCGAGATCATTCCCTCAAAGGTGGCGGCCGTCACGTCCGAGACGACCGCGACACTGATCCGGCAATTCTACCAGGCGGGGATCCATCCCGACTGGTGGAAGCTGGAACCGATGGCGGACGCGGCCGGATGGGCCTCGGCCGTGGCCGCCATCGAGGAACATGACCGCCATACGCGCGGGATCGTGGTGCTGGGACTCGACGCGCCCGAGGCGGCTCTGGCGACGAGCTTCGAGGTCGCAGCCCGCTTTCCGCTGGTAAAGGGTTTTGCGGTGGGACGTACGATCTTTGGCGATGTGGCGCGATTGTGGATGACGGGCGGCATGGGCGACGATGCGGCAGTTGCCGAGATGGCTGCGCGCTATGCGCGACTGGCCGGGATCTGGGACGCGGCAAGGGCAAAGGCGAACTGTCCTGTCAAGGCGTGACAAGCGCGGGATGCGGGAGAGGAGCGGCAAGATCATTGGGCAGACTTGCGATGAAACGGGTGCCCATCTCGTTTGCGGCGCGCAGGCGCAGATGGATCCGGGCCGCCTCCAGCCAATCCTGAACCCTGGTGCCCAAGCATCCCTGGTGCCCAGGCATATCGAGCGCACGGTGATCGAACTGGCGATCGGGAACCCGGGCCCCCGAGCCAGAAACGCGCAAGTCGGCCGTTGCAGAAGGGTTGCAGAAGAAAGGTATCATGATGTCATCGTCCGGGGTGTGCTTGATCCGGCTGGGCAATGACCCGGAAGCCATGAAGACGCGGCGGAAGGCGCTTGCCTGTCGATGTGCATTGAAAACTGCCCCGGTTTTTGCATTGAATATTACCGCCCATGGGTCATGGGCCAGAAAGGACGCCTGCCGCCCAGGATTACCTCGACGAGGTTGGGATCAAGCACCATCAGGTGCAGGACGCGGGTCATGCAGGAGGGTGCGATATCTTCACGGTCGGCCAGTTCGGCGGACCCTGACCGAACCGGCACGCCTTGTCACGGATCGCGGTCAAGGTCGAACTGCAAGAGGCGCAGCGCGTTCAAGGTGACCAGCACGGTCGTGCCGGTATCGGCCATGATGGCAAGCCAGAGACCGGTGAGACCGGCGACCGAGGTGATGAGAAAAACAGCCTTCAGGCCGAGTGCGATTGCAACGTTCTGCCTGATGTTTGCCATCGTGCCTCGGGCCAGGCGGATCATGGCGGGGATGTCCGTTATCCGGTCGCGCAGGATCGCGGCATCGGCAGTCTCAAGCGCCACATCGGTGCCCGATCCCATCGCCACACCGACGCTTGCCTGTTTCAGGGCCGGGGCGTCGTTGATGCCGTCACCGACCATCATGACGCCGCCATGCTCCCCCATATCCCTGATGGTCCTGAGCTTGTCCTCGGGCATCATGTCGGCATGAAACTCCATGCCGAGCCCGTCGGCAATTGCCGCAGCAGCCCGGGGGCTGTCCCCGGTCAGGATAATCGGGCCGACCCCAAGCCGCTTCAGGTCTGCTACAGCGTCCCTGGCATCGGCGCGCGGCGCGTCACGCATGGCGATCAGGCCGAGCGGAGCCTTGTCGCGGAACACCGCAACCACCGTATGGCCCTCATCCTCGAAACCCGTTGCCCGGCGCAGACCGAACTCATCAAGGCCACCGGTCTCGAACGCATGGCGCGGCGAAGAGACCCAGGCGGATGCGCCGTCCACTTTCGCCATCACGCCCTTGCCCACCAGTGCCTGCGCATCCTTCGACGGCAGCGCCTCGATCCCCGCCTGCTTCGCCTTGTTCACAATCGCCACGGCCAAAGGGTGGCTCGAACCGGTCTCGACACCGGCCGCCACGGCCAGAATGTCCGCCTCGGTTGCCTTGCCCAAGGCAAGCACATCGATCACCACCGGTCGCCCATGGGTCAGGGTTCCGGTCTTGTCGAAGGCGATCTGCCTGACGCGGGCCGCCGCCTCGATCACGGCACCACCCTTCATCAGCAATCCACGCCGCGCCGCAAGGGAGAGCGCCGAGGCAACCGAGGCAGGTGTCGAAATCACCAGTGCGCAGGGGCAGCCAATGAGCAAAAGCGCAAGGCCGCGATAGATCCATGTCTCCCATGGCTGATCGAACGCAAGTGGCGGCACCAGAACGACCAGTGCCGCAACGACAATGATGGCGGGCATGTACCAGCGGCTGAACCGGTCGATGAAGCGTTCGGTCGGTGCGCGAGCCTCTTCGGCATCTTCGACCAGCCGGACAATGCGGGAGATGGTGCTGTCCTCGGCCGCCTTCGTCACCGCGACCCGCAAGGCGGTATCGGTATTGATGGACCCGGCGAAGACAGCATCGCCCGGGCCCTTGGTGATCGGCGTGCTTTCGCCGGTGATCGGGCTGTCGTCCACGCCCGATATACCTTCGGTGATCTCGCCATCCACCGGAATGCGATCGCCGGGGCGAACCAGCACGGTCTGGCCGATGGCGAGGCTTGCGGCGGGCACCTCGCGCGTTGCTCCATCCACATCAAGCAGCGCCGTCTCCGGGGCCAGACTGGCCATCGCCCGAATGCCATCACGCGCCTTTGTCGCCGCGATGTCTTCCAGAACTTCGCCCGCCGTGAACAGGAACACGAGCAGTGCAGCTTCTTCGGCGGCACCGATGAACAGGGCACCGACCGTGGAAACCGTCATCAGGCTTTCGACGGTGAAAGGCTGGCCAAGACGCAGCGCAATGAAGGCACCCCGCGCGATGGGTGCCAGACCGATCAGGCCCGCGACGACAAAGGCCCCTTTGCCAGGTTCGGGGGCCAGCCGTTCAACAGCCCAGGCCACCCCGAGCAGTATGGCGGTGATGATCACCCGATGACCTTTGGCCGTCTGGTACCAGCCCTTGCCACGGGTCTGCGCGGCGTCACGGGCATGACCTGCATTGGAGCCATCATCGGTGATCTTGAGAGTATTTCGGCTGTCGTCATGGCTTTCTCCTGCAATTGCGTCGGTATTTGCCATGCAGGGCCCTTTTTCAGCTACCGTGCGGGGCGCTATGCCGTATCCGAGCGTTCTGACGAGATTTTCCACCGTTTCGCGACCAGTCTGCGTTTCGTCCAGCGTCAAAAGCAGCCGTTCGGACAGGGTGTTGACTTTCACGTCGCCAACGCCCGGCAGCCGCCCCACCGCATCCCTGATCTTGCTGGCGCAAGCGCCGCAATCCATCCCGGAGATCGTCCAGTGGCAGGTGGTTTCACTCTTTACGGGTGTCATGGGAGCCCCCTTCGCGCGAGCAATTGCATTCATCGAATCGAAGTCCTAATGACTCCAGTAACTATAGGTTCAAGGGGGAATCTGATGCTCACCATTGGAAAGCTCGGGGCGCAGGCCCGCGTGAAGGTGCCGACCATCCGCTACTACGAGCAGATCGGCCTCCTGCCAGAGGCCGAGCGCAGCGCGGGACATCAACGGCTCTACAATCGCAAGACTGTCGAAAGGCTGGCCTTCATCCGGCATGCACGCGATCTGGGCTTCACGATCAAGGCGATTCGCAACCTCCTTGGTCTCCTGGACAACCCCGAGCAGCCCTGCGCCACCGCAGATGCCATAGCCAGGGCGCAACTGGCCGAAGTCGAAAGCCGACTGGCACGATTGACGGCGCTGAAAGCCGAGCTGGAACGTATGGTTGACCAATGCGCGGGCGGACGGATTGCCGATTGCCGGATTATCGAGGTGCTTGGCGACCATTCGTTTTGCGCGACCGATCACCTGCCCCCAGAAGGCGGTAAGCGGCCATGACCAGGATCATGCCAGGCCAACTGGCGGATCAAGATATGTCCAGGTCAGGATTTGAGGCCCGGAGACCCGCGCTGGCAGCGTTGAGTTGCGCATTCCCCGGCTTCGCACGGACTCCTGCTTCCCGTCTTTGCTTGAGCTGCGGCGCTGCGTCGAGAAGGCGCGGACGGCTGTGATCAAGGGGACCTGTGTCCATGGCATCTCTATGCGATCGATGGACGCCCTAGTGGTCTGCCCGAGACATAGATCACCCATTTGGGATTTCCCTTGCCCTCGGATCGTGCGAGTCTGGTCCATGGACAAAGCAGGCTCAATCCTGCTCACGAAGTCAGAGCGTTGCCGGCTTGAATGGATCGTCGCGGACCGGAACAGCGCGCACAAACATGTCTGGCGATCGCGGATCGTGGTGTTGAGCGCGGATGGCGTCGGGCTCATGGCGATCGCGCGGGCGACGGGCACAACGAAGCATACCGTTTGGGAAGCATACCGTTTGGCGCTGGAGAGCGCGGTTTCTTGAGGCGGGCGTGGACGGTCTGTTGCAGGACGCCACGCGCCCGCCCGGCAAAGCCCCAATTGCGCCCGAAAAGGTGACCGGGAGTGTGGCGCTGACCCAGGGCGCCCCCGCTGCACGAGGCGACCGCACGAGGCGACGCACTGGACGGCCCGAGCGATGGCCCGAGCGATGGCCAGGGCGTCCGGGCTGGCGGTCTCGACAGTGCACAAGATCTGGAAGGCGCATCGGCTGACCCCTCACCGCTGGCGGGTGTTCAAACTGTCACGCGATCCGGAGTTTGCGAAGAAACGCCATGATAAGAAGTCCGTCCTGAACAAGGGTTTCAGATTGGCACGTTGGCGATCTGAGACGGCCCGACGAAGGCCGTTTCAGCGGTGGTGGTCTGTCGGAGCGAGGTGAGAGCCCGGATCAACCGGCACAAGATCTCCCTCAGGTGTCTCAGGATCATGCGAATGTTGTGACCGCAGCCGCAGAGCACGGCGAACAGAGCGTCGCCGTCGGTTCCTTTCAGGGTGCTTCGCGTCAGTCGACCGTCGTTCTTCATGTGCCCGATCATTGGTTCAATGGCGCTGCGCCGTCGCAGGAGTTTGGCGATCGTCCTGGTGACACCTCGCTTTGCGCCACTGATGAAAACCTTCACATTCTGCACGCCATGCCCGCGGTATCCGCGGTCGACAAAGGCCAACTCTGGCCTCAGGTCGGTCAGGATCTCGACCTGTTCCAGCGCCTCGTGCAGCGTGTGGCCGTCGTAAGGGTTACCCGGCAGCGCCCGCATCCCGACGACGAAGCCGCCCCGGTTGGTCGTGGCCACGCTGACCTTGGTTCCGAACTCGTACCTCTTGTGCGCCTTGCCCTTGGAGATGCAGTCCACCGCCGGTTCATGCAGGCTGTAGAGTTTCTTCTTGTCCTTCGGCTTCTGCGCCAACAGCCGGTTCACCAGCGCGATCATCCCCACCAGGCGCTCTCTCAGCGCCCCCTCCGGAACCTTACCCAGTTGCCTCTCGATGTCGCGCAGCACGCGGCCGGTGTAGCCCTTGAGCCGGCGCAACGCCTTGCGCATCCGCTTGAACTGGCGGGCATGGGCGTAGCGCCCAACCTGACCGGCCAGCCGAGGCCCAAGACGGTTGTAGTTCTGGCGCAGGACGATCCCGGCTTCGCGAGCCAGCCCGACCAGCTTGCGCCGCGCCGCCTCATACAGCCGGGCATCCGTCGGGTGGGCGATGTTCTTTTCCATCACCGTGGTATCGACCGTGACCTGCTTGAGATCGCTGCGCTTCACCACCCCGGCGCGTTTCCCGGCCTCGATCGTCTGGGTCAGCATCCATTCAACACCCTCCTCGCCGATCCGCTTGCGCCACCGGGTCAGGGATGAGGGATCAAGCGGCAGACGGTGCTGAAAGAACGTCTCGCCGCAGAAGTGCTGCCAATACGGGTTCTCGGCCCATCGTGCCACGACCGCCTCGTCCGAAAGTGCATAGGCATGTTGCAGGTAAAGGAGTCCGGCAACCAGGCGCGTCAACGTCGCCGGGCGACCGGTGTGGGACGGAAAGAACCCGGCCCATTCCCGCTCAAAGACCTCCCAGTCGATCAGGGGGGCAAGTTTCACCAGCTCGTGGCGCATGTCGATCATCTCGACCAGGCGGGCGCGCAGGAGATCGTCTTGTTCCGGGAGCGGCTTTCTCGGCTTCATATCACGGCTCGAAATTGCAGGGTTCCTGCCGGGATAATACAAAACCTTGCAGGCAGCACCCAGCAATATCACATCATTCTCAAGCAAAATCAGCCGGATAAAAGTTGTTCAGGGCGAACTAAGAAACGCCATGATATCGTTGGACTTTACGTCAGCCCGCCCGCCCATGCGGTGGTCGTGTCGGTGGTCGTGTCGGTGGATGAGACGTCCCGGATCCAGGCGCTCGACCGCACCCGGCCCGGCCTGCCGCTGAAGACGGGGCGCGGCCAGACCATGACCCATGAGTACAAACGCAACGGCACGACGACGCGGTTCGCGGCCCTGAACGTGCGGACCGGCGAGGCCTTCGGCCAGAACAGGCAGCGTCATCGCACCAGCGTCATCAGCACCAGGAAATTCATCGACGTCCTGACCGCGCTGGAACGCGAAATCCCCGGTGTTCAAAGACCTTGCCCGGATCGACGGGATGGCCGCCAGGATCATCGGGCTCTGCGCCGCCGGGCTGACGGTGCGGGATATCCAGTCCCGCCTGCTCGACCTTTATGGTCTGAAGGTCTCGCCCGACCTGATCAGCCGGGTCACCGACGCCGTCCTGAACGAGGTCCGGGACTGGCAGAGCCGGGCACCGGAGCGGATGTATCCGATCGTGATCTTCGACGCCCTACGGGTGAAGATCCGCGATGCCGACAGCCGGACGGTGAAGATCGAGCCAGCGCGTCGCCATCGGTTCGAGACCGCTGGCGAGGGGCCGTGTATGTCACCCGCGACGTCACCCGCGACGTCACCCGCGACGGCTTGCGCGAGGTCTTGGGCCTGTGGATCGCCGGAAACGAAGGAGCCAGGTTCTGGCTCCCGGTGATGAACGCGCTGAAGACCCGAGGCACGCAGGACATCCTGATCGCGATCGTCGATGGGCTGAAGGGCTTTCCCGAGGCCATCACCGCCGCCTTACCGGAGGCCATGGTCCAGACCCTGAACTTCTGCTCCTGGAAGGACCGCAAGGCCGTGGCTGCCGATCTGCGCCGGATCCACGGGGCCGCAACCGCCGATCTGGCCGCCGCCGAGATCGACGATTTCGAGGAGAAATGGGCCGGGAAACATGCCTCGATCGCCCAGGCCTGGCACCGGGCCTGGCACCGGGCCTGGCGCCGGACCCGGGCCGAGGTGATCCCGTTCCGTGGCTTCGATCCGGCGATCCGCAAGAGCATCTACACGACCAATGCCATCGAGAGCCTGAACCGTGTGATCGGGAAATCCATCAAGACGCGCGGCTCATTCCCGACGGACGAGGCGGCGACCAAGCTGATCTGCCTCGCCATCCGCAACTTTGAGAAGGATGGCCGAAACGTCAGGGAATGGTTCGCAGCCCGCAATCCGTTCGCCATAATGTGCGGCAAGCGCTCTGGACCTGTACCGGTTTTATGCCGCTCCGGTTTCTCGTTTAAGCGGCCTTTGCTTTGAAGGCCAGCGGGCTTTTCCACCCCAGAGCTGAGTGTCTACGGCGGGGATTGTAGAAGCCGTTGATGTACTCGAAGATCGCCATCTCTGCGGTGCGCCGGGTCTCCCAGGTTCTTTGCCACAGAAGCTCCGCCCTGATGGTTTTGAAGAACGTCTCGACGACAGCGTTATCGTAACAGTTGCACGTGCCGCTCATGGAGACCTTGAAGCCGTGCTGACGCAGAAGCTTCTGATCGTCGTGAGAGCAATACCGGCTGCCACGATCCGTGTGATGGATGCATCCCTTCGGCGGGTTCCGCAGCGCGATAGCCATCTTGAGAGCTCGGATCGCCAGAGCCCGCTTCATGCGGCTGCTGACCGCCCAAGCTCTCGCAGCTCTTCCGCCATGCGCGCGCGTCCATAGCTGCCGAGAGACAACGCGAACGGCCCGGCGAACTGCTCGCGGATATGGGCCAGGACGACCATGGCCGCCCGCTGCGTCTTGCTCAAAGGAGCGGCACAATCCCGGTACAGGTCCACTTCGTGTGAACGTGCTTTGGACCATGCTGCAAAAGCGAGAAAGATTCGATCCAAAACGAAAAGTGGCTTGACTTATCCATTACGCAGCGGGCCCCGGATGGTGTTCGCAGGTCGGGGCCGGATCAAAGCCACATGCTCGAAGGCGCTCTGTTGCCCCCCCCGGGTTTCCCGATCCCGTCTCACGAGCGTTGCGCCAAACGGCTCCTTGCCCTCCTGCGCTCCGACGTTCTCGCGACCGACGGCCGCTTGCGCCGCCGCGACCGGAGACCGGTAGACGCCACACCCGGCCATCAGGACCCAGACGATCAGAGCCATCCTGTTCGCCAGCGCGACCCGCACCGCCACACGCACAGAGGCGTCAGCCCCGTGAATCTGAAACACAGTCTTCGCCAGATCAAACCCGACCGGGATAATCTCCGACATGACCGCTCTCCTTTGTGGATCGTTGCAGACCCACCTTGGCACACAGATGTCGGCGGGCGTCAGGTCTGCAACAATGCCCATCGTCTGTCTCCTCGTTTGGAGAACGGGCCAACTTCAAACCGGGGACCTTTCAGCCGAGCAGGTCAGGCCATGGATCCTTGCCGCACATATTCGGATCCTTGCCGCACATATTCGCCTCGTAACAAGGCGTATCGCAAGATCTTGTTTCCAAGAGGAGAGTTCCAAGTCAGACTCTGTTATCAATCACGTTTCGGTCAGGCTCTTATGCGTCAGTGAAATTTATTTTACAAGCGATGTTTGCGCCCGCCTGCTTGTTTGCGTTTAGGATCGAAAGATCACACGTCAAGGAAGTTGGCTTTGAGCGTTGTCCCTTCCACTTTCGAACCGGTCGCACTGGCCAATGACTGGAAAGTCGGCCAGTGCCAATCGGTCTGGAACCTCACATCTGTCGATCAGGACTATTTCCCGGGCGAGGCGTCTGTCATGCCTGACCAGGTCGATTATCAGTTTGTGAATGGCTGGGTCGCCACGGGTGATTTTCCATGTCGACAAGCTCTGCGAGCGATGCTTGGGGAAAGACACATTGATCTGCCGGATCGGCCTTTCGAGCACATCTATTCTGGTGCGGAAACCGACAGGGTTGACCTTTCCGATTTTTGTCATCGACCAACGTTGAAGTCCTGCTTTGCTCGCTGTCAGATCATGTTGCCCGACGCTCAGGATCTGGAATTCGAGATCGAGACTTGTGGCGGTGTGCTTGTCTGGTTGGATAACGATCTGACTCATGAGTTCGAACCATTCGAGCGGAATATTCCCAATCAATCGAAATTTTCCAGACAACTTGCCGCGGGTGCACATATGTTGACGGTGCGCTTCGAGGATTTGTGCGAAAGAGATACCAGTTTCGGTTTCAAGCTGAAGCTTCTTCAGGGTGAGAATATCACCGTTGCCATTCGTGGAATCGCTGATACAGCCCAATTACGCAAAGCGACGGCGCTGCTTGAAGGATTGCGGATGAAGGATGTATTTCATTTTTCCAATCGCGCTGTATTGACATCAGACAATCTGTCCGACATTGCTGTTCATCTATCTTGCCTCGATTTGCCAGGGCAAGAGGGCATGATGTCCCTCTCCTCGCCCGAACTTTCGCTGACTTTGCCAGCAGGATGTCCATTGCTTGCATTCGAGACAGAGATTGATGGCATTCGCATATCTCGTTCCATTGGCACGACGGTGATGCCCGGTGCGGATCGACCGTCCAGTAAAACGCTCACCGCTCGCAAAACAGATTTCCTTTCGAAACTGGATAGAGTCGAACATATCGAGGCCTGTCTCTTTGCGCTGAGTGCGGGTTGCTGGAACGAGGAGGCCGAACGCGAATTTCTGGATGCGATCAAGCGCGTTGAGGAGCGTTGGGATTGTGCCGATTTTCGCATGATGAGCCTTCTATGGATCTGGTTTCGATATCGGAATGCCTTGCCGTCGACTCATGCAGATCGGCTGCAACAAGCCATTCTGGGCTTTCGGTACTGGATGGATGAACCGGGCAATGATGTCATGTGGTTCTGGAGTGAGAACCATGTGCTCTGTTTCCATGTCGCACAGCACTTGGCCGGACAGATGATGTCCTCTGCGGTGTTTGGAAATTCCGGCAAATTCGGGCATGAACAGGAATGCCTGGGTCGTGAACGTTTGCATAAATGGTTCGACTCCATTGAAAAACATGGACTTGCCGAGTGGAATTCGGCGGCTTATTATCCGATCAATTATCGGGGTCTCTTGACCCTGTTTGAACTCACGGATGATCTGTCGCTGCGCCAAAGAGCAAAAGCCTTGCTTGATCAGATCAGCGTAATGGTCGCACTGCATCAATGTGGCGGCGTTGCGACGGGGTCGCAGGGTCGCACCTATGAAAAGGAACTGCTGGCGGGGCCGATGACAGAGCTGGGGGCTGTCGCGTCGGTGCTGTTTGGGGGCTGGCATGTGCCCGGCAAGGATGCCGCAGCCATACTGGTTGCGCTTTCCGATTATACACCGCCGAAGCGGCTGATTGCGTTCGCGTGGCCCGAGCCGGGCACGATGATTGAGGCGCGTTATGCCCAGGGGCTGGAGATGGCGAACATCAAGCTGCTCAAAGACGCACATGTTCAATTGTCCTGTGTAACCCACTACAAGCCGGGTCAATCAGGGCATCAGGAACATGTGGCGGAAATACAGTTTGCCGATCATCCGTTGGCAAAGGTGTGGTGCAATCACCCGGGTGATTTGAAAATCTGGGGCGCTTCGCGGCCGTCCTATTGGGCTGGTAATGGGCGGATGCCCGATATTGACCACGATGCCACCGTTTCGCGGCTTTGCTACGACTTGCAGCCTGGTGATATTCCCTTTGTTCACGCCTTCATCCCGGATCAAATCCTTGATGAGATCATTCCAGATGGTCAATGGATCTTTTTCCGCTGCGGATCGGGTTATGGGGCGCTTTGGGGCTCGTCACCCTTCACAAGGCTGGAGTCAGGACAATATCAGGGCACTGAATGGCGTCTTGCAGGCTCCAAGCTGGGATGTGCCCTCGTGGTCGGTTCGTCCGATATGGACAAGAGCTTCTCAGCCTTTCAGAAAAGATGTCGAACAATCCCTCTGGAATGGGATCCGGTCACGGGATACTTCTTGGGTAACATCTCCAACGATACATCAAACTTTCCTGATGAGCCGGTCATGGAACCAATGGTTTCTCTGTCTGGTGCCACAGCAATTCCCTGTATGAAGTTTTTAGGTAAAGATTATGAATAACCTGGATTTCCAATTGAAGATGAAGGCTTTGTCCTCTGGGTTCCGTCGCCTGAAAGGGATTGGCGAGAATGGTCAGGAAGGAGTTGCCGATATCGCCTTTGACGAATGGGACTGGGAGGTCGGCGTCGGGCTTTATGGCGATTTCCGCATTGCACAGGATGCTGGCGACAGGGAAGCCTTGGAACGGATCGCGCGTTGGTATGAGTGGCAGATCGGGCGCGGATTGCCGCGAAAGCAGGTCAATTCCGTCGCGCCCATGCTGACATTGTGTCTTCTTGTGGATGAACTGGGCCGGAAAGACTGGAAGCCAGTGGTCGTTGAATGGGCCTCTTTTCTTATGTCGGACCACCCCAAAACAGAAGAAGGTGGTCTGCAGCATACCGTCAAGGAACGCGATAATACGCGACAACTCTGGGATGACACGCTCTTCATGGCTGTGTTGTTCCTGGCTGCTGCCGGACGCGTATTGAGGCGCGATGATTGGATTGAAGAGGCGCATTATCAGTTCCTGACACATATACGTCATTTGGGAGATGTGGAATCCGGTCTGTTCTTCCATGGCTGGAATTTTGATGGACGACACCATTATGCGCGGGCACTTTGGGCGCGGGGAAATTCCTGGCTTACGATTGCAATACCGGAGCTGTTCCGGATCGCCCCGCCTGAGGGAGCAATCCGTCGCTATTTGATTGAGGTTCTCAATAGCCAGTTGGCATCCCTATCGAATCTCCAACGCACAGATGGCATGTTCCATACTCTTCTTGATGATCCGGGCAGCCCTGTAGAGGCCTCTGGCACTGCAGGTATCGGATATGGTGCGCTTGCCGCCATGCACGAAGGGCTGGTCGGTCCGCAATATCGCACTTTGGTGCAGCGGGCAGAACGGGCGATCTTTGCCCGCATTGATATGGACGGGTTTCTCCAGGATGTTTCGGACGGCACCGCAATGGGGCCCGATCTCGATTTCTATCGTCGCATTCCCAATCTCCCGACGCCCTATGGACAGGCACTGGCATCTCTGTTCGTCATGGAGCTTGGACGCGATCAATGAAATCGCAGCAAGACGGCATCCTGCACAAAGCGAATAAATCCGTTCACATGATGTGGGCCGGTGTCCTTGTTTGGCTGGACTGAAATTGTTGCAGCTCCTTTCGTTGAGATGCGCTTTCGCCTTTGCCCCGCGATCTCGGGTCACGCGTTCGATCCCGGTCTGGCCGAGGGCGTTGAGGCGGTTCACGAGGGCGATGCGGAAGTGGCTTCCGGTGCCCTGGCCCTCCCTCATGCGCCCCCCCCAGTGTCCCAGTCCAGTGTCCCGGTGTCGCGGGACCAGTTCGTTTGACAGCAGTGTTTTGACAGGGGTGTCGTGGGCGCTTTGCATCCGCGTTGCCTCATGACGGGCAAATTGCTAAGGTAGGCGGCAAGTTTTCCATTGCAAAGGCATCGCCCATGTCCTTCAACACGTTCGGCCATCTCTTCCGTGTCACCACATGGGGCGAAAGTCACGGGCCGGCTCTTGGTGCCACGGTGGATGGTTGCCCTCCCGGTATTGCGGTGGACGGGGCCTTCATCCAGCAGTTCCTCGACAGGCGCCGTCCGGGTCAGAGCAAGGAAACGACCCAGCGCAAGGAGGCCGACGCGGTGCGCATCCTGTCGGGCGTGTTCGAGGGCAAGACCACCGGCACCCCGATCCAGTTGATGATCGAGAATACCGATCAGCGGTCCAGGGATTATGGCGCGATCGCGCAGCAGTTCCGCCCCGGTCATGCCGATATGACCTATCACCAGAAATACGGCATCCGCGATTACCGTGGCGGTGGGCGGTCGAGCGCGCGTGAAACCGCTGCGCGGGTTGCGGCGGGTGGCGTTGCGCGGGCGGTTTTGCGCCAACTGCTGCCCGAGTTGCACATCTATGGCTACATGATCCAGATGGGTGTCAGGCATATCGACCGCGCGCGGTTCGATCGCACCCAGATCCTGCGCAACCCGTTCTTCCTTCCTGACGCCGGGGCGGTGCAGGACTGGACCGACTACCTGGCCGCGATCCGCAAGGGTCAGAATTCCGTCGGCGCCGCGATCGAGGTCGTGGCCGAGGGCTGTCCGGCGGGGCTGGGCACGCCGATCTACGGCAAGATGGATACCGAACTGACCGCCGCGATGATGTCGATCAACGCGGTCAAAGGGGTCGAGATCGGCGAGGGCATGGCCTCGGCGGCGCTGACCGGCGCGGACAATGCCGACGAGATGGTGATGGGGCCGCACGGGCCGGAATATCTGTCCAATCATGCGGGCGGGATCCTGGGCGGCATCACCACCGGCCAGCCGATCACCGTGCGTTTCGCGGTCAAGCCGACCTCCTCGATCCTGACACCGCGCCGCTCGGTCAACATGGCGGGCGAAGAGGTGGAGGTGATCACCAAGGGGCGCCACGATCCCTGCGTTGGCATCCGTGCGGTGCCGGTGGCCGAGGCGATGATGGCCTGCGTGATCCTTGATCAGTTCCTGCTGGACCGGGCGCAGACGGGCGGTGTGCGCGCCATGATCGGCTGAGGGTGCCATGCAAACGGTTTGTGCGGCGCCTCGCGACCCTGTTGCCGGTCACCGCCCGGATGTCGAACAAAGACCCATGTCAAAAAGACCCATGTCAAAAAGACTCATTCCAGGGGCCGCGATCCCGAGACGTTCCCCGGCACGGCGGAGCCGTGTCCGGATGGGGCCAGCAAGATGCCGGACTGGTCTCACAAGCGGTCCCGGCTCGATGGCGGGAGCAGCGGATACACAACCTCGATCCGCCGGGAAACCGCCAAAATCACAGAAACGCCCGGACACCGAAAATGGTGCGGCCCAAAATGCAACATGATCTTGTCCGGTCCACCAGTTGGGACAAGGCCCCCCGGTGTTTTGCTCTTCAAAGGGCTCGCCAGCCGATATCGCGACGACAAAAGCCTTCGGGCCAGTCGATCTGATCCATCATCGCATAGGCGCGCTCCCGGGCTTCGGCAAGGGTGGCACCACGCGCGGTGACGTTCAGCACACGCCCGCCGCTGGCAACGATCTGGTTGTCCCTTTCCGAGGTTCCTGCATGGAAAACCATGTTGAAGCTGTCCTCGGAAATCATATCGAGCCCCTTGATCGCGCTGCCCTTCCGATAGCTGCCCGGATAGCCGCTTGCCGCCATCACCACCGTCATCGCGTGATCGGGGGCGAATTGTACCTGTACCTGATCAAGCCGCCCCTGGGCACAGGCCAGAAGCAGATCGAGTATCTGAGCGCCCAGACGCAGCATCAGCACCTGGCACTCGGGGTCGCCGAAGCGCACATTGTATTCCACCAGCCGCGGCTGGCCATCCCGGATCATCAAACCGGCATAGAGCACGCCCTGGAACGGGGTGCCGCGCGCCGCCATCTCGGCCACGGTCGGCGTGACGATCCGGGTCATCGCCCTGGCTTCGACCTCGGCGTCGAGCACCGGTGCGGGGGCGTAGGCGCCCATGCCTCCGGTATTGGGGCCGGTATCGCCTTCACCCACGCGCTTGTGGTCTTGCGCACCGCCGATCGCCAGCACGTTCTGCCCGTCGCAAAGGACGAACAGCGAGGCTTCCTCGCCCTCCATGAATTCCTCGATCACGACCTCGGCGCCCGCAGTGCCAAAGGCGCCGCCGAAGATCTGGTCGAGACCGTCGAGCGCCTCGGCTTCGGTCATGCCCATGATCACACCCTTGCCCGCAGCGAGGCCGTCGGCCTTGATCACCAACGGCGCGCCTTTTGTCCGCACATGGGTCTTGGCCGCCTCAAGATCGTCGAAGTGCGCATAGCCTGCCGTGGGGGCGCCACAGGCATCGCAGATCGCCTTGGCGAAGATCTTCGACGCCTCAAGCTGCGCTGCCGCTGCCGAAGGTCCGAAGGTCAGGACGTTGTGTGCACGCAGCGCATCGGCCACGCCGGCCGCCAGCGGCGCCTCGGGGCCGATGATGACGAAATCCACCGCATTCGCCTCGCACAGTTCCAGGACCATCGCCGCATCGCACGGGTTGATCGCCGCGCATTCGGCAATCCGTGCGATTCCGGCATTGCCCGGAGCCACGATCAGCCGGTCGCATTTCGGGTTTTGCCTGATCGCCCAGGCCAGCGCATGTTCACGCCCGCCACCCCCCAGCACCAGAATGTTCATCTCTGCCCTCTTGGCCTTCGCTTCGGCACCTTCTAGGCTGGGCAGGCAGTTGAGGCAAGGCAGCGATGGGCAGTGATGGATCTTCTGGACGATGAAGGATCGGGCGGCAGCTCGAACGTGCATGATTTTACCGTGTCCGAACTGTCGGGTGCGGTCAAACGCGTGATCGAAGGCGAGTTCGGCCGGGTGCGGGTGCGCGGCGAGGTGGGGCGTGTGTCCCTGCCGCGCTCGGGGCATATGTATTTCGACCTGAAGGATGATCGCTCGGTGATCGCCGCAGTCAGTTGGAAGGGGCAGGTCGCGCGGATGCAGGTGCGCCCGGAAGAGGGGATGGACGTGATCGCCACCGGGCGCATGACCACCTTCGCGGGCCAGTCGAAATACCAGTTGATCGTCGATGCGGTGGAGCCGGCGGGGGCCGGGGCCCTGATGGCGATGCTTGAGGCGCGCCGCAAGGCGCTTGCCGCCGAAGGTCTGTTCGAGGCGGCCCGCAAACGACCTCTGCCCTGGCTGCCCGATGTGATCGGGGTTGTGACGTCCCCCTCGGGCGCAGTGATCCGCGACATTCTGCACAGGCTGCGCGACCGTTTCCCACGCCGGGTTCTGATCTGGCCGGTCGCGGTGCAAGGCCAGTCCTGTGCGCCCGAAGTCGCCCGTGCCATCCGTGGTTTCAATGCCTTGCCAGAGCGCGGCCCGGTTGTGCGCCCCGACCTGCTGATCGTTGCGCGTGGCGGCGGCTCGATCGAGGATCTGTGGGGGTTCAACGAAGAGGTGGTGGTGCGCGCCGCCGCCGAGAGCGCGATCCCGCTGATCTCGGCCGTGGGGCACGAGACCGACACCACCCTGATCGACCTCGCGGCAGACAAGCGCGCGCCCACGCCGACTGCGGCCGCCGAAATCGCGGTGCCGGTGCGCGCGGAACTGGCCACCTGGTTGTCGGAAGCGCAGGCGCGGATGGCACGCGCCGCCTCGGCCCGGCTTGATCAGCGCGGGCAGCGGTTGCGCGATCTGGCGCGCGGGCTGGGCCGTCCCGAGGCGCTGACCCAACCCGCGCGGCAACGCTTCGATCTGGTCTCGGATCGCCTGACGCCCGCCCTGCGCGCCGCCAACCTGCACAAACGCGCCGCATTCGACCGCTCGGCCGTTCTGCTGCGCCCCGATCTGCTGCGCCGCTTCATTCGGGACCGGAGCCGCGAGGTCGAGGGATTTGCGGGCCGCTTGCGGCCCGCCCCGGGCGCGCGGCTGCGCCGCGCGCAACAGGACCTCTGCGGTCTTGCCAATCGGTTGGAGATGTCGAAAGCCCGAATGATCGCACTCGCCCAAAAGCGAAACAGTGACGGCGCGGAGCAATTCGCTGCGCTCACCGAGCGACTTGAGCGCGCACCGCAGACGCGACTCGATGCGCTCCGGGATCGGCTGGAGCGGCTTGATCGGATGCGGCAGACGCTGGGCTATACCGAGACCCTCAAACGCGGTTACGCGGTGGTGCATGGCCCGGATTGTATCGTTACCGGACAAGCCGAGGCCGTGGGTCACTCCGGGCTTGAGATCGAGTTCATCGATGGGCGCTTGTCGGTTATTCCCGATGATGCGGCAGCACCTCGTTCCAGAATCACCAAGAAAAAAGCCGATCCGGGACCGGAGCAGGGCAGCCTGTTCTGACAGCAAAGGCGGTTTGCATATTTTTCAACATGATCGCAACACGAGATCACCCCAGCGGCCCCGGCCGTCGCTCTTCGCTCAACAGAACATTCGCCTCGACCTGCCCCACGCCTGGCAAGGTCATGATCCGCCGCCGCAAAACCCGTTCGAAATCCGGCAGATTGTGCGCAATGACCCGCAACCGGTAGTCGAAAAGGCCCAGAACGTGCTGGACCACCTGCACTTCCGGGATCGCGGTCACCGCACGTTCGAAATCTTCGAGACTGACCCGTCCCTTCGCCGCCAGCTTGATCCCGAGAAACACCCGCACCCCGAAGCCCAATGCCTCCGGGTTGATCACGACGCGCCGACCGGCGATCACGCCCGACTCCCGCAACCGTTTGATACGACGCCACGTCGCGGGTTGAGACAGTCCCAGATGACGCCCCAAAGCGCCCGCGCCTTGTGTTGCATCACGTGTCAGCGCCCGCAGGATTGCCCGATCCAGATCATCCAGATCAACGCTCATATCGGCAGTTCCCCACTCGATTTGATCCTGGAAATCAGCATCAGCGCATCAAGCTCGGCAATATGCGGCAAGGTCAGAATGCGATGACGATAGACCTCCTGGTAATGCGCCATATCACGCGCGATGACCTGCAGACGCATATCGGTTGACCCAACAAAAGACTGGATTTCAAGCACTTCAGGAACCTCTCGCGCCGCCGAAATGAATTCGTCAAAAGCCCTCGGATTGGTCTTGTCCAGGGTAAAACGCAGGCTCACCTCGACCTCCCATCCCAGCGCATGCCAGTTGATCACAGCCTCCTCGCCGCGCAAGACACCGCTCTCGCGCAGCCGCTCGATCCGCCGCCAGCAGGTCGCGGCGGTGACCCCGGCCCGCTCGGCCAGTTCGGCCGTGGGCAGACCGGGTTCCGCCATCATCTGGCGCAGAATCCTGCGATCCGTATCGTCAATTTGCATGATTTATCCGATAAGTGTAATATCTGCGAATTTAATTTACTCCATATTCCGAAAATTATCAAGAAATGACATCAAAATCGGCCATTCCTCGCTAGTCTGGTGCGAGATGCAAACGGAGGAACAAATGCGCGTTTATTATGATCGCGATTGCGATGTGAACCTGATCAAGGACAAGAAAGTGGCGATCCTGGGCTACGGTTCGCAGGGCCACGCCCATGCGTTGAACCTGCGCGATTCAGGCGCCGGGAATGTCGTTGTCGCCCTGCGCGAAGGCTCGGCCTCGAAGGCCAAGGCCGAAGGCGAAGGGCTGCGGGTGATGGGCATCGCCGAAGCCACCGCCTGGTGTGACCTGATCATGTTCACCATGCCCGACGAACTGCAGGCGGAGACCTACAGAAAATACGTGCATGACAATTTGAAAGAGGGTGCCGCGATCGCCTTCGCGCACGGCCTTAACGTGCATTTCGGCCTGATCGAGCCCAAGCCGGGTATCGACATCATCATGATGGCTCCCAAGGGTCCGGGCCACACCGTGCGCGGCGAATACATCAAGGGCGGCGGCGTGCCCTGCCTCTTTGCGGTCGAAAATGACGCGACCGGCAAGGCACAGGATCTTGCACTCAGCTACTGCTCTGCCATTGGCGGCGGTCGCTCGGGCATCATCGAAACCAACTTCCGTCAGGAATGCGAGACCGATCTCTTCGGTGAGCAGGCGGTTTTGTGCGGTGGTCTCGTCGAACTGATCCGCATGGGCTTCGAAACCTTGGTCGAAGCCGGTTACGAACCGGAAATGGCCTATTTCGAGTGTCTCCACGAAGTCAAGCTGATCGTTGACCTGATCTACGAAGGCGGCATTGCGAACATGAACTACTCGATCTCGAACACGGCCGAATACGGCGAGTATGTCTCGGGTCCGCGGATTCTGCCCCGTGAAGACACCAAAGCCCGGATGAAAGCGGTTCTCACTGACATCCAGACCGGCAGGTTCGTGCGTGACTTCATGCAGGAAAACGCCGTCGGCCAGCCCTTTTTCAAGGCAACCCGCCGGATCAATGACGGGCACCAGATCGAGCAGGTCGGTGAGAAACTGCGTGCCATGATGCCCTGGATCTCCAAGGGCAAGATGGTGGACAAGTCGCGCAACTGATCTGCGACCGGCTGCATCACGGGGGCACCTTTGCAAGGCTCCAGGCCGTGCTGGCGCAGGAACGTCATCCGCGCCCGATGACCGGTTCCATCCAGCATGGTGCACGCGCCCAACCGTCTGATCGTGCGGTATCGGGCGCGGTGCCAGAGCTGTCCGGCCCGGTTCAGGGTGCGGAAATCCGACCGCTGACCGTCGTCACCGCCGCGCCACCGACCGAAATCCGGCCGGGTTCGACGATCAGTTCGATCTCTCCTGCGCGCCCCACGCAGCGCCCCTGTGCCGCCAGGTAGCGGGCCGATCCCGGCCAGTCTCTGCGTGCCTGCCGATAGACCGCCACCGCCCCATTGCCACTGCCGCAGACCGGATCTTCGGGTACCCCGTCAGAGGGGGCAAAAGAGCGAACCTCGATTTCGAACGCACCGTCGGGATGGCGTCCGAAGATGGTGACGCCGGTTGCGCCCAGCTCCGTTTCAAACGCGGCCATCGAGGCCAGATCGGGGGTCAATGCAACGACCGAGGCGGCATCGGCCATCTCGGCCACGATCCAGCGCGGCCCGACATCGACGATTGCGGGTTGGGTTCCTTCGCGCAACGGCGTTCCGAGGATGGTCTCCAGGCGCACCGCCTCCTTGTCGGACAGGCAGGTCGTTTCCAGTCGCGGCAGTTCCAGCCGCAAACGGCCCTCGCCGACGACGCGTATCGGAACCGGACCGGCCTTGCAGTCTTGCACCAGCCGACCATCGACCGGCAGCACCAGTCCCGCCTCGATCAGCGCATGCGCCGAGCCGAGCGTCGGGTGCCCGGCGAAGGGCAACTCGCTGCGCGGGGTGAAGATCCGCAGCCGGTAATCCGCATCCTCACGCGTTGGGGCGAGGTGAAAGGTGGTCTCGGACAGGTTTGTCCAGGCCGCGATCGCCTGCATCTGCGCACCGCTCAACCCGTCTGCGTTCAGGATGACCGCCACCGGATTGCCACGAAATGGGTGATGGCTGAACACATCGACGATCCTGAAATCTCGCATGGCCTGCTCCCGTATCGACCATTGCCCCTGACATCATCGGTCCGATCAGATGCCGTCTCCGACAAAGGCTTTCTCGACCACATATTCGCGCGGCTCGGAATTGGCCCCTTCGCGCAGGTCAAATCCTTCGAGCACTTCCATCACGTCCTTGTTGAAGGCGAGGCTGCCGCAGACCATCGCGCGGTCATGTCCTGCATCCATCGGGGCGACACCCAGATCCTCGAACACCTTGCCCGATTGCAGGTTGGTGGTGATCCGACCCGTGTGGTGGAACGCCTCGCGGGTTGTGCTCGGGTAGTATTTCAGCTTGCCCTCGACCATTTCACCGATCAGCGATCGTTCACCAGATTCGCGACAAGAGTGCGGCCGTATTCCAGTTCCGCGACGGTGCGACAGG
>CBDIBW010000043.1:0-159768 GCA_965277135.1 Thioclava sp. | reverse complement strand
TTCGTCTGGCCGTGGCCGGCTGGGAATGGGGCAATTACTACGGTGATGCCAAGATGAAGGGGGCCAGGCTCGATATCGCGAAATGGCGCCGCCCCGATCCGCGCACGATCCCGACCGAAGCAAAGGCGGCGGGTCTTTACATGATCTGCACCATCTCGAAACACGCGGCCGAGGACAAGGGCTATTCGGATGCGCTGTTCATGGACTGGCGCGGTTATGTGGCCGAGGCAACGGGCGCCAACATCTTCTTCGTGAAGGATGGCGAGGTTCACACCCCGCTGGCGGATTGTTTCCTCAACGGTCTGACCCGCCAGACGGTGATCGGGTTGCTCAGGGAAAAGGGCATTGCTGTGCATGAGCGCCGTATCGAACCGACCGAACTGGCCGGTTTCGAGCAGTGCTGGCTGACCGGAACGGCGGCCGAAGTGACCCCGGTTTCCGAAATCGGCGACTTTCATTTCGAGGTGGGCGCGCTGACCAGAGACATCGCCGGAACCTATGAAAAGCACGTTCGGAACTGATCACACATCTTGACGACAAGACAAGGGACGAACCACGATGGCTCGTCCTTTCGTTTTCCAGGGCGCAGAACCGCGCGCAAAACCGCGTCAGGCGGACAGGTTTTTTGCCCGCTCGATACGCAAAGACCGGAATCCCCCGGTTTTCCCATGCACGATGTGGCCGAGATGTGGCTGGGCAGTCAGACGATTCAGGTCTGCGGCGTGCCGACCTTGCGCGCGTGGCGGCGCTCGATCCCCAACTGATGTTCGCGCCAGATGATCAGGATACCTGCTGCGATCACGATCCCCGCCCCGGTCAGGGTCCAGAGCGTCGGCACCTCCTGAAACGCCACATAGCCGATGATCAGCGCCAGCAGCATCGAGGCATAATCGAAAGGCGCCACCAGGGAGACATCGGCATGGTGATAGGCCGAGGTCAGCATCATCTGAGCGCTTCCCCCGAGCAACCCGGCCAGGACAAGAAAGATCGCCTCGCGACCGGTTGGAATGATCCAGCCAAATGGCATCGAGAACAGCGACAGGACCGTGGCCGTGCAGGAAAACCAGAATGCGATGGCCGAAGTGCGCTCCGAGCCGACCATGCGGCGGATCTGGATCTGTGCCAGCGCCGCGAAGGTTGCCCCCGCCAGTGCAAACACGGCACCGAACGTTTCAGGTGCGGCGACCGGACCGGCACCGCCCAGCCTTGGCCAGAGCACGATCAACACCCCGAAGCAGCCCAAGCCCGACCGCGCTGAGCCGGAACAGCCGCACCGTCTCGCCCAGCAGAACCGCAGCAAAGACCACCGTCAGCAGTGGTGCGGCATATCCAATGGCGGTCGCCTCGGGCAGGGGCAGAAAGGCCAGTGCCGCGAAACCCAACGCCATTGCGGTCGTTCCCACAACGCCGCGCATCACATGTGCACCCGGATTGGCCACCCGCAGCCCGCCCGACAGTTCGTGGCGCACCACCAGCCAGACAAGAATCGGCACCATTCCGAAGAAAGAACGAAAGAACACCGCTTCGCCCGGCGGTATGTGGTCCGAAGCCGCCTTGATCAGCGCCTGCATGATCACGAATCCGGTTACCGCGCCGAGTTTGAGGGAAATCCCCAGAAGGGGGCGCGAATCGGGAAGGGTCCGGACACTCATGCTTCGGATGATAGGCCGTGCCTGGCGCGCGACAATCGCAATTGTCAATTTATTGGGGCCCGTTATTGGGGCCCGGACTATTGGAACCCAGACGCGAGAGCGCCCAGACCGCCGCTTCGGCCACGACCGGATCGGGGTCGTCCAGATGGGAGCGCGCGGTCTCGGCCAGGGTCGGATCGCCGGAATTGCCGATTGCGTAGAGGACATTGCGCAAGAAACGGTCGCGCCCGATCCGCTTGATCGGCGATCCGGCAAAACGTGCCCGGAACGCCGCATCGTCGAGCGCGGCCAGTTCGGCCAGGGGCGGGGACCCGACGCCTCCGTGATAGCGGGCTTCATGCGCGGTGGCGGCGAACTTGTTCCATGGGCACACGGCCAGGCAATCGTCGCAGCCATAGATCCGGTTGCCCATCTTGCTGCGCAACGCCTCCTCGACCGGTCCCTTGTGCTCGATCGTCAGATAGGAAATGCAGCGCCGCGGATCGAGCCGATAGGGCGCGGGAAAGGCTTGCGTCGGACAGATATCCAGACAGGCCCGGCACGATCCGCAATGGCTGGTCTCGGGGGGATCGGCAGCCAGTTCCAGGGTGGTGAAGATCGCGCCCAGAAAGAACCAGTTGCCCAGATCCCGTGCCAGCAGGTTGGTGTGCTTTCCCTGCCAGCCCAGCCCCGCCGCCTGCGCGAGCGGTTTTTCCATCACCGGCGCGGTATCGACGAAGACCTTGATTTCACCCTCGGGGGCCTGGTGGAGCAACCATCGTCCCACCCGCTTGAGCCGCTTCTTTACCAGATCGTGGTAATCGCGACCCTGCGCATAGGCCGCGATCACGCCCCGATCGCGCGCCTCCAGCAGATCGAGCGGGTCGTAATCGGGGGCATAGCTCTCGGCCAGCATGAGAACCGAGCGCGCCTCGGGCCAGAGCGCATCAGGCGCGCCGCGCCAATCCATGCGCTCCTCCATCCAGTGCATTTGCCCATGCAGCCCGGCGGAAACGAATTCCGCCAGCCGCCCGGCAGCCTGGGGAATTGCATCGGGCGTGGTCACCCGCGCCTTGGAAAACCCTTCCTCAAGGGCTTTCGCGAGCAGCCTGGATTTCAGATCTTCCACAGCCATGGCGTCAGTGGCTCCAAACACCTCCGGTGACGGACAGCCCCGGCTTGCCCGCCTCAGAAATCCAGTTCCGCATATTGCGGTGCGGGCGGCATTCCCGGAATCTGATCGGCCAGAACCGAACGAAAGGCCGGGCGCGACTTGATCTTCGCATACCAGTCCCTGACCGAGGTGGAGCGGTTCCAATCGACATCCGAGATGTAATCGAGGCAACTCAGATGCGCGGCGGCAGCGAAATCGGCCAGGGTCATCATGTCACCAGCCAGCCAGCGGCGCTGATCAAGCAGCCAGCCCATGTAATCGAGATGATACTTGATCGCCGAAAGCCCGGACTTGACCGTGCGACTGTCCGGGTAGCCCTCCTTGCGGATCTTCTTCCAGACCCGCTCTCCGATGATTCTGGCGGTGACCTCCGTGTTGAACTTGTCGTCGAACCAGCCACACAGGCGGCGAACCTCGCAGCGGCCAGACGCGTCGCGCGGCAGCAACATCGGGTCGGGGTGGGTCTCGTCGAGATATTCGCAGATTGCCTGGCTTTCGGCCATGGTCATCCCGTCATGTTTGAGAACGGGCACCTTTCCGGCGGGGTTGCGGCGCAGAAAGTCGGGCTGGTGTTCCCAGTAACGCTCTTCGACCAGATCGACCTCTATCTTCTTCTCGGCCAGCGTCAGGCGCACCTTGCGGCAGAAGGGGGAAAGGGCGACGTGATAGAGGCGGGTCATCGCAGGTCTCTGTTGTGGAGAAAATCATCTGTCCCTGATAACGGTGCGCGGGTCCGTGTTCAATGGCTGCGGGCAAAGGCGCGGGGCATGGGCACGGGGCGCGTCTCAGAATGCCTTGCGCGCGCGCAAGGCCGCCTGAATCGTTCCATCGTCGAGGTAGTCCAGCTCCCCGCCAATCGGCACGCCTTGTGCAAGGCCGGTGACCGAAACGCCCAGCGGTTCGATCGCCTCGGCAATGTAATGTGCGGTGGTCTGGCCCTCGACCGTGGCGTTGAGCGCGAGGATCACCTCGCGCACATCCTCGTCGCGGATCCGTTCGATCAGGTCGGGGATCCGCAGATCTTCGGGACCCACGCCGTCAAGCGCACTCAGCGTGCCGCCGAGCACATGGTAACGCCCCTTGAAGGCATGGCCACGTTCCATCGCCCAGAGATCGGCGACATCCTCGATCACGCAAATCTCGCCGGTGGCGCGTCCGGGATCGGTGCAGATGTCGCATAGCTCGTTCGCGGTGATGTTGCCGCAACGCCGACATTCGCGCGCCGTGCGGGCGACCTGCGCCATCGCGTCTGCCAGGGGGATCATCAATGGTGCCCGCCGGGCGATCAGGTGCAGCACCGCGCGCCGGGCCGAGCGCGGCCCCAGCCCCGGCAGCCGTGACATCAGCGCGATCAATGTCTCGATATCGCCCGCAGCGCCCGCCATCCAGTCAGACCGGCAGGTCCATCGTCTCGGGCAGGCCGAGTTCGCGCAGCAGACGCGCCTGTTCCTCGCCTTGGCGGATCCGGGCCTTTTCCTGGGTGTCCTTGATCGCGGCCAGGATCAGATCCTCGACCATGTCCTTCTCCGACGCCTGCAGGATGGACGGATCAATGGTCAGCCCGGTCAGTTCGCCCTTGGCGGTGGCGCGGGCCTGAACGAGGCCCGCTCCGGCTTCTCCGACAACCACGATGGATTTCAGCTCTTCCTGAAGCTGGCCCATCTTGTCCTGCATTTCCCTGGCGGCCTTCATCATCCTGGCCATGTCGCCCATGTCGCCCAGTCCCTTGAACATCGCACCCTCTCCCGAGTTGGCTGACCTGTGCCCAGAGATACGCATGGGCCCCCGGAGGGGCAAGAGGGCGACCAAGAAGAAAGACCGAAACGCCTGGCCGGAGAATGTGCAAAACCGGCAAATCTGTCATTCCGGGATGAGACGTGGCACACGCCCGGGGGCAGCGCCCCTTTGTGGCGAAGGGGCTCGCTGCGCTCGGTCACTCTTCAAACGGATCCCATTCTTCCTCGACTGCGGGCAGGGCGTCCACATCGGGTTCGGCGGCCAGCGTGCCGGTCTCGGTGATCTCCTCGATGCTCGCGTCGGGAAAGGCGTCAAAAATCGCGGCGACCAGCGGATTGGTCATGGCCTCGTCACGTGCGGCGGCCATCTTCGCGGCCTTGGCTTCGGCAATCGTCGGCGTGCCACCCCCGGATGTGACCGAGACCCCCCAGCGTGCGCCGGTCCACCCTTGCAATCGCGCGGCCAACGTCGCAGCCAGATCGCGCGGTGCGTCGGGGCCGGGTTCGAACGCGATCCGACCGGGGCGGTAGCTGACCAGACGCACGTTTTTCTCGACCTCCATCAGCAGGGTCATGTCGCGCATTCGGGCGATCAGTTCGACAACATCATCAAAGGTTGCGAAACGGGCCAGCGTTTCGGGCACCTGACGGGCGATCGCGACCGCCCCCGCACCGACCACCGCACCGCCCGCCGCACCACCACCCGCAACCAGCACCGGCTCCGAGGTCAGGGCCGGGCCACCCATCTGCGCCCGCATCGTCGTGCCGTGAACCGGCGCGCTGCCCGTGGCCGGTCCGCGTCCGGCCTGTGCGCCGGTGTCTGCCCCTTGCCGGATCTTTTTCATCAGGGTCTCGGGATCGGGCAGGTCGGCAACATGGGTCATCCGGATCAGTGCCATCTCGGCGGCCATCATCGCGTTGGGCGCGCCCGAGACCTCTTCGATCGCCTTGAGCAGCATCTGCCAGAGCCGCGACAGAACCCGCATCGGGATCGCACCGGCCATCTTGAGCCCGCGCCTGCGTTCGTCCGGGGGCACGGTCGGGTCTTCGGCCGCTTCCGGGGTGATCTTGATGACCGACACCCAATGGGTGATCTCCGCCAGATCGCGCAGCACCGCCAGCGGATCGGCACCATCGGCATATTGCGCGGAGAACTCGCCCAGCGCACCGGCGGCATCGCCGCGCAGGATCATGTCGAACAGATCAAGCACCCGGCCGCGATCCGCCAGCCCCAGCATCGCGCGCACCTGTTCGGCAGTGGTTTCACCTGCACCATGGGCGATCGACTGATCCAGAAGCGACATCGCATCGCGCACCGAGCCTTCGGCAGCACGGGCAATCAGCGCCAGCGCGTCCGCCCCGATCCGGGCCTTCTCCCTGTCCGCGATCGAGGCGAGATGCGCAATCATCACTTCGGGCTCGATCCGGCGCAGGTCGAAGCGCTGGCAGCGGCTGAGAACGGTGACCGGAACCTTGCGGATCTCGGTTGTCGCGAAGATGAATTTCACATGCGCCGGAGGTTCCTCAAGGGTCTTCAGCAGCGCATTGAACGCGCTGGTCGAGAGCATGTGCACCTCGTCGATGATATAGACCTTGTAGCGTGCCGAAGCCGCCCGGTAGTGCACGCTTTCGATGATCTCGCGGATGTCGCCGACCCCGGTGCGCGAAGCTGCATCGATCTCTATCACATCGACATGGCGCCCCTCGGCAATCGCCTTGCAATGTTCGCAGATCAGGCAGGGTTCGGTCGTGGGGCCGCCCTTTCCGTCGGCGCCGATGCAGTTGAGCCCCTTGGCGATGATCCGTGCCGTGGTGGTCTTTCCGGTGCCGCGAATCCCTGTCATGATGAACGCCTGCGCGATCCGGTCGGCGGCGAAGGCGTTTGTGAGCGTGCGCACCATCGCCTCCTGTCCGATCAGGTCGGCAAAGGTGGCGGGGCGGTATTTTCGGGCGAGAACCTGGTAACCGGCCTCGGGGCTGTCGGACATGAGCGCGCTCCTGAACTTGCGCATGCAAGTCTAGTGACGGGTGCGCGCAAGTCAAACCGATGCACGCGATGCGGGTTCGCGCAGCAGCGTCGCCGCCTCGATCGCATCAAGCCGTGCAAGTGCGGCCTGTTCGGATCCGGTTTTGCGCACGGTCCGCGCCCATATCCGTGCGATCGAGGCTGCAGACCACGGCAGGACCGCGTGATGCGCCCAGTGACGCGCCGGGGCGGGCAGGCGATCGAACTCCGCCATCGGGTCGATCTTGCGCCGCCTGCGTGCCAATCGGGTTGTCATGTTGCGCTTCATGCGGCGCGGCCCTGGCGCGGGAAGGGATCTGCCGGTTCTCTCCACGGGGCGGGGATGAAACGGATTTCCGACACGGGGCCGCGCTCAAACATCACGTCCGTCCGGACACGACTGATCCGGCCCGGCATTCCGATCCAGCATCCTGATGAAGACCCTTTCCTAGCCCCGGCCCTCGGTTCCCGCCCTCGGTTCCCGAATGCCCGTGCGACGCACTTGCCCATGCGTTGGCACAGCTCTTCGCGCCAGCGCCGTTCAGACACGACCGCCCACCACAAGCCCAACCCGCGCGTTTCAAAGACCGGCCCGACCATCGAAACCTCACTGGCCCGGTCGGAACGCGTGGCGAGCCGGAAAGGCCCCCTGGCGCGGATCACACCCGGCACGGGCGTGTCGAAGACCCGCGCCAGATCGAAAGGACGCTTGGCGCGATAGACGAAAGAAATGATGCCATATTCCGCATTTCCCGGGGTGTGCTCAGTGTGCTTTTGCACAGATATTGTCAGTGGCTTGCTGCAAACTCTGGTGACGAGCAAGGCGCCCCCTGTTCAAACGTCTGTTTCAAAAGATTTTACAGGAGTTTGAGCGAGGGGGCAAGGCTTTGCAGATTTATGGACGGCCCTCCGTTTCGTGCCGGAAATGTCGCCGTGATGGTGCCCGGGCGGAATCCGATTGGGCGATCTGGGCGCCGGCGGCGGTGAGGGGATCGCCGGGACGAGGCCGGGATTGGCCGCATGAACGGCGACCGATCCGCGCTTCAGCTATCGGGGCGAAGATGTCGTGCAAACGCCTGAACGGGTATGCGAAAAAGCTGGCGACCCGAAGGCGATCCGGGTGGACAACGTCCTATGTCGGGAAAATCTGGCTGCTTGGGTCAGCAGGTGGTGTGGCATCCGGCTGACCGGATACCTTGATAAGGTTGCCCAGACGGGCTCTGCCGTCAAGAAATGATCTCATCCATCGCAAACACAGGGTACCCGTTGGATAGCGGAGCAAGGATCGAGGTCGCGATATCCGTCGACAGGGCCACGCGCAGCGCGCTGGTGGACTTCACCGGCACATCGCCGCAAGACAGCCTGAACTACAATGCCCCGCTGGCGATCTGCAGGGCCGTGGTCCTGTATGTGTTTCGCACCCTTGTCGGCAGTGTGATCCCGATGAACGAGGGGTGCCTGAAGCCGATCCGTATCGTCGCCCCCGAAGGCAGCCTCATGAACCCGCGATATCCGGCTGCGGTGATCTCGGGCAACACCGAGGTCAGCCAGGCCATCGCAGACGCGCTTTATGGCGCGCTCGGTGTCATCGCCGGAAGCCAGGGCACCATGAACAACTTCGTCTACGGCAACGACCAGTGGCAGAACTATGAAACCATCTGCGGCGGAACGGGTGCAGGCAACGGCTTTGACGGCTGTTCGGCGGTCCATTCGCACATGACGAACACCCGGATGACCGATCCCGAGGTTCTTGAGGCGCGGTTTCCCGTCCGCGTGAGACGCTTTGCGATCCGCAAGGGGTCTGGCGGGACGGGCCAATGGAACGGCGGCGACGGGATCGTGCGGGAGCTGGAGTTTCTCACACCCATGACCGTGACCGTGCTCTCCTCTCATCGCAAGACGCGGGCTTTCGGGATGCAGGGCGGGTCCGAGGGTGCCCCGGGCGCAAACGCCGTGCGTCGCGCAGACGGGACGATCCAGAGACTGTCCGGCAACGACCAGGCAAACCTCGCACCGGGCGATGTGTTCATCCTGCAAACGCCGGGAGGTGGCGGTTTCGGCGTGCCGGACACAAAAAGGCAGGAGGCGGCGCGATGATCGGCGGCTTCCTTTCCGACGTGGACACGTTTTTCGACCGGTCCGTCGTTCAACCGGCACTGCCGAACGGATTGCCCGAAAAGATCAGGCTCGCAAGCGCGATCTGTCCGGGTTCTGCACCGGCACATCGTCGAAAAAAATCGATTTCGCACCCGCCTTCAGCCCGCCGGTCACGCCCTCGCTGACCAGAAACAGCAGCCGCAGCGTCTGATTCGAGCGCAGGCTGTTCGCAGCCTCGCTGTAGCCGCCGCCATGGCCGTTCTTTCTGGTGTCATTACCAGCCAAAAGCCAACCCCCAGCCCCTTGTGGGACATGCAGCACGGCTTTTTCATTCCCGAATTCAAACAAATAAAGAACATAAAGATTTGCGAACGAAGGTTCCGTCAACGATTACCGGAAGTTGAGTCGATCATAGAACAAAAATTCGTTGAGGGTCTATCATGGCACGAAAAGCCCTTCCATTGCTGCACGAATTGGGGATTCTGAGCGCCTTCCGCTGGAAACGGATGCTTGGGGCCGGCACCGTCACGTTTCATACTCCTGAGAAATCTCAGAGCTGGGCCGCGACATCCTCGGGCACATCGAAATTGGCGGTAACGGATTGCACATCATCATCTTCTTCGAGCGTGTCGATCAGCTTGATCAGCTTCTGCGCGGTTTCCAGATCAACCTCGGTGCGGTTGTGCGGTTTCCAGATCAGCCTGGCTTCGATTGCCTCACCCAACTCGGCTTCAAGCTTGTCCGCCACATCCGACAGATCCTCCATCGGACAGTAGATCCAGACGCCGCCCTCATCACTCTGGACATCTGCGGCACCGGCCTCGATCGCGGCCATCATCACCGTGTCCATATCGCCTGCGTCTGCCGGATAGGTGATCTCGCCAACATGGTCGAACATGAATGACACCGAACCGGTCGTGCCCAGGTTCCCGCCATTCCGGGTAAAGGTCGAGCGTATGTTCGACGCGGTCCGGTTGAGGTTGTCGGTCAGGGCCTCGACGATCACCGCGATACCGTTGGGGCCATAGCCTTCGTAGCGGATTTCGGTATAGTCGTCGCCCTCGCCGGTCTGCGATTTCCTGATGGCACGTTCGATCACATCCCTGGGCATCGACTGCGACCTGGCAGCTTTCACCGCCAGGCGCAGGCGCGGGTTCTTCTCGGGATCGGGCTCGCCCATTTTGGCGGCAACCGTGATCTCTTTGGAGAGCTTGGAAAACATCTTCGAGCGCGCCGCATCCTGCTTGCCCTTGCGGTGCTGGATATTGGCCCATTTGGAATGGCCTGCCATGGGTATCTCCATCGGATAATCACGAAATCACGCCGGATATAGAGCAGTCAGTGGACCGGAACAAATTATTTTGCATTGGGTTTGGTGTCTGATGGCTCCTTTTCCCTGGCCTTTTCGCAGCTGATTTTGGTGGTGTATCCACGGCCGGTGATGGCGTGGGTGGTGGTTTTGACGGACCACAGGCCGTCGAGCCCCGGGCGGAAGCCTGTTGCGGTGATCTGGCCACCGGCGGCGATGAGGGGGTCGCCGGGCAGGGTGACGCAGAAGGTGTCGTTGCCGCGCCGGCATTCGTCAGGCCGGGCCCTGGCTGCGCGCCTGGCCGCCGCCTTCAAGGACGTCCTGCACGACCATCTCGACCAGACCGACGAGAGCGATCTGAACTTTCTCACGCCTGTCGGCGCGGATCACGGTGCCATCGTCGCGGTGAAGGGCGGTGCGCTGCTCTTCATCGGCCAGGCCGAGGGCAAGAGCGCCAGCGGCCTGACGATGCCACCGCGCCCCCTGTGCAAGAGCACCAAGACCTCTTGGTCCGCCACGCTGGCCACGCGCGAACGCTTCAACGCGGTCGAGGCATTCTGCCACGATCGCAAGGCTGGGGCAAGCGCCTGCGCCATTGCTGCAAGGATGAGGCGGTGGCCACCCGCGCATGCACATCGGAGCGATCCGAGCCATCATGAACCGCGAACGCACTCTCGCTCAGCCGCGACAGACGGGTAAAGCCCTCGATCATCGCAAACCTTTCATGTTTCGGGCCATTTGTATTCCGGTCCGTAACACCTTCGGAATGCTTCCGGTTTAGAGTCTATGATTGCCAGCGCAGCACGCAAATGGCGCAGCATGTGATCATATCCGTGTCTCAGGCCCTTCCAGTGGTTTTGCACGAACCACACCGCCAGGGAGACCGACCATGACCGATACCAGTATTGCCCAGGCCGAGCCTGTCTTGGTTGCGCTTGATATTGCAAAAGCCCGCCATGAGGTCTTGATCGCTGTTCCGGGTAAAAAGCGGGGTAAAAAGCGGCGACGGCGTCCAGCTGTTCTGACCCGGCTCGATGACTTCAACCGATTGCTTGCTAAATAGTGTAGTCACGAGATATGGTAAGTGTTATTCTCCTCCCAAGATTTTTAAGAGGAGTTAAGGATGGGATCTCACAGGCGTCACGATATATCGGATCAGGTCTGGGACTTGCTCTCACAACACCTTCCTGGGCGCAAGGGAAGTCGGGGTGGAATCGCTCAAGATAATCGTCGGTTTATCAATGCCGTATTCTGGATTATGCGTACAGGATCCCCCTGGAGAGACCTTCCTCCTGATTACGGCGGCTGGAGTAATACGCATCGTCGTTTCATCCGGTGGCGAGACAAAGGAATATGGGAGAAACTCTTGGAAATAGTGATTGATGATCCCGATTACGCGTGGCTTATAATCGACGCTGATTCTGTCCCAGCTGATGGTGTAGCTGGCGGTGGTCCTCGCGCTCAAAGGCGGGCCGAGCTGGTCAGTCGCGCTGCGCGGCAGGTAGGCTGACCATGATATCATCGCAGACCGGCACGAGCGTTTCCAGCGTCATGTAACGGCCACGCTGGACGGTCCATTCCTCGGTCTGCTCCATCAGGATCGCGCCCACCAACCTCCGGATCGAGGCCTCGTTGGGAAAGATCCCGACGACGTCCGTGCGTCGCTTGATCTCTCCGTTCAGACGCTCAATTGGATTCGTCGCGTGCAACTTCGCGCGGTGCTGGGCGGGGAAGGTCATGTAGGCCAGCACGTCCTCCTCCGCCGTGTCCATGAGCGTGGCCAATTTCGGCAGCCTGGGACGCATCTGGTCCGCCACCAGCCGCCACTGGGTCTTGGCCGCAGCGTGGTCCGGCTGGGCAAAGGCCGTGGCGATGAAGGCCGAGACCACCCTGCGGCTGTTCTTGCCGGCATGGGCCAGGGGCATGGGCCAGGGCATTGCGCTGGAAATGCACTCGGCAGCGCTGCCAGGTGGTCGACAGCACCCGCGCCGTGGCCGCCTTGATGCCCTCATGCGCGTCCGGGATCACCAGCTTCACGCCCGAGAGGCCACGGCGGACAAGATCGCGCAGAAACGCGGTCCAGAACGGCTCCGCCTCGGAAGCGCCGATCGCCATGCCCAACACTTCGCGGCGGCCATCGGTGTTCACGCCCACCGCGATCGTCACGGCGACAGACACGATCCGGCCATCGCTGGTCGGATGTGCCGGCCGAATACGGCCCGGCCAGGACGCTTTACAATCGTTACAAACGCTGGTCCGAGCCAGGCATTTTCGGGGCAGGTGTTTTCGAGCGGGTGTTTGAACGGCTTGCACGCGAACATGCCGATCGACGCGTTCTGCTTCGGCGCGGAACTCCGCACGCGCTTGTTTGCCCATGTCCATTCTCCTTTGTAACACGATACGTGGTCAAAGGAGCGGCACAATCCCGGTACAGGTCCACTCCGCCCAACGGCACAGGTCCGATCTCCGCGTCGGCATCCGGAAGCGCAATCGCCATCGTCGCCTGCGCCTCGACCCGGTAGCTGTCCATGTCGATGGCTTCGAGGATGCCCTTCGAGAGATCCTGCTCCTCGGGCGCCGGCAATTTCGGCGTGAGGAAGTTCAGAAATATCGAGAGCTTCTCCCATTCCGCATTCGTGTAGGGCAGGATGGCCGCGAGGAATCCATAGGTGCGCGTGAAAGCCTTCGCCTTGCCCTTAACAGGCTGCTGAAAACCGATGTGGGTTTCGGTTGACATCTGCGTTCAGCGGATTTTGTTTTCGGTTTTGGCTGCGTTTCCTGGCCTGTCATGGCGCGTTTGCGGGCGGTCTTGACCCGCGTTCCGGGTCATACGGGCAATAACCTTGGCAATCGGGTCAGATTACTGGCCGCCCTAGTCATTGTGAACTTGGCGCGCCCCTTTTCGAGACCGCGATGAACTGTTTGGGCCATGCCACCGACGGTTTTGGCCCATCCAAACGGGTCTTCGATCTTCTTTCGCCGCTTCTGCGAGACGGCGTAGCCGGGATGCCGGGTTGTCCGAGCGTCGATAGCGGAATGGCGGGCCTTTTGGGCGACATGTGGTGTCACGCAGGCCTGCCGAAGGTCGGCAACGAAATCGGCACTGTCGTACCCTTTATCCGCGCCAAGTGTCTTATCCGCGCCAAGTGTCAGCTGCCGGGTCGATCCCTGTGAATGGCGGTGGATCATGTCGAGTGCCGCCTTGCGGTCACCATACCCGTCCGCATGGGTCAGGTCCGCCTGGACGATCAGACCATTGCGGTTCTCCATCAGAGTCTGCCCGATGAAACACGGAATTGCGCCCGCGCCGGGGGATTTCTTGTAAAGCAGGGCGTCGGGATCGGTGACCGACGCATGGGTTTTGTCGGATCGGTTTTGTCGGATCGTTTCTCCCCCTTGAAGTCGACTTCGGCATTGCGGGATTTGCTTTGCATCGGCGGGGTCTCCGGAGGGTGAGGCTGGTCTGGCTTGCGGGGGGGGGCATCGGTCGGCGGGTCGCCCGGATCGTCTTCCTCCGGCGGCGCCTTTGGCTGGAAGCTCTTCATCGAAGCCCGGGCCTTCAAGATGGCCTTGATCAGCGTGCCGTCGACCGGGAAATGTGCGTCCGACAGAAGTGGCTTGACCTCCGGGTGCGCCAGGATCGCGGCCATCACCTTGCGCGACATCTCTGTCGTCAGCAGCCGGTCCCGGTTCCTGGTGAACGCGGTCGGCCTTCGGCCCGGGGCTTCGCCCGTTCGGTGCTCAAATCAGCCCGCCGGGCTGATGTCCGGGCGCACCTCACCCCGGACCGGATCGTCCACGCCAAGGCCAACAAACCAGCTCAACAGCAGATTGTAATCCATCTGTTCCCTCAACTGCCGCCCGGATCGGATGGAGAACAAAATTTGCAGCAGGCTGGCCCGGATCAGCCGCTCCGGGGCGATCGAGGGGCGACCGAAATCAGTGTAAAGGGCCTCAAACGCGGCGTCCAGGCTGGTCAGCGCGTCGTTCACCACCTGCTGGCACCACCTGCCGGATTGCGCAACGGATGCCGCGCGGGAATGCGCTCCTTCAGATCAACATAGCTGAACAAAGACCTGGCAAGCGATCGCGGAAGATGACCTAGCGGTGATGTGGTAATCCCCCCATTTTTAATGGGTTTCAGCTGTAGAATTCATGCGGCTGTTTTCAGTTTCCTGGCGGGTGTGATCCCGCTGATGGCCCTGTTGGGCCTGTCGTTGTTGTCAGTCCAGAGCCATTGTGTGGCTTGATCCTGAGCCTCCTCTATCGTTTCAAAGATGTTTTGATCGAGCCCTTCGTGCCGCACCGTTCGATTGTAGCGCTCGATGCAGGCGTTTTGCCGGGGCTTTCCGGGCTGGATATATTCGATGGCGATGCCACGCCTCGACGCCCCTTGCATCAGCAAGCCCCTGACATGTTCGGGGCCCTTATCAACCCGAATGATTGCGGGCTTTCCGCGCCATTCGATGATCTGGTTCAGGCGGCGCACGACACGCCTGGCGGGGAGCGAGAACTGGCGGGGAGCGAGACGTCGACCTCGATCCCCCGCCCCTCGCGATTGAAGTCATCCAACACATTCAGCGTGCGGAAGCTGCGTCCATCTGCACGTTGATCTGCCATGACGTCCATTGACCCGGTCTGGTTCGGCGCCTCCGGCACAGCCAGCTCATCCGGCTTGGGCCGTTTCAGGCGCTTTTCGGGTTTGATCCGCAGGTTCAGGTCCAGCTCGCAAGAGATGCGACAGACCCGCTTGTGGTTCCATTTGAAGCCTTTCACGGTACGCAGATACAAAAAACACAGGCCAAAACCCCACGACCGCAACCCCACGACCGCAACCCAACGACCGCCGATTGGCCGTCAGACGAACAAGCCAATCTGCAATTTCCGCATTCTCATCACTGAGCTTGCGCTCGTACCTGTAACAGGTCTCGCTGATCTGGAAGGTGTGGCAGGTCAACGCGATGCTGACCCGATGCTGACCCGATGCTGACCCGATGTCTTTGAACAGCGTCTCAGGCCATCTCTTTGCGTTGAGACGGCCTTGACGCTTTTTTCCAAGCGCCTCCTTCAGCAGATCGTTCTGCATGCTCATCTCAGCATACAGGCGCTTGAGGCGGCGGGTCTCTTCCGCCATGGCCTTCAGCTCAGACATCATACGGGCATCCATATACTGGCATCCAGCCCTCCGAACCTGGCTCGCCACTTGTAAAAACGGGCGCTGCTCATTCCATGTTCGCGGCAAAGCTCTGAAACGGGCACGCCCTTCTCAGCTTGGCGCAGGAGCGCCATGATCTGAGAGACGCTGAATTTTGCGTTCTTCATCCGAATTCTCCTCGGTCATAGTGACGGAAAAATTCTACTTTTGAACACCTCTATCTTTCGGCGGGATTACCGCCGCACGCGAGGGGTAAGACGGGGGCGGGAGGTGTGCGTCGGGCTGGATGGGCAGGTTCGCTTGAATGGACCCCGTAAGGCCGGGTGGTTTCTGCCTGCCATCGAGATTGGAAAGCCGCCGACTGATGTCGGAACGGGGTGAAAACATGACAGGAGCCTCAGGGCCAATAACGGGTAGCACCGGGGTGCATTCGCTGTTACGTAAGCATTGGAAAATGAACGGAGGAGAGGCATGTTCGATCTGCAAGGAAAATGTGCGCTTGTGACCGGGGCGTCGGGCGGCATCGGGGTCGATATCGCGCGGAGCATGCATGCAGCCGGGGCGGTTGTGGCACTGTCGGGCACCCGGGTCGAACCGCTTGAGGCACTGGCGGCAGAGCTGGGCGCGGGCGCGCATATCTGCCCGGCCGACCTGAGCGATTCGGAGTCGATTGAATCGCTGCCGAAGACGGTGGCCGAGGCAATGGGCGGGTTGGATATACTGGTCAACAATGCCGGGATCACCCGTGACGGGCTGGCGATGCGGATGTCCCGAGGTCCGGGACGATATCATCACCGGCACCATTGATATCCCGATGATCGGAGCGAACAAGGCATGCGCTGCCCGGAATGTCATGGAAGAACTCTCGGTTGACCCGGATAACTGCTTCGCATACGGAGATCATCTCTCCGACATCGACCTTCTGGAAACGGTCGGTAACCCCGGGATCGTTCCGCACGATCCAGAACTCGTTGCGGTTGCGACCGCGAGAAATTGGAGAATCCTGTAATGACCAATACCTCCCCTCCGGATTCGCGCGGAGGCTCGAGATCCTCGGATAGCTTCTATGCGCTGCTGATCGTTGCGCTGGCGCCGATCGGGCAGATGGGAATCGACATCTTCACCCCGTCTCTGCCATTGATCACCAGAGAATTCGCCTCCACGCGCGAGGTAGTCCAGCTGAGCGTCTCGCTCTACCTGGCCGCCTTCTCGATCGGTCAGCTTTTTTATGGTCCCCTTTCTGACAGCATCGGACGCCGTGCGTCCTTGATCCTCGGCCTGATCTTGTTTCTCATTGGGTCAGTGATCACTCTCGCCGCTCCAACCATCGAAACCTTTATCTTTGGCCGTATCGTTCAGGGTCTGGGGATCACATGCGCGTCCGTGCTGATGCGAGCCATCGCGACTGACATGTTCACCCCCCCGCAACTTGGCCATGTGCTGACTTACATGGTCGTTGGCTGGGGTATGGGGCCTATCGTGGCACCCGTGATCGGAGCAACCTTCCAAGAGACTATCGGCTGGCACTACTCGCTGATCTTCCTCGCGGGCTACGCGGTCCTCCTTCTCGGGCTTGTTCTTTTTATGATGAAGGAAACGAACCAAAAGCCCGTGCCGTTCAGCTTCGGTCGACTTTGGGTCGATATGCACGCGATCTATGGCAACCGTCGTTTCGTGCTGATCTTTCTGTCCATGGGGTTCTGCTACGGAGCAATCCTTTGCTTCAACCTGGTTGGACCTTTCATCGTGCAAGACGCGATGGGCTTCGGGGCCGGGGTCTTTGGTCTCCTCGCTCTGGGCATGGGCCTTGTTTATTTTCTTGGCGTCCTGTCCAATCGCGTCATGCCCACGAATGTGACGTCGGCCATGAAATTCTCTGTGGCCTCGTCCATCTGCGTCATCGCTGCCATTGCGCAACTCGTGTTCTCTATCGTCGCCGATCTCAATTTCTGGGCGCTGGCTATCCCCTTCGCTATCGTCGTATTCTTCAGCGGCGTCATGTATCCCAATTTGATGGCCATGGGTGTTTCGGCCTTCCCAGACATGGCTGGGCTCGTAAGCTCTCTGCTAGGCTTCTCGCTGATGATCGTCGCAGCCGGAATCATGGCCGTCTCTTCTCAGATGCACGTCCAGTCTCTGATTCCCTTCGCAATCTTCACACTCGTGCTGATGGGCAGCATCTTCTTGATGATCCGCGCCATCCGGCCCTGAGGTCACCTATCGGCTTTATCAAAGTCACATCGAAAGGGATAAAACATGACCCACACACACAAGGCGCTTCCCTTGCGCCGCGCCCGAACGGATGGCCTCGGCGTTTCCCTGATGGGACTGGGCTGCATGGGCATGTCCGAATTCTACGGACCAAGCGACGATACGCGCTCCCGTGATCTCATTCTTCACGCCATCGACAACGGCATGAACTTCTTCGATACGGCAGATGTCTATGGCTACGGTCATAATGAGACACTCGTCGGCGGGGTCCTCCGGGATCATCCCGCGCGTCATCGCCTTGTCCTCGCGACCAAGGGTGGCATCGTCCGGGATGGCTCGGACAGCACACGACGGGGCATCGACACGTCCCCCGACTATATCCGTCAGGCCATCGAAAGGTCGCTTGATCGGCTGCAAACGCCGATCGACCTCTATTACCTGCACAGGGTGGAGGATGACGGCCATCGCATCGAGGAGACGATGGGCGCTCTGGCCCAGGCGATGGCGGAGGGGAAAATCGGTGCCGTCGGGGTCAGCGAGGCATCTGCCGACACCATTCGGCGGGCTGACAAGGCCCTGCGCACCGCCACGGCTGGTGCCCATGGTCTTGCCGCCGTGCAAACCGAATACTCGCTCATGACCCGCCATATCGAGCAGGACGGCGTGGATGCAGCATGTCGGGAACTGGGCATTCTGCTTGTGGCCTACAGCCCGATCTGTCGCGGCCTGCTGGCCGATCCGGCTTTCGATCCGGCACAGCTCTCGAAGCAGGACTTCAGACGTACCCTGCCACGGTTCGAGCGCGAAAATCTCGACCACAACCGCCAGATGGCGAAGGTGCTGTTCGAGGTCGCCCGTGACGAAGGTGTCACGCCTGCTCAGCTTGCATTGGGTTGGGTCTTGTCGCGCGGACCGCATGTGGTTGCGATCCCGGGCACGCGAAGCCCGCAAAGGCTTGATGAAAACATTGGTGCATGCCGGATCGAGATCAGTCCCGCGGCGATGTCCCGTCTTGAAGACACTTTCGCGCCACAATCTGCTGCCGGCACGCGTTACACAGCCGCCGCCATGCAGACCTACGGGCTCAGGGTCTGAGAAAAACGCAGCGCCTGGTTGTTGTATGGCTGTTCCGTCCCGGATGATCACATGGACCCTCGTTGCCCAGACCTGTTCATGGCAAGTGACCTGCCCCCAGGATTTCGGCCCATTCAAAATGAACGTTTGTTCTCGTAACATTCAAAGCAACGAGGATTGACCTACCGATAACGTACAAAGTCTTTCGCACATTTGACCGTGACGGAGGCTCCTTTCAGACTGACTGAGAGGAGCAGAGAATGGATGAGACAGAGAGACCCAAACCGATGGGGCAAGTGATACAAATTGGACCTGTCGCGGTTTGATACCGCTCCTTTGATAGCATTTATTGCAACAAATGAGACGAACTATGGGACTGAAACGGACGGACGAATTCCGCGCTGATGCGGTGCGGATTGCTTTGACGAGCGGGCTTTCACGTAAACAGGTAGTTCGCCCTGAACAACTTTTATCCGGCTGATTTTGCTTGAGAATGATGTGATATTGCTGGGTGCTGCCTGCAAGGTTTTGTATTATCCCGGCAGGAACCCTGCAATTTCGAGCCGTGATATGAAGCCGAGAAAGCCGCTCCCGGAACAAGACGATCTCCTGCGCGCCCGCCTGGTCGAGATGATCGACATGCGCCACGAGCTGGTGAAACTTGCCCCCCTGATCGACTGGGAGGTCTTTGAGCGGGAATGGGCCGGGTTCTTTCCGTCCCACACCGGTCGCCCGGCGACGTTGACGCGCCTGGTTGCCGGACTCCTTTACCTGCAACATGCCTATGCACTTTCGGACGAGGCGGTCGTGGCACGATGGGCCGAGAACCCGTATTGGCAGCACTTCTGCGGCGAGACGTTCTTTCAGCACCGTCTGCCGCTTGATCCCTCATCCCTGACCCGGTGGCGCAAGCGGATCGGCGAGGAGGGTGTTGAATGGATGCTGACCCAGACGATCGAGGCCGGGAAACGCGCCGGGGTGGTGAAGCGCAGCGATCTCAAGCAGGTCACGGTCGATACCACGGTGATGGAAAAGAACATCGCCCACCCGACGGATGCCCGGCTGTATGAGGCGGCGCGGCGCAAGCTGGTCGGGCTGGCTCGCGAAGCCGGGATCGTCCTGCGCCAGAACTACAACCGTCTTGGGCCTCGGCTGGCCGGTCAGGTTGGGCGCTACGCCCATGCCCGCCAGTTCAAGCGGATGCGCAAGGCGTTGCGCCGGCTCAAGGGCTACACCGGCCGCGTGCTGCGCGACATCGAGAGGCAACTGGGTAAGGTTCCGGAGGGGGCGCTGAGAGAGCGCCTGGTGGGGATGATCGCGCTGGTGAACCGGCTGTTGGCGCAGAAGCCGAAGGACAAGAAGAAACTCTACAGCCTGCATGAACCGGCGGTGGACTGCATCTCCAAGGGCAAGGCGCACAAGAGGTACGAGTTCGGAACCAAGGTCAGCGTGGCCACGACCAACCGGGGCGGCTTCGTGGTCGGGATGCGGGCGCTGCCGGGTAACCCTTACGACGGCCACACGCTGCACGAGGCGCTGGAACAGGTCGAGATCCTGACCGACCTGAGGCCAGAGTTGGCCTTTGTCGACCGCGGATACCGCGGGCATGGCGTGCAGAATGTGAAGGTTTTCATCAGTGGCGCAAAGCGAGGTGTCACCAGGACGATCGCCAAACTCCTGCGACGGCGCAGCGCCATTGAACCAATGATCGGGCACATGAAGAACGACGGTCGACTGACGCGAAGCACCCTGAAAGGAACCGACGGCGACGCTCTGTTCGCCGTGCTCTGCGGCTGCGGTCACAACATTCGCATGATCCTGAGACACCTGAGGGAGATCTTGTGCCGGTTGATCCGGGCTCTCACCTCGCTCCGACAGACCACCACCGCTGAAACGGCCTTCGTCGGGCCGTCTCAGATCGCCAACGTGCCAATCTGAAACCCTTGTTCAGGACGGACCAGGTAGCATCTGATTTGGGCGTTGGCCTTTCGACGCTGAACAAATGGGTGACGGCGCATCGCGACACCGATGTTATCTCTGAGAAGGATCTGGACCTTGCCCGTGAGAATGAACGCCTGCGGCGCGAGAACCGTATCCTCAAGGAGGAGAGGGAGATCTTAAAAAAGGCAACGCAGTTCTTCGCGGGCCAAAAGCAATGAGGTTCCGGTTCATCGAAGAACACCAAGATGCCTTTTGTGCTCAGCGCATGTGCGATGTTCTGGAAGTCAGCACCCGTGGTCTGCGCGCCTGTCGTAGCCGCCCGGCCAGCCAAAGACAGCGAACCGACATGGTGGTCTTGGCGCATATCAAGGAACAATCCCGTCTCAGCTTGGGTAGTTACGGCCGCCCACGGATGACCGAGGAATTGAAAGAGCTGGGCCTGAACATTGGCCACCGCCGTGTTGGTCGTCTGATGCGCGAGAATGGCATTCGGGTTGAAAGGTCAAAGAAATACAAGGTGCCCATTGTGCAGGATTGGCCCGTAGATCTTCGGCGGCTTTCAGGTAGATGGACGCGTCAGACATGTTTCACCACATACCGGATAGCATCTTCAATATAGCGCGGGGGCTTTCGTCCCTCGATTTTAGAGGCGAGGCGTTGTGCAAAGTGCCCTTTCCCAACCACATGGATCAGCTTGAGCATCTGGTTGTGGTCGATACTGTCCTGATCGGCAATCCAGGCATCGATCAGCGCTTGTCTCGCCTTGCTCCATTTTCCTTCGTTGAGCGTGTCGAGAATGTCGGCTGCGAACCCGTCTTCGTACAGATCTGTCTCAAGAGTGCGGATGTTCGTATAGATGCCGAAATCTTCGAAGCGATCTGCGAGATCGTCTTTATCCTTGTTTTGGGCGATGTCTTCCAATTCTTTTGCGAGCGCTTTTGGGATTTTCTTTGTTTTGACGCGCTCGATCGCGACCGCAAGTTTGATCCCTCGATTTACGGCCAAGGGTTTACTCTCCGGCATTGGATCCCAATCTGTGATGATCGAGAAGGGTATGTCCAGGGAGGTCAAAAACTTCGCATAGGGCGTGAAATTTGTCCCCGCGACTGAGCATACTGTAATTCCGAGCATATCGAGCGAACAGCCAAGAGCCTCAGCGAAGATTCCATGGTAAGGCGGCGGCGGAGGTCATGTCCGAAACGTTTCGTCTCGCTTTCCCCGCCAAAACAAATAAATTCCAGATCGTCGTCCGATGTTGGCGCACGGCCCAATCCCGGTCGTGCGCGACATTCGAAGGTCAGGCGGACCGTGTCCGGGTCATCGTCGAGGCGGAAGTCCGTGAGTAGAGCAAGGATATCGAGGTCAGTATCAAATTCTTCGATTTCGACACCAATGACTATCTTGTCGTCTTCTTCTGGGCCGCCAAGGCCGTCCCAGAAATCGGCGAGGCCAAGTTCACGCGCGCTGTCGGGCAGAGAGAGATCAAACAGCAACCGGAGGGCGTGCATCAGGTTGCTTTTGCCGACCTTGTTTTTGCCAACCACAACGACGTTCCCATCGAGGGCTACGTCCAGTTTTGAAAAGTTCCGGAAGTTCTCAATCAAAATCCGTGACAAGTGCATGCAAGGACACCTCGATCTAAATCATTGTTTCTGCAAAGATGTACTCGATCCGCGCCGTTTCGTCGTCGGTCAATGCCTTGAACTCATTGGTTCGGGCGCGACGCGACAGGGTGCCTCCGTTCTGTTGAAGGAAGCGAAACAACAGATCTATGGTGCGGTCAGGCATATCAACAATGGCTTCGACTTGGCTGCGGAATGCATCGTAATTTCGAAGGAATGCCGTCTCGGACGGCAAGTCTTCTTCGATTGTCTTTTGGACGCATGAATAGAGGAATTCTGCGTGTGGGGTCGCGTCGAAGAAGCGGTAGAAATCGCCTGTGTCATTCAAGACCCGAACGTTGAATTTCTCCGTCGGCTCCCACTCGATGAACGGCAGCAGTCGTGCTGAATAGCTCTCAAGGACCGTTCTGTACTCATCTATGCGTTCCAGGATCGCGGCGGACACCGGAAAGACCACCCCTGGTGGGTTGAAGCCCCGTTCCGCCAGAACATGGTGGATCAGGTAGCGGTGCAGCCGGCCGTTACCGTCTTCAAACGGGTGTATGTAGACAAAACCGAATGCGAGGATTGCAGCGGACACGATCGGGTCAGAGTGCCGAGACGCACCGTGATCAAACGCGATCATCCCGTCAGTCAGGGACGGAAGATCTTCATGCCGGGCACTTATGTGATCGGGCAACGGCATCCTTGTTTCACGGTCATGCTCGCCAACAAAACCGCCCTCGTCGCGGAAACCCAGCTTGATGAACCGGGCATCACCTATGACGATCCGTTGCAGTCGTAGCAGCTCATCGCGATCGAGCGGTTGGCGACCGGCCTCGCCGATTGCACGACCCCAACGCTGAATTCGGTCTTGTGGTGGACGCTCGCCTTCGATGGCGTAGCTGGAACGTGAGTCTTTGAGCAGCAGGAAAGCAGCCGTGCGCGCTAGCAAGTCACGGGGGACGTCGGCGATGACCGCGCGGGCTCGACTGGCAAGGTCCATCGCGATGAACTCGTCTAGCTTTTGCGTGCGAAAGACCAGCGGGCAGAAGTCTCTGGTTCCCGGCAGATTATTTTTAACGCGATATCGGGGAGCGTTTTCCCCTTCCGTCGCGAACTGTTGGTCGGGATCAACGACAGGCACGTAGCGACCACCCTCTGCATCTGGCAGATTCAATCGGCTGCCTGTTAGCCATTCATACAGAAACCAGATGCGCCTTGCGTAGCTGCCGGTCGGCTTGTTGCGCACGATGTCAACAATGCCGTCAGGCCCGGTGGCCGCGAACAGCTTCGTGAGGACAGCAAGATCAAGTCCTTCGTACTTAAGCGCGAAGGTGAGGTGGCCATCCAGGTCTGCACTCGGGGCGTGGCGCGGCGTCAGGATGCGCCAAACTTCATCCTCAACGACCCTGTGATGGTTCCCGGTTGCCGAAAGTTTGCGGGGCAAGGGTACAGACAATCTGTAGGCGTCAATCAGTGCGCTGTAGCCTGCTAAGGTGGCGGTCTCCGGAAGGCGACGTTCCTGAAAAACGATCCTCGGGCCCGAAAAAAGTACCTGTTGGTCCGATGGCATGAATTCCGTTTCCTTGGCGTGAATTTTTGCTGGAAAGCCTTGCTTCCATGAATTCCGTTTCTACCACATGAAAACTGTTCTTGGATAGGTATATTTTGTGGAAAATGGTTCTCTTCGCGCAACAGTCCGGGCATGTCAGATCACGGATCGACCTGCGGCGATCGACCGACGATGTTGACCGGCTCTGTGTGCTGGCCGTCAGCGCGCTCAACGCCCTTCAGATGTTCATCCAGAAGGTCCTTGGAGAGTGGCATGCATGCTTCCTTTCGATGAAGCATGGACCGGATCATTCATACACAGAACACCTGACACTCTCAAAGAGCGCGCTTCAAACAGGGCACGCCGATCCGCCTGTCGGAAGATATCCTGTTCGTCACCTATGCCACCTTGCGCTCCGCCGAACGCGAAGGGAACCCACCGCACTGGAGACCTGACGCGCTGGCACGCGGATCTTGCGCGCAATCTCGTTCAAGGAGAGGCTTTCATTGCGATAGAGATGACTGGTCTCCATCTCCTGATCCAGCTTTGCGAGGATGCTTTCTGCGCTGGTTTTATCGTCCGGGGATTGCGGGTGTGCCTGCGGTGTGACCGGTTGCGGTCGCGGCGGCGCAGCGGTGCCATCGTGACGGGTGAAAAACACCACGATCAGCGCCAGCAGGAAGGTCAGGTTGGAATAGCCCACCAGCGCCGGCGAGACCCGGCTGTTGTTCAGTCGGATATCGAGCGCAACCATTACGTCCACGCCCGCCGAGACCAGCAATATGGTGCCCGCCAGCATGTAGGCGCGCCGGGTTGGGATCAGGCTTTGCAACGGGCGGCTGGCCATCCAGTCGAGATCGAGGTTCATCCCCGACCAGATCAGATGGCCTCCGAACAGGCGTTTTTGCGCTCATTCGGCATAAGTAGTTCGACCTGATCTCGATCTCCCGCCACGGCGCAGGGTCCAGATGCTCAATGCGGAGGGACGGTGCAACATGATCACGACCGCCTTTCCCGCGACACGGGTTCTGGAAATGGCCCGGTTCAGGGCCTGGACCCCGGGATCGTCCAACAATGCCGTCCATCAGGCGACGGACCCGAGCGTGTTCCTCGTCAGTCAGTGTCATCTCGCCATTCAGGATGGTCTCGATCCGTGACGGCCCGGTAGCGTCGTGGAACGCCCCCATGCCGTCGAGCAAGATGGACAGGCCGGGCACGCGGGCCGAGCCCGATCCTGACCGAGTGGATGAAGCCATCCCCTATGAAGACGCGCTCGATGCCGAGGCGACGCAACCAGGCTTTCGGCACCGTCTTCCTTCAGCTGCTGTCGAGCGTGGGGACAGGCCGCGCTCTCAGACGATCACCTGCATCGGGGTCTGAGCGCCGACATCAAAGACCCGCTTGTAGCGGACGATCTCGTCTGCAGGGCCCATCGCCTTTTCCGGGTTGTCCGAGAGCTTGACGGTCGGACGGCCGTTGGCCTCGACCGCCTTGCAGACCAGACTGAACGGCGCGAGTCCATCCTCGGGGACGAGGCCCCGGAAGTCGTTGGTCAACAGGGTGCCCCAACCGAAACTGACCTTGGTGCGGCCCCGGAACCGGGCGTGCAACTCGCGAATCCTGTCCAGGTTCAACCCGTCCGAGAAAATCACCAGCTTGTCGCGGGGATCCTCCCCGCGCGATTTCCACCAGTCGATGGCGATCTCGGCATTGGCCGCAGGATCCCCCGAATCGATCCGGATCCCGGTCCAGCCAGCCAGCCAGTCCGGCGCATGCGACAGGAAACCCCTGGTTCCGTAGGTGTCCGGCAAGATGATACGCAGGTTGCCCTCATGCTCTTCGTGCCAGTCGGCCAGCACCTTGTAGGGTGCTTGCGCAAGGTCCCGGTCATTTTTGGCAAGCGCGGCATAAACCATTGGCAACTCATGTGCATTGGTGCCCACGGCCTCGATATCGCGGCGCATCGCGATCAGACAGTTCGAGGTGCCGGTAAAGGCTCCGCCGCGCGCGACATCGCCCAGGCCCTCCAGCATTGCCTGCACGCACCAGTCCTGCCAGAGGAAGGAATGCCGCCGCCGTGTGCCGAAATCGGCGATCTTCAGGTCGGGCAGATCGCGCAGCGCCTCGACCGTCTCCCAGACGCGGGTCATCGCGCGGGCATACAGCACCTGCAACTCGAACCGCCCCATCCGGTTGAGAACCGCGCGCCCGCGCAACTCCATCAGGATCGCCAGCGCCGGGATTTCCCACAGCATGACCTCGTGCCATTTGCCCTCGAAGGTCAGCTCGTATTGACCATCGCGCGTTTCCAGCATGTAGGGCGGCAGTTGAAATCCCTCGAACCATTCCATGAAATCGGGGCGGAACATCTGCCGCTTGCCGTAGAACATGTTGCCGCGCATCCAGGTGCTTTCGCCACGCGACAGCCGGATACTGCGCGCATGGTCGAGTTGCTGGCGCAACTCTTCCGCGTCGATCAGATCGGCCAGACGGATCGATGTGGTCCGGTTGATCAGGCTGAATCTGACGCGCACATTCGGATGGTTTCTAAAAATCGACTGGCACATCAAAAGCTTGTAGAAATCGGTATCAATGAGCGAACGGATGATCGGGTCGATCTTCCACTTGTGATTATGGACGCGGGTGGCGATATCGACCATCTCAGGGCTCCAGTCTGACGCCGGCGGTGCGCATCGCATCGCGTGCAGCGGCAAGCGAGCCATCCAGATCGATTGCGCGGCAGGCACCTTCGATGACGGTTGCGCCGAACCCGGCCCTGGCGGCATCAATCGCCGACCAGGCGACGCAGAAATCGAGTGCGAGGCCGACAAAGACCGCCTCGCTCACACCACGGTCGCGCAGGAATCCGGCCAGGCCCGTTGTGGTTTCATGGTCATTCTCGAAAAAGGCCGAATAGCTGTCGATCTGTGCGCGAAACCCCTTGCGGATGACCATCTGAACGGGACCGGTCGCCAGATCGGGGTGGAATGCGGCCCCGTCCGTCCCCTGCACGCAATGGTCGGGCCAGAGGGTCTGGGGACCATAAGGCATCGCGATCTCGGTAAAGGGCGCGCCACCTTCGTGACTGGAGGCAAAAGATGCGTGATCCGCCGGGTGCCAGTCCTGTGTCAGAACGACGATGGGGAAAGCATCCATCAACCCGTTGATGCGCGCGATGATCCCGTCGCCTCCGGCCACGGCCAGCGCCCCGCCGGGACAGAAATCATTTTGCATGTCGATAACGATCAGCGCCCTGGTCATCTTTTTCTCCCGAAGATCTGCACATGGGTAGGGCGCAGGCGCGCTGTGGTCAATCTCCATGCTCACGGTTGCCGCGCTTTATCATTTCAACCGTCTTGATGACACTGCCGCGATCAGACCGGGTCTGACCAGACGTGCCTGCGCAAACGGGGTGAAGACATCAATCCGCGCGCCCGTGTTCAGTCATTATGTCGCGCCGCAGGACTGGAATGAACTGATCGTATCGCCCGACACGGTGGTAATTGATACGCGTGACGGTCACGATGAATTTGACATTTCCGCAAGTTGGATGTTGTCTGGCGCAGGAGCGGGCGCCACGGCTGAGTGGCGGCTCGCGGATTCCCGGCGGGACGGCGGGTGCGCCGTGTCTGAGCCTCAATGAAAGACGTTAAACGGCAGATTTGGGAGTGGTCATGCTGCCGGGCAGAGCAAATCCCGTTGCTCTTTCCACTCCATCGGGAATGGCTTCATGAGCCTTGCCAGTGTCACATCCGGCCCCAGCGGAAGGCGCGCGCCAGTGCCGTCAGTCTGTCGATGCGCAGGCGGATGTTCAGGCCGTCGGTGCCGATTTCGACGCGCTTGATCAGCAGGGCGGCGATGCGGACCTGCTCGGCGGGGAAGAGGTCGTTCCACAGCGGATCGAGCTTCTGCAATGCCACCCGGGCGTCGGCTTCGGTGATGTCACAGGCCCGGGTGCGGGCGGTCTTCCACGTCCCCGCCACGATCTGGGGCTGGCGCGGAACACGACGCGGAGTTGGTCGATGACGGCGGCCTTGATCTCGCCCGCAGGCACGCGACCGATCGGACAGGATCCGGCGCCATGCTTGAGCACTTCAATGAGCAGCATGCAGGCGGTCACGTTGCCGATGCCTGGGATGGAGGTCACAATGTCAAGACGTTCGGCCCGGGTGAGGTCCGCCGCGATCAGGGTTGCAATGGTTGCGTCGATCTTGGCGAGCTGCGTCTCAATGATGGCCAGCCGCGCTTTCGCCTGGCGGCGGATCAGGCCGATCGCCGCTGTGTCCACGCGGTTCCCTGCGGCGGTCCGACCTTTTGTGTAACGTAGATGCGGTGCATGCTTCATCGAAAGGAAGTATGAATGACCATCTCGCAAGACCTTCTGAACGAACTGTTGAAGGGGGTGGCACGCCGTGAGGATCTGCTCGGTGATGCCGGGCTGATGAAAGCGCTGAAGATCACGCTCATGGAGCGGATGCCGGGCGCCTGAGTTGACCGCGCATCCTGGCCATGAAGCAGGCGAGAGTGCGCCGCCGGGCCAATTCAGCCGGCGCAACGGCCCATCGGCCAAGGTGCTGACAGGGCAGGACGGGGCAGGACGGGCCATCACCGATCCGCCCCGCCGCGCGCGGGGGTTTTTCATCGGAGAGTGACATATGAGCGTGAACATGAAACTTGAGGACACGCCGCTGATCCTCGCGGAAGGCAAACGCTGCGGGCTGTTGCGCAATCAGGCCACCTACGTGCTGGCCAGGGCCTGGTGGGAGTCGGCGCGCACAATGAAGCCGGTGCGCGAGGCGTTCTGGCTTTCCGAGGACTGGCGCAAGGCCAACCTGCGCTATTATACGCTCGACGATATCTGGGAAATCCGTCAGACGCTTGAAGGAAATGCAAAAAAGTCTGGAACTTACGTGCCTGGACGTCGCGACGGTGACGAGCTTCAAGTCGTTTCAGTGGTGAACTTCAAGGGCGGTTCCGGCAAAACGACGACGTCTGCTCACCTCGTCTGCTCACCTCGCTCAACATTTGGCGCCTAGCAGGCTGCTGAAAACCTCTCTTTGACCCATCGTTTGGCCCGTGATTCAAGCTTGATTGTCGAGGTTTGGAGTTAGTAGATGCGTGGATCGGACGAGAAGACCGGGTCTTTGTTCAGCTATGTTGATCTGAAGGAGCGCATTCCCGCGCGGCATCCGTTGCGCAATCCGGCAGGTGGTGCCAGCAGGTGGTGAACGACGCGCTGACCAGCCTGGACGCCGCGTTTGAGGCCCTTTACACTGATTTCGGTCGCCCCTCGATCGCCCCGGAGCGGCTGATCCGGGCCAGCCTGCTGCAAATTTTGTTCTCCATCCGATCCGGGCGGCAGTTGAGGGAACAGATGGATTACAATCTGCTGTTGAGCTGGTTTGTTGGCCTTGGCGTGGACGATCCGGTCCGGGGTGAGGTGCGCCCGGACATCAGCCCGGCGGGCTGATTTGAGCACCGAACGGGCGAAGCCCCGGGCCGAAGGCCGACCGCGTTCACCAGGAACCGGGACCGGCTGCTGACGACAGAGATGTCGCGCAAGGTGATGGCCGCGATCCTGGCGCACCCGGAGGTCAAGCCACTTCTGTCGGACGCACATTTCCCGGTCGACGGCACGCTGATCAAGGCCATCTTGAAGGCCCGGGCTTCGATGAAGCCCGCAATATTCACCGGCCGGCTGACCTTGGCGCCAAGGTGCTGCTTTCGGGCGGTTCGAGTACGTCCTGAAGGCCCGGCGCCTGGCTGGGCGGGAGGATGATCGCCTCTGGCTTGTGTTTCGATGGCGATGCGCCTCCGGGGCGGGTATTTTTTGCAATCGCCGTCCATGCGGGCTCGTTCGCCGGAGGATCCGGCGGGCGGTCATGTCGGGCTGGAGCCGGTCCGGTTCAGGGACCGGACCAGTGCAGGGCGGCGAGCCTTGGCCAGAGGACTGCCCAGAACGGTGCGGCGGCGGCAGACAATGCGAGCGTGATACGGCGGCCGGACAGGATCAGCCGGGCGCCGGCGCGCAGCACGCGTTCGCGCAGGCGGCGCAGGCTCCAGCCGGTGCCGGTGGCAGCCGCCATGGCGCGGCGGGCGATGTGCATCAGCTCATAGGCGAGAAGAGAGATCAGGAGCCGAACCTCATTGCACGCGAAGGCATCGACGCCGGGCGTCGCGGTTTGCGTGCCCCGCCCCCGCCAGTGAGATTTCGGCCGGTTCGTCGAGGACAGCGCCGGGGCGAGCACGTCTTTCAGCTCGCCCATATGGCCCTCGGCGGTGCCCCTTGCGCGGTAATGCTCGAGGATGTCCTCCCGGCTCATCTCTGCCAGCGTCAGCGAGGTGACGAGGAAGAAGCGGTCGAGCAGAAGGTCGTCCTCGCGCTCCTTGACCACCAGGATCACGCGGCGCTCCTTGTCCCAGGTCTCGGCCTGGTAGCGCAGTTCGTGCAGCCACATCCGCGGCTTGATCGGACGCCGCCCGGGCGGGCGCGTCATGTGAGGCGCGGCCTCGCGGTCCAGCGCCGGGTTGGCGCGCAGCCGCGAGACATAGTCGATGCCGCGCGCCTCCAGCCCCGCCAGCAAGGTGGCCGAGGGGAAGCCCGCATCGATGCGCAGCATGGCGACCTCGCAGAGGCTGGCCTGCGCCCGGTCGACCACGTCGAGGATCACGTCAAGCGCGCCCTCCGCGGTACCGACATTGCCCGCTCTCAGCCGTGCATCCAGCATGTCGCCGGTCTCGGCGATCGAGGTGATGAGCGGATGATAGATGCGCGCATTGTAATGGCCATTCCACTCCGCCTTCGGCTGGTGACCATGAACCTCGATCGGCAGGCTGTCCACGTCCAGCGTCACCTTCGGCAAGCGCTTGCCGGCATTCTGTGCCTGAACGCCCCGGCCGGCCAATTCCAGGACCGCTTCGCGCAGGACCTTCAGATTGTCCGGCGCCGCCATCATCGCCGTGAAGCGCGAGAGCGTGGGTTGGGACGCCAGCCCCGGACCGCCGAGCGGCGTCATCCCGGCTGCCGAACTCACCGCCAGTCGGAAGGCCGGGTCGTGCCGCAGCGCATCGGCATCGTCATGATCGCGCCATCCCTGGGCGGCCAGCAGGATCGTGGTGCGCAGGAGCGAGGCCAGATCATGCGTGACATCCTGCGGCCGCCGCGGATCGCTCAGACGATCGGTCATCCAGCCCACGATGCCGCTGTTTTCGAGCACCTCGCGCAGAAGGATTGCCCCGGGATCTCCGGTCAGCCGCTCTGCCCGGCTCTCGATCCGAAGAGAGCGATTGAACCGGGGCGCCACCAGCGATAGCGTTTCACCCATGCGTGCGTCCGATGCTGCCGTTGATCCTTGTCTAGAAGACTGAATCTACAGCGCTTTCAGGCGCACGCAACTTTCCCAGAAGAATTGGACGAATAAGGCGGGTGAAGAGCTTCCAGCCAAAGGCGCCGCCGGAGGAAGACGATCCGGGCGACCCGCCGACCGATGCCCCCCCGCAAGCCAGACCAGCCTCACCCTCCGGAGACCCCGCCGATGCAAAGCAAATCCCGCAATGCCGAAGTCGGCTTCAAAGGGGAGAAACGATCCGACAAAACCGATCCGACAAAACCCATGCGTCGGTCACCGATCCCGACGCCCTGCTTTACAAGAAATCCCCCGGCGCGGGCGCAATTCCGTGTTTCATCGGGCAGACTCTGATGGAGAACCGCAATGGTCTGATCGTCCAAGCGGACCTGACCCATGCGGACGGGTATGGTGACCGCAAGGCGGCACTCGACATGATCCACCGCCATTCACAGGGATCGACCCGGCAGCTGACACTTGGCGCGGATAAGACACTTGGCGCGGATAAAGGGTACGACAGTGCCGATTTCGTTGCCGACCTTCGGCAGGCCTGCGTGACACCACATGTCGCCCAAAAGGCCCGCCATTCCGCTATCGACGCTCGGACAACCCGGCATCCCGGCTACGCCGTCTCGCAGAAGCGGCGAAAGAAGATCGAAGACCCGTTTGGATGGGCCAAAACCGTCGGTGGCATGGCCCAAACAGTTCATCGCGGTCTCGAAAAGGGGCGCGCCAAGTTCACAATGACTAGGGCGGCCAGTAATCTGACCCGATTGCCAAGGTTATTGCCCGTATGACCCGGAACGCGGGTCAAGACCGCCCGCAAACGCGCCATGACAGGCCAGGAAACGCAGCCAAAACCGAAAACAAAATCCGCTGAACGCAGATGTCAACCGAAACCCACATCGGTTTTCAGCAGCCTGTTAAGAACGGGGGGGATTACCGGGAATTTAGCAGCAGCATATTGTCCAATGCGTTGTCACAGCTTTCCATGAAAAACGATGCAAAAAAAACTTCGTCGGGCGGCATCGGGAGTTTCGAAAGCCGGACTGCATCTTTCCAAATCCCTCACGAGCGTTGGGCTGCGGCATCAGATGCTGCGGGTGATGCGGCTTTCCCTCACATGTCGCAGCGTCAGGGCGATCAGGAACAGCGCGGTCAGGATCAGTACAATGGTGGGTGCCGGTGCCGCGTCGATAAAGAACGCAACATAAGTTCCGATCAGTCCCGAGAGCAGAGCCACGGCCACGGCCACGCCCAGCATCGCTGCAAAGCGGCGCGTCAGCAGAAAGGCGGTGGCGCCAGGTGTGATCAGATAGGCCACCGACAAGATGATACCGACCGAGGACAGCATCGCAACGATCGTCGCCGAGAGGATTGCGAGCAATCCGTAATGCAACCAGCCGACACGCAGCCCGATCATCTTCGCCTGCACCGGGTCGAAGCTGTGGGCGAGGAAGTCGCGCCACTTGACACACAAGATCAGCGTCACCGCCCCTGAGATCAGCCCCGATGTCCAAAGGTCTTCACGTCCGACCCCCAGCACATTGCCAAACAGGATATGATAGATATGGAACCCGGTTCCGGTCTGCGTATACAGGACGACCCCGGCACCGAACATGCCCGAAAAGACAACACCCATGACAGTATCTTGCTTGATCCGGGAATTGTGTTTGATGAATCCGGTTCCGAGTGCGCAGACGAGTCCTGCAAGAAAGGTTCCTATCATCAATGGCACGCCCGCAAGATAGGCCAATACCACACCAGGCAGCACGGCGTGGCTGGTCGCATCCCCCATCAGGGCCCAGCCCTTGAGCACCAGAAAGCAACTCAGGAACGCCGCAGCGGGCGCGATCAATACCACGATCAGCAAGGCGTTCTGCATGAAGGGAAATTGAAACGGCATCAGAAACCCATCCATCACGCTGTCTCCTTCAGAGCTTTCAGGGTGGCGTGCGCACGGGCGCGGGCGGCCAGAATGCCGTGCTTTGGCGCGAACACAAGGGCAACTAGGAACAGAGCCGTTTGCAGGCAAACAATTATACCACCAGTGGCACCGTCGAGGAAATAGCTCAGATAGGCACCAACCGCGGAGGTGAGCGAACCGATGGTCACCGACCAGATCAGCAGGCGCGGGAATCGGTCGGTCAGCAGATAGGCCGTTGCACCGGGGGTGACGACCAGCGAGATGACCAAGAAAGCACCCACGGTCTGCATTGCCGCAACCGTCGAAGCGGAGAGCAGCGTGAAGAAGATCAGGCGCAGCGCGGTGACGTTCAGCCCGATCGCGCGGGCATTGCCCTCATCGAAGAACACCGCCAGCAGGTCGCGCCATTTCGCCAACAGAACGACAAGCGATATGCCCCCGATAATGGCAAGCTGCGCCGTATCCGCGGGGGTGATTGCCAGAATATTGCCCATGCTGATCGTCTGGATCGACACGGCCATCGGGTTGAGCGATACCATGAACAGTCCCAGCCCGAAAAAAGTTGTGAAGATCAGCCCGATCACCACATCCTCTTTCAACCCCGAACGTTGGCGCAGGAACAGCATCGACAAGGCCGCAAGACCGCCAGACAGAAAGGCACCGATCGAAAAAGGCAACCCGAGGATATAGGCCCCTGCGACGCCCGGCACCACGGAATGCGACAACGCATCGCCGATCAGCGACCAGCCCTTGAGCATCAGATAGGCCGAAAGAAAGGCACAGACCGCGCCGACCAGGGCCGAAACCCAGATCGCGTTCGTCATGTAACCATACCGGAAAGGTTCGAGCAGAATCATGACCGCTCCTCCAGCGTGTGTGCGCGCTTGTCATAGACAACCAGCGGACGCTCATCGTCGGAGAAGACCTCAAGTTTGCGCGGATCCTCGTCATCATGCAGCCTCTGCCCTTCGAGCAGAAAATGCCGCAACACGCCGCCAAAGGCGTCTCTCAGGTATTCGGGGGTGAAAACCTCTTGGGTGAGGCCATAAGCGAGCACCGTGCCCTCCTTGACCAGTGCGGCCCGGTCGCAGAATTCGGGCACCGAGCCGAGATTATGCGTGGCCACCAGCATCACCCGCCCCTCGTTGCGCAGATCCCGCAGAAGAGCAATGATCTGTTCCTCGGTCTTTACATCGACCCCGGCAAAAGGCTCATCAAGCAGGATCACCCGCGCATCCTGGGCCAGCGCGCGGGCCAGAAAGACGCGTTTTCTCTGTCCGCCCGACAACTCGCCGATCTGGCGCTTGTGAAAGTCGCTCATGTTGACGCGATCCAGAGCGGTGGCGATAGCCGCGTGATCGGCCGCACGGGGTCTGCGGAAGAACCCCATATGCCCGTAGCGACCCATCATGACGACATCCTCGACCAGAACGGGAAAGGTCCAGTCAACCTCTTCGGCCTGTGGCACATAGGCCACGGCCTGCCGCTTCATCATCCTTGCGACCGGTTCGCCAAGAATCTCGATCCGTCCGGCAGAGATGGGCACGAAGCCCATCAATGCCTTGAACAGGGTCGACTTCCCCGAGCCGTTCACGCCGACCAGAGCGGTGATCGTGCCACGCGGGATCGCGAAGCTCGCATCACGCAGCGCAGTGTGACCGTTGCTGTAGGTTACCGTGAGGCCCTTGGCGAGGATACCGTCCTTGCCCATCATTCATACTCCTTCAGGCATGTTCATTCCTGCAGCGCTTTCAGGACGGTTTCAGAGGTGACCCGAAGCAGATCAAGATAGGTCGGCGTCGGCCCGTCGGCGGAGCTGAGGCTGTCAACATAGAGCACACCACCATATTTTGCACCGGTTTCACGCGCAACCTGCCTGGCAGGCTTGTCCGAAACGGTTGATTCCGAAAATACCGCCGGAATATCGTTCGCGTTCACGATGTCGATGACCTTGCGCACCTGTTGCGGCGTGCCTTCCTCACTGGCGTTGATCGGCCAGAGGAAAGCCTCTTTCAGGCCGAAATCCCGCGCCAGATAGGAAAACGCCCCTTCCGAGGTCACCAGCCAGCGCCGTTTCTCCGGCAGCGCCCGCACGGCAGTTCTCAACGTGCCGATCACCTTTTCCAGCTGCGCCTTGTAGGCTGCGGCATTGTCGGCATAGGTCGAGGCATCGTCGGGGTCTGCCTTGCTCAGGGCATCGCGGATATTGTCGATATAGATCTCGGCGGATTCAAGCGCCATCCAGGCATGCGGGTTGGGTTTTCCTTTTCCATCATAGTCACCGCCCGAGATCGGGATCGGCTTGACGCCCTCGGAGACGACAACGGCCGGCACATCATGCACGTTCGAGAAGAATTGCTTGAACCAGCGTTCCAGTCCGAACCCGTTCCACAGGATCAGGTCCGCACCCTGCGCCCGCACCAGGTCGCCCGGTGTCGGTTCGTAGTCGTGAATCTCGGCGTCGGGCCTGGTGATCGAGACGACATCAGCCGCGTCGCCCGCCACGTTCTGCGCAATGTCGGCAATCACCGTGAAGGTGGTGACCACCTTGAGTTTGTCCGCTGCGGCAGCGGGGATGGCGACAGCACCCAGTGCAAGCCCTGCGATCAGACCCAGTATCGTTCGTTTCATTTGTTTACCAAACATCACAATCTCCTGTTTGTCTGTCTTGGTGTAATCCAAGCGCGTGAATGTATCTAGGAACTGTTTGCAACTGTCAATGCAGTTGCAAATCACTTTCATGTAAGACTTGCCTGCCCGGGGAAATTGGGCTAAAGGGTCGAAAACTTGGCTACAAAGACAGCAATGACCGGGATTGATCGTCGAACCGAGAACCTGACCCTCGCGCTTCGTCGTGCGGGGGTGCGAATCACCCGACAGCGGGCGGCGCTGCTGTCTGTATTGGCCTGCGCCGACGATCATCCCCAGGCGGTTGACCTGCAACGCCGCGCCGAAAGGAAGGTGCCCGGAATCTCGCTCTCGACGGTATATCGCACACTGACCGCGCTGGAGGCGCAGGGTGTGATCGTGCGCCATCAGTTCGAAGGAGCGTCGGCGCGGTTCGAACATACCGAGGCACAACATCACGATCATATGATCGATGTCGAGACTGCCAAAGTCATCGAGTTCGCCGATGACCGGATCGAAAAGCTCCAGGCCGAGATTGCCGAGGCGATGGGTTATGAGATCGTTCATCACCGTCTGGAGCTTTACGTGCGAAGCAAGTCCCCGGACGAGCCTGGCACCTGAATTTCCCACAAGCCGTGGAGCCGGCACGCCTGCGGGCGTTGGAACGTGCGATCAGCGGGCGTCTTTCAGGTGGCCGAGGCGACATTTGTCAGCAGCGCCATTTTGTTCCGAGACATGAAACCCAGAGCTTCATCTCTTCAGGCATTTTTCCATTTGTGGCGCTACGACCCGGGAGATGGGACGGAAAGCAGGGGAACAGAACCCTTTTTCTTGCCCAATGCCCATGCTCGGGGTAACGCCCCGCCATGCAGATCGAGATCGAGATCGAAGATGCGCGCTGGAACGCGCTGAACCTGGCGGGGCTGGCCGAGACGGCGGCCATTGCGGTTCTGCTCGATCAGGCCTTGGAGACCGAAGCGGTGACCTTGTCTGTTCTGGGCTGCGACGATTCGCGAATTGCGGAACTGAACGGCAAGCATCGCGGCAAGCCGTGCGCCACAAATGTGCTCAGCTGGCCCGCCGAGGACCGCGGCGCCGAGGACGCGGGTGGGGCACCACTGCCGCTCGTGCCCGACATCTTTGGCGAGACTGCGTTGGGGGATCTGGCAATCGCCTATGAAACCTGTTTGCGCGAGTCGGAAGAGCAGGGCAAGCCCCCCCGAAATCACGTGTCCCATTTGCTTGTTCACGGGATCTTGCATCTGATGGGCTATGATCATACCCGTGATGAAGATGCCCTCTTGATGGAACAAATTGAAATCCGCATCCTTGCAAGGATGGGAATTGTTAACCCATATGAGGTTTAATGCAGCCGTGACAGGGCATCTTTTGGAAAGGAACGATTCTTGGAAAGGAACGATGGGACATATAGCTGACGGGGCTCCCTCCGCCAACGCCGACGAATCGGAGAGCGCCGATCCCGGGGAGTCTGCGAAGCCCGCTTCGCGCGGGCTTCTGAGGCGATTGTTCGGGAGGCATGACCCCGAAGATATGGATGAGCAGGCGCAATCCCTGCCGCCGATGTCTGCCCCCGCGCCCGGGCTTGGTAACCTGCGCAAGATGCGCGTGGATGATGTCGCGATCCCCAAGGTCGAAATCGAGGCCGTACCGGTCACGATCACACGGGGCGAACTGGTCGTGAAGTTCCGCGAGCATGGCTATTCACGCCTGCCGGTCTTCAAGGAGACCCTGGACACGCCGCTGGGCCTTGTCCACCTCAAGGATCTTGCGCTGGAATACGGGTTCGATTCGGGAAACGGGCGGTTTTCCTTGCGCAGGCTGATCCGGCCACTGCTTTACGTTCCGCCATCCATGCCCATCGGCGTGCTGCTGCAGAAGATGCAGGTGCAGCGTATTCACATGGCTTTGGTGATCGACGAATATGGCGGGGTGGACGGGTTGCTCACACTTGAGGATCTGATCGAACAGGTGGTTGGCGAGATCGAGGATGAGCATGACGAGGCCGATGCCGCGCTCTGGCGCGAGGAAAAGCCGGGTCAGTGGATCGTGCAGGCCCGTGCGCCGGTGCGCGAGTTCGAGGGAGAATTGGGGCTGCGTCTGGCCGATGAAGAGGCCGAGGACGAGATCGACTCGATGGGTGGTCTGGTCTTCATGCAGCTTGGTCGTGTTCCAGCGCGCGGTGAGATCGTGGTGGCCGACAATGGTGTCGAATATGAGGTGGTCGATGCCGACCCTCGCCGGATCAAGAAGTTGCGCGTTTGTCTTCCAAGTGTGGCGGCAGCCTGATGCGCGCGCTGTGATCACCTCATGGATCACCTCATGAATGCGGCGATCCGGTGCTTTTTCAAGGCCCCTGTCCGTCCCCGCTGGCAAAGCCTCGCGTGGTCGGTGCTGTCGGGGGCGCTGATTGCGACGGGGCAGGCCCCGTTTGGGCTGTGGTGGGTCGCGCTGCCCGCCTATGCAGTGGCGATCTGGCGTGCCAGCGCAGAGCCTTGTGGTGGGTCTATCGGCTGGATCGGGTTTGCAACCGGTTTCGGTTACGCGATCCTCGGGATGTTCTGGATCGTCGAGCCGTTCCTGGTCGAGCCCGGGATCCATGGCTGGATGGCACCTTTTGCGCTGGGGCTCATGGCGGCGGGCATGGGGGTGTTCTGGGGTCTTGGGTTCGGCTTTGGCGCGCTGGCCGGGTGCGGCCCCAAAAGCCGCGCTATCGGGATCGCGCTCGGGATGGCCGCGTCCGATGCGCTGCGATCTTATGTCTTCACCGGGTTTCCGTGGATCCTGACCGGCCATATCTGGATCGGCTCACCCGTTGCGCAGGCGGCAGCCTGTGTCGGGCCGCTGGGTCTGAGCCTGATGACCGGGTTGATCGCGGCAGCCCCTGCGATGACGCGCGGGATGCGGACGGGGCCTGCCCTGGCGATCATCGGGGGGGCGCTGGCCGCTCTGGCCGGGCTCTGGATCGGCGGATTGGCGCGTCTTGCCATGCCCGTTGCGCCGCGCGCCGCGCCGGTCACCATCCGCCTTGTGCAGCCCAACGCGCCGCAGACCCTCAAGTGGCTGCCCGAATACCGGATGAAATTCTTCGAGCGTCTGCTGGATCTGTCCGGGCAGCCGCCACAGCCGGGGCAGGGCAAGCCCGATCTCGTGGTCTGGCCGGAAACCTCGGTGCCATTTCTGCTCAACCGTCCGGGGGACGGGCTGGAACGCGCGGCGCGATCGACACATGGTGTGCCGCTGGCGCTGGGGGTGCAGCGCGGCGAGGGGATGCGCTACTACAATTCACTTGCCGTGCTTTCGCCCATGGGCAAGGTCGAGGATGTCCATGACAAATCCCGTCTCGTGCCGTTTGGCGAATACATCCCCTATGGCGATGCGCTGGCGAAGGTCGGGATCACGGCCTTCGCCGCTCAGGTGGGCAATGGCTATTCGGCCGGGCCGGGCAAGCGCCTGCTGGATCTGGGCAAGCTGGGCCATGTCGCGCCGCTGATCTGCTATGAGGCGATCTTTCCGCAGGATCTGCGGGGCTTCGACCGGCGGCCCGACTGGATCTTGCAGGTGACCAACGACGCATGGTTCGGCACGTTGTCGGGGCCGTTCCAGCATCTCGCGCAGGCCCGGCTGCGGGCGATCGAACAGGGTTTGCCGCTGGCGCGCGATGCCAATACCGGCGTGTCGGCGATGATCGACGCCAAGGGCAGAATCGTGCAAAGTCTCGGGATGGACAAGACCGGAGCGATCGATGCGCCCTTGCCCCCCGGTCTGCCGCCCACGCTCTATGCGCGTCTCGGGGACGGGCCGATAATCGGACTGATCCTGGTGTTTGTTGTCCTGCTTGCAATCTTTTCGCGTATTTGCGTTGACCGGCGGTCCCGTCGGACATAACTAGGGGGACAGACCGCTCCAACGGCTTCCTGACGGGGCGGGCATAACGACAACGGAGCACCCTTCCATGGCACGCGAAAACTATGTCTTCACCTCCGAATCCGTTTCGGAGGGGCACCCCGACAAGGTCTGCGATCGGATTTCCGATGCGGTCCTCGATACCTTTCTGGCAGCCGAGCCCAATGCCCGCGTTGCCTGCGAAACATTTGCCACAACCAACCAGGTCGTCGTCGGCGGCGAGGTTGGCCTGTCCGACAAGACCAGACTTGCCGACCATCTGGAGGATGTGGACAGGATCGTGCGCGATTGCGTGCGCGACATTGGGTACGAGCAGGACGAATTCCACTGGGCGACGCTGAAGCTCGCCAATTTCCTTCACCCGCAATCCGCGCATATCAGCCAGGGCGTTGACAGGGATGGTGCCGGTGATCAGGGTATCATGTTCGGTTTCGCCACCGACGAGACGCCCGAACTGATGCCCGCGCCGATCCATTACAGCCACGCGATTCTGCGTCGTCTGGCCGAAGCCCGTAAATCCGGTGCCGAGCCGAGCCTGCGCCCCGATGCGAAATCGCAGCTTTCGGTCAGATACGAGAATGGCCGACCGGTCGGTGTCACCTCGATCGTGCTTTCGACCCAGCATGCGAGCGAGGATCAGACGTCGGATGACATCCGGATGATCGTCGAACCCCATATCCGCGAGGTTCTGCCCGAAGGCTGGATCAGCAACGAGACCGAATGGTGGGTCAATCCGACCGGCACCTTCGTGATCGGTGGTCCCGATGGCGATGCGGGTCTGACCGGGCGCAAGATCATTGTCGATACCTATGGCGGCGCCGCGCCGCATGGGGGCGGGGCATTTTCGGGCAAGGATCCGACCAAGGTTGACCGTTCGGCCGCCTATGCCGCGCGTTACCTTGCCAAGAACGTGGTCGCTGCCGGTCTGGCGCGCAAATGCGTCATCCAGGTGTCCTATGCGATCGGCGTGGCCAAACCGCTCTCGATCTATGTTGACACGTTCCGCACCGGTGTCGTGCCCGACAAGGCGATCGAAAAGGCGGTGGGCCAGGTCATGGACCTGACGCCCAGGGGCATTCGCGACACGCTCGATCTGTGCAAGCCGATCTATGCGCGCACCGCAGCCTATGGCCATTTCGGCCGCGCACCGGAGGCCGATGGTGGCTTCAGCTGGGAAAGGACCGATCTGGTCGATGCGCTCAAACAGGCCGTCTGAGATGGCCGGGACCGACATTTCCGGCCTCACGCAACTGGGGTGTGCGACCAAACTGCCCAGGACGCCCGAAGAGGCGGTGCTGGAGCGTGTTGCGCAACCGCGGCCGGGCGAACGCTATCTGGTGCGGTTCACCGCGCCCGAATTCACGTCGCTCTGTCCGCTCACCGGTCAGCCCGATTTCGCCCATGTCATGATCGATTACGTGCCGGGCGAATGGCTGGTCGAAAGCAAGTCGCTCAAGCTGTTTCTCGGCGCGTTCCGCAATCACGGTGCGTTCCACGAGGATTGTTCGGTGATGATCGGGCAACGGCTGCGCGATCTGCTGGCCCCGGAATGGCTGCGCATCGGGGCCTATTGGTATCCGCGCGGCGGCATGCCGATCGATGTGTTCTGGCAAACCGGCCCGCAACCGGCCGACCTGTGGATCCCCGATCAGGGCGTGCCGCCCTATCGCGGGCGCGGCTGATCTCCGGTCCGCTCTCCGGTCCGCATGCTCTGCGCAAAGGCTGCCTGAAAGGGTTGAGGTTGTCCGGTGTCGCGGCTATCGACCTGTCCATGAGCGAGATGGATCATACCGCCCCGAATGGCGCGCCCTGGCGCAATTTCCATGGTCGGCGCCGTGGCAAGACGCTGAACAAGGCGCAAAAGGACTATCTGCGCGAGGATCTGGGGCGGCTCTCGCCGGGGGCGGTCGGTTGGGATGTGAACCCGGACCGAAGGCCGCTGGATATGGCGACGCGGTTTGATGACAAGCCGGTCTGGCTCGAGATCGGCTTTGGCGGGGGAGAGCATCTGGCGCATATGGCGCAATCCTGCCCGCAGGTGGAGATCATCGGTTGCGAGCCTTTCATCAACGGGGTTGCGATGTTGCTGGGCAAGCTGCGCCGCGAGGGGATTGCCAATGTCGCCGTCTATCCGGGCGATGCGCGCGACCTGATGGATGTTCTGCCCGGGGGAAGTATCGACAAGGCGTTCCTGCTCTATCCCGATCCCTGGCCGAAATCGAAGCATCACCGCCGTCGCTTCGTCACGCCCGAGCATCTCGAACCGCTGCACCGGGCGCTCAGGCGGGGGGCGGCGTTCCGTATAGCCACCGATAGTCCCGATTACGTCCGCCAGACGGTCGAGGCCATGCCGGAGTGCGGGTTCGAACCGCAATTCGCCGTGCCCGGGGCGTTCGATTTCGACAATCCGCAAGATGTCGCGGGCGACTGGGATACGCCGTGGGCAGACTGGATGCCGACCCGATATGAGCAAAAGGCCCTGCGTGAGGGGCGCAAACCACATTACCTGACCTATCGCCGGCTCTGAGCGAGGGGCGTTTTCCCCGGCACAATCCCGGCACAATATTGCCGGGGCTTGCCGCCCGGCGCGGGTTCACGCTAAGAGGTGACGAAATACAACAGAGGCTTTGCATGTCCGGTCATGGCGATCCGATCAAGATGACGGCCCGAAAATCGGCACCGCTTTCGGGCGTGGCCGAGGTGCCTGGCGACAAGTCGATCAGCCACCGCGCGCTGATCCTTGGTGCGCTCTCGACAGGGGAGACCAGGATCTTCGGCCTGCTGGAGGGCGAGGATGTTCTCGATACAGCCAGGGCGATGCGGGCCTTCGGTGCGGATGTGATACGGCACGGGCCTGGCGAATGGTCGGTGCATGGTGTGGGCGTGGGCGGCTTTGGCGAGCCGGAACAGGTCATCGATTGTGGCAATTCGGGAACCGGGGTGCGGCTGATCATGGGCTGCATGGCGACATCGCCGATCACGGCGACCTTCACCGGGGATGCCTCCTTGTGCAGGCGTCCGATGGGGCGGATCACCGATCCGATCGCGCTGTTCGGGGCGCAAAGCCATGGTCGTCAGGGCGGCAAGTTGCCGATGGTGGTCGTTGGTGCCGCCGACCCGGTGCCAGTGCGATATGCGCCACCGATGGCGTCGGCACAGGTGAAATCGGCGGTGCTGCTGGCGGGGCTGAATGCGCCGGGGCAGACCGTGGTGATCGAGAAGATGCAGACCCGCGATCATACCGAGCGGATGCTGCGCGCGTTCGGGGCCGATGTGAGGGTCGAGAAAACCGGCGAGGGCAACGTGATCACCTTGCAGGGCCGTCCGGAGTTGATCGCGCAAGAGGTGGCCGTGCCGCGCGATCCCTCTTCGGCGGCATTTCCGGTCTGCGCGGCGCTGATCGTGCCCGGCTCGGACATCCTCGTGCCGGGCGTCAGCCAGAACCCGACCCGAAACGGGCTGTTCATCACCCTCAGGGAGATGGGCGCGGATATCGAATGCCTCAACGCGCGTGAAGAGGGCGGCGAACCCGTGGCCGATCTGCGGGTGCGCCATTCCCAACTGCATGGAATCGATGTGCCTGCCGAACGCGCGAGCTGCCAGATCGACGAATATCCGGTGCTCTCGGTCGTTGCGGCCTGCGCCACGGGTGTGACCCGGATGCCGGGCGTGCATGAGCTGCGGGTCAAGGAAAGCGACCGGATCGACGCGATGGCGCGCGGCCTCGGGGCTTGCGGTGTCACAATCGAGGAAGACGAGGACACGCTGATCGTGCAGGGGCGGGGGCCGGGCAATGTGCCGGGCGGGGCGACGGCCGTGACCCGTCTTGACCACCGGATCGCGATGAGTTTCCTGGTGCTGGGGATGGCCGCGCAAAAACCGGTCTCGGTTGATGACGGGTCGCCAATCGCGACCTCCTTCCCGGGTTTCGAGGATCTGATGGCGGGGCTGGGCGCACAGATCGTGCGGGCCAACCGATAGTCACAAGGCCGGATAATCACAGCCGGACAGTCACATGAGGCAACACAATGCGTTTCACCGTGGCAATTGACGGGCCTGCCGCCGCAGGCAAGGGCACGATCGGTCGCGCATTGGCCGAACGGTTCGGTCTTGCACATCTCGATACCGGATTGCTTTACCGCGCCGTGGGTGTGAAGGGGGGCGATCCGGTCGCCGCGGCACGGGGGCTGACCCTGGCCGATCTGGCCAGCGACGATCTGCGCAGCGGCGAGGCGGGGCAGGCGGCCTCGCGCGTGGCAGCGATCCCCGAGGTGCGCGCGGCACTGGTCCGGTTCCAGCGCGATTTCGCCCGGCGCGAGGGCGGGGCTGTTCTGGACGGGCGTGACATCGGCACGGTGATCTGCCCGCAGGCGGAGGTGAAGCTCTATGTGACGGCCAGTGCCGAGGTGCGCGCCCATCGCCGCTGGCTCGAACTGGGCGGGGACGAGATGCAGGTTCTGGCCGAGATGCGCGAGCGCGACGAACGTGATCGGAACCGCACCGCAGCGCCACTGAAACCGACCGCGGATGCGGTGATCCTGGATACATCGGATCTTGGCATCGACGAGGTGGTGGAGCGGGCGGCCGCGCTGATTGCGGCGCGCACGGGGTGATCCCTTGGGGTGATCCCCTGTCAATCAGGATCAGTGCGCGTGCCGCCGATCAGAACGAAAGGGATCCCGCCGCGCGCCTGACCGGGATGACGACGGGCTGGAACCCGCTGGAACCTGCTGATCGCGGGCGGGGCAAAGAAAGCTTGCCGCAGAGGTGATTCCCTCCTATATCAGCGCGGTCCGCAGGGTCAGGCACAGTCCCGGCCCTTTCGGACGTATCCACGAAAGACCGGCGGAGCCAACCGCATGGCCAGAAAACCGAAGCTGAAAAGGAAACTGTAAACGCATGTGCGCCAAAGCAACCATGGAAGAATTCGAGGCCCTTCTGAACGAAAGCCTTGAGATTGACACCCCGCAAGAGGGTTCGGTCGTCAAAGGCAAGGTCATCGCCATCGAGGCAGGCCAGGCCATCATCGATGTCGGCTACAAGATGGAAGGCCGCGTCGAACTCAAGGAATTCGCCAATCCCGGCGAGGCTCCGCAGATCGAGATCGGAGATCAGGTCGAGGTGTATCTCGATCGTGTCGAAAATGTCCGTGGCGAAGCCGTCATCTCGCGTGAGAAAGCCCGCCGTGAAGAGGCATGGGATCGCCTCGAAGCTGCCTATACGAAGGAAGAACGTGTCGAAGGTGCCATTTTCGGTCGCGTCAAGGGCGGCTTCACCGTCGATCTGGGCGGCGCTGTCGCGTTCCTGCCCGGCTCGCAGGTCGATGTGCGTCCCGTGCGCGATGCCGGTCCGCTTATGGGCCTCAAGCAGCCTTTCCAGATCCTGAAAATGGACCGTCGCCGTGGCAACATTGTCGTGTCGCGCCGCGCCATCCTGGAAGAATCGCGTGCCGAACAGCGCGCCGAAGTCATCGCCAGCCTGTCCGAAGGCCAGGCCGTTGAAGGTGTGGTCAAGAACATCACCGAATATGGCGCGTTCGTTGATCTGGGCGGTGTTGACGGCCTGCTGCATGTCACCGACATGGCGTGGCGCCGGGTGAACCACCCGTCGGAAATCCTGTCGATCGGCGAGACCGTCCAGGTTCAGGTCGTCAAGATCAACAAGGAAACCCATCGCATCAGCCTGGGCATGAAGCAGCTTCAGTCGGATCCGTGGGATTCGGTCGAAAGCAAGTTCCCGCTGGGCTCGGTCCACAAGGGTCGCGTGACCAACATCACCGACTATGGAGCGTTCGTCGAACTGGAACCGGGCGTCGAAGGTCTGGTCCACGTGTCGGAAATGTCCTGGACCAAGAAGAACGTCCATCCCGGCAAGATCGTCTCGACCTCGCAGGAAGTCGGTGTCATGGTTCTGGAAATCGACACCGCCAAGCGTCGCGTTTCGCTGGGTCTCAAACAGACCATTCGCAACCCGTGGGAAGTCTTCGCCGAGACCCACCCGATCGGCACTGTCATTGAAGGCGAGGTCAAGAACATCACCGAATTCGGTCTGTTCATCGGCCTCGACAACGATATCGACGGTATGGTCCACCTGTCGGACCTGTCTTGGGATCAGCGCGGTGAAGAAGCGATCCAGTCCTACAGCAAGGGCGATATGGTCAAGGCCACCGTCACCGAGGTCGATACCGACAAGGAGCGTATCTCGCTCTCGATCAAGGCGCTTGATGCCGACACCTTCTCGGATGCTGTTGACGGTGTGAAGCGCGGCTCGGTCATCACCGTCGAGGTGACAGCGATCGAAGATGGCGGGATCGAAGTGGAATATAACGGAATGAAATCGTTCATCCGCCGCTCGGATCTGGCCCGCGACCGCGCCGACCAGCGCCCAGAGCGCTTCAGCACAGGCGACAAGGTCGATGTGCGCGTGACAAATGTTGACAGCAAGACCCGCAAACTGGGCGTGTCGATCAAGGCCCGCGAGATTGCGGAAGAGAAGGAAGCTGTCGAGCAATATGGCTCGTCCGACTCGGGCGCGTCGCTTGGCGATATCCTCGGCGCAGCTTTGCGCGGTGGCGATCAATAAGACCAACCGGTCTCTTGCGACCGGTTTCGCGACCCCGCCCGGATGCCGGGGTCGCGTGCCTGTGCGATTCGCTGCGGTTGCGAAATTCCGTTCGGGCAGATGCCAGAACGCGCATGATTGAGCCGGACGGCGGACACCAATGGCCAGAAACCGGGGACAACTGGCCGTGATTCAGGTGAATTTCCAAGCCTTTGCTGTTCCGTGACGGATTCATTGCCCTTATAGTCGGTATAATTGCACCATCACCCGGGGCCCGTGAATCCCGGAAAGCCCTTGGGGGGAATGTCGAATGATCCGGTCCGAGTTGATTGCAAAGATTTCCGAGAAAAACCCGCATCTGTCCAAGCGCGATGTCGAGAAGATCGTGAATACGCTCTTTGAAGAGATCACCGGGGCGCTTGCCGAGGGTGATCGGGTGGAACTGCGGGGCTTTGGCGCGTTTTCGGTCAGGAAGCGCGATGCCCGCACTGGGCGCAATCCACGCACGGGCGAATCCGTCGAAGTCGCGGAAAAACACGTGCCGTTCTTCAAGACCGGAAAGCTGCTGCGCGATCGTCTGAACGACAACCGGCAGGAGTGATGCCTTGATGCTGCGAGCCATCCGCTACCTGGTCCTGGCACTCCTCGCCCTTGCCCTCATCATTCTTGCCCTGGCCAATCGCGACATCGTCACCCTGCGCCTGTTGCCTGCGGACGCCGGACAGTTTCTTGACCTGAACTGGACCTTGCGAATGCCGCTGTTCCTGGTGATTGCGGCCGGCATCATCCTCGGATTGCTGATCGGTTTCGTCTGGGAATGGATCCGTGAGGCCCGTCAGCGTCGTCATGGCAGGCGCGCCCATCGCAAGGCCGCCAGGCTGGAGCATGAACTGGACCGCCTGAAGGTCAAGTCGGACGATCCCGAGGACGAGGTTCTGGCGCTGCTGGAACAGACCCCGCGCTGATGCCGACGGTTGCTGTGGATCGAGGACAGCCCGGGGCGGTGCGGGTCAAGATCTGCGGGCTGCGCACGCCTGCGGATGTGACTTCGGCAGTGAACGCCGGTGCCCGTTACCTGGGCTTCGTGTTCTTTCCGAACTCGCCGCGCCACCTCGATATCGAGACGGCCCGCGACCTGGCACTCGGGGTTCCGCCCGGAGTGGCCAAGGTCGCCCTTACCGTGAATGCCAGCGATGATGAGCTGGCCGCGATCACCGACATTGTGCCGCTTGACATGTTGCAGCTTCACGGCGCGGAGGCTCCGCAGCGTGTGACGGAAATTCGTGCCCGCTTTGGTCTGCCCGTGATGAAGGCGTTGGGGGTGGCGGACATTGCCGACCTTGCCGCGTTGCCGGATTACGAGGCCGTGGCGGATCAGATCCTGCTTGACGCCAGGCCGCCCGGGCAGGCAGCACGGCCCGGTGGCAACGGGCTCTGCTTCGACTGGCGGCTGATCGCACAGCGGCAATGGGAAAAACCCTGGATGCTCGCCGGCGGGCTGGATCCCGAAAACGTTGCCGAGGCGATTCGCCTCACCGGTGCGCGCCAGGTGGATGTCTCCTCCGGGGTCGAGAATGCCCAGGGGATCAAGGACGCCCGGAAAATGGTCCGGTTTATCGCCGCCGTGCACGCAGCCTGAGCGGGACAGGGGCTTTGCTCCCGTTCTTTTCGAGGGCTCGGGATCCGTTCCGGGGGCCGGGCAGCCGCGCCTTGGGGACTGGGGGCTTTGTCTTGTCACGCTTTGGTGCTAGATCCCGGGCAAGCAATGACGCGGGGTGAACATGGCCGACGATCTGATCGATTCCTTCCTGACGGTTCCGGACGAGAACGGGCGGTTCGGCATCTTTGGCGGACGGTTCGTGTCCGAGACACTGATGCCGCTGATCCTCGAACTCGAAAGGCAATATGAATTCGCCAGAACGGATGCGAGCTTCTGGGCCGAGATGGATGACCTGTGGACGCATTATGTCGGGCGTCCTTCACCGCTCTATTTTGCGCCCCGGATCACCGGGGAACTGGGCGGTGCCAGGGTCTATCTCAAGCGGGACGAACTCAACCATACCGGCGCGCACAAGATCAACAATGTGCTGGGACAGATCCTGCTGGCGCGGCGTATGGGAAAGACCCGGATCATTGCTGAAACCGGCGCGGGGCAGCATGGCGTGGCGACGGCGACGGTCTGCGCGCGGTTCGGCCTGAAATGCGTCATCTATATGGGGGCGACCGACGTGAAACGTCAGGCGCCCAACGTGTTTCGCATGCGCCTTCTGGGTGCGGAGGTCGTGCCGGTGAAATCGGGCCGTGGCACGCTCAAGGATGCGATGAACGATGCGCTGCGCGACTGGGTGAGCAATGTGCGCGATACCTTCTATTGCATCGGCACGGTGGCGGGGCCGCACCCCTATCCGGCGATGGTGCGCGATTTCCAGTCGATCATCGGCAAGGAAGTTCGCTGGCAACTCGAAGAGCAGGAAGGGCAGGGGCGTCTGCCCGACACGCTGATCGCCGCGATCGGTGGCGGCTCGAACGCGATGGGTCTGTTCCATTCGTTCCTGGACGATCCCTCGGTCAACATCATCGGGGTCGAGGCCGGTGGTCATGGCGTCGATGAGAAGATGGCGCATTGCGCCTCGCTCAGAGGCGGGCGTCCGGGTGTGCTGCATGGCAACCGCACCTACCTGCTGCAAGATGACGACGGGCAGATCCTCGAAGGGCATTCGATCTCGGCCGGTCTCGACTATCCCGGGATCGGACCCGAACATGCCTGGCTGCATGAGACCGGACGCGCGACATATGTCTCGATCACCGACCAGGAGGCGCTGGAGGCGTTCCAGTTTTGCTGCCGTCTCGAAGGGATCAGTCCCGCGCTGGAGCCGAGCCACGCGCTTGCCCATGTGATGAAGATCGCGCCGACCCTGCCCAGGGACCATATCATTGTGATGAACATGTGCGGCCGGGGCGACAAGGATATCTTTGCCGTGGCGCGCCATCTGGGTTTCGACATGGCAGAATGATCGTGCGGCATCCATCGCGCCCGGTCCTGCAACACCCCTCAAGGACCGCGTCGCTCCGGATCGCCGCGCGCCTCCGGGGCTACAGCCGAACCGGCGCACGAAGGCACGGGCAAAGCTCGACTGGCTGGAACACTGTAGGGCGTAGACTTATAATCAGTAATGTGCTTCAAGATGTGAAACGAGGAGGATTTGATGTCGTCCAATTTCTGGCTCACTGAGGAACAGTTCAGCAAAATCAATCCGTTGCTTCCCAACAAGCCACGTGGTGTGCCGCGTGTGGATGATCGGCGGGTGTTGTCGGGGATCATCTTTTGCTTGCAGCGCGGCTATCGCTGGTCGGACGTGCCGGCCGAATACGGCCCGGCCAAGACGCTCTACAATCGTTACAAACGCTGGTCCGAGGCAGGTGTTTTCGAGCGGGTGTTTGAACGGCTTGCGCGCGAACATGCCGATCTTTCGACGCTGATGATCGATGCCAGCCACATCAAGGCGCATCGCATCGCGGCCAACGGGGTCAAAAAAACACCGGTTCCGGCCGGGCCATCGGCAAAACCAGAGGCGGCTTGAATTCAAAGCTGCATCTGGTCTGCGATGGGACCGGATGTCCGGTTCACCTGCACCTGACGGCTGGCAACCGGGCCGATATTACGCAGGCACGTCAATGCCTTGCGCCTTATGTGGCCAAAGGCTGCACGGTCATTGCGGACCGCGGATATGACGCAAACCACCTGCGCGACTGGCTGCGCGCGCGGGACGCAACCCCCTGCATCCCGCCGCGCAGGAACCGCAAGGTGCAATGCGAATACGACACGGATCTCTACAAAACCCGCAACATCATCGAGCGCATGTTCAATCGTCTCAAGGACTGGCGCCAACTGTCCTTGCGCACCTTCCGATGCTTCGAAACAGTCCTCGCTGCCGCGCAAATCGCCGCAACCGTCATATGGTTCTTATGAGTCTACGCCCTAGGGTCTGGACCCGTTAATCCTGCATGCTCAGTGTTATTTGACACAGAAATCTGCAGTACCCGGAAGAGGCTGGGGGTTCCCGGAAGATGCCGGACAGGTCTTTAAACCCGCAATATTCACCGGCCGGCTGACCTTGGCGCCAAGGTGCTGCTTTCGGGCGGTTCGAGTACGTCCTGAAGGCCCGGCGCCTGGCTGGGCGGGAGGGTGATCGCCTCTGGCTTGTGTTTCGATGGCGATGCGCCTCCGGGGCGGGTATTTTTTGCAATCGCCGTCCATGCGGGCTCGTTCGCCGGAGGATCCGGCGGGCGGTCATGTCGGGCTGGAGCCGGTCCGGTTCAGGGACCGGACCAGTGCAGGGCGGCGAGCCTTGGCCAGAGGACTGCCCAGAACGGTGCGGCGGCGGCAGACAATGCGAGCGTGATACGGCGGCCGGACAGGATCAGCCGGGCGCCGGCGCGCAGCACGCGTTCGCGCAGGCGGCGCAGGCTCCAGCCGGTGCCGGTGGCAGCCGCCATGGCGCGGCGGGCGATGTGCATCAGCTCATAGGCGAGAAGAGAGATCAGGAGCCGAACCTCATTGCACGCGAAGGCATCGACGCCGGGCGTCGCGGTTTGCGTGCCCCGCCCCCGCCAGTGAGATTTCGGCCGGTTCGTCGAGGACAGCGCCGGGGCGAGCACGTCTTTCAGCTCGCCCATATGGCCCTCGGCGGTGCCCCTTGCGCGGTAATGCTCGAGGATGTCCTCCCGGCTCATCTCTGCCAGCGTCAGCGAGGTGACGAGGAAGAAGCGGTCGAGCAGAAGGTCGTCCTCGCGCTCCTTGACCACCAGGATCACGCGGCGCTCCTTGTCCCAGGTCTCGGCCTGGTAGCGCAGTTCGTGCAGCCACATCCGCGGCTTGATCGGACGCCGCCCGGGCGGGCGCGTCATGTGAGGCGCGGCCTCGCGGTCCAGCGCCGGGTTGGCGCGCAGCCGCGAGACATAGTCGATGCCGCGCGCCTCCAGCCCCGCCAGCAAGGTGGCCGAGGGGAAGCCCGCATCGATGCGCAGCATGGCGACCTCGCAGAGGCTGGCCTGCGCCCGGTCGACCACGTCGAGGATCACGTCAAGCGCGCCCTCCGCGGTACCGACATTGCCCGCTCTCAGCCGTGCATCCAGCATGTCGCCGGTCTCGGCGATCGAGGTGATGAGCGGATGATAGATGCGCGCATTGTAATGGCCATTCCACTCCGCCTTCGGCTGGTGACCATGAACCTCGATCGGCAGGCTGTCCACGTCCAGCGTCACCTTCGGCAAGCGCTTGCCGGCATTCTGTGCCTGAACGCCCCGGCCGGCCAATTCCAGGACCGCTTCGCGCAGGACCTTCAGATTGTCCGGCGCCGCCATCATCGCCGTGAAGCGCGAGAGCGTGGGTTGGGACGCCAGCCCCGGACCGCCGAGCGGCGTCATCCCGGCTGCCGAACTCACCGCCAGTCGGAAGGCCGGGTCGTGCCGCAGCGCATCGGCATCGTCATGATCGCGCCATCCCTGGGCGGCCAGCAGGATCGTGGTGCGCAGGAGCGAGGCCAGATCATGCGTGACATCCTGCGGCCGCCGCGGATCGCTCAGACGATCGGTCATCCAGCCCACGATGCCGCTGTTTTCGAGCACCTCGCGCAGAAGGATTGCCCCGGGATCTCCGGTCAGCCGCTCTGCCCGGCTCTCGATCCGAAGAGAGCGATTGAACCGGGGCGCCACCAGCGATAGCGTTTCACCCATGCGTGCGTCCGATGCTGCCGTTGATCCTTGTCTAGAAGACTGAATCTACAGCGCTTTCAGGCGCACGCAACTTTCCCAGAAGAATTGGACGAATAAGGCGGGTTCAGGGTGCTTCGCGTCAGTCGACCGTCGTTCTTCATGTGCCCGATCATTGGTTCAATGGCGCTGCGCCGTCGCAGGAGTTTGGCGATCGTCCTGGTGACACCTCGCTTTGCGCCACTGATGAAAACCTTCACATTCTGCACGCCATGCCCGCGGTATCCGCGGTCGACAAAGGCCAACTCTGGCCTCAGGTCGGTCAGGATCTCGACCTGTTCCAGCGCCTCGTGCAGCGTGTGGCCGTCGTAAGGGTTACCCGGCAGCGCCCGCATCCCGACCACGAAGCCGCCCCGGTTGGTCGTGGCCACGCTGACCTTGGTTCCGAACTCGTACCTCTTGTGCGCCTTGCCCTTGGAGATGCAGTCCACCGCCGGTTCATGCAGGCTGTAGAGTTTCTTCTTGTCCTTCGGCTTCTGCGCCAACAGCCGGTTCACCAGCGCGATCATCCCCACCAGGCGCTCTCTCAGCGCCCCCTCCGGAACCTTACCCAGTTGCCTCTCGATGTCGCGCAGCACGCGGCCGGTGTAGCCCTTGAGCCGGCGCAACGCCTTGCGCATCCGCTTGAACTGGCGGGCATGGGCGTAGCGCCCAACCTGACCGGCCAGCCGAGGCCCAAGACGGTTGTAGTTCTGGCGCAGGACGATCCCGGCTTCGCGAGCCAGCCCGACCAGCTTGCGCCGCGCCGCCTCATACAGCCGGGCATCCGTCGGGTGGGCGATGTTCTTTTCCATCACCGTGGTATCGACCGTGACCTGCTTGAGATCGCTGCGCTTCACCACCCAGGCGCGTTTCCCGGCCTCGATCGTCTGGGTCAGCATCCATTCAACACCCTCCTCGCCGATCCGCTTGCGCCACCGGGTCAGGGATGAGGGATCAAGCGGCAGACGGTGCTGAAAGAACGTCTCGCCGCAGAAGTGCTGCCAATACGGGTTCTCGGCCCATCGTGCCACGACCGCCTCGTCCGAAAGTGCATAGGCATGTTGCAGGTAAAGGAGTCCGGCAACCAGGCGCGTCAACGTCGCCGGGCGACCGGTGTGGGACGGAAAGAACCCGGCCCATTCCCGCTCAAAGACCTCCCAGTCGATCAGGGGGGCAAGTTTCACCAGCTCGTGGCGCATGTCGATCATCTCGACCAGGCGGGCGCGCAGGAGATCGTCTTGTTCCGGGAGCGGCTTTCTCGGCTTCATATCACGGCTCGAAATTGCAGGGTTCCTGCCGGGATAATACAAAACCTTGCAGGCAGCACCCAGCAATATCACATCATTCTCAAGCAAAATCAGCCGGATAAAAGTTGTTCAGGGCGAACTAAGTAAGACTTGCCCTATCCCAGTTGGTTTCAGGCGACGGCCTCGATCTCGGCGGCGGCGAGTGTGGGTCACGTCCGTCAAGCTGGTGTAGGGAGATGGTGACAGACGGCTCGAACGATCCCAAACACCTGTTGACCCGGCCAAGTCACAGTGTAAACCTCGACATGATATCTAAATTTTTGTAAGCGTTTTACATGTCAAATACTTCCAAGAGACGTATCGTATCCTCCCGACACCTCGCCGGTGACGAGCTCTGGGAGGCTTCGGAATTCGAGTTTGGCCTCATCATAGCGTTCAATGCGTTCTCGCGCTGGATCGTCAAATGCATGTCGGCTGCCGGCCACACCGAGATGAGTCCTCTGGAAATTCTCGTGCTTCACAATGTGAACCACCGCGGTCGGGAAAAGCGGCTGAGCGATATCTGTTTCCTGCTCAACATCGAGGATACGCACACGGTTAACTACGCACTGCGCAAGCTGTCCAGGGCGGAACTCATCGAAGCCGAGAAGCGTGGCAAGGAAGTGTTCTACAAAACATCCAGGACGGGCGCGGAGCTTTGCGACACCTATCGGACGGTGCGTGATCAATGCCTGCTGGAGGGGTTCGCACGCATGGATATTTCGGGCAACGAGATTCGCGAAATCGGGGCCAGCCTGCGTGCCCTGTCCGGGCAATACGATCAGGCCAGCCGGGCCGCGTCGTCGCTCTGACGCGAGGCCCGGACGATCGGCCCTACCGGTTCATCGCGTCCGGCAGACAGGTCACGATGCCGGGAAACACCGTGATCAGGACGACGGCCAAGAGCAGCAGGAAGAAGAACGGCAACGCGGCTTTCGCGATGCGCACAATGTCCGTGCCGGTCAGACCCTGGATAACGAACAGGTTGAAGCCGACAGGTGGCGTGATCTGGCTCATTTCGACGACGAGAACGAGGTAGATGCCGAACCAGATCGGGTCGATGCCTGTGGCAAGCACCATCGGCATGATGACCGATGTTGTCAGAACCACGACCGAAATCCCGTCTAGGAACAGCCCAAGAACAATGAAGAACAACGTCAGAACCACGAGTAGCACATAGGGCGAGAGGCCCATGTCACCGATCCATGACGCCAGATTACGCGGCAGGCCGGTGAACCCCATGGCAACGGCCAGAAAGGCCGCGCCCAGCAGGATGAAGGCGATCATACAGGATGTGCGCGCGGCCGACAGCAAGGCGTCAAGGAAGTCCTGTAAAGAGAAACTGCCCGAGACCACAGCCAGCAAGATTGAAAACAGCACGCCAAGGGCCGCTGCATCCGTGGGGGAGGCCAGGCTCGTGTAGATCGCTCCGATCACGCCCAGTATCAGCAACGCGACCGGGATCAGTCCCCTCGACTCCCACAGCTTTTCCCTGAACGAGACCCTCGTGTCGGAGCGCGGGATAAGCTCTGCGTCCATCCATGCGCGGGCGGCCACATAGACGCTGAAGAGCGCCACCAGCATCGCACCAGGCAAGAGTCCCGCAACGAAGAGGCGTGCGATGGATTGCTCGGTCGCCACGCCGTAGACGATCAGGATGATCGAGGGCGGGATCAGGAGGCCCAGCGTCCCCGACCCCGCAAGTGTTCCGAGGATCAGGCTTTCGGGATATCCGCGTTCCTTCAGTTCCGGGATCGATATCTTTCCGATCGTCGCTGCCGTGGCCGCCGACGAACCCGAGACGGCGGCAAAGATGGCACAGCCCAGCACGTTGACATGCAAAAGCCGCCCCGGAATCCCGTCGAGCCACGGCGCCAGCCCGTTGAACATGTCGCGACTGAGGCGTGAGCGCAGCAGGATCTCGCCCATCAGGATGAACAAGGGCAGCGCGGTCAGCGCCCAGGAATGGCTGTGGCCCCAGAATGTCGTCGCCATTACCGGCCCCACTGACGTGTTGGAGAACATCACCAGGGCGAGGGCACCCACGCCGGTCAGCGCAAGCGCAATCCACAGCCCGCTTGCCAGCAAGGCAAAGAGCACGGCCAGCAGAAAGAGACCAATCATCGGGTCGGACATTTTCAGACCTCCTCGGCGTTCCGGATTACAGGCGCACCACGGCGCAGTGTTTGCACCAGCGTGTCGAGGATCGCGACCAACAGCAAGATGATACCAAAGGCCATGAAGCACTGGGGCAGCCACAGCGGTACCGGGACGATCCCCGCTGAAACATCGCCGAAATGCCAACTCTCATAGACCAATGCAGCAATGAACCAGCAGGCGCAGGCGACCAGAACCGCTCCGGTTGCCAGCGCAAGGACCTCGGACAGGAGCTGCCCCCCTGCGGGCAGTCGGGAGGTGACCAGCGATACCCTGATATGACCGCCGGACCGGAACGTGTACGGCATGGCGAGAAACGTAGCCGCCACCAGCATGAAGCCCGAAAGTTCGGCATAGGACGGGATGGTCGAGGGCAACGGCAGGGCAAAGACACGGGTCAGGACATTCAGCAGCACCTGAACGCTGACGAGGCAGGCGATGGCGAGGATGACGAAGGCCGCGATCCACGCTGCACCCAGATATGTGCGATCCAGAAAGTTCCGCATGAGAATGTCCTGTCAAGCGCGACCCCGCCCGGGCAGGAGGATCCGGGCCTGGGGTCGCTCAAGGGCGCGGCGGGCAGAACGGCTCACCGTGCGGTTTCGCAGTCTTGCTGCTGAAATGCGCTCAGGATCGAGAGTGCTGCATCGGATGCGCCCGAGCGCCAGCTTTCCAGCATCCGGGCACCGATTGCTTGCAAGCCCCCGGTCAACTCGGAGCTGGGTTCGTAGATCACGATACCGTTCTCTGCCAGCACAGCTGTCTTTGCTTCGGCTTGCGCGGCTGACATTTCCCAGCCCCTGGTTTCAGCCGCGGCGGCAGCTTCAAGCACGGCAGTCTGCACATCTTCGGGAAGGCGGCGGAAGGCGCGTTCGTTCACGACGACGATGTTCTTGGGCACCCAGGCGTTGATCGGTGTGTAATGCGTGACGAAATCCCATGCGGTCGAGTTGGCACCGGTTGACGGTGACGTGATCATGGCCTCGACCTGTCCCGTCGCGAAGGCTTGCGGGATATTCGACGCTTCGACCTGGACAGGGGCGGCCCCGACCAGAATGGCGAACTCCTCCAGCGCGGCGTTGTAGGCGCGGAACCGAAGACCGGCGAGATCCTCGACCGTCGCGATCTCACCGTTTGTGTAGAGCCCCTGTGCAGGCCAGGGCACCGAGAAAAGCGGCATCAGACCCTGCTTTGCCAGAAGCTTGGTCACCACCGGTTTCTGCGCTTGCCAAAGGCATGCGGCGTCCTCGTAGCTGGTCGCAAGGAAAGGTTGGCTGTCGAGGCCGTAGGCGGCGTCTTCGTTCACCAGCCGCGACAGGAAGAACTCGCCGATCGGAACCTGCCCGGAACGCACGGCGTTCTTGATCTCGCCATGCGGGAACAGCGAGCCGGCAGAATGAACGGTGATCTCCAGCGCGCCATCCGTGGCGGCGGCCACGTCTTCGGCAAACTGCATGATGTTCTGTGTGTGGAAAGTGGTGTCACCATAGGGTGTCGGCATGTCCCAGGTATCGGCATGAACCGCAGTCGCCAGCCCTGCTGTCAGGGCTACGGCGCAAACGATGTGTTTCATCTTCAAGTCCTCTCTGCTGGTGCGCTGGTCGGTCATAGTGACCCGGTGCCCTGCTCGCATTCATTCATTACGTTGACAAAATATCAGTGTTTTTCTATTGAAGCAACAACTTCATCTCGTGGAGATATATGGATGAACGAGACATCGCTCAGAAAATGGGACTTCTGGATCGACCGGGGGGGCACCTTCACTGACATCGTTGCACGCAGCCCTGACGGTGCTCTGAAAACGCTCAAGATTCTCTCTGAAAATCCAGAGGTCTACAAGGATGCAGCGGTGCAGGGGATTCGCGAGATCCTGGCGCTCGAGACGGGTGCGGAGATCCCCGAGAATACCATCGGAGAGATCAAGATGGGCACCACGGTGGCCACCAATGCCCTTCTGGAACGCAAGGGGGAGCCGACGGTTCTGCTGATCACGGCCGGGTTGCGGGATCTGTTGCGAATCGGCTACCAGAACCGGCCGGACCTCTTCGCCCTCGACATCCGCCTTCCCGAATTGCTCTACACCGATGTGATCGAAATCGACGAGCGCCTGGATGCAGACGGCAATGTCATCCGGCCACTCGACCTTCGTGCAGCGCGTGAGGCGCTGGCCCGGGTCTATGGTCGCGGTATCCGGTCGCTCGCCGTTGCCTTGATGCACAGCTACCGCAACCCCGAGCACGAGCGAAAGCTTGGCGAGATGGCGCATCGGCAAGGGTTCAGCCAGGTCTCGCTCAGCCACGAAGCCAGCCCGCTGATCAAGCTGGTCGCCCGCGGCGACACCACCGTGGCCGACGCCTATCTGACCCCGATCCTGCGTCGCTATGTCGATCAGGTGCGCAGCGCACTGGGCGCGGACAAGGTTGACCGGCTCATGTTCATGCAATCGAACGGTGGCCTGACGGATGCGGATCTGTTCCACGGTCGCGATGCCCTCCTGTCAGGACCTGCCGGTGGGGTCGTCGGCATGGTGGCGACGGCGGCCCGAGACGGCTTCGACCGGATCATCGGATTCGACATGGGCGGGACCTCGACCGATGTCTGCCACTACGCAGGCGAATTTGAACGCAGTTTCGAAACCGAAGTGGCAGGCGTCAGGATGCGTGCGCCGATGATGGACATTCATACCGTCGCCGCCGGAGGCGGCTCGGTTCTGTCCTTCCGGGACGGTCGTCTCCAGGTTGGGCCGGAAAGCGCCGGTGCCAATCCGGGGCCGGCCAGCTACCGGCGCGGCGGGCCGATGACCGTGACCGATTGCAATGTCGTTCTGGGCAAGGTCCAGCCAGAGAGGTTCCCGAAAGTGTTCGGCCCATCCGGCAATGAGCCGCTCGATGTGGCAGCAGCGCGTGCGAAGTTCGAGGCCATGGCAGATGAAATCGCGTCCGAGACCGCTACACAGCCAATGTCGGTCGAAACCCTGGCCGAGGGATTCCTGCGGATCGCGATCGACAACATGGCCAATGCGATCAGGGAAATCAGCGTCGCGCGGGGCCATGACGTGACCCGGTATACGCTCAATTGCTTCGGCGGCGCGGGCGGCCAGCATGCGTGCCATGTGGCCGATGCGCTTGGCATGCAGTCCGTCTATCTTCATCCGTTTGCGGGGGTGTTGTCAGCGCTTGGCATGGGGCTGGCCGATCTCATCGCCATGCGCGAACAGCAGTTGGATCTGTCGGCCAGGGATGTGGACGCGATGCGGGCGGTGGCAGAAACCCTTGGCCGGGAGGCGCGGGACGAGCTGTTCGCGCAAGGCGTCGATCCGGCGCGGATCACGGTGAAGAACAGGGTTTATCTCAGGGCCGGTGCCTCCCAGACCGCTCTGCCCGTCGATCTTGAAGACCCAGACGCGATGATCAAGAGCTTCCGAAGGCAGCATGCAGCCGAGTTCGGCTTCCGGCCCGAAACGGACGATGTGTTCGCCGAGATGATCTCGGTCGAGGCAATCGGCGGATCCGGGGCCAGCGCGCAATTGCCCCACACCACCGCCGGCGACGGCCATACCGGCACCGCCTCGATGTGGAGCGAGGGGCAATTCAGGGAGGTGCCAGTCCATGACCGCACCCGAATGGAACCGGATGCCCGCATCATCGGCCCTGCCATCATCACCGAACCGACCGGGACGACGGTCGTGGAACACGGCTGGGAGGCGATGTCGATTGAAGGCGGGGCGCTGGTGCTCAGACGCGCGATCCGGCTGGAGAGGAAAGAGGCCGTCGGAACCTCGGTCGATCCGATCATGCTGGAGGTGTTCGGCAACCTGTTCATGTCGATCGCAGAACAGATGGGGGCCACCCTCGCCAAGACCGCGGCGTCGGTGAACATCCGCGAGCGGCTGGACTTTTCCTGTGCCATCTTCAACGCCGACGGCGCGCTTGTTGCCAATGCCCCCCATGTCCCCGTGCACCTTGGTTCCATGAGCGCCAGCGTGCGTTCGATCCTGCGCGAAAACGCAGGCCGCATCCGGCCCGGTGACGTCTTCATGATGAACGATCCGTTCAGCGGCGGCACCCACCTGCCAGATGTCACCGTGGTTACCCCGATCTTCGACGCCGACGGCACCGGGATCGATTTCGTGGTCGCCTCGCGCGGACACCATGCCGATATCGGCGGCAAGACGCCGGGCTCCGCCCCGCCCGACAGCCGGCATATCGAAGAGGAAGGCATCCTGATCCGTAACTTCCAGCTTGTTCGCGCGGGCCACCTGCGCGAAACCGAAACGCAGCAGCTGCTCCTGTCAGGTCCGTACCCCTGCCGGAACGTGGCGCAGAACATGGCCGACCTGACGGCGCAGATCGCGGCCAACGCGACCGGTGCGGCCGAACTCGGCAAGGTGGTTGCGCAATTCGGCCGCAACGTGGTCAAAGCCTATATGACCCATGTCCAGGACAATGCCGAGGAATCGGTGCGCCGCGTGCTCGATGTTCTGGAAGACGGTCGCTTCACCTACCCGTTGGATAGCGGAGCAAGGATCGAGGTCGCGATATCCGTCGACAGGGCCACGCGCAGCGCGCTGGTGGACTTCACCGGCACATCGCCGCAAGACAGCCTGAACTACAATGCCCCGCTGGCGATCTGCAGGGCCGTGGTCCTGTATGTGTTTCGCACCCTTGTCGGCGGTGCGATCCCGATGAACGAGGGGTGCCTGAAGCCGATCCGTATCGTCGCCCCCGAAGGCAGCCTCATGAACCCGCGTTATCCGGCTGCGGTGATCTCGGGCAACACCGAGGTCAGCCAGGCCATCGCAGACGCGCTTTATGGCGCGCTCGGTGTCATCGCCGGAAGCCAGGGCACCATGAACAACTTCGTCTACGGCAACGACCAGTGGCAGAACTATGAAACCATCTGCGGCGGAACGGGTGCAGGCAACGGCTTTGACGGCTGTTCGGCGGTCCATTCGCACATGACGAACACCCGGATGACCGATCCCGAGGTTCTTGAGGCGCGGTTTCCCGTCCGCGTGAGACGCTTTGCGATCCGCAAGGGGTCTGGCGGGACGGGCCAATGGAACGGCGGCGACGGGATCGTGCGGGAGCTGGAGTTTCTCACACCCATGACCGTGACCGTGCTCTCCTCTCATCGCAAGACGCGGGCCTTTGGGATGCAGGGCGGGTCCGAGGGTGCCCCGGGCGCAAACGCCGTGCGTCGCGCAGACGGGACGATCCAGAGACTGTCCGGCAACGACCAGGCAAACCTCGCACCGGGCGATGTGTTCATCCTGCAAACGCCGGGAGGTGGCGGTTTCGGCGTGCCGGGCACAAAAAGGCAGGAGGCGGCGCGATGATCGGCGGCTTCCTTTCCGACGTGGACACGTTTTTCGACCGGTCCGTCGTTCAACCGGCACCGCCGAACGGATTGCCCGAAAAGATCAAGCTCGCAAACGCGACCTGTCCTGGCATCCGCACAAGAAAACGGGCGCGTGCGGTTTTCTGTCGAGCCGGACCCGGAATGCGAGATGTATCACGGCAAACCCCTCGAAATTGCGCGATCTGTCCGGGTTCTGCACCGGCACATCATCGAAAAAATCGATTTCGCACCCCGCTTTCAGTCCACCGGTCACGCCCTCGCTGACCAGAAACAGCAGCCGCAGCGTCTGATCCGAGCGCAGGCTGTTCGCAGCATCGCTGTAGCCGCCGCCATGGCCGTTCTTGCTGGCGCCATTACCAACCAAAAGCCAACCCCCAGCCCCTTGTGGGACATGCAGCACTGCTTTTTTATTCCCGAATTAGAACAAATAAAAAACATAAAGACTTGCGAACGAAGGTTCCGTCAACGATTACCGGACGTTGAGTCGATCATAGAACAAAAATTCGTTGAGGTTCTATCATGGCACGAAAAGCCCTTCCATTGCTGCACGAATTGGTCCGTCCTGAACAAGGGTTTCAGATTGGCACGTTGGCGATCTGAGACGGCCCGACGAAGGCCGTTTCAGCGGTGGTGGTCTGTCGGAGCGAGGTGAGAGCCCGGATCAACCGGCACAAGAGCTCCCTCAGGTGTCTCAGGATCATGCGAATGTTGTGACCGCAGCCGCAGAGCACGGCGAACAGAGCGTCGCCGTCGGTTCCTTTCAGGGTGCTTCGCGTCAGTCGACCGTCGTTCTTCATGTGCCCGATCATTGGTTCAATGGCGCTGCGCCGTCGCAGGAGTTTGGCGATCGTCCTGGTGACACCTCGCTTTGCGCCACTGATGAAAACCTTCACATTCTGCACGCCATGCCCGCGGTATCCGCGGTCGACAAAGGCCAACTCTGGCCTCAGGTCGGTCAGGATCTCGACCTGTTCCAGCGCCTCGTGCAGCGTGTGGCCGTCGTAAGGGTTACCCGGCAGCGCCCGCATCCCGACCACGAAGCCGCCCCGGTTGGTCGTGGCCACGCTGACCTTGGTTCCGAACTCGTACCTCTTGTGCGCCTTGCCCTTGGAGATGCAGTCCACCGCCGGTTCATGCAGGCTGTAGAGTTTCTTCTTGTCCTTCGGCTTCTGCGCCAACAGCCGGTTCACCAGCGCGATCATCCCCACCAGGCGCTCTCTCAGCGCCCCCTCCGGAACCTTACCCAGTTGCCTCTCGATGTCGCGCAGCACGCGGCCGGTGTAGCCCTTGAGCCGGCGCAACGCCTTGCGCATCCGCTTGAACTGGCGGGCATGGGCGTAGCGCCCAACCTGACCGGCCAGCCGAGGCCCAAGACGGTTGTAGTTCTGGCGCAGGACGATCCCGGCTTCGCGAGCCAGCCCGACCAGCTTGCGCCGCGCCGCCTCATACAGCCGGGCATCCGTCGGGTGGGCGATGTTCTTTTCCATCACCGTGGTATCGACCGTGACCTGCTTGAGATCGCTGCGCTTCACCACCCCGGCGCGTTTCCCGGCCTCGATCGTCTGGGTCAGCATCCATTCAACACCCTCCTCGCCGATCCGCTTGCGCCACCGGGTCAGGGATGAGGGATCAAGCGGCAGACGGTGCTGAAAGAACGTCTCGCCGCAGAAGTGCTGCCAATACGGGTTCTCGGCCCATCGTGCCACGACCGCCTCGTCCGAAAGTGCATAGGCATGTTGCAGGTAAAGGAGTCCGGCAACCAGGCGCGTCAACGTCGCCGGGCGACCGGTGTGGGACGGAAAGAACCCGGCCCATTCCCGCTCAAAGACCTCCCAGTCGATCAGGGGGGCAAGTTTCACCAGCTCGTGGCGCATGTCGATCATCTCGACCAGGCGGGCGCGCAGGAGATCGTCTTGTTCCGGGAGCGGCTTTCTCGGCTTCATATCACCCCGCCTTATTCGTCCAATTCTTCTGGGAAAGTTGCGTGCGCCTGAAAGCGCTGTAGATTCAGTCTTCTAGACAAGGATCAACGGCAGCATCGGACGCACGCATGGGTGAAACGCTATCGCTGGTGGCGCCCCGGTTCAATCGCTCTCTTCGGATCGAGAGCCGGGCAGAGCGGCTGACCGGAGATCCCGGGGCAATCCTTCTGCGCGAGGTGCTCGAAAACAGCGGCATCGTGGGCTGGATGACCGATCGTCTGAGCGATCCGCGGCGGCCGCAGGATGTCACGCATGATCTGGCCTCGCTCCTGCGCACCACGATCCTGCTGGCCGCCCAGGGATGGCGCGATCATGACGATGCCGATGCGCTGCGGCACGACCCGGCCTTCCGACTGGCGGTGAGTTCGGCAGCCGGGATGACGCCGCTCGGCGGTCCGGGGCTGGCGTCCCAACCCACGCTCTCGCGCTTCACGGCGATGATGGCGGCGCCGGACAATCTGAAGGTCCTGCGCGAAGCGGTCCTGGAATTGGCCGGCCGGGGCGTTCAGGCACAGAATGCCGGCAAGCGCTTGCCGAAGGTGACGCTGGACGTGGACAGCCTGCCGATCGAGGTTCATGGTCACCAGCCGAAGGCGGAGTGGAATGGCCATTACAATGCGCGCATCTATCATCCGCTCATCACCTCGATCGCCGAGACCGGCGACATGCTGGATGCACGGCTGAGAGCGGGCAATGTCGGTACCGCGGAGGGCGCGCTTGACGTGATCCTCGACGTGGTCGACCGGGCGCAGGCCAGCCTCTGCGAGGTCGCCATGCTGCGCATCGATGCGGGCTTCCCCTCGGCCACCTTGCTGGCGGGGCTGGAGGCGCGCGGCATCGACTATGTCTCGCGGCTGCGCGCCAACCCGGCGCTGGACCGCGAGGCCGCGCCTCACATGACGCGCCCGCCCGGGCGGCGTCCGATCAAGCCGCGGATGTGGCTGCACGAACTGCGCTACCAGGCCGAGACCTGGGACAAGGAGCGCCGCGTGATCCTGGTGGTCAAGGAGCGCGAGGACGACCTTCTGCTCGACCGCTTCTTCCTCGTCACCTCGCTGACGCTGGCAGAGATGAGCCGGGAGGACATCCTCGAGCATTACCGCGCAAGGGGCACCGCCGAGGGCCATATGGGCGAGCTGAAAGACGTGCTCGCCCCGGCGCTGTCCTCGACGAACCGGCCGAAATCTCACTGGCGGGGGCGGGGCACGCAAACCGCGACGCCCGGCGTCGATGCCTTCGCGTGCAATGAGGTTCGGCTCCTGATCTCTCTTCTCGCCTATGAGCTGATGCACATCGCCCGCCGCGCCATGGCGGCTGCCACCGGCACCGGCTGGAGCCTGCGCCGCCTGCGCGAACGCGTGCTGCGCGCCGGCGCCCGGCTGATCCTGTCCGGCCGCCGTATCACGCTCGCATTGTCTGCCGCCGCCGCACCGTTCTGGGCAGTCCTCTGGCCAAGGCTCGCCGCCCTGCACTGGTCCGGTCCCTGAACCGGACCGGCTCCAGCCCGACATGACCGCCCGCCGGATCCTCCGGCGAACGAGCCCGCATGGACGGCGATTGCAAAAAATACCCGCCCCGGAGGCGCATCGCCATCGAAACACAAGCCAGAGGCGATCACCCTCCCGCCCAGCCAGGCGCCGGGCCTTCAGGACGTACTCGAACCGCCCGAAAGCAGCACCTTGGCGCCAAGGTCAGCCGGCCGGTGAATATTGCGGGCTGAGACCAAACCAACGCCGCGGCGTCGAGGCTTTCGCCAGACTTTGGAAAGGTCTGGCTGCGGATCGTGTTGGCGAGGCGTGTGCCAAGACCTGCGCCGGTGACCTGCAAACGCCACGCGGCCTTCAGCCCGGTCCCGGCCTCGCGCATGGCAGCGGTCACCGCGCGCTCCCCCGCCGCCACCTCGGCCTGCATCATCGCGACGATGTCGGGATCGATGTCGAGCTTCAGTTTCACGCGGGCCTCAGATCCACGGTCCAGACCAGCCGTTCACGGTCGCGGACGGGCTCGCCCTGAATGAGGAAGGCGTCGCCCTCGATCTCGATGCGGTCGCCGGGGCGCGGGTTCGCCACCTCGGCCACCTGTAGATCCACGCGCGTGGTCTCGGACCAAATCCTAGCATCGCCGAAATCCGTAGTTGCCTCCAGTGCGCCTCTGTCCATCTTTGAGGGGTTCATGTGCGAACGATGGCCCAAATTCCATGAAACACGTTCCGTGACCTTAAACTTTGTCACTTTGAAACGCAGGACGAATTTTCGGATCAATCGTCTAAGTCGCATGCAAAAACTCCTTCATCGGAACTAGGCCCGAAAGTTGGTGACGGCTTGATCAGGCGGCAGTTTGAATTTGTTTGATCCCGTCGATGAATGCAATGCCCTGAATGATCTGAGGCATTCGGTTTGCGCCGTTCAGTTTCTGCCATTTTCCTTGCGCCGACATCATCAGTTTGAACGCCATTGCGAGGCCGGTTTTTCGCCGGTTTTGCGACTGAGGCAGCCCTTGGTTTTGCCAGCACGTTCTCCTCGGCCGTGTCCATGAGCGTGGCCAGCTTCGGCAGCCTGGGCCGCATCTGATCCGCCACCAACCGCCACCGGGTCCTGGCCGGACCGTATTCGGCCGGCACATCCGACCAGCGATAGCCGCGCTGCAAACAAAAGAGGATCCCCGACAGCACCCGCCGATCATCCACACGCGGCACTCCGCGCGGTTTGTTGGGAAGCAAAGGATTGATTTTGCTGAACTGTTCCTCGGTGAGCCAGAAATTAGACGACATCAAACCCTCCTGTGTTGCAAATCTTTAACCACATCGCAGATTATAGGTCTACACTCTGGGTGTGGACGGCGCGGCGCAGATCTGCCGCCACGTCGCTCCAGGAACGGAGCTTCGTCGCCGCGATCCTATCCTCCAGTTCGGTTCGCCGCACCGGATCCGAACACAGTCGCCACACCGCGTCGGCGATGCTTTCGATCGACGCGGGGTCGCAATATTCGACGAGGTCGCCGCCTACCTCGGGCAGCGCCCCCGCCGTGCTCACGACCGAGGTCTTGCCGTAGAACAGCGCCTCGCCCACCGGCAAGCCCCAGCCCTCGTAGAGGCTGCACATGATCAGGAACTTGCAGTTGCGGTAGAGGAAATCGAGCTCACGGTCGGTGGGGCCATTGACAACCCGCACCCAACCGTAGAGGTTGCCGGTCCCCGCGAGGATGTCGTCGACGTCGGAGTGCATCCACCCATTTCTCCCGGCCAAGACAAGCCGCGGCAAGTCGTAATGCCCCGCCTCAAGCAGCTTCTTCCATGCCGCGATGGTCCGCCATATGTTCTTGCGCGCCTCGATCGTTCCGACGCAGAGAACATAGGGCACCGACACCGTCTGCCGGATACCGGCTCGGAGGCCAACCGTCTGCGACAGGTACGGATAAGACTCCTCGGCCTTGATCTTCCGCGACAGCGGGTCGTCCTTCCGCTCCCACGGGGCAAGCGCGGTCTGCGGCACCCCGCCTGCGCCAGCGGCACCACGCCCACCGCCTTGTCGATGCCATAGGCGTCGAGGAAATAGCGCAGGTCGTTTACGGTCGACTGCGAGTTGGCGAGGTATTGCGTCGTATATTCAGCAGAACTCAGGAGCCAGTCGAAGAAAATCTGGCTCATGCCGTCATCAACGATGTCGGGTGCCACGAGGGGGACCAGGTCGTGGACGAAAGTGTGCACTTCCATTCCCAGCTGGCGCGCCTTGCAGAACGCGGTCGTGTGTCGCTCCAGCCAGCTCGCGTCGATCAGCAGCAGGTGATCGCCCGGCTTTGCCACCTCGCTCAGCGGCACGCTCTTGATCGACGGCTCCGGGCTCGCGCCGGGGGCCCAGCAGCGCCGCAAGGTCCAGCCTGGTCTGATGATCCCGCCTTATTCGTCCAATTCTTCTGCGCCTGCGCTGTAGATTCAGTCTTCTAGACAAGGACCACGCCACGCACCGCCTTGTCGATGCCATAGGCGTCGAGGAAATAGCGCAGGTCGTTTACGGTCGACTGCGAGTTGGCGAGGTATTGCGTCGTATATTCAGCAGAACTCAGGAGCCAGTCGAAGAAAATCTGGCTCATGCCGTCATCAACGATGTCGGGTGCCACGAGGGGGACCAGGTCGTGGACGAAAGTGTGCACTTCCATTCCCAGCTGGCGCGCCTTGCAGAACGCGGTCGTGTGTCGCTCCAGCCAGCTCGCGTCGATCAGCAGCAGGTGATCGCCCGGCTTTGCCACCTCGCTCAGCGGCACGCTCTTGATCGACGGCTCCGGGCTCGCGCCGGGGATTTTCATGCCGCGCGCCTTGCGCCACATGTCGACGGTCAGGTTATAGCGCCGGAACGGGCGCTCCCGGCCCAGCAGCGCCGCAAGGTCCAGCCTGGTCTGATGATACCAGAGCTTGCGCGGGCGCGACTCGTAGCGATCGAAAACCCCGATCTGGACGGTGCACTTGCGCTTTCGAAAGAACTTCGCCCTGAGGGCCGAGGGGGTAAGGAGCGCCTCCGTGCCCAGCTGCTCATAGGGAAAGCACATGTACTTTCCCGTGCGCCGGTCGACATAGGCCAGCAGCACCTCGTCGCCCGGCGCCAGCTCGACGAATTCCGCAAGCAGACTGACGATCACCCGCTGGATGCCGGAATATGACTCGAAGTGCTTGCAGTATTTGTAGATACCCGAAATGTCGAAGACGAACCTCACGCTGGAGCTTACGGTCTGCATCGTTTCCTTGCCCTCTCCCCATTTACTCTCATGTTCGTTTGTCAAGATCCTGGCGCGGTGCGATGGCCCGGCACCTGTTTCGACGCCGGGCTATTGGCGATGCAGGCGCGCATGGCTGGGGGCAGCCGGTCAAGCGCGGCAAGCAAATCCTTTGACACGTCTGTCCAGTCCCGCAGCGAGCCGTGTGCGGCGGATATCCGTTCGCGCAGCTCCATGTGATAGGAGCCGTCAGTCATCAGCCTGTTTACTATTCCAGCCAGCGCTGCGGGATCGTCAGGGTCAAAATAGAGGCCCAGATCACCGCAGACTTCGCGAAGCACCGGTGCCGTTGAGCAGATTGCTGGTGTCCCGAGCCAAAGCGCCTCGCCTGCGGGCAGGCCCCACCCCTCCATCCGGCTCGCGATCACCAGCGCCAACGCGCTGCGGTAGAGCGCGACGAGATCGGTCTGGTTCGGGCTGTTGCGAAAGATCACGCGGTCACGGATTGCATCCAAGCGGGGGGCTTTGAGAAACTTGCGGGTGCTTTCGCGCGGCGCGCCAGCCAGGATCAGCAATGGCACCGGTTTGCTGTCGTGCGCCAGAAGCGTCAAAGCCTCAAACACCACTTCCAGGTTCTTGCGACCGATCGAGGCACCAACAGCCAAGAGGAACGGCTCGGCCGGGATCTCGCCCTCTGGTGCCTCAATGCCGTCGGGACACTGATGTACCAGCGGGATCGGAACCACCTCGGGCGGGGCGGGCAGGAGACCCTTGTCCGCAAAGGCATGAATCTCGTTGCGGGTGAAGTCAGAGTTGGCGAGGACCATAGGTGAGCGGGTGATCAGGTTTCTGTTATCGTTCAGGAAATTGCCCTTGAATGTCTTGTGCTTGTGAGTGAAGTGGTCGTGCAGCGGGATCATGTCGTGCAGGAGCGGCACGAGGGTGACCCGTTTTCCATGCCGGTCGAGAGAGGCCAAGTAGTCCACCATCAGCTTTGGGCGCCCGCAGGAGACGAGGATACTGTCCTGCATTTCCAGGCGCGGCATGGCGACAAGACCGGCCTCGTTCCAGGCCTTCAGGTTACTGCGCCGGACAATACTTTGCAGCGGCACAAGCGCGAGGTCGCGCAGCCAGTTGGACGTGTAATATGTCTGGCGTAGCCGCAATTGCTTAATGCCCCGGGGGACTTTCAGATCGACGTGGTTCTCGTCATGGATTTCCGGGAAGACCTCGACAAAATCGTCCAGCGCATAGAAATAGACGCAATAGCGGATAGCGGGGTCGAGCTTGCGCAGCCCGGCGCCAATCTCGGCCACCACCCTGAGGATGCCGTAGTAGCGCAGTTTCCCTGTCGAGGCGAGCAACACTTCGGTCAGATCGTAGACGATATTTGTCATTGAGATGCCTGTTGAGAGCATGGTCGTGTCTCGGGAGTGGTGGACATTCCCTGGCAGCGACCTTCGGTCATGTGAACCTGGCGTCGTTCAGGCGGCGAGGTCGAGAGGCATGGGCTCGATGGGCTGAGAAAGGGTTTCCCAGCCGTCGACCTTGCGCATCAAGTCTGAGCAATGCGGACGCGCGCTGCGCCTCGCAATTACGCAGCTCAGTCTCGGTATAATATGATTTCGTTGGAATGACTTTAGGGGCATCGTAGAATGATATTCCGAAAGCCTTACTTTGCTTGAGCAGCAAGATATCAACTGCCGGTGTTCCATTACTGATAATCTGAGTTATCAGCGTCGCGACCCCGGCAACTTCCCGAACTCTGTCTTCGTACTGGATGATCTGAACGCCACCTGGGCCGTTCTCGGGCCCCGGATCCCGGCTGCTGCGGGCCGGACCTGCCTCATCCTGAAAACAGCTTGCGCCTTTTCTCTGCGGCAGACGGTCGGGCTGGTCGAAAACCTGATCCGGATGACCGGGCTTGACCGACCGGTTCCGGACTATGCGACGCTGTGCCGCCGCCGGGCAAGGATCGGGCTCATGCGACATGCGACATGCGACATGCGACATGCGACATGCGACATGCGACATGCGACATGCGACCCATGCGACCCGTGTCAGCCAAGGGCAGAGTACAGCCCCGCGCCAGCCCCGTGACACTTCTGAAACAGTCCATAGCCTGCATGACCTTGCCCATCCCGATCTGTATCTGAACCCAATCTGCCGCATCCAATAAAACACACACCCGGTCCTGAAACCATCGGATGCAAGAACACATTTGCGTGAACACCACGTTCTCAAACATCCGGCGGCAAAAAACAGGCATCTCCCGCACCAGATCACCATCCGCCCGGTGCGGTAGTGGCCGGAACAGGTGTTTGATCCCATGGTTTGACGGTTTCACAGGAATGGGAGGACGCCCGCGCCCCCATGTCGCATGTCGGTCAAACGTTTGAATTCACAAGGGTTTCGGGATATGGCGCTCACGGGCTGGATCCGGCCGGATCCCGAAAGTGGATCCTTGGTGGATTCCGGGATCCACCTGGTATCCACCAAGGGAAGCCAGCCAGGCGTTTGATTTCACGCCGGTTTCAGGACATCACGGGTGGATACCGGACTCCGCAAGTGGCTTCCGGAGTCCACCCGGGATCCACCCCGCGCGATCAGTCAAACGTTTGAATTTACGTGTGTTTCGTGGCATGTGGATTTCGCGGGCGGGATCTGGCTGGATCCCGAAGGTGGACTCCGGCATCCACCCGGCATCCACCCGGCATCCACCCGGAGAATCCAGACAAGCATTTGATTTCAAGTCGGTTTTCAGGACATCTCAGGTGGATGCCGGAGTCCGCAAGTGGCTTCCGGAGTCCACCCGGCATCCACCCCGCGCGATCTGTCAAACGTTTGAATTCACGTGTGTTTCGGGCATCTCGGGTGGAAACTGGCAACCTAAAGTGGAAACCCAAAAAATCAGCCCTGTCGCTGGCGATGTTGCGCGCTTCGCCCGCCCGCATAGGGTGGACGCCGGGAAGGACCCGCCGATTTCAGGGAAATGCGCATCGCGGCGGCCCTGCTGTCGCGGGTCCGCGCGAACGGAAACGGGGAGAGCCGTCTTCCGACGCACTCTCCCCATCATATCCTTCAGATAGCACGGATATGTTGCAGCTGTCGAAGATCAAAGTGTTGCAACACTTCATGCTCGCGCAGCATTCAGTCGCGCGGCGATCTTGGTGAGCGCGAGCTTGTGCTGGCGCCAGGCGGTGCTGCGGTCGACGCCCAGCTCATGGGTGATCTGCTTCCACGGCCGTCGGGCAGCACGCCACCAGATCAGGCGGCGTTCACTCTCGCCGAGCCAGAGCACCCAGTCGAAGGTCTGCTCGAGCCGCGAGATCGCGGCGGCCGAGGGCCAGACCCGCATCGGTTCGGGCTCCATGGCGAGGATCTCGCGCTCGGTGCGGATGACCTGCGGCCAGGCGTTGAAATAGCCCTGCACCTTCACGGGTGGCAGCTTGCGCAGGGTGCGGAACGCCTCCTCGAAATGATCGGCGACGTCCTCGGCGGTCCAGATGTGCTCAGCCATGGCGCAGATCCTCGGCCGGGCGCGGACCATAGAGCCGCGTGCCCAACTGCTCGACGAGTTCACGCTCGGGCCAGGTCAGGCGCTGATCGTCCACGCTGACGGCCAGCACGCCTTGTTCACGCCAACCGTCGCGCTTCACCTCCTCAGGCGACCGGCGCTGGCCGCCATAGTCCTTGGGATGGAACCTCATGCCGCACCTCCTCGGGCGTCGAGGGCCCAGAGCAGGATGGCGATGGCATCGGCCTCGTTGTCGTCTTCGGGGCTGAAGCCCTTCGCGCGGGCCGCATCGATCATGGCCTGTTTGGGCGCGTTGCCCTTGCCGGTGGCGTGGCGCTTGATCGTGCCCACCGGCACCCCCTCGTAAGGGACGCCCCGCAACTCGCCCCAGCTGGTAAGCGAGGCCATCAGCCCGCCATAGACATGGGCCGCGTCAGTTCCGGCATGGCGGCGGACCTCTTCGAACCAGATCGCAGCGATCGGACCGGACAGGCGATCCAGTTCGGTCAGCCAGTTGGTGAAGCGCAGATAGCGCATGCCACCGCCGTCATAGCGGCCGGGCCGGAAGCTGGCGGTGCCGCTGGTGATTAGGCCATCGTGGCTGCGCAGCGCCCAGCCGGTGGTGGTGCCAAGATCAAGCGCGAGGGTGGCGCAGAACCGTGGCCCCTGTGGGGCCGCGTAAGTCTGCGTCACGCGCGGGTTTTCGTTGGATTGGGTCATGAGAGACCTCCTCTTCGCGTTTGTGAGCGAGGCGAGCGGGCTGGCCGGTGAAGGCTGCGGTCTCGCCAGGCCCCGAAGGGTGGTCTGGTCAGTTCATGGGCTGGGCAGCTGGGCCACCCGGCAAATCCTTCAGAACCTTCAAAGGGGCGTCTTGAAAGATTTCCGCCCCTAAGTGGTTGTCCTGTATGTGTAATATATAATCTTTCAATTATTCAATATTTCAATGGGTACCTCTCTCCCAATGTTAAACCGCGCGCGTACACGTATAGGGAAAAGGGGTCCTCTTGAAAGATTGAAGGATTTGAAGGATTCGGTTTTTCCCTTTCATTTCTGCTGCTTGTCGGCATTTCGGCTTCAAGGGCCGTTTCAGGCGGATTGAAGGATCTCCGGTCACCCGCCCCACCGGGCCATCCGGTAGACCATGGCCTGCTTGGTCGAGGAGCCGCGCATGCCCGTCGTGATGTCGCCGCTCTCGATCAGCGTCAGCAGGATTTCGTCGCGGTCGCGCGATTTCAGCCATTGGGAGGCGCGCGTGATCTCGGATTTGGTGATCCCCTTGGGCCCGGCGGCGCGGACGATCTCTTTCAGCCGCTTCAGATGCGCCTCGGTTTCGGTATCCGCCACATGGCGCTCGACCGCCTCCATGGTGCGCCGCGCGTAATGGCGCACGAAGCCGATGGCCCAGTCCGCCACGGCGATGTCGATCTCGGGGCGCACCGGGTCGCGCCCGACGGCGACGATCAGCGCCAGCTTCAGCGCATTCTCTCCGATACGGGCGAGAATGGCGGTAAAGGCGGTGCCGGCCGCTGCCCGCAGTTCCTCGGTCAGGGCGTCGCTCAGGTCGGCGAACCGGACGCGCGCCGCGTCTGACATCGGCACGGTCATCGGGCTCACGGCGGTGTTCTGATCGGCGGTCTTGCCGGTCAGGTTGCCCTTCACCGCCCCGCCGCCGTTCGCGACCAGCTGGAGCGCCTGGATCAGCGCGGGCGGCGCCTGCCGGATGCCGACGGCGAGGTTTTCATCGGGATAGTCCTCATCACTCGGCAGGATCAGAAAGCGCGCAAGTGAGCCGTCGACCACATTCGCGCCCTGCAGCGCGCCCCAGAAATGCAGGGGCGTCGTGGTGCCATAGACGCAAAGGCAGGGCTGGTTGATGTCGCGTCGCTCATTGGTGCCATCGCGGTTCGCATATTCAGCCCCGAGGAAGATCCCGCCTGCGGCCGTGAAGAGCTCGGTCATGTTGTCGAGGATCTCGGTGATGTGGCGCGGGCTGCGCTTGCGGTCGGCAGCGGCCGACAGGAACATCCCGAATTCGTCGATCTGGAACAGGATCGCGGGTTGCCGATGGAGCGCGGTCAAGAGCCCCGCGCCGGAGGCGATCTTGTTGCCGCCGAGATGGTGGGCGAGACCCGCCTCGAAGAACACCTCGTTGATGATCTCGCGGGCGTGGTTCTTGCCCGAGCCGCTGTCAGCAATCCCCACGACATAAAGGTTCGAGCGCAGGTTGCTGGTCGTGCGATACCGCCGCCCCATCAGCGCGCCGATGGCGCAGAGGCTGGCCCCGAGCGACAGAAGCGGTTGCGGGCGGCGGGCGGTGGCCAGCATGTAGCCCGTCAGCTCGCCGACAAGACCGTCGGGAATGGTCAGGCTGAATGTCGGCTTTTCCGGGTCGGATACGGTCGGCGCGCTCCCCTCCAGCCGGGCCAGCAGATCGGCAGCGGGATGCGGGCCATCCTGATCGACGCTGCCATCGAGGCGCAAGGCAGCATCGGGCTGCCAGCCGCGTTCCATGGCGAGGTGATAGATCGTGCCTGCGCCGATCCTGTCGGGCTTGAAGCTCGCCCAGGCTCGGGCCGTTGTCGCGGGCACATCCTTGGCCGCCTGTGCCGACCAGGTGGCAAAGACCTCGCTACCCTCATCGCCAAGCGCGCCTTTCAACGCCATGCCGATGCGCATCCAGCTGTCGTAATCGAGCTCGTCATTCGGCAGCCAGTCGAGCGCTGACCGGATGGCAGGCAAGGTGCCGATTTGCCCGTGGTTGCGCAGCAAGGTGGCCGGTGATGCCGAGCGCAGCCCGCGCTGACGCAGGGCCTCGGGCAGGATCGCATAGGCTTCGTCGATGAAGGCCGCCGCCGCTTCCGCCGTGATTTCCGGAAGGTCGCTGATATCGAGATCGGCCAGCCCTTCGTCGGGCCAGACATAGGGCGCGCCGGTGTCGGGGTGGTCGGCATAGGCCAGGAACTGCTGCCCGAGGCAAAGCACTTCGAACGGATGGCGTTTGATGCCCCGAAACGGTGCGGCCGTGCGATAGACCAGCATACGCTTCGGGGCGCGGCCGATGCGCAGCGCGGGCGTGTCGCCGAGGCGCGCCCGGGCCAGCGCCTCAATCTGCAACGCCAGTTCGGCGTCCGCCGCGATGTCGATATCGACCGCTGCCACCGCGCCGCCAACGATGCCGATGCCGCAATCGGGCCAGGCAGCCCAGGTCGCGACCTCGACCTCGGTGGTCGGGCGTTCGGCATGCCGGTTCCATTCCGGGTAATCGGCCCAGCCGCCGCGCTGGAACCGGCCGGGCTTCTTGGTGCCCGGGCCGATCGGCAGGATGGCATAGCCATTGGTGACGAGCCGCGCGCCGAAGCGCGCCATCCAGGACGTGTCGGCCATCAGAACGGCACCTCCGGCGCCATCTCGTCGAGCCGGGCGCGATCCTTCGCCGCCAGCGCGCGCAGGTGGTCGCAATAGCCGGTGACCACGACATCAATGAACTGATCCCATTCGGTCGTGCTCAAGGTGGCGAGATCGGATTTGCCGATGATTTCCAGATATTCGCCGCCCATCTGGCCGCCCGTGGCCATGGCCTCGGTCTCTTTCGGGGTCGGATCGATCATGCCCTTCCTCCCATGGCAGAGGTCTTGACAGGCGCGGCTGCAGAGCCGCTTGCGGCTGGCGTCACGCCGCGGGTCGGTGCGGCGGAACCCTGGCTCGAACCAGCCAAAGCCGCGAGGTTCCCGGTGGCAGACGGCGCAGAGGCCGGGGTCGGATGGGCGCATGGGGTGAACCTGTAACCGGAGATTTCGAGATAACGGCCCGACGGACGGACCGAGATATCGCTGGGGCGCGCAAGACGGCTCGTCTGCGCGAGGGCCTCGTTCACACTGCGCGGCACAGGATGACCGGGCGCACGCTTGCGCCACCAGTCTTCTGCCTTTCGCCGCGCGTAGCCCTGATGCTCGAAGCAGATCCACTCCTGATAGGTCGTGAGCCCGCAGCGATAGGTCACTTTCAGTGAAGGCCGACCGCCCCGCTTGTCATGGCGACTGTAGGACAGGTTGCTCACGGCGACCCATTGCAGTGCCTTGGGCGACAGAACGGGTAAGGTGGCTGCGGTCGGCGCGATCTTCACCTCACGGGGCGGGAACACATAGCCGCAGTCCGGACATTCTGCCGCCGAGAGCGCGATGATACTGTCGCAGTCCGGGCAGACCTTGGTCGGCGCCTCGCCCCCGCCACCTTCACCGGGGCGCTTGGGCCTAACGAGGTCGATTGGCCCGTGACGCCGGACATTGCCCGCGAAATCCAGCACCAGGCAGTTCTCCTTGCCCGGCGCGAGCCGCGTGCCGCGCCCGACCATCTGCACATAGAGCCCGGCCGATTGCGTGGGACGCAGCAGCGCAATCAGGTCGACGCCCGGCGCGTTGAAGCCGGTGGTCAGCACGCCCATCGAGGCCAGCGCCCGGATTTCGCCGCGCTTGAAGGCGGCAAGGATCGCATCGCGCTCGTCCTTCGGCGTGTCGCCAAAGATCGTGCGGCAGCTGATGCCCTGGCGACCGAATTCCTCGGCCACATGACGCGCGTGCTCGACGCCCGAGCAGAAGGCCAGCCAGGATTTCCGGTCGCGGCCATGCTCGATGATCTCGGTGACGGCCGCTCGGGTGATGGCGTCTTGGTCGACCGCCGCCGCCAGATCGCGTGCAATGAAATCGCCCGCGCGGGTGCCCACCTTCGATACATCCAGCCGGGTGGCGGGCTGCTTCGAGACCAGAGGGCTCAGATACCCCGCATCGATCAGCTCGCGGACCGGGGCCTCATAGGCGATGTCGGTGAAGAGCGCATTCTGCCCCTCGTGCAGCATCCCGCAATCGAGACGGAACGGCGTGGCGGTCAGCCCGATCACCTTGAGCGCCGGGTTGATCGCCTTCAGCGCGTCAAGGAAACGCCGATACATCGTGCTCGACTTGCCGGGGATCAGATGCGCCTCGTCGATCAGCACCAGATCGGTGTGGCCGATTTCGGTCGCGCGGCGGTGGATCGACTGGATGCCCGCGCAGAGGATCCGCGCCTGAGATTCGCGCTTGCCGAGGCCCGCCGAATAGACGCCCGCCGGGGCATTGGGCCAGAGACCGATCATCTCGGCATGGTTCTGGGCGATCAATTCGCGGACATGGGTCACGATCAGGATGCGCTGATCGGGCCAGACCTTCAGCACACCTTCGATGAAGGACGCCATGACCAGCGATTTGCCCCCTGCGGTCGGGATGACCACCAGCGGATTGCCGGTGTGGGTCTGGAAATAGCCGTAGATCGCCGTGATCGCGGCTTCTTGATACGGGCGCAGGGTCAGCATGGCGCGGCCTCCGGGGTGCAGGCGTCATTGGTCCAGGTCGAGCCATCAGCCATGCGGTAGGTAACGACATCGTCGCCCGCATCGATGACCTCGCCCGGGATGAGATCGGGGATAAAGAGATGGCGGCCGCAGGCGGCGCGCTGCTCGGCCGGGGCCAGCATCCGGTCGTGCCGCGCGCAGTGCCAACCGCCGACGTCTTTGCTGGTCGCGCTTCCGGACGAAGAATCGGTATCCACTTCTTCTGGAAGCGCTCCGACGGGCGTCGCATGCAGGCAGGACCGGCAGGTCACCGCTGCGCCACCACCTTCATGGCAGGCCGCACGGTGATCGCAGAACCGGCATTCGAACCAGGCCGGGTCCTCGCTGATCCGCGCGGGCGGATGCTGGGCAAAGATGATGCGCCCGGCCTTTTCGAGAAGACGCTCGGCATTCGCGCGGTCCGCCTCGATGCGCTCGACATGCAGCGCGTCGGTGTCCTTGCAGACCGCGACGTAGAGGGCGCGCGTGATGCCCGTCAGGTGCATGTAGATCTGCATCTGCGCGGCGTGCTGGGGTTTGGCCAGAACGACGCCCTTCGCGACCAACTCGTTGAAGCTCTTGACCGAGTGGGTCTTGAATTCCAGCACATGCCAGGTCTTCGGCGCCTCCAGAAGCCCGAGGGCCACGCCGTCGAGCGAGCCACCGAAATGGCCGCCATGGGCCTCGACCCGGAACTGGCGGCCGGTCTCGGGATCGACTTCGAGCACGGTCGCCCCGGTGGCACGCAGGTTGCGTACGAGCCGGTCCTCCTCCAGCTGACCCGTCTCGAAGAGGCGCAGCAGGCGGCCGGAATGGCGCGCAGGCCTGATCCAGCGGAAATCGTACCAGAGCGCCCGGGCACAGGATTTGCCGATGATCGACGCCCCGAGGTGATCGCGGAAACCATCGCCTTGGCGGGCCTCATAATCGGCATAGATCGCCGTCAGCGTCGGCGTGAGGGCTTCGGGAAGTTCTGCCATTACAGACCCTCCCGTTCGGCTCTCGCCTGAGCCTCGGCCAGAATGCCATCCCAGGTCTCGGGGTCATGGCGTTCGCGCAGGATGCCGATCAGTGCGTCCTTGAGCTTTTCGCGGCGACGGCGGCCGGTGCCTTGGGCAAGCAGTTCCGCTCGCTCGCGGCACAGGTGGCGCAGGGCCGTGCGGGCGCGGTGGAACCAGTCCGGGTCGATCGGCTTCTGGCCGCGCTGGCGGGCCAGATCGGCCGTCGCGATCTGCGTGCGGATCTTGGCAATGGCATCGTCGAGTTCGATCAGCCGCCGCTGGTCTTCAGGCAAGCCGGGGCTGTTCACGGCCACGGGGGCCGCGTTGGTCATGTCAGTCATGGGAATTTCCTCAGATGGGGTTGCGCGCTGCCCCGTCAGTCAGGGCGCAGGGCAGCGCGGGTGCTCAGCCCTTCTTGTTCCAGGGCGCGGAGGCCATTTTCGGCGGCACCGAAGAGCTGCCCGGATCGGGCGCGGGCCTCAATGGACGGGCGGCCGGGGCCGAACCCCGTTCGGGCGGCAGGTAGGCAATCGCGTTGCTCTCGCCATAGCCGTTCTTGGGCGGCCGGATCTTCACCTGGATCGTCATCGGGATCAGGTGCAGCTCCTCGCTGTCGCTGACATGCATCCGGCCCGTGGCGTGGCAGATCGCCGAAAGCGTCCGCTGCGCAATTTCGACCGTGGTTGGATTCGGGTTCACCAGGTTCAGCTGGTCAAAGCTCTTCCGACCCTTGTGTTCGCCCTCCAGGATATCGAGCATCAGCCATAGGAATTGGCCCATGCCATTGCGTGTCACGCGCATCTCGCTTTCGACGATCTGGGCGCGGTACTTGCCTGCGGGAAGAACCTCGTATGCGGTGGTGGGCTCGACCCCGGTCGCGTCGAAGGATGTATCGAAACGTGCCATGGTCTTGTCCTTGTTCAGATCATTGGGATTGGGGCATGGCCGCGAGGAACTCCGACCACATCAGCGGCAGGGTGTCCGGCAGGCCGTAACGGTTCTTGGCGAGGAAGGCGGGGCGCTCTTCGGTGTGCATGACGCGCGCACCGGACCCGAGCGCCCGGGTCACCTTCTTGTTGAAGCCGACATCGGATTTGGCGACCGAGATCTGATAGTTGGCGAAGAGCACCACGTCCGAATGCTCCTGCAGCAGCGCCGAGGCGCGGGTCTGCAGCTTGATCACATAGCGGTCGTAGGGCTCGTGCTCGGGGCTGTCGAAACGCTTGATGTCGGTATGGGCGATCTGGATGACCACCATGCCTTTGCGGTCCCGCAGCGCGTTGAGCTTGTCGAGATATTCACGCCAGATGGTCAGCGCCTCGGCATAGCCCTTGCCAAAGCCAGGCGTCTCGATTGAGGCCCAGCCGTTGCGCTTGCAGGCCTCGGCCCAGATCAGCGGCTCCAGCCAGTCGACGCTGTCGACAACCACCGTACCGAAATCGTGGTCCTCGTTCGAGAGCGCATCAAGGGCTTCGGCCACCTCCGCATAGCTGGTCGCGAGCGGGAAATGCGGGACCTGCAGCTTGCCCAGGCCATCTTCGGTCATGAGGAAGACGGGCCGGTCAGCATCGGCCGCGAAGGTGGATTTGCCGACCCCGGCCACGCCGTGGATCAGGATGCGCGGCGGCTTAAGCACCGAAGCTGTGCGCAGGGAAGCGAGCGAAATGGCCATCAGCGCACCTCCTCGTTCAGCACGAGGCGGAACTTGGGCTTTCCGGTGCGCACCGTGCGCGCGGGCTCGAAGCCCTTGCGCCAGCTCTCCGGCAGCGCGGCGTATTTGCGTTCCGACACCTTCAGCGTGGTCTCAATGAACTCGGCAGGGTTTTCGCCCGATGCGGCGATGGTTTCGGCCAGTTCTGCCAGCGCGCGCTGATCCCAGTCGATGCGTTTGGGCAGGTCAGTGATGACTGTGACGCCGTCATCCTCGAAACGGATCGTACCGGTGTCTTTGCCAACTTCGCGACGGCACTCCGTTGCCCGGTCGGTGTATTTCAGCGCGATCGCGCCATCGAGCCAGTCGGACACCGTCTTGGCCCGCTGGAGGTCTTGCTGTGCCGCCTCTTGCAGCAGCGCCAGTTGGTCTGCGGAAAGCGCGGCGATCTCGCCGATGGGCATGGCGGGAATATCCGCGAGGGTGATGTGGTTAGGGATCGTCATTGCAGCCCCCTTACGCCGACATCGGGCGATGAGGTTCGCCGTCTGCGCCGCGGATTTGCTCGGCCTCGAATGCCTCGACATCCTCGAGCCGGTAGATCACCCGGCCGCCGAGCTTGATGAATTTCGGGCCTTCGCCCGTCCACCGCCAGCGCTCCAGCGTGCGGTGCGAAATATTCCAGCGAGCCGCCAGCTCGATCTGGGAAAGGTGCCTGGTCGCCATGTGAACCTCCTTGGGATTTCTGCGAACACTTGCGGGTTCAACATGGCGGAGGGGGTGGGAGGCGTTGGGGAGGCGAAAGGGGTGCGTTCGGGGAGGAATTGAATTCGTCAGAAAAATCCTCTATGTTTCTGACAAGGAAAGGCCTACGAGGACCGCTCAGATGACTGGTATTTCAGATAGAATCATGAAGCGCCTTCGTTCGAAGGGGCGCGGGAAGTGGGTTTGCACCCCCAAGGACTTCCTCGATCTCGGTAGCCGTGCGGCTATCGATCAGGCGTTGTCGCGCCTGGCAAAGAGTGGTGATCTGCGTCGTATCGGCCGTGGGCTTTACGATCTTCCCCGCACCAGCGGCGTCCTGAAACGGCCCGCACCGGTCGATATGGACAAGGCGGTTGCAGCCCTCGCGCGGCGCGACAGTGTTCGAATCATGCCCGATGGCATCGCCGCAGCGAACCAGCTGGGCCTGACCAATGCTGTCCCCGCGAAGACGAGCTATGTGACGGATGGGGCGACACGAGACGTGAAAATCGGCAATCGGACCGTGCGGCTGCGGCATGCAGGTCCGAGTGTGATGGCATGGGCGGGTAAAACCTCCGCGCCAGTCGCGCAGGCGCTGCGCTGGCTCGGACCGCAAGCCGCGTTGGACACACGGGTTGCGACCACGCTCAAGCGCAAGCTGCCAGATGCCGTGAAAAAGGATCTCGTTCGTAACAGCGGTAGCCTGCCGAGCTGGGCAGCGCCCATCGCGCATAGCCTTGTCGACCCGCAGATCGCCACACCATGAGCGAGAGCTATACGCGGTTCCTCGCGCTTTCATCTCGCGACCAGAAGGACGTATTCGAGGCGGCTGCTGACCGCCTCGACACGCTTCCGAGCTATGTCGAGAAGGATTTTTGGGTCTGCTTCGTGCTGGACGCGCTCTACAAACGCTTGCCTGACGGCCACCCGCAACTCCTGTTCAAGGGTGGCACAGCGTTATCCAAGGCCTATGGGCTCATCCGCCGCTTCTCGGAGGACATCGACCTTGTCGTTTATCGGGATGGTCTTGGCTTCGCGGCCGAGCGCGACCCGACGAACCCCGAGGGTATTTCGAACAAGAAGCGCAAGGCGCTGTTCGATGACCTGAAGAACGCCTGCAGCTCCTACATTCGGGGTGATCTGGCTGACGCGCTGAAGCCGCTGCTCGATGCGCGTTGCAGCATCGCGCCCGACGATGAGGACGGCGATCAGCAAACTCTGCTGATCGAGTACCCGACGCTCTATCCAAGCACCGAGATCTCCTACGTCCTGCCACGCGTGAAACTCGAAGCGGGCGCGCGCTCTGCGCTCGATCCCAACGCCACCGCCAGCGTGACGCCCTATATCGCAGAGGAACTGACCGACGGATGGTCATTCGCAGTCGACAACGTCCATGTCATTGCCCCGCAGCGCACCTACTTGGAGAAACTTCTGATTTTGCACGGCGCGTTCTGCGGTCATCGTGACGAAGGACGTGTGCCTGCCGACAGCGACAGAATTTCCCGCCATTACTATGACGTCGCCATGATCACCGGCACGCAGATTGGGCGCGCTGCCCTGGCCGACGACGGACTGCTTGCGGCCGTGCGCGAACACAACCTCATCGCTTTCAGGCAGGCATGGAAGAAATTCGAAGAGGCCACGCCAGGCTCGATCTGTGTCGTGCCGACCGCCGAATTGCGCGCAGCGATCGAGGAGGACTATGCGGCGATGCAGGGCATGATGCTCGGCGAGGCACCGCCTTTCGACTGGATCATGGAACAACTTCAGTTGGCCGAGGACGCAATCAATCGGCGTTAGGACTATCGGCCTCCAGAAGCTCCCTGATGCGAAGCCGACAGGATCCCCCCGTCGTCTCGATCAGATCGCGCCAATCGGGGTGGCCCTTGAAGATATCCCGCATGCGGCTTGAGACATCGAATTCGAGATCGGCAAACATGACTTCTGTGCTGACGCTCTCCTCGCCACCGTCCCATGCGTTGAAGAGGTACTCGACAATTTGCCGCCTCTTGTCGCCGCCAAACTTGAACTCCCGTTCGCCCACCCACAGATGACGAAACCCAGCGGCGTGGCGCACGGGGTCGCCTGCATGGGTCGCCGCGCCGGCTTTCAGCTGGGCGGCTAGATAGGTTGGCTCGATGACCAGCGCCGCACCGCCAGTTTCCAGATCTCCCAACGCGATGAACTGATGCCGGGAAAGGTCTGCCTCAGCGAGAGCACGGGTCGCCGAGGTGGTCACCACCACCCTGAAATCTGCGGGCGGACGCCCCCCGAGATAGTTGACGACCTGCTGCCAGGTATCGCGATCCGTCAGCCGTCTCGCATACCAGATTGGGACACGGGCACCGCGCCCGGGCAGTCTGACGTCGCCTAACTCCCATAAAATGCCCGGAATACGTTCCGCCGGGCGGACGGAGCGCGGCAAGTCAAGGCGAGATGTCAGCCGACCGAGGAACGCGTTGGCATCGAATCGGAAAACCTGCAGGCGTTCGCTGTCGACGGTTACCCATCCCGCTGCCGGGCTGAAATAGCCGTAGGCGCGCTGCTCCGGCGACCATTCCAGATTTACCGGCTCATCCTCATGGTCAACCAGAGAGGTGGCAACCGGGACCGGAGCGTCGGGCACCAAGAGACCAGCGCCGATCAACGGGGTGGCGCTGGCCGCGTGATAGTCGTGAAGGACGGCCCCGGAGATGCGCGCGCTTTTCGTCTCGACGATGCTGACGAAAAGCCGGGCAGACCGCTCGTCAATCGTCGATGAGGATCGGGTCATCGACCACAACTCCCCACCGGCGCAAATACTTCTCGCCGATCAGCTGCTCTTCTTCCGTCTGATCCTTGAGATTGCAGCCATGCGGCATGGTGATGGTCAGGGGTAGCGTGCGACCACGCCGAGCCCCGGGCTTGGGCTGGAACTTGATCACGAGCTTCGCCTGCGTCGCCACCCAGCCGCCGGTGAGGGGGTTGTCGGGGCCAAGCCGAGCCTCCGCCATTGCCCAGATGTCGCGTTCAGCCTTGCTCATCGCCTCCAAGGTCACGCGCTCGCCAACGGCATTGATCGGCATCAGCCTGAGCTGCCGGACCTCCACCCGCTCGATCCCGTCCTCGACGTCAGTCGGGAACGCATGGGGCGCAAGCAGCACCGTGAGATCATAGCGCCGCATGGGCACCTTCTCGTCCCGGAATTCCACGCCGAGCAAGTCACGGGCCAGATACTGCGCCATCTCGGCGCGGCTTTCCCGATCATTTGCAACGACTTCGATGACGCCGGAGGCGGGCTCATAGGTCATCGCGGCCTCGAAGACCGGCCGATAGGCGCGGCGCACCAATTCGCCCTCGTCGAAAGCGAACTGATCGTCCGGCAGGCCCTCGCGGTAAACCGTGATCTGAACCAGATCGCAGTCCTCACCTTCGAAGGTCGGACGGACGCGCTCGAAAATGTCGACATGAACATTTCGCGACGCGAACCTCTGGCACAGGGCCGCCTTGAACGCGTTGAGCGCGATCTCGTCGCGGCGGAGGTTCAGGTTCGCTTCGCAGATGAAACCGTCCCAGCTCCGCCCGCGGCGGCGCTCATCGGTGAAACGGACCTCTTCCGCGTGGCGAAACCGGTTCAGATCGTTGATGAACAGCCACATGGCGCGGGCATGGCCATTTTCGAGCTCGTCGAGGAGCTCCCGGTCATCGACAACACTGTAGAGCGCCGTCTGACCCGCGACATCGGCCATGGCGCTAACGCGCTCACCATCGTTGATGACGCGGCCGCGCGCTTCGTCATCCATCTGATCGACCGCCTGAAGCAGCGGCCGGACGACTTCCGGCTCAGGCGCATCCCAATTGACGGGCGTCGGAAACTCGATCCCGGCCGCAGTGAAATAGTCGCGCAGCGACGCGAGCGGGGTATTGCGGATGAAGTTGGTCACCGACGCCATGTCTTACCCCGCAATATTCACCGGCCGGCTGACCTTGGCGCCAAGGTGCTGCTTTCGGGCGGTTCGAGTACGTCCTGAAGGCCCGGCGCCTGGCTGGGCGGGAGGATGATCGCCTCTGGCTTGTGTTTCGATGGCGATGCGCCTCCGGGGCGGGTATTTTTTGCAATCGCCGTCCATGCGGGCTCGTTCGCCGGAGGATCCGGCGGGCGGTCATGTCGGGCTGGAGCCGGTCCGGTTCAGGGACCGGACCAGTGCAGGGCGGCGAGCCTTGGCCAGAGGACTGCCCAGAACGGTGCGGCGGCGGCAGACAATGCGAGCGTGATACGGCGGCCGGACAGGATCAGCCGGGCGCCGGCGCGCAGCACGCGTTCGCGCAGGCGGCGCAGGCTCCAGCCGGTGCCGGTGGCAGCCGCCATGGCGCGGCGGGCGATGTGCATCAGCTCATAGGCGAGAAGAGAGATCAGGAGCCGAACCTCATTGCACGCGAAGGCATCGACGCCGGGCGTCGCGGTTTGCGTGCCCCGCCCCCGCCAGTGAGATTTCGGCCGGTTCGTCGAGGACAGCGCCGGGGCGAGCACGTCTTTCAGCTCGCCCATATGGCCCTCGGCGGTGCCCCTTGCGCGGTAATGCTCGAGGATGTCCTCCCGGCTCATCTCTGCCAGCGTCAGCGAGGTGACGAGGAAGAAGCGGTCGAGCAGAAGGTCGTCCTCGCGCTCCTTGACCACCAGGATCACGCGGCGCTCCTTGTCCCAGGTCTCGGCCTGGTAGCGCAGTTCGTGCAGCCACATCCGCGGCTTGATCGGACGCCGCCCGGGCGGGCGCGTCATGTGAGGCGCGGCCTCGCGGTCCAGCGCCGGGTTGGCGCGCAGCCGCGAGACATAGTCGATGCCGCGCGCCTCCAGCCCCGCCAGCAAGGTGGCCGAGGGGAAGCCCGCATCGATGCGCAGCATGGCGACCTCGCAGAGGCTGGCCTGCGCCCGGTCGACCACGTCGAGGATCACGTCAAGCGCGCCCTCCGCGGTACCGACATTGCCCGCTCTCAGCCGTGCATCCAGCATGTCGCCGGTCTCGGCGATCGAGGTGATGAGCGGATGATAGATGCGCGCATTGTAATGGCCATTCCACTCCGCCTTCGGCTGGTGACCATGAACCTCGATCGGCAGGCTGTCCACGTCCAGCGTCACCTTCGGCAAGCGCTTGCCGGCATTCTGTGCCTGAACGCCCCGGCCGGCCAATTCCAGGACCGCTTCGCGCAGGACCTTCAGATTGTCCGGCGCCGCCATCATCGCCGTGAAGCGCGAGAGCGTGGGTTGGGACGCCAGCCCCGGACCGCCGAGCGGCGTCATCCCGGCTGCCGAACTCACCGCCAGTCGGAAGGCCGGGTCGTGCCGCAGCGCATCGGCATCGTCATGATCGCGCCATCCCTGGGCGGCCAGCAGGATCGTGGTGCGCAGGAGCGAGGCCAGATCATGCGTGACATCCTGCGGCCGCCGCGGATCGCTCAGACGATCGGTCATCCAGCCCACGATGCCGCTGTTTTCGAGCACCTCGCGCAGAAGGATTGCCCCGGGATCTCCGGTCAGCCGCTCTGCCCGGCTCTCGATCCGAAGAGAGCGATTGAACCGGGGCGCCACCAGCGATAGCGTTTCACCCATGCGTGCGTCCGATGCTGCCGTTGATCCTTGTCTAGAAGACTGAATCTACAGCGCTTTCAGGCGCACGCAACTTTCCCAGAAGAATTGGACGAATAAGGCGGGCTTACATCTCCTCAGCCCTTGATCTTGCGGGGGTCGTTGCCGTGCGAATCCGACTGCGCGATCCGTCCGTCACGATTGTGGATCTTCAGTTCGGTATCCGCATTGCGGCTGATTTCGCGCGCACGCTGGACGGCGTCCTGCTTGGTGTCGAAGTGCCCGCTCGAGCGCGCCGCACCACCGCGGCGGACATCCCAGCCGCCTTCTGCATTCGGCACGACATGATGCGTGCCCGGGTTCTTTCCAACAGCCATTCTAGCCTCCTGGTCTTGTTTCAACGGGAATCTAAGTTCGTAGTAGCGAACCTGCGCAGAAGATAGGGATTGCGCGTATGGCGTGTCAAGGACTAGAAGTTCGTAAAAACGAACCACCAACGAAAAGGGTATTGCCGTGCCAACACCACTAGGGGAGCGCGTTCGCGAACAGCGGCGAAAGCGCGGATTGACCCTGGAGGGACTCGCCGAGCGGGTCGGCTCCAGCAAGAGCTACATGTGGGAAATAGAGAACAAGGAAGTCGTTCGTCCCTCGGCCGAGAAGCTTGCCATGATCGCCACCGCACTCGACACCACAGTCGAGTACTTATTGGCCGGTGACGGTGAAAAAGAAGAGGAAAACGCCGAGGACATAGCTTTCTTCCGGAAATACAAGAAGATGGCAGCGCCGGAGAAAGAACGCCTGCGACGCATCCTAGATGCTTTGGACGACGATTGATGACCAACGGAAAGCAGAAATCGCCCCAGCAGGAGGCAAATCGGCTCTCGATCATGCTCCGGCATGTTCTGGGCGAAGACCGCTTTCCGGTCGACGTCGAGGCCCTGGCGCGAGAGGTCTCCCGCAACAACGCGGACCCTATCGGCAAGATCGTGGGTGGCGAGCTTCCGGGATTCGAGGGAATGCTCCGGCCGCACAGGAAGCGCCCGGAATGGCACATCGTCTATAACGACGACCCCCGGTATCGCGGCCGCGTTCGCTTCACCATCGCGCATGAGTTCGGTCACTACCAGCTTCATCGCCCCGTTCTGTCCGATCGGGACTACAAGAGCGGAATCCTTCAGCGCGATTGCGATTTTCAATGCAAACCGCTGCTGCCGAATGCCTGGCAGGAGGCAGAACGACAACGCGAGGAAGAGGCGGACACTTTCGCCTCCTTCCTGCTGATGCCGCTCGATGACTACCGTGAGCAGGTGAACGGCGAAGAAATGACCGTCGACCTTCTGAACCACATCACTGATCGCTACGGCGTTTCGCTGCTAGCCGCCTGCCGGAAGTGGATCGATTTCACGGACCGGCGGGCCGTCATGATCGTCGTGCGCGACGGTTTCGCAAGGTGGGGGCGTGCGAGCAAGTCGGCTCTGAAGAGCGGGATCTTCGTGCGATCGGGCATGCAGATCCCGGACGATGCGCTGGCGGCCCTTGGCGCCGACGAGAGGGGATTTGTTTCGGACCGGCCGGTTCAACGACCGTCGGGCGTCTGGAACTTCAGCCGTGGGTCCGAGCCAGTGCGGGAATTGGCGATGGTGTCCGAGTTCCTGGACTTGTCCCTGACCATCCTGCAGTTCGACGACGCCGTCTATGGCCGGGATTTCGAGGAGGAGCCGATCCTCGACAGCTACGACAAGTTCATGGACGGTTGGACGAGTTGATTCGGCGCAGCCGCCCGACCGAATGGTCGGCGCGGGGACATTTCAGCTACGCAGGTTTTCGCCACGGTGCGTAGCAACCGAATAATGCCGTAATGAACTGATTTACTTGATATTATTCTGATTTCGCGACACATTTTGCCTATCACAACAGTCGCGAAAACCCGCCATGTCCATTCCCCTCGAGGACCCGGTTTCCGGGCCCAATCCTATATGCCCTGAACGCATGTCCCCTGATGCCCGGCTTGCCGAGTTGGGTCGCATCCTCGCCGCAGGCGTTGTTCGCCTGACTGCCGGGAAGTCCAGTTCTTTATCGCCCGACGACGGAGACAGTTCCGTGGACTACCCGCTCCGAAAGAGCGGTGGTCGTCGCAGGAAACGCATCCGCATCGGAGGAATTGATGAAGCATCACAGTAAGATATCGCCGCCCAAGCCCGGGCAGGACGCGCGCCTGGACCAAAGCGTCCTGTCGCGCATCGCCGCGCTCAAGGCCATGTCGGTGAAAGAGCTGAAGACCGAATGGGAACGGCTCCTCGGCAGCGCCGCGCCAAACAACAGCCGCGCCTTTCTCGAGGCCCGCATCGCCTATCGCCTGCAGGAACTGACCTATGGCGGGCCCGACCACGAGACCCGTCGCATGCTCGACCTGCTCGCCGACGAGGTCGAGGGCGTCTCTCGCCGCGAGAACCAGATCGCGGATCCTCGCAATCCCGTCCCGGGCACGCAGCTCCTCCGCGACTGGAACGGCGTGGAACATACGGTGACCGTTTTGAAGGACGGCTTTGACTGGGAGGGCCGCAAGTACAAATCGCTCTCCGGCATCGCCCGTGAAATGACTGGCACGCACTGGAACGGCTACCGCTTCTTCGGCCTGCAAACCCGTTCGCGGGAGGTTTGACCATGGACACCAACACGCGTCCGAACCGCCGCTTGCGCTGTGCGATCTACACCCGCAAGTCGAGCGAAGAAGGGCTCGACATGGAGTTCAACAGCCTCGATGCGCAGCGCGAGGCTTGCGAGGCCTATATCGCCAGCCAGAAATCCGAGGGCTGGGTCGCCACCCGCGACCGCTATGACGACGGCGGATTCTCGGGCGGCAATCTGGACCGGCCGGGTCTTAAGCAACTGCTGGCCGACATTGACGACGGGCTGATCGACGTGGTCGTGGTCTACAAGATCGACCGGCTCAGCCGCGCCCTGATGGATTTTTCGAAGCTGGTCGAGGTCTTCGACCGCAACGGCGTCACCTTCGTCTCGGTCACGCAGTCCTTCAACACGACCACGTCGATGGGACGGCTGACGCTGAACATCCTGCTCAGCTTCGCCCAGTTCGAACGCGAGGTCATCGGCGAACGCATCCGCGACAAGGTCGCCGCCTCGCGCAAACGCGGGATCTGGATGGGGGGTTATGTGCCGCTCGGCTACGATGTGCAGGACCGCAAGCTGGTGATCAACGAAGCAGAGGCCGCCGCTGTGCGCCGGATCTTCGAGCGGTTCCTCGAGCTCGGATCGGCCACGATGCTGGCGAAGGAACTGCGGCGGGAGGGGTTTCGCAGCAAGCAGGGCACGCTGATCGACAAGGGCTACCTCTATCGGGTGCTCCGCAATCGCGTCTATCGCGGCGAGGCCGTCCACAAGGGCAAGGCCTATCCGGGCGAGCACGAGGCCATCGTCACCGACAAGGTCTGGGATCAGGTCGACGCCATCCTGCAGGGCAACCGCCACGCCCGGTCCAGCAACAGCCGCATGCAGACGCCCGCGCCACTGAAGGGCCTGATCTTCACCGATACCGGCGCGGCCATGACCCCGACCGCGACCAAGAAACGCGGCAAGCTCTACCGCTATTACGTGTCGATGGACGTGATCAAGAACCGCACGACGGAGGACGACAGCGGCGGCGGTCAAGCACCTGTCCGCCTGCCTGCGGGCATGGTCGAGGACGCCATCGTCACCGAGGTGCGGCGCATTCTGCAGACGACAGAGGTGGTCACGCAGGTTCTGGCGGCGCTGAAGCGCGATCAGGTGTCCGAGGCCGAGGCAATCGCGGCGCTGCATGATTTTAACACGCTCTGGGCACAGCTGTTTCCGCTCGAACAGGCGCGGATCATCCAGCTGCTAGTCCGGCGCGTCACCGTCACCGCCGCCGGGCTCGAGGTCGACATCCGCCGCGAGGGCATCGCCGGGGTCATCCGCGAGATGTTCGCGCCGCGTGAAATGGAGGCCGCCGAATGACCAACTCCGACGACACCATCCGTATCCTGATCCCCCTGAAGCTGCGCAAGAAGAACGGGCGGCCCAAGATCATGCCGCCCGCCGATTACAGCCCGAGCGAGGATCAGACGCAGGACCCGCACATCCTGCGCGCCATCGGCCGGGCATGGGGATGGCGGCGGCGCATGGAGGCAGGCGAGTTCGCCACGATCCAGGAACTGGCCGAGGCCGTCGGCTTGGCCGAGCGCCATGTCAGCCGCCAGCTGCGCCTCGCCTATCTGGCGCCAGAGGTGCTGAAGCGCCTGACCTGCGGCCGCGAAGCGTCGTCGGTCAGTCTTTACGACCTGTGCTTTCTGGCGGGGGAGACATGGCAGGAGCAGGTTGAGCGGGCGTTTCGGTGACCCTCAATGAAAACTTGCCTGAAAGGACGTCGCGGTCAGCGAGACATGCGCGTCCAGCGGCGGATGCAATTCGAACGCCTTCGGCTCGCGCGCGAAATTCCAGAGCCGGAACAGGGACCATTCCGAACGCCGCTCCTCTGCCACAGCCAATTCGTTCCGGCTGATGTGGAAAGGCGTGCGCTCCCATCCGTTCGTCGTCTTCACCTCGATCAGGCGCGGGCGTCCGTCCAGCGCGAAGCTGGCGATATCGTAGCCAGCACCATCGCCATCCTCCTCCGACACCCACCGGACCTTACGCGCAAGGTCGTCGCGGCCCGCTGATTTGAGGGCTGCACGTTCGTGCGCCAGGACGCGCTCCTCACCAGCTCGGCCGAGGGTGCGGTTTCGCTCGTCTCTCGCTGCAACATCGAACATTTGCGCGATGTGCAACATCTGCTCCAGCTCCTGCGGCGGCGGCTGGTTCGACAAGGTGGGCGGCGGCCCGATCCAGATTTGTCGTGCCTCCGCGAGGCCAGTCGGCGCTCCTGTACCCGAATGGCGGCCGAGCCATGCCGGGTTCAGTGCCAGCCAGCGCGCCACGGCATCCACCAGCGTCATCTGGAAATTGAAGGCGGGCTTGTAGCCCGGGATCCAGTCCTCACCCAGCCCCTTCAGCACGGCGCTGATGTTCTGGTGCTTGAACTCGACCGATCCCTCGGAGCGACCGTTCAACAGGGGCAGTAGCCCGCGCCGATGCTCGGCCTTGTTGTAGGGGCGACCAGAGACGTCGTCGGCCAGCATCACGAAGTAATCCGCGACGATCAGGTCATTCTCTTCATCTGTCCAGGCCCCATTTGACATTGCGCCAGGCTATGAGCGGAAAGTCTCTTTGTCATCAGAGACTTCGCGCAAAACCCCCCAAGACATACCATCTACCACGCCGCCCGTGTCGCGTCTCCGTCTGCTTTGAGACAGGCCGGAACCTGCGAAACACGGGCGCAACGCGACCCCGTCAGTTCACTGAAAGATATGGGGATTTTGAATCCGTCTCGCCCAGAGCGAGGGGCGGGTGGAAAGAGACGGTGGGCGTTCGGAGACCGATCTCGTGCGGCAGGCCAGTCTCCAAAGGGCGGATGGCTCCTGCAAGCCCCTTTGGCACATAAAGAAAAAGGCCCCGCGAGGGACCTATTTTCGGGTTTGCACTGTGCAAGTGGCGGAGACGAAGGGATTCGAACCCTCGAGACCCTTCCGGGCCTACTCCCTTAGCAGGGGAGCGCCTTCGACCACTCGGCCACATCTCCGCAAACACGTTTATATGTCTCGATCCGGGACGACAAGGGGCGAAACGGCCAAAATCGCACAAGCTGCGTTCGCTCATATGGCGGATATCAGGGAATGCAAGAAAGCGAACAATGACGTGTAAAACACGTGGCTTGGCCCCGGCGCGGATCGACACATCGCCCCCGGCCCCGAAGATGACGGCCAGATCCTCGGCAGTGGTGTTGATCAATCCCGGGGGCTGTCACAAGCAGGTGGCAGACCCCATCCTTCTTCGCCGAGAGCATCATGCGCCTGTGCAAAGCCGCGTCCTGTTCCCGGAGGGTCCGGCGCACCGCCAGCATCGGGCGGATGACGGCGTCCAGGTTGGGGTCGCCCGTGATCTGTTCGCGGATGCGGGCTTCATAACTTGAGCGCGTGACGAGGCCGACCTTCAGGCCGAAGTTGCCAAGCAGCCCGCGGAGGCTGTTTTCGATGTCGATCAGGGGAGTTCCCGAACGGCGATACGGCCACGATCGGCATGCAATTGGAGTCACCAGATCTGAATCCGACAGCGGGAGCCGCCGCCACAATCGATGCGGTGATCCATGCCAACCTGTTTCGGGAACTGATCCGGTTTGGCCCTGATGGTGCATTGGAGCCGGATCTGGCACGGAGATGGGAAACCTCCCAAGACGGGCTGACCTGGGCATTCGTGCTGCAACCCGACGTGACCTTTCAGGGCAAAAGCCCGTTCAGCACCGCATCCAACAGTCCCGGAAATTTCGCATCCAGCATATCACGCTGACCGGATACGGGTTCACAATATACGGGTTCACAATCGCCACGATGGCCTCACTGGCGGGACAATCGGGATGGTGCACCACCGGATTGCCTGAACACCAGCAGGAAACGGCGCGATCAACCCACGCGCTGTTTCTTCGTGTCTTTTGCAAGCAATCAGTTCGACATGTCGATACAGGTTCCAGTGCCCGAATAGCCGCAATCCTGCGTAGAATTGGCAGTTTCGCCCGAACCGCCAACCTCTTGGGCCATACGAACCGAGGCGGCGCGCTGATCCTCTTCCCGTTTGTGCTGATCCGGGATCAGGCCAGCCTTGTAGGCAAGTTCATCCCTCCGGATCGCCACCTGGTTATAGGCCGAAACGACATAGCCATCGTGAAGCTGCACAACCGGCCCTTCCATGGCGAGGCTCTCCTGCTCTGAGCGCACATGTACCCTGGTGCCATTCGCCACCTTGTTGAACAGATCCATGATATCCTGGTTGAACAGGCGGATGCAGCCTGCCGAGGTTGCCCGCCCGATCGAAGACGGGTCCATCGTGCCATGGATCCGGTAATAGGTATCCTTGCCATTCTCATAGAGATAGAGCGCCCGCGCCCCGAGCGGATTGTCCAGACCGCCTGGCAGCCCCTTCCTGAGCGGGCCGTAAAGATCGGGATCCTCCTTGATCATGTTCGCGGTCGGGCGCCAGCTCGGGTATTTTGCCTTGCGCCGAATCACCGCATCGCCCGCGAAGCCCTTGCCATCGCGCCCCACCGCCACACCGTAGCGCTCGGCTTCGCCCGGTGCGGTGATATGATAGAGGAAACGCGCATAAGGGTCGACCACGATCGAGCCCACCGGCTCGGACCCATGATAGGGAACGATCTGACGACGGTTGCGCGCGACCAGGTACCGCGGGTTCACGGCCTTGATCATATGTCCGTCATCCTCGCGCGCCTGATATTCCGGCGGCGCGGCCAGGCTCGATTGTGTCGGGGCCGGAGTCGGGGCCGGATATGTCGGGGTCGGAGCGGCATATTGATGCGGCTCACTCGCACAGGCAACCAGCAAGCCCATCACGGCAAGCGCAGCGACAGGGCGCAGAGGGGTCAAAACTGTCCGGGACAGCGGCACTTGGTTACTTCCTTCATCGACACGGTTGAGATGGCAAGGCGACGAAACGGGATTCGTTGCGCCACGCATCTGTATCTCCTGAAACAGGGTTCCGTCAGGCTTGCACAGAAAAATCTGCGACATGAACACAAGAAAATGACCCGATAGGCGGATTTCAACCGGTCACGTTCATTTCAGACCCACAGGGATGGCCGGTGATGTCGAGCGGCGAAGGTGATCCCCTTGCGCGATCCATTGCCGCCGTGGGTCATCAATCCTTTTGCACCAGTTGAATCCCGTCCAGCGACTCTGGTGTCGCAGCCTCGGGACGCAACCCCAGAAGCGGCGCGACACGGCGGATGGCCTCGGACGCGACGGGAACTGCCGTCCAGCCGGCGGTGCGGCGGGGCACCTTGCCAGAGATATCCGACGGCTCATCAAGCGACAGCACCATGACATATTGCGGGTCTGTCACCGGAAAGACCCCGGCAAAGGTGGCAATCACCTTGCTGTCGTAATAGCCCCCCTGCGGATCGGGCTTGTCGGCGGTGCCCGTCTTGCCCGCCACCTGGTATCCTTTCACATCGGCATAGCTGGCGGTGCCACGCGTCACGACCGCGCGCATCATCGCGAGAACCTTGCGCGCAACCGATGGCGAGACCACCTGAACGCCCTCGGGGGCACCGTAGTCCTGCCGGACCGGGTTGCGCGGCCCGCCCTTGGCGATCAGCGTCGGCAACACCCGGCGCCCGTCATTGGCAATCGTTGCATAAGCGGCCGCCAGATGGAGCGGACTAACCGCCAGGCCATGCCCGTAACCGATCGTCATCGCAGATATTTCAGACCACTTTCGGGGCAGGATCGGGCGACCGGTCGGCGCCTCGATCAGTTCGACCGGGGTCGGTTCCAGCAAGCCCAGCTTGCCAAGAAACTGCTTTTGCAACTCCGGGCCGATCTTCTGCACGATATGCGCGGTACCGATATTCGACGAATGCACCAGCACATCGGTCACCGAGAGCCGCTTGCCGTAATCGTGGAAATCATGGATCGTGAACCCGCCGAAACGGAACGGCGTCGCGTCGATCATCGTCGTGGGCGTGACCTGTTCCAGTTGCAGCGCCTCTGCCACGGCGAAAGTCTTGAAGGTCGAACCCAGCTCATACATGCCCTGCACAGCGCGGTTGAACAGCGGGCTGTCGGAGGGATCCCCTTTCAGCAACGGTGCGGGGCGATCGTTCGGGTCGAAATCGGGCAGGCTCGCCATCGCGACGATCTCGCCGGTCCTGACCCGCATCAGCACCGCCGTCGCACCCCTGGCATTCATCAGCTTCATGCCGCCGGCCAGCACATCCTCCAGTGCCGCCTGGATCGACACATCGATCGACAGTCTCAGCGCCTTGCCCGCATTGGCGGGATCGCGCAACCAGTCGTCATATTCACGTTCGATCCCGGCCACGCCAAGGATCTCGGCAGAGCTGACGCCCTCGGCCCCGTACCGTGCGCCGCCCAGAATATGCGCGGCCAGGTGACCGTTGGGATAGAGCCGCATCGCGCGCGGGCCGAACAGCAGGCCCGGATCGCCGATATCATGGACCGCCTGCATCTGCTCGGGGCTGACGCGCTTCCTGATCCAGACGAATTTGCGCTTGCCCGAGGTAAAATCACGCATCAGCCGGTCGCGATCGAGGTCGGGAAAGATCTTCATCAGCTTGTCAACCGTGCCCTTGGGGTCGATCATCATCGGCGGCTGCGCATAAAGCGCATGGGTCAGCAGGTTGGTCGCAAGCACCCGCCCCCTGTCATCGACGATATTGGCACGTGCCGAATAGATTTTCTCATGATATCCGTCGCTTGTAGGCTCTTCCGGGCGCGCGGCGGCAAGCGATCCCATACGCAGTCCCACCGTCAGAAAAGCCGCAAGGAACAACACCAGCATGATCAGCAGGCGCCCCTCGGCAAGCTGGCGCGCGCGGTCGCGCGTGGCCTCGCCCCGCAACCGCCGGTTTTCACGCTCGATCGCGTCCGGGTTCTCCCCCCTGGCGCGGGCATCAAGGATGCGGGCAAGCGGGCGAAGCGGACGGCGCATCACGGATCCTCCTTGACATCGGGATCGGGATCGGGTCGAGAGGCCGCCTCGACCGGCGCCGGGGCTTTGGCGGACGGCCCTGCCCCCGTCTCCCGATCCGGTGCCGGATAGGCAATCCGGGCCACCGCGCCGAACTGTTCGGGCTCCATCGGAAGCAGGCGCAGATCGTGGAAATTCAGGTTCACGAGGCGACGCAGGCGATCCGGGCGGTTCAGATAGGCCCATTCCGCATCAAGAACGCCGAGCCCCTCGTTGAGCAAACCGATTTCGCGGTTCAGAGTCCGAAGCTGGTCGAGCTTGTCCTGGGTATCGTAATTGACGTGATAGGCCCAGAAGGCGAGCGCCATCACACATGGAGCAGAGGCAAGACAGGCAAGCAATCTCATCCGTGCCGCCCTTTCTTCCGGCCTGCGACAAGCTTCCTGTCTGCGACAAGGGGCGGCAGGCCCAGAGCGGCGCGCCCGGTCCGGTCGGCGGGTGCCCCGGTGCGACGCGCAACCCGCAGCCGGGCCGAGCGCGAACGCGGGTTTGCCGCCAGCTCGCCTTCGTCCGGGCCATCGCCCTTGACGGTGATCTCGAAGGCCGGATCAAGCGTTTTGCGCACCGGCGCGTGGCGGGAGCCGCCCCCACCCATCGACGCCCGGGCGGCAAGGAAGCGCTTCACCACGCGATCCTCAAGCGAATGGAAGGTGACGACCGCCAGTTGACCACCGGGTTTGAGCGCGCGCTCGGCCGCCTCCAGCCCTTCGACAAGTTGACCGAACTCGTCATTGACCGCGATACGGATCGCCTGGAACGACCGGGTCGCAGGGTGGCTCTGGCCCGGTTTCGGGCGCGGCAGGCAGCGTTCGATCACATCGACCAGTTGCCGTGTCGTCTCAAACGGGGTTGTCCTGCGCGCCTCGGCAATCGCCCGGGCGATCCGGCGCGCGGCGCGCTCTTCTCCGTATTGATACAGAATGTCGGCCAGTTCAGCCTCGGGCGTTTCATTGACCAGATCGGCTGCCGAGCGGCCCTCTTGCGACATACGCATGTCGAGCGGCCCGTCACGCAGGAAGGAAAACCCGCGCCCGGCCTGATCAAGCTGCATCGACGACACGCCCAGATCCAGCGCCACGCCGTCAAGCAACGTGTCACCATACGTATCAAGAGCCGAAAATGTGCCCTCGACCAGTTCGAGCCGATCCCCATATTGCCCGCGCCACGCCTTGGCCATCTCGAACACGGCCGGGTCGCGATCGACACCGATCACCCTGTCGGCACCCGCCTCCAGCAAACCGCGCGCATAGCCCCCTGCCCCGAAGGTTCCATCAAGCCAAAGCCCGGATACAGGCGCGACCGCCCCGAGGAGCGACCGCAGCAGAACCGGAACGTGAGGGGCGGCGTCCGGCGTGGCGTCCCGGCTCATCGCTCACGCCTCGTCGAACAGGCTGAGAGGGTCGAAATCCTCGCCCTGCGCCTCGACGAAGAGTGCGGTGGCCGTGTCGTTGACCTCATCATAGATGTCGGGGCGCCAGATCTCGAAGGTTTCACCGACACCTGCGAATTTCACCTCGCCCGACAGGCCGAGCTTGCCCCGCAGCATCGCGGGCAGAACCAGCCGACCGTCCGGGTCGATTTCGGTCGGCAGCGACTTGGCGAGAATGAGGTTTTGCAACATCGTGCGGTTCTTGCTGCCGCGCGGCATCGCCGCGATGTCGGCGGCCAGCACTTCGAAAGCGGCCTGGGTATAGACCCGCAGCATCCGCTGCTTGTCGGTGCCGTAAACGATGACCATCCGGGGACGGTCGGCGTTCGGGCGATCGGGATCGCCCTCCTCAAGTTCACGACGAAACAGTGCGGGGATCGACACGCGCCCCTTGCTGTCCACCTTGAAGGTGTATTCGCCTATGAACATGCCCGCCAAACGCGCGCTCCCACCGCCTGTCCCCACGCTTGTTCCAACACCTGCTCTCACGGGCGCATGGTCCGAAAGCGAAAACGGCGAACCGGGCTGCTGCCACTGCCCAATTCGCCGCCCTCGTCCCATCTCTGGGTTGCCCGACTGCACATGCCACCTGGGGGGATGTCTGCTCGCCTGCGCGTCGGATCTCTTCCTTTCGTGAAGCGGGTGCCTGTATGAAACCCGGCTTGTGCCGTGAGGTCTTGATGCCTCGATCCTCGCTTCCGATATGGCAGGGATAGCACGGGAATTTACGGGAAACAATAAAAAATTGAAAAGAAGCTTCGCAAGACGCCAGAAACAGCGACTGGAAAAGCGAAAATCAAAAGAGGAAAACCCTACATATAGTTTATAAAAAACCATTATACACAATATAAGCCAATCTTCAGATTCTCCCATCTGATCCCGAAAAGTCAAAAAATTTTCCAGATCACATACTGAAATCCCTCTCTTTTGCAAGATCAACGCCCGAATCACGCTTCGAGATGAGAAAAGTATCGTTCCACCCGAACGGTCTCCATCCTTGCCAGAGCGACCCTCATGCAACCACGCGCATGCACGAACATGTTCAAGAAATTCCCGTGAATTCCCATCCAATCCACAAATATGGAAAACGGCGCGCGGCGGACCTTGCGCTGTCCCGTCATCGGGAACCTCGCGTCAGACCACCCCGCTGGAAATCATCTCTCGCGCCATCAGAGCGTAGGCTGCGGCGGCCGCACCCTCACCGGCAGCGACCGGACACCCCGCATCCCCTGCCAGCCGCACCTCCAGATCCAGAGGCAACGCCCCGAGGAACGGCAGGCCAAGCCGCCCGGCCTCGGCCTCGACCCCGCCATGCCCGAACAGATGCGCCTCATGGCCACACTCGGGACAGATATAGGTGGACATGTTTTCGATCAGCCCGATCACCGGTGCCCCGAGCCTGCGGAACGTATCGAGTGCCTTCCTGGCATCCAGCATGGCAATGTCCTGCGGGGTCGAGACAATGATCGCACCATCAAGCCTGGTCTTCTGGCACAGGCTCAACTGAACATCCCCCGTCCCGGGCGGAAGATCGACGATCAGCACATCAAGCGGACCATATTCATCCCATTTCACCTGATAGAGCATCTGCCGCAAGGCTCCCATCAGCATCGGACCGCGCCAGATGACCGCCTCGTCATCCCTGAGCATCAGCCCGATCGACATCATCGTGATGCCATGCGCCTGCAATGGCAGGATCATCTTTCCGTCAGGAGAGGCCGGATGCCTGGTCTGCCCCATCATGCGGGGCTGCGACGGGCCGTGGATATCCGCGTCCAGCAACCCGACGCGCCTGCCCGCCCGCGCAAGCGCGACAGCGAGGTTCGAACTGACGGTGGATTTTCCCACGCCCCCCTTGCCCGAGCCGATCGCGATCACCGCCTTCACCCCGGGCACCGGCAAAGGCCCCGATTGCGGCTGCGGATGCCCGCCGATCGCAGGGCCGCGCGGCTTTGCCGTGCCTGCCAACCCGCGCGGCGGACCAGCCGGGATGACGATCGTCACCGATACAGCACCGGGCAACGCCTTGAGTGCCGCCTCAAGCGCCGGGCGAGCCGCGTTCAATTCGGCCTCGGGCGCGCCCTCAAGAACGAAACGCACCACACCGCCATCAACCGCGAGTGCCCGCACCAGATCGCGCGACACCACATCGCCCCCCCCCGGAATCGCAACGCCGCGCAATGCGCCAAGCACAGTTTCTTTGCTCAAAGCCATGAAACACCCTCCGGATTCGCCTGCTTTTCCCGGACACCGCCGGACGATTTCGCGCCGACTGTGACGTTTTTACCGCATAGCGCAAGCGCCAAACCTGTCCGAAACGCCAGGTTTGCACCCCACGATCCCGTTGGCGCGCACATTTCTTGCGTGGATAACCCGGGAATGGGTCAGAATCCATTATGCGTTTTCTGCATGGCGGCATTGACCATTACCGCGATTGCGCAAATGCAGCATCGGGACCATCTTAAGCTCAACACAGCAGAACGCAAAAACACAGCAGAACGCAAACGAGCGTAAACGAGACAGCAGCAAACGATACAGCATCGGCCAGCGGCAGCAGACAAGGGATGTCGCAACCCCGGCCAGAAAAGTGAAGGCTAAAGCAATGGCTCTGACACACGACATCCGTATCGCAGACAACGGCCTGAACCGGCTGGTGGCGAAATTTTTCGCGAAATTTTTCGAGGCGACGGCTCGCCGCAAGGTCTATAGAGAGACGCTGCGCGAACTGCGCACGCTGAGCCCGCGTGAGTTGGACGACCTGGGTATTCACCAATCCATGATAACCCGCGTGGCGCAAGAAGCCGCTTACGGGAAGTGAGACGGCATCAGCCATAAAATTGCAGACTGGATCTGACGGGCACCTCTCCGAAAGAACCGCTTGAAGACAAAAGGCCCTGCCTGGCGTGACGCCAGTGATGCCAAACCGATCCGCCGGTTCCCTTTCCTCCTCCCTGGGAACCGTGCCGAGCAGACGGTGGCTTCTCTCCTCCTCCCTGAGGTCACCGTCTGCAACTCGGCTGCACATGCGACATGCTGTCATATGCTGCAATGCAGCACCTGAATGCCGGAGCAAATGCGTCAATTCGAGGCATGAGCTCTTTAAATGGAGATACGAAAGGCCCTCTCCTCCTCCCTGGGCCGATCGTTTCGGCGGCACCCTCATCCTCCTCCCAGAGGGTGCCGCCAACCCGGATGCCGAAGGGGCCTCTTGTGGCCGCTCATTTGGTTTGTCAGAAATTTTTGCCACAAAGTGACGGTTGGTCGGGGATCGGGACAGGATCTGATCTGCGGTGCTCGCACAGATCCGAAAGGGCTTGCCTGGTGATCGTCGTTGCGCCCTGAATCGCCAGAACCGCCATGACGGTAGCAACGTAGTCCGTCCTGAACAAGGGTTTCAGATTGGCACGTTGGCGATCTGAGACGGCCCGACGAAGGCCGTTTCAGCGGTGGTGGTCTGTCGGAGCGAGGTGAGAGCCCGGATCAACCGGCACAAGATCTCCCTCAGGTGTCTCAGGATCATGCGAATGTTGTGACCGCAGCCGCAGAGCACGGCGAACAGAGCGTCGCCGTCGGTTCCTTTCAGGGTGCTTCGCGTCAGTCGACCGTCGTTCTTCATGTGCCCGATCATTGGTTCAATGGCGCTGCGCCGTCGCAGGAGTTTGGCGATCGTCCTGGTGACACCTCGCTTTGCGCCACTGATGAAAACCTTCACATTCTGCACGCCATGCCCGCGGTATCCGCGGTCGACAAAGGCCAACTCTGGCCTCAGGTCGGTCAGGATCTCGACCTGTTCCAGCGCCTCGTGCAGCGTGTGGCCGTCGTAAGGGTTACCCGGCAGCGCCCGCATCCCGACCACGAAGCCGCCCCGGTTGGTCGTGGCCACGCTGACCTTGGTTCCGAACTCGTACCTCTTGTGCGCCTTGCCCTTGGAGATGCAGTCCACCGCCGGTTCATGCAGGCTGTAGAGTTTCTTCTTGTCCTTCGGCTTCTGCGCCAACAGCCGGTTCACCAGCGCGATCATCCCCACCAGGCGCTCTCTCAGCGCCCCCTCCGGAACCTTACCCAGTTGCCTCTCGATGTCGCGCAGCACGCGGCCGGTGTAGCCCTTGAGCCGGCGCAACGCCTTGCGCATCCGCTTGAACTGGCGGGCATGGGCGTAGCGCCCAACCTGACCGGCCAGCCGAGGCCCAAGACGGTTGTAGTTCTGGCGCAGGACGATCCCGGCTTCGCGAGCCAGCCCGACCAGCTTGCGCCGCGCCGCCTCATACAGCCGGGCATCCGTCGGGTGGGCGATGTTCTTTTCCATCACCGTGGTATCGACCGTGACCTGCTTGAGATCGCTGCGCTTCACCACCCCGGCGCGTTTCCCGGCCTCGATCGTCTGGGTCAGCATCCATTCAACACCCTCCTCGCCGATCCGCTTGCGCCACCGGGTCAGGGATGAGGGATCAAGCGGCAGACGGTGCTGAAAGAACGTCTCGCCGCAGAAGTGCTGCCAATACGGGTTCTCGGCCCATCGTGCCACGACCGCCTCGTCCGAAAGTGCATAGGCATGTTGCAGGTAAAGGAGTCCGGCAACCAGGCGCGTCAACGTCGCCGGGCGACCGGTGTGGGACGGAAAGAACCCGGCCCATTCCCGCTCAAAGACCTCCCAGTCGATCAGGGGGGCAAGTTTCACCAGCTCGTGGCGCATGTCGATCATCTCGACCAGGCGGGCGCGCAGGAGATCGTCTTGTTCCGGGAGCGGCTTTCTCGGCTTCATATCACGGCTCGAAATTGCAGGGTTCCTGCCGGGATAATACAAAACCTTGCAGGCAGCACCCAGCAATATCACATCATTCTCAAGCAAAATCAGCCGGATAAAAGTTGTTCAGGGCGAACAACGTAGCAACGATATCGCGCCAAGCGCATAGCATCGCGAAACAGGCCGCGTTCGCCACAAGCGCCGTCAGGCCGACAGCCCCCCATCAAACCACCCTTCAAACCCCCATCAAACCACCCTTCAAAAGCGCCGCCATGATTTCGACCAGGAACATGACTGCGTTGATCGCAAGTGCCGCTCAGAGAACAAGTGCCGCTCAGAGAACAGCGCGGTAGCGGCCGGTCGCAGCCAGGTTCGAAGAGCATATCTCATCGGAACAGCCGGGCATTGACAAGGTCTCGCCTTTGAGGTCGTTTCGCCTGATCTGAGATCTATAGCAACTATAGGATCAAGGGATGAAACGCAACAATCTCAAGATCGGAGATCTCGTCTGTGCGACCGCGACTGACCTGCCCCAATTTTCAGGGCCACTCGTAAATCGCGTTTGCTCTTCATTTGTGTGCCATCATTGGGCGGCGTGAGCAATGGGCGCGGGCGCGGAGCCCTCAGAGAGCTCAAGCGGCTGCGCCCATTGCGTTTTGTTGAAGGGTCGCGCTGCCGCGAACGCTTCGGGGGTTTGGTCTTTCAGGCTGCTGTGGGGGCGTTGTGTGGTGTAGATCCTCCGGTTTTCGATGATGTCCCGCGCCTCGCCGATGCTTGTGCACCAGTGCCGGTTCAGACACTCATCCCGGAACCGGCCATTGAAACTTTCGATGTACGCGTTCCGGGTCGGCTTGCCCGGATCGATGAAGTACAGCTGCACACCGTGGTCATCGGCCCGGGCATCAAGGGCGCGACCTCGCAGTTCGGGTCCGGTATCGACGACCAGACTGTCCGGGTATCCGCTCGACGACCTTGACGTTCCCTTTGAAGCCCTCGCGCACCAGCCTGGCGTGGAGCATGCGGCAGCCATACCTCCCGTGCTGTCCTGACAGTGTGATCAGACGTTCCCGAAGCCGCGCGTGGCGATCCGGGCGATCCGGGCGCGGCCTGACAGCTCAGACTCGAGCTGGATATTCCTGCCAGCCTGCACGCCCGCCGCTGCGTGAATGGATGATCGCGCATCAAAGTCGATACCGCATCCCGGCGAGCGGCAGGCGTTATGAGTTTTTTGCCAGAAGGCCCTTCAACCCGGCAGTGTCGAGCATGGCGTCGGCCAGGAGCCGCTTCAGGTCCGGGGTCTCAGCCTCAAGGTCCCGGCGCAGCTCTGACACAGTCATGCCGCCATACCCGGCTTTCCACTTGTACAGCGGAGCGTCTGACATGCCGTACGTGCGGCAAAGCTCCGAGACCTTCGCACCGGCCGCATACGCCTGCAAAATCCCGACGATCTGGTCCTCGGTAAATCGTGACTTGCGCAGTCTTCGTTCTCCTCGTTGCTTTGAACGTTACGAGAACAAGCCCTCATTTTGAATGGACCCAAATCTTGCGGGCAAGTCACGACCAAGGTCGTCACGATCCGCGATTACGAAAAGATCGGGCTGCTACCTGCATCCGGGAGGAGTGCCGCAAACTACAGAAGGAGAAATAGCTGAGAGTTTGTGATGGCCCCTGAGGGGCGGCATATCATGGCGGTGCTCACGCGCCGTCAATTCTCGCAGAGAACGGGATATGCCACATGACGCGAGATCCCATCACCGCCTTGCCTTGATTCATATGTGGACGCCGCCTTTTGCAAGGGCTGATTTTGTCATTGTGCGGAGATCGGTTGCTTTCATATGTCCGGCCTTTTTTGCAGCTTTGGATATGCTGCTGGCCCTGATGGAAATCCGCTGGAGAGGTCCCCAATCAAGATGACATGCTTTTGAAGCGCGTTGGATCAGACGGGTTTGTCTCGCCGTTGGCTCGATCGTTACACATCATTGACTGCTTACACATCATTGACTGCCTTTTCCAATTCGGATCGGGCTGCGCGCTCAGGCGTTGAGCCCATAGGGTCTGTAGGTGTCACCTCGTGTAAGTACGGCCCAAGTACGGCCCAAGTACGGCCCCTGCGATGCGCGCCAATTTGTTTGCCAGCGCCACGGACACGAGACGGAACGGCTTTTTCTCAAGCCGTGCGTTGACCGGGTCGGTCAAAGGCGCTGGCTTTCGCTTCGCGTGCCGCATGACAGCTGTTGCGCCCACTACGAGCAACCGTCGCAAATATCGATCTCCCTGCTTTGATATACCGCCCGATCTGGTCTTCCCTCCGGTTGATTGCTGTTGCGGCGTGAGCCCAAGCCAAGCTGCGAACTGCCTTCCTGAGCGGAATTGGTTCGGATCTGTCACCGTTGCAGCAATTGCGGTCGCGGTAATCACACCAATGCCCGGGATGGCGGCAAGTCTGCGACTGGCCTCATTTTTGGCGTGCCAGGCCTTCAATTCTCCATCAAGCGTGGCAATCTCATCTGTCAGCTCGGCCATGCGCCGGATCAGGATTTCAAGGGCTCTGTGTGCGAATGACGGCAGCGCTTGATCTTCAAACGCTTTGTCCGCCAGTTGCACAAGGTTGGCAACGCCAGGGGTTGCAACCAGCCCGAACTCCGCCAGATGCGCCCGCCAGATGCGCCCGCAGCGCATTGGCCGCCATGGTCCGCTGGCGCACGATCAATGCGCGCGTTCTATGGGCCATGAGTATGCTCTGCTGCTCGACTGTTTTCATAGGTACGAAGCGCATTGTGGACCGTCCTGCCGCTTCACAGATCGCCTCAGCATCAATCGCATCGCTTTTGCCGCGCTTCACGTATCCCCGCCATGACCTTCCTTGCGAACCATCCCAGAAAATCGAACCAGCGCCTTCATCCGTTGGCTGCTCCACACAAGTTGCTTAGGGGCAAGCGCTGCCGCGTAAACGACAGGGTGAAGAAGGGCACATATCGGCAGTATGCCCTCCGGACTGGGGGCGGCGAGTTTGCGCACATGCGATAATTTGCTGTGCTCCGGATTTGCGAATCGGCTAAAGGGGAAGACGGGGGAAAGTTGGACTTCGCACGGGTTGGCACTATGTCCGCATCTGCAGACTGACTACGGGGGCTCCATGGTACAACGGGTTGAACGCGCCGGGCTGCAGGTTGCTGTGGAGTTGGCCACCTTCATCGAGGATCAGGCACTGCCCGAAACCGGGATCGCGTCCGGGGCATTCTGGGGCGGGCTGTCTGCCATGATCCACGACCTGGGACCGCGCAACAAGGCGCTGCTGGACAGACGCGAAGCCTTGCAGGCCAAGTTGGATGAGTGGCACACGCATCACCGTGCGAAAGGGTTCGAATTTGACGCCTACAAGACATTTCTGACCGAGATCGGGTATCTTTTGCCCGAGGGTGAGGATTTCACCATCGAGACGGCAAGGACCGATCCGGAATTTGCCTCCGTCTGCGGGCCGCAACTCGTGGTGCCGATCACCAATGCGCGCTATGCGCTCAATGCCGCGAATGCGCGCTGGGGCAGTCTCTATGACGCGCTATACGGCACCGATGCGCTTGGCGATCCGCCGCAGGGCAAGGGTTATGATCGCGAGCGCGGCGCACGGGTGATCGCGCGGGCCAGGCAGTTCCTCGACGAGGCGGTGCCGCTGGCCGACGGGTTCTGGGCGGATGTGACCGTGCTGCGGGTCGAAAACGGTGTGTTCCTTGGCGAGACTGCAGTCGGCAAGACCGGACTGGCTGATCCGTCGAAATTCGTGGGCTACAATGTCGAAGATGGCACAGTCAGTGAAATTTATCTGAAAAACCACGGTCTGCATATTTGCATCGCCGTTGATGCCGAAACCGATGTGGGTCAGGCAGACCCGGCCGGGATTGCCGATGTGATCCTGGAGGCCGCAGTCTCCTCAATCATGGATTGCGAGGATTCTGTGGCCTGCGTCGATGCCGAAGACAAGGTTCTGGCCTATTCGAACTGGCTGGGCCTGATGCGCGGTGATCTGCGCGCAGAGGTCATCAAGGGCGGCGAGACCTTCACCCGCGCGCTGCAACCCGATCCAGGCTATATCGACGCCGACGGGAATGCCGCGACGCTGAAGGGGCGCGCACTGATGCTGGTGCGCAATGTCGGCCATCTGATGACCACGCCCGCGATCCTGACGCGTGAGGGGAACGAGGCCCCCGAAGGGATGATGGATGCGATGATCACCACGCTCTGCGCGATGCATGACCTGCAAAAGGAAGACGGTGCGCGCAATTCGGTGACCGGCTCGGTCTATGTGGTGAAGCCCAAGATGCACGGCCCCGAAGAAGTGGCCTTTGCCTGCGAGATTTTCGACCGGGTGGAAGCGAGCCTCGGCCTGCCGCGCTGCACGGTCAAGCTCGGGCTCATGGACGAGGAGCGCCGGACCTCGGTCAATCTCAAGGAATGCATCCGGGCGGCGAAAAACCGGGTCGCCTTCATCAATACCGGCTTTCTCGACCGCACGGGGGACGAGATCAACACCTCGATGCAGGCCGGGCCGATGCTGCGCAAGGGCGCGATGAAGGATCAGCCCTGGATCCGGTCTTACGAGGATCGCAATGTTGATATCGGGCTGAAATGCGGACTCGCGGGCAAGGCGCAGATCGGCAAGGGCATGTGGGCGATGCCCGACAGGATGGCCGATATGCTCGCGGCCAAGATCCATCATCCGCTGGCGGGTGCGAATTGTGCCTGGGTGCCCTCGCCAACCGCCGCCACGCTGCACGCCACGCATTATCACAAGGTCGATGTGCTGCGGCGCCAGAGGGGAATCGCGGCGATGAACCGGCCTGAACGGCTGGACGATCTGCTGACCATTCCGCTGGCGCTGGGCAAGACCTGTTCCGACCAGGAGATCGCCGCCGAGATCGAGAACAACGCCCAAGGCATTCTTGGCTATGTGGTGCGCTGGGTCGATCAGGGGGTAGGCTGCTCCAAGGTGCCCGATATTCACGATGTGGGCCTGATGGAGGACCGCGCGACCTGCCGGATTTCGAGCCAGGCGATTGCCAACTGGCTCGAACACGGGGTGGTCAGCAAGTCGCAGGTGCTGGGAGCATTGCGCAAGATGGCAGCCGTGGTTGACCGTCAGAACGAAGGCGATCCGAATTACTCTCCGATGGCACCGGCCTGTGACGGGTTCGCGTTCCAGGCGGCCTGCGATCTGTGCTTCCTCGGAACGGTTCAGCCATCGGGCTATACCGAACCGGTGCTGCACCAGCGCCGGGCACAGGTCAAGCAGGAGGGTGCGGCATGATGATCATGCTCAAGCCGCAACCGGGCATTGTTGCAGAAGTGGTCATGGGGACGAGCTTCCCCCTTCCCCCGAGCCTTGAGGCGACGCGCTCGATCTCGGCTTGGCCGCGGGCGTTGAGGCGGTTCATGAGGGCAATGCGGATGTGGATTTGCGCACTCTGGCAGTCGGGTTCTCATGGGGAGTGTGCTGAAGTTTGTGTATCCGCGCCGGTCCATGCGGTTTGGTATACTCAAGCGTCGAAGCGCTTGCCGCACATTATGGCGAACGGATTGCGGGCTGCGAACCATTCCCTGACGTTTCGGCCATTCTTCTCAAAGTTGCGGATGGCGAGGCAGATCAGCGTGGTCGCCGCCTCGTCCGTCGGGAATGAGCCGCGCGTCTTGATGGATTTCCCGATCACACGGTTCAGGCTCTCGATGGCATTGGTCGTGTAGATGCTCTTGCGGATCGCCGGATCGAAGCCAAGGAACGGGATCACCTCGGCCCGGGCCCGGTGCCAGGCCCGGTGCCAGGCCTGGGCGATCGAGGCATGTTTCCCGGCCCATTTCTCCTCGAAACCGTCGATCTCGGCGGCGGCCAGATCGGCGGTTGCGGCCCCGTGGATCCGGCGCAGATCGGCAGCCACGGCCTTGCGGTCCTTCCAGGAGCAGAAGTTCAGGGTCTGGACCATGGCCTCCGGGAAGGCGGCGGTGATGGCCTCGGGAAAGCCCTTCAGCCCATCGACGATCGCGATCAGGATGTCCTGCGTGCCTCGGGTCTTCAGCGCGTTCATCACCGGGAGCCAGAACCTGGCTCCTTCGTTTTCGGCGATCCACAGGCCCAAGACCTCGCGCAAGACCTCGCGGGTGACGCCGAGGGTGACGCCGAGGGCGACATACACGGCCCCTCGCCAGCGGTCTCGAACCGATGGCGACGCGCTGGCTCGATCTTCACCGTCCGGCTGTCGGCATCGCGGATCTTCACCCGTAGGGCGTCGAAAATCACGATCGGATACATCCGCTCCGGTGCCCGGCTCTGCCAGTCCCGGACCTCGTTCAGGACGGCATCGGTGACCCGGCTGATCAGGTCGGGCGAGACCTTCAGACCATAAAGGTCGAGCAGGCGGGACTGGATATCCCGCACCGTCAGCCCGACGGCGCAGAGCCCGATGATCCTGGCGGCCATCCCGTCGATCCGGGCAAGGTCTTTGAACACCGGCCCGTCTTCACCAACCCGGGCTCGAAGCGGCTGTCACGGTCGCAAGGCATCGAAGATGGGGCACCGCCACAGGCAGCTCGCCGTCCTGCCCCCCTCAGCACCGCCCCCTCAGCACCGCCCCCTCAGCACCCTGGTCGAGACGCCAGTCCGGCGGTTCGTCTGACCGGCTGGCGCTTCCTTGCCTTCTTCGTAGCCGAGGTGCGCTGTCAGCTCCGCGCACAGCATCCGTTCCATCAGCTTGATCTTCAGCTCTTTCATAAACCCGGCGTCGCCAGGCAGGTCCTCAGCGCGCTCAACGCCCTTCAGAAGGTCATCCGGAAGGTCCTTGGAGAGTGGCAGGCATGCTTCCTTTCGATGAAGCATGGACCGGATCATTCATACACAGAACACCTGACACTCTCGAAAACACCCGCCCCGAAAATGCCTGGCTCGGACCAGCGCCTGTAACGATTGTAAAGCGTCCTGGCCTGGCCATATTCGGCAGGCACGTCCGACCAGAGATACCCGCGCTGCAGGCAAAGGAACAACCCCGACAACACCCGCCGATCATCCACACGCGCCACACCACGTGGCTTGTTGGGAAGCAACGGATTGATTTTGTTGAACTGATCCTCGGTGAGCCAGAAATTGGACGACATCAAATCCTCCTCGTTTCACATCTTGAAGCACATTACTGATTATAAGTCTACGCCCTAAGGGATCGAAACCACCGGGTGTGCGGTTCAGGCGTTCGGACTGCGGCCGGTCGGATAGATCGCCGGATGGCCAAGACCGGTTTCGAACAACATACATTCGATGCCATAGGTCCGGCCGATCATCTCGGAGGTAAGCACCGCTTTCGGCGCATTGTCGGCGACCAGCCTTCCCGCTTCCATCAGCAGGATTCGATCCGAGAACCGGGCGGCCAGATTGAGATCATGCAGCACCATCAGCGTCAGGATTCCATGCCCCCGGGTATAGTCGCGCACGCATTCGAGCAGGTGCAGCTGATTGGCAAGATCAAGCGCCGAGGTCGGCTCATCCAGCAGCAAGAGCCGCGGGCTGCGCACGAGGGCGAGGGCGAGGGCAACCATCTGACGCTGACCGCCGGACATCCGCGCAGGGCTCCGTGTCGCGAACGGGGCGAGGTCGAGCAGGTCGAGCATCTCCTCCGCCCTGCGGTGATCTTCGGCGGCGACATGCCAGCCACTGCCCCCGTTGCGTTGGGCGAGCAGCAGCAGATCATGCACGCTGAGTCCCACTCTCTCACTCAGCCCGCTTTGCGCCACATAGCCGATCAGCCGCGACCGGGCAGCGGGGGAGAGCGCATCAAGCGACTTCCCGTCAAGCCGGATGCTGCCGGTGGTCCGTTGCAGTCCGGCAAGGCCCCGGACGAATGTGGTCTTGCCAGCGCCATTGCGCCCCAGAACCGCCGCGCAGGCCCCGGACTCAAGCCGCAATGACAGGTCCGAGACGATGCGCTGTCGTCCGATCCGCACCGAAAGAGAAGAGATTTCAAGTGTCACTTTGCCCGCCTTCGGGTCATGAAGAGGATCTGCGCAAGGAAGAAGGGAATGCCCAGCAGTGCCGTCACCATGCCGATCGGCAGCACCGCGCCGGGAATGATGAGTTTGCTCACAAGCGAGGCCAGCGTCAGGATCAGCGCGCCACAGGCCGCCGTCGCGGGAAGCGCGAAACGTTGATCCTCGCCCACCAGCAGGCGAGAGCAATGAGGGGCGACAAGGCCGATGAAGCCCACGATGCCGATGGTTGCCGTGGCCGCCCCCGCCAGCAATGCAGCGGTGACCATCGCCAGAACGCGCAGCCGGACAACGCGGATGCCGAAGGTTGCGGCCTGATCGCCAAAGGTGCGCAGACTGGTCAATGCCCATGCCTGCCAAAGAATGAAAGGCAGGAGCAGTGCCAGCAGGCAACCGTCAATCCAGGCCTTGAGCCATGTCGCGCGCAGAAGCGATCCCAGAAGCCAGAAGACAAGGGACTGAAGTGCCGTCTCGTCGGCCACATATTGTGCAAAGGCCAGCAGGGCGGAGAAGGTGAAATGGACAGCAATGCCCAGCAGTGTGACTGTCTCCACCCCGAGTCCGCTGCGCGCGGCGAGCAATGTGACAATCAGCACGGTCGCCAACGAAAACATGAAGGCATTGACCGAGATGATCAGCTCGGCCGGCAGGAACCGGGCCAGCGCGCCCAGCACGGAGGCCTGAAAGACGATGGCAATCGAGGCCCCAAATCCCGCAGCAGACGAGACACCAAGCGTGAAGGGATCGGCCAGCGGGTTGTTCATCACGGTCTGCATGAGTGTGCCGGACAGCGCCAGCGAGATGCCTGCAATCAGCGCGATGGTCGTCATCGGTGCCCGGATCTGCCAGATGATTGCGAAATCCGTCGGATCTGCACTCATCGGGTGCAGCAGGGCCGAGAGAACCTGATGAAGCGACAACGTGCCCGATCCGATTGCGAGATCGGCGACGGCGGCGGCAAGGCCACCCAGGATCAACGCCGCGATGATGGTCAGCCTGAGCCGGACCGAGCGGTGATAGCGCCAAACCACGCCCGTCCCCGTTGCGGGGGCGGGTCTTTGCGTATCGTCATATGCCCCGGTCGTGAGGCTCACCCGGCCGGATTTTCGGCCTTTGCCTCCAGCAGGATCGGAGCAGGAGGGATATTGGTGAAGCGGGCAATGATATCATCCCAGGTCTTCTTCGGATCAAGATCCTTGAACTGTTCCGGATAGGCCATCCTGGCAAGATATTCGAGCGCAACGATGTTGAAGACGTTGCTGTAGAAATGATGGTAGATCCCGTAGACACGGCCATCGCGGCTGGCCTTGACCGAACTGAATCCGGGCCGGGTGAGAAAAGGCTTCATCGCGGCCTGGATCTCCGCCTGCGTGGCACCATAACCGAAGGGAATCATTCCCGCCGCATTGCCACCTCCGGTGCGCCCGGTCAGGACATAGACATCGGGCTTTTGCGCGATTGCGCTTTCCAGCGTCACATCGCCCTTCGCGCCGGGCAGCAGGATCGAACCGACGTTCTGTGCGCCAATATCCTCGACGAGGGCACCCCAGCCGTCCGTGCCATGGGTAAAGCAGCATTGTTCCACCCCCTGCTTGCCGGCGAGAACCTCGACAAAGACCTTCGGGTGGGTGCCGGCGGCCTTGATCCCGGCCTTCAGCTGGTCAAGATGACGGTTGTAGAAATCACCATAATCTTTCGCTTCGGCCTCGCGGTTCAGAACCTTGCCCAGCAGCGTCACCGATTCGACCGCGTTGGGTACGGGCTTCTTGAACGTATCGACGAAGAGAACCGGGATCTTGAGACCCTCAAGCCGCGACATCACACCTGCCTGCTCCATCGAACTTTGCGCACGCGCCTCGGCGATGACCAGCTGCGGACGGGCGGCGAGGATTTTCTCGGCATTGACCTGACCGTTATCGCCAAAATTCATGTTGGGGATATTTTCCGCCTCGGGCCATGCGCCTTTGATGATCTCCCAGCCCGGCACGTCCATCCGGGCGAACAGATTGTTCCACAGTTTGACGCGGTTGAAGGGCTCCTTGCGGTCGAGCAGTGCCAGCATCAGCAGGCTGCGCCCGTCTTGCAGCGCCACACGCTGCGGCTCGGCCGGGATCTCGACCTTGCGTCCTGCAAGATCGGTGACGGTCAGCGGATAGGTGACCGCCTGTGCTGCAAGGGCAGTAAACAGAAGGCTGGCCAAAGCGGCGAGCAGGGACTTTAGGAAGGAAGGGGTCATTGTCCGGCTCCTGAATGGTTTCGAATTTTGATGTCACAGTTATAGAGGAAATTTTCTGATATAAAAACTCAAGAATAAGTGATCATCGACTTTTCTGCTGTAATCGCCCCCCGACGGCATTTGTGTGCCAAGGTGATGGGGTGGATGCCTCCCTCCCCGGCGGCATCGCAATGTGCCAAGTCTTGACGGATGTCGTTCAAGGAAACGGAAGGAGGCATCCATGGGGCTATGTTGCACAAATCGGGACTGGTTTCATCTTGTGAATCCAGGGTGGTAGCTGGGCGGCATGAGCAGACCGACACCCGCGATCTACAAAACCACGACCTGGCCAGCCTGCAATGAGGCGCTCAAGCGCCTTGGTTCGCTGACGATCTGGTTCGACCCCGAGATGATCTGGCCCGAGATGATCTGGCCCGGGATGATCTGGGATGCGGTGCCGACAGGCCGGCGTGGTCGCCAGCAGAGCTACAGCGATACCGCTATCCAGACCTGCCTGTCGATGAAGGTTCCATTCGGCATGGCGCTCCGCCAGACGACCGGCTTCGTCGAGAGCCTGCTGCGCCTGGTCGGCCTCGAATGGGCTGTGCCCGACTTCAGCACGCTATCGCGCAGGCAGAAGACCTTGCAAGTGCCTCGGCCGCGCTTTGTGGCGACGATGGAGTGGCGATCACCGCCGGAGCCGCGTCCGGACCGCTGAAGGCTTTGCGCGCCGCTGGACCTTTGTCAAACAAGCGCGCCGCTGGACCTTTGTCAAACAAGAATGTCGCGTTTCCAAAATGACCGGTGCTGGACCCTGCCGGGTGGTCATGGCATCAACAGGCGCGCAAGCCAGAGATGGAATCTCACCTCAAGCAGCCCCCTTGGCGCAACAGCGCCCTCCAAGGAAGACTGCGATGGAAGCCCTGTCACAGATTTCAAACGCGCAGACAGCCCGGCATCTGCAATTTCCCATCGGCACATATGTCGAAGGCCGGATGAGATCCGATGGTCGCGGCACGGACCTGATCCTGCGCGAAGCAGGCCAGCCGGACCGGGCCTTGCTGGTGAACGCACAGGATGTGCAGACCTTTCGCTTTGTGACGCGGAGTACAGACAGCCGGTTGCTCCTGCGCCAGAATGACCGGGACACTTCAGAGTTGAGCCTGACCCGCACAATCCGTCCCGAACAGCAGGGCAGCGCGACCGATATGGGGCACGGCGTGGGGCCGGAGAGCCTGCGTAGCCCGCGCCTTCGCGCGCTTGCCGCGCAGGAGGTCGATCCGGACAGTTTCTGGAGGGATCTCCAACGTGAGGGCACACCGCTGGTGGAGCCTGACCCCGAGGGACATCCGGACTGGCGGCTGCTCACATTTCTCTGGCGCGGTGCCAGGCGCAATGCCCGGCTGGTCGGTGCTCCCGCCCCGGATCATGTCTGGATGGAGCGGCTCCAGGGCACGGATCTGTGGTTTGCCTCCTTCCGCGTGCCTGGCGACCTGCGCCTGTCCTACCGTATTGCGCCGGACATTCCCGACATACAGGCATCTGCACGGGAAAACCGCTGGGCCTTGCTGGCTGTCGCGCAGGCTGATCCGCTCAATCCGGCAGGTCTGTTCCCGGCAGCACGCGACAGCTTCGCACAATGGAGCCTGTGCGATCTCTCGTCTTGCGGAAGCGGTTCAAAGGCCGCTCCGGTGCCCGTTGTCCCGAAACTCACCCACGATATTGTCGAACACCGTCTGCCCGATCCCTGGCTTGCGGGCGGGCGCAAGATCTGGATCCACAGGCCGCAGGGTTTTGTGCCGGGGACAGCGGGAAATGTGTTGCTGATCCTGTTTGATGGTGCCACATACCTGCACGATCTTGATCTGCCCTGCCGGATTGAGTCCCTGTTGCAGGCCGGGGAGATGGCGCAGATTGCCACCGTCTATGTGGACACGGTTTCGCCTGCGCGCCGGTCCATTGATCTTGCCTGCAACGACGAATTTGCCGATCATCTGGTGACCCGGATCCTGCCCCTTGCAAGCACCCGCATCGGCCAGGACTTCGACCCGCAACAGGTGGTGGTTGCAGGATCGAGCTTTGGCGGGCTGGCCGCAGCCCATGCAGTGCTGCGCCACCCGGAAAAAACATCGAATTTCATCTCGTTGTCCGGATCCTTCTGGTGGGGACCGCAGGGATGGCATGATCCGGTGCCCTATGTGGCAAGTCTGCCGGTTGCGCGCAGCCTGCGCGCCGTTCTGAGTGCGGGGGCAGCTACGAGGTGGCCCGCCACGAAAGCGACACCGGTATTCTGGAAACAAGCCAGGCTGTTGCCCGGCACCTGTCGCAACAGGGCGCTGCGACCGATCTGCGGATCTACAACGGCGGCCATGATTACGCAGTCTGGACAGGTGCCCTGAGCGATGCGCTGTGCAGCCTTTTTCCGGCCCCCGTTTCCGGCCCCCGTTCCCGTTTCGTCGCCCCCGCCTCGCTCGCGGAATTGAAAGAGAGTGCCAGTTGATGCCTTTCATGTTGAAAGCAAGACCCAAAAACCTTCTGATCCGCCTGTCCCTGCTGCACGAGCTCCCGCAATATCGCAGATTGCTCGCGGCGCGGGCGCTGTCTCTGCTGGGGATCGGTTTCCTGCTGGTTGCCGTGCCGATCCAGGTCTATGCCATGACGGGATCCACCCTGTGGGTTGCCGTGGCCGGAGCGGGTGACGCGGCGGGGTTGTTCCTGGGGCTGATGGTCGGCGGTGTCCTGGCCGACAGCCATGATTTGCGCAAGCTGATCCTGCTGGCGCGCAGCATCTGCGGACTGGGGTTCGCGGCTCTGGCGGTCAATGCGATTGTGACCACACCCTCCTTGGTTGTTGTGCTGGGGCTGGCCTTTGTCGATGGCCTGTTCGGCGCCATTGGAGTGTCGGCTCTCATGGCTCTGGTTCCGAGGGTTGTGGGACGCGCCCGGATTGTCGAGGCAGGTGCCCTGGGCATGCTCGTGACCCGCATTGTCAATATTGCAAGCCCGGCTCTGGCGGGCGTGTTGCTGGCGTTGACCGATGTGGTCTGGGCCTATGTGATTGCTGCGGTGACGACGGCAGGCACCGTGGTCATTCTGCGCGGGCTGACCCCCATGCCCCCGGTTCCTGCGGCCCCGGTTCCTGCGGCGGAGCCGGACGAACGGAACACCCCTTTTGCGATGCTGGCACAGGCCATCGCTTTGCTGGTGACGCGTCGCCAGATCCTGATTGCTTTCCTGCTGGGCACCCTGCTGACCGTCTGCACCGGGATCAGGGTGCTGTTTCCAGCCCTCGCGCAGGATGTGTTCGGGGCCGGGGACACGGCGGTCGGGCTGCTGTTTGCCATGGGTCCGATCGGTGCCGCCCTTGCCGCCCTGCTGAGCGGTTGGGCTTATGACCACAAGGCCCCCTTCCGTCTGATGACCTTGCTGTGTTGTGGTGCCCTTGCGGCGTTTGCGGCCATTGGCCTGTCGCCTGCACTGGCTGGCGTCATGCTGCTTCTGGTGGTGTTCGGCTATCTGATGTCTACGGCCTCACTGTTGCAATACGGCCTCGTGCAGCGACAAACGCCGGATGCCTTTCTGGGGAGGATCAACAGCCTCTGGCTGGCGCAGGACGCGCTGGGTGACATCCTGGGCGCACTGGCAATGGGCCTTCTGGCCAGCCGGATCCTGCCGCTACAGGCCGTGTTGATGCTTGGGCTGACCAGTCTGGCGGCCGTGATCCTGGGCGCGATTGCTGCGGTGGCACTCGGCAAACGGCCGGGTCAACAGCCCGCCGACCCGGCTTGAGCTTTTCCCTGATGCGATACAACCGAGGAGCCTTCGATCCATGGACCATAACATGCTGCACCGACCAACGGCCGAGACCATTCGCGCCGATATCCTCGCCCGGCTCGATGATGTGCCCGAGGATGATGAAAACCTGCTCGATTACGGGCTGAATTCCATTTCCTTCATGGCCCTGACGACCCGCTGGCAGGCGAACGGCCTGCAGGCGGACTTCAACATCCTGGCGCGCAATCCGACCATTTCCGCCATCCTGGCGGCACTGTCTTCGCAACTGGATATGACAGTCGGAGGGGCGCACCATGACTGACCTTCCGACCAACCCGTTTGACGATACCCGCTACCGGTTCCATGCGCTGCGCAATGCGGCGGGCCAATACAGTATCTGGCCTGATTTTCGGAGCGTTCCAGCCGGTTGGGAGTCGTTGCACGGCCCCGATAGCCGCGAGGCCTGCCTTGCCTTTGTCGAGCAAAACTGGATCGATCTGCGCCCCTGATCCCCAACCGGATCCCAAAGACGCTGACATCCCCGGGACGCTGATATTTGACCCTTTCTTCACAGACCCCCAACATGGCCGATACATGCTTTGAACTTCTGGACACGCAACAGGGGCTTTGGACCGCGCAGCAAATCGCGAAACAGTCGCAGAACTACCTGATTGCCCACGCCATTGACATCCATGGCCCGATCGACGCCCCGGCCATGGTTGCGGCGATCGCCTCTGCCCTGCGGGAAGCGGATACTCTGAATGCCGTCTTCGAGGAAAGGGACGGCAAGGTCTGCCAGGTGGTTCCCGATTTGGGCGAGGTCGCGCCGGTTCATGATATCGAAGTCGTTGATCTGACCGGGATGCCTGATGCACACGGCGAGGCCGAGCGGCGCATGCGGGCCGATCTGGAGCGCGGGCACGCGCCCTTTGCCCCCCTTCACCGTTTGTTCCAGTTGGACAAGACCGGTGCCGGAATACAGTGGATATGGTATCAACGGTATCACCACATCATGCTGGACGGCTTCAGCTTGAACGTTCTGACCGACCGTATCCTTGCCTGTTATGAGGCCGGCCTGGCGCAAGCTGAACCCGCGGCGTCTCCGTTTGAGCCGGTGGCGGCGGCGGTTGCGGAACAACGGGCCTATGTTGCCTCCCGGGACTGGCAGGACGATCGGACCTATTGGCAGGATGTTTGCGCGGATCTGCCACAGGTGCCGGATCTGCTTACAGCGGCCGAACGGTCATCCGGAAACCCTGTTGCGGGCCCGGACTGTGAATATGACGCCCGATTGTTTGGGGGCGACGCGCTGCGCCGTCTGGAGGATTTGTCCAGGCTCCGCAAACTGACCGTCGTTGATGTGGCCACCGCGGCCGTTGCGATGTGTCTGTCGCGGCTGACAGGGCAATGCGACCTTGTTCTCGGCATGCCGATGATGCGCCGACTGGGATTTGCCGCGCTGTCCTCCAGTGCGCCGGTCGTGAATGTGCTACCCCTTCGCTTGCGCCCCGATCTGCGGCAGACGCTTTGGGATCTGGCGACACAGGTGAAGACGGAACTGGCCGGAATGCGCCGTGCGCAGCGGTTCCCGTCCGAGCAGATCCGCCGCGATCTTGGTCTTGCGGGTTCGGCCCGGGCGCTGTGGGCCGCCACCTTGAACCTGCGCCTCTACGAGACGGCACCCCGGATCGCGGGTCATGCGGCGCGGCTGCGGCGCCTTGCCATCGGCCCGCTGGAGGAGCCGGAGTTCGGGCTGCGGATTGACAGCACCGGCCTGCATCTGGACTTGCGCGTCCCGGCCGGGCGTCATTCGGTCGAAGACCTGTCGCGCCTCTGGGCACAGGTGCAGACCCTGCTGCGGCAGGGGGTGGAGGATCCGGACCGGAAACTGGCAGACTTCACCTTGCTGGAGCCAGAGGAGGCGGAGCGTTTGCAAGCCTGGCAAACCGGACCGTATGTGGCATCCGACATACAGGCCGAAACCCTAGCTGATCTGTTCTTCGAAGGCCCTCTGGGGACAGGCGCTGCCCCGGCTCTGCGACATGCAGACACGGTGCTGTCGGGTGCACAAGTGGTGGCACAGAGCGGCCAGCTGGCGCGGCTGTTGGCTGAACGGGGGGTGGGCCAGGGTGAGTGTGTGGTTGTGGCGCTGCCGCGCTCGCATCTGTCGGTTCTGGCCATTTTTGCAATCTTTGCCTGCGGGGCGACCTATGTGCCGCTGGACCTGGCCTGTCCCGACGCCCGGCTTGCCGCCATTTGCAGGCAAGTCCGCCCCCGGCTCATCCTGACGACACAGGCGGCGCAGTCCCGTCTTGACGGGGTCGGCGCGCGACTGTGCCTTGATGACGCGGATGTTCAGGCCACGATGGCACGGGAACCACACGGCCCGCTGCGCCCGGTGGTGGACCCGGTCGATCACGCAGCGGCCGATGGCATTGCCTATGTGATCTTCACCTCTGGCAGCACCGGCACGCCCAAGGGGGTCATGGTGTCGCACAGGGCCTTGATGAACCTGTTCAATGTTCACCGTGCCGGCCTTATGGGGACAGAACTGCGACGCCACCTCAATTCCGGGCAAACGCGCCCCTTGCGGGCTGCGCATTCGCACTCTTTTGCCTTTGATGCCGCCTGGGATCAGCTGTTCTGGATGCTGTTGGGACAGGAGCTTGTGGTGTTGGGCGAAGAGGAACGCCAGATCTGATCCGCAAGGATTTCTTGCGACCGTGCGCGCCCAGGCGCTGGACATTCTGGATGTGCCACCGTCTTTCTGCGTGCAGTTGCTTGAGGCGGGGCTGTTCGACAGCGGGGCACCGGCCCCTTGCGTTCTGCTTCTGGGCGGAGAGGCGATACCGCTGTCGCTGTGGCAGCGCCTGGTCGAGGAGCCAGGGGTTGCGGCCTACAATGCCTATGGGCCGACCGAATTCACCGTTGACGCCTGTGTGGCCCGGCTGGCCCGGCGCGAAACCCCGGGCATTGGCCGCCCTGTCGGCAATACCCGGGCCTTTGTGCTCGACCACAGCCTCAGCCTCCAGCCTGTGGGGATCGCGGGTGAATTGTATCTGGCCGGGCCGGGCATCGCCTCGGGCTACCTTGGCCAGCCTGCGCTGACGGCCACGCGTTTTGTACCCAACCCCTTTGCCGCTGGTGAAACTCTCTACCGCACGGGCGACCGTGCGCGCTGGCGGGCGGATGGTAGCCTGGACATGCTTGGACGTGCAGACACACAGGTTCAGGTGCGCGGCAACCGGGTTGAGCCTGCCGAGGTGGCCACCGCGTTGACCGCCCTTGAGGGCGTGCAGGATGCCTTTGTCCTGGCGGAGCCGATGCGGGGCAGCCACAGGCTGATCGGCTATTGCGTCGGCAATCTCGACACCGCAGCAATCGCAACGCTGCGCACGCAACTGGCCGATCGCCTGCCCGGCTACATGGTTCCGGCAGCCATTGTGGCGCTGGCGCGACTGCCGATGACCGTGAACGGCAAGATCGACGTTGACGCCCTGCCCAAACCGCAGTGGACCCAGGGCCGCGCCGCGCAGACGGAGCAGGAAAAACGGCTTTGCATTCTCGTTGCCGAGGTGCTGGAAACCGATGCGGTTGACCTGGAACAGGATTTCTTTGCCAGCGGTGGCGACAGTATTTCCGCGATGGTGCTGTGCAATGCCTTGCGAAAGTCCGGCTGGGCGCTGAAGATGCGCGATGTCTTTGAAACGCCCGTTCTGCAGGATCTGGCGGCGACCCTGAAAACCCATCGCAAACCGACGCGCAGCCCGCGCCCGTGCGCGCCCGCGCGGTCCCCGACCGGCTGCCGCTGCTGGCAGCACAAAAGGGCATCCTCTTTCATGCACAGCTTGGTGACGCCGCAGGCACATACAATGCCACAACGCGTCTGGTCCTGACGGGCGCATTGGATGTGAAACCGCCTGCGTGCTGCGCTGGATGGAGTTTTGCAGCGTCATCCCCAGTTGACGGGCTATTTCGCAACTGATGAAAGCGGTACACCCTGTTTCAGGATCCCTGCGCAGACGGGGTTTCAATGGCCCTGGGCCTATCACGATCTCATGGCGGAGAGCGAGGCGGACAGGCCCCGGCACCAATGTCGGATCGAAACTGCGGCGGCCGGGAATTTACGCCTGACCGAGACGCCAATGTGCCTGCTCGGGGCAGATCTGATCCGGCTGACCCCGGACCGGCATGTGTTGATCCTGAACCTGCATCACGCCATCATCGACGGCTGGTCCACACCTGTGCTGCTGAACGAAATCCTTGCCGCCTATCGGGACGGGCCTGCATGCCTGCCCCCCTTGGACCATGACTATGCCAGCGTCCTGCAGGCACTTGATCGTCGCAACACCAGCATGTCCGAAACCTTCTGGCGCGACTATGTGCAGGGCGTGACACCGACCTGTCTGTTTTCACAATGGCAGCAGCACGGCAAATGTCGCGGAACGGCGGCTGGCATTGACAGCAGAACAGAGCGACAGGTTGCGCGGCTGGGCGCGCGCCGGTGGCGTGACCCTCAATGTGGTCATGCAGGCGCTCTGGGCCAACGTTCTGAGTGCATTTTCGGGGCGGCAGGATGTGGTGTTCGGCACGGCCGTTGCCGGCCGTTCCGCCCCGGTGGAGGGGATTGGCGAGCAGATCGGCATGTTCCTCAATGTCATTCCCGTTCGCGTGGATCTGGATCCGGGCCGGGCGCTGCGCGACCAGTTGCCCGGCTTGCAGCAGCGCCATGCCGAAGCGATGGAGCATGACATGCTCGACCTGGCCACGATTCAGGGATTTGCCGGTGGCCAAACCCTGTTCGATACGCTTCTGGTGGTCGAAAACTACCCGGACAGCAGCTATCTGGACCAGGATCTCGACGGGCTGCGCGTGACGGATATTCACAATCGCGGCTACAGCCATTATCCGCTGGCACTGCTGGTGCTGCCCGGCGTGCAGATCCGCCTTGTGGTCGAATGCCGGGGGGATGCAGATCTTGCCGCCCGTGTGGGCGCTGTGCTGGAGCAGATGCTGCATGCCCTGCTGGAGGACGACCGGATCACCGCCGCGCAGCTGCCGCTTCTGCCGGTATCGGATGCGGCCTTGCTTGAGACAGTCAATGACACCGCCCACCCGCTGCCCGATCTGACCTTGCGCGACCTGATCGTCGCCCAGGCCGGTCGCAGCCCGGATGCGGTGGCGCTGGAGGATGGCGACCACCGGCTCACCTTCCGGCAAACGCGGCATCAGGTGCTCCATCTTGCCGACCGCCTGCGCCGGGCCGGTGCCCTGAAAGGCCAGATCATCGCCGTGGGCCTGCCCCGTTCGGTCCGCATGTCGATTGCGATTCTGGCTGTCATCGAAATTGGTGCGGTCTATCTGCCCCTTGATCCAGGCTATCCGCGGGAGCGGCTGGAATTTCTGCAACAGGACGCAACCCCTGCCCTGGTCATCACCGAAACCGGAATTGATCCGGGCACATCGGATGCGACGAGGATCCTGTTTGACGGGCTGGCAGGGCCAGGCCAGCCGGTGCGCGATCTGGTCAATGCTCCTGATCTGACAGGGCGCGATCCCGCCTATCTGCTCTATACTTCTGGCACCACCGGCCGTCCGAAGGGTGCGCTGGTGTCCCACGCGGCGATCGTGAACCGGATCCTTTGGATGCAGGCGGAATACCCGCTCGACGAAAGCGACGCGATCTTGCAAAAGACACCCTGCGGCTTTGATGTCTCGCTTTGGGAGTTTTTTCTGGTCCCATCTCGTTGGTGCCCGTCTGGTCATGGCGCCTTACCCCTTTTCCTGGCGCTATCGATGGTGCGAAGCTGTTGATGCGCAGGCAACGAAGGTATGGTTGTCATGGTGGCTGTCGTTGATGGCTTGGGTCGCTGTGCCGCCTTCGTTGCCGCCCCTGAATGACCGCTGATTACGCGATGCCCTTGATGGCTATGTAAGGCGATGCAGGCGCGATGGGGTGTGCGAGCAACAAGCGACCGAGAGGTAGGGAGATGAAGATATGTATTGGAATTGATGCGGCAAAATCTGTTCACTGGGCGGTTGCAATTGACGAAGCGGGCAGGATTGTTCTTGACCGCGCGGTCAAGAACAATCCGGATGCGATCAACGCCTTGATTGCGGACTTGCACGCCCTGGATGGAGATGTTGTAATCGGCATTGATGTGGTTGGCTCGTTCGCGCGCTTCATCGAAGCAAGTCTTCTGGCCGAAGGATTTGCCCTGGTTCACACGCCTGGTATTGCCGTGAACCGGGCTGGGCAGGGCTTTGCCGGAGGCGAACGCAAGTCCGATCCCCGCGACGCCCATACCATTGCCGAGCTTGTGCGCACCCGTGATTTGCGGCCCGTCCTTGCCGATGATGATACCCGTGTCGCCCTGCGTCTGAAGGTGGGGCGACGCCGTGATCTGATGCAGGACCACGTATGCCGCATCGCCCGCATCCGAGGGCTGCTCTGCGGCATTCACCCCGGGCTTGAACAGGCATTTGACCTTTGCTGCAAAGGTCCGCTTACACTGCTCACCCGGTACGTGACGCCAACCGAAATCAGGCGCGCCGGAAAAGCCCGGATTGCGGCGCATCTGCGCAAAACACCGCATCTGCATGGATGCGAGGCCTTGGCAGCACGCGCTGTTGAGATTGCCAAAGCACAACGCATCACGGTTCCGGGCGAGGTGCCAACGGCTGAGTTGATCCGCGAACTGGCAGGTGAAGCCCTTGACGCGCGCCAAAAGATCAGTGCGATTGAGCGCGATCTGGAAGGACTGCTTGCAAGCCACCCTGATGACGCCCTCATCCGCTCGCTGCCAGGGATGGGGGCGATACTGACGGCAGAGTTTCCTCGCTGCAGTTGGCGACATGCGGCGCTTCACCTCGGCAGACGCACTCGCTTGCGCCGCTGGCCTTGCACCCGTCCAACGCCAATCCGGGAACCGTTCGGGCTGGCGGCGCGCCTATGGTGGGGGACAAGGCGCTCAAGCGCGTCTTCTACCAGAGTGCTTTCTGCGCGGTCTCCACAAAAGATCCGCTTTCCAAAGCATTCTACGACCGCAAGCGATCCGAAGGGAAAACATCACACGCAGGCTCTCATCGCCCTCGCGCGCCGACGGGTAACCGTGCTCTGGACAATGTTGCAGAGACGAGAAACCTTCGATCCAAAGCGAAAAGTGGCTTGACTTATCCATTACGCAGCCGCCCGACACCCATCGCGATCCGCAGGCGATTCTGCGTCTGATCCGGCAGCACCGGATCACCACGCTGCATTTTCGTGCCTTCGGTGCTGAGCCTTTTCAACGATGCCATGGCCGCGGCACCCGCACCAGCCTGCCCCGGTCTGCGCCGGGTGTTTTGCAGCGGCGAGGCCCTCACCGGGCAGGCCGTGGCCGATTTTGCCCGCCACTGTGCGGCGGAGTTGCACAATCTCTATGGCCCGACAGAAGCGGCCATTGATGTGACCCGCTGCCCGGCCCTGCCCTATGGGAAGACCGAAGGCGGGGTGCCGATCGGCAAACCGGTCTGGAACACCGGGCTGCGCATTCTCGACCACCTGTTGCGCCCTGTGCCCATGGGGGTCAGTGGCGAACTTTACCTGACCGGGGTGCAACTTGCCGACGGGTATCTCGGACGTGCCGCGCTCACGTCGGAAACGTTTTCGTCGCCGATCCCCTTGTGTCCGGCAGCCGTATGTATCGCACCGGCGATCTGGCCTGTTGGGGCGCGGCGGGCGACGTGACATATCTTGGGCGCAGCGACCATCAGATCAAGATCCGCGGCCAGCGGGTTGAACCCCACGAGATCGCCAACAGCCTGATGCGTCAGCCCGAGATCACTGATGCCGTGGTGTTGGCCACGCCCCTGCGGGCCGATGGCGAGCCCTGCCTGGTTGCCTATGTGGTGCCCGAAGCTCTGCCCTTTGACACAGGCGCGGCTCTTGAGGCCCTGGCGGCACAACTGCCGGCCTTCATGGTACCACAACATTGTCTGGTGCTTGATGCGCTGCCGATCAATGCCAATGGCAAGCTGGACCGCCAGGCGCTGCCCCGGCCGGATCCGGGCCAGGGAGCCAAAGGCCGCGCCCCGGCCCCGGGGGTGGAGACGGATCTGGCGCGGATATTCTGCGATCTTCTGGGCCTGGAGGAGGTCAGCGCCACCGATGACTTCTTTGCCATTGGCGGCCATTTCGCTGCTTGCCATGCGGCTTGCGGCCCGGATTCGCCAGGACCTGAAACGCCATATTCAGGTCGGGCAGATCGTGAGCATGGCCACCGTGGAACGCCTGGCCGAACATTTTGCCGCCGGGGCCATGGTGGGTGCCCTGGTGGCGGACGGCTTTGATCCCGTGATCCGCCTGCGCGAAGGGCCAGGCGTGCCTTTGATCTGCATCTACCCGGTTTCCGGTGTATCCTGGCAATATGGTGTTCTGGCGCGTTACCTCAAAAACGACATGCCGATCATCGGTCTGCAATCCCCTCGCCCGAACGGCCCCATAGCTGCCTCTGCCGATCTGGAGGCACTGTGTGACGCGCAATATACGCTGATCCGCGATCTGCAAACCCCGGGGGCCCTACTACCTTCTGGGCTATTCGCTGGGCGGCAATATCGCCTTCGGACTGGCTGAACGGCTGGAAGCCGCAGGCGAGGAGGTGCGTTTCCTCGGGCTGCTGGACACCTACCCGGCCGAACATCACGACTGGAGCGACCCCCGACGGCGGCGAGGCCGAAGCCGGCGCCGAGCGCGAACAGGAACAGCTTCTCAATGACGCGATGGGCGACATGATGGACGCGGAGTTCCAGAAGGAAAAGGCCGAGATGTTTCGGCCATATCTTTGACAATTACCGCGATGCGGTGCGGCTTTTGTCGTCGGCGCGCACGGGACGGTTCTCCGGCCGGATCACGCTGTTTCGTCGCGGACAAGTCGGATCTTCCGGATATTGACCCCGACACCAGCTGGCTGGGGCATGTGGGGGCGCAAGACGTTCACCACCTGCCAAATGCCTCCCATGAGGACATTGTTTCCCCCGCCTCGCTGGAGGTGCTGGGTCCGCTGTTGAACCTTCTCATCAGCGAGGCAGGCGCGGGGTGCCCGGAAACTTCTGATCCGGACACTGACGCCCCAGACACCGCTGATGCCGTTGGGGTCGCCTGACATGTCTTTCGTTTCTTTCGTTCCCTTCACCCGTTCCGGAAAGGCTGTTGCATGAACATTCTGACCCACCAAGAGGTTGAAGTCCCGGCCCCCGGTCCGAAGCCGGTCCCCGCCTTTCGCTTTTCGGGCAAGGAAGGGCGCCTCCTTGGCACGGGCGCGATGAATATCCTGCCCGGCGGCAGGGCCGACACGCTGGAGGCCCGCCTGAGCCACCATTTTGCGCAACACGGGCCGCAGACCGTGATTGCCGGAGCCTTTCCCTTTGACCGCAACCGCGAGGATCATTTCCTGAGCATGGCACAGACCGTGCCCCTGTCGGGCCAGGAGCCTCTGCCGCCGCTGGTCGGCACGTTTTCATGCGCAGGCCCCTGACCCGGCGCCCGCGCAGTTTTTACCACAGCGTTGAGCAGGCACTTGCCCCGGTTGCAGGCAGAGGCCCGGACCGAAGGCGGGTTGCGCAAGGTCGTTCTGGCACGCTCTTTCCTCGCCGGTTGCGACCGGCCGATCGCCCCCGAGGCGCTGTTTGCCGCGCTGTCAGGGGATCCGGCCGTGACCGCATTCCAGATGCCGCTGCCGGATCGCAAGGGCAAAGCGCGCGCTCTGGTCGGTGCGACGCCCGAGCTGCTGATCGCAAAGCAGGGCAGCAGGATCCGTTTCGCACCCGTTGGCGGGCTCAGCGCCCCGGCGGTCGGATCTGGCCACCGATGCACAGGTGGCCGCGCAATTGTCGCGCTCTGCCAAGGACTGGCACGAAACACCGGTTCCTGGTCGAATACATACTCGACACGCTTGCGCCCCATTGCGAAACGCTCAGCCTGCCCGAGGGCACAAGTCTGGCCAGCACCCGGACGATGTGGCATCTGGGCACCTGGATCGAGGGGAGCCTGCGCGATCCTGACATGCCGGGCGCGTTGCTCGCTGCGGCGCTGCATCCCACGCCTGCGGTTTGCGGCGTGCCCTATGCGCCCGCCATGGATCTGATTTCGCGGCTGGAACCGGTGGACCGTGATTTCTATGCCGGGGCTGTCGGGTGGTGCGACGGCTGCGGAGATGGGGCCTGGTATGTGGCGATCCGGTGCGCCGAGATCTGCGGCTGTCAGGCCCGTCTCCATGCCGGGGCGGGCATTGTGCCAGATAGCGACCCCCTGTCCGAGACGGAAGAAACCGGGGCCAAGTTTCCGCGCCATGCTTCTTGCGCTTGGCTTGCCCGATGATGCCGGGCGCGAAGGGATCGACCAGTTGGAACGCCAGGCCCGATCTCGACCGAATTCCTTTTCCTTCCAGATGGACATGACCTGAATGAGACGTCTTTTTTCCAGAATGCTGTTGCTTTTCGGCCTTCTCATCTGCGGCAATCCGGGCGTTGCTGCCCGGCCTGACATCGTAGTGCGAACCGAGCCTGTGACCGTAACAGACATCGTTGGCCGCCAGGTTTGTCATCCGCAACGAGGTGAAGCGCGTCGTTCTTTCCGATTTCCGTCAGGTCGTGGGCCTGTCGCTTGTGGACCCCGACCTGGGCCAGCGGATCGTGGGTGCCGGAATCCAAGGCGCATGTCGGACCGGAATTGCGCGCCACGCTTGAAAAAACGTTTTCCGGGGATCACCGAGGTTCCGGAGCTTGCACCCGGCGGCGCGACCATGTCGGCCGAACGGATCATCGCCTTGTCCCCGGATCTGGTGATCCTGGGGGCACCGCAAGGCCCGGCGGTCAACCGACTGGTTGCGCAACTGGCCCGCGCCGATATCCCTGCCGTGTTCATCGATTTCCGTCTGGACCTCTTTGAAAACACCGTGCCGAGCCTGCGCATCGCAGCACAGGCCCTGGGCGGAAAGGCGGATGCGGAGGGCTTTATCGGGTTTTACGAGCGCCACCGTGACCGGATTCTGGCGCGTGCCGCGCGGCTTGAAGACCGCCCATTGGTGCTGCTGCATCTGCATGCAACCCGGCTGCCTCCATGCTGCATGTCGTTGGGGGATGTCAGCCTGGGACGTTTCATCACGGCGGTGGGAGGCCATAATATTGGTGCCGACGTCATCCCCGTCGGCCATTTTGCCGCGATTGCTCCGGAATATGTGCTCGCGCATCAGCCCGATGTCTATATCGCGACAGGCGACAGCCAGCTGGAACGGCAAGAGGGGCTGATCGTCGGCCCCGGTGTGCCCGAAGAACTGGCCCGCCAGACACTGCACGATCTGATCACGACACCGGTCCTGCATGAACTGGATGTTGTGGCAAACGGGCGGGTCCATGGGATCTGGCATTCCATCTACGATTCGCCGCTCAATATCCTCGCGCTCGAATGTCTGGCCAAATGGATCCACCCGGACCCGTTCGCGGACATTGATCCGCAGGCAACCCTGGCAGAGATCAACAGCCGTTTCCTGCCCTTCCCCTTTGCAGGAACCATCTGGACCAGCCTCGGGGACCAGCCATGAACGCGCCGCCGGTGATCGAAGACGGTGACGTGCCGGCCGGTCTGGCGCGGCACCGCAGACGCCGGGTCGCACTCCTGCTGGGACTCGCTGTTCTGTTGGGGGTGTCTTTCTGCATCGACCTGTCGATCGGCCCCTCTGGCATGGGGTTGCGGCGTTCGCTGACGGCGCTCTTTGGCGGTGAAGATGCCAGCCGCGCTGATCGTGTCATCCTACACCATGTGCGATTGCCCCAGGCCGTGGCCGCCTTGCTGGTGGGCGCTGCCCTGGCCCTGGCCGGTGCCGAGATGCAAAGCCTGTTGCGCAACCCGCTTGCCAGTCCCTTCACGCTTGGCGTGTCCGCGGCGGCGTCGCTTGGGGCGGCGCTGGCGTTTGTGCTGGGGGTCGGCCTGCCGGGCGTGGCGGCTGTCTGGGTGGTGCCCGCAAATGCCTTTGTCTTTGCCTTTGGGGCGGTCATGCTGCTCAGCGCGCTGGCCCATCGGCGCGGCGCGGGCTCGGATACGCTGATCCTTCTGGGGATTGCGATGGTCTTTGCCCTGAACGCCGTTGTCGCGCTGTTGCAATTCGTCGCATCGGAAACGGCGCTGCAACAATTCATGTTCTGGTCCATGGGCAATATTGCCCAGATCAGCTGGGGGCAACTGGGCATTCTGAGCCTTGTGTTGGGGCTGTGCCTGCCTCTTTCGCTGGCCTCTGCCAATGCGCTGACGGCGCTGACCTTCGGCATGGATCGGGCTGCCAGCTTTGGCCTTGATGTGGTGCGGCTGCGGCGGGCCAGCTTGCTGCGGATCAGCCTGCTCGCCGCCATTGCCGTGGCCTTTGTCGGCACGATCGGTTTTTGTCGGTCTGGTGGGGCCGCATATCGCCCGGCTCCTGGTTGGCGAAGATCACCGGGTGTTCCTGCCCGCCAGCCTCCTGAGCGGTGCACTCATCCTGTCGCTGGCCTCGGTGGTCGGCAAGGTTCTGGTGGCCTGGCGTGCTGCTGCCCATCGGCGTGGTGACGTCACTCGTCGGGATCCCGGTGTTCACCGTTCTCATTCTGCGTCGGGGTCAAGGATGATGACCGATTTGAACATCAGCGCCCTGAGCGCGCGACAGGGCCACAAGACGATCCTGGATGACATCACTTTGCCCGCGTTTGTGCCGGGGCAGATGGTGGCCATCATCGGTCCGAATGGTGCGGGCAAGACCACCCTGTTGCGTGCGATTGCCGGGCTTTCAGCGAGCCACGGGAGAGGTCCGCTGCGGCGGGGCGCGACCTGCGCGCACTGGCCTGGGCGGAACGCGCGCGACATCTGGCCTATATGCCGCAGCATCTGCCCGACGGGGTTGCGCTTTCGGTGCTGGAGACGGTGCTGATCCCGGCGCAGATCACAACCAACCCCTTTGTCCGCCCGGACATTGCCCTGCAACGGCGGGCCACGGCGCTTCTGGCACGGATCGGCATTGCCGATCTCGCGCTGCACCCCATGCAGGCTCTGTCCGGCGGACAGCGCCAATTGGTGGCGCTGGCGCAGGTTTCTCATCCGCGAGCCGCGCATCCTGTTGCTGGACGAACCCACCAGTGCGCTGGATCCCCATCACCAGTTGACGGTTATGCGAAACATCCAGGCCGCCACCAGGCAGGATGATCTGGTCACCCTGTTTGTCTGCCACGATCTCAATCTTGCGCTTGACTGGGCCGATCGGGTGGTGGTGATGGCGGCGGGCCGGGTCGTTGCCAGCGGTCCCCCCGTCGAGGTCATGACCCCGGGGCTGCTCCGTGACATCTACAACGTTCAGGCAAGGATCGAGCGCTGCTCGGCCGGGCGCGCGCTGCTGATCTATGACCATGCGCTGTAACCTTTTGCGCATTTGAACCGGCCTGTCATGAACCGGCCAACCCCTGACAGGCCCTCCAAGGAGACCTCATGCCATCTTCTCGTGAACCGCTTGCACAGCCATATCCCGCCGACCGTGTTGCAGCCTATCGAAAGGCCGGGCACTGGACGCAGGAGACCTTGCCGCAACTGTTGCGGTCGCGCGCAACAGCCCATCCCTCGGCCCCGGCGATCATTGATGCCTCCGGCGCAGATACGCGGGTTATAACCTATGGCGAATTGCACATCCGGGCACAGAGCTTTGGTGCTGGCTTGCTGGCCCGTGGCATCGAGCCAGGGGCCCGGGTGGTGGTGCAGTTGCCCAATTGCGCCGAGTTCTTTGTCGCCCTCTTCGGAGTTGTTTATGCGGGTTTGCACCCGATTCTGGCTCTGCCCGCCCATCGCAAGACCGAAATCGCCCATTTCGTGGCCAAGGCCCGGGCTCGGGCGTTGATCGTCGGGGCCTGCCTGGACGGTTTTGATGCCGTAGCCATGGCCCAAGAGATCAAGGCCGAAACCCCGACCCTGACCGAAGTTGTGGTTCACGCCAACGCCCAAGGGGCCACCGCCTTTGGTGATATTGACGGGGATCGTGCGCTGCTGCCGCCGGACCCTGCGCCATCGGATGTGGCACTGGTGCTGCTGTCGGGGGGCAGCACCGGACTGCCCAAGCTGATCCCGCGTCGCCACGATGAATATATATATTCGCTGCGTGAAAGTGGGCGTATCTGTGGCCTCGACACCACCAGCCGCTACCTCGCGGTTCTGCCCGTGGGGCATAATTTCACGCTCAGCTCGCCCGGCAGCCTTGGCATTTTCCATAGCGGCGGGTGCGTTGTCCTGCCACCGGGCGCGGCGGCTGCCCCCTGCCTGTCGCTGATCGAGCATCACCGGGTGACGATCGCCGCTGTTGTTCCGCCGCTGGCCCAAGCCTGGCTCGGGGCGCTGGGTGCGCAAGACCCTGACCTGTCCTGCCTGCGTGTTCTCCAGATCGGCGGTGCGAAGTTGCAGCCCGAAGTGGCCCGGCAGATCGAACCGGCGTTTGGCTGCCGCCTTCAGCAGGTCTTCGGCATGGCCGAAGGGTTGGTGAACTACACCCGTCTCGATGACCCGGAGGACATTCGCATCTCCACCCAGGGCCGCCCGATCAGCGCAGATGACGAGATCCGTATTCTGGACCAGACCGGCGCACCGGTCGGCACTGACGCGCCGGGGCTGTTGCATGTCCGTGGGCCCCTATACCATCAGCGCCTATCATAACGACCCCGAGGCAAACGCCCGGTCCTTTACCGAAGACGGGTTCTACTGCACCGGCGACATCGTGTCGCGCGATGCTGCGGGATACCTCACCGTGCGGGGCCGTCTGGGCGATCACATCAACCGCGCAGGCGAGAAATTCTCGGCCGAAGAGGTCGAAAATCATATCCTGGCCCTTGATGGCGTGCTGGATGCGGTCGTCGTTGCGGTGCCCGATCCGGCCCTGGGCGAGCGCAGCTGCGCCTTTGTCCAGCCCCGCGCCGACACCACGCTGCGTCCCGCCATCCTTCGCCGTTTCCTGCGCGACCGCAAGATCGCGGCCTACAAGATCCCCGATGATATCGAAATCGTCACGCAGCTGCAGAAAACCGCCGTCGGCAAACTGTCCCCGCACGGCGCTGCGCAAACAGCTGCGTGAGCGCAAACTCACTGAAATCGTCTGAACAAAGGAACACGCACCATGGGATTGCCCCAAATCGCTTCCTACCCGCTTCCGACGGCCGACAATCTGCCTGTGCCCGCGCGCACCGTTTTTCGATCGAAACCACGGCGCGCCGCGCTGTTGATCCATGACATGCAGCGGTATTTCTGCGCGCCCTTCTTGCAGGATGCCGCGCCCATGGCCGCCGTTCTGAACCATATCGGTGCGTTGCAGCAACAGGCTCGCGCTCAGGCCATCCCGGTATTCTACAGCGCGCAGAAGGGCGACCAGGTGCGTGCCGACCGCGGTTTGCAGGCGGTCCTCTGGGGCCCCGGCATGTCGGCCCGCCCCGAACATGAAGGGATCCTGCCGCAAATTGCACCCAAGGACGGTGATATCGTTCTGGTCAAACACCGCTACAGCGCCTTTCAGCGCTCCAATCTGGAAAGCCTGATGCGGGCAAGGGGGCGCGATCAGTTGCTGATCGCGGGAGTTTATGCCCATATCGGCTGTCTTGCCACTGCGGCCGAGGCCTTTCAGCTGGATATCGAACCCTTTGCCATTGCCGACGCCCAGGCCGATTTCGACCGGGAACACCACGAGATGGCCCTGCGTTGGGTCGCGGACTGCTGTGGCGGAGTGACAACCACGGCGGAGATGCTCAAGCGGCTTTCGGAGCAGGCGGGATGAAACTCACAGGGTTCGAAAATCGCATCGCGCTGGTAACCGGTGCGGCCGGGGGGATCGGGCAAAGCCTGTGCCATATGCTGGCAGAGACGGGGGCAACCGTTCTGGCGACCGATACGGAAGAGGGCGTGGACCATGTGCCCCGGTCCGACCGGACCCGGTTCACTTGGCAGGCCATGGATGTGAGCGATGCAGCGGTGGTCGAGGCCACCCTGAACCGGGCGGAACGGGACATGGGGCCGATTGACCTGCTGGCCCATGCCGCCGGTATCGTCTCTGCCTTGCCTTTGGCACAGACCACGCCCGCAGACTGGGCGCGTGTCATCGGGGTCAATGCCACGGGCACCTTCAACGTCTGCAATGGTCTGGCGCGACGCATGCAGCCGCGCCAGCGCGGCGCCATCGTGGTCGTGGGTTCCAATGCCGCCGGTATTCCCCGCGACCGGATGGGCGCCTATGCGGCCTCCAAAGCGGCGGCGCATATGTTCGTGCGCTGTCTCGGCCTTGAGCTCGGGCGCGATGGCATCCGCTGCAATCTGGTGGCCCCGGGATCGACCCTGACGCCGATGCAGACGCGCCTGTGGCCGGACGCCGGTGGCGCAGAACGGGTGATTGCCGGCGATCTGGAGACTTATCGCACCGGCATTCCCTTGGGCAAACTGGCCAAACCCGACGATGTGGCGGCGGCTGCCTTGTTTTTGCTGTCGGAACAGGCCGGGCATGTCACCATGGCCGACCTCTATGTGGACGGCGGCGCGACCCTGAGGGCCTGAAGTGCGGGCAGAGGTCCGGAAGCCTCAGCCATCGGCCATGTCCCGGTCGCCTGCCTGCCACAGCATCAGACCGAGACAGCCGACCGTCACGCCCGCGCCCGCCCAGAAAGGCATGTCCGCGCCAAACCCCTGCCAGAGCCAGCCGCACAGGATATTCCCGACCAGCACCACCGCGCCGGTCAGAAGGCTGAAGGTGCCGAAGGCGGTGCCGCGCAAATGGTCCGGCGATGTCGCAGCCACCATCGATGCCAGCAGACCTTGCGAGAACCCCATGTGCAGGCCCCAGAACAGGGTGCCGATCAGGAACGGCAGAACCGAGGTGGACATCGCCAGAAGAACATGGGCCACCAGAAGGAACCCGAGCCCGCAGGCCAGCAACCCCCGCGGCCCCAGCCGGTCGGACAGCCGGCCGACCGGATAGGCTGCCAATCCGAAGACCGCATGCATCAACACCATCGCCAGCGGCACACAGGCCGTCGCAAAACCGGCATCAAGCGACTTCAGCAACACAAAGGCCTCGCTGAACCGGGCGAACGTGATGAGGCTGGCCAGGGCCATCACGGACCGGAACGATGGGCCAAGCCCGCCGATGTCCGCCAGACGGGGCAGCCGGGTTTTCCGGATCTCGGCAACGCGGGGTTCGCGCACCGCAAACAGCAGCACCAGAACCGCCAGCACCGCAGGCACAGTCGCCAGCCAGAACACGGTTCTGATCTCCAGCTGCCACAGCGCCAGCCCCCCCACGGCCAGCAGCGGCCCCACAAATCCACCAACCGTATCCAGAGACTTGCGCAGACCGAACGCTGCGCCGCGGATCGGCTCCGGCGTGATCCCGGCAATCAGCGCATCGCGCGGTGCACTGCGCAGCCCTTTGCCCAGGCGATCTAGACTTCTGCCGATGGCCACATCAACGGTGGATGCAGCCACCGGAAAGATCAACCGCGACAGCGCAGCCAGACCATAGCCCAGAACCGCCAGGGATTTGTTGCGACCCATCCAGTCGGCGACAATACCTGCCAGGAATCTGGTTGCGGTGGCGATGGCGACCGCCAGACCTTCGATCACGCCGACAGCCAAAGGCGATGCCCCCAGTCCGGCAACCAGAAACAATGGCATCAGAGTATGCACCATTTCCGCCGATACGTCCATCAGCAGGCTTACAACCCCAAGCGCCCAGACGGTCACGGGCATCTTGGGCGACACCACCCCGGATGCGGTCGAAGCCCCGGGATCTCCGGGCCGATTTGTGGAAAATCGGTTCAAGGCAATTACCTCCGGGATCGCGTCAAGCTCATGTTATTACTGCGAGATTACTGCGGGATTACTGCGGGAATGTTACAGACTTTCCGCCGGTCTGCCTTTGACCCAGCGCATGGCACACCGTTTTCGAAAAGTGCTCAAGGCATGCAACTCCTGGCCTGGGTCGGGACGATCCCGAAAGCTCGCCGGAACGCCGTCGCAAAATTTGCCGGGCTGGAATAGCCCGCGCGAAACGCGGCTTCGGCGATCGAAATCCCGTCATTCTGCAGCGCCAGATTGGCCTGTTTCAGACGCTCATGGCGCACGAACTCCGCGATGCCTACCCCATATTCCGACTTGAAGAGCCGCTGCAAGGATCGGCGACTGCGACAGAAGCGGTTCTCCAACTCACCAGTCGTGAGATCCTGCTCCAGGTGCTGCAGAATATAGAGGCGAATGTCTTCCGCTTTGCGACACCCTTCGATCTGTGTGCCCGACACTCGCGCAGGTTGATCCGCCATCTGCTGCATATCGGACAGCCTGTGCAGGATCTCTATCCCCCTTGACATCCGGAACAGACCGATCTGCCGGACATTGCCTTCGGGTGGCAGAATGATCTGTGTGGCAAGCTGGTTCACATGTTTGTCGGGCGTCCACAACCGCACGGAAACATTGGGCTTTTCGTGCCCGGGATCGGACGGGGAGCCGGTCGTGGCTGCGGCGGCCCCATTTACCCCCCCACTCCCCGAATTCTGCGGGTCATTGGCCCCGGGATCCGGCCGGAAACGGTGAAACCAATCCTGTGGCCACGCGATGGCCAGTTTGCGCAAGGGGTGCCCTGAGGATTGCAGATACTGCACGACGGCGCGATCTTGCACGGTGATGGTGAGCGCACAGGGTTCGGACTCGCCCGAACAGGATTCCAATTTGAAAACCTGGCCGTCTACCGAAAATACCTGCCGACCATTCACTACAATCAGAATCAGGGATTTCGTTTTTATTTCAAATGGTTCAAAGTCCCCGGACTTGTTGACACAATGGTTGACATAGCCGATCCGAAGACCGCCGGGATAGTGATCAATCATCATCCGATTTCCTGCATTCACAACTGTCTGGATGTGGATGCTTGCATGGTTCCGATGCGACATTGGCTGTTTTGCAAATATCTTTGTCGCTTTCTCAATACCAATTTGCTTTCAGCTGGCTCCCACAATGTCACACAACTTATTAAAAAGGTCAAGATTGCGGGCAGACAGCAAAACCCTTGCACCTTTCGGACCGTTGGACCGGATCGGGCAGCAGCCAACTTGCTCCGATTTTCATCCGCGATTTGAAAGGAACGGAGAATACCGAAATGTATGCAAACCATATCAGGTGCGCCTCAGGCTGCATGGCGTTACGCTCTGTCGGGGGCATATTGGGGGCGGCGCTGACCGTTCTCGTCTGCGCCACCGTCGCCCTGTTCAGCGACAGCGCGCTTGCCGCGCAAGATACCGGGTCCAGAACCGCCTCCGACTGTGTGCTTGCCGCGCAGGATGCAAAGTCCGGGACCACCTCCGACTGTGTTGTGCTGGATCCGATCGTGGTCACCGCTTCGGGCACGAAAACGCAACAGAGCAAGGCGCCCGCGAGCATCACCTCGATCTCTGCGGAAGAAATCGCGAAAACGGCGGCCGTCAATCTGACCCAAGCTCTGCAACGCTCGGTCGGAGTGACCCTCAATCGGGGGTCGGGCAATCTCAACCGCGTGCAACTGCGCGGGTTGCCCGACAGCTATGTCCTGATCCTGATCGATGGGCGGCGCGTGAACTCCAACCCCAACCTGTTCAGAGGCAATGACTTTGATCTCGACTGGGTCGATCTTGACACCGTCGAACGGGTCGAGGTTGTTCGTGGTCCGATGTCCTCGCTCTATGGTGCGGATGCCACCGGAGGCGTGATCAACATCATCACCAAGAAACCCTCGAATGTCCTGAGTGGCTCCATCACCGCAGGCTACACCCGGCAAGAGAATCCCAAGGCGGGGGATTCCTACCGCACCAGCTTCACCCTCAGCGGCCCGATCGGAAAGCGTGTGTCCTTCCGCCTGTCGGGCGGCTACAATCGCCGTGAGAAAGACGCCGACGACATCAATCCTCCTCACAGCGTGTGTGAACAGTGGGGCAGGTCCGATTGTACGAAATATGGGCAGAAATATAGTGAAGGCTTCCAGGAAAGCCGGAATTCCTATCTGGACACAGCCCTCTCCCTGGCTCTGGACAATGGTGCGACACTTGACTTTGGCTACGACTACTCCAATCGCGAGCATTACGAGATACCGCTGATCCGCCACGGGGTTCATGTGGCCTATCAGGGCACACACAGCTGGGGCACCAGCGAGGTGAAACTCTATGCCGACCGGATCAAGAACTCGGTTGGGAACAGCCCCCAGGAAAGCAAAGAAAGACCAAACACCTCTGACAGCTATGGTCTGGACGCCAGGATCAATTCAGAGGTTGGCCGCGGCATTTTGCACAAGCTGACCGCCGGCCTGTCGCTGGGACGTCAGGAAGTGGATGACCATTTCAACTTTATCGGCGACGGTCAGAGTTCGGTCTGGAACGCCGCACTCTTTGCCGAGGACCAGATGCAAATCACCCAACGGCTCTCCGTGACCTTTGGCACGCGTCTGGACAAACATGAAAACTATGGCACCCGGTTGAGCCCACGTCTTTATGGCGTCTATGCGCTCAGTGACAGGTGGACCGTCAAGGGGGGGGTGTCCACCGGGTTCAAGGCCCCGACACTTCTGCAAATGAGTCCCGGTTGGTACCAGATTTCCTGCGGCGGTGGTTGCTATCTGGTCGGCTCCAAGGATCTGAAGCCTGAAAAAAGCGTGAACACCGAGCTTGCGCTGCACTACGACAGTTCGCGCATGTCCTTCGGGGCCACACTGTTCAACACCCACGTCAATGACATGATCCAGTGGCCGCCTGCGCGAACTGGGGACAAGGATAAGGCAAAGGGCTACTCTAACTACGTTGGGCTTTCCACAGACGGCAAACCGATGTTCAAGATGCAGAACCTCAAGGCGGTCACCACGCGCGGGGTCGAACTGACCCTGAGTGCGGATGTAAGTGATACGGTCACGATCACCGGCAACTACACGCATCTGGATTCCAAGGTCACCAAAAAGGTTGAACGCCCGCTGGCCTACCAGCCAAAAGACACGCTGAACCTGCGTGCCGACTGGCAGGTCAATAACCGTCTGCAAGTTTCTCTGGCGGGAAATTACGTGTCGAAACAGTTTACCTATGTGCCCGACAGCGGCAACCTGTCATACGCCGAAACCGTCGCGTCCTATGCAACGGCGGATCTTCTCGCCCGGTATGATCTGGGCGACAGCGTAACCCTGCAGGGCGGGATCCTGAACGTCGCCGATCACACGCTCACACGTAGCAAATCTCATGGCGATGACTTCAACACCGAAGGCCGCCGGTTCTTTGTCGCTTTAACCAGGCGCTTCTGAAACATCCGGGGCCGCCCATCCAGGTGGCCCCGTCCCAACATCTCCGACAAGATCGCCGAAGGGGCCGATATCCGAAAGCACCGGCTTTGACAGCTGTCGCAATGCCTTTCGCCTCAAGCACGGCAGTGACGGTCGTTGTTTTCCAGTGTCCGCGCGGTATGTGGCAGAGCCTCATACATGAGGAGACAAACCATGGGAGAGGATAGGGCATTTGTCGGTCTGAGCAGGCACAAAGAGACGACTGCCCTGGCGATCGCAAAGAAGACACCCGGCATCCCCGGCGCGAGTCCCTGGGGGCAGAGCCATTCGGGCAACCGCGCGGTTCCCTTGTGGCCGTCGATCCGCCTCGGATCTCCGATGCCCGCACAAAGACAGTCGGCAAGCCCCGGATGGACAAGCGATCATGCGGTCTCCAACCCGCGTATCATATGTTATCTGCCTCTAGAGCTATGCCCCGGTATGTCGATAAGGGATCTGAACCGCGATACGGGCCTGCCCCTGCCGCCGGCAGAGCGTCGCACAATCCGGCACGGGCCAGTCCGGACCGGCCCTCTCCAACAGGCTGACGACCAGACCGACTGTTTGCCGCAACGGCAGGCCGAACAGGACCTTCAGGGCAAGGCAGACCTGGATCGCACTCTCCGGGAAGGTCTCAGGATGGGAAGGTCTCGGGATGGCCACGCTTGCCGACCGCCCTGGCGCGCCAGCTCATGCCGGGATCCAACCGGACCGCGCGCGCCCCGGCGTCATGGCGATGCGTTACAGGCCGCCCCGTTGGGCGTACGAGAGCGGGTGGGAGATGGCAACGGCAGGCGCATCAGCCAACAGACAGGATTTCGAAGGGTTAAGCCGCATCACCGATATGGGCAACAACGCCAAAGGCGTTGCTGAAAACACGAAAGACACTTTTCGCACAGCCTTGTGTGAAGAGGGCCCTTCACTCCACCCACTTGTAATTGAAGCTGACCGAAATCCGGTCGTATTCGCTTCGGTTCATCGGCACCTCGTGGCGCAGCCAGCTTTCCCAGAGCAGAACCTCGCCCGGTTCCGGCGCGACATAGATGAAGGGTTTCAACTCGCACCGGGCGGCCCCCACCCGGATAGGGGCGGCCATCATCATCGCAAGGCGCGGATCTTCGAGTTTCAGGGCCGAGGCGCCGTCGGGCATCGCGACATAGGTTGTCCCCGAGATCACCGAATGCGGGTGGATATGCGCGCCATGCGTGCCGCCCTCGGGCAGGATGTTGATCCAGAGATCTTCGAGCATCAGCTTGCCACCGCCCAGGTCGAATTGCAGATCCCTGGCAAAGGCCGCCACATGCAGGTCCAGCGCGGAAACGATGTCGGCAAAGATCGGGAAGCGCCAGGGAAGGTCGGTGAGCGAGGCATGGGACGTGTACCCCGGATAGCCGTTCTGCTCTGACCAGATCCGGCCGGCCTCGTCATCCCCGGCGATCACGTAGCAGGATGTCTCCAGCTCGTCGGTATCGACGGCGGGGCCGAACTCCGACAGTTTCGCGCGGTAAAGACGGGTTGCGAAGAGGGACTGGATTTGAGCCATGATGCACCTTGGGGCAAGGGAATTTCGGGGCAGAGAGAATTTTCGCCTTCTCCTAGCGGATTGCGCCGCAAAGGCCAAACAGTCCTTGCCATATCCGATTCGCTCTGATATTGGCCGCGAGTTCCTGAATTCAGGACAGACATGACCCATCGGATCCAGGGTTACCCCTTCGCGGGCCCTCCGATGCCAAGAAAGGATCCGGGATGAACGCCCAAGACCTCAAGGCGAAGACACCTGACGAGTTGAAGGATCAACTCGTCGCGCTGAAGAAAGAAGCTTTCAACCTCCGCTTTCAGCAAGCCACCGGTCAGCTTGAGAACACCGCGCGCATGCGCACCGTTCGTCGTGATGTTGCGCGGATCAGGACCGTGCTGAACGCCAAGGCCGCCGCAAAAGCCGCTGAAAAAGCTGCCGAAGCCGCGAAGTAAGGAGAGCTTGCCATGCCCAGACGCATCCTGCAAGGCACCGTGACGTCGGACAGGAATGACCAGACCGTGACCGTTTCCGTCGAACGCCGCTTCACGCATCCGGTTCTCAAGAAGACGATCCGGAAATCCAAGAAATACCGCGCCCATGACGCGGAAAACCGGTTCAGGACCGGCGACACCGTCCGCATCGAGGAATGTGCGCCGATCTCGAAAACCAAGCGCTGGCGGGTCGTGGTGTCGGCGTAAGCCGGAGCCATTCGCCAGCATTCGAAACCCTGGGACAGAGTGCCCAAAGGTCGGGAGTAACCCCATGATCCAGATGCAGACCAATCTGGATGTCGCTGACAATTCCGGCGCGCGCCGGGTGCAGTGCATCAAGGTCCTCGGCGGCTCGCACCGCCGTTACGCATCCGTGGGCGACATCATCGTGGTGTCGGTCAAGGAAGCGATCCCGCGCGGCCGCGTGAAGAAAGGTGATGTCCGCAAGGCTGTCGTCGTGCGCACCGCCAAGGAAGTTCGTCGCGAAGATGGCACTGCCATCCGCTTCGACCGCAACGCCGCCGTCATCCTCAACAACGCAGGCGAGCCGGTCGGCACCCGTATCTTCGGGCCGGTCGTTCGCGAGTTGCGCGCCAGGAACTTCATGAAGATCATTTCGCTTGCTCCGGAGGTGCTGTGATGGCTGCCAGGCTCCGCAAAGGCGACAAGGTTGTCGTGCTTGCCGGCAAGGACAAGGGCAGGCAGGGCGAAATCACCGCAGTCATACCGAAAGACGGCAAGGCCGTTGTTGAGGGCGTGAATGTTGCCATTCGCCACCAGCGCCAGACCCAGACCAGCCAGGGTGGCCGTCAGCCGAAGGCAATGCCGATCGACCTGTCGAACCTGGCTTTGCTCGACGCCAACGGCAAGGCGACCCGCGTCGGCTTCCGTGAGGAAGACGGCAGGAAGGTTCGTTTTGCCAAGACCACCGGGGAGGCGATCTGATGCTCGACGATCTGATGCTCGACCAGGCACCCCCCTATACCCCCCGTCTGAAGGCACTCTATGTCAGCCGGATCCGTGCGGCTCTGAAAGAAGAGTTCGCATACAGCAACGACATGCGGATCCCGCGCCTTGAGAAGATCGTTCTCAACATGGGCGTCGGTGAAGCTGTCAAGGATACCAGGAAAGTCAGGCAGGCTACCGAAGAGTTGTCGCTCATCGCCGGTCAGAAGGCTGTCATGACCCGCGCCAAGAAGTCGATCGCCGGCTTTCGTGTGCGCGAGGATATGCCGCTTGGTTGCAAGGTGACCCTGCGCGGCGATCGCATGTATGAATTTCTCGATCGCCTGATCAATGTGGCTTTGCCGCGCGTGCGCGACTTTCGTGGTGTGAAACCGTCCTTCGACGGTCGCGGCAACTTTGCCATGGGCCTCAAGGAGCACATCGTGTTTCCCGAAATCGACTTCGACAAGGTTGACGAGGTTCTGGGTATGGACATCATCATGGTGACCACGGCCGACGTGGATGCCGAAGCGAAGGCGCTGTTGAAAGCTTTCAACATGCCTTTCAACGTCTGATCGCGAAGGAATTTTCAGAAATGGCCAAGAAATCCATGGTTGCGCGCGAAGCCAGACGTCAGCGTCTTGTGAACAAGTATGCTGCCAGACGCGCGGCACTCAAGGACGTGATCGCGGATCAGGACCGCCCGATGGAAGAGCGCTTCAAGGCGTCCCTGAAGCTCGCGGAACTGCCCCGCAATTCGTCTGCGACCCGACTGCACAATCGTTGCAAACTGACCGGTCGTCCCCACGCTTACTACCGTAAGCTCAAACTCTCGCGGATCATGCTGCGTGACCTGGCCTCCCAAGGCCAGATCCCGGGCATGGTGAAATCGAGCTGGTAAGGAGGGCGACATGTCTGTGAACGATCCTCTCGGCGATATGCTGACCCGCATCCGCAACGCGCAAATGCGCGGCAAGTCCACCGTTCGCACGCCGGCTTCGAAGCTGCGGGCCTGGGTTCTGGATGTGCTCGCGGATGAAGGCTATATCCGTGGCTACGAGCCGATGACCGGTGCAAAAGGTCATCCCGAACTGGAAATCAGCCTGAAATATCACTCGGGCACTCCCGTCATCCGCGAGATCAGGCGCGTCTCGACCCCCGGTCGCCGCGTTTACGTGGCCGCGAAAGATGTGCCGTCGGTTCGTCAGGGGCTGGGCGTGTCCATCGTCTCCACCTCGAAGGGCGTGATGTCGGATGTGTCGGCACGCACGGCCAATGTCGGCGGTGAAGTGCTCTGCACCGTGTTCTGAGGAGGGCTCAATGTCTCGTATTGGCAAGAAACCGGTCGCGCTTCCCGGCGATGTTTCGGCGTCCCTGTCGGGCCAGACCATAGATGTGAAGGGTCCGAAGGGGGCCCGCAGTTTCACCGCGACCGATGATGTGACCATCACGCTTGAAGACAACGCTGTCAGGGTCGCCCCGCGCGGCCAGTCCAGGCGCGCGCGTCAGCAATGGGGTATGGTTCGCTCGCAAATCGCGAACCTCGTCACCGGGGTGACCACCGGCTTCAGGAAGGAGCTGGAGATCCAGGGTGTCGGCTATCGTGCGCAGATGCAGGGCAACGTCCTGAAGCTGTCGCTCGGTTACTCGCACGAGGTGAGTTTCGAAGCGCCGGCCGGCATCACGGTTACCGCTCCGAAGCAGACCGAGATCGTTGTGGAAGGTATCGACCAGCAGCGGGTGGGGCAGGTTGCTGCCAACATCCGCGAGTGGCGTGCGCCGGAACCCTACAAGGGCAAGGGCATTCGCTACAAGGGCGAATATATCTTCCTCAAGGAAGGCAAGAAGAAGTAGGGAACGCGAAAATGGCAAACAGCAAACGGGATCTGTTTCTCAGGCGCCGCCTGCGCGTCCGCAACAGGATTCGCAAGCTGGCAGCGGGCCGGGCCCGTCTGTCGGTGCACCGCTCGTCGAAGAACATCAGCGTCCAGTTGATCGACGATGTGAATGGCAAGACGCTCGCAGCGGCCTCATCGCTCGAAAAGGATCTCGGCGTGGTTGGCAAGAACAACGTCGAGGCTGCGGCCAGGGTTGGTGCCCTGATTGCCGAGCGGGCCAGGAAAGCCGGTGTCGAGGAGTGCTACTTCGACCGTGGCGGCTTCCTGTTTCACGGCAAGATCAAGGCCTTGGCCGATGCCGCGCGCGAAGGCGGGCTGAGGTTCTAGGTCGTCTGCGGGGGACGTTCGCGTCCCCCCGATGATCCGGGGGCGTTCCGACGGGACGCCCACCTGGATTGACTCAATCGGCGTGAGAGCACGCCATCACGAAAGGACATTCCATGGCGGAACGTGAAAACCGTCGGGGCCGTCGCGAAGAGCGCGAAGATGCCCCTGAATTTGCCGATCGCCTTGTTGCGATCAACCGCGTGTCGAAAACCGTGAAGGGTGGCAAGCGCTTCGGTTTTGCGGCTCTCGTGGTCGTTGGCGACCAGCGTGGCCGCGTCGGCTTTGGCAAGGGCAAGGCCAAGGAAGTGCCCGAAGCGATCCGCAAGGCGACCGAGCAGGCCAAGCGCAACATGATGCGCGTCCCGCTGCGTGACGGTCGTACCCTGCACCACGATATCGAAGGCCGCCACGGTGCCGGCCGCGTCGTGATGCGCAGCGCTCCGGCCGGTACCGGGATCATTGCCGGTGGTCCGATGCGTGCCGTGTTCGAGATGCTGGGCGTCCAGGATGTCGTCGCGAAGTCGCTCGGCTCGCAAAACCCCTACAACATGATCCGCGCCACGCTTGACGGTCTGACCAGAGAGGCCAGTCCCCGTCAGGTTGCTGCGCGCCGTGGCAGGAAAGTCGCAGACATCCTGAAAAAGGATGACGCACCGGCTGAAGCTGCAGCGTAAGGAGAGCGAGATATGGCGACCATCGTCGTAAAGCAGATCGGTTCACCGATCCGTCGTCCGGCCATCCAGCGTGCCACGCTGAAAGGTCTGGGCCTGAACAAGCTCAACCGCACCCGCGAACTGGAAGACACTCCGGCCATCCGCGGCATGGTGGACGCGATCCCGCACCTGGTGCAGATCGTGGAAGAAAAAGCCTGAGCCTTCAAGGGGCAGGTGAAAACGGGGCAGGTGAACACGAAGACGCTCCGGCCCCTTGACCGGGGCGTCCTTGTTTTCATTGGCTTTGCGCTGTAGCGGTGTCACGCGCGGACACTCACCGCCATTATCTGCCAGGCGATGCCGAAGTCAGGGCGGAGGGGCTTGATCCGTATCCAGGCAGGCACTATACATCCGCGGTGCCCCAGTGGCCGCCTCAGAATCAGTCACGAAAAGCCGTGTCCCACCCGTATCGCTTCTGGGTGGTGTTCCGGCAAAGGAGAAGCGACATGAAACTCAATGAGCTGCGCGACAACGAAGGTGCGGCCCGCAGGAAGAAACGCATCGCCCGCGGCCCCGGCTCGGGCAAGGGCAAGACGGGTGGCCGTGGTATCAAGGGCCAGAAATCGCGTTCGGGTGTGGCCCTCAACGGCTATGAAGGTGGCCAGATGCCGCTTTATCGCCGCCTGCCCAAGCGTGGCTTCACCAAGCCGAACGCGCTGAAGTTCAATGTGGTCAATCTCGGTCAGATCGAAAGGTTCATCGCGGCCGGCAGGCTGGACGCTGCCAATGAAATCACCGAGGATGTGTTGCTCGCGGCCGGCATCATCCGCCGCAAGCTTGACGGTGTGCGCGTTCTGGCCAAGGGCGAGATCACCTCGAAAGTGACGCTGACCGTCACCGGTGCCTCGAAATCGGCCATCGCGGCCGTCGAGAAGGCGGGCGGTTCGATCACGGTGGTGCAGGCTGCTCAATAATCTGTTGTGAGCGCGCTTTCGCCCGTTCAGACAGGCAAGGGTTTTCCGAGGCACCGCCGACCGAGAAACCGGTCCGGCGGCGCTTGCATGAAAGAGACGAGCATATGGCATCTGCTGCAGAGCAAATGGCGGCCAACCTGAGCTGGGACGCCCTTGGCAAGGCCACGGAGTTGCGCCAGCGCATCTTCTTCACGATCGGGCTGCTGATCATCTATCGCCTTGGCACCTATATTCCGGTCCCCGGAATCGACGCGCAGGCGCTGCGCGACTTCATGGCGACGGCCGGTTCCGGGCTGGGCGGCGTGCTCTCGATGTTCACTGGCGGTGCACTGGGGCGGATGGGGGTTTTTGCACTCGGCATCATGCCCTACATCTCCGCCTCGATCATCATCCAGCTCCTGACCGCGCTGGTTCCCGCGCTTGAGCAGATGAAGAAAGAGGGCGAGCAGGGCCGCAAGAAGATCAATCAGATCACCCGCTACGCGACGGTCGGCCTTGCGACCTTCCAGGCCTGGGGGCTTGCCGTCAGCCTTGAGAAAGGCGATCTGGCCCATGATCCGGGGCTGTTTTTCGTCGCAGCCGTCGTGATCACGCTGGTCGGGGGCACGATGTTCCTGATGTGGCTGGGGGAACAGATCACGGCGCGCGGTATAGGCAATGGTATCTCGCTGATCATCTTTGTCGGCATCGTGGCCGAGATCCCGGCCGCTTTGGCGCGGTTCTTCGAACAGGGTCGCGCGGGGGCCATTTCGACGCCGGTGATCCTCGGGGTGATTGTGATGATCGCGGTGGTGATCACCTTCGTGGTGTTCATGGAGCGCGCGTTGCGCAAGATCCATATCCAGTATCCGCGCCGTCAGGTCGGGATGAAGATCTATGATGGCGGTTCGTCGCACCTGCCGATCAAGGTCAACCCGGCGGGGGTGATCCCGGCGATCTTCGCCAGCTCGCTCTTGCTGCTGCCGACCACGATCGCGACCTTCTCGGGCCAAAATACCGGTCCCGTCATGTCGACGATTCTTGCCTATTTCGGTCCGGGGCAGCCGCTTTACCTGCTGTTCTACGTCGCGATGATCGTGTTCTTTGCCTATTTCTACACCGCCAACGTGTCGTTCAAAGCGGATGAGGTGGCCGACAATCTGAAAAATCAGGGCGGGTTCGTTCCCGGTATTCGTCCCGGCAAGAAGACCGAAGCTTACCTCGACTATGTTGTCATCCGTGTTCTCGTGATCGGCTCGGCCTACCTCGCCGCTGTCTGCCTGCTGCCCGAGATCCTGCGCTCGTCACTGTCGATCCCGTTCTATTTCGGCGGTACCTCGGTTCTTATCGTGGTCTCTGTGTCGATGGACACGATCAACCAGATCCAGTCGCACCTGCTGGCACATCAATACGAGGGGCTGATCGAGCGGTCGCAATTGCGGGGCCGTTCCAGAAAGAAAGGTCCGCGCAAACCGCCGGCGCGCCGCTGATCGAAAGCCAGAGAGCGCACAGGCCAGAGAGAGCACAGGAATGAAAAACATAATCCTTCTTGGCCCGCCCGGCGCGGGTAAGGGCACGCAGGCCCGCAAGCTGGTGGAAGAGCGTGGCATGGTTCAGCTTTCCACGGGCGACATGCTGCGCGAAGCCAGGGAATCAGGCACCCAAATGGGCAACAGGGTTGCCGACGTCATGGCCAGAGGGCAGCTTGTCACCGATGAGATCGTGATCGGTCTGATCGGGCAAAGGCTGGCGGCGGGTGCTGACGGATTCATCTTTGACGGGTTTCCGCGCACTCTGCCGCAGGCGGATGCGCTGGGTGATCTGCTGGCTAAGACGGGACAGAGCCTTGATGCGGTGATCGAGATGAAGGTCGATGACGAAGCGCTTGTCGCGCGCGTCACCGGTCGTTCGACCTGCGGCGATTGCGGCGAGGTCTATCACGATCAGACCAGGCCCTGGCCCGCCGATGGCAAATGCGCCAGGTGCGGCAGCGCTTCGGTCAAACGCCGCGCCGATGACAACGAGGACAGCCTGCGCACCCGTCTGATGGAATATTACAAGAAGACCTCTCCGTTGATCGGGTATTACTACCACGCGGGGTGTCTGCGCTCGGTTGACGGGTTGGCGGAGATTGATGACGTGGCGGCATCCATCGCGGCGATTCTCGATCGCCGAGCCTGAATGTGAAACGTGAATGTGAATAATATCTTGACCATGAGGTTGATTGGCCCTAAGCGATGGCATTCAGATCGAGAATCATGTCTCTCGCGGGAGATTGACATTTTCGCAGGGACATTTTCGCAGGGTCGAAGCGTCGCTTTCGAACCCTCGTCGAGCCCTCGTGTTGTGAAAAAAAGAGCCTGGGGTTACGGGCTCGCAACGAAAGGAAATCGCCTTGGCACGTATTGCTGGCGTCAACATTCCGACCGGGAAACGCGTCCCGATCGCACTGACCTCCATCACCGGTATCGGTCCCCACTCGGCCAGGCAGATATGCGACGCCACAGGTATTGACCAGGCCCGCCGCGTCAACGAACTCTCGGATGCCGAAGTGCTCGCGATCCGCGAACATATCGACGCCAACTACACCGTGGAAGGCGATCTGCGCCGTGAGACCCAGATGAACATCAAGCGTCTGATGGATCTTGGATGCTATCGCGGCCTGCGCCATCGTCGCAACCTGCCCGTGCGCGGTCAGCGCACCCATACCAACGCCCGCACCCGCAAGGGCCCGGCCAAGCCGATCGCCGGCAAGAAGAAGTAGGGGAAGTCAGGACAGATGGCTCGTGACAAGGTGCGCACCAAACGCAAGGAACGCAAGAACATCGCCGCAGGCGTCGTTCATGTGAACTCCTCGTTCAACAATACCAAGATACTGATCTCGGACGTGCAGGGCAATGCGATCTCGTGGTCGTCGGCCGGCACGATGGGCTTCAAGGGCTCGCGCAAATCGACCCCCTACGCTGCGCAGATGGCTGCCGAGGATGCGGCCCGCAAGGCGCAGGACCACGGTCTGAGAACCGTCGATGTCGAGGTGCAGGGTCCGGGGTCCGGGCGCGAGTCGGCGCTGCGTGCGCTGGCTGCGGTCGGCCTGACGGTGACCTCGATCCGCGATGTGACCCCGATCGCCCATAACGGCTGCCGCCCGCCCAAGCGCCGCCGCGTCTGATACGGATTTCAGCGACGGGGCGCGCGGAGAGTGTCGCGCGGCCCGGTCGCTTTTGTTTTCGTTTTATTCCTCGGGCGTCCCGGCTTTGGACATGGGTCCGGGACAGGTATGGAGGCAAACGCATGATCCACAAGAATTGGGGCGAGATCATCAAGCCCACGCAGCTTGAGATCAGATCCGGCAACGACCGGCTGCGCCAGGCGACGATCGTGGCTGAACCGCTGGAGCGTGGTTTCGGCCTGACGCTTGGCACCGCGCTGCGGCGCGTTCTGCTCAGCTCGTTGCAAGGTGCCGCGATCACAAGCGTCCAGATCGACAGCGTGCTGCACGAATTCTCTTCGGTGGCCGGTGTGCGTGAAGACGTGACCGATATCGTTCTGAACCTCAAGGGCGTTGCCCTGCGCATGGATGTCGAAGGGCCCAAACGCCTCTCGATCTCGGCAAAAGGTCCGGGTGTGATCACTGCGGGTGATATCACCGAGACTGCCGGTATCGAGGTTCTGAACAAGGATCATGTGATCTGCCACCTCGACGATGGCGCCGATCTGTTCATGGAGTTGACCGTGAACACCGGCAAGGGCTATGTCGCCGCTGACAGGAATCGCCCGGAAGATGCGCCGATCGGCCTGATCCCGGTCGATGCGATCTATTCGCCGGTCAGGAAAGTCGCTTACGAAGTTCAGCCGACCCGCGAAGGTCAGGTTCTGGACTATGACAAGCTGACGATGAAGGTTGAAACCGACGGGTCGCTCTCGGCCGAGGACGCGGTGGCGTTCGCTGCGCGCATCCTGCAAGACCAGTTGTCAATCTTTGTCAACTTCGACGAGCCTCAATCCGCTTCGAGGCAGGATGCCGAGGACGGGCTTGAATTCAATCCGCTCCTGCTCAAGAAAGTCGATGAGTTGGAATTGTCGGTCCGTTCAGCCAACTGCCTCAAGAACGACAACATTGTCTATATCGGCGATCTCATTCAGAAGACCGAGGCCGAGATGCTCCGCACGCCGAATTTCGGCCGCAAGTCGCTCAACGAGATCAAGGAAGTTCTCTCGGGCATGGGGCTGCATCTGGGCATGGAGGTCGAAGACTGGCCGCCGGAGAATATCGAGGACCTGGCCAAGCGTTTCGAAGGGGAATTATATCCCAAAGTAACATTTCCTTATTGACGTAAAGGGCTTTTTGGTTTATCACAGAGTCACATTAGGAGATGGGAATGAAACAGAAAGCACCAGGCAAATCTAGCCGCACAGGCCTTACCCTTCTGCAAATTGCAGATATGTTTGGGGACGAGGTTAAGGCTAGAGAATGGCTTGAGCAACAAAGATGGCCTGATGGGCCTAGCTGTCCCCATTGTGGTTCGTTGAGCGTCAAAGTGGGGGTTCCTCATAAGAGCATGACGCATCGCTGCAATGACTGTTCTAAAAAGCCGATGTTTACAGTTAAGGTTGGAACTGTAATGCAAGGGTCTAAGTTGCCTTACCGAGTCTGGGCAATCGCTATATATTTATTCACCACCAACCTAAAGGGTATTTCCTCAATGAAGTTGCATCGCGAATTAGGTATAACGCAAAAATCTGCATGGTTTGTCCTCCATCGCCTGCGGGAAGCCTATGCTGATGGTCAGCCTTTATTCGAAGGGCCCGTCGAGGCTGATGAGACTTACATCGGCGGCAAAGAAAAGAACAAGCATAGCAACAAGAAGCTAAAAGCTGGGCGGGGTCCTGTAGGAAAAACGGCGGTTGTTGGCGTTAGAGACCGTGATACTAATCATGTATCTGCACAGCCTGTTTTAGACACGAATAAAGAAACGCTACAGGGCTTTGTTGAGATCCGTACACAAGAGCAATCGCAGGTCTATACTGACGAAGCAAGGGCCTATGTAGGGATTAACCGTCCTCATGAGGCTGTTAAGCATAGCGTGGGTGAATATGTGAAGGATATGGCCCATACAAACGGCATGGAGTCGTTTTGGGCTGGTCTCAAGCGAGGGTATAATGGCACATACCACAAAATGTCTCCCAAGCATCTTAGCCGCTATGTCAATGAGTTTTCAGGCCGTCACAATAGCCGCCCTAAAGACACCATAGATCAAATGGTCGGTGTTTTAGGAGGGATGATTGGAAAGCGCCTTAGGTATGTAGATTTAATTGCCGACAACGGCCTAACAAGTGGAGCAAGAGGATGAATGTGCGAGTTTCGGTAAGCTGTCCTTTACCTAGATCAAACAGATCAAATTCACCTTTTAGATATGCGGGCGGCAAGTTTTACGCACGTAGGCTTATCTTAGACGAGGTGCCTGAACATAGCTTTTATTCTGAACCTTTTGCAGGAGGGGCGAGCGTTTTTTTGCAAAGCCTAAGTGTAGCCATAACATTCTCAATGATTTATATGAAGATGTCATAAACATGTTTCTCGTTATAAGAGATAATGTTGAGGATTTAATTGATAGCCTCCATGGGATTCCTGCGACAAAGGAAAATCATCATTGGTTCAAAAATCATTTCGATCCTAAGACAGACATCGATAGAGCAAAAAGGTGGTTCTACCTTAACAGAACATCTTACAGTGGCATTATGAAGCCAGAAAATTGCTATTGGGGGTACGGCGAAAAATACTCTATGCGCCCTGAAAATTGGCCGCCGCATTTGAGGACAGTATCTGACAAACTGCAAGGCGTCTCGCTTCAGACAAAAGATTTTGAGGAGTCCATTGATAATACGCCAGATGGATCGTTTCTGTTTGTTGATCCGCCTTATTATAACGCAGACCAGCAAAAGTTCTATAACTGTCATTTTTTGACAGAAGATCATGAACGATTAGCTGCCTGCTTGTATAGAAATTCTCACAGATTAAAGTTCCTTTTGACTTATGATGATCATGAGGATGTTCGTGATTTATATCATTGGGTTCAATACATTAGTGAACGTGAGTGGAACTACACTATAAACAGGACCGACAATCAACGAGAAGGCTTAAAGCTAAAGGACGGATTTAGAAGTTCTCGGGGTAAGGGCAAGGAAGTGTTTATTAGGAACTATAATGTCTGATGAAGCTCTGAAAGTATACAGGGATATTGAGGAGTACTGTGACACTTACAATATCCCTTTGGAAAATCTTTTAGACATTTTAGAAGATCAGAAAGTTGTCCCCATGATTAGGGGGAAAGCGACTGAATTCATTTGTGCTTTGGTTCTTAAGAAAAAATTGAACCCAAAGGACTGGTTAGTTGAAAAGCTGAATCTTAACGCTCAACTTGGCTCCTATGATGAAGATGTAAGCATTACCCACAGACGTAAGGGCGTTCGTTTTAAGGTGGAAGCGAAAAATGCTGTAAGAGGCAAATTTAGCCTTGGTACTAGGGCAAGCCCTTTCCCTCACTTCGCAGTTAAATGTCACAGGTCTCGCAGCAATCTTAGTCGTCAAGAAAATGACAGGTACATGGCAACGGATTTTGATTTACTTTTGTGCAATGTTTCAAATTCGCTTTTCCGAAGCACTTTTTCCCGTGGCTTGCCTTTAATTGAAAAACCCGAAGCAATAGAATGGCTAAAAGGCCATTACTCTGTTGGAACCGAGGCTGAAATACGTAGAGCAGCCTATGACGATTGGCGCATCTGCTTGCCTAAAGATATTGTGCAGGATGATGGAACAATCCCTAGGACGCCTAGAGTGAAAATGAAAGATGATCCAAACTGGTTTGGCTTGGACGACCTAGAAAAAATCTAGAAAGGCTACTTTAGTGATGAAGAAACAAAAAGAGCAAAAACCAACGTTCCAAAAACTATCTGACTCGCACTACCAGCCTTCTAAGGCTGAGATGGAGCAGGAATATGATATGCCACAAGCCTCTATGGATACTTTGCGACAAGCATTTTTCGAACCTAGCGATGGAGCTGGCCGCCCTAAATAGGCTTAGGCTATGTTACTTTGGGATATAATTCCCTTTCGAAGACCAGTTCTGATTGACGAATGCGGAGGCTGTGGATATACGGCCTTCGCACATGCCCGGTTGAGCCGGGGACGATCCGGGCAAATCGCCCCAGGGTGAACGCCCCAAGGTGAGCCGGTGACGCGCATCGCTGGCCTGACAAAGCAAAAGACAAGATTGGAGAATTCACATGCGTCACGCCCGTGGCTACCGCCGCCTCAACCGCACCCATGAGCACCGCAAGGCGCTCTTCGCCAATATGGCAGGCTCGCTGATCGAGCATGAGCAGATCAAGACGACGCTGCCCAAGGCCAAGGAACTGCGTCCGATCGTCGAAAAGCTGATCACGCTTGCCAAGCGCGGCGATCTTCATGCCCGCCGTCAGGCCGCAGCGCAGCTCAAGCAGGATCAGTATGTCGTGAAGCTGTTCGAGGTTCTCGGCCCGCGCTATGCCGAGCGTCAGGGTGGCTATGTTCGCGTCCTGAAGGCCGGCTTCCGTTATGGTGACATGGCCCCGATGGCGATCATCGAGTTTGTGGAGCGCGATCCGGTTGCCAAAGGTGCCGCCGACAAGGCCCGCGTCGTGGCCGAAGAGGCTGCCGAGGATTGATTCCCGGTTTCTGAACGCTACTTTCAGGAAATCGCGTCCTCAGGAAATCGCGTCCCTTGTCGCGGGATTTCCCATATCACGGGCTATCAGGGTTCCGGGTGCGGCAGCGGGTGCCGCAGTCGCCACACGGGGTGGCGTGCGATCCTCAGGCAAAGACCTCCGGCACGTCACGGCGCGCACCGTCGAGCCATTGCGGGAACGGCAACCCCTTGCCCTTGAGGAAGTCGGGATTGAACAGTTTGGACTGGTAGCGCGTGCCGAAATCGCACAGAATCGTCACGATGGTATGGCCCGGCCCCATTTCGCGGGCCATGCGGATCGCACCGGCCACGTTGATGCCCGAACTGCCGCCCAGGCACAGCCCTTCTTCGGAGAGCAGATCGAAAATGATCGGCAAGGCTTCCCTGTCGGGGATGTTGAAGCTCATGTCCGGGGTAAACCCTTCGAGATTGGCGGTAATCCGGCCCTGGCCGATCCCCTCGGTGATCGAGGAACCTTCGGATTTCAACGCGCCCGTCGTGTAGAAACTGTGCAGCGCCGCCCCGTCCGGGTCCGACAGCGCGATCTTCACCCCCCTGGGCTGCAAGGCGAGGCCAACACCGGCAAGTGTGCCGCCCGAGCCCACCGCGCAGGTGAACCCGTCAACCTTGCCGCCGGTCTGTTCCCAGATCTCCGGGCCGGTCGTTTCGACATGCGCCTGACGGTTGGCCAGATTGTCGAACTGGTTGGCCCAGATCGCGCCGTTCGGATCGGTCCTGGCGATCTCGGGTGCCAGACGCTCCGAGTAGCGCACGTAATTGTTGGGATTCGCGTAAGGGGCCGCAGGAACCTGCACCAGTTCGGCACCGGCAAGACGCAGCATATCCTTCTTTTCCTGACTCTGGGTTTCGGGGATGACGATGACCGAACGGAACCCCATGGAGGCGCCGACCAGAGCCAGGCCGATTCCGGTATTGCCCGCCGTGCCCTCGACGATCGTGCCACCCGGCGCAAGCTGCCCCCTGGCGATCGCGTCGCGAATGATGAACAGTGCCGCACGGTCCTTGACCGACTGGCCTGGGTTGAGAAACTCCGCCTTGCCCAGAATGGTGCAGCCGGTGATCTGCGAGGCTTTCCTGAGCTTGATGAGCGGCGTATTGCCGACTGCTGCCGCGAGATCTTTGCTGATACGCATGAACTGGTCTCCCTTGCGCGCACCTGCGCGCAAATTGTCGCTGCGCGCATTTGCACGCGATAGACCCAGACTTAGACCGCGCGCGCCGACAGCTCAAGCCCACAGTATCTCAATCCCCCTGTCATTCGCGGGTGTGGGCGCGGGTGTGGGCGCGTGTATGGACGCCCGATGTGATGACCTTGGCTCTCATTGTCCGGGGAACTCCGTCTTAACGCGTGCTTGGATCTTAAGTCCGGAAGGTTTGCTGTGATAACCTGCGCGATATGTCTTGCAAACCCGGACATGCGGGAATTGCCCCAAAGGGTTCAGGCCACGATGCGGATGTCAAGCAGGTTGACGCCTGAAGCGCCAACAAGCGGTTTGCAACAGCAAACCGGCCGGAACAGCGCCGAGGGTCGCGATCATCAGCCGATCGGGACCGTTTGAACCGCTACAGTCCCAGGGTCACCTTTCACCCTTCAACCCCTTGTAGGCCGCCAACGCCCGTGCGCGCCCGTCCTCAAGCGCAACGCGCCGTCCGGGATAGGGATCGTCGGGGGCCATCCGCCAGCTTGCCGGAATTGCCCTGAAATAGTCCTGCGCGGTTTCGGGCGGGTTCCTTTGGCCCTCCGCGAGCCAGGCGCGCAGATATCGGCCCTCGGGATCGAACTTCGCGGCCTGTCCTTCGGGGTTGAACACCCTGAAATAGGGTGCCGCATCGGGACCACAGCCGGCAACCCATTGCCAGCCCATCGCGTTGCTCGCGGGATCCCAGTCGATCAGGCAATCCTTGAACCAGCGCAGCCCGACCCGCCAATCGGTCAACAGATGCTTGGTCAGATAAGAGGCCACGATCATCCGTGCGCGGTTGTGCATCGTGCCGGTGACGAACATCTCGCGCATCGCGGCATCGACAAAGGGCTCGCCCGTGCGCGCCTGCTTCCACGCCGTCGCATCGCCATTGTCGTGCCGCCAGGGGAAGTCGTTCCACGCTTCGCGCCAGTTTCGGCTGTCGAGTTGCGGAAAATGATAGAGCAGATGCCAGGCAAATTCGCGCCAGACCACCTCTTGCAGGAAATGCCCAGCACCCTGTGCGCCTTCGTCCTGTCGGCGCAGGCCCGCATGCCAGATCGCCCGTGGAGAGATTTCGCCATAGGTGAGGTTTTCCGACAGGCGCGAGGTCGCCCCTGCCGCCGGAAAATCCCGCATCACCTTGTAGGCGCCCACGCGTTTTTCAAGGAAGCTGCACAGCCGGTCCCGCGCGGCCTCTTCTCCGACGCGGACATGGCCGGCCACCACCTCGGCACCCCGGCGCATCGCAGCTCCCATCGCCCAATCGTTCAGCGTTTCGCTTTTTGGCCAGTTGGCTGGAGATCGAAGCCCGGACACCGGATCAAGCGGCGCCGAAATGTCGCGCCCCTTCACCGCCCGCCAGTAGGGTGAATAGACCTTGTAGGGACCGCCCTGTTGCGTTTCGATGGTCCATGGCTCGAACAGCAGATGGCCGCGGTGACTGAACGCCTTGATCCCTGCCTCTTTCAGCGCCGATTTCACCGCCGTGTCGCGTTTTATGGAGGCCGGGTCATAGGCGCGCGACCAATGCACGCCACCGGCACCCGTCTCGTCGATCAGCGCGCGCAAGATGTCCAGCGCATCGCCCCGACGCAAGATCAGCCGCGATCCGATCCCCGCCAATGTTTGGGAAAATTTCGCAACCGACAGGCCGAGCCGCCATTTCGGGGCGGCACCCAGCCCCTCGACCAGAGCGTCATGGATGAAGACCGGGATCACCGGAACACCCTGTTTCGCCGCCGCCGTCATCGCCGGATGGTCGTGCAATCGAAAATCGCGTCGCAGCCACAAAAGCACCGGTTTGTCCGTCATGTCCTCACTCCGCCCACTGGCCCCTGACACGGGATGCGCGCCAGGGCCGGGACAGTTTCATCAAGATGCCCCCAAATTGGTCAGTGCACCCGAGATTCAGCCCACTTTTACCTCTACCGTTCCCACGACCCCTTGCAATCGGGCAAGTCCCTCTTGCGAGACCGAATGGCCCGCTCTAGCCTTTCCACGAAACCATGAGCTGCAACAGGAAACACAGAATGAAAAAAACCGCACTGCTACTGACCGGCCTCGCGGTTGCGGCGCTGAGCGCCCCGGCGCACGCAACCGATCCCGAACTGACCGTCTTCGATTGGTCGGGTTTTGAAATCCAGGGCCTGTTCCAGCCCTATATCGACAAATACGGCGACAGACCGACCTACGCCTTTTACGGCGATGACGACGAAGCCTATCAGAAACTGGCTTCGGGCTTCAAGGCCGATGTCGCACATCCCTGCTCGCAGATGATTTCGAAATACAGGGATGCCGGTCTGATCGAACCCTGGGATGTCTCGAAAATCCCGGAGTTCAAGAATATCGCCCCGAAATATCTGAATTCCCCGATCTTCGTCGATGATGACAGGAACGTCTGGTATATCCCGATCGACTGGGGCTCGACCGCGATCGCCTATAACCCGGACAAGGTTCCGGCCGAAGATGTCTCGACCCTGCAAGTTTTCGTGAACCCGAAATACAAGGGCCGCATCTCTTTGCCCGACAGTTCGGACGATGTCTGGGCGCTGGCCTATCTGGCCACCGGCGTGACCGACTGGACCAGCATCACCGACGAACAATTCGATGCCGCCGCCGCGTGGCTGCGCAAGGCACACCAGAATGTCCAAAGCTACTGGACCGATCCGTCGCAGATGGCGCAGCTCATGGCCTCCGGCGCGATTCTGCTTGCCTGGTCGTGGAACGATGGCGTGAACTACCTGCGCCAGGACGGCTACCCCGTCGCCTTCCAGCGCGAAGCGAAAGAGGGCTCGACGACATGGTTTTGCGGCTGGGTCAACATGAAGGACGGCCCCGGTTCGGAACAGAAAGCCTATGACTTCATCAACGCCTGGCTGCGCCCCGAGGCCGGCCCGGTTCTCGTCGATGGGATGGGCTATGGTGACACCAACACCGAAGCGATGAAGCTGGTGCCGATCGAGAAACAGCAAGAGGCCGGCCTGACCCCGGTCAATGCGCCGATCCTCACCCAGTCGCCCAACCGTCCGGAACTGCGCGAAAAACAGCTTGCCGCGTTCGAACGGATCAAGGCGGGCTTCTGATCCGCCATTTCGGGTGATACCGGGCCGGGGCCGCGGGAAACCGCAGCCCCCTTTTCGTGGTCGAGCGCGCCTGTCAGGGCGCAAGGAGGCGAAATGGTGCTGAACGGATCAATCCTGACGCTGACGGTGCTGGTTCTGGGGGCGATGTTCCTGCCAGTGCTGCGCAGGCGCCCGCGCTGGCGCGCGATGGTGACACCGCTGGCCTCGATCATCGGATCGGGCTTTCTGGTGCTTGGCCCGATCCTCGCAGTCCGTTTTGGTGCGCTGGCCCCGGTGGCGATGGCGGCGCTGTGCCTGCTGGGCTGGTGCTTCGGTGCGGCCGTGCGGAGCAACATTGCCGCCGAAAACAGCCCCGACACGGCACTCGTGCACCGGGTCGAGCAACTGGCGCAACTGGCACTGGCCTTTGCCTATATCATTTCGGTCGCCTACTACCTGAACCTCTTTGGTGCCTTTGCCGTGTCGCTCACGCCCTGGAAGAGCGATTTCGTCGCCCGTGTGGTGACAACCGCGATGCTGGGCATTGTGGCCATTGCGGGGTTTTCCGGCGGCTTCAGGGCGCTGGAGCGGATGGAATATGCGACCGTGGCCCTGAAACTGGCAATCATCGCGGGGCTCCTGCTGGGACTGGCTGTGTTCTTCGGGGCGCGTGCAAGCGCCGGACGCCTGATCGTCACCCCCGCTCGACTGGACCTGTGGGACTCCGTGCGCCTGATCTTTGGTCTGATCGTGACCGTGCAGGGATTCGAGACAGCCCGCTATCTGGGAAACACCTATGACGCCCGGACCCGGATCGGTGCGATGGTCTGGGCACAGATTCTCTCCTCGACAATCTACATGATCTACATTGCGTTGCTTGCCTGTCTGTTCGCGCCTGACGAGCGCAGCCTGACCGAGACCGCAATCATCGACATGATGCAGGTGGTGTCACCGATCCTGCCCTTCATGCTGGTCGCGGCCGCGCTGGCCGCACAAGTCTCGGCCGCCGTGGCCGACACAGGTGGCGCGGGCGGGTTGATCTCGGAATTCTCGCGCAACCGCATCGCGCCAAAACACGCCTACCCGTTCCTGATTGCCGCCGGGATCGTCCTGACATGGAGCACGGATATCTTCGTCATCATTTCCTATGCGTCACGGGCCTTTGCCGGATATTACAGCTTGCAGGCGGTGCTGGCGGCCTTGCAGAGCAAGGGGCTCAGATCACATGCCTTCTGGGGACTGGCCCTGCTGGGTGCGGCAATGACCCTGCTGGGGATCCCGGCAGAGGGCGGCTGACACGCCCCCTTGATCGCCCCCTTGATCGCGCCCGCGCTTGCGCCTATATCTGAGCCGTTCCCGCTTGGGGACTATGGACATAAACGCGCTCGTAATAAGCGGATCGGACCCGGGGGCGGTACCCGGCGGCTCCACCAGAAATCCCTCGTTGGGGGCACATGGGGCCGAAACAGGATCGACGAACGTCCAAAGGGGTTTGCCTTGTCCCGGTGAGCGACCACCGTTATCGGTGCAAAATGTACAGTTGCCAACGACAACCGTGCTCCGGTCGCCCTAGCTGCGTAAGCAGTTCGGGTAACCGAAACCCAACTCCTTGTGCCTAGCAGCGCAAGGCGGGGCCCGCAGGAGCCTTGCAACAGAATCCTGCACTTCCTGCTTCCTGTTGGTATCGCTGTCGAACATGATCGTGGCTGACCACGCAGCCTGGAATTGCCCTTCCCGGTCTGATGCTCGGGGTTCGCCCCTGTTGCGCTGGCTCTGCCCATCCACTCTTTTCAAGACCATCGCAGCCCCTGTGCCGCGACAGACAGAATCGGCGGGGCTTTCCTGCCGGGATGGGCTGTCCTTCCGGTGCGGGGGCGATCTCGGGGCGAAGCGTGGCGTGTCGGCTGGCCGATGTGGCGTCTGGCGCCTTCAACCACAAACCATGGGGAAGAGCGCGCGAACGTCCCCTCGCACGCCCATTGCACAGGCCACTCGCAAATACAGCCCCGATGCAAGACCGGGGCTGTTCCTGCCCGCTCAGATCGGGGTGTCCATCCGCACCGTGATCTGCACCCGACCTTTCGCCGTTTCGGGCCAGTTGATCTGCACCTGATCCTTGTTGCGGCCCTGTTCGACATCGACATAGGGCATCGAACTGACGCGCCCGCCCGAGCGGTTGGTGATCTGCCCCTCTGCCACGAGGCCCGAGACATTGCGCGCCCAGCCGTCGAAGGGCAGGTAGCCATCGGCATCGACCGTCCAGACCGTTTGCGCGCTGGACTGATTCACCTCCAGTATCACCGGGTTCTGGGTGATCTGCCTGACCGCATTGAACATGTTGCCCTCGAAGACGATGTTTCGCATCCGCGAACGGTCCAGATCCGCGAAGGTGGCATCCACCGTCTCGATCCGTTCGACCGGGCCATTGATGGATTTGAACACATTGTTCGTGACGCTCAGGCCCTGAATGAAATGCCCCGCCCCATAGGGCTTGACCGAAAGCCAGGTAAACCAGGGTGCGGCGTTGAGGCTCAAACAGGTATTGCCGGTGATCGTCAGCCCGCCGAAGCTGTATTCATTGCCGAAATCGGGGTCAGCGTCGTGCTCGTTCGTCCATTCGATGATGTTGTTGTCGATATAGTTTCCCGTCACTGCCGATTGCACATTGGTCTGGGTAAATACAAGTCCCGCCACGCGCGCCGAATGGGACTCGTTATCGCCCTGAAACCAGTGGTTGCCGACGATCAGATGCCCCGATCCGTGCAGGACGAAAGTCGTGCCGAACCGCACGAATCGCGAATTTCGGATCTTGGTATCGTTCGCATTGACGTTGAGAACCATCGTCTTGCGGTCCTGCGCGGCAACAGACATCTCGTTCGACAGGAACTGGCAACGATCAATCAGCAGATCCTGGCAGCCGCGCCCCGGTGAGGTGATCGCACGATCCCTGGGGCGGTTGATATAGCTGTCACGGATATGGATCATCTCGCCCTCGGGGGCGAGCATGATCCCGCTTGCCGCGCCGTTGCACAGGAATTCGATATCATCGAAGTTGAACCGGTCAAGCTTGTCGAGACCAGAAAAATCAAACACGTATTGATGGCGCGTGAAGGTCAGGTTGCGTGTGCCCGAGCCACCATGGAAGGGCTGCGACAGGGTCAGGCTCCCTGCTCCCACATTCACGTCGCGCACATAGACCTCGCGTCCCACACCGGGGCCGGAAATGCGCGCGCCGACGGGTATGTTCGCGATATTGGCCACATCGGTCAACTGACGTACATGCGAGGTCGAATAGGTCGCCTGCGAGGTCACCACCACATCATCCCAGGCCGCCCCCGACACCACGTTGAACTGCCCGTTATGCAGCACCCGCCGATTCGAAAATCTTCCCAGATCCGGCGCAATCCTGGCGATATTGATCGGTCGGGTCACCTCGACCCGGCGCCCCATCAGGTCGAGCGCGTTGTGATCGGTGTAGCCGAACAGCGCCTGCAATGCCTTTTCCAGCCCCGTCTGCTCATTCCCGAACGCGGCCGCATAGGTCGGGAAATCATAATTCCCCAGCAGTGACAGCTTCGCGGCAACCGGCATCACCAGCGTGCCGACAAAATCGATCTCGGAGCGGATCGAGATCGATCTGCCAAGGTAGTAAGTGCCCTCGGGCACAACCACCTTGCGCCCGTTCGCCGCTTTGTCCGCGGCCCGGAACGCTGCGGTGTCATCGGAGACGCCATCGCCCTTCGCCCCGTAATCGCGCACATCGACCCAGTCCATCATGTCACGCAGAAATGCTTCGGTGATATCGACGATCTCGATATCCTCGATGCGCACTGCACCGCCGTTTGATCCGGTCAGGTCCAGCCCCAGATAGCCATGCGACACGCCCGTGCCCCAGACCATGTCCACACCGGGCCGGTTGCCCGAACCGACGATGGCGCTGATCTCGATCACCTCGCCGTAATTGGTCAGTGCGGTCGAGGGGCCGACCTCGATCAATCCGCCCACATGCGACCCCCTCGAATTCACCGCATAACCGGCGATTCGCACCGAGGGCAAATTGCCGCTCATCGCCTTTACCCTGGCGCGGACCTGCAGATAGACGCCCGGCAGGACGGGTGTCCGCCCCATGTAGCGCAGCTTCTGGGTCGTCGCGATCTTGTAAAGCTCCAGGCAGCCGCCAAAGTCGGCATCTGCCGGCACGATGGCGGCATTGATCGCCCCGTCATAGGTGGTCGAACCGGGCGTGCCGTTTTCGCTTGACCAAACACCCAGCCCGTCTTCGAATGCGGGCGGATCCAGGTCCAGCCCATCGGTAATCGCCACGTTCATCCGCAATCCTCTTGTCCATAGTTCCAGCCCACCCAGAGCTAGGAGGAAAGGTTAAAGAACGGCTGAGGGCTGCGCGCGCTGGTCACGGGTTGTAGCGGCACGCTTTTTTGTCAGAATGAGTCGTCTGGTTTGGCAGGACGTTTTTCGCGCGCTGGTTGATCTGGCCCTCGGGCTCGCGCGGAATGGCTCGGACAGCGCACCCGGCCATGTGGAGGTCGGGGCGGCGATCATTGATGCGACCCTGGTGGAAAGCGCCGCTCGAGCACGCACTCATATCGAGGCGCCCAGCTTGCGCTTTTGAGGACCGTGCCGAAGGCGACACCCCGGACGATCCGGAGCTGCCTTTCAGCGCCGATCCGGATGCGCGGCGGGTCAGGAAGGGGTCCCAAGAAGGGGTCCCAAGAAGGGGTCCAGGTCCACGCTCGGCTACAAGGCGTTCGCCCGCGCTGACGAGGAAGGATTTGTGGACAAGGTCCACACCACGCCCGCCAACCGCGCCGGGAGCCCGGAGTTCAGGTATATGATCGAAGCGGCCAACGCGCAGCGC
>CBDIBW010000042.1:0-62632 GCA_965277135.1 Thioclava sp. | reverse complement strand
GCAACCAAAACAGGCTCGGCCTGGGCAATACTGGTATCGGTCATGGTCGGTCTCCTTGGCGGTGTGGTTCGTGCAAAACCACTGCAAGGGCCTGAGACACGGCTATGATCATATGCTGCGCCATTTGCGTGCTGCGCTGGCAATCAGAGACTCTAAACCGGAAGCATTCCGAAGGTGTTACGGACCGGAATTCATTGCCCAGAAGGTGCGGGACTGGAGCGCGGCTGTCGGTGCCAAGACGGCGTACATCGAACCGGGCTCATCCTGGGAGAACGGATACGGCGAAAGCTTCAACGCCCGGTTCTGCGACGAATTGCGGAACGGTGACATCGTCTACAGCTTGAAGAAAGCCCAAATCCTGATCGAGACATGGCGCATCCACTCCAACACCGTCAGGCCGCATAGCGCATTGGGAGAGCCGCCGCCTGCGCCGGAAAGCATCGTGCCGATGGACCAGAGGCCCACGAGCACTGACAATGAGCACGCACCACCCGATGGCGGCATGCCAGGCTCAATTGATGACACCACCTAGCGACATTTTCTGAACTTGCAATCAAAAGAGAAGGCCAGCCCCCGCGAAGACGAAAGCCCAACCGTTGTCAGAAGTCTGGGTCCGCAATCTGCGGGCCATCTTGTCACGATCTGATGTCGCTCCGGTCTCTCATTTGCGTGGCCCGCGCTGCGAAGGCCGGGGGGCCTTTCCATCCCGGGGCCGCGTGCCTTCGGCGCGGGTTGCAAAACCCGTTGATGTTGAAGATCACCCATCGGCCCACCGCGTTGACAAGCACTGCTGCCCCGCAAGGTCGGCCAGCGTCATCTCTTCGCGGAGCGCCTCAAGCACAACCCTGGCTTTGAACCCAGCCGAATGGATTCTTTCTCTTCTTCACTTCGGAGCGTCTCTTTCATCAGGCGATCCACCTGAACCGCCGGGCCGAAATCCCGAGAGCATCTCTTGAGCTACCAGATGACAATTCCCGTTCACATTGATTGTTTTTTGAGCACATGCCAAAATCCGGACATGACTTTATCCGGGTCCACATCTGCGCAAAATGCGCGTAAAAATTGTTGCAAACGAAAAACAGGCGGCGGAACAGGCGAATGACACAGAAGGGTGGGCGGCGCGGGCCCCTGGTTGCGGACAAGCGCTATTCCGGTCAGAAGAAACCGGCCAGGCGCAATCCGAAAGCCGCGCGGCGCAAGACTCCGGGAAAGCCACGCCCGCCGCGGCGCAGCGGTCCGATCATCGGTGCGATCATCGCACTGGTCCAGCTGATCTGGCGCATCGTCTGGAGGATCGGCTGGCGTTTCGCGGCAATGATCGCCCTCGTTGTGATCGCCACGTCGCTCTATTTCTATTCGACACTGCCCGACTATACCCGGCTTCTCGACGGGCGCACGCGCGGATCGGTCACCATGCTGGACGATCAGGGCAGGGTTTTCGCCTGGCGCGGCGAAACCTTCGGCGGCCAGATCGACGCCCAGAACGTCTCGCCCTGGCTGCGCGCGGCCGTGATCTCGACCGAGGATCGCCGCTTCTACCATCATTTCGGGATCTCGCCGCGCGGAATCGCTTCGGCAATGGCGATCAATATCCGCGCCGGGCGCGGGCCGTTTGAGGGCAATGGCGGTTCGACCATCACCCAACAGGTTGCGAAATTGTTGTGCCTCGGGGTGAAGTTCGACCCGAAGACATGGAAGAACGAGGCCGCCTATGAAAGGGACTGCCGGACGGGCGGGCTTGAACGCAAGATCAAGGAAGTGCCCTATGCTTTCGCGCTGGAACTGAAATATACCAAGGACCAGATCCTCTCGATCTATCTCAACCGCGCCTATCTGGGCGCCGGTGCGAGCGGTTTCGAGGCCGCTTCGGAGCGGTATTTCGGAATTTCGGCGGCCAATGTGGACCCGCAACAGGCCGCCATGCTGGCCGGTCTGCTGCGCGCACCCAGCTACTACGCGCCGACCAACAGCCTCAAGCGCAGTCAGGCGCGGGCCGAGACGGTGCTGGCGCTGATGCATGAACAAGGCTACCTGAACGACCGCCAATACATGCAGGCCAGAAACAACCCTGCCACGCTCAGCCAGGCCGCGCAGAAACGCGCCGGATCCTATTTCGCTGACTGGATCATGGATACGATCCCCGATTTCCTGTCGCGCGACACGACCGAGGACGTGGTGATCCACACGACGCTGGATCAACGCATTCAATCGGCCGCCGAAGAGGCAATGAACTCCGTCTTTTCCGACAAGGTGTCCAGGGACAGCCGGGCCGAGGCCGCGATCATCGTGATGGGCAAGGATGGTGCCGTTCTGGGAATGGTCGGCGGGCGCAAGACCGGGGTTTCGGGCGCCTTCAACCATGCCACGATGGCACAGCGCCAGACCGGCTCGACCTTCAAGCCTTTCGTGTACGCGACCGCGCTCGATCTGGGCTACACCCCCGATTCGATGGTCGATGACGCTCCGGTTACGGTAAAGATGCCCGGCTCACCGGACTGGTCACCACGCAATTACGAACGCACCTATCGGGGACCGATCACCCTGACAACCGCGATGGAACATTCTGTCAATGTCGCGACGGTGCGTGTGTCGGAGGCCGTGGGTCGCGAAAATGTCATCAAGGTGGCCGAGGGGTTCGATTTCGCGCAGGATCTGCCCAACCTGCCCTCCGTCGCACTTGGTGTCGGAGAGTCGGATCTGCTCGACATGACGGGCGCCTATGCGGGCATCCTCAACGGCGGCTCGTCTGTCACGCCTTACGGTCTGACCTCACTGACGCTGAAAGGGGACGATCAGCCCCTCTTCGGCAAACCCGGTGGCATTGGTGAACGGGTGATCTCCCGGAAATCCGCCCGCGAACTGATATACATGATGCGCCAGGTCGTGCTGCATGGCACGGGGGGGCGTGCCAATCTGCCCGAGTACGAGGTCGCAGGGAAAACCGGCACCACGCAGAGCCTGCGCGACGCCTGGTTCATCGGATTTACCGCTGATTACGTGGTCGGTGTCTGGATGGGCAATGATGACAACGCCCCGCTCAAGGGGGTGACGGGCGGCGGCCTGCCTGCCGAGATCTTCCACGAAACGATGTCGCGCGTGGAAAACGGACAGCAAGCCAGGCCACTTCCGATGGCGCAACCTTCGGACTGGGGCGGCAATCAGGCGCCGACGGCGCAACAGGGCCAGCCGGGTCCGGGGCAAGGCACCACCCGGACGATTCCGATGCCCGATGTCGACCCCCGGCCACAGTCGCGCCGCAACAACCCCTCCGACTCGATCCTCAAGAGCCTGCTGGGCATTTTTGGCGGGAACGGCTGAAGCACGCACGGCACGAAAAACGCCCGAAGAGCCTGTCCCCGGATTTCAGGGCCGTTCACGGTTCTGTCCGGGCCGGGGCGTGGCCTGCACGGTCAGACCCCGGCAGCCAATCAGCCCGCTGCCCCGAGATCGCGGATCAGACTGTCGATATTGCCGTGCCGCTTGTCGAGCATGGCACCGATCTCGGTCCGCTCGGAGGCCAGCATGTTGACCCCCTCAACGATCAGGTTGAAGAACCGATCGGATCCGGACCGGTCGGACACCTGCCAGAGAACCTCGAACGGCGCCTGTCCCCTCAGAACCGCCGTCGTCTTGACCTCGTAGAAGGATTTGACCGGGCGGGCGCCCCCGACATGGAACTTCGCGCCGACGAACTCGCGAAAGCGCTGGCCGTATTTGCGCGACAGATACCCTGTGAAAGCTTTGGTGAAGGCGCTCATCTGCGCCGGGCTCGCCCGGCGTGCCGCGACGCCCAGAGCCGACCGCGCGATCACGTCAACATCTGCATAACGCTCGAAAATGCGTTCGAACAGCGCATAGAGCGCCGGGCCGGTCTTGCCCGATGCGATCGCAGCATTGACATCGTTCACCGCCTTCTGGATCAGCGATTTTGCCTGCGCATCGGTCAGCGCCAATGCCGGAACGGGCAGCATCGCAGCCGCCATGCCTGCCAGCCCGATCGCGATCACTTCGCGCCGGGACTTAGCGGATCGTGGGATCGTCATAGGGATCATAGGAGTTTGCATCGCTCGAAACCTCGCCATTGAGTTGATAGCGCCTGTTCTGCAGATAGAGCAGCCGGCTCTGGGCGTAACTGTCGGCACTTCCATACAGGATGGAATCAATCGTTGTCGCGTATTTGACACGTTGCACGACCCGATCGCCGATTCGAATCGTGCTCGCCGCGATCCTGTCATCATGGCTCAGGCCGTTGAACGGATCGAGCGCGAAGTCAACGACCTGGCCTATCGCGTCCCGCGCGGTAGAGGGGCCGAGGATCGGGAGTTCGACATACGCCCCCTCGCCCACACCCCAGACATGCAGCGTTTCACCGAAATCGGTATGGGTCTCCGGCAGCGAGAAGCTCGACCCCGCCGGGTCGAAGATGCCGCCCAGTCCCAGCGTCGTGTTGATCAGGAAACGGAAGGTGTTCTTGATCGCCGGTTCCGGCGTCCCTGCAACACCGAATTCACCACTTCGCCGGGCAGTCGCAGGTTGCCGCTGACATTGGAGACTACCGTGCCGACCGGACCATCGGAGATCGCCGTGGCGACCGGAGCATGCGCCATCTTGCGAAATACAACGCTGTCGAAATCCTTGTTGAACGCGTGCGTCTTGCGGTTGATCGCCTCATAAGGATCGTTGATGCCGGTCGCTGGCGGTGCGGCACAGCCAGCCAACATCCCGGCAAGCCCGCACCCAAACATCAGTGCAGGCACCGCACCGCAGCGCCCGTTTCGAACCGTCGTGGATCCCATTCGCTTCCCTGAACCGATCATCTGTTCCCGCTCCCACCCAGATTAGGAATTCAACAGGCCTGTATCAATGCCGCAGTGCGCTGCGACAGCGCAATCGCATGGTTTACCCGTAATCGTGGCATGAATGCCGCACTCAAAGCGAGAGATCATTAATCAGAAATTCAGCCTTTGCGTGCAATTTTATCGTGACGAGCGCACAGCATCTCATGTGCGACAGCATCTCATGCGCGGCTGCCATGCCGGGGCCCGACCTGGACCCTCAAGGCAACCGCCCGACGAGGAGACCGGCATTGCAGAGTCCCCCTCAGATCCGGGTTCGAGGCACCGCACGGATCGCACAGGCCAGCAAAGGGACCCGATCTTGTCGCATCACGGCGGCAATGTTTTCGGCCATTGTCAACATCCTGATGCTGACCGGCCCGCTCTTCATGTTGCAGATCTATGACCGCGTTCTGCCCTCGCGCTCGTCCGAGACCCTGACGACCCTGTTTCTGTTGGTGGTCTTCCTGTTCCTGACGATGGGGCTCCTCGACTGGGCACGCGGACGGGTGATGGCCCGGATCGGCACCAGGCTACAGACGCGGATGCAGGAGGAAGTGTTTGCCGCAGCCCTTGATCGTGGCGCGCGGCAGCCGAACGACCCGCTTGCACTGGCAGCGTTGCGCGATCTGGAGGCGATCCAGCGCTACCACGCCACACCGGTCGCGATCGCGATCCATGATCTGCCGTGGTGTCCGTTCTTTCTGGCGGTCCTGTTCGTTTTCCATCCGCTCATGGGCTGGTGCGCACTGGGTGGTGGGGTAACCCTGATCGCTCTGACAGTCCTGAACCGGCATCTGACACAGCAGAGTTCCGCGACCGCCTGCCGACGTCAGATGAGAGCGGATCGTCTCTCCGATCACCTGCGTGACGAGGCCGAGATGGTTCAGGCACTTGGAATGCGCGAGGCCGCCTTCCGGCGCTGGCATGCGCTGCGCTCGGATGCCCAGGCGTCCGCCATCACGGCAGACGACCTGATCGGCAGCTTTGCCGCGATGATCCGGGCGCTGCGGCTGTTGCTCCAGTCGGCGATGCTGGCACTTGGTGCGTGGCTGGTGTTGCAAGAGCAGATCACCGCCGGAGCGATGGTCGCAGGCTCTATCCTGCTCGGCCGTGCGCTTGCCCCGATCGAACAGGTGATCGCCGGCTGGCCGATTGTCGCCCGTGCGAGAGAGGCTCGACACCACATTGTCGAACTGTTGGGCAGCGCATCGCCGCCGCGAGAGCGCACCGCCCTGCCCAGACCGAAGGCCCAGCTCACTGCGACCGAACTGTCGATCATACCACCTGGCGCGGATGTGCCAGCGTTGCGGATGGTCAGCCTTTCTGTTGCGCCAGGTCAGGCCCTCGGCGTGATCGGCCCGTCCGGGGCAGGAAAATCAACACTGGCCCGCGCACTTTGCGGGCTGTGGCCATCGGCGGGCGGTGCGATCCGGCTTGATGGTGCGGCACTGGACCAATACGATCCGGACCGGCTGGGCCGGATGATCGGCTACCTGCCACAACGCGTCACCCTGTTCGACGGCACCATTGCCGAAAATATCGCACGATTCGCCACGACGCACGACTCACCAAAAGTCGTGGAGGCGGCCCGGCGTGCCGGGGCACATGCAATGATCCTGCAACTGCCAAATGGCTATGATACCCAAGTGACCCAGGCTGGCGGGCAGTTGTCAGGCGGGCAGATCCAGAGGATCGGACTTGCGCGGGCGCTTTATGACGATCCGGTGTTCCTCGTGCTTGATGAACCCAACGCCAATCTCGACAGTGACGGGGGGCAGGCGCTTGATGCGGCGATCCGCAACACCAAGGCACGTGGAGGTGCGGTTGTCATCATGGTCCAGCGTCCCGCCGCGATCACCGAATGTGATCTTCTTCTGATGCTGGATCGCGGGACCCGGCGCGCCTTCGGACCGCGCGATGAGGTGCTGCGCGCAATGGTCAGCAATGCCGATCGGATCGCGCGCCACGCCTGGCAAGGCGGTGTTGCATGAAACACGCCAAAACAGAGCCGCCTTGCGCGCCCATTTCGGCCCGGCTGCCGATCATCGTGGGTCTGATTGCCATGGTGCTCCTGCTTGGCGGGTTCGGTTTCTGGGCCGTGACGGCACGGATCTCGGGCGCGGTCATCGTGCCCGGCCAGATCAATCTCGAACAGAACCACCAAGTCGTGCAACATCTCGATGGTGGTGTCGTGGCTGAAATCCGTGTGCATGACGGGTCGCTCGTGTCCAAGGGCGATCTGCTGATGCGGCTCGACGGGGCGCAATTGCACTCGGATCTCACACTGGTCGAAAAGCAATATGACGAATTGCTGGCCCGTATCGGTCGGCTGGAGGCGGAACGCGCCGATCAGCCGCAGATCGTCTTTGCCCCCGCGCTTGTCGCTGCGGCGGCTTCCGATCCCGAAGTTGCGCAACAGGTCGAGGGACAGCAGACCCTGTTCGAGGCCCGGCGTCTGTCCTTGCGAATCTCCCTTGATCAGCTTGACGAACAGGCCCGCCAGCTGGAAGCCCAGATCAGGGGCATCGAGGCACAGATCGCATCGTTCAGACAGCAAAAGGCCCTGATCGGGCAGGAGTTGACCGCGCAGAAAGGACTGTTTGATCAGGGGCTGGCGCAGGCAAGCCGGGTTCTGGCGCTGGAACGCGAAGCCGTGTCACTTGTCGGCCGGATTGGCGCGCTGGCGGCTCAGCGGGCGAGCGCCGAAAGCCGGCGCACCGAAATTCGGATCAACCAGTTGCGGCTGAAAAGTGATCGCCAGGAGACCGCCGAGACGGACTTGCGCGACATCAGCTTTCGGGTTCTGGAACTGGCTGAGCGCCGCCAGGCGTTGCGCGAACGGATCGCGCGGCTGGACCTGCGCGCGCCGGTCTCGGGAACCGTCCATGCAATGGCGGTCACAACCCCGAACGCGGTGATCCGCCCCGGCGATACCGTGATGTATATCATCCCGCGTGACCGGCCGCTGATCGTTTCGGCGCGCTTGCCGACCATCCATATCGATGAGATCCACCCGGATCAGCCCGCCACACTGCACTTCTCGGCTTTCGCGACACGCACCACGCCGGAACTGACCGGTCGCCTGAACCTGATCTCAGCCGATGTGTTGCAGGACGATCCTGCAACTGCGCCATATTACCGGCTGGAAATCGCCCTCGACGCGGAACAGCTCGGCAAGCTCGGGGATCGACACCTGGTGCCGGGAATGCCCGTGGAGGTCTTTTTGCGCACCGCCGCGCATCGTCCAATCACCTACCTGCTCAAGCCGTTTGTCGACTATTTCACCCATGCCATGCGCGAAAGCTGAGCCCTGTATCTTGTTGCGCAGACCAACTGTCAGCCAGGTATGGCTGACAAGCCGAAACACCCCTGCTCCACAGAACCGACCCGCTAGACCCCGGCGCAAGTTGCGCTTGCCGGACCTGCCCCTCCATCCGCGCCCGGTCGGCGGTCAACAACCATCAAGACGTTGCAATTTTGGCACAGTTTGTGGCTGCGGCATGATGGTAAGCGAGCGGTAAACTTGAATTTTACATTCTCGTGATCAGCGTGGCTTGCGGGGGATCTGCTGAAGGTTGAAACGGAATTCCTTCCCAAGGAGATGCTGGAGAGGCTGAAGGCCGCCCACAAGCATGAGGATCGCAAGCGGTTGCGCCTGAAGGCCGTGGCGGGCGACGTGGCGGGCGACTCGGTCTGGCCAGTGCTGCGGCGTTTTGCCGGCGGCTTCGCACTTGATGCGGAGCATGTAGCCCGCCTGCGCGGCCTGGTGGATCTGTACGAGGAAACATGGCAGATCTCGACCTGCCTGATCGTTGATTCCGAGATCAATGGAGGGGAACTTCTCTGCACCGTCAAGCGCGAGACAACAGTGGCCGACCGCACGGCGCCAGATTTCATCAAGGAAGGAGCGCGGCTGGCCCGCTTTTTCATTGCAGATCGGCAAAGGCATTTTGCAGCCGCTCAACCGCTTCGATGATGCGGACGCGTGGTGTGGCAAGGTTGAAACGCAGACAGCTTTCGCCACCCGATCCGAAGGTGCCACCATGGCTTGCGGCGATCTTCGCCTCTTTCTCGACACGGGACGTGAATTGCCTGCTCGTCATACCGGTGCCGGAGAAATCGACCCAGGCGAGGTAAGTCGCCTCAAGCGGCATCGAGTCCAGACCGGGGATCGCGTTCACCCCGTCGTCAAAAATCTGGCGATTACCGTCGAGATAGACGGTGAGCGCATCGACCCAGGCCCCACCTTCGGGGGAATAGGCCGCTGTCGCCATGGCCAGACCGAAACTGTTGGGCGAGATCCCGAGCGCGCCTGTCCGGGCCGCGAATGTCGCCCGCAGGTCGGGATCGGCAATGATCACGTTCCCCGAGTGAGCGCCCGCGATATTGAAGGTCTTGGTGGTCGCACTCATCATGACCAACGGCTGATCAGGAGCGGCGACCGCCATCGGAACATGGGTCTGGCCGGGCATGACCAGATCGTGGTGGATCTCGTCCGAGATCAGAACCAGATCGTGCCTCCTGGCAAAGGCTGCCGTGGCCTCCAGTTCGGCTTTCGACCAGACACGGCCACCCGGATTATGCGGCGAGCACAGGATCAGCATCTTTTCGGTGCCGGTCACAAGATCGTCCCAGATGTCGAAATCCATCCCGTATCGGCCATCGACGCACTTGAGGGGGCATTCGCGTACCTCGCGACCGGCCGCGCGGATCACCCGAGCGAACGCATGATAGACCGGCGTCATCAGCACCACCGCGTCGCCCGGTGCGGTGAACGCATCGACACAGAGCGCCGTGCCATTGACAAGGCCATGGGTGGTGAAGATCCAGTCGGGTTCGACCGGCCAGCCGTGGCGCTCGGCCATCCACCACTGGATCGCCGCGTGATAGGTGCTGTTGTCGCCCCAATAGCCATAGATCCCGTGCGCGGCCATCGCCTCAAGCGCCCCCTGCACCACCTGCGGCGGACGAAAATCCATATCGGCAACCCACATCGGGATTCCGTGTCGCGGGTTCACACCATAGATTCCCTCCATCGCATCCCATTTCGCCGAATGGGTTCCCACACGGTCGATGATCTCGTCGAAATCGGGGGCGGTCATGGCATGTCTCCTGCTTGTGCTTGCCCGCATCTGATCAAAACCCGGCGGCAGGTGCAAATGCCGATTTGTTGCCCGCACAATCGTCCCGCCATTGCAAGGGCGCGCGACCTGGCCTAAATCCCGGAACATGACGCTACGCCCGATCCTGATCCATCCCGACCCGCGGCTGAAAAAGACCTGCGATCCCGTCGCCAAGGTGACACCCGAGATCCGCAAACTGGCCGACGACATGCTCGCGACGATGTATGACGCACCCGGCATCGGTCTGGCCGCACCACAGGTCGGCGTGATGGCGCGGGTTTTCGTGATGGACTGCGTCAAGGAGAGGGAGGCAGCCCCCGAACCAATGGTCCTGATCAATCCCGAGATCACCTGGTCCTCGGAAGAGACGAATGTCCACGAAGAGGGGTGCCTGTCGATCCCCGATCAATATGCCGAGGTGACGCGCCCCGCCGAAGTTCGGATGCGCTGGCTCGACATCGACGGAAAATCGCATGAAGAGCAATTCGACGCGCTCTGGGCGACCTGTGCGCAACATGAACTGGATCATCTCGACGGCCGGCTGTTCATCGACTATCTGGGGCCGATGAAGCGCAAGATGATCACCCGGAAAATGGAGAAGCTGAAGCGTGAGCGCGCGCGGGTGACCCATTCCAGGGATCCCGTCCTCTGATGGCAGTGTGCCCGTTCACGCCTTGCAATGATCGCCCCCCGCATCGTCTGGCCGAGACGATTGATGTGCTGGACGCAACCACCTCTCGCCGCGGCATCGCAAGATGCGGGTGTGGCAGTAAGGCTGGGTGATGCGCGTCATTTTCATGGGCACGCCCGCGTTTTCCGTTCCCGTGCTGGAGGCATTGGCCACAAGGCACGAAGTGGTTGCGGTTTATTCACAGCCGCCCCGCCCCGCCGGGCGCGGCAAGATGGAACGCCCCTCTGCTGTTCATGTCAGGGCACTGCAACTGGGAATCGAGGTGCGCACGCCGCTGAATTTCAAGGCGGCAGAGAATCGCGCAGCCCTTGCCGCGCTGAACGCGGATATTGCCGTGGTGGTCGCCTATGGGCTGATCTTGCCGCAAGCGGTGCTGGATGCGCCGACGCGGGGGTGCCTGAATATTCACACCTCGCTTCTGCCGCGCTGGCGGGGGGCGGCCCCGATCAATCGGGCGATCATGGCCGGCGATCTGCAAACCGGGATCTGCATCATGCAGATGGAAGCGGGCCTTGATACCGGGCCGGTTCTGCTGCGCGAGACAACCGGGATCGGCGCAACGGAAACAGCCGGAAACCTGCATGATCGCCTGAGCGCGACGGGTGCGCGGCTGATCGGTGAGGCACTGGCCCGGATCGACGATCTGGTGCCCGAGGTCCAAGCCGGGAATGGTGTTACTTACGCCGCGAAGATCGACAAGGCCGAAGCGCAGGTGGACTGGACGCGCCCCGCCGGGGATCTGGTCCGACATATCAATGGCCTTTCGCCCGTCCCCGGCGCCTGGTGCAATATCGAGGGGGAGCGCGTCAGGCTCCTGCGTGCGACCCTGGCCCGGGGCACAGGGCCGGCAGGGGCGGTTCTGGGCGGTTTCACGATCGCCTGCGGAACCGGCGCCCTGGAGGTGCTTGAGGCACAACGTCCCGGCAAGAAACCGATGCAGGGCTCGAATATCCTGCGGGGCCTGACACTGCCGGATCGACTGGCCTGAACTCAGGCCATAACGAGAATGGGCGCTGTTGCAGAATAATGGCTCGGGCAGCGCACCCGGCCGTAGCGCATCCGACCAGCGGCGTGAGCTGTCCGTGTTCGCCTTGAACATCCTGTTCCGTTTCGCGACACAATACGTGGCCATCGGCCCGGCACAATCCCGAGACAGGGCCAACATGACCCACCTTCGGATTGTGATTTTTTGGATTTGGGCGTCGTTTTGAACGGCCTGAACCAGGCTTTCGCCATTGTTCCATTGGCTTTTGGAGGCGCGGCTGACGCGTAAGCCATGGCGCGTGATCGGCAGCTTTACATGCGGTGCAAGCTGGGCATGGCGGAGTGACGTTGCAATCTGCTTGTCTTGGACCGCGCAGGAAGACTAGTCTTGCGCCCTGATCGAGACGGAAAGAATGCAGAAAGACGCTTATAGATTGATACTTGAGGCCATCGACGAAGGGGTCTATCGCCCCGGCGACCGGCTGGTGGAATCCGAACTGGCCGAGCGGCTGGGCGTGTCGCGCACGCCGGTGCGCGAAGCGTTGCAGCGGCTGGAGACGCAACAGATGCTGGCGCGCGACGGACGCTCGCTGATCGTGGCATCGCTTGATCACAACCAGTTGGCCGAACTCTACATGGTGCGGGCCGAGCTGGAAGCGCTGGCCGCCCGGCTGGCGGCGAAACATGCCGATCCAGAAGAGGTGTGCGTGTTGCAGGGCATGATTGACGAAGATCGGGGACAGCTTGATAATCCCGAGGGACTCAGCCGAGCCAATCGGCGGTTTCACCATCAGATCCATCTGGCATCGCATAACCGCTACCTGGTGCAGCAACTCGATCTGGTGCATCGTTCGATGGCGCTTTTGGCAACGACTTCGCTGGCGGTGGAGGGGCGGGGCGATGCTGCGCTGGCTGAACATCAGGCGATCGTCGATGCAATACGCGAGGGCGATGGCAAGGGGGCCGCGCAGGCCCTGCGCACGCATATCTCGCACGCGTTCGAGACCCGACTCAAGCTGGATGCCGCGCGCCACGGCACGGCGGGGCACTGGGCCGAAGCGTTATAGCCGGCCTCTCAGTCGATCAGCGGTGTGAACGGTGTGCGTGGGTGTGGCCCATTCATGCACGCGACAGCCCCGGCGATCGCCGGGATCGGATTTGGTGCGGCAATCATGGGGGCCGGGGGGGACGTCGAAAATGCCATGGGTCGTCTTGTCCCAGTAGAAGGGCATGGTGATCACCTCGTAAATCGCTTTCCAGCCGGCCAGCGCACCGAGCGGAAAGTAGAGGTGCAGTGTCGGCACCCATTTGATCAGATGGGAATGCTGCTCGCTGCGCACCGCCCACATGCCTGCGCTGATATTGACCACTTCCGAGAGGGCGAAAACGGCCATCATCGGCCAGAGAATCCAGGGCGTCATGTTCGAGGCGATCGGATGCCAGCCGCCAAACAGCGTGATCCAGAAGCTCCATAGAATCGGTGCCAGAAGGTATTGCGACAAGGATCCGAGAATGAGGATCTGCACCCCCAGGAAACGCTTCGTGCCCAGTTCGCGCCAGAGCCGCACAGGATCGCGCATATGCACAGCCCAGGTCATCGCATACCCCTTGAGCCAGCGTGAGCGCTGCTTGACCCAGGGCAGGGCGCGGCAATTCGCCTCTTCGTAGGTGACAGCCTCGATCAGTTCGGTGCGATAGCCGTGGCGCGCAAGGCGCACGCCCAGATCGGCATCCTCGGTCACGTTATGCGCGTCCCAGCCACCCAGCCCCTCAAGCGCGGCGCGGCGAAAAAAGAGGGTCGTGCCACCCAGCGGCACAACGAATCCAAGCCGCGCGATACCGGGCAGGAACATCCGGAACCAGGTCGCATATTCCACGGTGAAACAGCGGGCCAGCCAATTGGTGCGCGGGTTGTAATAATCGAGAATACCTTGCAGGCAGGCGACCTCGGGGCCTGCCCGGGCGAAGCAGCGCGCAACGATGTGCCTTCCGAGCTGGTCCGGTTCGGGCGCATCCTCGGCATCCCAGACCCCGATGACCGAGCCGCGGCAGAAATTCAGCGCGTAGTTCAACGCGCGGGGCTTGGTCTTGATCGGGCCATCGGGCACGGTGACCACCCGCATCCAGCGCGGCAGTTCCTTGCCCGCCAACGCATTGCGCGTGGTCATGTCGGTTTCTTCCACGACCAGAATCACGTCGAGCAATTCCCGCGGGTAGTTCAATTTTCCCAGCCGTCCGATCAGGCGCTGCGCGATGTCATGCTCACGAAACAGCGGTATCATCACCGAAATGATCGGCAGGCGTGGCGGCGGTCCGTGCTGTGTGTCAAGGGACCGGGGCAGGCTCGTCTGACGGCGCAGCGCGAGAACCTGAGAGACGAAGGCCATCATCTTGAGCACCATCGTTGCGATCAGCGTCACCATGGCCCAGAGAAACAGCAGGAAAAACACCAGTTGCGGCGCGGCGATCAGGCCCAGCGTCGTGATGGCGATGGTTCCGAAGGCTATCCTGGCAACGCGGGTTTCGTTGCGAGTGCGACAACTTTCCGCCGGATCGACCTTGATTTCAGCGCGGCGGATCAAGGCGGTCTGGCGGCGTGCGAGCAGGCTTTCGTGAACGCTGTGCTCTGGTAGAACCATGCGGTAAGGGGCGAAACAAACCGGAAGCCGGTCTTTGAGGCTTGCAAAATTATCGGGGCGCGCGCTGGCAATCACGGTCTGACCCCCGACATGGCGCCAGGGAACGATTGCTTCCTGCAGGCACAGTTCGGCACCGATCGCGTCGATCAGCCGGGGGTCGGGAGGCTGTGCACGCAAGTCAACGACAGAGGTATTCCACTGCCGGGCCAGCGCCGCCATCAGCGTTGCCTCATCAACCCAGCCATGGGTCAGAAGGATATTGCCAAGGCACACATCCTCCCGATTGCGCAAGGCGAGGGCCTTGAGCAGGTTCCCGGCCGAAACAGCCTCCATCTGAAGCAGGATTTGCCCGAGGGCGACGCGGCTTCGGGTGCGGTTCGGTGTGGGGTGTGTGACGGTCTGGCGCGCTCTGCGCGGATCGCCCGATACGGGCACCGTGGCCGGGTGCAAATCTGTCGCTACCGCCCGGGTCTGCTGTATCGTGACGGTCTTGAGGCCCGTTATGAACATATACCCTGAGATCACCTTTTGGTTGCATTCTCCGACAGGATGCAAACTTAGGGTTAACGCCCGATTAACGACTGTGGGTGAAACAAAGCCGGAAAGGGTAAAGACAAAGGCATGGCAGTTACGCCACGGCCTTGAATGTCACTCCGACAGGTTCGGCGGCCTCACCCGACCTTGTGGGTGCGCATCGCATCGGCAAAACGGTCGAACAGGTAATAACTGTCCTGCGGGCCGGGGCTCGCCTCAGGGTGATACTGCACCGAAAAAACCGGACGATTCTCCAGCGCAATCCCGCAATTGGAGCCATCAAAGAGCGAAACATGTGTCTCCTTGACGCCCTCGGGCAGGGTCTGACTGTCAACCGTGAAGCCATGGTTCATCGAGGTGATCTCAACCTTGCCGGTCGTGAGATCTTTCACCGGGTGGTTCGCACCGTGATGCCCATGGTTCATCTTGATCGTCTTCGCCCCGAGCGCAAGCGCGAGCATCTGGTGGCCCAGACAGATCCCGAAGACCGGCAGCCCGGTCTCAAGCACCCCCCGGATCATCGGCAAGGCATATTCGCCGGTCGCAGCCGGGTCACCAGGACCGTTCGAGAGGAACACGCCATCCGGGTTCAGCGCCAGAACCTCTTTGGCGGTGGCGGTTGCGGGCAGCACGGTCACATCGCACCCCGCCGAAGCCAGACAGCGCAGAATGTTGCGCTTTGCACCGTAGTCGATCGCGACCACTTTGAGGGGGGCGTCCCCGGCGGCCCTGTAGCCCTCGGGCCAGGCCCAACGCGTCTCGTTCCAGCGGTAGCCTTGCGTGCAGCTTGCTTCCCTTGCGAGATCCATTCCGACAAGACCGTTCCAGCTACGGGCTTTCCGGACCAGAACCTCAATGTCGAATTTGCCATCCGGGTGATGCGCGATGGCGGCATGCGGAGCGCCTTGCTGGCGGATCGCGCGGGTCAGGCGACGGGTATCGACCCCGCCGATGCCGATCCGGCCACACCCGGCCAGCCAGCCCGTCAGATTCCCGGTTGCGCGCCAGTTCGACGGTTCGGTCGGATCCCACTTCACCACCATCCCGGCAGCGATCGGTTCGGCGGCTTCGTCATCGTCGCTGTTCACGCCCACATTGCCCACATGGGGGAAGGTAAAGGTCACGACCTGACCCGCATAGGATGGATCCGTCATGATTTCCTGATACCCGGTCATGGCGGTGTTGAAGACCAGTTCTGCAACTGTGTCGCCCGTTGCACCAAACCCTTTCCCGTAAAACAGTTGCCCATCCGCGAGTGCGATCAGCGCCGTGGGGTTTTCGGTGACATTCTGGCTGGCAGGCATGACGCGACTCCCAAAGGCGAAATTCGCCGGAAAATAAGCGCGCGGCGGTACGGGGTCAAGGGGCAGATCGAGAACTGTGTTTACCTTTCCGGCAGGTTGCAGATGCAGATATTGTCTGCATTCTGCAATGCGGCTATTTTGGCTTTTCCGTAGAGACGGGGACAAAAATCATGCTGATGCACGAGCGGATTGCAAAGGCGCTGAAACACGCGATGAAGGACAATGAGCAGGACCGGCTCTCGACGTTGCGGCTGATCAATGCGGCGATCAAGGATCGCGAGATTGCCCTGCGCAGCGGTGGCGAGGGGGACGCTTCGGTGGACGACGCGGAAGTGCTTGCGATCATGGGGAAAATGATCAGGCAGCGGCAGGAAAGCACGCGCGCCTATGAGGAGAGTGGACGGCTCGAACTGGCCGAAAAGGAGTTGGGCAAGGTCAAGGTCATCGAGGAGCTTCTGCCGCGCCAGCTCAAGGAAGATGAAGTCACCGACGCCATCGACGCGGCGATCGGAAAGGTCGGTGCCGGTTCGATTCGCGACATGGGGCGAGTCATGGGAGAACTGAAGTCGAAATATGCCGGCCAGATGGATTTCGGCCGCGCCGGAGCAATGGTGAAGGACCGGTTGGCCTCCTGATCGGGGTGGCGCGGCACACGCTGTTTCATTGCGCTCCGGCGAGAGAAACAACCGCAGATAGAAACTTGTACAGGCTTTGTTGCAGACCCTTTCGTTGAGATGCGCTTTCGCCTTTGCCCCGTAGGATCAGCTTTGGCCCGTGAGATCAGGCCACATGTTCGATCCCGGCCTGGGCCCAAGGACATCAAGGCGAGGGCACCAAGGCGGGTTACGAGGGCGATGCGGAGGTGGATTTGCGCGCTTCTGGCGGGCGCGATCTCGTGAGGCAATCACACCCGAAGCCGGATTGCCCGTCCGGCTCCAGCGGATCTAACGGTTGCAGATCGTTTTCGACGCGCCATGGGCCGCAGCCGCTCCATCTGCTTGTCCGTCGGCCAATGGAGATCACTCATCTCACCGCTCTCTATCGGAACCGCGAATTACCCCGACCGGCAAGAGTCAATGCGTCCTGACCCTAGGTGTTTGATCCCACGGTTTGATCCGCGCTACCGGTTTTCAGCAGGTATTCCACCTCGTCTTCTGTTATTCCAAACTCGGCCAGAACTTCCCGCGTATGCTCGCCCACGAGCGGAGCGGGGCGTTCGATCGATGCGGGTGTCGAACTCAACCCGACCGCAGGCCCGACAACCTTGACCGTTCCTGCACGCGGATGCTGGTAGTCCTGCAAGATGCCAAGATGGGCCACCTGCGGATCGGCGGCGGCCTGCAAATGCGTCCTGACCTCACCACACCAGATGTCGGCCGCCAGCAGGGCCTCGATCAACGCCTCGGTTGACCATTTCCCGGTTTCAGCCGCCAGCGCGCGCCAGACATCATCGCGGTTGGCAAAAAGGGTCTCGGGGTCGTCGAAACGCATAAGCTCCACATTGCCCAGCACGTTCACCAAGGTCTTGAACGGGCTCATGGCGATGGTGACCCAGCCGTCCGCAGTCGGATACGTCCCGAAAGGCGCATCCATGCCCGGATGCCCGATCCCGGAATTGGGACGCTGGAAATCCTCGTCGAAATTCATCGCCATGACCATTTCCTGGTTCTGATGGGCCAGCATGCCCGCAAGCAGGTTGACCTTGACCTCTTGCCCTTCTCCCGAACGCTCGCGCCAAAGCAGCGCGGTCAGGATGCCGTAGACCATGTTCATTGCACCAATCTGATCGGAAAAACCCGCACCCACCGGCGTCGGTGGTTGATCGGCCTGTCCCGTGGCGGCCATGATCCCGGTCAGACCCTGCACCAGCATGTCCTGCCCCGGCCGGTTCACGTAAGGGCCATCTTCACCATAGCCGGAGCCCGAGCAATAGACGATGCGGGGGTTGACGGCCTTGAAATCCTCGTAGCCATAGCCCAGGCGCGCCATCACGCCGGGGCGGAAATTCTGCACCACAACATCGGCCTTTTCGGCCATCTTCATGATGACGGCGCGGGCGTCGGGCGATTTCAGATTCAGGGCGATGCTGCGCTTGTTGCGGTTCCAGGCGAGGAAATTCGGGCTTTCGCCATCACCGATCCATTTGTTGCGGAAGGTGAGGGAACGAAACAGATCGCCCGCACCGGGGCGTTCGATCTTGATCACGTTGGCCCCCATATCGGCCAGCAGCTGCGTGGCGAACGGCCCCTGCAAGAGGTGGGAGAAATCAAGGATCGTGATGTGGGACAGGGCTTTTTCGGTCATGTGTCAGTCTCTGTTGTCATCAAGGTCGCCCCGCGCCCTGGCGCGACTGTCGCGCCAGAGCGATCGCAGGGCTGTGAGGGTTGCCAGTTCGCCTTCACCCCGCGCCAGAGCGTCGCACAGACGCGCGGAGGCGGCATTGGTAAAGGCCGGAAAGCCGTCAAAGCGGGGTCGCAACAACGCCTGTTCCGCAGTGTCACGCGTGTCGCGATAGAAATTGCCCCAGGCCGCGTTCACGCCCGCGTCCTGCCAGGCCACACGGGCGGAGGGCTGACCGCCGAATGTCGGGAAGAGGTCGCGTTGCGTTCCAGGCAACAGAAGGTCCGCGGCGTGGGTCCGCAGGTCAGCATCGGGCGCACACCGGCGCGAAAAGGCGATGCCCGTTCCACCTAGAACGCCGCCGCGCCCGGTCTCGGTGCGAGGCGTGTCGAAAAATGCCACCGGATGCGGCACATGGCCAGCCCGGGCGTAGGTCACATAGCCAAAAATCAACGGGATCAGGGCGATCTGATCGCTGCGCCCCATCGTCTCCAGCAAGGCGATCGGATTGAGCGCCGCACTGCCGCAGGGTGCCCGACGGGCGAGACGTTGCAGGCGCGCAAGGACCGGGAGTGCAATCTCTTCGGGCAACATATCATCTCCACCCACGATGGCACCTTCCGACGCGGCCATGGAGATCAGGTTCAAGAACCCGTGCGGCCCGGCAAGGGACAGTGCCACCGGCAGGCTTTGGGCAATCTCTTCGATCTCGTCCCAGCCTTGCGGGGCTGTGGTGATGCGGTCCGGGCGGCGCGCGCCAACCTGCGTTGCCACATCCAGCGGCAGCGCCCAATGCCTGCCATCCCACGCGTAGGAGCGAAAAGACGGGCCGATGCTCCGGGCGTTCCACAGGGCCAGCTGATCAGGGCCGAACAGATCTTCCAGCGGTATCAGGCAATCCTCCGCCACCGCCTCCCCGATATGGGGGTGATCAAGCACGACGAGATCATATCGCGCGGTCAATTCCGTTATCGGTGCGCTTTCGAACCCTTCAAGTGGCTGTTTTTCCCAGATTATCAACGGCTCCGCGCGGTCGACATTCACCCGCCGCGCAGCCTCTGCCAGGGCATCATAGCCGCGCGGGTGATCCCAGGTCAGGCCGCGACAGGTCATGCGCTCGCCTCCCAGAGCGGGGGTGCCCCGACATCCATGGCCACCCTGGTCACATGCCAGCGGCCAAGATTGGCGGTGAACAGCGTGGTCCCGGCGAAGGCGATGTTGGTCGGGTGGCAGAACAGATGGGCTGTCGGATCCTCGATGAGAACCTCGCTGCGGGCACCATCGGGCGAAATTTGCAACAGCCGCGACGGCTCGTAACAGCCCACCAGCAGATTGCCCGTCTCGTCAAAGGCAATCCCGTCCGGCAGCCCCGGCAAATCCGCGGCAAACATCTCGGCCTTGCCTGCGGTGCCATCGGGCAATATCGGGATGCGCGTGATGGCCGGGGCGAAGGTCTCGCAGACATAGACCGCATCTTCGCCGGTCCGCATGGCCAGCCCGTTTGCGAAATTCAGCGCCTGTGTGCACCAGGGTGCCCCCCGGCCCGTGCCCAGGTCGTAGGCCCAGATCCCCGCTCCGGGCGTGCCTGAAGACTGGCTGTCAGAGACCAGCAACCGCCCGCGTGCGGCATCGACCAGCGGGTAATTCGGAATCCGGATGCCCGGATCCGTGAACCGGATCAGGTGGCGCGTGTCCAGATCAAGCCGGAAGACCGCCGCATGTTTCATGTCGCAGGCAAACAGCGCCCGGTCGCCATCGAAAGCCAGCCCGAGCGTGAACCCGCCGGTGGAGGCCACGCGCTCCATCCGCGCGCCATCGGGCGCGATCCGGCAAATGTCGCCGTCCTGATTGCCCACCCAGATCCAGCCATCCGGCCCCACGGCCACGCCTTCGGGGTGGCTGAGTTTCGGATCGGAAAAGATGCCGTCGAAAAACACTTCGGCCCGGTCCGGTGGCAGGCGCGTCGTTCTGGCACTTGCAAAACGAAAGGACATGTCAGGCACGCCTTTCGCCGCTCTGGCCATCAAAGACATGCAGCCTGGCCCGGTCGAACGTCAGTGAGATGGCACTGTCCATCTCGCGCCCATCCCCGGGGCCGACCTTTGCCGAGATCAGGCCATCTCCGATCCGGATATTGAGCAATGTGCTGTCGCCCAGCAATTCCGAGGAATAGACCATCCCGTCGATATCGCCCCCTTCTTCGACCAGGCTGATATCCTCGGGGCGGATACCCAGCATCGCCGCACCGTCCGGCTGACCCGGCAGGTCGAGCGCCCCGCCCGCGTGCTCGAACCGACCCGACGTGACCGCGCCCCGGATCAGGTTCATCGGCGGCGAGCCGATGAAGCCTGCGACGAAGCTGTTGGCGGGGCGTGCGTAGATTTCCGCAGGAGAGCCCGTCTGCTGGATCCTTGCATCGTTCAGGATCACGATCCGGTCGGCCAGCGTCATGGCCTCGACCTGATCATGGGTCACATAGATCGTGGTCGTGCCAAGTTCCTTTTGCAGGTGGCGCAACTCGGCGCGCATCACTGTGCGCAGCTTGGCGTCGAGATTCGAGAGCGGCTCGTCCATCAGGAACAGCTGCGGTGTGCGCACGATGGCACGGGCCAGGGCGACACGCTGCCGCTGACCTCCGGACAACTCGCCAGGGCGGCGGGACAGCAGATGCGCCATCTCGACCCTGGCCGCCGCAGCGCGGACACGTTGCACGCGCTCTGTCTTTGGCAGTCTGGCAATCCTGAGCGGATAGCCGATATTTTCGGCCACGGTCATATGCGGGTAAAGCGCGTAGTTCTGGAACACCATGGCCAGGTCGCGCTCACGCGCGGGCATGGTGTTGACCTCACGGTCCCCGATACGGATCGTGCCCGATGTCGGCTCTTCCAGCCCGGCGATCAGGCGCATGGTGGTGGATTTGCCGCAGCCCGAAGGACCAAGAAGCACCAGAAACTCACCGTCTTCAATGGACAGGTTCAACTTTTCCAGCGCGGTGAAACTGCCAAAGGACTTGTGCAGGTCGCGAAGTTCGACGGTGGCCATGGGTCACGCCTCCTTGTGAAGAAAATCGTCGGGGAACGGCAGCCGACGCGGCTGACCCGCGTCTCCCGTCAGGATCAGATGGTCGCCGGACAGACGAATATCGGTGACGCGGGACCAGCCCTCGGGACGCGCGATGGCCCCGATTGCATGGGCGATGCGATGGGTGCGTCCCGGCGCAAGGGCCAGTGCGGTCCTCACCCCGGTTGCGGCCACCCGGTTCGGCCCGAGTGCCGCGCGATGACCGGCCGCACCCGCGGCGCAACCGTCTTCGATCCCAAGCACATTGCGATGCCGCCCGTTCCAGGGTGGATAGTCGCGCCCGCCATTGGAATGCCACAACATGGTGACCGGGAGGACGGACGGATCCTTGAGGACAAACACGATGTCATTCTCGATCTCGCGGATCACCGCCGACCAGCCGAGTTCGGAGCCTTCCGCCTCGACAAGTGTCACGAAATCCTCGTGCGCCTTGCCGATTGGCAACATGGTCAGATCGACAGGCTCCCCGTCCGCGCCGGGCACCGATGCGATGTTGAGGCCCGAAACCCCCGGGAGCAGCCGCGCGTGACCCGGTTCAAGCGGCACATCCGGCGTCAGCACTGCGCGCTTGGCAGAGCAGGCATAGCGCGCCGTTCCGGCAAACCGCACCATCGGATGATGGGCGGCCGTCAATGCCCCGGTTCCCCCCTCGATCCAGTGCTCCTGAAGCAGGAGCGGCGCGTTTGCCGACAGACAGAGTGTCTTGCGCAGGCGCGCGCCCAGCACCGGCCGGTCCAGGACGGCACGCACCGTCTGCGCGCCGCTTTCCGTCACGCTCCAGGGGCTGTTCGCGCTCCAGCCATGGGGCGGCGCGGGTTCCACATCGCTTGCCCCGAAGGGCGCGCAGAAGAAATCCCCCGAAAGGGTGCGCTGCAAAGGTGCAAGGTCTTCGGGCAGATCACACCCCGGTTCCTCCACCCAGGGTGCCGTGGCCAGCGGATGCAGCACCCTGTCCGAATCGCGAAACGCGAGGGCACGCAGATTTCCAATGGCGGGATCGAAGGACATCTCCCCCAGCTTCGATCGCGCATGAGTGAGCGTGATATTGTCGCGACTATCCATCCGTTCATTCCCCCTTGATCGCAAGGCCACCATCGACCCTGAGGATTTCGCCGGTGATGAAAGCCGACCGGTCCGAGGCGAGGAACGTGACCGCCTCGGCGACCTCTTTCGGCTGCCCGAAGCGTCCGATCGGATGCGCCTTGTTCCATTGATCTTTCAATTTCGCACCGCCATCGGGAAGATCGGCAAAAATCCGTTCGTTCATTGGCGTGAGGATTGTGCCCGGTGCCACCGCATTCACCCGAATACCCGCCGGAGCAAGATCGACCGACGTTTGCACGGTCAGTGCGTTGATCGCACCTTTGGCTGCGGCATAGGCCGGCCAGCCGGCAAAACCACGCAAACCCTGCACAGAGGACATGTTGATCACGCTGCCGCCACCGCGGGCGCGCATCATGGGCACACAGGCTTTCATGCCGCGCCAGACACCTGTCAGGTTCAGGTCGATCACCCTCGACCAGCGCGCCTCGTCGATCTCATCAACAACGCCATTGAGCGCGACAGCAGCATTGTTGACGAGAATGTCCACGCCCCCGAACGCTGCCTGTGCCTGCTCGGCCATGGCCTGCACGGACACCAGATCGCGCATGTCCGTGTGGACGAAAATCGCGGCATCTCCGATTGCCTTGGCCAACGCCCGGCCTTCGCCGCCATCGATATCGGCCAGAACGACACGCGCGCCTGCATTGGCCAGAGCTTCAGCGCAGGCACGCCCTATGCCCTGTGCAGCCCCGGTGATGACGGCTGCCTTGCCTGCCAGCTCCATCGTCAGGCCCCCCTGAACCCGGGCGCGCGTTTCTCAAGGAAGGCGTCAATGCCCTCCTGCCCATCCGCCGTGGAATACAGACGGAACAGTATCTCCTGCTCGTAGCTCTTCGCAGCCTCGATGGGCGCATCCGCGCCCTCGCGCATCAGCCGCTTCATTTCGGCCTGCGCCAGCGGGGCGATCTTGAGACAGGCGCGCGCCCGTTGCGCAATCGCCGCGTCAAGGTCTTGTGTCACCTCGGCCGCGATCCCGAGTTCGAACGCCCGTCGGGCCGACATCCGCCAGCCTGCCAGCATCAGATCGCAGGCTGCGTATTTGCCCACCGCCCGCACAAGACGTTGCGTGCCGCCGCCGCCGGGGGTCAGGCCCAGGCGCCCCTCGGGAAGGCCCAGTTGTGCACTCCGGTCACAAAGGATGATGTCGCAGCAAAGCGCAATCTCGAACCCGCCGCCCAGGGCAAAGCCGTCGATCGCGCAGATCACCGGCTTGGGCAGAGATTCGAGCTTGTCGAAGATGCGGCGGGAATTCATCTGGTAGGCGATGAATTCGGCGCGTTTGTCCCCTTGATATTCCGCTATGTCCGCCCCGGCGACGAACGCCTTGCCCCCGGCCCCGCGCAGGATCAGCACGCGCACCTCAGGCTCCCGGGCTGCCGCGTCAAGGGCCGCGTCGAACTCTGCCATCAATGGGGTGGACAGCGCGTTGAGCTTGTCGGGCCGGTTGAACAGCAACTGACGAACGCCGGGCATCAGGTCCGAGATTTCGATCAGTGACATGTCATCTCTCCTGTGCCCGCTTTCCATACGCTCATCCCCCATGTGCCGTGCGGTGATCCGGCGTGCGCGCGATCTGGCACACGCCCCTTGGGCCGTTCACCTTGCGATGCAGAAACCATACGTCACCCCTTCACCGCGCCAGCGGTCAGACCGGCGACAAAATAGCGTTGCAAAAAGAAGAAAACGGCAATCACCGGGACCGAGACCATCACGGAAGATGCCATCAGTTCTCCATAGCGGATCCCGTATTGCCCGATGAAATCATTGAGCCCCACCGGCAATGTCCGCATTTCGCGTGTCGAGGTGAAAGACAGCGCAAACAGGAACTCTTGCCATGTCACGATCAGGACATAGACCGCCGTTGCAATCACGCCGGGCCTGGCCAGCGGCACAACCACATCGCGAAACACCCGCAAGGGCCCTGCCCCGTCAATGGCGGCGGCCTCTTCCAGAGAGACCGGCAGCTTCATCAGGAACCCGCGCAGCATCCAGATCGCCACCGGCAGCGTGACCGAGACATAGGCGATGACGAGACTCGCATAGGTGTTGAGCAGATCCGCCGCCCGCATCATCCGGTAGATCGGAATGATGATTGCCGAATGCGGAAACATCTGTGCCAGCACGACCAGGCTCATCAGGACGTTGATGATCAAAAGCTGCCCGCGGGTGAAACTGTAGGCGGCCATGAGGGCGAGGGTGACCGTGATCACCACCGACAATCCGGACACGATGAGCGAATTGACGAAATAGGTGCGGAACTCCGGCCGGAACGCGGTGACGTAATTGGCCAGCGTCGGATCGTCGGGCCAAAGCCGCGCCGGGATCGCGAAGGGTTCTGTCGGCGGTTTCAGGCTGACCGAGAACATCCAGAAGAATGGCAGCAGCACGAAGATGGCCAGCAGAATCTGCGCCGCGATCAGCAGCGCGCGGGTTGTGCGGGTCTGTGTCATGCCGTGCGCCTCCGCCGGTTGGTTCCCAGTTGCACGATCACGTAAAGCGCCACGAGCACGGCCAGCACCATGATCGAGACCACGCCATAGGTGGCCGCCTCGCCAAAGCGGAACTGGCCAAAGCCGGTCTCGTAGATCCGGGTTGGAAAGATATGGGTGGCGTGCTGCGGTCCGCCGCGCGTCATCACCCAGACGATATCGAAATAATTGAAGGTCAGGATCAGGGTCAGCACGATATTGACCAGCACCACATCGCGGATTGACGGCAAGGTCACGTCGATCAGGCGCCGCCATGAGCCTGCACCATCAAGCGTTGCGGCTTCCAGCTGGCTGCGATCCACATTCTGCAGGGCGGCGAGGTAGATCAGCATCGAAAAGGGAAACCCTTTCCAGACCGCCACAAAGATGACCGCCGCCATGGCCGTGTCGGGATTGGCAAGCCACGCCGCGCTGTTCTCGACAAGCCCAAGCCGGATCATGATGGAATTGATCAGACCCAGTTGCGGATCATACATGAACCGCCACAACAGGCCCGTCACCACGCCCGGCAGCACAAAGGGCATCAGCACCAGGGCGCGGGTCAGCCCCTGCATCGGAAGCCCCTGGTTCAGCAGCGTCGCGGTGAAGAACCCGATGATATTTTGCAACACGACCACACCGAGCGTCCAGATGACCGAGTTCCACAACACGGCATCGAAATAACGGCTGGCAAAAACCTTTTCATAGATCGCCAGGCCCACATAGCGCGGCTCGGGCGTGATGAATGACGTGTCGTGGAAGCTCTCGATCACCGTTCCCACCATCGGCCAGTAGAGGAACAGGCCAAGCAGAATGAGCGACGGGCCAAGAAACAGCCAGATCAGCCAGCGATCTTTGCGAATCATTGAGGGGGTCTTTCGGGATAAAGGGGAACGGCGGGGGTTCCGCCGTTCCATTCGGTCAGGGAAGGGCGGGGCTTCAGTTCAGCGCGTCGATGGCGGCACAGGCCTCATTGGCAGCAGCTTGCACATCCGCGCCGCCAAAGACATCCTGATAGAGCGTCATCTCAATGTCCGCCACCTCCAGGTAGCGCGGCGACAACGGACGCGCCCGTGCATGTTCCAGATGCGCCATGATCGCTTCCGGTCCCTGACGATTCCGGGCCAGGAAAGCCTTTGCCGCAGCCACGTTCGCCGGGATCAGGTCGACCACATCGCCATTCACATCCTCGCGCACCATGAATTCGACAAATTTCCAGGCGGCATCCTTATGCCTGGAGCTTTCGAACACCGCAAGGTTCCAGCCGCCAAACGTGCCCACCGGGCTCATGCCCTCGGGCGCGGTTCCGTTCACGAAACCCCAGTCGATATCGGAGGTCTGCAAGGTTGGTTGTTCAAGTGCAGGCCAGAACTCGACAGCGAGCGAGCCGTTGAGAAACAGTTCACGCATGGTGCCGGAACTGGCGTTCAGGATCCCGTCAGGCGCAAATCGTGCGAGGTCTTGCAGATATTGCATGGCCCGGACAGCCGGTGCCTCATTGAGCGCGCAGGAGCCGTCCGCAGTCAGGACCGCCCCGCCATTGGAAAAAATGAAGGAATTGACGACCGCGACCGTATCCTCGCCGCGATGACCAAAAAGGCCAACGCCAAACTGCCCGCCCCCGGTCAGCGTTTCGGCTGCGGCCCGCAGACCCTCGAACGTCGAGATCGACGCGGGATCGAGCCCCGCTTTTTCGAACAGCGCCTTGTTGTAATAGCTGAACTGCCAGACATCGACATTGAACGGCATGCCATAAAGTGCGCCATCAACCACCGCACTGTCCCAGGCCCCGCCAAAGAACTGCGCGCGGCCAAGGCCCGCAGCGGCCGCCCTGTCGGTCATGTCCATCACCGCCCCCGCCTGCGCAAAGGCACCGACCCAGATCTGGTCGAGCGTAGCGATGTCAGGCGCGTTGCCGCCCTGCACGGCGGTCAGCAGACGCTGCTGATATTCCGGGTAGGGAATGGTGGTGACCTCAACCGAAATATCGGGGTTTTCCGCCATGAACCGGTCCACGGCTTCCTGCTGGAACTGTGACAGCCCGCTTTCGGTTTGCTGGTTGTCCCAGAATTGCAGCGTGATCTTTTGCGCAGATGCCGCACCTGCCAGCGCGATCGCGCCTGCGGATACGAATGTCAATAATGATTTCTTCATGGTGTCCTCCCGATTGGTTGCTGGTTGAAAGTCCGGGCGTTTTGCGCGCTGATCTCCTGCGCGCCGGAACCTTGCGGGATCGCATCTGTCGCCTCTGCGGCGATGAGAACATCAATCCCTGCGGATCTGAGCCGCTGACGGTCGGCAGGCAGCGCGCCGTCATCGGTAATCACGTCCTGCACATCACCCGCACAGGCGATCCGATGATTGGCATCGGTGCCGATCACGGTATGATCCGCCAAGGCGACAGTGCGCCGCGCGGCCTGCACGAAGCGCGAATTGGCCAGCGCAAGGCGTTCATCCACCGTCGAAATGCCGAAATCGGGCGACACACCGGCGACCGACAGGAAGCACAGATCCGCCCGCATCCGCTCGAACAGCGAGCCGAGGCTGGGGCCGACGAGGCACCGGTCAGCCTTCTGATATTCACCGCTGGTCAGGATCACCTTCAGCCCCGGCAAGTCCTGCAACCGGAACAGCACGTCGAGCGCATTGGTGATGATGCTCACACCCTCAAGGCGCCCGGGCGCATTCACTGCCCGGCACCGCAGCGCATCGGCGAGGCAAAGGGTCGCCTCTCCCTCGCCAAGGATCACGGTTTGACCCGGCCGGACAAGATCGATCGCAGCATTGGCGATCTCGGCACGCAGGCGCGAGATTTCCGCCGCGATACCCTTGCACGGGGGCGAGACGCGGAACGCGAACCCGTATTCATCCGCACGCACCGCCATGGCCTGCATCATGATACGATACCAATCATGGGCCGGGTAATGCGGCATGAACCCGATGCACCCGCGCTTTGCAACGATCGGGCGGTCGCCGGTATAGGCCGCGCGCCGTGCGGCTTTCAGGTGCCAGCCGCCATCCTCGCCTCTGGCGTAGAAACCCGAAACAGTCTCGGGCGTCAGGATGGCATGCGGGGTCAGCACGGATTCGGGCCAGGGATGAGCGTCCAGAGCATCGGCCATGAGGTCGATTGCCATCGTTCCGACCACATCGGGAAAGAGGGCCGCTATGGCACGCAGCGGCCCGGGTTCCATCAGCCGCGCGACGAAATCCGGGCTTTCACCACCGGTGGCATAGGCTTGAACGGGCGTGTCCGTGCGCCTGGCCGCTTCGATCCCGGCCAGCGCCGAATGATCGTTCACGCCGAACACCACAGCAATCTGCGGGGTCGATCTGAACGCGTCCATCGCCACGCGCAGGGCCTGCCGGAAATTGCCCTGGCCATTGACGCGCAGGATCTCGGGCACCCTCTCTGCCGTCTCTTTCAACCCGGCCTCGAACCCATCCGCACGGGCACGGGTGTTCACAAGATCCGGCTGGCAGATCATCAAAACCACGCCACCGTCGCGCCCAAGGGCACGCCCCGCCTCACGCCCCAACTCCAGGCCCGCCTGGCGATTGTCCGGCCCCAGATAGGTGCCCCCGGGCTGCGCTGCGGATTCGGCGAGAAACGGGATGCCGGCGCGGGTGATCTGTCTGCGCAACGCATCCGCCGCGCGCCCGGTGACTGGCGGCAGAATGATCCCGTCAAGCCCGTCCAGTTCCGATGCCATCTTGTCGCTTGCCACCAGATGCGGGCGCTGCGGCCTCATCTGCAACACGGTCGCATCGGGCAGGACCGCGCCGCCATGGGTGCGCCTGAGAGAACCCGCTTCAGCCAGTTTCGCGATGTCGCGGCGCAGCGTGACCCTGGACACTTCGGGCAGCATCCGGGCCAGTTCGGCAAGTTTCACCGAACCCTCGGCCTGAAGGATCGACAGGATGCGTTTTTGGCGGTCGAATTTGAGCATTTTCTCTCCCGAAACCTTGATATGACCGATTCGAATTGGTAGTCAAGCACTTATGATCGCAAATATGGATCATTCGACATGATACGATCAAAGATGATCACAGGACAAGGATGACGATAGTGGCCAAAGCCTCGGATCAACCCATGCGGATAGCCTGTCTTGGCGAATGTATGATCGAGCTGTCCGACCTCACCGCTGCTGACAGGCGGGTATGCCTCGGCGTGGGGGGTGACACGCTGAACACGGCCGTCTATCTGGCGCGCAGCTTGCCGCGTGACAGGGCGGTGGTGAGCTATCTGACCGCACTCGGACCGGATCATCTGTCAGCCCGGATGTTGAAATTCATCGCGGAGGAAGGGATCGACACCACCCTCGTGGTCCGGCTTGAGGACAGGTTGCCGGGAATTTACGCGATCGAACTGGATCCGGCGGGCGAGCGGCGTTTTCACTATTGGCGAAACCGGTCCGCAGCGCGGTCGATGTTCCGGCCCGGTGCGCTTGACATCGAAGGGCTTGAGTCCTTCGAGCTGATTTACCTGTCCGGCATTTCTCTGGCGATCCTGTCGTCGCAAGATCGCGACAGGCTGCTTGCAAAGCTGCACGAACTGAAGGCAGCCGGACACACCATCGCGTTTGACAGCAACTACCGGCCCACACTCTGGTCGAGTCGGGACGAGGCCCGCAGCGCGATTGCCGAGGCATGGCGGGCAACAACCATCGCTCTGCCTTCGCTGGATGACGAGATCGCACTGCAAGGCCCTTCCGATCCACACGCCGTCATCAAGCGGATTGCCGGCATGGGCACCACAGAGATCGCCCTCAAGCGCGGCCCCGAAGGCCCATTGGTCTGGTTTGATGGAGATCTGATCGAAGGCCGCTACCAACCGGCCAGGACCGTGCGGGACACAACGGCGGCGGGCGACTCCTTCAACGCCGGCTACCTGGCGGCACGGGTCCGTGGGCAGGCTCCGGATCAAGCTGCCCAGGCCGGTCACAGCCTTGCGTCTCATGTTGTCCAGCATCAGGGCGCGATCGTGGCTGTTGTTTGAGACAGCAATCTGCCGTAACCGGAAGAAGCCGGACAGATAGATAAAATGACAATCGAGATGTCTCGCTGCAATGCCCGGCTCGGGCTTTCGCCCTCATGTTGTGCCGCCGAACGGTGATCAGGAGCCCGGTTTTGCGGCTGAGGCAATCCTTGGTTTTGCCAGTTCGGTGACGAAGCCTTGCCCGATCCAAACGGATTTTCGACCGATCCGCTGACCGATCTGATCCGCTCCGGCGCGCGGCAATTGATTGAGCAGGCGCTTGCGGCGGAGCTGGGCACGCTGCTTGCGCAATTTAGCGACGACATGACGCCAGAGGGCCGTGCGCGGGTTGTTCGCCACGGTCATCTGCCTGAGCGCGAGATCATGACCTGTGAAGGTGCCGCGCGTGCGGGATCGGGGACAGCAGGCCGGGAAGGTGCGGCTCACGCCGTCGATCCTGCCGCCCTGTCTGCGCAAGACCGGATCCGTCGCGGAACTTTTGCCCTGGCTGTATCTCAAAGGCCTTTCCACGGGCGATTTTCAGGACGCGCTGGCCGCGCTGCTTGGGCCGAACGCGGCGGGGCCTTTCGCACGCCCCTGATCTGGCCATCGGCGACGGGGCGCCCTGCATCCTGATCCAGACCAGCGGCCCGTTCTCGATCGGTCGGCCCATGCAGTTGCGACAATACATGCAGCAGCCCGGCCACGAAGGCGGCGCTGGCAAAGATGGCAGCGCTGGAGGCGACGGCAATGGCCAGAGGTGGTGGCGCGGTGCCGAGCCCCGAGGCGAGCAGGAAACATATGTTCATGTCGATGCCGGGCAGGGCGGTCCGGGGATGGGCGCGCACCAGTGACCCCGCCGCGATGAATGCGACCCCGAGTCCGATTTGCGCCGCCGGTCCAGGCGCGCCCGTCGCAACGACCAGATGATAGGCAAGTGCGGCCAGCACGCCGATCGCCACGCCCGGTACCATCGAGCGGATTGCCGGGCGCGGATTGGGCATTGAAGCCAGAAGGGACGAATACGCCACCACCGAGACCCCCGCCGAAATGGATGCGGGGTCGCCGAAATGGGCCACAAGAAAGGTCACGGTGCCGGTCATCAAAGCGGTGGCCGCCATGCGCAAGCATATTTGAACCGGGAAATGCGGGCAAGGACGGGATGGCATCGGTGCGGCACGGGCGGGTGTGAAAAACCACTTGACGGCGGTGACCGCCAGCACCCCGATCAGCGTCGCGATCACCCGATCCTGCGCCAGCGCGATGCCATTGGCACCATCCCCCAGCGCAGGCATCACCACGACGCCGATGCTCAGTGCCATAAGCGTGAAACCGTAGCTCCAGGCGGTGCCGATACGATAGGCAAACCCGACACCGATTGCGGTGATCGACGCCACAGCCAGGGCAATCCCCGGCACCGGCAGTTCCTGCAAGGCCACGAGGCCTGCGCCAGCCCCCACAAGTGTGCCCACCACGCGCAGGATTGCGCGCAGCGCTATCTCCTCGCGATACGGTTGAAACACCACCCAGACCGGTATGACCGCCCAATAGAGATGGTGAATACCCAGCATTCCCGCCACGGCCAGCGCAATCATCGCCGCCAGAAACAGGCGACCAGCACGGGCCAGAACCGGTTGGGTCAGAAGCGGCATCGGTGCGTCCTCGGGTTTGGAATGGTCAGACGAAAACAAGGTCGCCCGGCCTTGATCAGGCTTCGATTGTGGTCCTGAAAGCTGTGCGGAAGAGCATCGACAGGTCGGCCAGCGGCGCGCTGTCCGTGCCGAAGGTCACGGTGTTACCGCCAAAACGGCCAACAGTGGCCAGCGAAACGTCGGCCTTGCGCGCCGCAGCCATCAGCGCCTCGGCCTGATCGAAGCTGCAGACGACAAGGTAACGCGCCTGATCCTCGCCAAACAGCGCCGGGATTTCGGCCGCATCAAGGGTTACGCCCACACCCGCCGCTTCGGCCATCTCGAAGGCGGCGAGCGCCAGCCCGCCATCGGCAAGGTCGGTCGCGGCCTTCACCAGGATGCGGTTGTCGCGCAGGAATTCACCATGCTTGCGCTCGGCGTCCAGGTCAACCCCGGGCGCGTCACCCTCTTCCTGGCCAAAAGCTTCGAAAGCCAGGGCAGATTGCGCCAGATGACCCGTGGTCTTGCCGATCAGCATCGCGACATCGCCCGCGCAGGGTTCGCCCGCGATCAGATCGTCAAGCGTTTCCAGCAAACCCACGGCGCCGATCGTCGGGGTCGGGAGGATGCCGGTGCCGTCGGTCTCATTGTAGAGCGAGACGTTGCCCGAGACGATCGGCATGTCGAGGGCGCGCACGGCGGCATCGATGCCTTTGATCGCGCCGACGAACTGGCCCATGATCTCGGGTTTTTCGGGGTTGCCGAAGTTCAGGTTGTCGGTGGTGGCAAGTGGTCTGGCACCGACCGCACTGAGGTTGCGATAGGCTTCGGCCACGGCCTGCTTGCCGCCCTCGAACGGGTTCGCCTTGACGTAGCGCGGGGTCACATCCGCCGTGAAGGCGAGCGCCTTGTCGGTGCCATGCACCCGCACCACGCCGGCACCCAGTCCGGGGCGGCGCACCGCATCGCCCATCACCTGCGTGTCGTATTGTTCATGGACCCAGGCCTTGTGGGCGTGGTTGGGCGACCCGATCAGCGACCTGAGCGCGTCGATCGGATCAATCGCCGGCAGGGCCCGGGCCGCGTCCGCAGGCGGCGTCTCGACCCAGGGCCGGTCATATTCCGGCGCGCTCGAGGAGAGTTTCGAGAGCGGCAGGTCGGCCTTCACCTCGCCGCCATGCACGATCAGAAAGCGGTCCTCGGCAATGGTCTTGCCGACGATGGCGAAGTCCAGATCCCATTTCACGAAGATCGCGCGCGCGCTCTCTTCCTTTTCGGGATCGAGCACCATGAGCATCCGCTCCTGGCTCTCCGACAGCATCATCTCGTAGGCTGTCATGCCCGTCTCGCGCTGCGGCACAGCATCGAGATCGAGTTGAATGCCAAGGCCACCCTTGTCGCCCATCTCGACGGCCGAGCAGGTCAGACCCGCCGCGCCCATGTCCTGGATCGAGATCACCGCACCGGTCTGCATCAGTTCGAGACAGGCTTCGAGCAGGCATTTTTCGGTGAAAGGGTCGCCAACCTGAACGGTCGGGCGTTTTGTGTCGATCGTGTCGTCAAATTCCGCCGAAGCCATGGTGGCGCCGCCAACGCCGTCACGGCCGGTCCTGGCGCCCAGATAGACGACCGGCATTGCGATGCCCGAAGCCGCCGAGTAGAAGATCCTGTCGGCATCGGCCAGGCCCGCTGCGAAGGCGTTGACAAGGCAGTTGCCGTTGTAGGAGGGGTGAAAGCGAACCTCGCCGCCCACATTCGGCACGCCAAAACAGTTGCCGTAAGACCCGATACCTTCGACGACGCCCTTCACGATATGGGCGGTCCTGGGGTGGCCCGGCATGCCGAAGCTGAGTGAGTCCATCGCTGCGATCGGGCGTGCGCCCATGGTGAACACGTCGCGCAGAATGCCGCCAACGCCGGTCGCGGCACCCTGATGCGGTTCGATGCAGGAGGGGTGGTTATGGCTTTCCATCTTGAAGACCACGGCCTGCCCGTCGCCAATATCGACAACGCCTGCATTCTCGCCGGGGCCGCAAATGACCTGCGGGCCTTCGGTATGCAGGGTGCGCAGCCATTTCTTCGAGGATTTGTAGGAACAGTGCTCGTTCCACATTGCCGAAAAGATGCCCAGTTCGGTGAAGGTCGGCTCACGACCGATGATCTTGAGGATACGATCATATTCGTCGGGCTTAAGACCATGCGCTGCGATGAGATCGGGTGTGATCTGCGGCTCGTTCATATCCAGTCTCCGGCGGCGGTATCGCCCCGCCTTTTTAGATCGTGTTAAGACTTACGCATGTGGATAATGGGTGCGAAGTTGAGGAATGCTCGATACATCACGTCGCGTTTTTGCATCATGTTGCGCTTTCGAACCTTGAGACAATGCGGCGATATCCCTTCAGCCTGCGAAACAGGCGCTCCACCCCGTTGCGTCCTTTGTTGCGTCCTTTATAGAGGACGGAGCAGAAAAACAAAAAAGAAATGATCCCAACACGCCCTGGTTCGAGGGAATCCTTTATTGGCAGTGCCGGATCGATGGACGCCCGGTAATCACGGCCTCGCTTTGCCGCGATCCGCGGAGCACTTTCCCTTTCGGTCAGATCGCCCCGGCCAAGGCGGTGTGTGACCTGCGCAGCGCCTGTGATGAGTACAACGCCTGCAACGACCACAGGGCGCGATGGCGGGTGGTGAACGACCATGGCGGGGACGGTGGGAGATGACGCGGCAGAACCACCGTGACGCCGCCGGAGCGGGCAAGGTCCTCGCCCGTCACATGCCGCTTGTCGGGATCGAGGGATTTGAGCAGCCCGGCCAGATGCGCGCGGCACCAGCCCATCGCCTCGGCCATGCAGTCCCGTTTCAGATCGCGCGCATCGGCCAGCCAGTCCTGCCGGGTGGCGCATCAGGATACCCTTGGCCAGCGGGTCAAGATCCTCGGGGATAACCATGTTTGACTCCGGCGCACATGTGGCGTTTATGCCCGAACCCCTTGCTGCGGCTGACCTCGAACCCGGCCTGCGCAAGCGCGCGACGCACGTGGCCTGCCGCCGTATAGGTGGCAAACGTGCCCCCCGGCACGGTATGGGATGCGATCTGTGCCATCAGTTCATCTCCCCAAAGTTCGGGATTCCTGGCGGGTGAGAACCCGTCGAGGAACCAGGCGTCCGCCGCACCTTGCCATATGGGCAGGGTATCGCGTGCATCGCCGATCACCACCTCCACCGCGACAGACCCCAACTGGAAGCCGCGCGCCCCCGCGCCCCACGCGGTGAGGAACGGTTCCGCCACGGCTTTTGCCTGCGGGAAGGCGGCGAGGGCACGTGCAATCTCCTTGGCACTCATCGGGAACGCCTCGAAAGAGGTGAACCGGATCGGGCAGTCGGCCGGACAGGCCAGGGCGAGGGCCAGCAGGTTCAGCCCGGTTCCAAAGCCAAGCTCGGCGACCTGGAATCCCTGCCGCAACCGCGCGGGCAGACCGTTGCCCGCCAGAAAGACATGCCGCGCCTCGTCCAGCCCTCCGGCGAGGCTGAAATACGGATCATTGAAACGGCGCGAGATCGGCAAGGTGCCATCGCGCCAGTCAAGTTCGGCTTTGCGCTGGTCAGGGGTGGTCATCGGAGATAGGTCCGGTTCAGGTGGCGGCTTTGGATCATGGGGCGCGGGCAATGACAAGCACTCGAACCGACCTGACAGTGCGCGGCGGCGGCGTTTTCGGTCTGGCCATTGCCTTCGAGGCCGCGCGCCGGGGCGCAAAGGTGCGGCTGATCGAGACGGTTCGGATCGGTGCGGGCAGTTCGGGCGGGCATGTCGGTGCGCTTGTCCCGCATGTTCCCGAGAACTGGAACCCGAAAAAACAGTTTCAACTGGAAAGCCTGATGATAGCGCAGGCATTCTGGGCCGATGTGGCACGGATCGGCGGAAGGGATCCGGCCTATGCGCGGCTGGGGCGCATTCAGCCTCTGGCCGATGCGGCGCAGATCGCGCGCGCGCGGGAACGGGCGGCTGGTGCAACCGAACTGTGGCGCGGCTTTGCCCAGTGGCGGATTGCCGATCGCGCGGCGTTCGGGGATTTCGCGCCCCCCTCCCCGACCGGCAAGGTGATCTTCGACACATTATCGGGTCGTGCCAATCCGCGCGCTGTGGGTGCGGCGCTGATGGCGGCGCTCAAGGCACTTGGGGTCAAGGTGGAAATCGGCGAGGCACCCGAAGCGGGCGCCGTGATCCATGCGACCGGTGCGCCCGGGCTGGCTGCGTTGAGCACGGCGTTCGGCAACACCGTCGGCACCGGCGTGAAAGGACAATCGGCGCTGTTCCGGCATGACGCGGGCGCGGTGCCGCAGATCCATGCCGGGAGCCTGCATATCGTGCCACATGCCGATGGGACGGTCGCGGTCGGTTCCACGTCGGAGCGCGAATTTGATGCACCCGACACGGTGGATGAGCAGCTGGAGGGGGTGATCGAGACGGCGCGACGGCTCTGCCCGCCGCTGCGCGAAGCCCCGGTGATCGACCGCTGGGCCGGGGTGCGCCCGCGCGCAAAGAGCCGCGCACCGATGCTGGGTGCCTGGCCCGGTCGCGCGGGCCATTTCATCGCCAATGGCGGGTTCAAGATCGGCTTTGGCATGGCCCCGAAAGTGGCGCAGGTGATGGTCGATCTGGTGCTTGACGGCAAAGACGCGATCCCCGAGGGGTTTCGCGTCACCGACAACCTCTGATCCGGGCGGCCCGAACACCATCGGGGATATGGCCGGATCCGGAAACCCTCGCCTACACGCCCAGCCGGTCGCGCGCGGCATACCACCACGATCCGATCACCGAATAGGGCACGCGAAAGGCCCGCCCGCCCGGAAACGGGATCCACGGAAGGGCCGCGAAAGTATCAAACCGGGTCAGATCACCGTTGATCGCCTCGGACAGGATCCGTCCGAACGTGTGCGAACCGGTCACCCCATGGCCGGAATAGCCATGCGCGAAATAGGTGTTTGCCCCGATCCGTCCCATCTGCGGCACGCGCGAGAACGAAAGCGCGAAATTTCCCGACCATGCGTAGTCGATCTTCGTGCCCTTGAGTTGTGGAAAGACCTTTTCGAGGTTCTTCCACAGCTTGGCCTTGATGTCCCTGGGATCGGCCCCGCCATAGACCGTTCCCCCGCCGAACAGCAGCCGGTCATCGGCCGACATCCGGTAATAATCGAGGATATAGCGCACATCCTCGATACAGGCATCCGAGGGCATAAGTTCGCGCGCCAGCACCTTGCCCAGCGGCGCGGTCGCCATGACCTGGGTCGAGACCGGCATCACCCGGTTTTCCAGCGTCGGCACGACATGGCCCAGATAGGCATTGCCGCACAGAACCAGCGTCTTGCAACGGATCTCGCCCTTGGCGGTGGTGATGCGCGGCTCTACCCCGTCGGTTTCGACATGGGTCACGGGGGACATCTCGTGGATCGTCCCGCCGAGGCTCTCAAGCGCCGCAGCCTCGCCCAGTGCAAGGTTGAGCGGATGCAGGTGCCCGCCCTTGTGGTCGATCATCCCGCCCGCGTAGAGATCGGAGTTCGCATGCGCGCGCATCTCCTCGCGGTCAAGCATCTGCTGGCTTTCGATCCCGTAGCCGCGCCAGAGCTTCCAGCGCGCCTCAAGCTCCTTCATGTGCCTGCCGGTCAGCGCGGCAAAGACATTGAGCGGCTTCAGGTCACAGGCAATGCCATAGGTGGCGACACGCTCGCGGATGATGTCGCCGCCCTCCATCACGAGGCTCGCGACGAAATGGGCGGTATCCTTGCCATAGCGCCCCTTGATCGTGGCAAGGCTCGCATTCAGCCCGTTGACGATCTGCCCGCCATTGCGCCCCGAGGCGCCCCATCCGATCCGGGCACCCTCGACCACCGTCACCTTGTATCCCTTTTCGGCCAGGTGCAGCGCGGTTGACAACCCCGAGAACCCCGCGCCCACGACACAGATATCGGCGGTTTGCGCCCCCTCAAGCTGCGGGCGCAGCGGGAAGGGATTGGCGGAGGCGGCGTAATAGCTGCCAACATGGCTGCCATCGCCGGCATAGGGATGGTTCGGACAGGTCATCAGACGGCCTCCAGATAGGAGTGATATTCGAAATCGGTGACATGGCGGGTGAAGCGGCGCAACTCCTGCATCTTGCATTGCACGAACATCCGTTTGAGCCGCTTGGCATAGATCTGCTCGATATGCGGACCGCGCGAGAACGCCTCGATGGCCGAGGCCCAGTCGGGCGGCAGCGTATCGAGGTTTTGCGAATAGGCGTCGCCGGTGATCGGCTCGGGCGGGGTCCACTTGCCAGTGATCCCCAGCAACGCGCCGCCCAGGATCGACGCCAGCACGAGATAGGGGTTCGCATCGGCACCTGCCACGCGATGCTCGATCCGGCGGGCTTTCGCAGATCCGCCCGGAATGCGGATCGCCGCCGTGCGGTTCTCATAGCCCCAGGCCACGGAGGATGGGGCATGGGCACCGGGAAGCAGACGGCGGAAGGAATTCTCATGCGGGGCGAAGACCAGCGTGTTCTCCTGCATCGTCGCGATCAACCCGGCCACCGCGTGACGCAGCAACCCGGTTCCCTCGTCATGGCCGTTGTCGAACATGTTGCGCCCGGTCTCATCGACCAGCGAGAAATGCACGTGCATTCCCGATCCGGAACGGTCGCCATAGGGTTTCGCCATGAAGGTCGCGGCAAAACCATGCTTGCGGGCGATCCCGCGGACCAGCCGCTTGAACAGCACGGCATCGTCGGCGGCCTCCAGCGGATTGGCCACATGCGTCAGATTGATCTCGAACTGGCCCGCTCCGTTTTCCGAAATCGCCGCATCCGCAGGAATGCCCTGCGCAGCACAGGCATCATAGACCTCGTTCAGGAAGGCATCGAAATGTTGCAACTCATCAAGCGACAGTGCCCCGTCGCTGTCGAGCCGCTTGCCGGTGATCGGCGAGCGAGGCGGTTGCGGCGCGGCTTCGGAGGGATCGACCACATAGAATTCCAGTTCGGTCGCAACAACCGGGGTCAGACCGAGCGCCTTGAACCGGTCCACGATTGCGGCCAGCGCCCGGCGCGGATCTCCCATGAACGGAGAGCCATCCTCCTGACGCATCCAGACCTGTGCGATCGCCGAAGGGCGCGAAGTCCAGCTCACGGGGCTGAGCGGACGACCGGTGAAATCGCACAGCCCGTCGGCATCACCGGTATCCCAGACCAGTTCATTGCCCTCGATATCCTCGCCCCAGATATCCATGCTCAGCAGTGACAGCGGCATGCGCAGCGCGCCGCTGGTGATTTTCTCGATCTGATCGGCGGGTACGCGCTTGCCCCGCATGACCCCGTTGAGATCGCAGATACAGGCGAAAATCGTCTCGATTTGCGGATCGTCGCCCGGCAATGCGGTCAGATCTTGCGAAGACATGGGGAAGACTCCGTCATTTTTATGATATCGTTTTCCCATATGTGATATGTTTTTTGTCTTGAGTCAATCGCAGCCAATCATCATTGTAGCGGGATACCACAGAGGACCACGGACCGCCGCATGACGGATCTCAGCCTGCCCGAAATCTCTTCCGCGCCCGGTGCAACCGTGCAGGATCAGGCTTATGAGCGACTGCGCAATGCGGTGATGGTCGGCGCGCTGCGACCTGGCACGGCATTGACATTTCGCGGCCTGGCACAGGTGATGGGGCTCAGCCCGACACCAATCCGCGAAGCGGTGCGTCGCCTTCATTCCGAACATGCCATCGAGGTTCTGGGAAATCGAAGACTGCGTATCCCGCAGATGACGCCGGGTCGTTTCGAAGAGCTCGTGACACTGAGGATCGTATTGGAAACCCATGCGGCGGAACGTGCCTTTCCCTATATATCCGCGAATGTCATCGAGCGGATGACCGCACTTGACGATCGGATGGACAGTGCGATCGCGGCGCGGGATCTGGACAGCCTGACCCGCCTCAACCAGGCCTTCCACAAGCTGCTCTACAGCCAGAACCCCAATCCGGCGAGCCTTCCGCTGATCGAAAGCCTGTGGTTGCAACTCGGCCCGTTTCAGCGCCAGGTGATCGAGCATATCGAGGAGATCTCCCTTGTCGATCGCCACAAGCAGTTGCTGCGGGCACTGGGCGCGCGCGACATATTCGCCCTGAGCGCCGCGATCGAGAGCGACATCCGGGACGGATCGATCCGACTGGGGCGCAAACTGCTGAAAATGCCGGACATGGCCCTGCCCCCGTAGTCTGGCACACATCCTTGCCAACAAGAATGTGATAGTCTTTTCACCCCAAACCCGAGTTCATGACAAGATTGTCAGGGCGGCAGGTTCGCGTCCCCGCAGCCCTGCGCCATACCGATTGCAAATCCGGCCCGTCCGTCCTAAGACTGCGGCAGAGGATTTGCGCAGGTTATGGAGGCCCGGATGACCGCGACCCGCACCGAGACCGACAGCTTTGGCCCGCTGGAGGTTCCCGCCGACAAATACTGGGGCGCACAGACACAGCGTTCGATCCTGAATTTCCCGATCGGCTGGGAAAAACAGCCCGTCCCGATCATTCGTGCACTCGGTGTGATCAAGAAAGCCTGCGCCATGGCCAACAAGGCCCAGGGCACGCTCGACGCAAGAATTGCCGACGCGATCATCGAAGCCGCAAGCGAAGTGATCACCGGCCGGTTCGACGACAACTTCCCGCTGGTCGTCTGGCAGACCGGTTCGGGCACCCAGTCGAACATGAACGCCAATGAAGTGATCTCCAACCGCGCGATCGAACTGCTCGGCGGCACCATGGGCAGCAAGGATCCGGTTCACCCGAACGATCATTGCAACATGGGCCAGTCCTCGAACGACACCTTCCCGACCGCGATGCATGTCGGCATTGCCATGCAGGCGCGCGACGTTCTGCTGCCGGGCCTGCGCAAGCTGCACACCGCACTGCAAATGAAGTCCGCCGCGTTTAGCGACATCATCAAGATCGGCCGCACCCACACGCAGGACGCGACCCCGCTGACGCTTGGTCAGGAATTCTCGGGCTATGCGCATCAGGTCGGCAAGGGGATCAAGCGGGTCGAAACCTGCCTTGGCGACATCCACGAACTGGCGCAGGGCGGCACTGCCGTCGGCACCGGGCTGAACACGCGGAAGGGCTGGGGGGAAACCGTGGCCGCGAACATGGCCGACATCACCGGTCTGCCCTTCGTCACCGCCCCCAACAAGTTCGAGGCGCTGGCCGCCCATGACGCGATGGTGATGTTCTCGGGCGCGCTCAAGACCGTGGCCGCCTCGCTCTTCAAGATCGCCAACGACATTCGACTGCTGGGCTCGGGGCCGCGCTGCGGTCTGGGTGAGTTGATCCTGCCGGCGAACGAGCCGGGTTCCTCGATCATGCCGGGCAAGGTGAACCCGACCCAGGCCGAGGCTCTGACCATGGTCTGCGCGCATGTCATGGGCAACGATGCCGCGATCGGATTCGCCGGCAGCCAGGGCCATTTCGAACTCAATGTCTACAACCCGATGATGAGCTACAACATGTTGCAATCCATGCAGCTTCTGGGCGATTCGGCCGGGGCCTTCACCGACAACATGGTCGCGGGCATTCAGGCCAACGAACCGCGTATCGAGACACTGCTGCACGAATCGCTGATGCTCGTCACCGCGCTCGCGCCGACCATCGGTTATGACAACGCCACCAAGGTCGCCAAGACCGCACACAGGAACGGCACCACCCTGAAGCAGGAGGCGATCGCGCTCGGCTTCGTCGATGCGGCCACCTTTGACGCCGTCGTCCGCCCCGAACAGATGATCGGTCCGAAGGACTGAGCCCGTCCGGAAATATGAGCAAGGTCACCAATCTCAACCAGTTCCGCAAGCAACAGGCGCGTGTGAGAAAACGCGCCCAGGGCAATGAAAACGCGGCAAGATCCGGTCGCAGCACAGCACAGAAAGCTGCCGAGGCCACGCAGTCCGGAACGGCAAGGCAGCGTCTGGACCAGCATCGGTGCGAGCGCGACGAATGAGCCGCCCCAGGAAACGTTCGCTCACGCTGGGCGGGCACCGCACCTCGGTCACGCTGGAAGACGAGTTCTGGCGCGCCTTTCGTGATATCGCAAAGGCGGATGGCAAGGGTCTCAATGAATTGGCGGCCGAAATCGACATCGGTCGCGGGGTCGAGACCGGACTCGCGACCGCGATCCGGCTTCATGTTCTGGGCTATTACCGAACCCGCGCGACCTCGTAGGGCAGTCCGGCGCGCACCGCGGATTCGGCCGCCGCAGCCAGATCCTTGCGCGAACTGAAATCCGACACGTTGAGTGCGCCGTGGAACACGATCTCGACGCTGCCTTGATGCTGCCGCGCCAGCACCCTGAGCAGATGCGGCCCGAAGCTCATACCACCCCACCAGCCATAGAAACGCGGATCGGCACCATCGGGCGCCCGATAAATCACGGTGACCGGCTGAATTTGCGTGATCCGATCAAGACCATGACTGAAGAATGCCTCGAAAAGGGTGGGTTTGAAAGCCAGAACCCGGCGCGCGTCGGTCGAGGTTCCTTCCGGGAAGAACAGGAGATGATGCCCGGCCCGGATCCGCTCCTCGAACAGCTTTTGCTGCCTCTTGGCCTCACGCCGGTCCCGGCGAATGAATACGGTTCCGGTGGCCCGCGCCAGCCAGCCGATGAAGGGCCAGCGCGCGACCTCCGATTTCGAGACGAAATAGACGCGCTGGCAAGCGTTGAGCGCAAAGATGTCGAGCCACGACCCGTGATTGGCGACCACCGCGCCGATCTTGGTCGTCGGCCGCCCCGTCACCCGGTACCCGATGCCCAGGATCGGAAAGGTGGCACGACAGGTGGCCATGGTGATCCAGGGTGTCCACGGCCGGTTGAGGCCATGCAGCGGCCGCTCGATCAGGCGTGTCAGCAACAAGATCAACAGCCCGCCGTAAATCACCACGCCCAGGACCAGGCCCCGCGCCAGTGCCAAGACCCAGCCGGTTGCAGAGATCGGCCCAAGGGCGGGTTCATCCTCTTTCCAACTCATCCGCGTGCCTCGGATCTGCGCATGTAGAACGCGCGGCGCTTGTCGCTCATCGCCTTGGTATCCATCAACAAAAGCACATCGGTCGTATTGAACGGGTGGTCGATATAGGCGCCCTCGCCGACGAAACCGCCCAGACGCAGGTAGGCCTTGATCAGGTTCGGCATCGCCGCCATCGCGGCACACTGGTCCACAGCCTCCGCCGCAACGAGATCCATCGTCTGGAAATGATCATCCAGGGCGCGCGGGCGCAGGCTCTCGGGCGCGAGGTGGTTGTGATGCAGCCAGGCCAGCGGCTGTGCCAGGGCCTGTGGCTCGGTGCCGTGAAACGACGCAACACCGAACAGGATCTCCACATCGCGGGCCAGCACGTAATCGGCCAGCGCATTCCACAAGAGCAGCATCGCGGCACCGCCGCGATAGGCGGGATCGACACAGGATCGCCCAAGCTCCAGCAAGCGCCGCCCCGAAACCCTCAACGTCCCCAGATCATATTCCCCGTCACAATAGAACCGCCCCAGCTGCGCCGCGCGTTCCGAGGTCAGCAGGCGATAGGCACCGACGACATGGTTGCCTTCGGGGCGATTGCGATCGACCAGAAGCAGGTGATCGCAGACAGGATCCATCGCGTCCCGTTCGATCCTGCAGACATGATCCACACCTTCGCCGTCTCCCCCGAGTTCCTCGACAAAGACGCGATAGCGCAGCCGTTGCGACGCTTCGAGATCGAGGTCGCTCTCGGCCAGCCGGATTTCGAAGGAAGCGATCTCGGTCACACGGGCCCCCGCCTGCACATCGTCGGGCCGGTTTAGAACGCACAAACCCGCTTGGCAATATGCTGCCCCGTGATCAACAGTCTTTCAACAACCAAAGGATGTTCCTGATCATGGATAATTCTACCGAAAGGCTGTTAATCATTTCTCAACTCTGATCTCGGAAAACCAGATCAAGCGCCACGTTCCGCCCGTCAATGACCTGTTTGCCCACATGTTCGAAATTGATCGTCACCCTCTCGCCGATACACGACTGCACCTGGCCAATACCCCAGTCAGGGCAACGCGGGTGGCGCACCAGCATGCCGGGTTCGAGTATTTCATACATGCCTCATCCCTTTCCGGAGATTGCGATGCCCCCTGAAACCGTCACGGCACCCGATTGCGAAGACGATCTGGTCGCACTTCTGGGGTCGCGACTCTGTCATGACCTTATCAGCCCTTTGGGCGCGATCAGCAATGGGGTGGAACTTCTGGCGATGTCGGACAGGACGGACAGCCCCGAATTGCAACTGATCGCGCAGAGCGTGGCGGCAGCGAACGCACGTCTGAAATTCTTTCGTGTGGCTTTCGGGCAGGCAAAGACCGACCAGCGGCTTGGGCGGAGCGAGATTTGTGCAACGCTGGATGGCCTGTCCGGTCTGGGGCGGGTACATCACGACTGGCAGGTTGCGGGCGACCATCCCCGCCGCGAAGTGAAACAGGTCTATCTGGCGATTCTGTGCCTCGAAACCGCCCTGCCCTTCGGGGGCACGATCACCGTGTGCCGGAACGGCACGGGGTGGCACCTGCGGGCCAGATCGCGAAAGGCACGCCCCGATCCCGAACTCTGGTCCCTGCTCGATGGAAACGGGGTGGCCGATATTGCCCCCTCGAAGCTGCAATTCGCCCTGCTGCCGCGCGCCCTGGCACAGGCAGACCGTCCCTTGCGCTGGAAAATCTCCGAAGACGGGGGCGAGATCTGGTTCTGATCCGGCCCGGTCACGAAAAACGCGCCGGTTTCCCGGCGCAGTTTCCCGGCGCACATGTCGTGATGTCCTGACAGCGGGTCAAGAGCGGATGGCCCCCTCACCGCGCACCAGATATTTGAACGAGGTAAGTTGCTCGGCCCCGACCGGACCGCGTGCGTGCAGCTTGCCGGTCGCGATACCGATCTCGGCCCCCATCCCGAACTCGCTCCCATCGGCGAATTGTGTCGAAGCGTTGCGCATCAGGATCGCGCTGTCGAGGCACCGGAAGAACCGGTCGGCGGCTGCATCATCCTCGGTCAGGATCGCATCGGTATGCCGCGAACCGAAAGCCCGGATATGCGCGATCGCGTCATCGACGCCATCAACGACCTTCGCCGCAATATCCATGTCCAGATATTCACGCCCCCAGTCGTTCCCGGTCGCGGGAATCGTCCCGTCAAGCTTTGCCAGGTGTTCGTCGGCATGAACGCGCACCCCCGCCTGAACCAGTGCCGCGATCAGTTTCGCCCCGAGCGTGTCGGCAATCTCGCGATCGATCAGCAGACATTCCGCCGCGCCGCAGATCCCGGGGCGGCGGGTCTTGGCGTTCATCACCACAGCCATCGCCCTGGCCGGATCGGCAGCCTTGTCGATATAGATATGCACAACTCCCTCAAGATGGGCAAAAACCGGCACCCGCGCTTCGGATTGCACGAGGCCCACCAGCCCCTTGCCCCCGCGCGGCACGATCACGTCGATACAGGCGACCGCCTTCACCATCTCGCGCACGGCCGAGCGGTCGCGCGTCGGAACAAGCTGGATCGCCGCCTCGGGCAGCCCGGCCGCACACAGCCCCTCGACCAGACAGGCATGAATCGCCCGGCTGGACTGCCAGCTTTCGGATCCGCTGCGCAAAATCACCGCATTTCCGGCCTTGAGGCAAAGCGCACCGGCATCTGCCGTCACGTTTGGGCGCGATTCATAAATCACGCCGATCACCCCGAGCGGCGTGCGCACGCGCTGGATATGCAGCCCCGAGGGCATGTCCCATTCCGCGATCACCGCACCGACCGGGTCGGGTTGGCCCGCAACCGCCCGCAGCCCTGTCGCAATCCCGGCAATCCGCGCCTCATCAAGCCTCAACCGGTCCATCATTGCCGGGCTGAGCCCCTTTTGCGCACCATGGGCCATGTCCTCACCATTGGCGGCGAGGATCGCGGACATGCGTTCGAGCACTGTGTCCGCGGCAATCTCAATGGCACGCCGCTTCGCCTCGGCAGGTGCAAAGGCCAGTTCCGCCGCCGCAGCCCGCGCCGCCTTGCCCAGACGGTCGATCAGTGCCTTTGCGTCGGTTTCGTCGTTCATCGCGCGCCTCCTTCAGTCAGACCGGTCTTGCCCGTTATCATCCATTGCCCGAGCTTCACCGTCAGGATCAGCCACGGGAGCAAGCACAGGGCCAGACCGAACCGGTCGATCGGGCACACCAGCATACCTGCTGCCGGCATCTTGCGCTTTTACCAGATATGCGACGCGGGCACGAGCGGGGCAAGCCCGAGCATGAGCGAGGCGCTCACCATAAATCCAGCGGGACGATCATCGAAGCAGGCGTGAACCTGATCCATTGACGGCACCCTTCTTCACTGAACCCTTCTTCGGAGGGAAATGGCGCGGTTGAAATGGCGCGGTTGACGGGGCTCGAACCCGCGACCCCCGGCGTGACAGGCCGGTACTCTGACCAGCTGAGCTACAACCGCGCATGTTTTCGTTCCGCATCTTATTCGTTCCAGGACGATCCGGATGATGGCGCGGTTGACGGGGCTCGAACCCGCGACCCCCGGCGTGACAGGCCGGTACTCTGACCAACTGAGCTACAACCGCTCACATCATCTGCCCGGATCGCCGCCCGAGCGTGGGGAGGGTATTACGCGGGCCATCTGCCCCCGTCAAGCGACCCGATGAGAAAAGTTCTGCCAAAATTTCACCCGCCGCAAGGAAGGCCGATACGGGCGCACGATGATACGGGCGCACGATGATACGGGCGCACGATGTTGCACGAAGCAGCCCGCAGATTGATTTTGTTCTCTCACGCCCGAAACCAGACGACGGCCTTGATCCGCGACCGTTCGGCTTCGATCCCGGCCCTTCGGGGGCCGGTTTCGATCACAAAAGGCCCGTTTTGTCTGCACATCAGGCTGCGGCGCGCGCATCCAGAACGGCATCGACCTTCTTCGCGGCACCCGCTTCGTCAGTGCCCGACACGGCGGCGACTTCACGGGTCAGGCGCTCCAGCGCGGCCTCGTAAATCTGACGCTCCGAATAGGACTGCTCGCGCTGGTCGTTATTGCGATAGAGGTCACGCACCACTTCGGCAATGGACAGCAGATCACCCGAATTGATCTTTTGCTCATATTCCTGCGCACGGCGCGACCACATGGCGCGCTTCACTTTCGCCTTGCCCTTGAGCGTCTCAAGCGCTTTCGTGACGACATCGGGCGAGGAGAGGCTGCGCATCCCCACTTCAACCGCCTTGTTGGTCGGCACACGCAGGGTCATCTTTTCCTTCTCGAAGGAAACCACGAAGAGTTCAAGCCTGAGACCTGCGATCTCCTGCTCTTCAATGGACGTGATCCTGCCCACCCCATGCGCCGGATAAACGACGAAATCATTGGGACAAAATTCGTTTTTTCTGATTCTGGTCATGCGGTCCGTTTCCTTGCAGCCGATCCCTGTTCCCCGGTTTCAGGCGAGAAAAAGACGACCACGGGGCCGCGCTTGGCTCCGTGTTCGTCTGACGCCTGAGAAACGACTGCGCGGCCGAACCGCAGAGATCGGGACCAGAGACCGTTTGTAACACTAATATAGCAAGAAATTTGCGCATTTCAACGCACGAGACAGCAGCATGCTTACAAAGCCATAAGCGCCCGATGACTTGCGCACGCATCCGATACAAGATGGCGCGACGAAATTTGGGCGCTTCGAAACCTGGGCGATTCCCGTTCGAACACAACTTGTCCCCGAGTTGTCCCCGAGAATCGACCGATCAGTCGCCCTCACCGGGCGCCTCGGAGAAGTATTTCTCCAGCTTGTCCGGCTCTCCGTCATATTTCTCATGCTCGGGCATCGGGTCTTTCTTCTGGGTGATCACCGGCCACAATTCGGCATATTTCCGGTTCAACTCGACCCAGCTTTCCACGTCCGGTTCGGTATCCGGACGAATCGCATCCGCCGGGCATTCCGGCTCGCACACGCCGCAATCAATACATTCGTCAGGATGGATCACCAGCGTGTTCTCACCTTCGTAAAAACAATCGACCGGACAGACCTCGACACAGTCGGTGTATTTGCAGTTGATGCAATTGTCGGTGACAACATAGGTCATGTTCGTTGAAGCCTGGAAAAGACGTGTTTCTCGCCCCTCACCTAACCAGAGATGCCGGGGTATTCAAGTGAGAGGGAATTGCCTTGCGCGCGCCATCGTGCCCGCGCCGGGCGCCTCCATCAGCGGGACTTATCCCTTGTCCTTGAGTGCCGCAAGGACCGCGAAGGGATTGTCCGGATCGATCGGCTTTTCCTTCCGGGGCGAATAGTTACGGGGCGGATGGGCCTCGAAATTGCGCGCACCTTGCGGCGTGCCGCCCGGCTTGCTCCCTTTCTTGCCCCCTTTCTTGCCACCGGGCCTGCCCCGTTTCGGGCCGCGATCCCCATGATCCCCGCCATCTCCATGTGCCTTGTCGCCATCGCGGCGCGGCGGGCGATTGCCACGCGGGCGTGGGGCCCAGGTGAAGGTGTAGAACACCTCCATTTCGGGACCTTCCGTTTGAGGGTCTGTCGCGCCCCCTTCCCTCTTCGGCAACGGCCCCGGCCGGGCCTTCGGGCGCAGCAGCCTGCGCGACCGGTTCGACCGGAGCGGCGTCTGTCCCCGGTGTCGTGCCGGTCACGGCCTCCCCCGAAGCCTGCGCATCCAAAGCCTGCACATCCCGGGCCGCCTTGACCTTCTCGCGCTCACCCTTGGCGGCCTTGTAGCCCAGCCCCTCCATCAGGTCGGCAAACTGCTCCAGCGTCATGCCGGTGATCGAGAGCATGTCGGAACTGGCCTCGAACCCGCTGCGGCTGTCATGCGCCCGCAACAGATCGGCCAGACGTTCGAGCATGTCGATCCGGATCGCGCGCGCCCAGCCGGACGATAGCCCGAGAGGCGATAATCCTCTTGTGCATCCTTGCCGATATTCGGGATGCTCACTAGGCCGGGCGGCGGGCTTTCGGGAAAGGTATCGCGCCCGTTCCACAGCGAAGCCAGCACCAGACGCAACCGCGTCGGCGCAGGTTTCAGCAGCGCGGGCACGAAGATGGTGTATTGGCCAAAGCGCACTCCATGCCTGCGCAAGGATCCCCGCGCCTCCTGATCAAGCCCCCTGACCTCGGTGGCCACGACCTCGCGCGGGATGAGGCCCAGATGTTCGACCAGGCGAAAGGCCAGACCACGGGCCAGACCGGTCAGCGCCTCGTCCCGGGTCATGGCCAGAAGCGGTTCGAACAAGGCTGCGACCTTGCGATCGATGAAATGCTGCAAGCGCCGGGCCACTTTCCCGGCCACATCCGCGCCCGCCTCGTCATCGACAAAGACCTTCACGGCGGGTTTGAGCACGTCGGAGCCTTTCACCAGCTTGCCGACCGCCATCTCGCCCCACATCAGGCCGCCCTGCTCGGTGAAATCCATCCCGGTGTCGGGAGCATTGTAGAAGCGATCCGCGCGCAGATGGAACTGCGGTGCAAGCGCCGCGTAGGCCGCACGGGCGAGCATCTTCGCCTCGTCGGGCGATCCGGTTTCGTCCCGGCGGAAGCGGAACCCGTCCAGACGACCGACAAATTCACCCTCGACGGTCACTTCACCCTTGTCATTCACCTCGGCCACGAGGGTCTCCTTCTGCCTGAGCCGACGCAGCAAAACCGATGTGCGCCGGTCCACAAACCTTTGCGTCAGCGCACCGTGCAGCGCCATCCGACAGACGGTCTTCTACAGCGCGCGTTGCCTCGCGCCAATGGGTCTCATCATCGACCCAGCCCTTGCGTTGCGCAACATAGGTCCAGGTGCGAATGAATGCGAGGCGACGGCTCAGCGTGTCGATATCGCCCTGTGCACGGTCGATCCGCCCGATCTGGCGTTGCAGCCAGTCGGAGGGCACCCGGCCCCCGCTTTGCAAGAACCCGAAAATTCGTGACAACAGATTTGCATGTTCCGCCCCGGATATCGAGCGAAAATCGGGAATACGGCACACATCCCACAACAATCGCACATCCTTCGGACCCGTGAGGCGGTCTTCGATCCCGGGATCATCGGCCAAGGCCTTGAGCGCGCGCAAATCGTCGGCCTTGCGCCCACGAATGAGCCAGTCACCATATTTGCCCGGATCAGGACGCGCCTCAAGCGACCGGATCAGCCGCTTCAGCGTGCCGAAATCCAGACACGGGTTGCGCCATTGCAGCCGCTGCAAGGGGGCGAAACGGTGTGCCTCGACCGCCTCGATCACCTCCGGTCGCAGCGGGCCGGCCTGCCCGGTCACGCCGAACGTTCCGTCCCGCTCATGGCGCCCCGCCCGGCCCGCTATCTGGGACATCTCGTGCGCGAAGAGCGGGCGCATTCTTTGCCCGTCGAATTTCGATGTCGCGGCAAATGCCACATGATCGATATCGAGGTTCAGCCCCATCCCGATCGCATCGGTGGCGACGAGATAGCCCACATCGCCATTTTGATACATCGCGACCTGCGCGTTACGGGTGCGCGGAGACAGCGTGCCCATCACCACCGCGCAACCGCCCTTCTGGCGGCGGATCAGTTCGGCAATGGCATAGACATTCTCAACCGAAAACCCGACAATCGCGCTGCGTGGACGCATCCGGCTTGTCTTTTTCGAGCCTGCATAGCTCAGCTTCGAAAACCGTGCGCGCCGGGCGATGCGCACGCCCGGCACCAGCGCGGCAATCGCCCCGCGCATGGTTTCGGCCCCCAGAAACAGCGTCTCGTGCAGACCGCGCGCCTGTAGCAGCCGGTCGGTAAAGACATGGCCCCGTTCGGGATCGCCGCAAAGCTGGATCTCGTCGATGGCCACGAAATCCGCACCGATCCCGGTCGGCATTGCCTCGGTCGTGCAGACCCAATACCGGGTCCGTTCGGGCACGATCCGCTCTTCACCGGTCACCAGGGCCACCACGGACGGTCCGCACTGTGCGACAATCCGGTCATAGACCTCGCGCGCCAGGAGCCGTAGCGGCAGGCCGATCACCCCGGTCCGATGCGACAGCATCCGGGCGATCGCGTGATGTGTCTTGCCGGTATTGGTCGGCCCGAGGACCGCGGTGATCGGCCTGTCTTGCATCGCGGCACTCCATCTCGCGGCTCTGAAGAGCCGTTCCCTCCACGTTCTCCCCCACGTTCTCCCCATGCGCGTTCCCGATCCGCGCGGTCAGCAGAAAACCCGCCGCAGAAAACCCGCCATTGCCGTGAAACCGGGGTTTGCGCAAAATGTCGTTACGGCATATTTGTATCCGGGATTCGAGTGCCACATAAATCGAACAGTAACGCAAATGCCGGAAAAAGCGAAAGCCCGGCGATCAAAGCTGGAGAAACAGGATGAGCGAGATGATCGACAAGGCCGTCGAGAAGCTGAAGGAACGTCTGCCGGACGGGTTTTCCTCGACTGCAAAGTTCGAAATCGAGGATGAAGGCGCGGTCATGGTTGACGAAAATGGCGTGCGCACCGGCGATGACGAGGCGGACGTCGTTCTGAGCGCCGACCGCGAAACCTTCGAGGCGATGCTGTCGGGCGACGTGAACCCGACCGCCGCCTTCATGTCGGGCAAGCTGAGGATCGACGGCTCGATGGGGCTTGCGATGCAGCTTGGCGCGGCGCTGGCCTGATGGAGGCCGCGCCCCTTTTTGCACAGATCGCGTGCGGGCCGGAGGGTGGCAAGGCCTGGTGGGTGAAGGCCGAGGATGGCATCCGTATCCGCTTCGGCCACTGGCCCGCACCACCCGATTCGCGCGGCACCGTGTTCCTGCTGCCCGGGCGCACCGAATATGTGGAAAAATATGGCCCCGCAGCGGCAGACTTCGCGGCCCGGGGCTATGCGATGCTGGCGATCGACTGGCGCGGCCAGGGCATTGCGGACCGGCTCTTGCCCGATCAACCGATGATGGGGCGTGTCGGCAGGTTTCTGGATTACCAGCTTGATCTGCGTGCCATCATTGCCGCCGCCCGGGAACTGGACCTGCCCAGACCGTGGTTCCTTCTGGGGCATTCGATGGGTGGTGCCATCGGATTGCGGGCGCTGATGAACCGCGCTCATCCCTTTGCCGCCGCTGCCTTTTCCGCACCGATGTGGGGGATCAGGCTGCCGGCCCTGGTACAGCCGTTCCGGGTGATCCTTGCCCGGCTGCTGGGGGATTCCTTCCTCGGCACGCACTATCCGCCCGGCATGTCGGAGGTCAGCTATGTGCATCGCGCGAATTTCGAGACAAACCAGCTGACCCGCGACCCCGCGATGTGGGCCTTTCTCGTAGCCCAGGCGGCGGCACATCCCGAACTGACGCTCGGGGGGGCCTCCTATCGCTGGGCCTGTGAAAGCGTTCTGGAATGCGAGGCGCTGGCCGCAATGCCCTCGCCCGACCTGCCCTGCTATTGCGCGGTCGGGGCCGAGGAAAAGGTCATCGCCCTCCCGCCGGTCCATGACCGGATGAACCGCTGGGCCAGGGGCCGGCTGGAGGTCATCGCGCATGCCGAGCATGAATTGATGATGGAAGTTCCGGCAACGCGCGCGCGGCTCTACGATGCCTGTGCCGATCTGTTCATCAAGGCCGCTCAAACACCTGACCCGATCGGAGCGGGAACCGGGTAAGGCTGTCGCGCGAGCGCCTGTGATCCGGGTCTAGCGATCCTGTCCGGGTTTGATCGGCCGCCAGTCAAGGTTCATCCCCGCAGTCGCAAGCAGGATGGCCGCGGCACCGACGAGTTGAGCCGGCAACGGGCGATAACCGAATGCGATCATATCGACGAGGATCGCAGTCACCGGGTATATGAAGAACAGCGAGCCTTGCACATGGGTCGGCAGTTTCTGGACCGCGCCACAGATCAGCAAATACACGATCCCGGTATGCACCACGCCAAGGGCGATCAGTGCACCCCAGCTTGATGCCGTATCGGGCAGGGTGCCCGGATCGGCAAACGGGATCAGCATCAGAATGCCAACACAGACGTGGATCAATGCAACCAGTTGTGGCGGCGTTCCTTTCAGCTTCCTGGTGGTGATTGCCGATACCGCCCACAAGACGGCGGCACCAAATGCCAAGGCAATGCCGCCAGAATGGTTGGCACCGACGACATAGGCCGGGTTGGCGGACTGTCCGGGTTTCGCGATCGTGACCAGCACAAGCCCGCCAAAAGAGACCGCAAGCCAGATGAATTTGTTCAAGGTCAGTTTCTCGCCCAGGAAGATCGCGCCCAGCAGCACCAATACGAAGGGCTGTGTGCTGTAGGCCATGGTCGCGACCGAGATCGAGGACAGCGAAAAGGCCCTGAACAGCATCAACCAGTTGGCCACGACAGCAACGCCACCAAATATTGCCCAAGCCAGGGTCTTTGCACGCACCCCCCGCAACAGACCCGTTCCGGCGCAAATCGCAAGCAAGGTCGCGGCACCGAATACGCAGCGCCAGAACACAACGTCAATAACCGGCTGTCCGATCATCACGACAAACCAGCCCACCGTTCCAATGATGATCATGGCCGCAGTCATTTCCGCCGTTCCACGCAGTTTCTCGGACATCGCGATGCTCCTTCAGACCATGATCCAGACAAAGCACGACCGGGGACAAAGTCCAGGTTTTTTCGGAGAATACACCATAAGTTGAAACAAGGCATGAGACTTGTCATTTTCGTTGATCCGGCAGCCGTGAAAGCGAAAGTGATCGGGTGGCGCGCTGCTCCGGTCACGGGCCGGGGGAGCGGCCGAACGGAAAGGATCGGTGCCGCCGGAAGGGCCTGCTCCCTCAACAATGGCATTGCGAATGGCATTGCGCCCAGGGGTTTGTGCAACCTGCGAAGATGAACAGGCACAGCACCCTTGCAAGCGCCCTCTTTCTGCCCCTATCTGTGCAGGGCCACACATAATGCGAGGATGCCATGACATTGCCGTTGCCACGCCCGCTCCTTGATGCCAACGCAACCGGAGGGGCGCTCGGAAATCTGCCGCAATGGGATCTGTCCGACCTTTACTCCGACCCCGACGCGCCCGAACTGACCCGCGACATGGATCGGCTGCAAACGGCCTGTGCCGATTTCGCCCGCGATTACGAGGGAAATCTGGCAGGGCTTGGCGCCGCCGGGATGGCCGAATGTATCCGCCGCTACGAAGCGATCGAGAATATCGCCGGGCGCATCATGTCCTATGTCGGCCTGCGCTATTACCAGAACACCGGCGATGCGGCGCGGGTGAAGCTGATGTCGGACTGCCAGGACAGGATCACCACCTGCACCGCGTCGCTGGTGTTTTTCAGCCTTGAACTCAACCACATCGAGGATGCGCAATACGCGGCGGACTTTGCCGATGCACGGATTGCCCGATACAAGCCGGTTTTCGACCGGATGCGCGCGATGAAGCCCTATCAGCTCTCGGATGAGCTGGAGAAATTCCTTCACGATCAGTCTGTTGTGGGTACAGCCGCATGGAATCGCCTGTTTGACGAAACCACCGCCGCGCTGGAATTCACCGTTCAGGGCGAGACACTGAATCTTGAGGCCACGACCACGCTTCTGTCCGATCACGACCGCGCCAGGCGCGAGGCGGCCGCGCACGAACTGGCGCGTGTCTTTGGTGAAAACATCCGCATCGTCGCACGGATTCACAACACGCTGGCGAAGGAAAAGGAAATCGAGGATCGCTGGCGCAAGATGCCCACCCCGCAAACCGGACGTCATCTGTCAAACCATGTCGAGCCCGAGGTGGTGCAGGCATTGCGAGACGCGGTCGTGGCCGCCTATCCGCGCCTGTCGCACCGTTACTATGCGCTCAAGGCCAGGTGGCTGGGCCTCGACAGGTTGCAGATATGGGATCGCAACGCCCCCCTGCCCACCGAAGCGCCGCGCCAGATCAGTTGGGACGAGGCGCGTGAGACGGTCCTGAGCGCCTATTCCGGCTTCGCCCCGCGCATGGCCGAGATTGCCGCCCCCTTCTTCGACAGGGGATGGATCGACGCCGGCGTGAAACCGGGCAAGGCACCGGGGGCCTTCGCCCATCCGACCGTGACCAATGTCCACCCTTACGTGATGCTCAATTACCTGGGCAAACCGCGTGACGTGATGACATTGGCGCATGAGCTGGGTCACGGCGTGCACCAGGTTCTGGCCGCCCGTCAGGGCGAGATGCTGGCCGACACACCGCTGACCCTTGCCGAGACGGCCAGCGTGTTCGGAGAAATGCTCACCTTCCGCAAACTCCTGGCCGCCGCCAGAACCCGGGCAGAGCGCAAGGCGCTGCTGGCTGGCAAGGTCGAGGACATGATCAACACGGTCGTGCGCCAGATCGCGTTCTACGACTTCGAGTGCAAATTTCACGCAGCCCGCGCACAAGGCGAACTGACGCCCCAGGACATCAACGCGCTCTGGATGTCGGTTCAGGGCGAGAGCCTGGGGTCGGCCTTTGCGTTCATGCCGGGCTACGAGACCTTCTGGTCCTATATCCCGCATTTCGTCCACTCGCCCTTCTACGTCTATGCCTATGCCTTCGGAGATGGTCTGGTAAACGCGCTTTACGCGAACTACGAGGCCAGTCCCGAGGGCTTCCAGGACAAGTATTTCGCAATGCTCGAAGCAGGCGGCTCGATGCACCACAAGGAGCTGCTCGCGCCCTTCGGCCTCGACGCCTCGGACCCGGCTTTCTGGGACAAGGGCCTGTCGATGATCTCGGGCTTCATCGACGAGTTGGAAACAATGGAGGACTGACTTGGGGGGACAGCATCCGCACCGGCAAGGCTTTAGCCACAGACAAGAACAGGCGGGCTGATCCGACGCCTTTCTTCATTCGAGATTGACTGCCTCGGAAGGTGTTGTTGCCCATATAGGTGATGCGGCTTCATCCTTGCGAATCCTGTCTGTTGACTGATTCGCCTGCCGTCGCCATCTCCCACCCGCTCTCGTACGACCAACCGGTCGGCCTGTAACGCATCGCCATGACGCCGGGGGGCGCGCGCGGTCCGGTTTGATCGCGGCATGAGCTGGCGCGCCAGGAGGGTCGGCAAGCGCGGCCATCCTGAGACCTTCCCATCCTGAGACCTTCCCGGAGAGCGCGATCCAGGTCTGCCTTACCCTGCAGGTCCTGTTCGGCCTGCCGTTGCGGCAAACAGCGGGTCTGGTCGCCAGCCTGTTGGAGAGGGCCGGTCTGGACTGGTGGACCGGAACAAATTATTTTGCATTGGGTTTGGTGTCTGATGGCTCCTTTTCCCTGGCCTTCTCGCAGCTGATTTTGGTGGTGTATCCACGGCTGGTGATGGCGTGGGTGGTGGTCTTGACGGACCACAGGCCGTCGAGCCCGGGGCGGAAGCCTGTTGCGGTGATCTGGCCGCCGGCGGCGATGAGGGGGTCGCCGGGCAGGGTGACGGAAAAGGTGCCGTTGCCGCGCTGGCATTTGTCAGGCCGGGCCCTGGCTGCGCGCCTGGCCTCGGCCTCATCCTTGCAGCAATGGCGCAGGCGCTTGACGGGTGCGCCTTCGCCCGCCGTCACTGTCTTGCGCGCCCCGGCCTTGCGATCGTGCCAGAATGCCTCGACCGCGCTGAAGCGCTCGCGCGTGGCCAGCGTGGCGGACCAGGAGGTCCTGGCGCTCTTGCACAGGGGGCGCGGTGGCATCGTCAGGCCGCTGGCGCTCTTGCCCTCGGCCTGGCCGATGAAGAGCAGCGCGCCGCCCTTCACCGCGACGATGGCACCCTGATCCGCGCCGACAGGCGTGAGGAAGTTCAGATCGCTCTCGTCGGTCTGGTCGAGATGGTCGTGCAGGACGCCCTTGAAGGCGGTGGCCACCCGCGCATGCACATCGGAGCGATCCGAGCCATCATGAACCGCGAACGCACTCTCGCTCAGCCGCGACAGACGGGTAAAGCCCTCGATCATCGCAAACCTTTCATGTTTCGGGCCATTTGTATTCCGGTCCGTAACACCTTCGGAATGCTTCCGGTTTAGAGTCTCTGATTGCCAGCGCAGCACGCAAATGGCGCGGCATGTGATCATATCCGTGTCTCAGGTCCTTGCAGTGGTTTTGCACGAACCACACCGCCAGGGAGACCGACCATGACCGATACCAGTATTGCCCAGGCCGAGCCTGTCTTGGTTGCGCTTGATATTGCAAAAGCCCGCCATGAGGTCTTGATCGCTGTTCCGGGTAAAAAGCGGGGTAAAAAGCGGCGACGGCGTCCAGCTGTTCTGACCCGGCTCGATGACTTCAACCGATTGCTTGCTAGGCTCTCGGATTATGACCGCCCTGTCCGCGCGGCGTTTGAGGCCACAGGCAATGATCACCGCGCTCTGGCGTACAGGCTTGGGACCGCTGGTTTTGAAGGGAAGTTGATGTCATCAGTGGCGTTGGCCCGCACCCGCGAAGCCTTGAACAACGGTTGGGACAAGAATGACCCGAAGGATGCGCAGGTTATCGTGCACATGATGCAGATCGGGAATGAGCAGGTCTATCACGACCCAATGCTCTGCGGGACCAACGATCTTCAGGAGTTGTCCAAGACACACGACATCGTTTCCCGCCCGAAGACCGAGCTTTGGCACCGGGTCTTGACGCACGACCTGCCGCTGTATTTTCCCGAGGCTGAACGGTTTCATCGCAGGTCACGCAGCGACGGGGTCTTTGCTGTCCTCGAACGTTACCCGTCACCGCACCTTGTCTCAGCCATGAGCCAGGCGGCGTTCATTTTCCACCCAATGGATCGAAACCACCGGCTTCCAGCCGGTCTGCTTCAGCGAATCAGAAGATGATCGTCTCTCCCGGTTTTGAAGCCCCCCCGAAGGGGGATATGGCTTCAAAACCGGGAGAGACGATCATGCAGTACTCATCCTCCGCGCACACACGATTTTACCACAGGTTCCATGTGGTGTGGGTGACAAGATACCGCCACAAGGGGCTCCGGGGACCAATGCGCGAACGCATCCGCGAGATCATCCGCCAGACCTGTGACGAAATAGGCGTCCACATTGTGCGAGGGGGGCTGGGTGCGAGGGGGTCTGGCGCGCGATCATGTCCACATGTTCGTGTCGATCCCGCCGAAGCTGTCCGTGTCAGATGTCATGCAGCCGATCAAGGGGCGTTCGTCGCGGCGCATCCGGATGGCGTTCCCGGACCTGCGCAAGCGCTGTTGGGGCAGGCGGTTCCGGGCGCGGGGGTACTTTTCAACCACATCGGGCAATGTCACCGGCGCCATCATACTTCCGTATCTGGAGTGACACTCCAAACGTGATGCTACCGGCGAAAGCCGGGAGTCGTTCACTGTCCGCATCTTGCGCTAACGCATTGAAAACAAACTGCCCGATACCTTTTCGGCTCCAGCGCAGGTGGCCTGTGTGGATCACCCGGAAATCGCCAAAGCGCTCCGGCAGGTCCCGCCACGCGATGCCTGCCCGAGAGCGGGAAAGGACCGCCTCAACGAACAGCCCGTTGTCAGCGGCGCTCCCCCCGACATCACAGGCCTTGCCCGGCAAAAGCTGTTCGATCCGGCCCCATTGGTCATCGCAAAGGGCATATCGACACATGTGGTGTCAACCCCATACAAAAAGCTGACACCACATGAATCACTCAAATGCCAATTTGGGAATCCCCTATTTGATCACACCGCCTGGGCATCGCGGCGCGGGCCATTCCGCGCAAACCAAGGGGCCAGATCAACACATCGGCAAAAAATCTGTTGACAAACCAAATGTCCCATTTTGCAAGAGGAGCCGCTGACGGAGGCGATCAGGCATCGGGTCCTGGGTGCGACACGGATCCCGCTTCCGCTCCTCGCCGCGCCCGTGGTGGTGGCGCACAGGCCGCGCGTTGATGCGGCCCGCAGCGGAGCTATTTGTGCCGCGCTCGCAGCAGGGCCGGGCATCCATTTCGAATATCTCGGCTTTTTGGCAGGCTGGTGTGGCCCACCGCACTCGGCCAGCACTTGCGCGCGCCCTGTCGGCTGTGCGGGCCCGGAGCACAAGGGCTGTCGGGACCGCTGCAGTCGTGTCGCGACTGGCTGGTGAATCGCGCTGCCCGTTTCAAGGCGGACAGCCCGGACCTTCAGTCCCGCATGCCAGCAAAACGGGCCTGCCATTCCTCGCACTCTGCATCGGTAATCTTGCGAAACAGAACGTCGGGCGTGTTAAAGGCGTGACCGGCGGGCAGTGCCTCCAGTGCTGCCCTCACATCATCCGGCCAGCCCGCATCGGTGATGTTCATCGCGCCAAGCATGATCTGCGCCGCGTCGGGGATGAAGGGGGCCGAAAGAGCCGCGTAGATCGGGATCAGGTTCAGCGCGAGACGGGCAATCGCCGCCGCCTGCTGCGGATCGGTCCTGAACACCGCCCATGGCGCCGAAGCCTGCAGGTATTCGTTGCCCACCACCCAGATCGCGCGCAGTTCGGCCGCAGCCTTGCGAACCTCCTTGTCATCCATATGGGCTTCATACGCCCGGATGCGGGTGGTCAGATCCTCGATCAACGCCGCTTCCCGGTCACCCCATGTGCCACCCTCGGGCAATGCCTGACCGAATTTCGAGCGGGTGAACTTGGTGATGCGGCTGACGAAATTGCCCAGAACATCGGCCAGATCCTTGTTCACCGAAAGCTGGAAATTCGCCCAGGTGAATTCGGCATCGGCCGATTCGGGCGCATGAGACAGCAGCCACCAGCGCCAGTAATCGGCGGGCAGGATCTCCAGCGCCTGATCCATGAACACGCCGCGCCCGCGCGAGGTCGAGAACTGGCTGCCATCATAATTCAGGTAGTTGAACGACTTGATGTAATCGACGAGCTTCCACGGCTCGCCCGAGCCAAGGATCGTTGCCGGGAATGACAGCGTGTGGAACGGCACGTTATCCTTGCCCATGAATTGCGTGTAGGTCACATCATCAGCGCCTCTGTCGGTGCGCCACCAGCGTTCCCAGTCGCCGCCCGTCCTGTCGGCCCATTCCTGCGTCGCAGCCAGATATTCGATCGGCGCATCGAACCAGACATAGAAAACCTTGCCTTCCATGCCCGACCACGGGGCGCCCTCGAATTGCGCGGGCACGCCCCAGTCCAGATCACGGGTAATGCCGCGATCCTGCAACCCGTCCCCGTCATGCAGCCATTTCTTCGCGATCGAGGTGGTCAGCACCGGCCAGTCGGTCCTGGAATCGATCCACGCATCGAGCCTATTCTTCATCACCGACTGACGCAGGAACAGATGCCTGGTCTCGCGCATTTCCAGATCGGTCGCCCCCGAGATCACCGAACGCGGATTGATCAGATCAACCGGGTCGAGCTGCTTGGTGCAGACATCACATTGATCACCGCGCGCACTCTCGAAACCGCATTCCGGGCAGGTGCCCTCAATATAGCGATCCGGCAGGAAACGGCCATCGGCCCTGGAATACATCTGCCTTTCGGAGACTTCGCGAATCAGCCCGGCCCTGGCCAGTTGCACGGCGAAATGCTGGGTCAGTCTGTGGTTCTGCGGGCTGGACGAGCGACCGAAATGATCGAAGGACAGCCGGAAGCCGCGCGCGATTCCCGCCTGCACCTCATACATTCCGGCGCAGTATTCCGCCACCGGCTTGCCCGCCCTGGCGGCCGCCAGTTCTGCGGGGGTGCCGTGCTCATCCGTGGCGCAGATGAACATCACCTCATGGCCACGCGCGCGCTGGTAACGGGCGAACATGTCGGCGGGCAGTTGCGAACCCACGAGATTGCCCAGATGCTTGATCCCATTGATATAGGGAAGTGCCGAGGTGATCAGATGGCGCGCCATGAAAGCCCTTCACTTGCTGGTTTCGCAGGGGATTTACAGGGCTTTCGCAGCCATGGCCAGAGGGGTCACGACCGGGTTTCGGGCTCAGACGATCATTCTTCGGGCCTGCCGGTGGCGCGCCAGGCCTCAAGCGCTGCATTCTCTTCCGGGACGGCGGCCGCCCCGAGTGCTGCGGGAGGTGCCGTGACCGCCTTGCCGAGGCGAAAGTAATGCGCCTCGCGCGCTCCGAAATAGAAACCGACAATCGCCCCCAGAAGCCACCAGAGCGGTTCGGGCACGGAATTGAGCCCCACCATGCGCTGTGCGAAGGCGACCGGATCAATCATCGCATAAATGAACAGCCCGATGATCCCGAATGCCAGCATCGGGCGCGGCAGCCGGTTGAGCCCGTTGACGAAGCGGTCGAAAAGGCCCGGCCGGATATACCGAAATTCCGCCCCATGCTCATCAAGCGCCGCGATATAGGCGTCTTGCGCGGCCTCCATCTTCTTCGTCGCGTTTGGCACGAAAACCTCTGCCACCGAGGTCACCGCCTGCCCCACCGCCCTGGCCGCGCCTGCCCCCCCGATCAGCTTCGCGATCACGCCCATTTCGCCACCCGTGTCCTGTGCTCGGCAAGCGTGAGGTGAAAGCGCGGCGAGATGAATTCCTCGGCACGCAGGATCCAGCCGCCCTTGGTGCCCGCGCGGGTCGTGGCATATTTGCGGCTGGCCGGGCGCGCATCGGCAACGCGGTAGTAATAGTTGCGCCGCGCGATTCCGTAGGCATCGGCAAAATAGCCGGGCGCGGTGGCTTCGGCGATCTCGGCGGCGGCGATGGTCTGCGGGCCGATCACCCCGTCCACCACGATCCGCTGCCCCATATCGCTCAGCAGCCGTTGCAGGATGACAATCGCATTCCCCCCCGCATTGACATACATGTCGAACACCGAAGCCTGGATCACGGCAGGCAGCTTGTCGATCTGCGGACCGTGAAAACAGTGTTTCAAGAGAATTTCGACCGCTTTCTCGCGGCTGAGGGCGCGCACATCCATGTCATCGACCTTGCCGTCACCGGTCAGATCCACGCCCAGACGACGCATCGTGGTGATCGTGACGCCGTATTTCGTCGCCCCGCCCGGATCGTCGGGATCATTGACATACCCACCTTCGCGCGCGACGATGGATCGGGCGATCTGCGTGACCGATTGCATGATGTGCCTCCGTTACCAGGAACGAAGACAGGCTGCCCGTCAGGAATTAAACCGGCGGGAAGGCAGCGTGCGCTGCGGCAACGGTGCGGCAACGGTCTTGCCGATGCAACGGCCTTGCCGATGCAACGGTCTTGCCGATCAGGATCCGGGCGGCGCCTGGATGCCCTGCGTCCCGAGCGCGCCGACCAGTTCCCTGGGCGTGTAATTCTCGTCATGCCTGGCGAGGATCTTTGAGGCGACGAAGGTTCCGTCCACCATCGTGCCGGTGCCGATCATGCCCTGACCTTCGGCAAACAGGTCCGGCAGGACACCTGCGAATCTGACCTTCACGGTGGCCCCGCCATCGGTCACCGTGAAGGTGATCGTCTTGCCCTCACCCCGCCTCAGCGTGCCCTTCTCGACCAGCCCCCCAAGGCGGAACACCTCGCCGGATTTCGGCGGATCGGTGGCCAGCTGCGAAGGCGCGCGGAAATAGTTGATCCCGTTGCGCATCGCATAACCGATCAGCGCGGTCGAAATCACCAGCGCCAGGGCGGCAACGGCCAACACCTGAATACGGCGTTTCTTCTTGAGGCTCTTCATCGCGTTTTCTCTTCGACGCCGCACGGCTTACCTTGCGGCAACCCTTGCACTCCGCAGCCGGGTCACGGAAAGACCGGAGCCAGCATCAAACCTTCACTCTCCTTCAGCCCCAGCATCAGGTTGGCATTCTGCACAGCCTGCCCCGACGAGCCCTTGCACAGGTTGTCGAGCGCCACCACAACCATCGCGCGACCCGGGATCCTGTCCCCCGAGACACCAATATGGACAAGATTGGAGCCGGCAACAGAGCGGGTCGAGGCAAGTGCGCCGAACGGCAGCATATGGATGAATGTTTCGTCCGCATAACGCGCCGCCAGCGCATCATGGATCACCTGCGGCTTGCCCCGGACATAGGCCGAGG
>CBDIBW010000041.1:0-48508 GCA_965277135.1 Thioclava sp. | reverse complement strand
GGGATGCGGGCGCTGCCGGGTAACCCTTACGACGGCCACACGCTGCACGAGGCGCTGGAACAGGTCGAGATCCTGACCGACCTGAGGCCAGAGTTGGCCTTTGTCGACCGCGGATACCGCGGGCATGGCGTGCAGAATGTGAAGGTTTTCATCAGTGGCGCAAAGCGAGGTGTCACCAGGACGATCGCCAAACTCCTGCGACGGCGCAGCGCCATTGAACCAATGATCGGGCACATGAAGAACGACGGTCGACTGACGCGAAGCACCCTGAAAGGAACCGACGGCGACGCTCTGTTCGCCGTGCTCTGCGGCTGCGGTCACAACATTCGCATGATCCTGAGACACCTGAGGGAGCTCTTGTGCCGGTTGATCCGGGCTCTCACCTCGCTCCGACAGACCACCACCGCTGAAACGGCCTTCGTCGGGCCGTCTCAGATCGCCAACGTGCCAATCTGAAACCCTTGTTCAGGACGGACCAATCCGCATCGGGTGAATGGGCATGCAACTGAGCGACACCCCAAGCAAGAAGTGGTGGTTGGGAGCGGTGGCTACGTGTGGAAAAGGGACTGAAACTGATACCGATCTGGCCGCTTTTCAACTGCGCAGCCATGACGGCGGACAGCATGTCCTTCGCGAGATCAGAATCCAGATGACTATAGCCAATCGCATGGAACACACTGTCCCAGAGCCATATTTCACGATGAGGATAGCGGTCTGGCGTGGCAGTACGAAAACGCATTTGTCCTTCCGGCGCATAGACCATGCCCTTCATCTGCTGAAGTGCCTTGCGCCCAAGATCCTCAAACGGCCCCTCAACCAGACCGACATGCGTTCGTACCCAAGCGCGTCTTGATGACTGAGCATCTTCCATTGACGGAATGGGATAAATTGGGTCATGTCCGATTGCATGCAGGATATTGTAATTATCCACCTGTTCAAGGCATATATACTCATACTCATCTGACAGTTGTTCCAGCAAAACCGTGCCGCTGATAAGAACTGAGTGCGCATCAAGAAAGCATAATCGGATCGGGCCCTGTTCCGTTTCCAAATTTGCCCAATCAACACCGAATTCCGCTTTTGTAACTTTTGAAATAAAAAGCTTGGTCAGTCCAGGTTGCCGAAATATGAAACCATCCGGTGCGGACTGGGCAACCAGGCCACCTCTAAAGTCGGTCACGCCCTCAAGTCCTGAAAAAGCAAAAATTTGGTTGCTCCCCCAAACGGTCAGGGCATCATTGTGATTGGGCTTTGCCATCGATGTCTCATTTGATTGAATGTAATAACCATTTCAGATGAAATTTCGAGTTTTATGCATTAGTGCATCGGTTCATAAGAAGCAAGTGATGGTTGCTAAGATATGCGGCACTGTTGCTGGCCTGGATGGGCTCTCCCGAGGTACTGCGATGTGCCAGGGTGATGTTCGTCGCAGATGTTCGTCGGTTACCGCCCCGCACCATCAGCTGCCGTCCCGGCCGTTTCACGCACTGCATCTTCGTCTCGACGCGACTTTGGCAGTGGTATCCGCTGCAATGAATGTCGCCAGAGCGCCCGACCGACGTATTTCGAGGCGCGCAGGGCTTCACCGATGCGGCCTCCTCTCTTTGAGTGCCTCAAGGTTCAATGGCGTGCGCATCGGAATTGCCCGGGGACTGTTCGCGCAAAGCGCGTATCCCGCTGAGCGGCAAGGTGCCAGATATGTGGTCTGTCGCGCGAATGTGATGACATGTGTGGGTGATGCAGGGGCCGGAACACAGGCCACCAATGGTGTTTTTCACCCGACGCCAAAGGAGATTTTTATTTTATTTTCAATCTCTCACACAAGGAAATCATCTCAAGATCGCCAGATACGAAACGGACCAATCGCAGCTATGGCCCGATCACGATCAAATATTGATATGATATAACATTACGAGTAAAAGAAAGTCCGCATTGAAATCGGACCTGCAAGATGACAAAGCCTCCCGCCTCTTCCATGCTGACCCGTCCCGCCTGCCAGCGCTTGCTGGGGGTTTTGGGGCTTCTCGCGCTGCTTTGGCTCGCGATCCTGTGGGCGGTATCCCTGCCATGAGCCACGCGGCGATCAGCTTTGAGAATGTGACCGTCACCTATGATCGGCACCCCGCGCTCCATCATGTTTCGGGCCGTTTCGAGCCTGGAAGCCTGACCGCGGTGGTTGGCCCCAACGGTGCGGGCAAATCCACCCTGCTCAAGGCCCTGATGGGAGAGTTGTCTCTCGGGCAAGGCCGGATAAACCGCTCCGGGATCGACTGGAAATGCCTCGGCTATCTGCCACAGGCTGCCGAGACCGAGCGCAACTTTCCAATCAACGTTGCCGATACGGTCAGCCTGGGCGCATGGCACAAGACGGGTCCGTTTGGCGCCGTCACCCGCGCGATCGCCCGACAGATCGATGAGGCGTTGCTGGCGGTCGGGCTTGAAGGGTTCGGCTGCCGCCCGATCGGCGCGCTGTCTTCGGGCCAGTTCCAGCGCGTCCTGTTTGCCCGGCTCGTGCTGCAAGATCCGCAGATCATCATTCTGGACGAACCGTTCACCGGGATCGATGTGCGCACCACGCGCGATCTGCTGGCACTGGTGGCGCGCTGGCACGACGAAGGGCGCACCGTGATTGCGGTCTTGCACGATTTCAACCAGGTGCGCGAACATTTCCCGCAAACTCTTCTGCTGGCGCGCGAACTGATCGGGTGGGGGCCGACCGAAACCACGCTGACCGCAGAAAATCTGCTGCGCACACGCGCCATGGCCGAGAATTGGGATGCCGGGGCAAAATTTTGCAATCAGCTTCCGGGAGACAGCGCATGACCCTCCATTCCGCGGTGATCGAGCCGTTCTCCGATTACGGTTTCATGCGCCGGGCACTGGTTGCCTCTTTTTCGCTGGGCATCAGTTCGGGGCCTGTCGGTGTCTTGCTGATGCTGCGACGGATGAGCCTTGTCGGCGATGCAATGAGCTGTTCGGTCCTGCCCGGTGCCGCGATCGGATTCCTGATTGCGGGAAATCTGTCACTGCTTGCGATGGGGCTTGGCGGATTGGTGGCCGGGTTGAGCGTTGCGCTGCTGGCCGGGCTGGTCAGTCGCACCACCGTGCTCAAGGAGGATGCCAGTTTCGCCAGTTTCCACCTGACGGCACTGGCGATCGGGGTGCTTGTCGTGTCCTTGCGCGGCTCCAATATCGACCTGCTGCACATCCTGTTCGGCACGATCCTGGCAATCGACGCCCCGGCCCTGGCCCTGATCGGTTCCATCACCTCGTTCACATTGATCCTGCTGGCACTTGTCTATCGCCCGCTGGTGGCGGAATGTGTCGATCCGGGGTTTCTGCGCTCGGTCAAGGGGCACGGGTCCGTCTATCATTTTCTCTTCCTGTTTCTGGTGGTGCTCAATCTCGTGGCCGGGTTCCAGTCGCTTGGCACCCTGATGTCGGTCGGAATGATGATGCTGCCCGCCGCCGTGGCCCAGCTCTGGGCGCGCAGCCTGCCGGGCATGTTCGCGGTGGCAGCCGGCGTGGCCGGAACCTCCGGGCTGACAGGATTGCTGATCTCCTATCATTTGCGCTTTGCATCGGGTCCCACGATCATCCTGATCGCCAGCCTCATCTACGGCGTGTCACTCGTCGTCAGTCCGTCGGGCGGGCTGCGTCGTCTCATCAAACGCCCGCATCTGACGGGCTGAACCAGAGGAGTATCCCTGATGAAACCATTGTTAACCCTGGCTGGCGCCACCGCCCTGAGCCTTGCAATGGCGGCCACCTCCCAGGCCAGGACCATCGACACCGTTGCCAGCTTCACCGTTCTGGCCGATGTGGTGAAAAATGTGGGCGGCGAGCATGTCCGCGTCAAAAGCCTGGTTCCGGCCAATGGCGACCCCCATGATTACGAACCCACGCCCGAGGATGCCAGGGCGATCAAGGCCGCAGCGGCGACCTTCGTCAGCGGCGAAGGGCTGGAAACCTGGTTCAGCCGACTTGCAAAAGCCTCCGGCTCGGCCCAGGCACCGGTGATCGTCTCGAAAGGGATCAAGACCCATGACATGGATGAGGATGGCAAGACCGTCACCGATCCCCATGTCTGGAACAGCGCGGCAAACGTTCTGATCTGGGTGGACAATATCGAAGCTGCACTGGTCAAGGCCGACCCGGAAGACGCCGATGACATAAAGGCCAGCGCCGACGCCTACCGCAACAAGCTGCACGCGCTTGAGGATCGCATCAAGGCCGCACTTGCGCCGATCCCGAAAGACAGGCGCAAGGTTCTGACCAGCCATGATGCGTTCGAATATTACGGCGAGGAATATGGTGTGGCATTCCTTTCTCCGCAGGGCCTTTCGACCGAGACCGAAGCTTCCGCCGCAGACCTGGCTGAACTGATCGGCCAGATCAGGTCCGAAAATGTGAAGGTCTATTTTCTTGAAAACTCCACCGACCCGCGTCTCGTCCGGCAGATTGCCAATGCAACCGGTGCCAAACCGGGCGGCGAACTCTATCCCGAAGCGCTTTCGAAAGCGGATGGCCCCGCGCCGAGCTATATCGGCATGATGGACCACAACACGAAACTGATCGTCACAGCCATCTCGACCAGGTAAGGTGACATATCAGTCTGCAGACCGGGATCTGGCGGCATCATCGCCGGATCCTCTCCCGCAGCGGGTTCACGGACCCGGAATCGCTCTCGACCTTCATCAACACCATGCTGCCGCCGCATGAGCCGGTGCGGGACATGAATCTGGCGATCGTACTCGACATGATCAAGGAGCGCGCGACGCTGCGGATCTGATGATCCCTGCCGGGGTGACATTGCTTCGGAAAACATGCAGGTTGGGGCCGATGGAAAACGACAGGATGGAGGCCGGTATGGCCGAGCCAGAGGCCGTTATCATTCCGGTAACGCCGTTCGAGCAGAACTGCACGGTGCTTTTCGACCCTCGCACACGCCATGGTGTGGTCATCGATCCGGGCGGTGATGTCGATCTCATTACCCGAACGTTGAAGGAGAACGGATTGACGATCGAGGCGATCTGGCTGACCCATGGCCATATCGACCATGCTGGCGGCGCGATGGCGTTGAAAGCGGATCTCGGCATCGACATCATCGGTCCGCATCGCGACGACAAGGTGCTGCTCGACAGGCTGGAGGAGCAAGCGAGGATGTTCGGTCTTGAGGGGGCGGTGAAGAACGTGACGCCCGATCGCTGGCTGGAGGAGGGGGATGTGCTCTCGTTCGGCGAACACGGTTTCGAGGTCTTGCATTGCCCCGGCCATGCGCCCGGTCACGTCATCTTCGTCAATCGGGTGCAGAAGTTCGCCCATCTTGGCGACGTGCTTTTCAACGGATCGATTGGCCGGACCGACCTTCCTGGCGGCAATCACCGGCAATTGCTGGCCTCGATTCGCGACAAGGTGCTCCCGCTTGGCGACGATTTCGGCTTTGTCTGCGGCCACGGTCCGGGCAGCCGGATCGGCAAAGAGCGACGCAGCAACCCGTTCCTGCAACGCCTGTGAATGCGCTCGGAGCCGACATGGGCGGCCCTGGCCCGTCTTATTCGTGATGCCGGCAGACAGGTTGGGGAATGTATCTTAAGACTTTTATTTGGGTTGGAATTCAGTTGTTTGATCCAATCCGTTCACCACATCTCGCGCGCCACACCCGCCATGTCCAACGATACGTTTCTGCCGTTTGCTTTTCCAGCCGTAGGCCGCAAGAAGATCCGAACTGCGCTCGACGGTGGGCGCCTCACCTCGGATGGGCGGTGAACGGATCGACCTGTTTCTTCACCCCCCCACCAGCCGAGGCGCTGCAGACGCGGCTCAAGATCCCTGACAAACTGCCGCCTGATCACACCGTCACCAACTTTCGGGCATAGCTCAAAAATCTGTTGACAAACCAAATGTCCCGCTACAGTTGCCCCCGTCCTTGGCCGAGGTACCCGAAACATTCGGGCCAGGAAGAGGCAGGCCGTTTCTCTCTTTCCTGCTGATGAAAATGTCCCGCAGGAGGCCGGGGTTTCCCCCGGCTTGCGCTCAGAACGAGCCGCGCGGCAATGGGGTGGTGCCGGTCTTGTAGGGCTGCCAATCCTCGATATGGGGATAGTATTTGTGTCGCCACTCGCGCACACGCGGGTTCATCCTGCGTCGCCAGATCGGGGGCACCATCGCCATCGCTGTCATGGCGGGATAGCCGAAGGGCAGTTGCGGAGCTTCCTCGTCGGTATAGGTTTGCAGCAAGGGAAAGCGGCGGTCGGGTTTGTAATGGTGATCCGAATGGCGCTGCAGGTTGATGAGAAGCCAGTTCGAGACCATATGGTCGGCATTCCAGGAATGGCGCGGCAGCACATGTTCGTAGCGGCCACCGCCCTTGTATTCGCGGGTAAGCCCGTAATGTTCGACATAGTTTGTCAGTTCCAGTTGCCAGATCGCGAAGAAGGCTTGCAGCATGAACAGGCCCAGGCCCGTCCAGCCACCAACAGCGAAGGCCGCCAGAAGTGCCAGCGCCTGCAACGCGCCATAGCGCCAGAACGGGTTCGAGCGATGCCAGACGCTGCGTTTTGCGCGTTTCAGCATGAGTTTCTCGGCTTTCCAGGCGGAAGCCGGGCATTCGCGCAGCACGCGCAGGAAGAAGCGGTGGAACCCCTCATTATAGCGGGCGGTGACCGCATCGTGTGGCGTGCCGACCCACAGGTGATGAACCAGCAGGTGCTCGGTCCGGAAATGGGAATAGAGAACCGTGGCCAGCAGCAAATCGCCCAGCCAGCGCTCAAACCTGCTCTTCTGGTGCATCAGTTCGTGGGCATAGAGGATGCCGATGGTTCCCGAAATCACGCCGAGGCCCAACATCAGAACGACGATTTCAAGGCTGTTCAGGTGATCGGTATGGGTGACCCACCCGATCGTGCCGTAGATTGCGACCGCCTGGATCGGGAACCAGATCACCGTGATCGCGCGATACCAGCCCAGATCCTCGTCGGGTGTATCGACATCGGGTTGATCCTCGTTGCGGCCCAGAATCCGATCGAGCATGGTCACAAGCCACCACGCATAGGCGGGCAGAAGGATCAGTGTCCAGCCGCCATAGCGGGCCTCGATCGCGACCAGGGGAAGCGTTCCCAGCGAGAGCCAGAAAGGCAGGGCACGGGCGGGGCGGCGGAGCTCGGCGGCGCTGGACATTGGGCCACTCCATGATGTTGCACGACCATTATATAATGGCTGAAGGTCCCGGTTCAATCATGCGGTTTGCGACCAGTTCGACGCTTCGGGCGGCATCCCAGACCTTGCGCATCAGGGTCGGCAGTTCGCCGGGGCGGAACTCTGCGTGCGGGATGAAACCGGTGCCGGTGCACAGGGCGACAAAGACCCGCAGGTCGAGATGGAAATGGGTGAAGGAGTGGTGCACCTGCGAAGGCGCCTCGATCCAGTCTGCCTTCAGCGGGGGCGCAGGCGTCGGAGCCTGCGACCAGTCCGATCCGGGAAAGCCCAGCGTGCCCCCCAGCAGCCCCTTGTCCGGGCGGCGTTCGAGCAGCACATCGCCCGCCGGGGTAAACGCGACATAGGCAAAGCCGTGACGGGTCGGCTTTTCCTTTCTCGGTGCCTTGCGGGGCAGATCCGCGGCGATCCCCGCGCGGCGGGCAGTGCAGGATTCGATCAGCGGGCAGATCCCGCAGGCGGGGATTGCGCGGCGTGCAGATCGTGGCCCCCAGATCCATCATCGCCTGCGCAAAATCGCCCGGCCGCACCCGCGGGGTGATCTTCGCGGTCAGATCGGTCAGTTCGGGTTTCGCGCCGGGCAGCGGCGCAAGCACCGAAAACAGGCGCGAGACCACGCGTTCGACATTGCCATCGACCACGGCAACGGGCTCATCATGGGCAATGGCGGCAATGGCACCCGCCGTGTAGGGTCCGATGCCGGGCAGCTTGCGCAACTCGGCGGCCGAGCCTGGAAAGTTCCCGCCCAGATCCCGCGCCACGCTGCGCGCGCATTTGAGCAGGTTGCGGGCGCGGGCGTAATAGCCAAGCCCGGCCCACTCGGCCATCACCTCTGCATCCTCGGCGTTGGCCAGATCCGTGACGGTCGGCCAGCGCGTGGTGAACCGGTGAAAGTAGGCGCGCACGGCGGCCACGGTGGTCTGTTGCAGCATCACCTCGGAAAGCCAGACGCGATAGGGATCGGGCACGATGCCCTTTGCGCGATCGCTCGGCAAGACACGCCACGGCAAGATGCGCGCATTCGCATCATACCATATGAGCAGGCTTTCGCCAATTTGCCCTTTGCCATCACGCAAACTTCATGCTCTCCTCTTTCCCATCATCGATCCAGACCCGATGTGAAGTCTGGATCACGCCTGATCAAGAGGAACCGACACCCGATGCCCGGCAAAACGCCAAAATCCGATCAGCCGCAACGGCGCAGACGCGGCTTTGAGCCTGCGGGCAACCTGTTGCGTGCGTGCATCCGCGAAGCGGGCGAGGCGCGGGGATTCGCCGCCTCACGGTTGCTGACCCACTGGGCCGAAGTGGTGGGGACCGAAATCGCCACGCAATCCCGACCGGTGAAGATCGGCTATTCCAGAGGTGGGTTTGGCGCGACGCTGACACTGCTGACCACGGGGGCTGCGGCGCCCGTCCTGCAGATGCAGCTGCCGCAGATCCGCGAAAAGGTGAATGCCTGTTACGGCTACAACGCGATTTCGCGCGTGGTTCTGACCCAGACGGCCCCGAGCGGTTTTGCCGAGGGCCAGGCACAGTTCTCGCCCGTTCCGAAAAGGTCCAGACCTGCGCCAACGCCCCGGATCGTGGCACAGGCAAGGGAAACCGCGCGGGACTGCTCCGATCTGGGATTGCGGGATGCGCTTGAACAACTGGCACGAAACGTTCTATCGAGGTCCGCAGAGCGGTCCGCGCAGAAAAAGGCTGATACATGAGCAAATCAATCTCGATTCTTGGCGGGGTTGCCGTCGCAGGGGTTCTGGCGGCATGCGTCTGGTTCGCCTCGGAACATTCCCGGGCCTCCCTGGTGACTGCCGCAGGGGCCGATGAGGCGACGAGCACCCGATCCGGGATACAAACCCTGCCCGACATCGTTCTGGGGCAGGCCGATGCGCCGGTCACGGTGATTGAATACGCATCCTACACCTGCCCGCATTGCGGGGAATGGTATGATACGGAATATGACAAGCTCAAGAGCCAGTATATCGATACGGGCAAGGTCCGGTTCATCCAGCGCGAGATGTATTTCAACAGGTTCGATCTTTGGGCCGGGCTGATCGCGCAATGTGGCGGTGAGTTCAGATATTATGCCATTGCCGGCATGCTCTATGAAAAGCAGAAGGACTGGATCGGCGACGGCAAGCAACAGACCATCTCGGACAATCTGCGCAAGACCGGCTTGCAGGCCGGTCTGAGCAAGGCGCGGATCGACATTTGCATGAAGGATGAAACGCGGGCCGAGCAAATGGTGGCGACCTTCCAGAAGAATGCCGCCGCAGATCAGATCGACGCGACACCGACCTTCATCATCAATGGTCGAAAACATTCGAATAGCGTCTGGGATGACATGAAGAAGATCATCGACGACGATCTGGCCAAAGCAACGAGTTGAGCCGGGCAGATCCCGGGATCGAAGGCCGATCCTGAGGGGTCGGTCCTTTGCGTCAGAGGCCCAGTTTTGCCAGCATGGTGTTCAGGGTGGCCGGATCCGCGATCCGAAGTCGAACCGGCAAAGCCAGCACCTTGGGGCGGAAGGCATGGGGCAGGCGCGCGGCGTCCTTCTCCGTGGTCACCATCTGTGCACCAAGCATCGCAGCCTCGGTTTCCAGTCGCATCAGAAGACGAGGGCTGAAGGGCTGATGATCTTTCAGGGCTTTGGAACGCACAAGGGTCGCGCCCAGTTCGCGCAATGTGGCAAAGAACTTTTCCGGGTGGCCGATCCCGGCAAAGGCAAACACCGCAAGCCCGTCCCAGCCCATCCCGGTTCGCAGCGGTGCCAGAGCGCCCGTCAGATGTGGTATGGAAATTCCGCAATTCCACACATCCGAAAATTCCTTCTGTGCGGATGCAGGACCGATCGACAAGAGCAGGTCCGCGCGGGCAAGTCCCGCCGCAACCGGTTCGCGCAGCGGACCTGCGGGAATGCAGCGGCCATTGCCAAATCCCTTGTGCGCATCCACCACGACGATCGACAGATCCTTGCTCAGCGCCGGGTTCTGATGCGCGTCGTCCAGCACGATCGCCTGTGCCCCGGCAGCGCGCGCAGCCCGTGCCCCGGCAGCGCGATCCTTCGCAACCCAGGTTGGCGCGAAGGTCGACAGAAGAAGCGGCTCGTCCCCGGTCTGATCGGCGCGATGGATGTGTTCATCGACCCGCACCGGCCCCCTGAACACTGCCGCCATGGCCTCGGGTCACGACATGGGCGATGACCCCGCGTGCCGCCAGATGTTGCACCAGCCAGATCACGGTCGGAGTCTTGCCGGTGCCGCCTGCATTGATGTTGCCGACCGAGATGACCGGGACAGGCAGCGTCTGTGCGTCCTGTCGCAGGCGTTGTGCCGTCGCATGGGCGTAGAGTGCCCCCAGGGGGCTGAGCAGCCGGGCCTTCAGGGCCGGACGGTCGGGCGGTGTGAACCAGAATGGCGGGGTTTCCATCAAAGGGCCTTTCCGGTGCAGGTTCGGGACAGAATCTCGGCAATGCCTTGCACGACCATCTCTGCCGTGCCGGCCCCCGCCAGAGGCCACCATCCAGGCATTATGCGCCAGTTGTGCCGCGCGATCCGGCGCGATCAGGTCGGTGAGCGCATCGATCAGAGCCTCGGGGCTTGCGATGCCCCGCGCCGCCCGCGCCGTCTCCAGCCGCAGGTAGTCATCGCGATATTGTCCCAGCCGTGGTCCGTGCAAAACGGCCGAACCAAGCGCCGCAGCCTCCATCGGAGAACGTGGTGCGCGCGCACCATCACTCAGGGTGCCACCCATATAGCTGACCTGTGCCAGCCGGTACCAGAGACCGTATTCCTGCGGCGCGTCGGCAATGAAGATCTCGGTGGTCAGGTCGGGTTCTGCCTGCTCGGAGCGACGCGCGACCTGCCATCCGCGGGCCATCAGCTCATGCGCCAGGGCCGGTCCGTCCCGCTCATCTTCGGGCGTGAGCAACAGCAGGATCCTGTGGGTTTGCCGCAAGGCGTGACGATGGGTGTCGAGAATGGCATCCAGTTCGGCACGTGGCACCGCTGCCGCGTGCCAGGTCGGACGTGCCCCGATGGCCTGTGCAAGTCCGGCCCGCGCGGCCTCGGAACATGGCAGCGGGTCGGGTGGCTGTTGCAGCGCGCCATCTGTCAGCAGGGCGGTGGCGCCGGGCAGACGCTGCGTCAGATACAGGAAGCTGTCACTATCCGACAGGTAAAAGCGGTTGAACCGTGACAGCAGTGCGATGTCGTTCGTGGTGTTCAGGTCGAACCGCGCATCGGCCAGCATCAGCGGGATTCCCGCGCGTGCCGCTGCGCAGATCAACGCCGACGGCAAGTGGTTCCCGAGTATCAGGATCAACGCGGGACGCCAGGCTTGCAGCACCAGCCGGGCAGATGCGGGCCAGTCTTCGGGAAACCTGTGACCAAGCGTGTCGGGGGGAAGGTCCGCATCCGCACAATCACCCTTTATCGGGGTCATCGCAATCAGAAGATCGGGACACCGTGCCACGAGCCGCCGTGCGATCAGAGCCGCGCCAGAGCCATCCCCCCGACCGTCAATGATCCAGACCAGGCGCCCGTCGGGACGCGGCAGAGTCGCCGCTGAACGCGCCAGCGGGCCGGGGCGGCGCAAGGCTGTCAGGGACAGCCGTATCCTCGAAAAGACAGAGCGCCTCATCCCGTCTCCCGGTTTCAGTTCCCAAGCTCTTCGGTCTCCGACATTTCGATCTCTTCATCGCGCAGGCGATGCAGATGGGCAATGAAATAACGGGTATGCGCATTATCGACGGTGCGCTGGGCCTCGGCCTTCCAGGCGGAATGGGCGGTGGCATAATCCGGGAACATGCCGACGATGTGAATATCGTTGACGTCCTTGAATTCGGTGCGGCCGGGATCGACGAGGTCGCCGCCGAAAACAAGGTGAAGACGTTGCGGGGAGGATTTGGGCATGCTGGCTCCTGTAGGCTTTGTCGCAGCGCGGACATTACGTCACAGGACGCGCCTTCACAAGGTTCAAGTCTGAACGCCACGCAGCCGTTACCGCCACGGCCCCCCGATCGGTCCTGGTCGAATTGGGTTGGGTCGAATTGGGTTGGCAGAAGCGGCTGCAATTCCGGATCACGCCGATCGTCGCGCACCCGCCTTTCTGGTGACGGGCCAGCATCCTGCGGCCGCTGGATCTTTTCAATCCTGACGCCGCGCTGTATCGGAGCGCCATGAGGCGCATGCTTTCCGATCTCTACGCGATGAAGGTGGGGCAGGGGGATCTGACCCCTGACGCGGCCCAACGCGCCGTCCTGCCCCTGCTTGAGCGGGTGCGCAGCGAACTGGAGACGATCCCGAAGATCGAGCCTGCCAGGCATGGCTTCTTCAAGCGCAGGCCGAAGGGTGTCGAAGGGCCGCGCGGGCTTTACATCTGGGGCGGTGTCGGGCGCGGCAAGTCGATGCTGATGGACATGTTCTTCGAGCAGACCGATGTGCCCGGGCGTCGGGTTCATTTTCACGCCTTCATGCAGGAGATCCAGGGCCAGCTTGAGGATGCGCGCCGGGCCAATGTGATCGACGCGATACGCCCCGTGGCCGAGAAGGTCGCCGGAGGGCTGCGCCTGCTGTGTTTCGACGAAATGCAGATCACGGATATTGCCGATGCGATGATCGTGGGGCGCCTGTTCGAGGCGCTGTTCGAACGTGGCGTGACTATCGTCACAACGTCGAACCGGCCGCCGGAAGACCTGTACAAGGACGGATTGAACCGGCAGCTTTTCCTCCCCTTCATCGATCTGATCCGCGCCAGGCTCGATGTACACGAACTGCGCTCCGAAACCGATTACCGCCAGCATCGCCTGTTGGGGCAGCAGAGCTATTTCACGCCCTGCACGCGCGAGACACGCGCGCAGATGGATGCGCTCTGGGATGATCTGACGGGGGGCGGTCAGGGGGGCGGTCAGGCGCGCAAACTGGTGCTCACCGTCAAGGCGCGGAAGGTGGAACTGGCGCAGTTCCATGCCGGCGTCGGGCGGGCGGGTTTCCGGGATCTGTGCGCGCAACCGCTGGGACCGGGCGATTACCTGGCGATCGCCAGCGCCGTGCGGGTGCTCATGCTTGATGATATTCCGTTTCTATCGGCTACGAATTTCAACGAGGCGAAGCGGTTCGTCACACTGATCGACGCCTTGTATGAAGCGAAGGTGCGGCTGATCTGTACCGCTGCCGACGCGCCGGAGCGGCTCTATGTCGAGGGCAGGGGCGCGTTTGAATTCGAACGCACCGCCAGCCGCCTGCGCGAGATGCAAGCGGCCGACTGGGGCATCGAGGAGTAAGCCGGAAGTTCGCGCGCGCCTTCGTCTGCATCGTCCACGAAGCCCGGAGAATGGCCCCGATCCTGCCGGGTTTGGTGCCTATCTGCTCATGAACCGGTCGGCATGCAGGGCAAGGCGCATTCAGCCATTTTGCTGCAAGATGTGGCCCGCGAGGTAGTGGGAGCCGCAAATCAACACGCGCGCCTGTGGATCACGGGCCACGATATCGCCCAGAGCCGCCTCGACCGAAACGCCTGACCGTGCATCCATGCCGACCGTCGTTGCCGCTGCCGAGATGTCCCCGGCACGCAGCGCGTTCGCCTCACCGGGGATGGACACCGCGTGCAGGCTGGCCGTGAACGGTGCAAGCGGGCGCAGATAGCCGGTCACGTCCTTGGTGTTGAGCATCCCGCAGATCAGATGCGTCGGGCGCCCGGGCTGACGGGCGAGCGTTGCCGCGATCATCTCGCCCGCTGCCGGATTGTGCCCGCCATCAAGCCAAAGCTCGACCTGCGGCGCGCGCACGACCAGCGGCCCGCGGCGCAAGCGCTGCATCCGGGCGGGCCATTCGACACGGGTGAGCGCAGCCTCGCAGACGGTGTTGTCAAGCCCCAGCATGCGCAATGCGGCCAGCGCCGCGCCCGCGTTCTGGATCTGGTGTGGCCCCGGCAGGCTCGGCAGGGGCAGATCGAGCAACCCCGTTTCATCCTGGAAGATCAACCTGCCGCGCTCTTCCCATACCTGCCATTGCTGAGCAAAGATATGGGCCGGTGCGCCAAGCGTTTCGGCCCTTGCCTCGATCACCTCCAGCCCGTCGGGCTGTTGCGGCCCGACGATCAGTGGCACGCGGCGCTTGATGATCCCGGCTTTCTCGCTTGCGATTTCGGGCAGGGTGTCGCCCAGATATTGCTGGTGGTCGATAGAGACCGGGGTGATGATCGTCAGGGCGGGCGTTTCAACGACGTTGGTCGCATCAAACCTCCCGCCAAGTCCGACCTCAAGCAGGGTATAATCCGCATCAATTCGCGAAAAGGCAAGAAAGGCAGCGGCCGTGGTGATCTCGAAGAAGGTGATCGGTGCACCGCCATTCGCGGCCTCGCATTCATCGAGAATCGTTGCAAGATCAACCTCCGGGATCAGTTCGCCCGCCAACCGGATCCTCTCGTGGAACCGCACCAGATGCGGCGAGGTATAGGCATGGACACGCTTGTTGGCCGCTTCGAGACCGGTGCGAATCATCGCCTGGGTTGAGCCCTTGCCGTTTGTCCCGGCGATATGGATGACCGGCGGAATGGAGCGTTCGGGATGTCCAAGCGCGGCCAGCAGCCGTTCGAGCCGGGCCAGCGACAGGTCTATCACCTTTGGGTGAAGTGCCATGAGCCGGGTGAGGATCTGGTCGGAGCTATCGGTCATGGAAGCGCCTGTCAACTCGGAAAAACGGCGGGGGAGGGGGGCTGCCCCCTTCTGGCCTGACGGCCCGTTTGCCCTCGGGATATTTCCATCAGGGAAACGTCAGGGAGGACGCTTCGTGATGCTCTGCGGGCGCGTCTGGCGCTTCGGGTTCCGGGGCGGGCGGCGGCAGGTCGCCGGCCACGGCGGGCGGCAGATTCAGCAGCATGCGCAGGATGGTAATCAGTTCTTCGCGCATCTTGCGGCGATGGATGACGCGGTCGAGCATCCCGTGATCAAGCAGATATTCGGCACGCTGGAAGCCTTCGGGGAGTTTTTCGCGGATCGTCTGTTCGATCACACGCGGGCCTGCAAAGCAGATCAGCGCATTCGGTTCCGCGATCTGCACATCGCCCAGCATCGCGTAGGAGGCCGTCACGCCGCCCGTCGTCGGGTGGGTCAACACGACGATATAGGGCAGTTTCGCCTCCTTGAGCATCTGCACCGCCACGGTCGTGCGCGGCATCTGCATCAGCGACAGGATCCCTTCCTGCATCCTTGCGCCGCCAGCAGCCGAGAACAGCACGAGCGGGCGTTCGAGCTTTACGGCGCGTTCGGCGGCCGCGATGATCGCATTGCCGACATACATCCCCATCGACCCGCCCATGAAGGAGAAATCCTGGGCTGCCGCGACGATGGGGGTGCGACCGATCTCTCCTTCGGCGACCAGCATCGCGTCCTTTTCGCCGGTTGCTTTCTGCGCCGCCTTCATGCGGTCGGGATATTTCTTCTGATCCTTGAAATTCAGTGGGTCGGCAATCGGTTCGGGAACCTTGACCTCGGAGAAGACGCCGCCATCGAAGAGTGCCTTGAGCCGGGCGCGTGGCGTGATCGCGAGATGGTGATCGCAATTCATGCAGACGCTGAGGGTCTCGGCCAGTTCGCGATGGAACAGCATGGCACCGCATTCCGGGCATTTCGTCCAGAGGTTCTCGGGCACTTCGCGGCGTGAAAACAGCGAGTTGATCCGGGGACGGACATAATTGGTGATCCAGTTCATTGGCGGGGCCCTGATACGTTGCCAAAAAATCCTAGCCCCGAAATACGGTGCGGGATCGGGAATTGCAATCAGACGCGCAGGGGAAGATGAACCATCCGACAGGTGATGCCTATATCAAGGGTGCCCGCCAGCAGCCAGGGGGCGAGCGTAGCGAGGTTCCGGGTGTCGATCACGACGGTGAAGAACGCAAATCTGTCGAGCCGGCTTTACCTTTTGCGAACCTCGGCGTAAGAAAGCGGGCTGGAAACTGGGGGCCGCATGTTCGAACTGTCACCGGAAGTGATCGCGATGCTGATCGGGGCTGCCTTTGTCGGCGGTTTCATCGATTCGATCGCAGGTGGTGGCGGGTTGATCACGGTTCCGGTGCTTTTGCTCAGTGGAATGAGCCCGCTTCAGGCGTTGTCGACCAACAAGGTGCAGGCCACGTTCGGGGCTGCGACGGCGGCGCTGTCCTATGCCATCTCGGGGCAGGTCGATTTGCGCCACCAGATCGGTGCGGCGCTGCTGTCTTTCGTTGCAGGGATTGTCGGTGCGCTGCTGGTTGCATGGATCCCGACCGGGGGGATGCAGTGGATTTTGCCGATCGCGATGCTGGGGATTGCGGCGTTTTTCGCCTTTCGCAAGGGGTTGGACGATACCGACCGGACGCGGCGGATCTCGCCTGCGCTGTTCACCGCCGGATTCGTGCCGCTGATCGGGTTCTATGACGGGCTGATCGGGCCGGGGACGGGGTCGTTCTTCATGCTCGGGTTCGTGACGCTGGCAGGATATGGCGTGTTGCGGGCGACGGCGCATACGAAACTGCTGAATTTCGCCTCGAATCTTGGTGGGCTGACCGGGTTCATCATACTGGGCGCGCCGGTCTGGGGCATTGGTCTCGCGATGGGGGTGGGGCAGATCGCCGGGGCGCGGCTGGGGGCGCGGCTGGCGGTGCGGATCGGGGCAAAGATCATCAAGCCGCTTTTGGTGACAACCTCTTCTTTGCTGGCGATAAAGCTGATCTACGATCTGCTCTGATCCGCGCGCGACAGGATCTGTTCGAGCCGTGCAAAGCTGCCGGCCTTGCCCTCGGGTGCATCTTCTGCAATGAACGCGTCCAGATCGGACCAGATCGCGATGGCAGTGTCCACCATCGGGTCGGAGCCATGGGCATACAGCCCCGCCTGGATCATCATCTCGGCCCGGTCATAGGCACCAAGCAGCGCGCGCGCCCGGCCGATCAGGTGGTTTTCCGCCTCGCTCGCCGCATCGGGCAACGAGCGTGAAACGGACCGCAGCAGGTTCACCGCCGGGTAGCGCCCGCGTTCGGCGATTTCGCGCTCCAGCACGACATGTCCGTCCAGCACGCCGCGCAGGATATCGGCCACGGGTTCGTCCATATCCGATCCGGCGACGAGGACCGAGAAGATGGCGGTGATGTCGCCCTGCCCCTCCGCGCCGGGGCCGGACCTCTCACCCAGTGCCATGATCTGATGAGAGGTCGAGGGTGGATAACCGCGCAAGCTGGCAGGCTCGCCACCGGCCAGTGCCACCTCGCGATGGGCCTCTGCAAAGCGGGTCACCGAATCGGCGAGGAACAGGACATGCCGGCCCTGGTCACGGAAATGTTCGGCCACGGCCATCGCGGCCCAGGCGCAGCGACGACGGACAAGCGGGGACTGATCCGAGGTCGCCGCGATGATGACCGAACGGGCCATCCCTTCGGGACCCATCGTCTTTTCCACGAATTCGCGCAACTCGCGCCCACGCTCGCCGATCAGCGCGATCACCACGATGTCGGCGCTCACCCCCTTGGCGAATTTCGCAAGAAGCGCGGATTTTCCGACGCCCGAGCCTGCAAAAAGCCCGATCCGCTGACCGCGCACGAGGGGCAGCATCGTGTTGAATACCGCAAGCCCTGTTTCCAGCCGCGCCCCCAGTCGCTTGCGCTGCGCGGCGGCGGGGGGTGTGGCACGCAGATCCCGCTCCACCGCGCCGCGGATCAGGGGACGACCGTCCAGCGCCTTGCCGAACGGGTCAATGATACGGCCAACCCAATTGTCATGTGGCGCGATTCCCGTCTGTCCCCACAGTTCGACCTCATCTCCGATCGCCACGCCGTCGGGGGAACCATCGGGCAGGATCGTCACCGGTCCACGGGCGAGCGAGAGAACCTCGGCCCCGATCTCGCGCCCGCTTCGACAGCGCACCAGAACCCGGTCGCCCAGGGCCGCGCGCTGCGCCAGACCGCTCACCTCGATCGTGCCGCGCCGCACTTCTGCAACCCGGCCCACCTGATGGACCGGGCCGATCCCCTTCATTTCGGCGCGCAGCATATCGAGGCTCGTGAATGCCATTCTGGCACCTCCCGTGTTTCCAAACGTTTCTTCGAAACCCTTTCTAAACGAATCGAGCTTAATGCTTGATTGATAGCTTGAGGGAGAAGCCCCGATGTTCGAAAAACTTGAACTCATGCAAATGGCACAGGCCATGGCGACCCACGCCGCCGCGCGTCAGAATGCGGTGGCCGAAAATATCGCCAATGCGGATACGCCCGGTTACACGGCGCGTGATCTGCCCGCATTTTCCGATCTCTATGATTCTGAAATGTCGACCAGGATGCGCGCCACGCGGGCGGAGCATTTCGGTGCCCAGGCCACCCTGACGACGCAGGTTGAAACGCGCGCAACACCCGGCACGGCCTCGCCCGATGGCAACTCGGTCTCGCTTGAGGACGAGATGGTCAAGGCGGTCGAGGTCAAACGTCAGCACGACCTCGCACTCGCGATCTACCGATCCTCGCTTACCGTGCTGCGCAGCAGCCTTGGCCGGAGTTGACCATGAACGATTTTTCCAGTTCCATGTCGATTTCTTCTTCGGGACTGAAGGCCCAGGCAATGCGCCTGCGTCATGTCTCCGAGAACATCGCGAATGTGGATACGCCCGGCTACCACCGCAAGGAAACCCGGTTCGAGGCGGTGATGGAGGCGGGTGAGCAAACCGGTCAGGTGCAGGTCGGGGATGTCACCCTTGATCGCTCTGCCCTGCCGCAGATCTACGATCCCGGCCACCCGATGGCAGATGAAAGCGGCTACCATGACGGCTCGAATGTCGATCTGGTGGTCGAGATTGCTGACGCGCGCGAAGCGCAGCGCAGCTACGAGGCGAACCTCAAGATGTTCGATCAGGCACGGCAAATGTCGTCGGCCCTGCTCGATCTGCTTCGCCGTTAAGTGAGAGGACAACCAGAATGGATATGAAAACTTCTTTCGCGACGCAAAGTTACGCCCAGGCCCGGGCGGCAGCGGCCCCCGGGTCGCAGGCGGCCGGGCAGGGCGGCGGCTTTGCCCGGGCCGCGCAATCCTTTGCCCAGATCCTGCGAGAGGGAGAGGAAACGGCCAAATCCGCAATGACCGGAACTGCCGATCCGCATGCGCTGGTGCAGGCGCTGGCAGAAACCGAACTGGCCGTCGAAACGGCGGTGAGCGTGCGCAACAAGATCGTCGAGGCCTACCAGGAAATCCTCAGGATGCCGGTATGATGCAGGAAGCGATCTTCTTCGACACGATGCGCCAGGGGTTGTGGGTTGCGGTGATGATCGCGGCACCTCTGCTGAGCGTGGCTCTGATCGCGGGGGTCACGATCGGCCTGTTTCAGGCGTTGACCTCGGTGCAGGAAATGACCCTGACCTTCGTGCCCAAGGTCGGCGGGATGCTGATCGTGTTCTGGGTTTCGATGTCGTTCATGTCCGACAGGCTGGTCGATTTTTTTCAACAGACGCTCATTCCGATGATCGTGGGGGGCTGAGATGGACAACGCGATCTATGCCGCCCTGACCCGCCAGTCCGGCTTGATGCAGGAAATGCGTGCGGTGGCAAACAATATTGCCAATGCCTCGACCACCGGGTTTCGCCGCGAAGGTGTGATCTTTTCCGAATATGTCGCGGGACTGGAGGGCAATGAACCCTCGCTCTCGATGGCCCATGCGCGCGGCCGTCAGATCGATCTGACACAGGGCGGGTTGACCCGGACCAATGGCAGCTTCGACTTTGCAATCGAGGGTGACGGGTTCTTCCTGATCGAAACGCCGCAGGGCAATCAATTGACCCGCGCGGGCAATTTCAGTCCCTCGCCGGAGGGAGAGCTGCTGACCGCTGATGGCTATCGGCTGCTCGACGATGGGGGGGCGCCGATCGCGCTGCCGCCCGGCGCCAGGAACATCGCACTCGCCGCCGATGGCACGCTGTCGGCCAACGGCGAGCCGGTCGCGCGGATCGGGGTGGTCCTTCCTGCCGATCCGATGGAACTTCACCATGTCGGCGGCACCCGGTTCACCGCCAGAAACGGGGTTGAGCCGCAGGAGGGGGCCACATTGATGCAAGGTTTCCTGGAGGAGTCCAATGTCGATCCGATCGCGGAAGTGTCGCGCATGATCGAGGTGCAGCGGGCCTATGAACTTGGTCAGAATTTTCTCGACCGCGAAGACAAACGGATCCGGGGCGTCATCTCGACGCTCGGGGCATAAGGAGGTGTAGACCATGCGCGCCCTACAGATCGCAGCCTCGGGCATGAGCGCCCAGCAGATGCGGGTCGAGGTGATCTCGAACAACCTCGCGAACATGTCAACCACCGGTTACAACGCGAGGCAGGCCGAATTCGCCGATCTGCATTATCAGCAGATGACCCGGCCGGGCACGATCAATGCGACCGATGGCACGGCGATCCCCGCCGGGGTCCAGCTTGGCCTCGGGGTGCGCCCAACCGCCGTGTCGGTGGTGCTGGCGCAAGGCTCGCTCAGTGCTACGGGCGGAGATCTGGATGTCGCGATTGACGGAACTGGCTACCTGGAAGTCGAGCTTCCCTCGGGCACGTCGGCCTACACACGCGACGGGGGGCTGAAACGGTCTGCCGAAGGGCAGATCGTGACCTCTGACGGTTATCCGGTCGTACCCGATATCACGATCCCGGAAGATGCCAGAGCCATTGCGATCAATGCCGATGGCGAGGTCTACGCCTATTTCACCGACACGGTCGAACCGCAATTGCTGGGCCAGTTCACGCTGGCGAATTTCACCAATGAAAAGGGCCTTGAGGCGATGGGGTCCAACCTGTTTCTCGAAAGTCCGGCTTCCGGTCCGCCAGTGGTGAACACGCCGGGTCAGGATGGGCTTGGCACGCTGCGGCAGGGTTATCTGGAAGAAAGCTCGGTCGATCCGGTCAAGGAGATCACCGAACTGATCCAGGCGCAACGAGGCTACGAGCTTAACGCCAAGGTGATCAGCGCCGCCGATCAGATGCTTGGCGCAACGACACAGGTGCGGTGATGGGACGGGTCGTCTTTCTTGCTTCTTTTCTGTTCTGGCCGCTGGTCGGGTATGCGCAGATGTTGCTGGCGACCCATACCTTGCGCGCCCGCACGATCATCACTGCAGACGATATCGCCGTCGAGCAGGGTGGAGGTCCGGGTTTTTACGGTGCACCCGAAGAGGTGCTGGGACTGGAAACCCGCGCGGTGATCTATGCAGGCCGCCCTTTGCGTGAGGGTGATCTGGGCGAACCGGCCATTGTCGAACGCAACCAGATTCTCCCGCTGATCTATCGCAGTGGAACATTGGAAATCCGGACCGAGGGGCGTGCCCTCCAGCGGGCCGGGGTCGGGGAAACGATCCGGGTGATGAATGCTTCGTCCAAATCTGTCGTGAGCGCCACCATGGCGTCTGACGGATCGGCCCATGTGATTCAATGAGGCACCCAATGAAGTCTGTTGCCATGATCTTGATTTTCATAGCCATCATGGGCTGTCAGCGTCTTGAGAATGTGGGCAGGGTTCCCGCGCTCACACCGGTCGAGAACGGGAACGAATTCTTCGCCATGTCGAGCACGCCGATGCCCGAGACAACGCCTGCGCGCACGCTGATGCAGGAGGCGTCGCTCTGGTCGGGTTCGCGCAACTCGTTGCTCGGCGACCGCAGGTCAGCCAAGCGTGGCGACATTCTGACTGTGGTGATCGAGATCGACGACAGCGCCGAGATATCGAACTCTTCGGGCCGTTCGCGCGCGGGGTCCGACAGCATGGGCGTAACCGGCCTGTTCGGCATTCCGCAGCGGATCAACAAGAACCTGCCCGATGGCGCCTCCATGGATGATGCCTTTTCGACCAGTTCGACGTCGTCCTACCAGGGCGACGGGTCGATCTCGCGCAATGAAAAGCTGGAATTGCGGGTGGCGGCCACGATAATCGACACGCTGCCCAACGGGATCATGCGCATCCAGGGCAGCCAGGAGGTGCGGGTGAATTACGAGTTGCGCGAATTGATCGTGTCGGGTTTTGTGCGCCCCGAGGATGTCAGCCGCCGGAACGAAATCACTTATGACAAGATCGCTGGCGCGCGGATTTCCTATGGCGGACGCGGACAGATCACCGATGTGCAGCAGCCGCGGATTGGTCAGCAGGTTGCTGATATCTTGCTGCCGTTTTGAGTTCTGAGGTGTTCCGATGCTTGGCAAACTGATCCCCGTTCTTCTTGCTCTGATCGGTCTGGGGGCCGGTGTCGGTGCAGGCTATTTCCTGCGCCCCGCTACCGAGGAGCATACCGCTGAGAAGCATGCCACAGATTCAGCAAAAACGCCGCAGATGCACGAGGCCGATCACGGCGATGGGCATGGCGACAAGCAGGGAGGCGGGCATGGCGGCGGGCATGGCGAGCCGGGTGAGTCCGAGTATGTGAAACTGAACAACCAGTTCATCGTGCCGATCATGCATCAGGGCCGGGTCAGTTCGCTGGTGATCATGTCTCTCAGTCTCGAAGTGCGCTCCGGTATGACCGAAAAGGTCTATGCCGTGGAACCCAAGTTGCGCGACAACTTGCTTCAGGTGCTGTTCGATCACGCCAATGTGGGTGGTTTCGAAGGAACCTTTACCGATACGGCAAAAATGGAATTGCTGCGCCGGTCATTGACCGAGGCTGCCCGGCAAACGCTGGGCCATGACGTGACCGCCGTGCTGGTCTCGGACATCGTGCGCCAGGATACCTGAGCGGTTCAGCCGCGCTTCATCAGCCTTTCCATCACCGAATGCCGACCGATCGCCCTGGCTGCCGCTGCCTTGGCGGTTTCCAGGTCTTGTGTCAGCGCGGCTTTTGCTTCGGTCAGCCGGGATGCGCGCCAGTCGAGATAGGCCAGATGCGTTGTCATCGACGCGCCGGATTGCGGTTTCTCGCAGACTTGACGCAGCACGGCATTGCGCTGTTCCGTGAGCCCGGCAATCTTTTCAGAGAGCCTCGTCTGTCGTGCTGCGAGGGCCGAGAGTCTTGCCAGTTCCGCTTCACGCTGCATCTGTGCCAGTGCGGTCAACCGGGCGAGCTTCTGGTGCGGGGTCATTGCTTGCCTCTGGCCCTGGCGCGTTTGCGCATCTTCTCGGCAAAGCGGATCGCGGCGGCCACGGAACGATAATGATCCGGCCTGATCTCTTCCCCGATTTCGACCACGGCATGGATTGCGCGCGCTGTGGGCGGGTCACGATGGATCGGTACGCCATTCTCATTCGCGATCTGACGGATCGTCGCGGCCACTTCGTCCATGCCCTTGGTCATACAAATCGGGGCACGTCCACTGGCGCGGTCCCATTTCAGGGCCACCGCGTAGTGGGTAGGGTTGACGATCACGACGTCGGCCTCGGCTGTATCGCGTACCGATTGGCCGGTCGCCAGTTCGATCCCGCGCTGGCGGCGTTGCGATTTCATGTGAGGATCACCCTCGGACTGTTTCATTTCATCCCTGAGTTCCTTGCGGGTCATCCTGTTGCGGCGCAGGAATTCGGCTCTCTGCCAAAGATAGTCGATTGCCCCGATTATTGCGGCCAGGGCCATGACGATCATCAGAAATTCGGTGATCAGTCGCAAGAGCAGGGCGGTCGACTGTGCGGGGGACAGACGCTGGCCAAGCAGGATCACATCCATCCTGGAACCGAGAAAGACCCCCAGGATCACTGCGATGATGAACAGTTTCATCGCGCTCTTGAAAAATTCGAACAGCCCGGTGCGCCCGAATTTCTGCGCGGCGTTCGAAAGCGGATTGATCCGTTGCAGTTTCGGCTGGATCTTGTCGGGCGCGACGATGATGGCGCGTTGCGCCCAATAGGCGATCACGGCAGCCAGCATCGGTGCAAGGAAGAACGGAGCGATCGGCGTAACGATCGCGAGCAGGAACCGGCCGAGAATTCCACTGCCTCCTTCCAGGAACTGACCCGAGATCGCGTCGGCCTGATCGAGCAGAACCATGGCCCGCGTGCCGAAGTCGATCAGGGTTTTTGCGCCCGGTCCGAGGATCACCAGCACAACACCGCCATAGACGGCCGCGACCGCGATTTCGGACGAACGCACCAGATCGCCTTTCTTGCGCGCCTCTTCCAGCTTGTGCGGTGTCGGGTCGAATTCCTTTTCTCCGCCTTCGTCTTCGCTCATGGGACGTCTCCGAAGGGATGTGTCAGGAAGTTCGCCATGCCCTCGCGCCACACGATGATGCCACCGGGCAATGCGATCGCAAGCAGGATCAAGCCGCCAGCGGTCAGCGCCGGGGCTCCGACAAAGGCGACCATGAGTTGCGGCATGGCACGGTTGATGGCACCAAGGGCCGCATTGTAGATCAGGCCGGTTATCACGAAGGGGGCAGCGATCATGAAAGCGAGCGAGAAGGCGCGGCTCACACCGGCAAGCCCCCAGTCATGCAGGGCGCTTGCATCCGGCAATGCACCTGCGGGCAACGCCTGATAGGATTCGAGAACGAACTCGACCAGGTACAAGGGAAATCCCATCTGCATCAGGATCGCGATGCCCGCCATGACCATCAGGTTGCCGATCGCGGGCTGAGGTTCGCCAGCCGTGCCCCCGAGAAGCTGGGACAGGGATGTCGCCTGTGCAGCGATCATCCCCGCGACCTGCAATGCAATGATGAACAGACGCAGCCCCATACCCAGAAACACCCCTGTGGCGATCTCGAACAGCATCCAGAATGGTGGCCCGGATCGAACGATCAGGGGGACCAGGGTCGCGTGCATCGCAGGCATGCAAAGCAGCGTGATCGCAACAGACACGACCAGTTTGATCCGTGCAGGCAGCGCCTGTTCGCCAAAGCCGGGGGCAAGCGCCACCATCCCGCCGACCCGCAAGAGCACCACAAAACCGACGATCAGGGTTGTGCGGCTCATCTGAAGCAGTTCGGCGAGGAGATCGGTCATGCCGGTACCACCCCGACCATCGCGGGTTTCGCGTCGAGCCCGATCTCTTCGTAACTGAGCACGGGGACCGAGATGCTCTTGGCGGCAAGAACCGTGCGCAAAAACCGCCGCCTGCGTCTTGATGTGACAAGCGCGGGAAAGGTTCCGCCCTGACCGGCCTGGGCGACGCGCTCGGCCACATTGCCGCCGAGACGGTTGAACATGTCGGGAGGGAGGGCGACATCGCCACTGCCGTCGTCGCCAATCGTGTAGGTGCCGAAGGTCTCTTCCCACTCCGGGGCGAGTTGGAGGACTGGTATCGTCCCGTCCTCGCGTCGCAGTTCCGCCACGAGTTGAAAGCCCAACCGCTGCCGGACATGTTCGCAGATCAGTTCGGGTGATTGCAGGGTGTGAACTTCCGCGATCGCCTCCGTGATCAGGAGCAGGTTGCGGATCGAGACGCGCTCTTCCAGCAGCAATCGCAAAACGGCAAGCAAGAGATCAACCGGCACCTTGTCGGGGATCAGTTCGTCGAGAACGCGCCGGTTTGCATCCGCACGCCCGGGGTCCGACAGGTTCACCACCTCATCCAGCAGGCGTCGCAATGCGCGCAGGGTCATCAGGCGGGGGAAATTCCCCCGGATCACTTCGAGCAGATGGGTGGCCAGAACCTCGGTCGGGCTGACCACCGTCGAGCCCGCAAGGGCAGCGTCTTCTTGCGCAGTTGCGGGAATCCACAGGGCAGGTGCCTTGAAAACAGGTTCGCGAACCTCGGTCCCGTCGGGCAGGAATTCGCGATTGTCCGCGATCAGCGCAAGCACCTGATCAGGGTGCAGCGTGTCACGGGCCTGTTCGACGCCCTGGATCCGGATCCGATAGGCCCCTGTGGGCAGGTTTGTATCATCGGTCAGCCGGATTTCGGGCAGGATCAGCCCGTAATGTTTGGCAACGTGATTGCGCATGTTCTCGATCCGCGCATCCAGGCCCGTCGCAGGATCCAGAGCCATGGTCACCAGATCGGTCGCGAATTCGACATGGATATCGTCGATATCCAGAATGTCGCCGATCGATTTCTTCTTCTGCCCGGCTTCGGGCGTCGGCATCTTCATTGTTTCGCGCCGCAGCCGGGCCTTTTCGGCCCTGTTGAGCGCATAGGCCGACCCACCCAGGATCACGGCACCGATCGTGAAGGGAACGAAAGGCAGGCCCGGTACCAGCCCGAACAGACCCATCAGGACCCCGACTGTTGCGAGCGCAGGCGGAAACCGGCCAAGCTGGCGGAACATTTCAAGATCGGCGGAGCCTTTGGCTCCGCCGCGCGACAGCAGGATTGCCGAGGCGATCGAGATGATGACAGCGGGGATCTGGCTTACCAGCCCATCGCCCACCGTCAGGATTGCGTAAGTTTCCAGTGCCCGGCCAAGCGGCATCCCATGCACCGCTGTGCCTATGATCAATCCGACGACCAGATTGAGCATGGTGATCAAAAGACCCGCAACCGCGTCGCCCTTGACGAATTTCGATGCTCCGTCGAGCGAGCCGAAAAACGTTGTCTCTGCCTGCTCGCGTTCGCGCCGCTCGCGCGCTTCGGCATGTTCGATCACCCCCGCATTCATATCGGCGTCGATGGCAAGCTGCTTGCCCGGCATTGCATCAAGGGCAAAGCGTGCGCCGACTTCGGCCATTCGCCCTGCGCCCTTCGTGATCACGATGAAATTCACGATCAGGATGACGCAAAATACCACGAGCCCGATCAGAACCGACCCGCCCATGATGAAATTCGCGAAGCCCTGAATGACCTCGCCCGCCGCATCGGTGCCGGTATGGCCCTGACCGATGATAAGTTTCGTTGACGAGACGTTTAGCGAAAGTCGCAGCATCAGCGAAGCCAACAGGATCGTCGGGAAAGAGGAAAAATCCAGAGGCCGTTCGATAAACAGCGTGACCGTGAAAATCAGGATCGCGAGCGAGAAAGAGGCCGCGAGGCCGATATCCAGAACCCAGGCAGGCACTGGCAGTATCATCATCACGATCACGGCCATCAGCGCGAGTGAGAGAAGAATGGTCGGCTGGAAGATCCGTATGATGGAAAAGCGGTTCATTCCGGTTCGCCTCGCTTTTTCAGCGCAGAAGCGAATAACGACGCCCCGGATGCGCGGCCAAGCTTCGCCGTGGCCCCCTCACGTGGAATGAGCAACGGGTAGTTGTTCTGTCGGACCTCGCGCCGGTTTTGCCGCTGCGCAAGAATAATGTCTGGAATTTCGGGAATTTCGGATTTGTCAGGCGGTTGGCGGGATGCGAGATATTGAACCATGTCCACAGGGCGTGATGTCGTGTTCTTGTCGGCATGGTATTTGGCGCGGAATGTCTTGAACCGGGCAGCGTAGCGGTCCGCGTATTTCCTGGTTCGGGAGTGATAGGCGCCCGCAGCGGCTTCCCAGTTGCCTTTTTCTTCATGAAGCGCGCTCAGGAAACGTGCCGCATAGCGGGCGTTGGCCATCGGATCGAACATTTCGTCAATCGAACGGAAAGCTTGCCCGTGCCATTTGTAGTTGACCTGAAAACAGCCGATGTCGAAGCTGCGCGCACCCCGCTTGTAGTTCTTGAAGACGAACGCCCGGGCCTCGTCCAGTGTATCAAACCAGTGGCCTTTTCCTTCCATGTTGACGGTCCAGGGCCAGGGACGGAAGGTGCCGTTGGTTTTCTTGCCCGTCTCGTTGAGCGAGATTGCCATGAGGACCGACAAGGGCACCCCGCTTTCGCGCGAGACGGTCTGCGCCGCCTGTTCGCAGATCGCAGGCAGGTCGGGTGTGTTCGACAGGGCGAGCGTGCAGGTGCCGAGGGCGGCCAAAAGACCAAGCGTGCCTGTTCTGAGCATGGGATGATCCCTGACGTTGCAGTTCTTGCGAGACCAGGACTAGGCCGAAAGTGTTGATATTACGTTTTTGTTCACCCTGCTTCATTCAATCGGCGGGAGCGTTCGAGGGCGTGGCATCCCCGCTGGTCGATGGCTGTAACTGCCCAAGAACTTGCGACAGGAGATCTCTCTCTTCTTGACTCTTCGCAATCAGATCCCGTGCCTGCGCCAGTGGCCCTGCCTGCGAGTCGGATTGATCGTGGGCAGAAGCCCCTGCGCCGAAGGTTCTGGCAAAAGCCTGACGCGCCCCCTCGTCATGGGTTTGCACGAAATCCCAGTCTCCATCGCGCCATGCCTCTTGCGCCGCCTCGGCGGCTTCCCCGACCTGCGTGAAGGCCGCGCGCGCTGCAGAATGATTGCCGACGCGCGACAGGGCCAGAGCGCGCAATCTCTCTGCCTCGTCGCTTTCGATGTCCTTGAGGTAGGCCAGCGCGGCGGCGGCATCCTGAGCGCGCAATGCGGCCCTGGCCAGAAGGAGCAGGTCGTCCTGGGCAAGAGGATAGGCTGCCTTGAAAAGGCGCGTCGCGGCACCCGGATAGCCGAGCGTGATGAGTCTTTGCGCCAGGGCATGGCGTATTTCGGCATCACGCGACGCATCCACAACGATCTTTTCATGTGCGAAATATTGGGTCAGGAAGCGGGCATCGTCGGGCACATCAGCCAAAAGGGCGAAAATTCCGGCGGTCGTCTGGGCGCGCAGGTCGGGAGCTTGCCCGTTCGGCCATCGCTCGATCTCGGCAAAAGCCGCACGAAAATCACCGCCGGATGCGAGCCCGAGGCTCGCTGCGCGGATCAGGTGCAGCGCCTCGGGAGTGCCAGCCAGTTCGAAAGACAAGGCTTGCGCATTCCCGATGGTCTTTTCGTCAACCGTCTGTCCGTGGGAAAGCTTGTCTTCAACCAGAAGAAGCAGGGCTTTTACCGCATATGCGCGATCATCTGATACCAACCCTTCCAGCTTCCCGTGCGCATCCGGTCCTTCGTGATGCAGGGAAACCTGCGCGTCAACGAGGTCGAGCGCGTCTTGATCTTCGCCCGTGACACGGGCCAGGGAATCGCGGATCGAATAGGCAGCGCCGTCTGCGCCGGCGGCAAGAAGCTGTTCGACCAGAATCGGCCCGACAATCCGCCGCAAAGCAGGGGGCAAAGCGAAGAAGCTGCGCTGCAAGGCGGCATAATTCACCTCTGTCCCGGAAGGGGCAGGCGGCTGTGCAATGAACGACCAGAGTGCGACAGGTCCCGCGCAACCGCTCATCTGCAGGAATGGAGACCGGGATGATGGCGGTGCGTCGTCCAGAATATCCGCAATGAACAACAGGGCGTCACGCGTCTTGCCCGGGTTGCCCATCGTATCAAGCAATTGCCGTGCTTCGGCTCCGAACCCGACGGAGACGTATGTTCGGGCCAGTTGTAACACCTGCGTCTGATCCGGAACATCGAACTCGCCGATCAGAGACCTGCGTGCCTCGGCAATCCTGCTGCTGGCAGGCCGGTCGTCGGTCCAGGCCGGGACGTCGAACAGGCTGTCAGGTGGACAGAGCTTGCCTGCTGCAGTCGTGCCCGTGTGGCGCACCTGGCCATCCATATCCCTGTCGATCACCGTTTCTGCCCGGAACGCGATATGATCCTGCGTCTGGTAGGCCGGGTCCGGGGGCGGGTTGGGCGACGGTTTGGGGTGCGATGCGGGGACGTTCGGGGCCGGGACGGTTTTTGGAACGAAATCCTCCAGTCTGGGGGTCTTCAACGCGATGATGCCCTGGGTTGCGGCGCGACCAAGCTGGTGCACGAGATCCTTCTCGATCGATACGATCCGCGAATCGGGTTCGGGAATATTGGGCAGATCCAGAGGAGCGGAGCCGGGTGTTTCCGGGGCCTGTTCCTGTCCGCTCTCTTTCCAGAAAAGAGGCAGGTGCTCTGCGCCGATGGAGACAGCTTGACGTGTGCGCGCCGTTGGTTGCAACTCGCGGGAACCGGGTTTCGCGCGGGGTACCGGGCCGGAGCGAAAATCGATGATCAACTCACCGTTCGTCAACATATCGGTTTGTGTCACGATATGTGTGCCGGTCCTGATCAACACAGTGTCCGGAGCCGTCGCTTCAACCCCGCGCACACGATCCCGAGGGATCAGGTCGAAAACGTTGCGAAGATCAAACTTTAGATCCTGCCGCCCGACATGCAGTTCAACCCCTTCTGCGACCGGATCGAGCTGCCACGTGACGCCGACGGGCAGCGTGAAGACGAGACGGGAGAAATCCGCGTGCTCGCCCGACCGGACGCGAACCGTAAGCGCGGCAACTGGTGCTGCCAAGATGAACCAGAAAACCCAGAAAACAAGGATCCGCGCGATCATGCTGTCCTTCCAACCTTTCCCGGTCTCCATGCTGCCGCGCACAACTTGCGCATAGCGCGTGACCGGATTGATCACGATACCGCCGGTTTGCTCATGGTCCCCTCTTGCGCGGCCCTGATCCGGAGCCTGCCGGGGATGGAGAGCATCATGACGGCGGAACTCATTGCGAATATCTGGACCTTGCTGAAAAACAGGCAGCCATTTATCGAAAACCTCAAATGTGCCCCTTGGCTTGACCATCAGGCCGCCTCCGATTTTACCGCTTTCAACGCCTCTTCCAGGTCGGAGAAGCTGGGGCGGATATGGTGGGGGGTATTCTGGCGGCCGACTTCGATACAGATATTCGTGGCGTGATTGTGCAGGTTCGCGACCAGCACTTCACGGATCAGCTTGTAGAAATGGCTGTCTTCATCGATCACGGCCTTCATCCGGGCGGCAAAGGGCGAGATGAACCCATAGGCGAAAAACACACCAAGGAAGGTGCCAACCAGCGCCCCCCCGATCATCTCGCCAAGAATTTCTGGCGGTTGATCAATCGATCCCATCGTCTTGATCACGCCCAGAACCGCCGCCACGATTCCCAGCGCCGGCATCCCATCGGCTACCGCCTCCATCGCGTGACTTGAGTGCAGCGCATGATGATAATTCGATTCAAGCTGCTTATCGAGCACCTCTTCGACCTGGTTTGGGTCGTCGTAATTCATTGAAGCCGCGCGCATCGTGTCGCAGATGATCTCGATCGCCTCATGATCATGCAAGATCTTGGGGTATTTTCCGAAGATCGAGGAATTTTCCGGATCTTCGATATGCTCCTCGATTGCGACAGCGTTTTGCCGCGCCAGGCGGATCAACTCGAACAGCAGACACAGCAGATCCCGGTAATCGGCGGGTTTCCAGCGCGATCCCTTGAACACCTTGCCGACATCCTTGAGCGTTTGCTTGATCGAGGCGAGGTCGTTCGACAACGCGAAAGAGCCCAGCGCGGCGCCACCGATGATGATCATTTCGAAGGGCATGGCGTGGAGGATGACCTCCATTTTCCCGCCTGATGCCGTAAAGCCGCCAAAGACCATCACGAAGATGACCACGATGCCCACGATGCCGATCATGTCGCGCACTCCATTTTCCTGAGGGACTTTGGCAGGCCAAGGTTAACAAATGCCTGCGCGGATCAGCTCTTTGGTGCCCCGGCGTTACGGCCTGCCATGATCACGCTGATCGTGTAGGCCTCCTTGGGATCAAGGTTGGCCATCACCGCCGCCGCAGCAGCAGGGTGCATCCGGGCAAGGAACCCGGCCGCGAATTCGGGCGCCATCTCGGAGAAAAGGGGCGCTGCCTCTTTCGGTTTCATGCTCTCGTAAACGGAAACGAGGCGCGCCACATCCTCATCTGCGGCGCCATCCGCGATCGATACGGTCCTGGCGAGTTTCTCCTCGGCTGCGACCAGATCCTCAAGACGTCGATTGATTCGGGTTTCGGCCTGTTGCAGTGCCTGTTCGCGGTCGCGCAACAGGCCCTCATTTTCGATCACCCGGGCCTCGCGGGCCTGCAATTCCCTTTGCAGGGCCATCAGGTCCGGCTCTGTCGCGCAGTCCTGATCCGGGGGTGTATCATCATGGGTTGCGGGGTCGATCGTGCCGCGCGCCAGGGCAAGCCCATCGCTTTCGACAATCCGGATCGTGCCCGAGGTGATGAAGAGCAGGACAATCGCCCAGAGACTGCCCCGACCGAGCCATCGGCGGCGGCGCACGGATGTCTTGCCCGGAGGGGGTGTCTTTCTCATTCGGCCAGTTCCATGTCGCGGCTGCGGTGGTGTTTGCGCACGACCCGGCGGGGTTTGGCCTCATCGGGAAGGTCATGGAGAGACGCCAGAAGCAGCTCCAGCTTTTCGGCGCCTTTTTCGGCCCGCTCGGTCAGGGCCGCCAGTTGCCGTTCCGAGGTTACGGCCGTTTCCTGGGCCCGGTCGATCGCGCGCGTCATGTCATCGACCTGCGCCGACAGCACCGCGATTGCGCCCCCCATGCCGTTTTCGAGTTGATTGAACCGCTTGAGACGTCGCGCGAGGACGAAGCAATAAAGCCCTGCCCCCAGCGCCGCCAGGGCCAGCAGAATATCCGAGATCAGTTGCATCCCTCCCTCCATCAGTCCATTATGAATTCTGTAATCAGAAGGTCGCGCACCCGACCATCGCCAGTTACGATCTGCACCCGGCGCAGCATTTGCGCCCGTAACCGCATCAGTGCTGTCGGATCTTCGAGTTGTTTGATCGATACGGCGCGCAGATACCCGTTGAGCACGTCCACTACCCGCGGTTTCAGCAACTCGACATCATGCTTGTAGGCAGGGCGCACCTCGAGTTGGGCCGAGAAGCGCAGATGCTGTGCACCGCTCATGCCCAGCGAAATCACCATCGGATCAAGTGCGACGAACGCGACATCGGTCAGAGAATCGGGCGTCGGTTCGTCCTTTGCATGTGCATCCTCGGTTGCGTGTTCATGCCCTCCGCCAAGGATCAGGCCGGAATAGACCGCATAAAAACCGCCTCCCCCGAGCAACAGCATCAGGACCAGCCCGATAATCAGCGGCAGCTTCGATCTCTTTTTCGGGGCCTCTTCCTCGGCCGCGATTTCCACATTTGCCATGGCATCACCGATTTCTTCGTTCGGTTCAAGACATACCGGGAACAAGCTAACCGATTGTTAAGCGCGATCTGGGAAAGTGGCTCGGGAAGACGGGCCAGAATGGCCGGTGACAGGAGATGCGCTTTGCAACAGCTTCTTGGGGTTTGGCAGGGATTGGACTTGCGCAAGCGAGTGATCGTATCTGTGGCGACCGCGGCCATGTTCATTGCTATCCTGATGATATCGTCGATGGCCTCGCGCGTGCCGATGGCGCTGCTTTATGCGGGGCTTGGAGGGGCCGAGTCGGGGGAGGTCGTGTCGGCGATTGAACAGCGCGGCATCAAATACGAGGTGCGTGGTGATTCGATCTTTGTCGAGGCGCCGCGCCGTGACGAATTGCGTATGACACTGGCCGCAGAAGGGCTGCCGAATACGGGTGCTGTCGGTTACGAACTGCTCGATTCCCTGTCTGGCTTCGGAACCACATCGCAGATGTTCGATGCCGCTTACTGGCGTGCGAAAGAGGGTGAGCTGGCGCGCACGCTGGCGGCGTCTCCGACGATCCGGGCAGCCCGGGTTCATATTGCCCATCCGACGAATCAGCCGTTCCGCAAGGATCTGCATCCGACCGCGTCGGTCACATTGACCAGCGGACCGGGCGGGGTCAGCACGGCACAGGCGAAAGCGGTGCGTTACATGGTGGCCTCTGCGGTGACGGGGATGACCCCCGAGGATGTGTCGGTGATCGACGCGGCGCGCGGGCTGATTTCGTCGGGCGATGATGACGCGGCGCAGACCGGCGGTGAAGAGCGCGCGGCCGAGTTGAAGAAGAATGTTGAACGCTTGCTTGAGGCGCGGGTCGGCCCGGGGAATGCCGTGGTCGAGGTCTCGGTCGAAACGATGTCCGAACGCGAGGCAATCACCGAACATCGTTTTGATCCCGAAACGCGGGTCGCGATTTCCACCGATACGGTGTCGAGCAGCAAGAAATCGGACGCGACGCGGCCTGCCTCGGTTTCGGTCGCCTCCAACCTGCCGGAAGGCGATGGGGCCGATGGCGGGAAATCGCAAAGTCAGTCTTCGGAAACACGCGAGCGCACGAATTACGAGGTGTCCGAGACCCGTCGCGAGTTGCTGCGCACACCCGGAGCGGTCAAGCGGATCAGCGTGGCGGTTCTCGTGGACGGTGTGGTGACCACGAATTCCGATGGCACGACAAGTTGGGCGGCGCGCCCCGACGCCGAATTGACGGCCCTGCATGATCTTGTTGCCTCCGCCGTCGGCTTCGACAAGGCGCGTGGCGACGTGATCACCCTGCGCTCCATGCAGTTCGAGACCGTTCCGGCCCTGGGAACCGAAGCCTCGGCGGGTCTGCTGGGCAACGTGTATCTGGACCTGACACGGATCATGCAAATCGCACTCCTGGCTTTGGTGGCACTGGTGCTCGGGCTGTTCGTGGCACGACCGATCCTGATGCAGAAGGCGGCACCGCAGATGGCCGAACTGCCTGCGCCGGACGAGGACATTTCCGTGCGCCCCGCTCTGACAGGCGCGATTGACGAGGGCGAGGTGTCACCCGGTGAGATGCAGGTTGTCCCGGACCTCGAATTCGCAGACCTGCAGATGCCGATGGCAATGGCGGACAGCTTCGACATGGACGACCAGGACCCCGTCGCGCGCCTGAAGCGCATGATCGAGGCACGCCAGGCCGAAACCGTCGAGATCCTGCGAAGCTGGATGGAAGATCGTGAGGAGAAAGCCTGATGCCGAAACGCCTTCAACTCGAATCCTTCGAGACTGCCGAAGACGCTCAGGATCGCCTGATCGAGATGGTCCCGGCCAAGTTTGATCAGGCCAGGCTGGCTTCGTTTGAAAAGGGATACCAGACCGGATGGGACGATGCGGTCGCCGCGCAAAGCGCCGAAACGGCGCGTCTGCGATCGGATCTGGGGCGAAACATGCAGGCGCTGTCCCTCACCTATCATGAAGCCTGCCAGAATGTGCTTGATGCGTTGCAGCCGCTGCTCGTCGATATTTGCGCCAAGGTGTTGCCGACGATGGCGCGGCAGTCGCTTGGGGCAATCGTGGCCGAACAACTGGTTCCGATCGCGGAAGGTCTTTCGTCTGCGCCGATCACGATCGTGGCCAATCCTGTCGCTCTTCCACAGATTGAGGAGATACTGTCGCGCGAGCACAGACTTCCGTTGATTTTCACGGAAGACCCCGGTCTTGGCGAGGGGCAGGTGTATCTGCGCTTTGCCGAAACAGAGACCCGCATCGACCTTGATGCGGTGATCGCGGCGATCACCGAGGCACTGTCAATCCATTTCAATGTCCAGACGAAGGAAAATTCCGATGACTGATCCGGTTCAGGAGACCCCGAACGCCAATCCCTTTACCCAGGTGCCTATCGAGATCACCATTTCGGTTGGCAAGGCCAGGCCCCTGGTGCGCGACCTGCTGCGGCTCAAGCGCGACGCGGTGCTGCCGCTGGATCGGCGCGTGGATGACCCGGTAGAGCTCTATGTCGGTGACAAGCTGATTGCCCGCGGAGAGCTGACCGAGGTCGAGGACGATACGACTGGACAGCTGGCGGTGCGGCTGACCGAGGTCGCCGATTTGCAAAACGGGCTTTGACCGCCATGCGCCCGGTTCTGACATTGACATTCATTCTGCTCGCCGGACTGTTCACCGAACCGGCCGCAGCGCAGGATGTGACCTTGTCACTGGGGGGCGACGGGAGTTTGGCCAGCCGTTCCATGCTGATCATCGCGGGGATCACCCTGATCAGTCTCGCGCCGGGACTGATGATCATGGTCACCTGTTTCCCGTTCATCGTCACGGTTCTGTCGATCTTGCGTCAGGCGCTGGGCTTGCAGCAGTCGCCGCCCAACATGCTGATCATCAGCCTGGCATTGTTTCTGACCTGGTTCATCATGGAGCCCGTCTTTCTGCAAAGCTGGGAGGTGGCAGGCAAGCCGCTGGCGGAGGGCGCGATTGATTGGCAGACTGCGCTTTCGACTGGAATGGAACCTTTTGAGCGCTTCATGGCCAATCGCACCGATCCCGAAACATTCGCGTCGCTCTCGGCCCTGCGCACCGGCACGCCCTATCAGGGTGATCTTGCCACGGCGCCGCTCTCGACGCTGGTGCCGTCTTTCCTGCTGTCGGAAATCAGCCGCGCCTTTCAGATCGGCTTTCTGATTTATCTGCCCTTCCTCATCATCGATCTCGTGGTCTCGGCGGTTCTGATGTCGATGGGAATGATGATGGTGCCTCCCGCCGTTGTGGCATTGCCATTCAAGCTGGCGTTCTTTGTCGTGGCAAATGGCTGGGTGCTGATCTCTGGCGCCTTGGTGCGCAGCTACTTCTAGTGGCCAATGCGCCTGCCATGTTCACCCGGGCCGGATTATTTCGGCAGAGCTGCGCAGAACCCGCCCGATGCAGCCGCCCCCGACCCGAGCGCAAAGGCTGCGGGCGCCTGATAGGGGTTGGGCGGAACGGTTCGCAAATCGAAGAGGATCAGCACGGCCAGCCCGAGAAGGACCAGTGTCGCAGTGAAGGCGCGGGTCATGTGCCTGCCTCCAGTCCCAGATGCGGTCGCAGCCGGATGCCGATGAATGAGCCGGCAAAGGCGGCGATGAACCAGACCCAGCCATGCAGGCTGCCCGTCGAGATCCCTGAAAAGAACGCGCCGACATTGCAGCCGAAGGCCAGCCGTGACGAATAGCCCAGCAGGAACCCTGTCACCATGGTTGCGATCCATGCCCGCGTGGAATGGCCTGGCAATCTGGTGGCCAACTCACCCCGCCGCCACGCCGCCACGCCGAATGCGCCCGCGATCAGCCCGATATCGGTGAGCGAGGTGTAATCGGTCAGCAGGCTCGAATGCAGCCGTTCGAGGGACCCCGGTGCCGTCCAGAAGGCCGATCCCGACAGATCAAATCCCGTGACGCTGACGATTTTTGCCGTCCACAGACCCAGCCCGTAAACCACACCCCAGGGCTGGCCCGCGATCACCAGGTTGCCGATTGCCAGCGCTGCCAGCACCACAGCAGCAGTCGCATGGCGGCGGCTCAGGCGCACGGTTCCGGGGGCAGCGCGCCACAGCACCAGCCCGGCGGTGAGCGTCAGCAGCACCAGCGTCAGGATCAGCCCGGTCGTGCCGCGAAATTGCACGATCGGCAGCGCCCCGAGCGAGGTCCACCAGAACAGCCCATAGGCACCGAAAAAGCTGCCGATGCAGAAGAAGGGCAGCGCCAGCACCGCGATCGGGTTGCCGCTGCCCGCGTTGACCAGTGTTCCCGAGCCACAGCCCAGCAGGATCTGCATGCAGGCGCCGAAGACAAGGGCCGCACCGATCATCGCGAACCCGATGGGTGCCTGCGCACCGACCATCTCGCCGGGATGGCTCGACAACAGCGGGATCGCCACGATGCAGACCAGCGCGATCGCCAGAAGCTGCGCCAGCAGGCCCGAGGGTTCGCGGCGCAGGATCATTGCGCGCCATGGCCCGGCAAAGCCGAAGCGCATCCCTTCAAGGACCACGCCGATCCCCAGCCCGATCCCCAGCAGCAGCCCGTAGCGGACGCCAACGAACAGCGCGACAAGTCCTACAAGAACCAGGGCCGCAATCAGCAGACCGGCGCGGCGTGTCACCAGGCACGGATTCGGCCGCCGGCAAACCGTTCGAGTAGCGCGTCGCCGGATGGAAAGGGGCATCCCCCTTCCCTGTGCGCTCCACAGCTCTTCCGCGCTCAGCCCGTAGGGGCCGACGAGTCCCATCCCGGTGATGGCGATACGATGATCCTTCTGATCGGTCATAAAATTCATCCTTTTTCGGTCAGGAACGCGCCAGAGCTTCAAGCTCTGCACGGAGTGTCTTGGCATCGTCGGCGCGGCCAGCTGCCGCGAGATAACCGGAATAGGTTGCCAGGAAGCCCATCCGCCATCCGGTCGAACCGAGCACGTCGGCGAAATCGGGGTTTTGGGAAGGGTCTTTCAGCCAGCTCGCGAGCAGTTCGAAATCGGCGCGGGCAATGTCATGGTCGACAAGAATGCCCGGCATTCCCGAAATCGCCCCGGCCCGAAGCAGCCGCACCACCGGATCTTTCGGCGCCTCGGAGACAGCCTGGTCGAGGAACCGCTCGGCTCGTTTCACATACCAGATCCGCGCAAAGCCCGGTCCCGGCACCACCATCCACGCGCCCTTGATCGGGTAGTCCCGCGCCATCAGAGATTGCGCCGCACCGCGATAGGCAGTGGCCTGAACCAGCGTCGGGAACTCTTCCCGCGCCTGTCCCAGCCGTTCCACCGCCAGATGCGCCCAACGCGGATCGTGGGTTACCGCCGCGATGTCATAGGCCGCTTTACCCGCGGTGAAAGGATCGCCCATATCGCCGCTCTCGGCCTTCCACAGACGCTCGGCCTCGGTCAGGCGCGGCATGTCAAAGGGGGTCGCAGCCTGTGCCTCGGTAAAGTTGACCTGCGCCGATCCGTCGGCCCCGAACCTGGGCGCGCTATTGACGTAGATCGTGCCGCCGATCAGCGCGAGAACCCCGCTGGCAATCCAGAAACGGCTGACCAGCTTGAGATAGCGCCGCGAGCCTTTCGTCTTATTCCGCGACATCATGTCCGCGCCGACTGCATGTCCGCGCCGACTGCCAGACCCGCCTCCGGAAGCGCGCTTTGTGCCATCAGCTGCTCCCTCGGAACTGATTGAGCAGGTTGTCGATCAGGCCGGGGGTGTTTTCCATCTTCCCGCCGGTTTTCGAATATTCGACAACCGAGCCGGGATAGAGCTTCACATCGCCCAGGCCAGCCAGTTCATTGAGAGCGAACCAGTTGGTCGCGGCCCAGTGCCCGGTATTGCAAAACGAGATCGCCTGTTGCCCGTCGGCCAGACCCAGCGAAGCCCTGAGCGCCTTCACGTCCGTGACCTTGCTGATCGCGGTCGCGCCGGGTTGGAAGAACCTAGTGTAGGGATAATCCCTGGCGCCGGGCAGTGTCCCTGGGCGCGCGGCGGCGGGGTGGACTTTCCTGCCCTCGAAGAACGCCGCCGGGCGCGCATCGATCAACAGGGCCTTTTGCTTGCCATCCACAACCTTTTGCACGTCCGGGGTCTTGGCGGTCCAGGTGTTGTCCCAGGTGATCGAGAGCCGGGTCGGAGTGGGCGTCACGGCTTGTTTCGAGATCGGCAGACCGGCATTGACCCAGGCCTGCTCGCCACCGTTCAGGATCGACAGCCTGTCGAAGCCCGAGCTTTTGAGCGTCCAGTAAACCCGCGCGGCGGCACCGAAATCGCTATCGGTTTTCCCTTGGGCGACAATCACCACCGGCTGGCCCGGTTCCAGCCCCAGTTTTTCATAGGTCGCTTCGAGTGTTTGCACCGGCACCATCTGGCCAGGGTTGTCCCCGGGACCGCGGAACAGGCCGTAAGGGGCAGAGACCGCGCCCTCGATATGGCCGTTTGCATAGGCATCGCCACGAATATCGAGAACGGTCGGTGCGCCTTGCTCTGCTTGCAATGCCATGTTGAGAGAGTTCGCCGTCACCAGCGGGCCAGGATCGGCCGGGCCAGGATCGGCGGCCATCGTGACGGTGGCCATCGTGACGGTGGCCGACAGGACAGTTGTCAGTGCGGCGAGAGAGATCATTTTGCGGTTCATCGGGAGCCTCGCAATCCAGCCAAGTCTGGCACGATCATGCCGCCCCGGATCGCGTGACGTCAAGCATGTCCCCCTTGTCCTGCCCGCCTGTGCTGCGGACGCAATCCCGTTCCGTTTCCGCAGCCGATGAAGACGCTCTCGGGGAATGAGGTGTGCAGAATGGATGTCTTTGCGATCTGGCCCGAACCGGGAGGATGTTCTTTTTCATCGTCCTGTGCCTGCCTGCATTGTGGGAGACGATATTGATGGCCTGGATGCCCCTTCCCGACTGTAGCGGGACACTTGGTTTGGCAAAAAAAATTTCGCCTATGAGTTGATCTGGCCCCGTGGCTCGCGCGGGATGGCCCGCGCTGCGATGCCCGGGGCGATCGGGTCGTATTGTGCGCGATCACGCCGATGGGTTGGGCTGCCGATGCCATGCGGTCATCCGCCAACACAGGATGATCCGGTGCTCCCGGTCAACGCCCTGTCATTGCCGCGATTGTGCTGGATGCACCGCCCCGGTGGAGCGACCGTGGTGGAGCGACCGTCGATCCCGCAGGACCGACGTGCCTCAATCAAGGAGAAACGCGATCGATATGGCGAATTCCGAACAGGACAGTGCAAGATGTGGTGCCGCCGCGCCCCAAACCTGCCCCGACCCCGGGCGGCGGTGTTTGTCGATGGGCACCGGAGCGGTCCTCGATCGAGGATCAAGACACGGGGTCCGGTCTGTTTTGGGGGCTCTTTCTGGCGGGTTTTCTGGTCTTGTCTTCCAGCCCGTAGATCGACCCGGCAGCAGCGACATTGGACAGCCCGGTCATGTCGCCGAAGGCCCCGCCCCGGTATCTATCGCCCCGGTATCTACCGCCCCGGTCAATCGTTCCGCCTTCGAGATGACGGTGCTGGCGCGAACTGGCCCGGGCTCGCGACGCCGCCCGCCGCGAGGAGGTCGAAACCCTGGTCGAAATCCTGATCGCTGCGGCGGTGAGCGCAGGCTGGATCGCGCCGGGACCGGCAAGACCTGCGTCCGCGTCGAGGACGAGACCGCTGCCAGGACCGATGACAGCGGTGCGCGCCCGATTGCGGGCCCCGTTGCGGGCGGGGTGCGCGCGCTCGAAGGGGCGCATGTCCCGATCACGATCTCAAAAGGCCACCAAATGCCTGTTGCAAGACATCTCACACGCGAGACCCTGGCCCGGATCCCCACCTGACCGGCCACCGCGGCCCGGGCCGGCATTGGCGCGCAGGGCGTCGAGGCCCGGGCGGACAGGACCCGGCGCAGATTGTCGGCCCGGGTGGCACCGGGATTGGTCTGCCAGCCGGGATCGATGCCTTCGGGCACATCGAACCGCCCGCCCGTGATCTTGCCCGTGTCGCCGTGGCGGCCCAACCCGTCCGTCCCCTTGAAGCGGAAGCGGAAACGGAAGCAGAAGCTCTGGGGCACCCGGATCACGCCCTCGACATGATGCAGCGCCTGATGGTCTTGCAGCACATCGGCCTGGGCGGGGCAGAACCACCGTGGCGTCGCAGAGGGCTGCGACACAGGATGGCATCTGCCGGCGATACCGGTCCTAGCTGAACGCCACCTCGATGAGGGTGCGAGCGGTGGGTCACGTGATGACCAGCCGAGCGCCGCCCCCGTGGCTCAGCCTGCGGTCCTCCCGCCCGATCTGGCCCGCTACCTTGATCTGCCCGACGCACGGGGCCCGAGCCCCGTGACGTTTCCGGTGATGTTTCCCGCCCGAGGCGGAGGGCCGCCCCTGATCGCGCGGCGGCGCAAGCTGAGGGCGAACACACGAGCCGGACACCGCATCTTCAACCCGCAAAAACGTATCCACCCTTGCGCTCCTCAAACACCCCGGAAAGGTCGGAATTGTCGCGCAATTACAGCACGATACGCCCGGCCTGACGGCCGTTTCGCAAGGCCGGCGCAAATGCCCCGCGTCCGGATTCTGATCCCGTCAGATTCGGGCAGCGTCTTGAACGGCCCGGATCCGGCCGTCGCCCTTGTTCCATTGGCTTTTGAAACCCTTTTGAAAGACCGTCGAGACCCTTTCGAAGCCCTGTAAAAATTGCACAACCAAGTGATCCGTAACATCCATTACGCTGCTTGTACGCTGCTTGCCCGACCCTTGGCGCGCTCGGCATGAGGTTTGAGCCGGGCGTTGAGCGGGCTTCTGTACAGAGTTCTGCACGCAGATCGGGCTCAGACGCCGCTGTCGAAGGGTTCGAAGGCTTCGGCCCGCGCGCGGTTCCAGCGTTTGAAATAGCCCATGCGGTCATCGTCCTCGCGCAGCAGGAAACCTTCGGGCATATAGGGATAGACCTCGTCACCGACCTTGTAGTCACGGTCCCGATCACGCACAAGCAGGTGATGCGGCAGGAATTGCCCCGGATGGGTCAGGCCCGCAGCTCCGGTCATCTCGCAAAGTGCCTTCATCGTGTTGCGATGGAAATTGGCCACGCGCTGCGCCTTGTCAGACACCACAAGCGCACGCTGGCGCACCTTGTCTTGCGTCGTCACCCCGGTCGGACAGCGGTTCGTGTGGCACGATTGCGCCTGAATGCAGCCGATCGCGAACATGAAGCCGCGCGCGGAATTGGCCCAGTCCGCCCCGATTGCCAGAACCTTCGCGATATCGAAGGCGGTCACCAGCTTGCCGCTGGCACCCAGCCTGATCCTGTCGCGCAGCCCCGCCCCGCGCAACGTATTATGCACGAAACTCAGCCCCTCGACCAGTGGGAAGCCCATATGGTTGGCAAATTCCAGCGGTGCCGCACCGGTGCCACCCTCCTTGCCGTCAACCACGATGAAATCGGGCAGGATCCCGGTCTCCAGCATTGCCTTGACCATGCACATGAACTCGCGCCGGTGTCCGAGACAAAGCTTGAACCCCACCGGCTTGCCGCCCGAAAGCTCTCGCAATTGCGCGATGAAGTGCATCATCTCCAGCGGCGTATCAAAAGCCGAGTGCGATGCCGGTGACACGCAATCCACACCCATCGGGATATCGCGGGCCTCGGCGATCTCGGGGCTGATCTTGGCTGCCGGGAGCATCCCGCCATGGCCCGGTTTCGCGCCCTGGCTGAGCTTGATCTCGATCATCTTGACCTGATCATCGGCGGCACGCAGCTTGAATTTATCGGGGTTGAAGCTGCCATCGTGATTGCGGCAACCGAAATAGCCCGAGCCGACCTCGTAGATCAGATCGCCGCCTTCCCGGTGATAGCGCGAGATACCGCCCTCGCCGGTGTCATGGGCAAAGCCACCCATGGCCGCGCCGCGATTGAGCGCCATGATCGCGTTGGCCGACAGCGCGCCAAAGCTCATTGCCGAGATATTGTAGAGCGACAGATTGCAGGGTCTGGAGCATTGTGGACCCCCGATTTCAATCCGGAAATCGGGATTTTCGATATGGCGCGGCTTCACCGAGTGGGTGATCCACTGAAAGCCGGAATCGTAGACCCGCTTCTTGGTACCAAAGGGCTTGGCGTCCTCGACATCCTTTGCGCGCTGATAGACGATGGACCGGACATCGCGCGAGAACGGCTCTTCGTCCTGATCGCTCTCGATCAGGTACTGGCGGATCTCTGGACGGATCTCCTCGAAGAAGAAGCGCAGATGGCCGAGAATCGGGTAGTTGCGGGTGATGGCGTGGTTTGTCTGGATCAGGTCATGGATCCCGATCAACGCCAATGCGCCGAACACGAAGAGGGCGATCAGGAACCAGTCGCTGAAAATCAGCCCCGAGAGCGCCCCCAGGGTCAGAATGATCGACAGGACGAGCGGAGAAAATCGTACAAATCGGGTATACATGCCCCCTCCTCAGGGGTTTCTGTTCGTGGACAGTTACAGTATAGATAGTATCCGCTTTCGCGAAGTCGAGCGATGTTTGCGTGCCCGGCACTGGCCCTGTCGCGGGATCGTACGGCTTCCTTGAGCATGTATCCTGTCGCCAGGCAGGCCAAAGCTGGTACCATGACCGCAGGGCATTGTGCGCCCGGGCCGTGCAAAACACATGACGTGACCTGACATTTCCGCTCATTTGGGGCGCAATCAAGGCGTGTCGATCGATGACACGCCTCCCTGAGACGATCATCAAGCCGAATATGGGGTTGCCGGAACTCGCCAGGCCGCGCGGCAGGGTCAACTCACCGCAAACGAACGGCATCTGCGAGCGATTGCACCGGACGATCCGGGCGCATGGCTGGCGGGATACAACCAACAGCGTCCCCCCCTTCGGGAAGAGACGGCTACGGCAAAACAGTTGTGCAGATTTTCCACGAAACGGTATATATGGCCGTGGAGAAAACCATAAAGGCGCCTGACCCGTAGAAAAGTACACAGCCAAGCCCCAGCGTCAATCACTGAGGCGAACGTCAGATCGGGTCGGAAGGCTTACACCTTCCGGCATCATGTCGCCCGGGCCGCCCAAGATCCACGATGATCGCGTGCCACCATGTTGTAGCTGGCTCTGGCCATCCTAGCAGGTCGCTGAAAAACGTTTCTGTTTTCGTCAGACAGCGGTTTGCTACGAATTCTGGCTTCGGTTTGGACCGAGTATTGCTGCGTGATGTGGCTTTTGTGGGTGCGATCTGATCTCCATGTTTCTGATTACGCCGCCAACAGGCCGGGCAGCCTCGCCAGATTTCTGGCTGCCATTGTCATTGTGAACTTGGCACGCGCCTTGAGTATACCAAACCGCATGGACCGGCGCGGATACACAAACTTCAGGACACTCCCTATGGGGAGCGGAAATATTATGCCTCCAACCGGGTCGCCGGGACCACGCTCAAGGCGCGCGCCGCCGCCGTCAAAGCCGGATGGATCTGTGAACAGGCGCAGCAGAAGCTCAAGGAAGAACCCGGCGAAGAACGCGGCCTCGATCCTTTCGAGGGCCAGTCTTCGAGGACCGGTCTTCGAGGGCCGGTCCTGGACAGGCCTTCACGACAGGCCTTCACCGACACGCGCTGATGACGAGGATCGCCTGCGCCTTCGTGCAATCCCGCCGCCTCAAGGCAGCGGGACGGGAAAAAACAAGCCCCGGACCGCCACATCAGCCAACCATGCAAGCCGTCAGCAAAGCCATCCTCGACACCTTGGCGAAACCGCCACCAATACGCCGCCCTCATTGGGAAAAGATCATCGCTGAACACTGCAGAAAAAATCTGCCAAAGTCGTGCTAAAAACCCTGTTGAAACCGGCGTTTGAGCAGGGTCCGCCCCGTTCTCCACCAGAGTTTGCAGCCCCCCCGACAGGCACAAATGTCGCCCGGACTGACAGTCAAGCCGCCGCGCTCGAAACACAGCCCGGACAATACTGGGGGCATAACTGGGGGCATATCCCGAACAGACCCGGATCGAGGGCGAGATACAGCAACTCTGCGTCGATCATAATGCTGACGCGTGCGCCCTGCGGCTCAGGCTCTCCGGCATGCCAGCAGGGACAGGACAAAAATCCCGGAGGCAGCCACAACGATGGAAGGCCCGCCGGGCGTGTCGAACCGAAGCGAACCCCACAGCCCCAGCAGAACCGAAGCCATGCCGACCGCGATCGCGCCGAGCGCCATGACCCCGGGGTTGCGGGCAAACTGGCGCGCGGTGGCCGCCGGAATGATCAGCATCGCGGTGATCAACAGCGCCCCCACGATCTTGATCGAGACCGCGACGCTCAGCGCCAGTGCAGCCGTCAGCACCATCTGCTCGCGGCGTGGATCCAGGCCCGACGCCATCGCCAGTTCGTCATTGATCGTCGCGCTCAACAAAGCCTGCCATCGCCAGACCAGCAACGCCACTACCACCGCGGCCCCTGCCCAGACGATGGCCAGATCGCTGCGCGACACAGCCAGGATATCGCCGAAGAGATAGGAGGTCAGGTCAACCCGCAATCCACTGAAGAACGAGGCCACGACCAGTCCCGTCGCCAGTGCCGCATGGGCCAGAACCCCCAGAACCGTGTCCATCGCATGTCCGCGCGCCGCAAGCTGTGCCACTGTTATCGCCATGGCGAGCGCCACGGTGAGCGTGCCAAGATAGACCGACTGGCCGAACCCGTAGGCGATTGCGACGCCGAGGATCGCGGCATGCGCCGTTGCATCGCCAAAATAGGCCATCCGCCGCCAGACCACGAAAGATCCCAGCGGCCCGGTCGCAAAACACAGCCCCGTCCCGGCCAGCGCCGCCCGCACCAGAAAATCGTCAAACATGGGAATGCCCGTGACTGTGGTCATGGTTGTGATCGTGCCGATAGAGCGCAAAGGCCCCCTGCGTCCCGATCCCGAACAGCGCGCGATATTCCGGCGCGGCCGAGACGACCTTTGGCGTTCCCTGGCAGCAGATATGGCCATTGAGGCAGATCACGCGATCCGAGGCCGACATCACCACATGCAGATCGTGGCTGACCATCAGAATGGCGGCCCCGGTTTCGGCGCGCACCTTTTCGATCAGCTTGTAGAAGGCCGCCGTCCCCGGTTGATCGAGCCCCTGTGTCGGCTCGTCGAGAATCAGGATGTCCGGCTCGGTCAACAGCGCGCGCGCCAGCATCACCCGCTGGAACTGCCCCCCCGAGAGCCGCCCGATCTGGCGGTTTCCCAGCCCCGATACGCCGGTGCGCTCCAGCGCGGCCCCGGCGCGCGCATCGCTGACCCGCACCGGAAGCGACAGGAACCGACGCACCGTCATCGGCAGGCTCGCGTCGATATGCAGCTTTTGCGGCACATAACCGATCGCCAGTCCCGGCATGCGGCAGACCTGCCCGCGCGCGGCCGGTTCCAGCCCGATCAATGCCCGGATCAGCGTTGACTTGCCCGACCCGTTCGGCCCGACAACCGTAACGATCTCATGTTTTTCGATGGTGAATTCGACATCCGTCAGAACAGCCGTCTCGCCATGTCGCACGCTTAGCCCGTGCGTGCTGATCAATGCGTTCATTGCGCCGTTGCCGGGGCGTTCCGGTTCGCGACACAGGCCGGGCACAGCCCCAGCACCTCGACGGTCGATCGCTCGATGACGAAGCCCACGCTCTGTGCCTGGGTCATCAGCGCCTGACGCACCGGTTCGGCCGGCGCCTCGGCCACGGAACTGCATTCGCGGCAGATCAGGAAAGCCGGCGCATGCTCCTCTCCCGGATGCATGCAGGCCGTAAAGGCATTCAGACGGCGCACACGATGGGCCAGTCCGTTCTTGACGAGGAATTCCAGCGCGCGATATGCCACCGGAGGCTGGTTGCCAAATCCATCGGCCGAAAGCCGATCGAGCATCTCGTAGGCCCCCATGGGCCGATTTTCCTCAAGCAGGATTTCCAGTGTGCGCTTGCGGACCGGGGTCAGGCGCACCCTCCGTTTCGCCGCAACCGCTTCGGCACGTTCAAGGGTGTGCTCAAGGCTGCCATGCGCATGCTCAAGAGTGCCATGCGCACAGCGAGCCTGGTCGTGCCCCTTGAACGCCCCGTCTCCGGGATCAGCACTCTCGTGGATCGGTTCCGCCACAGATTTCACCTTGTCAACTCTCTTGATGTGTTCTCTTGACGTGTGATTTTATTACATACATGTTACCGCCCCAGAGTTCAAGTAAACAAGAGGTTAAAATGCGCAGACTCTCTGTAACGTTCACGCTCGCTGCCGTGTTGCCCGCCGTGTTGCCCGCCGTGCTGCCCCTGGTCGCCCAGGCTCAGGTTCCCCGGGTGGTGACCGACATTCCCCCCATCCAGTCGCTGGTCGATCAGGTGATGGGTGATCTTGGAACGGCCGAGGTTCTGCTCAGCCAGGGTTCGGACCCGCACCATTACCAGTTGCGCCCGTCGCAGTCTGGCGCATTGCAGGATGCCGATCTGGTGTTCTGGGTCGGCCCTCGCCTGACGCCGTGGCTCGACCGCGCTCTGGAAGGGTTCGGCAAGGAAGGCGATGCGGTCGCGCTGCTTGAGGCGTCCGGGTACCCATACCCGCAGGTTCAGCGCCGAGGATGCGTATGATCACAGCGCCGATCTGGATGATGATGACCACGATCACGGGCATGACGACGACCACGACCACGCACATGCCGAGGCCGATCCCTATCTTGATCCCCATGCCTGGCTCGACCCCGGCAATGCCAGCGTCTGGATTGGCGTGATCGCGAAGGATCTGGCCAGGACCGATCCCGGGAACGCCGCCACCTACGAAGCCAACGCCCGGGCCGCGCAGGCGCGGATTGCGAAGATGGATGCCGAATTGAAAACCCTGTATGCTCCGGTGGCGGAGAAACCCTTCCTAGTCTACCACGCGGCCTATGGATATCTGGCCGACCATTACCGGCTGCATATCGCAGGTTCGGTGTCGCCCGGCGATGCCGCGAGCCCTGGCGCGGCCCACCTGTCGAGCCTGCTCAAGAGGGCCAATGCGCACAATGCCGTCTGCGCGTTCCCCGAGGCGCAGCACGACCCCAGGATGGTGTCGGTTCTGGTCGATGGAACTGCGGTGAAACTCGGCAAGACGCTTGATCCGTCGGGCACGTCGCTCACCTACGGGCCGGATCTGTATGAGACGCTGATGCGCGGCATTGCCGGGACCATCACCTCCTGCCTGTCGAACGGTTGAACCTTCGCCCAGCCCGTGCGATCCGACCTGTGCGATTTGGTGGCAAACGGGAGCTTGCATGACCGACTGGATTGCACTGATCGAAGAGGCCGGGCGCTGGCGCGCGCTCAAGATCGGGGCGCAAAACGCCCTGATCGCCACACACAAGGTATCAGATCCCGGCTCGCTGCCCGCCCCTTTGATGGCCGACCCTGACACGCCCATCGTCATGGCGACCTGTTCGCTGGCGGTGGGCGATCCCCATCCCCTGCCTTGCCCCCCGATGTAGTCCGTCC
>CBDIBW010000040.1:0-59624 GCA_965277135.1 Thioclava sp. | reverse complement strand
GCGGATGCGCTCGGCGGTGACCTCGCGCTCGAACTGGGCAAAGCTGAGCAGGATGTTCAGCGTCAGCCGGCCCATCGAGGTGGTGGTGTTGAACGACTGGGTCACCGAGACGAAGGTCAAATGTCTCCGGTCCGGCAGAAACTTCCGTCCCGTTCCGCTGCCGCAACCGGACAGCCCGAGGGCCAGCAGACCACACAGCTCGGCGCGGCGCTCGGCGGGCGTCATATGGTCGGGTGGCAAGGGATTGGGGCGTTTCATGAATGGCGGGTCCGAGCTGCAGTGGCTTCATCCGTAAAAAGCCATCTGCCGCATGGGATCGGGACATCGCTCCAGAAACGATCATGGTGGGTGCTCCTGCCGCTTCAGGTTACGCTTTGGTCTTTTTTTGTTCGATTGAATCGTTAGACTGGCGTTCCGCAAAGTGTAGTGAGGGCAGCAAGCAGGAGGGCCAGGTGGCAAGGGCATTGTTTCGCGGGGCACCGGAGCTTTCGCGGGATCGTCTTCGTGCCACAGGACGTGCGCTTTCCCTATTTCGGTTGCCATGTCGTCCTGAGCCTCAGGGATCACGTCGATGCCGATACTGTCATGATCGACGCGGATGCGGTCCATTCCTCCTATGAGGCTGCGATCGATCCGGCTGCGCGTGGCGCCGCGGTGCACTTCCGCAGGCAAGACGATGGCGCCGCTCAGATCACCGTGCCCGGTCAGGATCCGTGATCGTCACCGGCGCGAAAAAAGTGAAGCTGTTCGAGCGTCTGTACATGGCTCACCGTGATCGGGAAGGCGGTGTGAAGCTCGCAGTTCTAAAGAAGTACGCCGGTTTTTCCCAGCTGCCTCAGTTGTTTGGCGACGAATGGGATGAGGTGAACAACCGGTACCTGTATTCGCCCCCGGCATGGCCACTGGGCCCTTTGTGAAGAGCCCATCTCCGTTTGATCTCCCTTTTGGGGGTCTGACCATCTCCGATTCGGGCCGTCACTAGGGGTGCTCACTCAGTCAGAGGAGCACACCGATGCCAACTCCCTTCCCCTCACGCCAGGCGGCCCGGACGGGCTGGTCCGGTGCCGCGAAGACCAAGCCCACCACCTCCGACCCGGAATGGCGCTGCACGCGCTGTGACAAGCTGCTCGGCGTCTGTCGGGACGGCCGGATGCACCTGCGTTTCGCGCGGTGGCACGAGATCCGTGATCACCTCATGTTGTTGTCTTCAACGCTCGATTTTCAAAGAACTTCGATGCAAGTCGTCTTTTCGTCAGGCGGAGATATTCGGCCACCTCCGGCAGCGTCATCACATCCGAATTCATGCGATTCCCATGATTCCATTATGAGAAAATACGGCAAAACCGGAAATGACAAGAAATAGAAAGCTCTATGTGGGAATGTTGTTATTCTTCGTGCCTGCGACGCCGACGCCCACCGCGTTTGGCAGGCGATGCGCCACCGGTTTTCCAGGCTTTGATATTCTGCGCCTTCCAGCGAAGCGCCGGGCAGGCCTCAATGGCCGCCCGCACATCGTCCGGCGCGTCCAACCGCGCGGCGTCGATAATGCCTTCTTCAAGCACGCCGGTCAGGAACCCCATTCGCCTTCGCCGAATTGAAAAAGGGGTTCCAGACCTTGGCGACATTCCGCCGTCACCGTGTCGATCCAGCCCTTCTGCCCGCCATATGGTTCAAAATATGCTCCAGGCAGGCAGGTGATCAGCTTGGCTGCAAGATCCTTTCCGTCGCAGCCGATCATCAGAGTGCCGAGCTTGACTTTCGACCAGTCCAGGTCGGGCATGGCGATGATGCGGTGGGCATCAAACAGATCGCGCGCCGTGCGCCGGGCAATCAGGGCGACCAGCTTACCCGCGACGATCTCATGGATATCAAGCACCGGCACTGCCAGCGCTTGGGTGTCGCCAAGCGCCACTGAGGGCATCGGCCGCACACCGAAAAGCGGCGTGCGGAAAAGATAGTTGATGTCGATCTCAATGGAACCGGCACCGCCCAGCACCGAAGCGTAGCGGAAGATCCATTTGCCGCCTGCATGTTCGACCGGTTCGCGCCGGGGCGAATAGCCCTTTGATTCCATCAGGCGCAGAATGCGGTCTTCGAGACCCGGCCGGTCCTCATCCATGCTCGCCTTGTCGACGGCGCCGACATAATTGAGGTCGATATCGACCGACAACCGGTCAAGCGCGGCGTGAAACACATTGAACGCCGTGCCACCCTTGAGCGCAACACGCGGGGCGATCAGACTGTCTGCGGCAATGGCGTCGAGGATGTCGAGCAGGCGGATCACACGCTCCAGCGTCGCGGGCTGAAACTGCCGTTCGGCAGCAATTCGAGCAAGGCTTTGGGCCGATACTTCCATTCACACCCCCTCAAAACCGGTTTCAACTGCCTGTGGCGGCAGGAGAACACGCCAAGGCTCGACTAGCACCGCGTTACCGGGCCGTGACCCAAGCGCATAATGCTTCGAACGCGGAAGAAGCGCGCGCAGGCGGTCAAGGACGTTGTCGGCTACACCTAACGCATCCTGCCGCCGCTCCAGCCACCAACCGGTGAGCGCGGCGAGCGAGCGGAAGCCAAGCAGTTCAACATAATCGATGAGTTTTTCAGGGTCGAGGTAGCGCACCATATCGAGCGATTGCAGCACCTCTTCAACGCCGCCCGCTATGTCCGGCCGATGCAGCACATCAACCAATGTTCGCTCGATGGCTGTTACTTTGATGGGCATGCCCAGACGATCCATGATGACGGTGAGATAGTCCGTCCGGTCCGTGTCCAGCAGCGCCTTCGGCGGCCCTATCAGGCGACAGAGGCCGAAGGGCAAATCGGCCAACTCAGTGCGTCCCCGGCTTATCAATTGAACTTCGTTGAATTCGGAATAGGCAACGCCATGCAGTTCCAGCGCGGAGTGATAGCCCAAAACGCCATCGGCGCGCAGCTTGCTGGCGGCGGCGAAACGGTCCACCATCAGATGCTCCGCCGACAGATGCGCCGGAACGGCCGCAAAAACCTCGCGGCTCAGCCGTTTGATGTTGCCGGCCTTCAGGTGATGCTTGAGCAAGCTGGTGATGCTCGCTGAACCAGCCGGGCGCTCAAACGCGGCGGCAAACTCCGCCCGGGTAAACACCGGATGGGCCGAGAGGAAGGATGTCGTCCTGTGTGTGCGTGTTGACATTTCGGTTTGTGAAATTGCTATTGAATAAGCAATATATTCACCTTCCACAGCAATATTGTCAACAAACCTTCTCTCCCTATGTTCTGCGAAACTCGGCATCAATCCTCCTGTGGCCGCGATGATGCAGATTGAGTTATGGGCGATGTGGGTTCTGCATCGCCTATCTACAGCGGCCTGCGCGGCTCCGATGACCTCAGCGCGGGACAGTCCTGCGCGATCCTGTCGATCGGGATGGGCGGCTATGCCGGGGCCTGCATGATCACCCAGACCGCGATCAACTCCCTATCCGCCCAGAGTAAGCCTGCCCCGACAGCGAAGGAGCATCACCCATGTTCGCAACTCATTCTCTCCTGACCGATTTTCTCGCCAAGTCTGCAGAGACGCGCCCAGAAGCCCCGGCAGTGCGCGACGCGCATCATGCGCTCAGCTATCAAGCGCTGCTGATGGCACCCGCGCCGTTTGCACCAGAAGATGCGGTAGCGCCAGCACCCGGCACCGCAGGACATGTTCAAGCAGCGGTCGGCTCTGGCTCAGAACCACCGGGCCTGTATCTTCTGGTGCGCACCACTCATGGCCGCCGTGGCTGCGCCATTGGGACCGCACCCGCAGCGGCAGGCTGCCGGCGCTTTGAAGGGCAGCGCCAAGCCCGGGCATCAACCGCTCCAACGCCTGCCGTCCGCTGTCGAGCAGCGCATGCACATGCGGGGCCTGCGGTGTGTGGCGTCGGGTCAGTGGCTCGGTGGGCAGGGGTTCCCGACACTTGTCAAACGGACGCCGAAGGTCTTGAGAATTCCCCGGATATGGCCCTCGAGATCCTTGCGCAGGCTGATCAAATGCGCCCGCGCGCTGATCAGGCAGCGTAGCAGATCTGAACCCTCGCTTCTAACGTGAACACGTGTGAACCAGCCTGTGCGCGCCAATTGAACGAGACCTTCCGCATCAGCGGCATCAGATTTGTTGGGGCGAGCAGACAATCGCATCTGCAAGGCGCTTGAGCGGCGCGATCCCCGTCGCCGCGACCAATCCATGCTCAGCGAGGTGCCCGCGCAAAGCGTTGATCATCCGGGGACGCTGGCCGACGAACATCTGGCGGGTGCGACACAGCATCGCCCGGGCTTGCTGTGCTTGCGTCTTTACCGCGACGAAGCGCATGGTAGGACGCAATGCCGCTTCTACGATCGCTTCGGCGTCGGCAACATCGTTCTTCTGGCGCTTTACGAACGGCTTCACATAGATCGGCGGGATCAAACGCACATCGTGTCCCGGCGTCTCAAACTCGCGGCCCCAGCCATGCGCCCTAGCACAAGCTTCCAGGGCCACAACGCACGTGCGCTGCGCAGCGACAAACGTAAGCAGAGGCCCCCGGGACAGCTTCTTGCGAAACACGACAGACCCGTCCTGACGCGCCCCATGCCGTTGGAAACCGCGCTTTGCCAGATCAATCCCGATGATGGTAACTTCCGACATGGATGCTCTCTCCTTCTGTGATGGCTTCACACCCATCACATTGGCACATTGCGATGCCGTCAGGAGGGGGCATCCACGCCATCAACAGAGCCGACCGGCCAGCCCGATAACATTCGCATCTTGTCAAATGATATCATGGCATATATATTGCTATCATAGATATTGCTTGATCGGAGTTGCCATCAATGCCCGCTGTTACTATTCGTAATATCTCGGACGAGACCCATCGCGCCCTCAAGGTGCGCGCGGCCCGTCATGGCCGCAGCGCCGAGGCCGAAATGCGTGATATTCTGAAAGCGGCGGTTTGTCCTGCCGAGCGTCTGCGCCTCGGCTCCGCCCTGTCGGCGTTGAGCCGCAAGGTCGGCCTGACCAATGCCGATTTCGAGGCGCTGGAACAGGCCCGCAACAAGAGGCCCGCCACGCCGATAGGCCTTGAATGATCGTTCTGGATACCAATGTCGTCTCCGAGGCGATGAAGCCCAAGCCGGACCCCGCCGTGCGCGACTGGCTGGACAAGCAGGCGGCTGAAACGCTCTACATCTCCAGCGTGACCGTCGCGGAACTCCTGTTCGGCATCGGCGCGCTGCCGGACGGACGGCGCAAACAGAAGCTTGCCACCACGCTCGACGGGATACTTCCGCTGTTCGAGGGCAGAATCTTCGCCTTCGATACCGATGCCGCCCGCCAATATGCCGATCTTGCCGTTGCGGCCCGCAAGGCAGGCAAGGGCTTTCCAACGCCGGACGGCTATATCGCCGCTATCGCAACTGCCCATGGCTTCACCGTTGCGACACGCGATGCCAGCGCCTTCAATGCGGCAGGCGTTCCCGTAGTCGATCCTTGGACGGCGCGGCACTGAACACGGGACGATAGGCCTGCCGGACGAGACCGATGGGCGAAGTGATCCAGATCGATGAGGCGCGGACCCCAGGGCAGGTCACGGATTTTTGATTTGATATGGCTGCGGGTCTGCATGTGAATATATTCCCTGGTTCGCGATACAGGGTTGGGGAGGATGCCTCAGGCAAAGCGCTTTGACGCACTGGAAAGGCTGATCCGGTCTTTCAGGGAAAGCCATCACGATTTCCGCCCTACCACGGAACTGTTTGCGGCGCTTGATGTCGAGCGCGTGGCGAAGGACATGGGGTTGGAGGAAGAGGGCCGGAAGCGGGGAGAGCAAGATCAGCCTCCGTCCGATACCAGCACTTTCGATCCTGTCGAACTCTCGGTCATGGAGCGGATCGAATCGGAACAGGCGAAGGCGGTACATGATCTCGAGGATACCCTCGACAGTTTCTCGTCGCGGCTCTCGGCCCTTGATTTCGAGGAGCAGTTCAGCCTGGTCCGGCAAGCACGCGACGCGAGCCTGTCCGAGTTCAAGGCCGAAGCGGAAAAAGGGACGGACGAACTCCACGGGCTGCGGCGCGCGCTGAAAGACGCCGAAAACTACTGTGCCTGGTTTCGCAGGAAACACCATCTGATGCGGCCTGCATACGTTCCGGCAGGCGCGAGCCAATATCTGAAATGGGCGATCATCGCTCTCCTTTTCGTGTTTGAGTCGGGATTCAACGGCATTTACCTGGCAAAGGGCAGCGAGCAAGGGCTGCTCGGCGGGGTGGTCGAAGCGGCGGGGTTCTCGGCCATCAACATCGCCATTGCGCTGCTGTCGGCCCTCTACACGATCCGTTACGTCGTTCACCGCAACTGGGCGGGAAAGCTTTTCGGCCTGCTCTGGATACCGGTCTACCTGGGTGTGATCATCACTCTCAACCTTGCCCTTGCCCATTACCGCGATGCCAGCGGCACTCTCCTTGAGGGAGCAAGTCTTGAGGTCATCGCCGCCATGCGCTCGGATCCCTTCGCATTGCAGGACATCAACTCCTGGACGTTGTTCGGCGTGGGTATCGTCTTTTCGATCATCGCCCTGATCGACGGATTCACCCTGCGCGATCCGTACCCGGGCTATGCAAACGCCGAAAAGAAACTGCAGCATGCCCGGAAAAATTATATCGACCACAAGCGCATGCTCATTGATGAGCTGAAGGACGTTCGCGACGAGCACAACGGCCTGGTCAAGGATATCATACACAACCTTTCGTCGAGACGTCGCGAACAGGGTGCAATCATCGCGCATCGTGCCCGTGTCCTGAACCTTTTCGAAAGCCACGAGGAACAACTGGAACGGGCCGCACGTCAGCTTCTTTCCAAATATCGCGAAGCTGACATCAAAGCGAGGACGACGGCCGCCCCCAGCCATTTCTCGATCGCCTGGGAACTCAGGAAAAAGCGCCCGGCCTATGATGGCAAAGAAGACGGCGATCTTGTGACGACGGTCGCCGAGGCTCAGAAGGAGCTTTCGGAACTGGCTGGCAGGATCGGTCGGGAGTGCGCGGCGCGCATCGAAGAATACCACAAGCTCGACAAGCTGTTCCCGGAGGAGACACAGCATGGCGAAGCGTAGAAACAGCAGGGGAAGGCGGGGACGAGGGCCGGGACGGGGGCCGGGACGGGGGCGTTCTGACGCAGGTGCAACGACCAAGGTGGTTGCGACGATCCTGACGCTTGTGGTCATCGGCATCATCGGGGCAGTAGCCTGGATGGAATGGAAGGCAAGCCGTGCGCCGGGCATGGATATGGCGACCGGCTGTCTTTCCTCCGATCCCACGTCGGTTACGGCGGTACTGCTCGACACGACCGATCCCGTGTCGCGGACGACGCTGATGGACATGACCAACAAACTTGACCAGGCGAGAGCCTCCGTTCCGGTCGGCGGCTATCTCGGGATTTACGCGCTGACCGAATCGCCAGGCAAGCTTGGCACACTCTACGAAGGCTGCAATCCCGGCGACAAAAGCACGGTCAACCCGTGGACGCACAACCCGCGGCTTCAGCAGCGCAGATGGGAAGAGATCTTCAAGAATCCGATCGACGCGGTAGAGGCCGGGATCGGCAAGGGCGGGAAAGCCGATGCCTCGCCGATCATGGCCGGCATTCAGCATATCAGCCTCTCCCTCTTCGACGCGCCCTCCTTCAGGCGAGTGCCGAGGCACCTTGTGGTGGTGTCCGACATGATCGAGCACACCGCACTGTTCTCGCAATACAAGTCCGGTGCCGACTTCAACGCCTATCTGGCGAGCAGGGCGAGCGCGCAGTACCGCACCGACCTTGCTGGCGCTGACGTCAGCCTCCTCTATATCGACCGTGCCGGAAGGCGGTTCGGGATCAGGAAACATGCGGCGTTCTGGCTGAAATGGGTCGAACAGTGCCGCGGTAACTGGGAGTCGCTGGTTCGGCTCGAAGGGGAGAATCCATGAGAAGCGGGCCGTCCTCGAACATTCTCGACAGCAGTCGCACACCCGCCTTCGTTTTCGCGTTCTTCGCCCTGGGCGGCGCGGCACTCATTGCCGTTTCCAAGACGTCCGGGATGGGTCCGATTTCAGCAATCCTGACGCCGATCGTCCTGATGTTCGTCTATCTGGGCCTGTCGTGGACGCGGCGGCTGCGACTGCACAATGAGCAAACAGGCGATAACATCTACTATATGGGGTTCCTGTTCACGTTGACGAGCCTCGCAGTATCACTTTACCAGTTTGGCACCGGCTCATCTACGGACGAGGTGGTCAGGAACTTCGGCATCGCGATCTCTTCGACCATCACCGGCATCGCGCTTCGCATCTTCTACAACCAGACGAGACGGGATCCTGCCGATATCGAGCGCACGGCGCGCCACGAACTTGCCGACATGACCCGGCGGGTGCGGACGGAAATGGAAAATGTCGCCCGTGAATTTGCCGACTTCAGGCGGACATCCAACCTGATGCTTCAGGAAGGCTTCGACGAAATTGCCAAACAGGCGGAACGCAACGGCGAGAAGGTCCGCGAAACGATGGACCACCTCGCGACATCGGCGATCAAGCCCGTCGAGGCTGCATCCGCCCGGCTCCTGGAAGCCATTGATGCTTCGACAAAAAGCCTGTCCGAGAGGACAGAACGGTTGTCCGGCACCGTCAGGGACACTGCGAACTCCGTCACCGCCTCCGGCAAGGACATTTCGGGCTCGCTGGGCAACCTGTCGCAGACACTTGAAACGTTCTCGGGCAAGATCGACAGCGTGTCGTTCCCCGAGCAAGTATTGCAAGAGGTATTGCCGCCACTGATCCGTCAGTTCTCGGCGGTCCTTTCGTCCCACCTCCAGGCGAGCGAGGCCGTTGCGCAAAGACAGTCCGGCCAGATAACACAGATCGTCGAGATCCTCGGGTCGGTGGCGGCAAGCGCGGAGCGTTCAGCTACGGCCACGCAAAGGTGCGACGCACGCACCGGGGAACTTGTCCGTGCGCTCACCGACCAGAGCGATCGCATCGGAAGGCTTGTGGATGTCTTTCACAAACAGCAAAAACGCCCCTTCAGGTCGCCCTCGGCCATCGCCCGCACGATCACCGGCACGCGCCGGAACGGCTGGGCATTTTTCGGATCAAGGCGCAGCGGTCGGAAACGGCAGGTCGAGACGCAATCAGAAATGCAGCCAGCAGACGTTCCGGACCAGGCAGGCGACAAAGCAATGATTGATCTTCCGGGTCCTGAAGGCGGTGCCCCTTCCGGGCGCATGAACCCATGAGTTCCGAAGGCACTTCCGTAGCATACGAGAAACGCGGCTATTCGCGCGGTCTTATCCTGGGCCTGACAATGGCCGAAACCCTTCTGCTGCTCAGCTTTTGCCTGCTCATCGCCGCGGGAGCGATCGTCGAACGCGAAAGAAAAGCCAGGGAGTCTGTCACCGCGAACATTGATCTGCGGGAAGAGAAAATCAGGAAGCTTGTCCTTCGCCAGAAGGCTGTCGATGCACTGGCGGAAGCCGGAGTTCGGACGGAAGACATTGCCAGGATTGCCCCTGCCGCAGCCGAACTCGAAAAGCTCGACCTTGTGGATCCGCGAGAAATCGACAAGCTGGTGGAAATCCGCAAGATCCTTGCGAAACATGATGTCCGGGGAGAGCAGATGACGCCAGCCTCGCTTGATGCCGAATTGACGAAACCCCAAGGGGCGGCCAAAGCGCACGACTGGCCTCCCATCATCAGCATGAGCGACCTCGACGGCTATCACTTCAAGACCGGCAGTGCCGTGCTGAGCGAGGGGTTCAAGCAGAAACTCGGGCAGAAATCCACCGACATCGCGGCGCTTGCAAGGAAATACGATGCCGATGTCGTCGAAGTCATCGGGCATACGGATGAGCAGCCGGTCTCGCGCCGGTCGTCGAACCTGGACATCAACCTGCGAAATGTGCTGGACGGAGCCGAACCCGTTTCGGCCCTGCATCCCGCCGACAATGCCGGGCTCGGCCTCGCCCGGGCGCTGGCGGTCACGGAATACCTCAAGAGGTTTGCGGACATGAAGGGCCTGACATTGCTGCCGATGTCCGCCGCGCAAATGGTCCTGCCCGGCGATCATGTCACCGACGGCAACCACCCCGGCGACCAGAAAACGCGCAGGCGAATCGAGATCCGGGTGAGGCAAAGGAACCGCACCACCCCTTGACCAAGACGGATACTTCTGGCGGCGATCAGGGTGATGGCGGTCTCCTCGGCACCGGGTTGTGCAAGTGCCGCATCCAGCGCATCGCGATCACGAAGATCAGATCGAACCGTTCGGGATTGAGCACGCTCTGTTGCCCCGCGCCTCAATCACACCAGCCTGGACGTTTGTCGCCGTTGTAGGCCCGCCCCAGTCCGGCCCTGATCAGAAGCAAGGTCAAATCCTCACTGCCCGCCCGGACATGGGCAACGATACGGCCAGCATATTTACCCCATTTGGGGTCGCAAATCTCCATGTCGTCCTTGTGCGCGACAAGCCATTGACGCGTGAAGGCGCGCGCATCCCGCGCCATTTGCTTTTCAATGTCGCATTTGCCCCTGATTTCCGGAGTATCCACGCCGTCAAGCCTGACCGACATTCTGGACAATTCGACCGGCACCCCCTGCATGGTGATGTAGATTGTGTCGCCATCATAGGCAAAGGCCCCGCGGCTCTTGCGCAATGGCCAATGATAGCACTGCGACGCAGCGGGGAGCGCGCCAGCAAGCAGGACTGTCATGACGGCAAAGGCTTTCACGCATCCATATTGTGCGCATACAGGCCGCGTGACAAAACACGATGTCTTGAGTAGCGGGAACGTGAAGGTATGAACCGCCCCTTGTTTGCCGGAGCCCCTGCGCGAGCTATGCCCGAAAGTTGGTGACGGCGTGATCAGGCGGCAGTTTGAATTTGTTTGATCCAGTCGATGAATGCAATGCCCTGAATGATCTCGGGCATTCGGTTTGCGCCATCCAGCTTTCGCCATTTTCCTTGCGCCGATGACCTGCCCCCAAGATTTGGGTCCATTCAAAATGAGCGTTTGTTCTTGTAACGTTCAAAGCAACGAGGAGAACGAAGACTGCGCAAGTCACGATTTGCCGAGGAACAGATCGTCGGGATTTTGCAGGCGTATGCGGCCGGTGCGAAGGTCTCGGAGCTTTGCCGCACGTACGGCATGTCAGACGCTCCGCTGTACAAGTGGAAAGCCGGGTATGGCGGCATGACTGTGTCAGAGCTGCGCCGGTTGAAGGATCTGGAGGCTGAGACCCCGGACCTGAAGCGGCTCCTGGCCGACGCCATGCTCGACACTGCCGGGTTGAAAGGGCCTTCTGGCAAAAAACTCATAACGCCTGCCGCTCGCCGGGATGCGGTATCGACCTTGATGCGCGATCATCCATTCACGCAGCGGCGGGCGTGCAGGCTGGCCGGAATATCCAGCTCGAGTCTGAGCTGTCAGGCCGCGCCCGGATCGCCCGGATCGCCACGCGCGGCTTCGGGAACGTCTGATCACACTGTCAGGACAGCACAGGAGGTATGGCTGCCGCATGCTCCACGCCAGGCTGGTGCGCGAGGGCTTCAAGGTGAACGTCAAGGTCGTCGAGCGGATAGACCGCGAAGAACGGCTGTGACTGCGCCAAACCAGGCGCAAGAAGATCCCCGGGGAGGGCCGTGAAGGTGGCCGGTCGCCCGATTGCGGCCAATCAGAGGTGGTCACTGGATGTCACCAGTGACGCATTGGCCAACGGGCGCAAGTTCCGGACGGCCACCAGTGCTCAGCGCACGCGCCATAACCCTGTAAGACAACGGAGAAATCCGGCTGCTGCCGGATCGGGAGAACGCTTTCGCAAGGGCAAGTGGCGGTGGGAACAGGGCTAGCGTCGAACCCTCTTTTGTGGATGCCGCTCGGTTTGCAAGGAATTTCTGAACGTCTGGACATGTGATCGAGTGCGGTCTTTTGTCAGGCCTGTTTGTGCGGCCTGCAAAGCGCCGCGGGCCGGTATGGCGATGCGCGGAACGGGTCCAGATCTCCACGGAGGGCTTGATGCCCGGAGAAGGTTTCTGGTTTGCCCGTTCCCGATCATTTCGACCGTTTGTCCATGCGATTCATGACGTCCTCACAACTCTGCGATCCGGCTGGTCAGGCGGCAGCCACCGTCGCCGGATCGCGATAATCCTCGCCGCGCGTCAGCATCGCCCAGATGCCACGCGCCATCTTGTTGGCCAGTGCCACTGCCGCCAGCATCGGCGGCTTGCGTTCCAGCAGGCGCGCGAGCCATGGGTTGCCCGGCACGCCCCGGCGTAAGGCCCAGCGGATCACCGCCATGGCGCCGGTCACCAGCAATCGCCGGATGTCGCGCTGGCCCATTTTCGATGTCTTGCCGAGCCGCGGCTTGCCGCCCGAGGACCGCTGCAACGGAACCAGACCCAGCCAGGCGGCGAAATCCCGGCCACGCCGGAACTGTTCCATCGGCGGCGCGAAGGTCTCGATCGCCAGTGCGCCGATCGGTCCCACGCCCGGCATGGTCTGCAATTGCCGGGCCATGCCTGCCTCCTTCGACATCGCCGCGATCTTGGCTTTCAGAGCATCGATGCGGGTGGTCAGGCTGGCGATCTGCTCCAGCGTCAACCGGCAGATTTCGCGCACGAGATCGGGCAACCCCGACGTCTGATCCTCCACGACCCTCGCCAGATGGGGCAGATAACCGATCCCCTCAGGTGCGACGTGGCCAAATTCGTAAAGATAGGATCGCAGCGCGTTCACGGCTTCCGTGCGCTGCTTGAGAAACTGCTCGCGGGCCCGGAACACGGTCGCGCGCGCCTGCTGGTTTGCCCTCTTCGGTTCGACGAATCGCATGGTCGGCCGCAAGGCCGCCTCGACGACGGCCTCCGCATCGGCCGCGTCATTCTTCTGCCGCTTCACGAAGGGTTTGACGTAGGGCGGCGCGATCAGCCGGACCTGATGGCCAAGCCCAGCCATTTCCCGCGCCCAGTAGGGCGCGCTGGCGCAGGCCTCCATCGCCACGACACAGGGCGGCTGGTCCGCCATGAACCGCGCGAATTGCGGTCGTGATAGCTTCTTGCGGAATACGACCGAACCGTCCGCTGCCGCACCGTGAACCTGGAACACATTCTTTGCCAGATCGGCGCCGATGAGGCTAACTTCTCCCATGGAGGCCCTCTCCTTCAGCTTGTGCTTCGACACCACGAGTTTGGCACATCGCGATGCCGTCAGGGGAGAGCGGCATCCACACCTTCTCTACCATCCGCCGTGACGCTGCCGATGTCTTGGTCCTGCGGGATTTGGTTGAGAAGGTCGGCTAGCAACGGCGCATCCGTGACCCGGCTGAACAAATAGGTCGTCCGGCTAATGCTGCTCTACTCCAGAGATGCAGAAATCGGTTGCCAGATGGATGACGAAATCTCCGATCTCATTCAAGATCAAGCGATTTCCAAAGCCCGTCAGCGTTCGAGGAGGCGACACAGGCCGCTACGAAGCGCAATCCCATGAGACCGTCCTGTATCCCTGGAAGAGGATCGTCGCTGGAGTGTTTTCCAAGGATAAGATCGGCAAAGTCCGAATACAGTGTAGCAAACGCCTCAAGGAAACCCTCGGGATGTCCGGCGGGGATACGGGATTGTCCTGCATGGCCCGGGCCACCGCGCGTGATCAGGGTCTTGGGTTGGTCGAGGCAGGTCACCCAGAGCTTGTCGGGATCCTCCTGAAAGAACTCCAGCCCGCCGCGGTCTCCGATTACGCGCAACTTGACGCCGTTCTCGTTTCCAATCGCAACCTGACTTACCCAGATCATGCCGCGAGCTCCTTCAGCGAAGCGCAACTTTATATGTGCGTTGTCATCCAGGCTGCGTCCCGGTCCAAAACGGTGCAGCTCCGCACTTACCGCTTCGGTCCGCAGACCCGTGACAAACGTCGCCAGTTGAAAGGCGTGAGTTCCGATGTCGCCGATACAACCGCCGACCCCGGCCCGGGCAGGGTCGAGCCGCCACTCCGCCTGCTTGCCACTGTTCCCGGCAGCGAGCCAGTCCTGAATATACTCGACATTGACAATCCGGATCGCACCCAGCTCACCTGCCATAATGCGTCGCCGGGCTTCCCGAACCATGGGATAGGCGGAATAGTTGTGGGTCAGAAGAAAGCGTTGACGGTTCTGTGCCAGGATTTCGGCCAGAGCATGCGCTTCCTTCAGGGTGCGGGTGACAGGTTTGTCGCAAATGACGTGAACACCCCGTTCCAGAAATTGTTTGCACGGGTCGAAGTGGAAATGATTGGGCGTGACGATCGCGACCACATCGATACCGTCAGGACGCTGAGCTTCGGTTTCGGCCATCATGCGATAATCATCGTAAGTCCGATCAGCGGACAGACCCAGCGCCTGACCTGAGGCGCGCGCCCTCTCCGGGGTTGAGGACAAGGCACCTGCGACAAGCTCGTAGCGATTGTCGAGACGGGCCGCGATGCGGTGGACCTGACCGATGAAGGCGTCGGAACCGCCGCCAACCATGCCAAGGCGGATGCGCTGCCTGGTCAGAGGTGCGTCGGTCATGTCGCTATCTCCAGATTGGCGTGCTCTGCAGCGGCGCGCAGAAACGGTAGTCCAAGATCAATCACATCATCGGGCCGATCGGCCACTGGACGCCAAATTGCCAACCCGCCAGCGATCTCAGGGTGGACGTGGTTCATGCTTTCCAGCGTCATGGCACCGTCGAACCCGGTGGTGACCAGACCTGAAAACACCGCATCCCAGTCGATGGATCCGGTACCAGGCACGCCGCGATGCGCCTCTGACAGATGAACATAGCCCAGATGAGATCCGGCGGCGGCGAAGCCTTCGGCAAAGCCCGCCTCCTCTATGTTCATGTGATACGTGTCAAGGTGGACGAAAAGATTGTCAGTGCCGACCCGCTCGATCAGCGCGACCGCGTCTGCGGCGGTGTTGAGGATATGGGTTTCATACCGGTTGCAGGGTTCCAGCCCAAGACGAAGGTCCTCGGCTCTTGCGGCCGCTGCCGCCCGGGCCACGAACCGGCAGGTTCCGTCCCATTCCGCGTCTGTCCTCGGAGCACCGGAAGTTCGGCCGATCACGCCATAGGTGACCCCGGACAACGCTTCGGCGCCCACCGCCCGGCAATCGGCAAAGGCCTGCTTGAGAAATGCGATTCCCGGATCGGGGTCACTCACCACGTCAAGCGCAGCGGGCAACCCAAGCGAGGGCGCGACTTTGAACCCATGGCTCTTGGCAAAGCTCGCAAGCCCGGCGCAATCCAGCCGACCGGGCTGCAACAAAGGCACTTCGATCACTGTGACGCCGTAGCGCCGGAGATCTTCTGCGCGCGCGGCGAACCGCTCCTGATCCCAGTTCGGTGCCAGCGCGAAGGTATGCAGCCCCAATCGAGCCATGTCAGACCGCCGATTCGTGGGCTGCGGCGTGGGTCATGTCGTTCCCCCCGACAATGGCGCTGACCACCTCGGTCATGTCCGTATTCGCGGTCACCAGATTGGCGGCGGCTTGGCCGTGGCGCAGCACCACGATCCGGTCGGTGACGCTGAGCACATCGTTCAGCCGGTGAGAGATCAGGATTACTGCAATCCCCTGGGACTTCAGGCGCCGGATGAGATCCAGCACGCTTTGAACTTCCCGCACGGCGAGCGCAGCGGTCGGCTCGTCCATGATGACCAGCCTGGGATTGAATGTGAGGGCCCGGGCGACCGCGACCGTTTGCTGCTGACCGCCGGAGAACGAGCCGACGGGCCGGTCAATCGAGGGCAGATGCGCACCCAATTCGTCGATCATCTGCCAGGCCCTGGTGTTCATCGTGCGCCGGTCGATCATGCCGGGGATGACACCGAAGAGCTTCTTCAACGGTTCCCGACCAAGGAAGATGTTGCTCGCCACATCCTGCTGCCTGGCCAACGCGAGGTCTTGATATATCATCTCGATTCCCAGGGAACGCCGCGCACCCGGATTGAAGTCGAGGATGGATTTGCCGTCGAATTGAATGTTGCCGGCATCGACATCGTAGATGCCGGTGATCGTTTTCATCAGCGTCGATTTGCCGGCACCGTTGTCGCCTACCAGCCCGATGACTTCGCCCTTGTCGATTTCTACATCCACGCCGTGCAGTACATCGACCGATCCGAAGCTCTTGCGGATTCCCCTCAGCCTCAGCAGGGTCATACCCGGTTCTCCTTGCGCAACTGGTACTGATCGATGAAGACCGCCAGAACGAGCACAGCACCTATGGCCATTTGTTGATAGTAGGACTGGACAGCGAGCAGGTTCAGGCCGTTCTGCAGCACACCCATGATCAGTGCACCAACCATGGTGCCCAAGATAGACCCACGGCCACCAAAAAGGTTGGTGCCGCCGATGATGGCCGCAGTGATGGCGGTCAGCTCGTAGCCGATGCCCGCAGTCGGATCGCCGGAATTGATGCGAGCCATGAAGAGCATACCCGCAAGCCCCGCCAAACCGCCGGACAAGGTGTAGAGGATAACCCGGTGACGATTGACGTTGATCCCCGAGGTGCGCACAGCATTCTCGTTGTCGCCAATGGCGAGCGTGTGGCGACCGAAGCGGGTGAAGGCGAGCACGTAGTGGGTTACAAGCGCTGTGCCAAGCAAGACGACGACCGGCATCGGAATCCCGAACGGACGACCCTGGCCGAGATAGACAATCGCCCCGGGCAGCCCATAGATCACCCGACCGTCCGAGATCACCAGCCCAAGACCGCGGGCCACACCAAGCATGCCCAAAGTCACAATAAAGGCGGGCACAAAGGCGCGCGTGACGATCTGTCCGTTGACGAAACCGGCAGCCGCACCGGCCAACAGGCACCCCAGCACGCCGAAAACGGCCGGCATGCCAAGGTTGACTGCCATATAGGCACCCACAACCCCGGATAGGCCCATGACCGATCCCAAGGAGAGGTCAAGACCGCCGGAGCCGATCACAAAGGTGGCGGCAATCGCCAGAACACCAATGGTAGAGGTGGCCAGAAGGATGTTCAGGAAATTGTTGATCGAAAGGAAGAAAGGCGAGAGCAGCGACATGGTGGCGCAAAGCCCCATCAGCACGATCAGCGACTCAAGGCGCAGATGAAGACGCTCTTCGGTTGTCCTCTGGGTCCGTCGCCACAAACTCAGCGCGGCTACATTCGTGTTCTGCACCGGCATGCGTGGTCTCCCTCTGTTCGGCGCTTGGGCGACTGCGGGCCTCCGGCGAGCGGCGGTCCGCAACGCTCCGGGTCTATCGAACGAACTCAAGCATCGGATCTTTGCCGGTCTCAAGCACCTCTTTGGTCAGGACCATTGTGGGAACCGTGATCGAGGCGGGAACATCCTCTCCGTCCAGAAGCTTCTTGACGTTTTTGATGGCCTGGAAGCCCACGAGATAAGGCAGTTGAGCGACCGATGCGCTCAGCCGGCCTGCCTTGATCGATGAGACGGCATCAGAGTTTCCGTCCACGCCGATGATGACGACCTTTCCCCCACGACCACCGGCGAAGACACTTTCGACAGCGCCGAGCGCCATGCCGTCATTGGCGGCAAAGATGCCTGCCAAATCGGGATGGCGCTGTATCACGTCGTTGGTGATCGAGGCTGCGCGACCGCGATCCCAATCGCCTGGCAGCGAGGCCACGATTTCCAGCCCCGGCGCCAGTTGGCCCAGGCGATCGGTAAAGCCGGCCACCCGCGCCTGGCTCGTGACGTTGCCGGACAGGCCTTCGATGATCAGCACAGGACCCTTGGCGTCGGCACCCAACTGGGAGGCCATGTATTCGGCGGCCTGACCGCCCGCGGCGTGGTTGTCGGATCCGATACGGAAGGCGATTTCAATGCCCTCGGCCTTCAACACCTTGGGGTCGAGGTTACCATCGAGATCCACAACCGGGATCCCCGCATCTTGCGCTGCTTTCAGACAGGGCAACAGGTTGGTGGAATTGATGGCAGCAGTGATCAAGGCCGTCGGCGCGCGCTGCAGCATGGTGTTGCAGACATTCAGTTGCGCTTCGACCGCTTGGTCGTTTTCCACCGCCTGAATGAAATACCTGACGCCCGAAGCGGCTGCCCCCTCTTCAATGCCCTCCTCCATGGCACCCCAGAACGGGTTGGCCAACGTCTTCATCAAGATGGCGTACTCGCCATCTTTGGCCTGCGCGGCGGTCCCGAGACCGAGTGTCACCGCCGCTGCCAGACCCGCGATAAAACCGGTGGTTCGACTTGCTTTTCGATTGTACTTGCCCATGTCAGTTCTCCTCCAAAGTTTGTTTGGGCCCTGTTATTAACCAAGTGCAACAAGCCCGGTTCCGGACAGACCGGCTGGCCCCTCCGACAGATTGACAGGCGGCGACGTTACAGAGTCGCGCCATGCAAGAGCGCAGGGCTCAAGGTGCGCCGCAGGTGCCCCGCCTCGGCCTTCGATTCGCGTCATCAGGCGTTCGAAAGACAGCTCCGCCAATCGCTCCACCGGTTGCACGACGGCGCTTACGCTGGGGAAGGTGGCTTCCATCCACTCGGCATCGTCGAAACCGACCAGGGAGATGTCAACAGGGCACCGGATCCCCCGGCGACGAAACTCCGTCAGTGCCGCGAGCGTGCCGCGCTGAAATACCGAATAAACGGCTGTTGGCCGCACCTGATCCAACCGGCGCGCGATCTCGGAGCGCAACAGCCCGATAGCTGCTCCACTTTGCAACACGTCGATCTGCAAGCTGGGCATACTCCGCGCTGCTTCGTCCAGAAAACCGCTGATCCGAACGTTTGCGTTCTTCGAGATGTCGTCGGGGCCTATCACCAGCACGCGGTTGTGACCTGCTTGGCGAAGGTGGCGGCACACAACGGCGCTGGCTGCGGCATTGTCCACGGCGACAGTGTCGTAGATCGGATCGCTCAGGGCCCGGTCGACAAGTACGCCCGACATCTGCAGACGCTTCATCTCGCTCGCGCCCGCGCCGCGCTCGCTGCGCACCGGCGCGAGGATCAAGCCGGCCACACGCCAGGCATGCATGCGGGCAACCTGCGCCGCTTCGCGTTCCTCGGAGTCATGGCTTGAGGTTATCGACAGGCTGTAGCCTTCCGCCTCGGCCAGAAGTTCGAGCTTGCTGGCCCAACGGCCAAAAAACGCATTCTCCAAGTCTGGAACGATCAATCCGATGATCTTGCGCGTCTTGCGCCGGAGATCAGCCGCCAAAGGGTCGACACGATAATCGATAGCTTCAACAGCCTGCCGGATGCGGTCGGCGTTCGCTTTTTTTATTGAGCGGTTGCCGCGCAAATATTTCGAGACAGTCGCCGCTGATACGCCCGCAAGACGCGCCACGTCATGTATCGATGGCCTGCCTGTGTCCAACATCTGCGCGTATTCCCCCCATAACCACAGCTTGACTCTGTATTGTTTGATTGTCGACGAATCAAAAATAAACCGATTTACAATCTGATGTAAACCGGTTTATTTCTGAAACCGATAGGAGTCGTCAATGTCAAAGCCCCTGATCATCTCTGCGCCCGAGCCGCGCAGCATCAATCTGATTTTTACCCCTGAACAGCGTGCCACGCTGTTTGAACGCTATGAAATTCAAGAGGTTCTGGCGGAAGCGGTTGATCGACTTGATCGGGAGACGCTCGCGCGGGCGCGATACATCTTGGGACAGCCGCCACTGTCTCGCACCATTGTCACGGCGATGACTGAGTTGCGGTGCGTTTTCAACGTCGAGAGCAACTTGATCGACAACATGCCTTACGAGTTGTTGTTCGAGCGGGGGATCCATGTGGTCACAACCGGGGCCGTCTTCGCCGAACCGGTGGCAGAGATGGGGTTGGCGATGGCGCTCTGTCTGGCGCGGGATGTCGTGGAGGCCGACACAGATTTCCGTGCGGGGCGCGAACTATGGGGTGGCGACGGGAATGGCATGGCCCGGCTGCTTTCTGGCTCAAAGGTCGGGATCATCGGCTTTGGGGATCTTGGTCGTGCGCTCGCGAGACTGCTAAGCGGATTCCGCGCCGACCTCATGGTCTACGATCCGTGGATTCCCCCGTCGAAACTGCGTGACGCCGATGTCACGCCGACAGATCTCGACACCCTTCTGGCCAGCTGCCAGACAACTTTTGTGCTGGCCGCTGTAACGTCGGAGAACAAGGGGTTCCTGAATGCTCAAAGCTTCGCCCGGATGCCACAGGGCGCCGCGTTGATCCTGCTCAGCCGCGCCGATGTCGTGGATTTCGATGATCTGATGCAGGCCGTTCGCGACGGCCACATTCGCGCAGCCAGCGACGTTTTTCCCGAAGAGCCTTTGCCCATCAATCACCCCGTCCGGGAACTTAACGGTTTCCTCCGTTCTGCACACCGTGCGGGCGCGCTTGATGTCGCGTTCAAGCGAATGGGAGATATGGTGCTGGACGACATGCAGCTGATCGATCGCGGACTGCCCCCGATGATGTGCAAGCGTGCCGAGCGAGAAACCGTTCCTCGGATGCGCTCCGCGCCAGTCACAAGGAACTAAATAGTCCGTCCTGAACAAGGGTTTCAGATTGGCACGTTGGCGATCTGAGACGGCCCGACGAAGGCCGTTTCAGCGGTGGTGGTCTGTCGGAGCGAGGTGAGAGCCCGGATCAACCGGCACAAGATCTCCCTCAGGTGTCTCAGGATCATGCGAATGTTGTGACCGCAGCCGCAGAGCACGGCGAACAGAGCGTCGCCGTCGGTTCCTTTCAGGGTGCTTCGCGTCAGTCGACCGTCGTTCTTCATGTGCCCGATCATTGGTTCAATGGCGCTGCGCCGTCGCAGGAGTTTGGCGATCGTCCTGGTGACACCTCGCTTTGCGCCACTGATGAAAACCTTCACATTCTGCACGCCATGCCCGCGGTATCCGCGGTCGACAAAGGCCAACTCTGGCCTCAGGTCGGTCAGGATCTCGACCTGTTCCAGCGCCTCGTGCAGCGTGTGGCCGTCGTAAGGGTTACCCGGCAGCGCCCGCATCCCGACCACGAAGCCGCCCCGGTTGGTCGTGGCCACGCTGACCTTGGTTCCGAACTCGTACCTCTTGTGCGCCTTGCCCTTGGAGATGCAGTCCACCGCCGGTTCATGCAGGCTGTAGAGTTTCTTCTTGTCCTTCGGCTTCTGCGCCAACAGCCGGTTCACCAGCGCGATCATCCCCACCAGGCGCTCTCTCAGCGCCCCCTCCGGAACCTTACCCAGTTGCCTCTCGATGTCGCGCAGCACGCGGCCGGTGTAGCCCTTGAGCCGGCGCAACGCCTTGCGCATCCGCTTGAACTGGCGGGCATGGGCGTAGCGCCCAACCTGACCGGCCAGCCGAGGCCCAAGACGGTTGTAGTTCTGGCGCAGGACGATCCCGGCTTCGCGAGCCAGCCCGACCAGCTTGCGCCGCGCCGCCTCATACAGCCGGGCATCCGTCGGGTGGGCGATGTTCTTTTCCATCACCGTGGTATCGACCGTGACCTGCTTGAGATCGCTGCGCTTCACCACCCCGGCGCGTTTCCCGGCCTCGATCGTCTGGGTCAGCATCCATTCAACACCCTCCTCGCCGATCCGCTTGCGCCACCGGGTCAGGGATGAGGGATCAAGCGGCAGACGGTGCTGAAAGAACGTCTCGCCGCAGAAGTGCTGCCAATACGGGTTCTCGGCCCATCGTGCCACGACCGCCTCGTCCGAAAGTGCATAGGCATGTTGCAGGTAAAGGAGTCCGGCAACCAGGCGCGTCAACGTCGCCGGGCGACCGGTGTGGGACGGAAAGAACCCGGCCCATTCCCGCTCAAAGACCTCCCAGTCGATCAGGGGGGCAAGTTTCACCAGCTCGTGGCGCATGTCGATCATCTCGACCAGGCGGGCGCGCAGGAGATCGTCTTGTTCCGGGAGCGGCTTTCTCGGCTTCATATCACGGCTCGAAATTGCAGGGTTCCTGCCGGGATAATACAAAACCTTGCAGGCAGCACCCAGCAATATCACATCATTCTCAAGCAAAATCAGCCGGATAAAAGTTGTTCAGGGCGAACTAGGTAAAGGACAGCTTACCGAAACTCGCACATTCATCCTCTTGCTCCACTTGTTAGGCCGTTGTCGGCAATTAAATCTACATACCTAAGGCGCTTTCCAATCATCCCTCCTAAAACACCGACCATTTGATCTATGGTGTCTTTAGGGCGGCTATTGTGACGGCCTGAAAACTCATTGACATAGCGGCTAAGATGCTTGGGAGACATTTTGTGGTATGTGCCATTATACCCTCGCTTGAGACCAGCCCAAAACGACTCCATGCCGTTTGTATGGGCCATATCCTTCACATATTCACCCACGCTATGCTTAACAGCCTCATGAGGACGGTTAATCCCTACATAGGCCCTTGCTTCGTCAGTATAGACCTGCGATTGCTCTTGTGTACGGATCTCAACAAAGCCCTGTAGCGTTTCTTTATTCGTGTCTAAAACAGGCTGTGCAGATACATGATTAGTATCACGGTCTCTAACGCCAACAACCGCCGTTTTTCCTACAGGACCCCGCCCAGCTTTTAGCTTCTTGTTGCTATGCTTGTTCTTTTCTTTGCCGCCGATGTAAGTCTCATCAGCCTCGACGGGCCCTTCGAATAAAGGCTGACCATCAGCATAGGCTTCCCGCAGGCGATGGAGGACAAACCATGCAGATTTTTGCGTTATACCTAATTCGCGATGCAACTTCATTGAGGAAATACCCTTTAGGTTGGTGGTGAATAAATATATAGCGATTGCCCAGACTCGGTAAGGCAACTTAGACCCTTGCATTACAGTTCCAACCTTAACTGTAAACATCGGCTTTTTAGAACAGTCATTGCAGCGATGCGTCATGCTCTTATGAGGAACCCCCACTTTGACGCTCAACGAACCACAATGGGGACAGCTAGGCCCATCAGGCCATCTTTGTTGCTCAAGCCATTCTCTAGCCTTAACCTCGTCCCCAAACATATCTGCAATTTGCAGAAGGGTAAGGCCTGTGCGGCTAGATTTGCCTGGTGCTTTCTGTTTCATTCCCATCTCCTAATGTGACTCTGTGATAAACCAAAAAGCCCTTTACGTCAATAAGGAAATGTTACTTTGGGATATAATTCCCTTTTCAATGGAACCGGTGCCTGCCGCCCTTGCCCTTGCACCTTGCCCTTGCACCTTGCCCTTGCACTTTGCCCTTGCACCTTGGCGCGGGCCGGTGATAGAGGAAAGGGAAAGCACGCCAGAACCGGGAAGGGGCACCGATGGCAGGGTTTCCGACGAGCTTCGGGAAAGAGGATTTGCTCAAATGTGCTCGGGGCGAGCTGTTCGGCCCGGGAAACGCGCAATTGCCGGCACCTCCGATGCTGATGATGGACCGTATCACCGGGATTTCGGGCGATGCCGGACTGCACGGCAAGGGGCATGTCACTGCCGAATTCGATATCACGCCCGATCTGTGGTTCTTCGAATGCCATTTTCCCGGAAACCCGATCATGCCCGGCTGCCTGGGCCTTGACGGGCTGTGGCAACTGACCGGTTTCAACCTGGGCTGGCGCGGCTGGCAGGGTCGTGGCTATGCGATGGGTGTCGGCGCGCTCAAGCTGACCGGCATGGTTCGCCCCGATCGCAAGATGCTGACCTACAGGGTCGATTTCACCAGAACCGTGCAGACCCGACGCCTGACCATGGGTGTGGCGGACGGTATTGTCGAGGCCGATGGGGATGTGATCTGTCAGGTCAAGGACATGAAGGTTGCGCTCTCCGAGAGTTGACCCCCGATACGACCCCCGATACGTAGCTAGAGACAGGAGGCCATCCATGCGCCGCGTCGTCATCACCGGGATGGGCATCGTCTCGCCCATCGGCAATTCCGCCCAAGAGGTTGCTGCCAGCCTGAAAGCGGGCAAATCGGGCATTACCTACCAGCCCGAATATGCCGAACTGGGATTTCGCAGCCAGATCGCGGGCGTGCCCGACATTGATCTCGCGGCAGAGATCGACAAGCGTCAGTTGCGCTTCATGGGGACGACCGCCGCCTATGCCTATATCGCGATGTCGCAGGCGATCGCAGATGCGGGGTTGAGCGCGTGCGAGATCAGCAATGAGCGCGTGGGGCTCGTGGCCGGTTCGGGTGGTCCTTCGACGTCGAACTTCTTCGTCGCGCATCAGACCCTGAAAGAAAAGGGCAGCCCCAAGCGAATTGGCCCGTTCATGGTCACGAAATGCATGAGCTCCACGGTCTCCGCCTGCCTGGCCACGTCCTGCAAGATCAAGGGCGTGAACTATTCGATCACCTCGGCCTGCTCGACCTCGGCACATTGCATCGGAAACGCGGCCGAATTGATCCAGATGGGCAAGCAGGACATGGTCTTTGCCGGCGGCGGCGAGGAAGTGGACTGGACGCTGTCGTGCCTGTTCGACGCGATGGGTGCGATGAGTTCGAAATACAACGACGCGCCCGCAACCGCAGCGCGCGCCTTTGATGCGACCCGCGACGGGTTCGTGATCGGCGGTGGCGGTGGCATGCTCGTGCTCGAAGAGTTGGAACATGCCAAGGCCCGTGGTGCCAGGATCCATGCCGAGATCACCGGCTACGGCGCCACATCGGATGGCCATGACATGGTTGCTCCGTCAGGCGAGGGGGGAGAGCGCGCGATGAAGCTCGCCACCTCGACCCTGCCGGCGGACCGCGCGATCACCTATATCAACGCACATGGCACCTCGACGATGGCGGGCGATGTCGTGGAGGTCGAGGCCGTGCGCCGCGCCCTGGGCGAAGATCACGCACCGATCAGTTCCACCAAATCGATGACCGGCCACGCGCTTGGCGCTGCGGGCGTGAACGAGGCGATCCATTCGTTGCTGATGATGCAGGGCAATTTCATCGCGCCCTCGATCAACGTCACCCGCCTCGACCCGGCGATCCGCCCCGAAGAGATCGCGACCGAGACGATCGGGAATGTCGAGCATGACTCGGTTCTGTCGAACAGCTTCGGCTTCGGCGGCACCAATGCCTCGCTGGTGATGAGCAAATACCTGGATTGATGTAGGAAGACGGCGGCAGGGACGGGAATGGCGGATTTGATGAAGGGCAAGCGCGGCCTCGTGATGGGTGTCGCGAATGATCGCTCGATCGCATGGGGCATCGCCAGGGCGTTGCATGGCGAGGGGGCCGATCTGGCCTTCAGCCATCAGGGCGAAGCCCTTGGCAGGCGGGTGAAACCGCTGGCCGCGAGCCTTGGCGCAAGTCTGATTCTCGATGTCGATGTGAATGACGAAGCGTCGATGGACGCCGCCTTTGCCAGGCTCAGGCAAGCATGGGGCCGGCTTGATTTCGTGATCCACGCCATCGCCTATTCCGACAGGAACGAGCTGGCGGGCCGGTTCATCAACACAACCCGCGACAATTTCAAGAACTCGCTGACAATCAGTTGCTACAGCTTCGTCGATGTGGCCAGGCGTGCCTCGGAGCTGATGAACGAAGGCGGCTCGCTGATCACGCTGACCTATATGGGCTCGCAGCGTGTGACCCCGTTCTACAACGTGATGGGCGTGGCCAAGGCTGCGCTGGAATCGGCGGTGCGTTATCTGGCAGCCGATCTTGGTCCCGAAGGCATCCGCGTGAACGCGATCTCTCCGGGGCCGATGAAAACGCTGGCAGGGGCTGCCATCGGCGGGGCGCGCAAGACCTTCCGTCATACCGAGGCGAATGCGCCCTTGCGCCAGAATGCGACGCTCGAAGCGATCGGCGGCACCGCCGTTTACCTGTGCTCGGATTATGGCGCCTGCACCAGCGGAGAAATCATCTCGGTCGATGCGGGCTATCACGTTCTGGGCATGCCGGCGGCCGAAAACATCTGACTTGTTCCCGTTGCCGCGTCCGGTCATGCCACGATCATGCCGGGCGCGGCTGACGGCGAAGGGACCATGCGCGGTTTTACCGTGAGGAATCATTGGCGGTAGGGGCGCCACACTGGCGCGCCGCCCCCACCATCTTTACATTCTGCCCGTCTCACACTGAACCTATGCTGGAAAAGGAATGTGACATGTCCGTCGCGCTTTACGTCTTTGACGCCTATAGCCAAATCGAATAATTATGATACTATTTGTTACATCCCGGTAGGTAGTATTTCCGTTTCTTGAACAGTTCCAGCTTGAGTTTGTGCCATTCTTTCATGGCTTGCAAGGGGGACCTGCTGCCCAAAGCTGATTGAGGAAGTTGTTGATTGTAGAGCCAGACGTATCGGTGCAGCGTCGTCTCCCGTTCTTCGCCGGAGCGGAAGTGGTGGCTTTGCAGGACCTCTTCGATGCGCCCGTTGAAGCGCTCGACCATGCCGTTGGTTTGTGGTGATTTCGGCGGGGTCAGGCGGTGCTCGATGTCCAGTGCTGCGCAGAGCTTGTCGAACGCGTGCGCCCCGGTTGCGGCCCGTTTGCGCAGGCCAAAGAGGCGGGAGATATAGCTGAAAGTTGGTGATGGCCCCTGATGGGCGGCATATCATGGCGGGGCTCACGCGCCGTCCATTCTCGCAGAGAACGGGATATGCCACATGACGCGAGATCCCATCACCGCCTTGCCTGATCCAAACGGATTTTCGACCGATCCGCTGACCGATCTGATCCGCTCCGGCGCGCGGCAATTGATTGAACAGGCGCTTGCGGCGGAGCTGGGCACGCTGCTTGCGCAATTTAGCGACGACACGACGCCAGAGGGCCGTGCACGGGTCGTCCGCCACGGTCATCTGCCTGAGCGCGAGATCATGACCTGTGAAGGTGCCGCGCGTGCGGGATCGGGGACAGCAGGCCGGGAAGGTGCGGCTCACGCCGTCGATCCTGCCGCCCTGTCTGCGCAAGACCGGATCCGTCGCGGAACTTTTGCCCTGGCTGTATCTCAAAGGCCTTTCCACGGGTGATTTTCAGGACGCGCTGGCCGCGCTGCTTGGGCCGAACGCGGCGGGGCTGTCATCCACCACGATTTCGCGGCTCAAAGCGGATTGGTGGGAGGATTATGAACGCTGGGCGTTGTTGCCCATATCGGTGATGCGGCTTCGCCCTTCGAGTCCTGTCTGTTGGCTGATGCGCCTGCCGTCGCCATCTCCCACCCGCTCTCGTACGACCAACGGGTCGGCCTGTAACGCATCGCTACGACGCCGGGGGTCGCGCTTGGTCTGGTTTGATCCCGGCTGGCCCGGTGCCGGATTATTCGATGCTCTGCCCGCGGCAGGCCCGTATCGCGGTTCTGATCCCTAACAGGCTGCTGAAAACCGATGTGGGTTTCGGTTGACATCTGCGTTCAGCGGATTTTGTTTTCGGTTTTGGCTGCGTTTCCTGGCCTGTCATGGCGCGTTTGCGGGCGGTCTTGACCCGCGTTCCGGGTCATACGGGCAATAACCTTGGCAATCGGGTCAGATTACTGGCCGCCCTAGGGCGTAGACTCATAAGAACCATATGACGGTTGCGGCGATTTGCGCGGCAGCGAGGACTGTTTCGAAGCATCGGAAGGTGCGCAAGGACAGTTGGCGCCAGTCCTTGAGACGATTGAACATGCGCTCGATGATGTTGCGGGTTTTGTAGAGATCCGTGTCGTATTCGCATTGCACCTTGCGGTTCTTGCGCGGCGGGATGCAGGGGGTTGCGTCTCGCTCGCGCAGCCAGTCGCGCAGGTGGTTTGCGTCATATCCGCGGTCCGCAATGACCGTGCAGTCTTTGGCCACATAGGGCGCAAGGCATTGACGTGCCTGCGTAATATCGGCCCGGTTGCCAGCCGTCAGACACAGGTGAACCGGACATCCGGTCCCATCGCAGACCAGATGCAGCTTCGCGTTCAGCCCGCCTCCGGTCTTGCCGATGGTCCGACTGTGGCCCGGCCGGAACCGGTGTTTTTTTGACCCCGTTGGCCGCGATCCGATGCGTCCTGAGGTTGCTGGTTGACGTGGCGGGCGTCGATCATCAGCGTCGAAAGATCGGCATGTTCGCGTGCCAAGGTTTCGAACACCCGCTCGAAAACACCTGCTTCCGACCAGCGTTTGTAACGATTATAAAGCGTCCTGGCCGGGCCGTATTCGGCCGGCACATCCGACCAGCGATAGCCGCGCTGCAAGCAAAGAAAGATCCCCGACAACACCCGCCGATCATCCACACGCGGCACACCACGTGGCTTGTTGGGAAGCAAAGGCTTGATTTTGCTGAACTGTTCCTCAGTGAGCCAGAAATTCGACGACATGAAACCTCCTGTGTTGTAAATCTTTTATCATCTTTTCATTTACAGGTCTACGCCCTAGTCATTGTGAACTTGGCGCGCCCCTTTTCGAGACCGCGATGAACTGTTTGGGCCATGCCACCGACGGTTTTGGCCCATCCAAACGGGTCTTCGATCTTCTTTCGCCGCTTCTGCGAGACGGCGTAGCCGGGATGCCGGGTTGTCCGAGCGTCGATAGCGGAATGGCGGGCCTTTTGGGCGACATGCGGTGTCACGCAGGCCCGCCGAAGGTCGGCAACGAAATCGGCACTGTCGTACCCTTTATCCGCGCCAAGTGTCTTATCCGCGCCAAGTGTCAGCTGCCGGGTCGATCCCTGTGAATGGCGGTGGATCATGTCGAGTGCCGCCTTGCGGTCACCATACCCGTCCGCATGGGTCAGGTCCGCCTGGACGATCAGACCATTGCGGTTCTCCATCAGAGTCTGCCCGATGAAACACGGAATTGCGCCCGCGCCGGGGGATTTCTTGTAAAGCAGGGCGTCGGGATCGGTGACCGACGCATGGGTTTTGTCGGATCGGTTTTGTCGGATCGGTTTTGTCGGATCGTTTCTCCCCCTTGAAGTCGACTTCGGCATTGCGGGATTTGCTTTGCATCGGCGGGGTCTCCGGAGGGTGAGGCTGGTCTGGCTTGCGGGGGGGGCATCGGTCGGCGGGTCGCCCGGATCGTCTTCCTCCGGCGGCGCCTTTGGCTGGAAGCTCTTCATCGAAGCCCGGGCCTTCAAGATGGCCTTGATCAGCGTGCCGTCGACCGGGAAATGTGCGTCCGACAGAAGTGGCTTGACCTCCGGGTGCGCCAGGATCGCGGCCATCACCTTGCGCGACATCTCTGTCGTCAGCAGCCGGTCCCGGTTCCTGGTGAACGCGGTCGGCCTTCGGCCCGGGGCTTCGCCCGTTCGGTGCTCAAATCAGCCCGCCGGGCTGATGTCCGGGCGCACCTCACCCCGGACCGGATCGTCCACGCCAAGGCCAACAAACCAGCTCAACAGCAGATTGTAATCCATCTGTTCCCTCAACTGCCGCCCGGATCGGATGGAGAACAAAATTTGCAGCAGGCTGGCCCGGATCAGCCGCTCCGGGGCGATCGAGGGGCGACCGAAATCAGTGTAAAGGGCCTCAAACGCGGCGTCCAGGCTGGTCAGCGCGTCGTTCACCACCTGCTGGCACCACCTGCCGGATTGCGCAACGGATGCCGCGCGGGAATGCGCTCCTTCAGATCAACATAGCTGAACAAAGACCCGGTCTTCTCGTCCGAGCCACGCCTCTACTAACTCCAAACCTCGACAATCAAGATTGAATCACGGGCCAAACGATGGGTCAAAGAGAAGTTTTCAGCAGCCTGCTAAAGCAGCTTGACCAGGGCAGCAACCACGCCGACCGCAACCACCATCATCGAACCCATGCGGATCGTGAGGTCTTGCCGAAGGCGAAGTTCCATCTCCTTCATGTCGCGCCTGACGTCGGCAATGTCGCGCCTGACGTCGGCAATGTCGCGCTTGACGTCGGCAATATCACGCTTGGTGGCAAGCTGATCGTCGATCAGGGCCGACTGTTCCTCGGCCAGTGTTTCGGCCTGTTGTTCGGTAAAGCCTACGGCGACGAGTTTCTTGCTGAATTTCAGGGTATCGAAAGCGATTGTGGACATGGGCAGCCTAGGGTCAGGAAGAGCCTGTCGAATATGGCAGCAAAGCCTCGGCGTTTCAAGCGTCCTTGGGCTATCACCAGACCACCCAGCCCTACGCGGGGTTTTTCATGGGAGCATTACCAAAAAGCCGGGGCGATGATCGGCGTTGATCTGGTCTGTGATTTTGACTGCGCGCTGGTTCCGAGCGTCGTGGGCCACGTGTTTTTGCGGACCACGTGTTTTTCATTGATTGACACTCCTTAGACGCGCTCCAAATAAGCAGAAATTTCACATTTTTCACAGATAAGTAGCTTGTCAAGACTTGCAAGCCTGATATGATATTTTTTGTGGCTTGACTTTTGCAAGGCTACGATGATGTCGGACGCCGTTTCAGTGCGATTTCGCAGCGCTTGGGGCAAATCAGCCAGCCAAGGCAAATGCACTCATCACCTTGCCCATCATTCCGCTGATGTCGCCGCAGTCTTTCTTGCATTGCTAGAGGCCCCGGCATGGGGTGCACGTGCCCAGGCCGCAGCGAGGCGGCCAGATCTGCTGACCTTTCAGGAAATACGATGTCTCGCGGCCTTGGCCTTCCTGCATGACATTGGAAAGCTCGCCCCCGGATTCCAGGCGAAGGCCTGGCCTGAGGGGCATGGAATCCGGCTGCGCGGTCATCTCGAATGCGGCTGGCATTGGGCAAATATGCCGCGAGCGGATGCTCTGGCAGGAGCCGTCGTTCATCTTGAGACTTGGCCGGATATGGAACTGTGGTTCATGGCTCTGATGGCTCATCACGGCCGCCCGGTCCCTGCGCCGATCGAGGGCGGCGCAGAAGCTGCCTTCCCCTGTTACCCGGATTACGACTGGCTGGCGGAGGAAGCGGTGCTGGGCCGCGCGTTGCTGAACTGGTTTCCCGAAATCATCAGTGCACATCCTCCATCGCCTGATCCGCCTTTTTTGCATTTCTTCTGCGGGATGCTGACGCTTGCTGACTGGGTGGCCTCCGATCGCCGCGCCTTCCCCTTTGAGGCGCAGTTTCAGGAAAACTACTGGACAGTGGCAAAGGAGCGTGCGGCAGCACGATGTGCCTCGATCGGATTGTCCGCCGGGCCTGCGCTGTCCGGGCCTGCGGATTTCAGGCTGATTTCCGATCATGCCTCCCCGCGTCCTGCACAGCTGTCGGTCGGGGCACTTCCCTGTGACGAACGGCTGATCCTGCTGGAGGCGGAGACGGGGGCGGGAAAGACCGAGGCGGCACTCTGGCGTTTTGCGAAACTTGTCGAGGCGGGGGCGGTGGATGCGCTCTATTTTGCGGTTCCGAGCCGTGCCGCCGCACGTCAGTTGCACAGACGGATCAATGCCGCGCTTGCGAAGATGTTCGACGTCCCGCCCGAGGCCGTTCTGGCGATACCGGGGCAGGCCGTCGCTGGCGAAGCGACAGGAAAGCGCCTGCCGGACTTCTCGGTCCTTTGGGATGACGCCAAGGAAAAGCCTGCACGCTGGGCAGCGGAACATTCGGCGCGTTATCTCGCGGCTCGTGTGGCGGTGGGCACGGTCGATCAGGTCGCGCTTGGTGGATTGCAGGTCAAATATGCCCACCTGCGCGGCGCGTCTTTGTCACGCGCACTGCTGGTCATTGATGAGGTCCACGCATCCGATATCTACATGACAGAGACCCAGCTTTCGCTGGTGCGCAGTCATCTTGATCTGGGGGGACATGTGCTGTTGATGTCCGCCACACTGGGCGCGGCGGCGCGCCGTCGATGGCGTGGCGAAACGGCACAGGATCTGGCAACGGACGCCGGGCTGGCCTACCCGGCGGTCTGGACATCAAAGGGACTGCATCCCGTAGCCGCGGATCCCTCTGGCGGCAAAACTCTTGAGATAACGGCACATGAGGGATGGTCAGGGGCGAATGCGGCGGCACTGGCGGTTCAAGCCGCCCTCAGGGGTGCACGCGTGCTGGTGATCCGCAACACGGTTATACGCGCGCAAGAGACGTTTGCCGCCGTCGAAAGCGAAGCCCGGCACCTGTTGTTGCAGATCAATGGCATTGCTACCCTGCACCACAGCCGGTTTTCAGCCGAGGACAGGGCCCTTCTTGATTGCGCGGTGGAGAACGCAATCGGCAAGGATAGTTCGCTTGGTGGCCGGATCGTCATCGGAACGCAGTCGCTGGAACAATCTCTCGATCTATGTGCAGACTTCCTCATCACCGATCTCTGTCCGATGGATGTCCTGTTGCAGCGGATCGGACGACTTCACCGGCACAGGCGCGCACGCCCGGAAGGCTTTGCCAGGGCGCGGGCGATCGTGCTCTGTCCGCCGGGCGGGCTTGACCCGCTCACCCGCGCTGCAGACAATGGGCTCGGGGCATATGCAGGTGGCCCGAGCCTGTCCGGCGTCTATGTCAACGTGCCAGGCCTGGAGGCGACACTTGAGCAGATCAGGTCGCGTCCGGTCTGGCAAATCCCCGAAATGAACCGCACGCTCGTCGAGGCGGCAACCCATCCGGAGGCATTGGAGACCGTGGTGGAGCGGCTGGGCTGGCAAGCCTACCACCAAAGAGTGACCGGCAAGGCACTGGCCGAAATGCGCACGGCGGGGCTTTGTCTGCTGGACCGGAACGCACCGCTGGCTACGTTCCCCGATGACGAGAAGATCCGGACCCGGCTGGGCGAGGAGGGCGTGGTCCTGCGGCTGCCGGAGGGCCTGATCGGCCCCTTCGGAAGCCAGATCCGCAGCCTGGCCCTGCCCGCCCACTGGTCACGGGGGCTGACGGGAAAGGAAGCCGTGACGATCGCTTCGAACAAACCGTTGATCATGACAGTGTCCGACATGATGCTGTCTTACGGTCCTTCGGGCGTGACATTGGGAGGAACAGATGGAGCTTGATCTCTTGCGCGAACCGCTGATCCAGAGCGATCGGTATTGGCACACTCTGCCCGGTCTTCTTGCTGCGATGGTGCGAGGAGAGGTTCAGTCCTTTCCGGCGCTGCGTCCGCATCAACGTCCGGCCTGGCACATGTTTCTGGTTCAACTGTCGGTCCTTGCGCTGAATGTACTGGGCCGACGCGATCTGCCTGAGAACGAGGAGAGCTGGCGCGAGGCGCTGCGCGCGCTGACGCCCGACTTCCCTGCTGATGAGCCTTGGCATCTGCTCGGAGCCGATCGTGGTAAGCCCGCCTTCCTCCAACCTCCTGATCCGGGCGGTCTGAAAAAGTGGGAAGAAATCTCGACGCCCGACGCGCTCGACATGCTTATCACCTCGCGCAACCATGATGTAAAGCGCGAGATCGCGCACCAGGCCGCACCGCAGGACTGGATCTTTGCGCTGGTCAGCCTTCAGACGATGGAAGGTTACGGAGGCCCAAAAAACTACGGTATTGCCCGGATGAACGGTGGCTCATCATCTCGGGCACTGCTGGCTCTGGCACCAACGCGGGCTGGTTTGGCACGACGGATCGACCTGTCCAGATGGTGGTCAATGGATGTACGGGGGCTGTTGATGGCGCGCCAATCGGTGTACGGCAGGACACTTCTGTGGCAGGAGCCCTGGCCGGAGGGGCAGAGCCTGACTCTGCAAGAGCTCGATCCGTTGTTCATTGAAATCTGCCGTCGCATCCGCATGGTCGAGCGGGCGGAACGCCTCTGCGCCGAGCGCAGCACTTCCAAAGCCGCCCGAGTGGCCGGCGAGGCAGCCAAAGGCAATACCAACGATCCCTAGGCACCGGTTCATCGGCATGAAGGCAAGAGTCTGACGCTTGGCGAACGGGACTGGACGCATGAGTTGCTGGTGCAGCTTCTCTTCAGCGACAAGCCGGAATGGACGGTGCCGCCGCTCTACAAGCTTCATGCTGAAACGGCTTCCGAACCGATGATTATGGTAGCCGAAGCTTTCGCGCGAGGGAATTGCAAGACCGATGGTTTCAAATCCCGACAGGTTCCTGTGCCCAGGGCGATGGTGCGGAAGATGTTCGGAAAGGTTCCGGTCGAAGTCGCGCGTGGGGTGCTTGCCGACATAAAGTCGGTCGATGAGGCGCTGCGCAATGGAATTGCGACCTTGGCTGCGGGTGGTGTGCATGAGAAGGTTGCAAAACCACATTACACGCGCAGTCAACCCGCGCGTGAGGCCCTGCGTCGGGAGGCGGATCTGATGTTCTTCCCCGAACTGTGGAAGCGGGTGGAGGTCACCACAGACGCGGACTTTACACCGCTGCGACGGGCTTTTCTCGAATCCCTGTCCAGGATCGCGCGTGATGAATTCACCCGCGCTCTCCCGGCGATTCCCTGTGCCACGCTGACGCGCCCGCGCGCCGAAGTGCGAGGGCGACAGGCAATGGAACGCAAACTGGCCCGTGCGGTGCGCGACCTGCAAAAACAAAAATCGGAGAACACCAATGCCTGAGACCGAAACCACTCGCCAGGCCCTGGCCATAACGCAGGCGCTTGCGGTTGCGAGCCCCGGCGAAAAGGCCGAGGCTCGTCGGATGGGACCGCAAGGCGGGGCTTTCTTCTGGCGTCAGGTCGCCAGGCTGGATCTCTCGCGTGCGCAGGAAACGCCATGGTGTCACTTCACCCACCTTGTCGCCTTGTTGACGCCGGCAGGCCGGACGACCTCGATCCACAACCCGCATCGACCGCTGGGGGCCGCACTGGCCGAGGCCGGGCTGAGCGAACAACGGTTTGCCCGCCTTCTCGCGTCGCGAGGTGCCGCGCGCGCCGCGACGCTGGAACGGGCCGTGCGCATGGTGGCCCGCAAGGGGGCGGAATTTGACGTCAGGACTCTCGCCTGGATCGTTCTTCGACCCGAGAAGACGGGCGATCTTGCTCGCGAATATTACAAGCAGATCGATCACTCTCCAACAGAGGATACCCATGATGCCTGAACCGCGCTTTCTGCAAATCCATTTTCTCGCTCCCTATGCTGGCGCGCTGTTGAACCGGGACGATTCCGGTCTCGCCAAGCGTTTGCCCTACGGCGGGACACTACGGACACGCGTCAGTTCGCAATGCCTCAAACGGCACTGGCGGCTGGCGGAAGATCCCCATAGCCTTCATGCCATCGCCGGGGCAGATCGCGCCTATCGCTCCCGTGAAACGCTGGATCGCAAGGTGTTCGAAACCTTCTTGGCGGAGGGGGTGGAAGAGTCTGTCGTAAAACCGGTTCGCGAGGCGATGTTGAAGGCCATATACGGCGACAAGGGCGTTGAAAAAAAGTCCCGTCAGACGCTGCTTTTGGGGGAAGTCGAGGTGGACTATCTCAAAGGCGAAGCACGAAAAATTGTCAACGCGGCGGCAGGGGACGGGGAAACGGCCAAAGAACTGGCAAAGACCTGGCTCGACAAGGAACAAAAGAAAAACCTCAAGGCGCTGCGCGATGGTGCAAAACTGCCAGGCGGCCTGACCGGCGCGCTTTTCGGGCGCATGGTGACCTCGGATCCCAGTGCAAATATCGAGGCTCCCGTCCATGTCGCCCCGGTTCAAGAAAAACCTCAAGGCGCTGCGCGATGGTGCAAAACTGCCAGGCGGCCTGACCGGCGCGCTTTTCGGGCGCATGGTGACCTCGGATCCCAGTGCAAATATCGAGGCTCCCGTCCATGTCGCCCACGCTTTCACTGTTCATGCCGAAGAGGCTGAAAGCGACTATTTCATCGCCGCCGACGATCTGGCAGGAGAGGAGGATACCGGTGCCGACACGATTCAGGAAACCGAGCTGACCTCTGGTCTCTTCTACGGCTATGTCGTCGTTGACATTCCCGGCCTTCTACGGAACTTGGGCAAGGATACTACGCTTGCGGGCGAGGTATTGCACAACCTGCTCTATCTGATTGCCGAGGTTTCGCCCGGCGCCAAACATGGCTCCACCGCACCCTATTCCCGCGCTTCCTTCCTGTTGGTCGAAGCAGGCAATCGACAGCCGCGCTCGCTTGCCGAAGCCTTCCGCTGCGCCTGCAAGGCAGAGACAGCAGCGGCTGTCGCCCGACTGGCCGATCACCTCGCCTCGCTGGATAAAAACTATGATACGGGGGAGACGCGGCATGTGATGTCTCTGAGCAACACCGAGATTCCCGGCGCGGAACGCGGCACCTTGGCCGAACTGGCCGCTTTTGTCCGTTCCCTGCCAACCCATCTGCCCGAGCCCGTCGAATGAACCCGCACTGGCTGCATTTGCGACTGCACGCCCCCTTGATGGCCTTTGGAGGCGTCGCCATCGACCATGTGGGACCGACGCGCGATTTCCCCTCGGCCTCGGCCTTGACAGGGCTTCTGGCCAATGCGCTCGGTTGGCGGCGTGAACAGGGAAAGAAGCATCAGGCATTGCAGGACCGACTTCATTTTGGCGCCCTGATTGCCCGTCAGGGACGACTTCTGACCGACAGCCAGAACGCGAAACTGGAGAAATCCGACGAGGGCTGGACGACATGGGGGCATCCGGACAAACGCCGCGGCGACACCTACAACAGCCCGCATCGCCGCCAGCGCGACTATCTGGCCGATCACGACTGTCACGTCGTACTGCGTCTGCTGGACGGAGAAGAACCCGACCTTGACATGCTCGCCACTGCGCTGGAGCAACCGGCACGCCCCCTCTTCATCGGCCGTAAACCCTGTCTGCCAACCGCTCCCCTCCTTGTCGGAAGGATCGAAGGAAAGGATGCGAAAGGTGCTCTCAAGGCGCTGGCGCTGTCCGGTCGCGCGATCTGGCCGGTGCCGCAAGATGCCCCGGGAATTGATCTGGCGGATCTGCGCAACTGGGTCAGTGGTCTCCACGGTGGCACCCGGTGGGTCTGTGAAGAGGTGATCTGACATGAACCTGCACTTGATCGAACTGCCTCTTTTACTGCAGGAGTTGCATCGCTGGGCGGGCAGGAGAAAGCTCGACTCAGGGTTAGGGTTCGACGAGGGGCTGGCTCTGCATCATCTCCTCGGCGAGGTTTTCGGTCCGGCTGTTCTCCAGCCTTTCCGATTGATGGTCGCACCACGCGCCCGGAGCGGCACACTCTACGCCTATGCCGCAATGGACGCGGAGAGTCTTCTCCAGCGGTCTCGTCTGACGCTTCCGCCCTCTCATGCCGCCGTAGCAGCATTCGAGCGGCTCCGCAGTCTGCCCCGCCCCGCTGCGGCCTGGCGGGAAGGTCAGCGCCTTGGCTTTGATCTGCGCCTGCGTCCCGTGGTGCGTCTCGCCTCCACCCTCTCCGGCCGGACCGAGGCGGATGTGGCGGTCAGCTTTCGGAAAGGCGCAGAGATTGATGCCTTTCTTGCTGCGGCCTTGCGCGGCAGGGACGCGTCACGCGAGATGGCCTATCTCGACTGGTTGGAGCAGCGTCTCGAAGGTGCCGCCACCTTGGAGCGCGCTGCAACGCGGCTGGCGGGGTTCGAACGACGGCGGGTCGAGCGCCACGGCAAGTCACTCGAAGGGCCGGATGCTGTCATGCACGGCACGCTGACAGTGGCAGATCCCTCTGCCTTCGCCGATCTTCTGGCCAGGGGCGTGGGGCGGCACCGGGCCTATGGCTACGGGATGCTGCTTTTGCGACCACCGCAACGGAGCCTGTGATGCTGAAGGGCCGTCTCGGGATCGAAAGCGCAAAGGTACCGCACGGGAACCGCGCCGGGTGTCTCTACCTCGCCCGCGGGGTTCTGACCGCCCGTGACGGCACGCTCGCCTTTCTTCAGGGGGTAACAACGTCTGCGGATGCGCTGACTCCGGGTGATTACGCCATCCCGTTGCAGGGCATCTCCATCATCCTGCTGGGGTCGGGATCGACGGTCAGTCACGATGCCTTGCGGCTGCTTGCCCATGCCCGCACCGCGCTCGCCGCCGTGGGTGAGGATGGTGTGCGCCTCTACACCGTTCGCCCTGAACAACTTTTATCCGGCTGATTTTGCTTGAGAATGATGTGATATTGCTGGGTGCTGCCTGCAAGGTTTTGTATTATCCCGGCAGGAACCCTGCAATTTCGAGCCGTGATATGAAGCCGAGAAAGCCGCTCCCGGAACAAGACGATCTCCTGCGCGCCCGCCTGGTCGAGATGATCGACATGCGCCACGAGCTGGTGAAACTTGCCCCCCTGATCGACTGGGAGGTCTTTGAGCGGGAATGGGCCGGGTTCTTTCCGTCCCACACCGGTCGCCCGGCGACGTTGACGCGCCTGGTTGCCGGACTCCTTTACCTGCAACATGCCTATGCACTTTCGGACGAGGCGGTCGTGGCACGATGGGCCGAGAACCCGTATTGGCAGCACTTCTGCGGCGAGACGTTCTTTCAGCACCGTCTGCCGCTTGATCCCTCATCCCTGACCCGGTGGCGCAAGCGGATCGGCGAGGAGGGTGTTGAATGGATGCTGACCCAGACGATCGAGGCCGGGAAACGCGCCGGGGTGGTGAAGCGCAGCGATCTCAAGCAGGTCACGGTCGATACCACGGTGATGGAAAAGAACATCGCCCACCCGACGGATGCCCGGCTGTATGAGGCGGCGCGGCGCAAGCTGGTCGGGCTGGCTCGCGAAGCCGGGATCGTCCTGCGCCAGAACTACAACCGTCTTGGGCCTCGGCTGGCCGGTCAGGTTGGGCGCTACGCCCATGCCCGCCAGTTCAAGCGGATGCGCAAGGCGTTGCGCCGGCTCAAGGGCTACACCGGCCGCGTGCTGCGCGACATCGAGAGGCAACTGGGTAAGGTTCCGGAGGGGGCGCTGAGAGAGCGCCTGGTGGGGATGATCGCGCTGGTGAACCGGCTGTTGGCGCAGAAGCCGAAGGACAAGAAGAAACTCTACAGCCTGCATGAACCGGCGGTGGACTGCATCTCCAAGGGCAAGGCGCACAAGAGGTACGAGTTCGGAACCAAGGTCAGCGTGGCCACGACCAACCGGGGCGGCTTCGTGGTCGGGATGCGGGCGCTGCCGGGTAACCCTTACGACGGCCACACGCTGCACGAGGCGCTGGAACAGGTCGAGATCCTGACCGACCTGAGGCCAGAGTTGGCCTTTGTCGACCGCGGATACCGCGGGCATGGCGTGCAGAATGTGAAGGTTTTCATCAGTGGCGCAAAGCGAGGTGTCACCAGGACGATCGCCAAACTCCTGCGACGGCGCAGCGCCATTGAACCAATGATCGGGCACATGAAGAACGACGGTCGACTGACGCGAAGCACCCTGAAAGGAACCGACGGCGACGCTCTGTTCGCCGTGCTCTGCGGCTGCGGTCACAACATTCGCATGATCCTGAGACACCTGAGGGAGATCTTGTGCCGGTTGATCCGGGCTCTCACCTCGCTCCGACAGACCACCACCGCTGAAACGGCCTTCGTCGGGCCGTCTCAGATCGCCAACGTGCCAATCTGAAACCCTTGTTCAGGACGGACTACACCGCGCCTCCGATGATCCCGGACCGCTCCGGCCTTGCACGTCTTCAGGCCCGGATCTGGGCCGATGACGATTTGCGTGTAATGACCGCGCGACGCATGTATGCCCTGCGGCTGGGCGAGGTCTTTCCGCATTCGGAACTGAACATCTTGCGCGGCATCGAGGGCGCGCGGATGAAGGAAACCTATACGCTACAGGCCCGGCAGATAGGAATCGATTGGCGCGGCCGAAAATACGATCGCTCCAATCCGACGGCCGCCGATCTTCCCAATCAGGCACTGAACCATGCCGCCAGCGCCGTGGAGGCCGCCGCCGCGATTGCGGTATGCGCGACGGCGACGATTCCGCAGCTTGGTTTCATTCATGAGGATCCGGGACAAAGCTTCGTTCTCGACGTGGCGGATCTCTATCGCGACAGCCTCACGACTCCCTGCGCCTTCAAGGCAGCCAGACTGGTGGCAGCGCGCCCTTCAGAAAACATCGAGCGTGTCACACGCCGCATGACAGGAACTGCGCTGACCAGACAGGGCATCATTCCCGAGATGATCGAGCGGATCAAGGCACTGATCGAAGGACGTTCGCCCTGATGCCGCTGACCATGATCATCACCCGCGATGTGGAAATGCGTTACCGGGGATTTCTGACTTCGGTCATGCTGGAGGTTGCGCCCGGGATCTACGTTTCTCCGAACATTTCTGCAGCCGTGCGGGTTCGAATCTGGAGCGTCATGTCCGACTGGTGGCAGACGCTCGGTCGAGGCTCTCTGACGCTGATCTGGCGGGACCCAAAGGCTGTCGGCACTCTTCGTATCGAAAATCTGGGGGCACCCTCGAAGACACTCGTCGACGCCGACGGTATTTTGCTCGCCAAGCGGGAATAAAAACCCAAAAATTCTCCTCTTTGCTCTTTGACATCGTAGTGAATCCAGCATATTAACTGAATGAGTTTCCCCCGCACCCGCGGGGATAGACCCTATTCCGCCTGGCAATCCGCGTGCGGCGAGATCGGCCGTCTCGGTGCCACCTTGTGCGTTCTGGTTCTCGATGCGAACCGCAACCACCCCAAGACACCGGTGCGAAACCCCGGCGGGACGCTGCGCGGCATGATCCGTGCCCACAAACGCGGCAACCTCAATCTCATCGGCAGCGTGATCGGTTTGCAGCGACGGCGGGGATATTGAAATGACACGATCAGCGGTTTCCGTGGTCTGCGCGCGTCGGATTGCAGCCATACATCCCGAGGTCAGTGCCGTCCTTGCCGAGCGCGATGATCGTGCCGACGTGAAAGCCGACGTGAGAAGAGACCCTTTCCACGACAGAGGGTCGGCACCTCGTGGCCCCGACCCTCTTGCTTGGAGAACAGCGCATGACGCTTTCACCTTCCACGACCATCGGCATCCCTGCCTGTATCGCACCCTGCCAATATCATAATATGGAACCTGGGACAATGATATTGCGCGATTTTCCGCCCCTTTCATCTTCCCCGAAACATCCTCGGCGGCACGCCGACAGGCGCGGGGGCAAACAGCCCCTCCCGCTTGCCACGCCCGGAGACCGAACATGATAGCGCTGATTTCCGCCGCACTTGTCGGTCTGGTGTCACCCGGCTGCGATGTGGCCACAGCCTCGATCAACGGTCATGCTCTTGCGCTCGAAGTCGCAAACAGTGCCGCCACGCGCAATCGCGGGCTGATGGGACGAGACCCGCTGCCTTCGGGCGAGGGCATGATTTTCGCCTATCCCTCACCCCGGCCGGTCTGGTTCTGGATGAAAGACACGCCGGCGCCGCTCGACATGATCTTTCTTGACCGCAAGGGCGTTGTGGCGAAGATCCACGCCAATGCGAGGCCGAACGATGAAACCGCGATCTTTGGGGGCTGGTCGATCCAGTATGTCATCGAGATCCGTGCCGGCGCTACCGCTGCGCTCGGGTTGAAGCCGGGGCAAGCTCTCGACGCGCTGGCCTGCCGTGCCCCGTCATGAACCCCATTGCTGTTGGTTTCGTTGCGGTGTTCCCCCGTGTTTACAGGCGTGGCCGGAAACGCGCAAGGGCCGAACCAACGGTGGCTGCTCGCCCTCATGTCAGATGCGCTTGAAGATGGTTGCCGCAAAGACCCGCAGAAAATTGTTGCGGGTCAACCCGTTGGGTTCCTATACTTCATTTTGGATAATGTAAAAATACTTTGCCCCGGGCATATGTCAGCAAGCTGGCAGGGACGCACCGGGGCATTCAATTCGGAGCTTAGACTAATGATTCTCCTGAGTCAATACTCATCCGGTCTCTCCGACACGGAAGTTGCGACGATCATCGACATTATCGGGCGCGAGCGTCTGACCTACTACCTGAGACAAACAACGTCAGATCGGGAAGCACTCTCACTATACCAGGTTAATGGAGAGCTATCAAAGCACTTGCATGAAGTTATTGGTGGCTTCGAGATCGCACTGAGAAACCTCGTCGCAAGGTCGCTATCAAGCCATCTTGAGCGAGATGACTGGTATCAGTGCCGCAAATTCATGATGGCGCTGTCCGCTGATCACCGTAACAACATCAGTAAGGTCAGAGACCGTCTGAAGCATGACAAGATGGAAGAACGACCAGGGCGAGTTATCTCGGGCCTCACCTTTCACTTCTGGGTCTCAATGCACGATAAAAAGTATCGAGACCTCATTTGGACGCCTCATCTTCATAGGTTGTGGCCTCGCGGGGAAAACATCAAAAAGGTGCACAAAGACTTGTTTGAAATCCGCGACCTAAGAAATCGGATCGCTCATCACGAGCCTATTGTTGCCGAGAAGTGGCATAGAATTTCGGACATAATCTGGGAGAGGTTCGGCCAGATCGCGCCTGAAAGCGCCACTTGGTATCAGCGACGCTTATCAGGACAGATCGCCAGCCTTCGCAATATGTCACCGTCTGACGTGACTTGAGATACATGCGGTGACCCAACCGGCCTAGGACTGTCGGGGTCATCTTCAGATAATCCTTGAATGGATCAAGTTTCGATGGGCGCGGCACCTGGGTCCGATAAACCGGTTCTAAATCCAGTTGGCGCAAGTCCTTCCGAACCATTTTCCGGCTCATCAGAGGTGGTCCCGAGGAATGTCTGAAATCTGGTGGGGCACAGTACCGTCACCGCTTATGATACAATCCTGCCCCCTACCGGAATCCACCCCCAGTATAGCGGCATATTGTGGTGGTGTTGTCGAGCATCATGGACAGCGTGGTCACCCGGCGACAGGCCGTGATATGAAGCCGAGAAAGCCGCTCCCGGAACAAGACGATCTCCTGCGCGCCCGCCTGGTCGAGATGATCGACATGCGCCACGAGCTGGTGAAACTTGCCCCCCTGATCGACTGGGAGGTCTTTGAGCGGGAATGGGCCGGGTTCTTTCCGTCCCACACCGGTCGCCCGGCGACGTTGACGCGCCTGGTTGCCGGACTCCTTTACCTGCAACATGCCTATGCACTTCGGACGAGGCGGTCGTGGCACGATGGGCCGAGAACCCGTATTGGCAGCACTTCTGCGGCGAGACGTTCTTTCAGCACCGTCTGCCGCTTGATCCCTCATCCCTGACCCGGTGGCGCAAGCGGATCGGCGAGGAGGGTGTTGAATGGATGCTGACCCAGACGATCGAGGCCGGGAAACGCGCCGGGGTGGTGAAGCGCAGCGATCTCAAGCAGGTCACGGTCGATACCACGGTGATGGAAAAGAACATCGCCCACCCGACGGATGCCCGGCTGTATGAGGCGGCGCGGCGCAAGCTGGTCGGGCTGGCTCGCGAAGCCGGGATCGTCCTGCGCCAGAACTACAACCGTCTTGGGCCTCGGCTGGCCGGTCAGGTTGGGCGCTACGCCCATGCCCGCCAGTTCAAGCGGATGCGCAAGGCTGCGCCGGCTGGAGCCGCCGGCGACCAAGTTCTTTGATAAACTGGCTCGCGTGAAGCTTCACAGAACCGTCTCGCTGCGTATACGCGGGTTTGATGTTGGCCTTCATAGCATCTTTATACGGCATCTTCTGACAGTATGTCAGGATCAATGTGCCCGGCTTGCTGTCTTTAGGAACTGCTTTCACACGGGTTATGCCAACATAGAACAGACGTCGCTGCTCCTCTTGGTGTTGGGCTTTTTTAGTTGGTGTGTATTCATCGTCCGGACGTCGTGGCAGCAGTCCCTGGACACACCCTGCGATGATAGTAACCGGTGCGCTCAGCCCTTTGCTCTTGTGCAAGCTCATGATCCGTACGTCTTCGATTTTGGTCGGGATTTCGGGCTGGGTGATCGCCGTTGATAAGTCACGAACGAATACCTCACGATCATCATTTTCCATTTTTTTGAGAATCTCCCGCGCAAGACTACCAATGTCTCGCATCGTGTCTTGCCCATCAGGAAAGAGCTTATCAACTACAGCCTCAAGATCGGGTAAAGTCTCAAGGGCGTCCAGTTTTTGGACGATCTCTCTGAATTCCGTGATAATGTTTTTGGTATGTTGTAGATGAGTTGATCCGCTCTCCAGTTGAGTCATGGTATCCCATGGCGACATCCCTGTATTCTCGCAGTGCTCTCGGATGCGACGATAGCCCGCAGCATTACACTTATTTCCATTGACACCAATCAGCCAGCGCAATGCGACCCGATCCTGCCGATTTACGAAAAGTTTGAGAAGTGCGAACGCATACTGTGCCTCGCGATGGCTCAGCTCTGTCTCGGCATAATATGACTTCGTTGGAGCACTTTTCGACACAAGGGCCTCGTATAACGGTATTCCGAAATCCTTACTTTGCGTGAGCAGTAGAATATCACCTGCTGGCGTCCCATTGTTGATCATCTTAGTCACCAGTGTCGTGATTCCGGCAACTTCCTGCTTTATGTCTTTGTACTGTATGATCCGAACGTCACCTGCGCCGTTTTCGGGCACTGGATTGAACGGCTGCGGATCGGAGCGCAATTCATTGTGACTGATTAGACTGTTCGCCATCTCAACCACTTTTGTTGGGCAGCGCCGACACTCGTACAGTCCGAGGTCGTCTGCACCGGGATTTGTTTTCAGCCATTCACGGATACCGTTCGGGTGCGCATGTTTGAAGCTATAGATCGACTGATCATCGTCACCAACGATACAAACCTCTGCTTTGTTTGAGAGCAACTCAATTACTCCCTGCTCAGCGCGGTTCAGGTCTTGGTATTCATCGACCAGAATATGTGTGAACTTTTTTCTCTCCTCAGCAGCCGGATTGGAATGGAGATATTGATGAAGCTGCGGGATCACCTCGCCTATCAACATCGCCTTGTGGAAACGAAGCCATGCCAAAAGATCGGCTTGGAAAGCAGCATCTGCCGGAGACTGGGTGTATCCGGGTTGCTGATGTTGCAGGCGCACCCATGCTGACTCATAAGCTATCTTCAGCTTCTTGACTTCTTTTTTCCCCCTGTATTTCTTCCCCCCGTGAGTGGCCTTCAGATCACACAGGTCACAAATCATAGGTTCAAGTTCAAACTCGTTCAGTGGGCGCGGCACTCGCCCTGTAGCGTCTAGAACATGCTGCCGCATGAGCATTCGTAGTGCGAGGCTATGGAGCGTGACCCCTTTAAGACCGCGGCAACCGGAAACCTCCATCCCGACCAGTTCGCGGTGCAGATCTTCGGCTGCAACTCGCGTGAACGTCACAGGAAGAATCGCGCTTGGCGCTACGCCACCCTCCAGCAGTCGGGCAACCCGATGTTTCATGGCGTATGACTTACCTGTGCCTGGTCCTGCCAAAACCCGCACACGTTGATTTGTCGAAGCCGCAATTTTATACGCAGGACTCTCGGGGTCCAAACTGTCAGACCAAACCATTTTCACCTCCAATTAGTTCGCCCTGAACAACTTTTATCCGGCTGATTTTGCTTGAGAATGATGTGATATTGCTGGGTGCTGCCTGCAAGGTTTTGTATTATCCCGGCAGGAACCCTGCAATTTCGAGCCGTGATATGAAGCCGAGAAAGCCGCTCCCGGAACAAGACGATCTCCTGCGCGCCCGCCTGGTCGAGATGATCGACATGCGCCACGAGCTGGTGAAACTTGCCCCCCTGATCGACTGGGAGGTCTTTGAGCGGGAATGGGCCGGGTTCTTTCCGTCCCACACCGGTCGCCCGGCGACGTTGACGCGCCTGGTTGCCGGACTCCTTTACCTGCAACATGCCTATGCACTTTCGGACGAGGCGGTCGTGGCACGATGGGCCGAGAACCCGTATTGGCAGCACTTCTGCGGCGAGACGTTCTTTCAGCACCGTCTGCCGCTTGATCCCTCATCCCTGACCCGGTGGCGCAAGCGGATCGGCGAGGAGGGTGTTGAATGGATGCTGACCCAGACGATCGAGGCCGGGAAACGCGCCGGGGTGGTGAAGCGCAGCGATCTCAAGCAGGTCACGGTCGATACCACGGTGATGGAAAAGAACATCGCCCACCCGACGGATGCCCGGCTGTATGAGGCGGCGCGGCGCAAGCTGGTCGGGCTGGCTCGCGAAGCCGGGATCGTCCTGCGCCAGAACTACAACCGTCTTGGGCCTCGGCTGGCCGGTCAGGTTGGGCGCTACGCCCATGCCCGCCAGTTCAAGCGGATGCGCAAGGCGTTGCGCCGGCTCAAGGGCTACACCGGCCGCGTGCTGCGCGACATCGAGAGGCAACTGGGTAAGGTTCCGGAGGGGGCGCTGAGAGAGCGCCTGGTGGGGATGATCGCGCTGGTGAACCGGCTGTTGGCGCAGAAGCCGAAGGACAAGAAGAAACTCTACAGCCTGCATGAACCGGCGGTGGACTGCATCTCCAAGGGCAAGGCGCACAAGAGGTACGAGTTCGGAACCAAGGTCAGCGTGGCCACGACCAACCGGGGCGGCTTCGTCGTCGGGATGCGGGCGCTGCCGGGTAACCCTTACGACGGCCACACGCTGCACGAGGCGCTGGAACAGGTCGAGATCCTGACCGACCTGAGGCCAGAGTTGGCCTTTGTCGACCGCGGATACCGCGGGCATGGCGTGCAGAATGTGAAGGTTTTCATCAGTGGCGCAAAGCGAGGTGTCACCAGGACGATCGCCAAACTCCTGCGACGGCGCAGCGCCATTGAACCAATGATCGGGCACATGAAGAACGACGGTCGACTGACGCGAAGCACCCTGAAAGGAACCGACGGCGACGCTCTGTTCGCCGTGCTCTGCGGCTGCGGTCACAACATTCGCATGATCCTGAGACACCTGAGGGAGATCTTGTGCCGGTTGATCCGGGCTCTCACCTCGCTCCGACAGACCACCACCGCTGAAACGGCCTTCGTCGGGCCGTCTCAGATCGCCAACGTGCCAATCTGAAACCCTTGTTCAGGACGGACCAATTAAAATGAAATAGCCAAGCAGTTGCCTATAAATTTACATAACCTTGATGTAACGGTCAAGAAAAGGTTTACCGTTGAAGTGGTGACGCTTCCGCCACCGTCTCGTAGGAGAAAATCAAGGGTGTTCGTGCTCGGCTGGTCCGGCATGTGCCTTCGCCCGAGCAGTATATGTCCACAAGGGAACCCTTCAGGCACATGCTGCCGGACATGTCCAGAACTGCCTTTCTTGGGTTTTGAACATATGCTATTTTTTGACCAGCTGTTTCGGTCACCCCAGGGACGTGTCTGTTGCCTGCACCTCTACCCCTCGCACCGGCCCAGGCCGATCCGCCCCGGACATTTGCCTATGTCCGGGTTTCCACCGTTGAGCAATCTGTCGCCTCGCAGGTTCATGAGATTGAGGCGGCGGGGTTCCGCATGCCGGAATATCGAGTCCTGACGGAGACGATTTCCGGCAGCGTCCCCGCAAGACAGCGGCCACAGTTCGCCCGGCTGGTCGATCGGCTCGAACCGGGCGACATTCTGGTGGTGACAAAGCTCGACCGCCTCGGCCGCGATGCGACAGACGTGTCATCGACGGTTGCGGAACTGGCCGAAATACCTGTCCGGGTTCACTGTCTCGCGCTTGGGGGGCTGGATCTCACGAGTGCGTCGGGACTGTTGACCATGAATGTCATCAACGCCGTTGCTCAGTTCGAGCGGGACCTGCTTCGCGAGCGAACCCAGATCGGGCTTGCCGCCGCGCGGGCCAAAGGAAAACGCATCGGCCGCCCTCGCGTGCTGTCCGCCACCGCCGAAGAAGAGGCGCGAACTGCACTGGCAGCGGGCGAATCTGTTTCCAGGATCGCGAAGCGGCTGGCGGTAAGTCGCGCGACCATCACGCGGCTCCGCGATTGTCAGCTTGCGGGACAGTCAACCGATTGAACCGCAAGCTGCCTTCTCATCTACGCTTTGCAGAACGATCTGCATCCTGTCGGCCGGTTTGAGGATCACCGGTCTTGACCATCGACCGGATCAATCGTCGGTTCGGCCAAAGGGTCATCAGCCATGGTGCGCATCAGGATCATCCGGGGTTCTTTGAAAAAGGGTAAACGGTCGCCTTCGCAGCGCCAGACCTTGCCGCAAACCGGAGATCCCCGCGCTTGCGCGGTGATCCTATCGGCAGGGGGGATTCGGGCAAGCCGAACGCCCCCTGCATCCTTGGGCCGCGCTGTCGGCGCGTCCGTATCGGGAACCGCCGGTTCCCCCACGCAACCCCGAAACGCGGCACCCGAAGGGGTTTCCCCAACCACGGTGTTTCCCCCGCACCCGCGGGGATAGACCCGGACCCTTGTCTTATGACTTCCCTCGGCTCCTTTGAGATAAGGGAGCCGCTTCCCGGCGCCCCAAATATGCCGGGCAGCGGCGGGGGTCGGATCGAGGGAAACCAGGTGCTGCGACACCGAGGCATAGATTGAGGCGTAGACCGAGGCGTCGTATGATCGCCCCCGTCTTTTCATCTGTCCTGAACGGATACCCGGTCCCTAGGACCGGATGCCAAGCAGAGGAAGGCGAAAAGACAATGAACGATACCATTGGCGTCGACATCTCGAAACCCACCATTGATACTTTCCGGCTGACCCCGCCCGAGCAGCGCCAGTTCCCCAATGACCGCGCCGGATGCGCAGCATTGATCGGCTGGGTCGGCAAACCAGCAGCCCGGGTCGTGTTCGAACCGACCAGCGCCTGTCACCGGCTCTTCGAAGCCACGCTGGTCGCGGCCGGGGTCGAGGCCGTCAAGGTCAATCCCCGCGCCGCGCGCCGTTTCGCCGAGGCAACCGGGCGGCTGGCCAAGACCGACCGGATCGATGCGGCCATTCTGGCACGGATGGGTGCGGTTCTCGACCTTGAAGGGCGCCCAGCGAAATCGGAAACCCTGCACGATCTCGGCGAGTCAAGCGTCGCGCGACAGGCATTGATCAAGGACCGCATCGCCGCGACCAACCGCGCGCAGATCGCCGTGAACCCGGTGATCCGACGCCAGTTCAGGGCCCGCCTGAAACAGATCGGCACGCAACTGAAAGAAATCGATGCTGCAATCGCGACGCTTGTTGCCTCGGACCCCGAGCTGTCGCGCAGACGCGATATTCTGGCCTCAATCCCTAGGGCGTAGCCTCATAAGAGCCATATGACGGTTGCGGCGATTTGCGCGGCAGCGAGGACTGTTTACGAGCATCGGAAGGTGCGCAAGGACAGTTGGCGCCAGTCCTTGAGACGATTGAACATGCGCTCGATGATGTTGCGGGTCTTGTAGAGATCGGCGTCGTATTCGATCTGTCTTTTCCGGTTCTTGCGCGGCGGGATGCAGGGGGTTGCGCCCCGCGCGCGCAGCCCGTCGCGCAGGTGGTTCACATCATATCCGCGATCTGCAATGACCTTGCAGTCTTTGGCCACATAAGGCGCAAGACATTGATGTGCCTTGGTAATATCAGCGCGGTTGCCAGCCGTCAGGTGCAGGTGAACCGGCCTGCCAGAGCCGTCACACACCAAGTGCAGCTTCGCGTTCAGCCCGCCTCCGGTCTTGCCGATGGCCCGACTGTGGCCCGGCCGGAACCGGTGTTTTTTTGACCCCGTTGGCCGCGATCCGATGCGTCCTGAGGTGGCTGGTTGACGTGGCTGGCATCGATCATCAGCGTCGAAAGAGCGCCATGTTCGCGCGCAAGCCGTTCAAACACCTGCCTCGGACCAGCGTTTGTAACGATTGTAGAGCGTCCTGGCCGGGCCGTATTCGGCAGGCACGTCCGACCAGCGATAGCCGCGCTGCAAACAAAAGTGTTTGATCCCACGGTTTGATGGTGAGATCTTTTCGCAGGGAAGGAAGGAAGCACTATGGGACAAATTCGTCACGGGAGCGCCACGCCCACGTACGCCGTCAGAGCTGCGATACAGCGATCGCAAGCTTCGCTCGCGCAGTTGAGCCGGGAACTCGGCATCAATCCCAAGACGGTGGCGACGTGGCGGAAGCGGGCGACGGTCGAGGACATGAAGACCGGGCCGTCGGACCCGAGCTCCACCGTGCTGACGGAGGCCGAGGAGGCGACGGTCGTTGCCTTTCGGCGCCATACGCTGCTGCCGCTGGATGACTGCCTTTATGCCCTGCAGCCAACCATTCCGCATCTGACGCGCTCGGCCCTGCATAGGTGCCTGCAGCGTCATGGGATCTCACGGCTGCCGGATGTCGAGGGTGACAAGCCCAAGCGGCAGAAGTTCAAGCGCGACCCCATCGGGTTCTTCCACATCGACATTGCCGAGGTGCAGACTGCCGAGGGCAAGCTCCACCTCTTCGTGGGCATCGACTTCGTGGGCATCGCCCGGACAGCCAAGTTCGCAGTCGCTCAACTCGTTGCAACGGCTGACAGAAAGACGGCCCGGGAGTTTCTTCAGCCCATGCTTGAGGCCCTGCCCTGCCAAGTCCACCAGGGTCTCACCGACAACGGCATCCAGTTCGCCGAGCAGCCCCGTAACCGCAACACCATGCTACTCCCGGCCAATGCGCTTCGACATGATCTGCGAAGCCAACGGGATCGAGCATCGCCTGACCAAGCCCAACCCTCCGTGGACCAACGGTCAGGTCGAGCGGATGAACCGCACCATCAAGGACGCCACGGTCAAGCGCTTCCACTACGAAAGCCACGACCAGCTGCGGATGCACCTCGCCGACGTCATGGCCGCCTACAACTTCGCTCGCAGGCTCAAGACCCTCAGCGGCCTCACGCCCTAGGTGTCACATCCCGAATGATTGTATGGCCGCTTCTTGAAGAGTTCGGGCTTGTGGCGATGCCACTCCTTCAGCGCGTCGAGGGGCGTTCGGCCCTTGAGCACTGACTTGAGCACTGACTGTGGAAGTTGGCCGTTGTAGAGCCGGACATAGCGCAGGATCGTCTGTTCCAGATCCTCCCCAGAGCGGAAGCGGTGGCTCTGCAGGACGTCTTCTATCCGGCCATTGAAGCGCTCGACCCTTCCGTTCGTTTGCGGCCGCATCGGCGGCGCGAGTCGATGCTCGATCCCGAGTTCGGCGCAGAGGCGGTCGAACTCGTGGTTCCCCGTCGCAGCGCGCTTGCGCAGGCCGAACAGCCGATCAGTGAACTCCTTGCCATTGTCGGTGAGAACCCGAGTGATCTTCATCGGCGCCGCCCGGTCGAGGTCGCGGAGGAACCTTCGCGCGTTGACGGCGGTCTTCGCCGGGTAGATGCGCACGAAAACCCGGCGGGTGGCCCGGTCGATGGCCACGAAGAGGTAGCGGCGGCGGGTCTCGTCGGCCATTTGCGGCAGGTACTTCACGTCAACATGCAGGTAGCCGGGCTCGTATGCCTTGAAGGGCTTGTGCGCCGGCTTCGGCGCCTTCGGCTTCAAATCCTGCAGCCGCGACACGCCATGGCGCCGAAGGCATCGGTCCAGCCCGGAGCGCGAGACGTTCGGGTTCAGGAACTCGCGGACGACGGCGAGCAGGACGGCGAGCAGGTCGTCGAGCGGCAAAAGCAGCGTCGTCCGCAATGCCACGGCAACGGCCTCCTGAGCCGGCGTCAGCGTCGTCTGTCGCTTGTGCGCGGTATGGCTGCGGTCATGGACACTGTCCCGCTTGCGCCATTTCCAGACCGTCTGCTCGGAGATGCCATAGCGCTCCGCAATCACCCAGGCCGGCTCGTCGCTCGCCTGGATCGCGGCCCTGATCCTGGGGGGCGTCGTCGCCTGCTTGTGAAGAGAGATCAACATCCTTGCCCCCCATCCCGAACCTCACGCAGGATCCACCTTGCCATGAAAAGCGCAGACCGGCGAGGGGCTATGTGATCGTCCGGGACGGAACAGTTAGGCAAGCAGAAGACCAAGATATGAAAAGTGTTATCCCACCAAGGAAGAGCCGTAAAGAACAACGGGACTATGACAAAGATCTCTATCAGTTAAGACATCTCGTTGAAAATGCGTTCCTGCATTTAAAGCGTTGGCGTGGTATTGCAACGCGGTATGCCAAAAATACTTCCTCCTTCTTGGCAGCCGTACAAATCAGATGTATCGCTCTTTGGGCCAAAATCTCATGACTACACTATCTAGGAAACGGTGAGCGTTCCCGAGGTGATACGCGCATTTGTGCGCATTTCGTCTGGCGCGGGCTTGCGCTGTCGGGGTTACTTTTCGCGCATCGCATAGGCCCAATAATCGGCCAACGGCTTGATCAGGAATGACGCAGGCGTACGGGGCTGCGTGCGAATGAAGGCTTCCACCGGCATCCCGGGCACAAGCGCCCCCTCTGCCAACCTGTCCTCCGCCCCCGGCGCGAGCGTGAGTTCGGCCACAAAGAACCGTCGCCCCGTCGCGGGGTCGGTGAGGGTATCGGCGGAAACCGTTGTCACCTGCCCTGTCACTTCAGGGGTGGTGCGGGCGTTGAAGTTCGGGAAACGCAGCATGGCGCCTTGCCCGGCATGGACACGGTCGATCTGCCCGGGCTCGATTTCGACCGAGAGAACGAGCGGTACATCCACTGGTATGATCGAGGCGATTTCCGCCCCGGCCGGGACCACGCCGCCAACCGTATGAACCTGAAGGCCGTGAAGCGTTCCGCGCATCGGCGCACGCAAGACAAGACGACCGATCCGCGTTTGCAACAGTCGCAGGCGATCACGCAACTCGCCCGCGCGCGGCTGCAGATCGCGCAACTCGCGTTGTGCAGCTTCCCGGAACGCCGCGTTCTGGTGGAGACGCTCCACCTCGAAGCCGGCAATGGAGCTGCGCGCCTCGGCTATACCGGCTTCAAGCTCCCCAATTCCGCCTTCGAGGCGCGCAGCTTCCCGGCGCAACGCCCGGACATGTGCTATTTCTGTCAGACCGCGATCAAGCAGGCTCTTCTGCGCCGCCAGATCTTCCTGAACCAGTTCCAACTGGCGCCGCGATGCCTCAAGCTGGCGTTCGCGACCGGAGATGACCGCCCGGGTCTGAACCTGACGCGCGCGCAGTTGCGCATCGGACTGGTGCAGCGTGACACGCCGTGCCTCGAAAAGCGCCATTTCCTGTGCGAGGACGCTGTCCCGTTCGGCAACAGATGTGCCAGGCTCACGCAGTTCCTGACGATAGTTGACCGTTTCGATGCCCCGAATTTCCGACAGCAGACGATCCTGGCGTGCGAGCGTCTCCATCAGTTCACGCTGCGTCATGGCTCTCTGGACCACAAGGTCCGTTCCGTCGAGACTCAGAATCGGGTCGCCGGCATCGACCCGTGTCCCATCACGGACATGGAGCGCCACCACGAGGCCACCGTCGGGATGCTGGATCGCCTGACGCCGCGCTTGCACCATCACACGACCCGGGGCAACGACCGCGCCGTTGATTTCGCAGACAAGCGACCAGGAGACAAAACCGCCCAGCCCCAGGAGCAGAACCAGAACGCCCCTGGCCAGTTGCGGTCTGGCAGACCAGTGAGGCCGGCTCATGCGCTTGCCTGCGAAGCCGCCGGGAGCCCGTTGCGGACGGGCTGCACAAAGCGGTTGAGAACCTCGTCTCGCGGTCCAAAGCCACGCATGCGACCGCCCTCGACGATCATGGCCTTGTTGCATTGCGCCAGTGCGGAGGGACGGTGCGACATGATCACGACCGCCTTTCCCGCGACACGGGCCCTGGAAATGGCCCGGTTCAGGGCCCGGACCCCGGGATCGTCCAGGCTCGCATTCGGCTCATCGAGAACCAGCAGAACCGGATCGCCGAAAAAGGCCCGCGCCAGACCGATTCGCTGGCGTTGCCCGCCCGAGAGGCACCCTCCACCTTCCGTGAGACGGGTGTCGTAACCGTCGGGCAGGCTTGTGATCAGGTCGTGCGCGTCCGCCTGGATTGCGGCATTGACGACGGCTTGCGCCGTTGCCGCACCGTCAAATCGCGCGATGTTTTGCGCAACGCTGCCGGAGAACAGCACCACGGCCTGGGGCATGTAGCCGAGCAGGGCGCCGAGCCGGTCAGATTCGTATTGATGCAGGGCGGCGCCGCCAAGACGGATTTCCCCCTTTGCCGGCGGCCAGACCCCGACAAGCGCCCGCGCCAGTGACGATTTGCCGCAGCCGGAAGGGCCGATCACGGCAATCGCATCGCCGGGCCCTGCCGAGAAGGTCACGCCCTGCACAACGGCAGACGTCTCTGCGGGCGGGACGACAATCAGGTTCCGGACCTCCAGCCTTGCGCCAGGCCGGGGAAGTTGCAGTTTCGCCCGCTCCCCGGGTGTGGCCTCCAACAGCTTCGTCAGGGTCCGCCACGCGCTTATGGCCCGTTGGAATTGCGGCCAGTGACCCACGAGCTGCTCCACCGGCGCAAGGGTGCGACCAAGCAGGATCGAACCTGCGATCATCGCCCCGGGCGTCAGCTCTGCGCGCAGCACCAGCAATGCCCCGAGGCCGAGGATGGCCGATTGCAGCACGAGCCGTGTCGCCTTCGTTGTCGCGGAGAGAGCGCCGGCTGTATCGGACGCGGTCATGGTGGCCCCGAGCGCGGCATCGCGCGCCGTTTGCCAGCCCCGGGACATGGCCCGCACCATGCCGAGGCCACGCACCGTCTCGATCGCCTTGCGCGTGGCTTCGCTCCGGGCCTCCGCTTCGCCGGTGAGCCGCGCCGCTTCCCGTTGCGGCCCCTTCGTGCGGACCTGGGTCAGGAGCGCGAGCACGAGAACGAAAAGGCTCGCGGCGAGCGCGAACCAGCCAAACCACGGATGAAACAGGAACAGCACCGCGATGAAGAGCGGTGTCCATGGCAGATCGAACAGGGCCCCCATGCCGGGAGAGGACAATGCCGTCTGGATCGACGCCAGATCGCGCAGTGCACCGGCGGGTCGTTCGCGCATGATCGGGTGTGCGGCCTGTTTCAGGATTGCCCCGAACACGCGCCCGTCCAGTGACGTCTGAAACCCCGCTCCGATCCGGGCGAGCACCCTGCCGCGGTAATGGTCGAGCAGCCCCATCACACCAAACAGGAAGACGACAATCGCGAAAAGCACAAGCAGGGTTGCCGAGGACCGGCTCGCCAGAACGCGGTCATAGACCTGCAACATGAACAGCGGGCCGGTCAGCATCAGCAGGTTCACCGCCGCGCTGAAAAGGCCAACGCCGAGAAACGCGCCGTTCGAGGCAGAGAGAGCCTGGCGCAATTCGGTCATCCCCGGCACTGGCGGCCGATCTCCGGGACGCCCCACGGTTCCCGCTTTTTTCTCGCCCCCTCAAGAGCGCAAATGCGACGAACACCGCATCTCGCCTGTCTCATCCTGCCCGCCCCCGTCTGCGCCCCTGTCTTCGGTTTTGTCTTTGGTTTTGCCTTCGGCCATGCCCTCGGCCTTGGCCACCGCATCGCGGCATACACAAATCGCGGCATACACAAAGTGTCACGAAATCGTCAACCTGACAAGCAAGGTGGCGAGGACGAACGGCATTCCGGATCTCTCGGGTCATGGCACAGGGGGGCAACAGGCTCTGCAAAGCAAGTGGCCCCCCTCAATTTCAGGCCGCTCGATGATACGGATGCAGACAGGGTGGAAATCCTCTTGTCCGGCTCTTGACGTTCGGCCCTGGCTCTCCTTACGCTCCCGAAGAACAGGTGTTCAGTCCGGGCGTGGGTCCGGGCGTCAAGGTTCCGGTCTGTGGTTGAAACGCGAGTATATCCGATGATCATGCCCGATCAGGACAAAACCCTTCCAAAACCACAAATATCTTGTCACAGGTTTCTGGAACAGCTAGAAGATTGGCTGTCCGTGCGGGGATCAAACCTGACAAAAATAACCGATTCGGACAGTTCTATGAATAGAATACTTTGCGAGACCCAGATGAAACCCAATAGATCAATACTTATTTGGTTTCTATCCTTTCTAGTCATCCTATTGGTTCAATTTTTCACGACCATTCATTTGGGTGAACCGGGTTATCCCGGCATCAATCCAGATGACAATATATTCAGTCTATCTGTGTATATCTCATTATTCAAGCCACACTGGGTTATTATATATACACTGATTGTTTTTGTAATAACATGGGGTGCAAAAATTATTTTTTTAAAAAAACGATCATCAGAAATATTTTCATATCTTCCGATATTCTTTAGTCCGTCCTGAACAAGGGTTTCAGATTGGCACGTTGGCGATCTGAGACGGCCCGACGAAGGCCGTTTCAGCGGTGGTGGTCTGTCGGAGCGAGGTGAGAGCCCGGATCAACCGGCACAAGATCTCCCTCAGGTGTCTCAGGATCATGCGAATGTTGTGACCGCAGCCGCAGAGCACGGCGAACAGAGCGTCGCCGTCGGTTCCTTTCAGGGTGCTTCGCGTCAGTCGACCGTCGTTCTTCATGTGCCCGATCATTGGTTCAATGGCGCTGCGCCGTCGCAGGAGTTTGGCGATCGTCCTGGTGACACCTCGCTTTGCGCCACTGATGAAAACCTTCACATTCTGCACGCCATGCCCGCGGTATCCGCGGTCGACAAAGGCCAACTCTGGCCTCAGGTCGGTCAGGATCTCGACCTGTTCCAGCGCCTCGTGCAGCGTGTGGCCGTCGTAAGGGTTACCCGGCAGCGCCCGCATCCCGACCACGAAGCCGCCCCGGTTGGTCGTGGCCACGCTGACCTTGGTTCCGAACTCGTACCTCTTGTGCGCCTTGCCCTTGGAGATGCAGTCCACCGCCGGTTCATGCAGGCTGTAGAGTTTCTTCTTGTCCTTCGGCTTCTGCGCCAACAGCCGGTTCACCAGCGCGATCATCCCCACCAGGCGCTCTCTCAGCGCCCCCTCCGGAACCTTACCCAGTTGCCTCTCGATGTCGCGCAGCACGCGGCCGGTGTAGCCCTTGAGCCGGCGCAACGCCTTGCGCATCCGCTTGAACTGGCGGGCATGGGCGTAGCGCCCAACCTGACCGGCCAGCCGAGGCCCAAGACGGTTGTAGTTCTGGCGCAGGACGATCCCGGCTTCGCGAGCCAGCCCGACCAGCTTGCGCCGCGCCGCCTCATACAGCCGGGCATCCGTCGGGTGGGCGATGTTCTTTTCCATCACCGTGGTATCGACCGTGACCTGCTTGAGATCGCTGCGCTTCACCACCCCGGCGCGTTTCCCGGCCTCGATCGTCTGGGTCAGCATCCATTCAACACCCTCCTCGCCGATCCGCTTGCGCCACCGGGTCAGGGATGAGGGATCAAGCGGCAGACGGTGCTGAAAGAACGTCTCGCCGCAGAAGTGCTGCCAATACGGGTTCTCGGCCCATCGTGCCACGACCGCCTCGTCCGAAAGTGCATAGGCATGTTGCAGGTAAAGGAGTCCGGCAACCAGGCGCGTCAACGTCGCCGGGCGACCGGTGTGGGACGGAAAGAACCCGGCCCATTCCCGCTCAAAGACCTCCCAGTCGATCAGGGGGGCAAGTTTCACCAGCTCGTGGCGCATGTCGATCATCTCGACCAGGCGGGCGCGCAGGAGATCGTCTTGTTCCGGGAGCGGCTTTCTCGGCTTCATATCACGGCTCGAAATTGCAGGGTTCCTGCCGGGATAATACAAAACCTTGCAGGCAGCACCCAGCAATATCACATCATTCTCAAGCAAAATCAGCCGGATAAAAGTTGTTCAGGGCGAACTCTTTACTGTATTGTACTCAGTCATTTTATATCTGTTCGTTATCTCTGATAGAATATATCAAGACCCAGATTTTAGAGATGGCTTGGTTTACATCGATCCCTTCCAAGTATTTAGTCCGTCCTGAACAAGGGTTTCAGATTGGCACGTTGGCGATCTGAGACGGCCCGACGAAGGCCGTTTCAGCGGTGGTGGTCTGTCGGAGCGAGGTGAGAGCCCGGATCAACCGGCACAAGATCTCCCTCAGGTGTCTCAGGATCATGCGAATGTTGTGACCGCAGCCGCAGAGCACGGCGAACAGAGCGTCGCCGTCGGTTCCTTTCAGGGTGCTTCGCGTCAGTCGACCGTCGTTCTTCATGTGCCCGATCATTGGTTCAATGGCGCTGCGCCGTCGCAGGAGTTTGGCGATCGTCCTGGTGACACCTCGCTTTGCGCCACTGATGAAAACCTTCACATTCTGCACGCCATGCCCGCGGTATCCGCGGTCGACAAAGGCCAACTCTGGCCTCAGGTCGGTCAGGATCTCGACCTGTTCCAGCGCCTCGTGCAGCGTGTGGCCGTCGTAAGGGTTACCCGGCAGCGCCCGCATCCCGACCACGAAGCCGCCCCGGTTGGTCGTGGCCACGCTGACCTTGGTTCCGAACTCGTACCTCTTGTGCGCCTTGCCCTTGGAGATGCAGTCCACCGCCGGTTCATGCAGGCTGTAGAGTTTCTTCTTGTCCTTCGGCTTCTGCGCCAACAGCCGGTTCACCAGCGCGATCATCCCCACCAGGCGCTCTCTCAGCGCCCCCTCCGGAACCTTACCCAGTTGCCTCTCGATGTCGCGCAGCACGCGGCCGGTGTAGCCCTTGAGCCGGCGCAACGCCTTGCGCATCCGCTTGAACTGGCGGGCATGGGCGTAGCGCCCAACCTGACCGGCCAGCCGAGGCCCAAGACGGTTGTAGTTCTGGCGCAGGACGATCCCGGCTTCGCGAGCCAGCCCGACCAGCTTGCGCCGCGCCGCCTCATACAGCCGGGCATCCGTCGGGTGGGCGATGTTCTTTTCCATCACCGTGGTATCGACCGTGACCTGCTTGAGATCGCTGCGCTTCACCACCCCGGCGCGTTTCCCGGCCTCGATCGTCTGGGTCAGCATCCATTCAACACCCTCCTCGCCGATCCGCTTGCGCCACCGGGTCAGGGATGAGGGATCAAGCGGCAGACGGTGCTGAAAGAACGTCTCGCCGCAGAAGTGCTGCCAATACGGGTTCTCGGCCCATCGTGCCACGACCGCCTCGTCCGAAAGTGCATAGGCATGTTGCAGGTAAAGGAGTCCGGCAACCAGGCGCGTCAACGTCGCCGGGCGACCGGTGTGGGACGGAAAGAACCCGGCCCATTCCCGCTCAAAGACCTCCCAGTCGATCAGGGGGGCAAGTTTCACCAGCTCGTGGCGCATGTCGATCATCTCGACCAGGCGGGCGCGCAGGAGATCGTCTTGTTCCGGGAGCGGCTTTCTCGGCTTCATATCACGGCTCGAAATTGCAGGGTTCCTGCCGGGATAATACAAAACCTTGCAGGCAGCACCCAGCAATATCACATCATTCTCAAGCAAAATCAGCCGGATAAAAGTTGTTCAGGGCGAACTAAATAGTTTCCCACGACATACCGTGAACAGGCTGGCAACATGGGAAACCGACATTCCCCATCCCGATCAGACCGCTCCAACAGTCACAACTGTCACAACAGCCCGGCCGGGGCGGCGTGGTTGGAGATGATGAGTTCGCGTGATCTGGTTGTGGGAGCATTGCGGGACACGGTGTAGGTCAGGGCGAACCTCGTCGATGATGAAATCCGCGAAGGTCTCCCGGATCTCCGCCGTGTCGTTGATCGACAGCAGGAACCGCCCCCTGATCCGGCCCAGCTGGTCGGCCATGCGCCCGAAATCCGCGCGCTCGAACAAAGCGAATCAACAGCAGATAATGAGTCCGTCCTGAACAAGGGTTTCAGATTGGCACGTTGGCGATCTGAGACGGCCCGACGAAGGCCGTTTCAGCGGTGGTGGTCTGTCGGAGCGAGGTGAGAGCCCGGATCAACCGGCACAAGATCTCCCTCAGGTGTCTCAGGATCATGCGAATGTTGTGACCGCAGCCGCAGAGCACGGCGAACAGAGCGTCGCCGTCGGTTCCTTTCAGGGTGCTTCGCGTCAGTCGACCGTCGTTCTTCATGTGCCCGATCATTGGTTCAATGGCGGCTGCGCCGTCGCAGGAGTTTGGCGATCGTCCTGGTGACACCTCGCTTTGCGCCACTGATGAAAACCTTCACATTCTGCACGCCATGCCCGCGGTATCCGCGGTCGACAAAGGCCAACTCTGGCCTCAGGTCGGTCAGGATCTCGACCTGTTCCAGCGCCTCGTGCAGCGTGTGGCCGTCGTAAGGGTTACCCGGCAGCGCCCGCATCCC
>CBDIBW010000039.1:0-22848 GCA_965277135.1 Thioclava sp. | reverse complement strand
CAGTCGCACCTTGGCCAGCGTGCCCTTGGGGATGAGGTTGGTGTTGCTCTGTGCGTCGTTGAAATCGTTCCAGGAACCCATTGGGAACCTCCTTTTCTGGTCAGGATTGCGGTTGGGATTGGTCGGCACCGTCCGGTTCGGCAGGCGGCGAGGCATAGGTCAGGCGACCCGTCGCTGGGGCCGCTGGCGCTCGGATTTTCGCCATCAGGCGGCCGAGATGGGGCTCTTCAACTTGGGTGAGCCGACCGGAGCGATCCTTGGCCGGGAAACCCCAGGGGTTGATCGTCTGGCAGACGAAGGCGCGATACGGATCACCGCTGTCGGAGGGCAGCTCCGCCATGGTGATCACCTCATCGACGATCCCCGGCAGCTCGAGCCCGGTCTTGGAGCCATCAATCTGGGGCTGGAACAGCTTGCGATTGAAGTCGTCGAGCTTCTCGTCAAGGATCCCGACGAACCAGACATTCTTGGCCCGCGTGTGCTGCAGATGGGTGAGCCAGCCGATCATCTCGCGGCCATGCAGACCGTAGGCCCCGCGCACATCCGGCTTGCCGGTTTTCTCCGACAGCGCCTCGGGCTGGCCTTTGCACCAGCCAAAGCACAGCCGCCCGGCCACGGTGATCGAGTCCACGAAGATGGTGTCGTAGCGGTCCAGTTCGTTAGGATCACCAAAGCGGTCGCAGACGGCGGAATAGTGCGCCGGGCTATAGGGCTGCTCATCGCGTAGCGCCGGGTTGGGCCCGCCGATGAACACCGCGAAATCCCGACATTCCGTCCATGTGCGCGGCCGGATGCTGTCGCCCGTCCAGTCCTCGATGGCGAGATCGCCCGCTTCGAGATCCATGAACAGCGTGCGTTCGGGATCGAGGGTCCAGAGCAGCGAGGTTTTCCCAATTCCACTCTTGCCGAAGATGCAGCCCTTGATGCCGCGGTTCTCGGCCAGGCGTTCGTCGGCGCTGATGATCGGGAGGCTCATTCGTCGCCCCCCTGCGCCTTCAGCGTGACCTTCAGGGCGCCGACGCGGACCGTGCGCGCAGGCTCGAAACCGGCGCGAATGCCGTCAGGCCACGCGCCGTATTTCCGCTCCGGCACCTTGATCGTAATGTCGACATACTGCGCGGGATCGTCACCTGAGGCACGGATGCGCTCGACCACGTCACCAAGCTGTGCCTGGTCCCAATCGACCCGCTTCGGCAGATCGGCGACCACGGTGAAATCGCCGTCATCGAAGCGGACAGTGCCGGTGTCCTTACCAGCGGCCTGGCGTTCTTCGGTGGCCCGGGTGGCGTAGCGGACCGCCAGTCCGGCATCGAAGCGGGTCTTGGCGGCCTTCTCGCGTTTCAGGCGCTCGTCGATCTCGCGCTGCAGAATTGCCAGCAACTCAACCGGCAGCGCCGCTATTTCGGCTGTGCTGAGGGACGGCAGATCTTCGGGCGAGGGAGTGTTCTCGGGGAACGGCATGAAATGGTCTCCGTGATCGGTGAAAAATGATTGGAAGGCGGGCATCACGCGGCCTCAGGCTCGGCGAGCAGCAACTCGGAAAGTGAGGCAGCAGCGGCTTTGGGCTCGGGCCGGGCAACAGCGATGTAGGCGAACTGGTCGGGCCCAACGCGCTCCTGCACGAGATGCACGAGACCCTGCTCGGCGGCCCAGAAGGCCCGCGACCCAAGCCTGCTCAACTCGGTCCGCGCCGCTTCCGACAGCCCTGAAAACACAGGCAAGATGTCGAGCACTAGAAAGCCGCGATGGTATTCCAGACGGTCGCCGGGAACGGCCTGCGCCACCCAAGCGGCAAACTCGATTTCCGACAGCGGTCGGCTGGCGCGAACGGTGATGAAGGGTGTGGTTTCCATGAACATGATCTCCTCCTTTCGCCTCTACTCAGGCCGCTGCCGCGTCGTCCCAGACGGGACCGAGGCCGCTTCAACGTCCTTTGTTGCGGCGTTGTGCTGATCGTCCGGCTGGCTCGCGTCGGCGTCGGCATAGACCGCCACGAGAGGCGTCCCATCCTGGTGGGCACCGGCATTCTCGATGCGGTATGCACGCTGGTTCTTCAGGATTTCCGGCAGTTCCCAGCGGCGATAGAGGCCGGGGATGCGCTTGAGGTCCGCGGACAAGAGGTCGGCTTTTCGGATCATGCGGGTCGACTTTCGGTTTGTGTGGGGCGCGCGGTGGCGTCTGAATGGGAAAAGCCACCGCACCGCAGGGTTCGGGACATCCGATCAGCGAAATTCTTGCAGGACGTCGCGCAGACGCCGGGTCGCCCGCTGATAGCGTTTGCGCGTCGCCGCCTCAGACAGCCCCAGTTCGGTCGCAACCTCGGCCTGAGAGAACCCGTCCACGGCCACACGGATCACTAGATCAGCATCGGTTCCGATGATGCGGACGAGATCGTCGTGGAGCAGTGCGGGGCTGGCGTTGGCTGGCGCTTCGCCGTCAGACGAGATTTCATCGGGATCAGCGTCGGTAAGCTGGTTCTGGTGCCTGTCCTCGCGTTGACGCGTTCTGATCAGGTCCCGCTCGATGTTCCGCAGAATGGTTGCCGCGATCCAATTGACCCGCTGCAGATCCAGACCCCGAATGGCCTCGGACGCCCGGGCCAGGATTTCTGATGCAACCTCGTCGCCGGTGCCGATCCTGCGCCAGATCGATCTGCGCCGAACCGCATCCAGCCCCGGCCAGAGCGCCAGCAGCATCAACGTCAGGGCACAATCGGATGTCGCGTCGCCTGACTTTGCGGCCCCGACCAGTGCAACCAGCAGCCGGTTTTTCTCAACCGGGCCACGGCCACTGACGTGCAGCGTATCCAGCAATGCGGCCGGATCAGCGAAATGCGCGAGCGGTTCGCTGTTGCGCCGAAGAGCTTCGAAGTTCCTTTGAAAATTGAGAGTTGAAGATGACAACATGAGGTGATCACGGATCTCGTGCCACGCGATGGACATTGGACGCCTGCCTTGCGGCCAGGCGTCCAGCGCCTTGTCGTGGCCAGGTCAGGACGTCGTGCGTCTCTGCGATTTCAGGGAATTGGGTGAGATGCGCGCCTCAGCGCGCGGGTGATTGCGCCTGGTTCAGCGTGCCGCAGCCGCGGCAGGTGGCCTGAACTGGAAAGCCCACGAGATATTCGTGGCCCCGCGCAAAGCGCAGGTGCATGCGGCCGTCCCGGCAAATGCCGAGCAGCTTGTCACAACGCGTGCAGCGCCAATCCGAGTTTGAGGTGGTGGGCTTGGTGTTCGCGTTACCGGACCAGCTCGTCTGGGCTGCCTGGCGCGAGGGGAAGGGAGTTGGCATGGAAGTGCTCCTCTTTGCTGTGGAGCACTCCTATTGAACGCAAGAATCGGAGTTCGTCAGACCTCGAAACGGAGCCGGAACGGAGTTGACATCAGATTGCGATTTCCCATGAACTTCGCTTCGGGGATCGGACAAAGTCTGCCTTGAGCTTTTTCCAAAGCACGGAGCCAAAAATATTGGAGAGTGACTGGTCCTCAATGCCTGCAATAAGGTCCGCGGTCGCAATCGGTGCGGGGCCGCTGTTGTGGGCGCCCACAAGCCGCTGAACAACGAGCAACCTCTGTTCTCCAGATATGTCGATGGATCCCTTTCCTGGCACAAACAGCGTTCCGGAATTATCGCCGGTGCGTTCAAGCTGAACGGTGAGCCCGCCTCGCGCCAGAGACTGGTCGCGTCGGAAGATCGCCTTGAGCTTGTCCGCAACCAAGTTGATTTCTGGTTCGCCGGATTCGATATGATCAGCAAGAGGCGTCAAGACATTTGCGGCGAGACACACACCTGCCGTGTTTCCAGCCTGAAGCACCAGTCCAATCCCAAGGTTGCTCCGCGCCCGCAGCTCACTGTCGACCGACGCCCTGACTTTTTCCTGGTCCAGACTGCGAGCCAGATAGATCGGGACATCCCGGCCGTTGATCTCAAGCGTGCCAAGATACAGCAGGTGATTGTTCAATTCGTCGATTGCAGGTGCATCCAGTACATCTGCCAAACGGGCGCGAAGATGCTCCTCGACCCAGCCATCGCGCACACGATAAATTCTGTAGCGGTTCGGGCTGCCACCACTGGGAGCAACATGGCCCTCTGCGACTTGGAGATCGGCATGGTCCGGTTGCGCGACGACTTCGGCCGCTACAGGGCCAATTCCGTCTTCGTCGTCGATCAAGTCATCGCCTTCCCAGCCCGCTGGCACAAGGAAACCCAACTCTGTCAGAAGAGTCGGATCGATTCCGCGATCGAGAAGCCATGCACCTGCAATCCTGTCTGTACCGAGTCCGTCCTGAACAAGGGTTTCAGATTGGCACGTTGGCGATCTGAGACGGCCCGACGAAGGCCGTTTCAGCGGTGGTGGTCTGTCGGAGCGAGGTGAGAGCCCGGATCAACCGGCACAAGATCTCCCTCAGGTGTCTCAGGATCATGCGAATGTTGTGACCGCAGCCGCAGAGCACGGCGAACAGAGCGTCGCCGTCGGTTCCTTTCAGGGTGCTTCGCGTCAGTCGACCGTCGTTCTTCATGTGCCCGATCATTGGTTCAATGGCGCTGCGCCGTCGCAGGAGTTTGGCGATCGTCCTGGTGACACCTCGCTTTGCGCCACTGATGAAAACCTTCACATTCTGCACGCCATGCCCGCGGTATCCGCGGTCGACAAAGGCCAACTCTGGCCTCAGGTCGGTCAGGATCTCGACCTGTTCCAGCGCCTCGTGCAGCGTGTGGCCGTCGTAAGGGTTACCCGGCAGCGCCCGCATCCCGACCACGAAGCCGCCCCGGTTGGTCGTGGCCACGCTGACCTTGGTTCCGAACTCGTACCTCTTGTGCGCCTTGCCCTTGGAGATGCAGTCCACCGCCGGTTCATGCAGGCTGTAGAGTTTCTTCTTGTCCTTCGGCTTCTGCGCCAACAGCCGGTTCACCAGCGCGATCATCCCCACCAGGCGCTCTCTCAGCGCCCCCTCCGGAACCTTACCCAGTTGCCTCTCGATGTCGCGCAGCACGCGGCCGGTGTAGCCCTTGAGCCGGCGCAACGCCTTGCGCATCCGCTTGAACTGGCGGGCATGGGCGTAGCGCCCAACCTGACCGGCCAGCCGAGGCCCAAGACGGTTGTAGTTCTGGCGCAGGACGATCCCGGCTTCGCGAGCCAGCCCGACCAGCTTGCGCCGCGCCGCCTCATACAGCCGGGCATCCGTCGGGTGGGCGATGTTCTTTTCCATCACCGTGGTATCGACCGTGACCTGCTTGAGATCGCTGCGCTTCACCACCCCGGCGCGTTTCCCGGCCTCGATCGTCTGGGTCAGCATCCATTCAACACCCTCCTCGCCGATCCGCTTGCGCCACCGGGTCAGGGATGAGGGATCAAGCGGCAGACGGTGCTGAAAGAACGTCTCGCCGCAGAAGTGCTGCCAATACGGGTTCTCGGCCCATCGTGCCACGACCGCCTCGTCCGAAAGTGCATAGGCATGTTGCAGGTAAAGGAGTCCGGCAACCAGGCGCGTCAACGTCGCCGGGCGACCGGTGTGGGACGGAAAGAACCCGGCCCATTCCCGCTCAAAGACCTCCCAGTCGATCAGGGGGGCAAGTTTCACCAGCTCGTGGCGCATGTCGATCATCTCGACCAGGCGGGCGCGCAGGAGATCGTCTTGTTCCGGGAGCGGCTTTCTCGGCTTCATATCACGGCTCGAAATTGCAGGGTTCCTGCCGGGATAATACAAAACCTTGCAGGCAGCACCCAGCAATATCACATCATTCTCAAGCAAAATCAGCCGGATAAAAGTTGTTCAGGGCGAACTACCGATGTCCCAGATGGAGAGCAGCGCAGGCACAATGGTCATGGCTTCAGCAGCACCCGGGGCACGCCCCTCTTGCAAGATGTTCCAATGCCGAAGCAATTTATGACCGAGCACGCGCTCGAAATGGTCGTCCACGCTGAGAAGGCTGCTCGTATTGCGGTCGGTCAAAGTGAAGTTGAGCGTTTTCTCAGCGGCAGAGTCTACGCTGCGATAACTGACCGTAATCTCGACGAAACGGATCGCGACGGCGCGAGAGAAAATACGGTCCAGACCGGGCTGAGAACCGATAACTGCCGATATGTCCTGATTGATGGTCGTCGAAAGTGACAGGCGGTTTGCCAGATTGCCGACGCTGATCTCAGCTCGGATCACCTGCGCACGCAGGATCGTCGCATCGTCCAATTCGGGCGGATCCAGATCAAAACCCGACAGGAATTGCGAAATGTCGTAGGCCTGAAAATCGACCGGCTGGTTCGAGTACGTCTGATCCAATGCAGTTTCTATGAAGCGCTCGGCGATGGTGTGGCGAAGGGTTCTGGTGCCAGCCCGAACATGAACCCGGCCTGTCGACGGCGTATAGACGATCATCGCCTCTCCCGGCGGCCGAAAGTAAATGCGCGAACGATTACCAGAATCGTCAATCTCTCGAACGCTGGTTGGAGGGTCAGGGTGAAACAGCAGGTACATCTCTGCCGCCGGCTCGTCCCCATCCTGAGGAATATCGAACCGGTCGATGCTGTAGCCGTCCCCTCGATCCAACTCTTTGTTCAGCTGAGAAAGCAGCGCGTCGAGAATTTCGCTGCCTGCGTCTGGACCTCCCTCTGTGGACGGGTCAGCCATAAACGTTTGATAATGCTTGTCGTACCGACGGTACATGCGGAGGTGCAGGCTGTTTTCAGCCGCCTCAAAAACGCTGTGTTCGCGTGCATAGGCCCAAAGGCTGCGCGCCAACTGATCGCGCTGGTTCATAAGTTCCCGGCAGCGGTCCGGTTCGAGCTTTGTCCTTGCCAAGCCCTCGAGAACGAATTGACCACGGTCGGATATCAAGGTGACAATGCGCGATGCCTCTGCCTCGAGCGGGCCAAGCCGGTCCTTGTTTTCTTGATGCAACATTTCGGCCGCTGATGCTGGACCTTCATGATCGTCAGGCTCGAACTGATAATTCGCCAGCCAGTCCAGCCTTCCGAAGGACCTGCTTTGCAAAAACGCCGATAGCAACGAAGGCTCCGCCTCGTTGAGCAGACGAAAAAGGTTTGGGCAGGTCTTGGCTGGGGTGCGAACCATTTAAATCTCCAAAAGAATTATGTGATCTCAAATCTATGAGCGCGGCGCCCTATTTTGAATTCGAAATTGGTTGTCCTGTTGGGCAATAGGAAACAGGACCGCCGAATTGTAATGCTGGATCCGATCGCATTTGCTATCCGCGCCAAGATACCACCTCAATGAACGCTTGTTATGTGCCCGACTCAACTCCTGATAGTCGCTGACGCTTCTTTCGTTCGCAAGAGATGATGTTCTCTACTTGTTCACCTGCGGAAGTATGATAGGGGCGCTGCATGTCCCACAAGGGGCTACCAGGTGGCTTTTGGTTGGTAACGACACCAGCAAGCACGGCCACCCAAGACATGAAACGACCCAACCCTCTGCCACCCGACCAGATGACGCCCGCAGAACGCCGCGCCGAGCTATGCGGCCTGCTGGCTCTCGGGCTGGTTCGGTTGCGGATGCGTGATCGGGCGGAAGTATCTGTCGATACTGGAGAAAGTAGCCTACACTATCCGGGCGACGAATGGCGTCATGCAACTCCAACTCACCGGAGAAATGCATGACCAAACAAGATCCCATTCCCGCCCGCGTGGCCGCGCTCAAGACCAAGTCCACGCCAGAGCTGAAGCAACAATGGCGCGACTTGTTCGACAGCGAGCCGCCGCCATTCAATCGTCGCTATCTCGAGAGCCGACTGGCGTACCGCATTCAGGAACTGGCCTATGGCGGCCTGAAGCCGGAAACAGTGAAAAGGCTGGAGGCCTTGGGCGAGCAGCTTGATGGCGGTGATCGCAAAAAGAGCCGCGTCCGCGCCGACCTGACGCCCATCGTCGGGACGCGGCTGATCCGCGAATGGCAGGGTGTCGAGCATGTTGTCACCGTCACCGCCGACGGGTTTGAGTGGCAGGGCCGCCCCTACAAATCGCTCTCCGCGATTGCTCGCGCCATCACTGGCACACGCTGGAACGGCTGGGTCTTCTTTGGCTTGAAAAACCACCGGAGGCGCGCATGACCAAACCGATTGTCCGGAAACTGCGGTGTGCGATCTACACGCGCAAGTCCTCCGAGGAAGGCCTCGAGCAGGAATTCAACAGCCTGCACGCGCAACGCGAGGCCTGCGAGGCGTACATCGCGAGCCAGCGCTCCGAGGGCTGGGTGCTGGTCCGCGATCAGTATGACGACGGTGGCATCTCCGGCGGCACGCTGGAAAGACCCGGGTTGCAACAGCTGATGGCGGACATTGAGGACGGCCTCGTCGACGTGGTGGTCGTTTACAAGATCGACCGCCTTAGCCGTTCGCTGGCCGACTTTGCCAAGCTGGTCGAGGTGTTCGACCGCAATGACGTGACCTTCGTGTCGGTAACGCAGTCGTTCAACACGACCACATCGATGGGCAGGCTCACGCTGAACATCCTGCTCTCCTTTGCGCAGTTCGAACGCGAGGTCACCGCCGAGCGCATCCGCGACAAGGTTGCGGCCAGCCGCAAGAAGGGCATGTGGATGGGCGGGGTGCCGCCCTACGGCTATCGCGTTGAAAGTCGCAAACTCGTGGTGGATGATGAGCGGGCGGACCATGTCCGCTGGATCTTCGCGCGCTTTCTCGAGATTGGATCCTGCACGGAACTGGCGCGCGAGGTCGCGAAGCGCGGCATCCGCACGCCGCGTGGCAACCGGATCGACAAGAAGTACCTGTACCGGATGCTGAACAACCGCGCCTATATCGGTGAGGCGGTGCACAAGAGCGAGAGCTATCCCGGCGAGCACGATACCATCATTGACTGCGCGGTCTGGGATAAGGTCCACGCCATCCTGAAGGAGAGCCCCCGCAAGCGCGCCGCCCGCACCCGCGCCGAGACCCCGGCGCTCTTGAAGGGACTGCTGTTCGGGCCGGATGGCGCGGCATTCTCGCCGACGCACACCCGCAAGGGCGTCAGGCTCTACCGCTACTATGTCAGCCAAAGCGTGCTGAAGCATGGCGCGGGGGCCTGTCCGGTCGGCCGCGTGCCAGCGGGCGAGATAGAAGCCGCCGTCGTTGACCAACTGCGCGCCGTGTTCCGCCAGCCGGAGATCGTCGCGGGCACTTGGAAGGCGGCACGCCCCAGTGCCGACGACATCACCGAGGCCGATGCCCGCGCGGCCCTGAAGCAGCTCGACCCGCTGTGGGATGAACTCTTCCCCGCCGAACAGGCCCGCATCGTGGCATTGCTGGTTGAACGGGTCAACATCGGCACCGACGACCTGAAAGTCCGCCTGCGCATTGACGGGTTCAGAAGCCTCGCGCGCGAGATGCTGGCCGGCGGCATTGAGGCGGCTGCATGACCAGCAGGACGCCGACCCCGGACATCATCATTACACGCTGCACATGCCATTCCGCGTCGTGAAGCGCGGTGGGCGAAAGGAGATAGTCCTGCCGAACGGTACAGAACAGGCGCGCAAGCCAGACACCACACTGGTCAAGGCGCTGGCCCGCGCCTTCCGCTGGAAGCGGCTGCTCGAACCGGGCAACTTCGCCACCATCGCCGAACTCGCCGAGCGCGAGGGGATCGCCCCCTCCTACATGACCCGGGTCCTGCGTCTCAGCCTGCTCGCGCCCGATATTGTGGAGGCAATCTTGGACGGGAGGCAGGGACCGGAGGTGACGCTGGCGCGGGTGCTGGAGCCGTTCCCCTTGAATGGAAGCGGCAGGCCTCGCATTTTTCTCTGTAGGTCAAAAAACTGCATTCTAGGGAATTGACTCGTCAGGTGATCTCCCCTAGATCTCTGTAACATGATTTACAGAGGTTTTTTCTAATGCGGCTCTCGGAGCTTTCCGACATTCACTCCGGATACACGGCGCGCGGAAGACTTGATCCGGTGCCAGAAGGTGGCGTGCCGGCGCTGCAACTGCGTGATGTCGGAACGACCGGCGACATGCCGGACCCGGACTTCCAAAGGTACCCTCTGAATAAGCTGTCCGACCGGTACTTTGTCCGCGGCGGCGAGGTCGTATTCCGTTCACGTGGCGAGCCGAATGCTGCCGCAGCCATTCCCGATCCGCTGCCCGAGCCCGTCGTTGTCATCGTCCCATTGGTGATCGTTCGCCCAGACAGGGGCCGCATTCTCCCGGAATACCTGGCTTGGGCCATCAATCAGCCTGATGCGCAGCGCCAGCTTGGAGCGGAAGCACAGGGCACAAGTCTAAGAATGATCCCGAAGACGGTTCTCGAAAACCTCGAGATCGCCGTCCCCGATCTGCCCACACAAAAAAGCATCGTCGAACTCAATGCTCTTGCCCGGCAAGAGGGACAGCTGCTCCGCCAGCTCGCTGTTCGCCGGGCGAATCTCCTGAGCGCCATTCTCGGTGACGCCGCGAGGGCCGCCGACCAGAAGGAAATTACCCGATGACCGACCAGATTACGCAACAGCAGATCAACCAGACCGCCTGGGCGGCTTGCGACACCTTCCGGGGTGCCGTCGATGCCGGTCAGTACAAGGACTACATTCTCGTGATGTTGTTCCTGAAGTACATTTCGGACCTCTGGAACGACCACCTTGAAACCTACCGCAAACAGTACGGCGACGACGAGGCTCGTATTCGTCGGCGGTTGGAGCGCGAGCGCTTCATCCTGCCCGAGGGCACCAGCTTCTACGATCTCCATGCCCAGCGGAACGAGCCCAACATTGGCGAGCTGATCAACATCGCGCTCGAGAAGATCGAGGACGCGAACCGCGCCAAGCTTGAGGGCGTTTTCCGCAACATCGACTTCAACTCCGAGGCCAATCTCGGCCGTCCGAAAGATCGCAACCGCCGCCTTAAGAACCTCCTTGAGGACTTCGCCAAGCCCGCACTCGACCTGCGCCCGTCGCGGGTGACCGAAGACATCATCGGCGAGTGCTACATCTACCTGATCTCGCGCTTCGCCTCGGACGCCGGGAAGAAGGCGGGCGAGTTCTTCACGCCTGCACCGGTTTCGCGGCTACTGGCCAAGCTTGCTGCCCCCAAACCGGGGAACACAATCTGCGACCCGGCCTGCGGCTCCGGCTCGCTGCTGATCCAGGCGTCAAAAGAAGTGGGATCGGAGAACTTCGCCCTCTACGGACAGGAAGTGAACGGGGCGACCTGGGCGCTGGCCCGGATGAACATGTTCCTGCATGCAACGGACGCGGCCCGCATTGAATGGTGCGACACGCTCAACAGCCCGGCTCTGGTCGAAGGCAACCACCTGACGCGCTTCGACGTGGTGCTCGCCAATCCGCCGTTCTCGCTCGACAAGTGGGGCGCCGAGGACGCGAACGGCGACCGGTACAAGCGCTTCTGGCGCGGCGTGCCGCCCAAATCCAAGGGCGACTACGCCTTCATCACCCACATGATCGAGATCGCCAGGCATCAGTCCGGCCGCGTGGCGGTGATCGTGCCGCATGGCGTGCTGTTCCGCGGTGGTGCCGAGGGGCGCATCCGCCAGCAACTGATCGAGGAGAACCTGCTCGACGCCGTCGTCGGCCTGCCCGCCAACCTGTTCACCACCACGGGGATCCCGGTCGCCATCCTGATCTTCGACCGCTCTCGCGAGGAAGGCGGCGCCAACGAGGGTCGGCGCGACGTGCTGTTCATCGACGCGAGCCAGGAGTTCAGCCCTGGCAAGAAACAGAACATGATGGACGAGGCGCATGTGGCCAGGGTGCTGGAAACCTACAGCGCCCGCACCGAGGTCGAGCGATATTCGCATCGGGCGACGCCTGAGGAGATCGCCGGGAACAGCTACAATCTCAACATCCCCCGCTACGTCGACACCTTCGAGCCGGAGGAAGAGATCGACGTCGCCGCCGTGCAGAAGGACATCCAGCGGATCGAAGGTGAGCTGGCCGACGTTCGGGCGAGGATGGCCGGGTATCTCAAGGAGCTCGGCGTCGATGTCTGAAGGCGAAATCATCCTCTACAACACCGAGGACGGTCGGGCCGAGATCCAGCTTCAGGCGCTCGACGGCACGGTTTGGTTGACCCAGGCGCAGATGGCCGAACTGTTCTCGACCAGCCCACAAGCGATCACGCAACTCATCCGCTCGATCTACAAGGATAAGGAACTGACCGAGGAGGCAACTTGTAAAGAACTCTTACAAGTTCGTTCCGAGGGCGAACGCCGGGTTCGCAGATCGCTGAGGCACTACAATCTCGAGATGATCCTGGCGGTCGGCTATCGGGTCCGCAGCCCGCGCGGCGTGCAGTTCCGACGCTGGGCCAGCTCGGCGCTCAAGGAATACCTCGTCAAGGGCTTCGTCATGAACGACGAGCGCCTGAAGGATCCCGCCTGGGATTACTTCGACGAGCTTCTGGAACGCATCCGCGACATTCGGGCGTCCGAGGCGCGGTTCTATCAGAAGGTGCGCGACATCCTCGCGCTCAGCGAGGACTACGACGCCAACTCCCCGGCGGTGAACACTTTCTATGCGACGATCCAGAACAGGATGCTCTATGCGGTCACCAGCCACACGGCTGGAGAGCTGATCCGCGCCCGCGCCAATCCCGATCAGCCGAACATGGGGCTGACAACCTGGAAACACGCCGACAAGGGGCGCCCCCTGCGCAAGTCCGACGTCGGCACCGCCAAGAACTACCTTGGCGAGGCCGAGATCGGGGAGCTCAACCTGATCGTCGAGACCTTCCTGAACACCGCCGAACTGCGCGCGACGCGGCGGCAGACCATGCGGCTGGCTGAATGGGAGGGTGTGCTCGACACCTTTCTGACCTCGAACGAACTGCCGAAGCTGCAGGGCGCCGGTTCCATCTCGGCGGACGCCGCGAAGCGCATCGCCCACGATCGCTATGACGCGTTCGACGCCAAGCGGAAGGAAGCCGCGCAGCAGTCTGCCGCCGAGGTGGATGACCTCGAGGAGCTGAAGCGCATCGCCGATGCCGCGAAATCTTTTGCAGGCGAAGCGGAAGCAGGTTCGCCGTCCGAAAAAGCGCCGAACAAAAAGGCGGGCAAGAAAGGGAGCGGCGATGCGTGATATTTTCGTAAAACAGCCACTTTCGAGTATCGCTCATGTTGAGAGAGGAAAGTTCGCCGCACGCCCTCGAAACGATCCTAAGTACTACGGTGGTGACATCCCATTTCTGCAGACGGGTGACATCGCGCGGGCAGGTCGCGAGATCGCAAGTTGGACGCAAACGCTCAATGAATTGGGTTTGAGTGTAAGCAAGATGTTCTCGCGAGGTACTATCTTCATGTCGATTGCCGCCAACGTTGGCGACGTGGCTATTTCTACGTTCGACGCCGCATGCCCGGACAGTGTTGTTACGGTCACTCCCAAGAACGGTGCCGATTCAGAATGGCTCTTTCAAATCCTAAGGCACTCAAAGAAAAGGCTGTCATCTTTGGCAACGCAGAACGCGCAGGCCAATCTCAGCCTTGAAAAGATTACTCCCTTCAAGGTTCCAGTGCCCCCTCTCCCTGAACAGCGCAGGATCGCGTCGATCCTGCGGACCTGGGACGAGGCGCTCGAAAAGCTCAAGGCGCTGCGCGCGGCGAAGGAACGGCGGCTGAACGGGCTTGCCGAAATCCTTCTCGTGCGCGCAAAAGCGCACTTGGGCACGATGCCCAAGCCGCTCACCCGGCTGGCGCGCATCATCAAAGGCGTGCAGCTCAACAAGCTCGACATCGCAAGGGGCGAGTATCCGGTCTGGAATGGCGGCATTACGCCATCGGGTTTCCACGATGAATGGAACACCGAGGGTGGAACCATTACCGTCAGCGAAGGCGGAAACTCCTGTGGATTTGTGAATTTTGCCGCTCGGCGGTTTTGGCTTGGCGGTCACTGCTACGCACTTCAGCAGCTATCGCCAAGAATTGACAGGGACTTCCTGTTTCACTCGCTGAAAGCACGCGAGGCTGAGATCATGCGCCTGCGTGTGGGTTCAGGGCTTCCCAATATCCAGCGCGGCGATCTTGAACGCTTGTCGGTTGTCGTCCCTCCCATCGACGCACAACGGAAGATCGCCCTTGCGCTGACAGCGGCGAATAAAGAATTGTCCTTACTCGACGGCGTGATCGAATCCCTGACCCGTCAGAAGCGCGGCCTGATGCAGAAGTTGCTGACGGGCGAGTGGCGTGTTAAACCGGAGCCCCACCCATGACCTTCAACCCCGCCGAGAAATACCAGTCCCAGATCCCGGCGCTTCAGTTGCTGGTGGCGTTTGGGTTCACCCCGCTCTCACAGGAGAAGGCGCTTCGCCTGCGCGGCGGGCGCCTGCGGAACGTGGTGCTGGACGATGTGCTTGCCGAGCAGCTGATGCGCATCAACCGCTTCACCCATCGGGGACGTGAATACAGCTTTGACCTTGAGGACGCGCATGAGGCGATGCGGCGGCTCAAGCCCACGCCGGACCGGCAAAAGGGGCTGCGCGGCACGAACCAGGACATCTACGACACGCTCGTCCTTGGCACGACGATCACGAAGTCCATCGACGGCGACTCAAAGAGCTACTCGTTCCGCTACATCGATTGGGACAGGCCAGAGAACAACGTATTCCATGTCACTGCCGAGTTCTCAGTCGAAAGGACGGCGTCGAGCCAGACCAAGCGCTGCGACATCGTCGCGTTCGTGAACGGCATCCCGATCCTGGTGATCGAAAACAAGCGGCCGACCAAAAGCCTGAAGAAGGCGGACAGCCAGCTGATTGGCTACCAGAACGAAGACAACATCCCGCAGCTCTTCCACTTCGCCCAGCTGCTGGTCTCTATGAACCGCAACAGCGCGCGCTATGCGACGGTCGGAACGCCGCGGAAGTTCTGGCAGATCTGGCGCGATGAGGAGGACACGGACGAGGCCATCGCGTCTGTCGCCAACCGTGCCCTCTCCGCCGAGGAGAAGGACGCGATCTTCTCCGGCGATTTCATGGGCGCGCGCGGCGATTTCGACGCGATGGCCGCCGAGGGCGACCGCGCGGTCACGGTTCAGGATCGGACGGTGTATGCGCTGTGCCGCCCCGCGCGGCTGCTCGATCTCATTCGCCGCTTCACCGTATTCGATGGCGGCATTCGCAAGGTCGCGCGCCACCAGCAGTTCTTCGGAATCCGCCGTGCGGTCGAGACGGTCAAGCAGCACGATATCAGTGGCGCGCGCAAAGGCGGCGTGATCTGGCACACCCAGGGTTCGGGCAAGTCGCTGACGATGGTGATGCTGGGGCGCTCGCTCGCCCTGGAACGCGGCATCGAGACCCCGCGGATCATCATCGTCACGGATCGCGACGACCTCGACAAGCAGATCAAGGACACGTTCAGGTCCTGCGACCTGGAGCCGGTCCGGGCGACGAGCGGCGCGCATCTTCTCGAACTCGTCCGCGACAAGACGCCGCTGGTCACCACGATCATCAACAAGTTCGATACGGCGCTGAGGAACAGCCGGCAGGCGGATGACGATCCGAACGTCTTCGTGCTGGTCGACGAGAGCCACAGGACGCAGACAGGGCGCCACGGCGGCCACAGCCAGTTCGCCGCCAGGATGCGCCGCCTCCTGCCAAAGGCCTGCTATCTCGGCTTCACCGGAACGCCTCTCCTCAAGAAGGAGAAGAACACGCTCTCTACCTTTGGGCGGCTGATCCACCGCTACGCCATCGACGAAGCTGTGGCTGACGGCGCAGTCGTGCCGCTGCTCTACGAGGGACGGCTTGTCGAGCAGCAGGTCTCGGGCGCCGTCATCGACCGATGGTTCGACAAGATCAGCGAGGGCCTGACCGAAAACCAGAAGCGCGATCTGAAACGCAAGTTCTCTCGGATGGACGCTCTGGCCAAGACCGACCAGGCCATTCGGGCAAAGGCGTTCGACATCTCCGAGCACTATCGCCAACACTGGCAGGGAACCGGGTTCAAGGCTCAACTCGTTGCGCCATCAAAGGCGGCGGCGGTTCGCTTCAAGGAGGTCCTCGACGAGATCGGCCACGTCTCTAGTGCCATTGTCATCTCCCCGCCGGACGAGAACGAGTGCAACGAGGAGGTCGATCAGGAATCGAAGGATCTCGTGCGGAAATTTTGGTCGAAAATGATGGCGCGGTACAAGACCGAGGACGAGTACAACCGCCAGATCATCAATGCCTTCAAGGGCTCCGGCGATCCGGAGGTCCTGATCGTCGTCTCAAAGCTCCTCACCGGCTTCGACGCACCTCGGAACACGGTGCTTTACGTCTGCAAATCCTTGAAGGAGCACAACCTCCTGCAAGCAATTGCGCGCGTGAACAGGCTGTTTGAGGACGGCGGCACTGAGAAGCAGTTCGGCTTCATCGTCGACTATGAGGGGCTGCTGGGCGAGCTGGACAGTGCGCTGACGACATACAGTGCCTTCGAAGGCTACGAGGCGGCCGACCTCGCCGGAACGGTTCATGATGTCCGCGAGGAGATCCGCAAGCTGCCCCAGCTGCACGACCAGCTTTGGGACCTGTTCAAGCCTGTCCGGAACAGACAAGACATGGAGCAGTTCGAGCAGCACCTCGCCGATGAGGCGCTGCGCCACGAGTTCTACACGCGCCTCAAAGCCTTCAGCCGGTGCCTGCATATTTCGCTCTCCTCGGACAAGCTGTTCGATGTCTTCGACGAGGCCAGGATTGTTGCCCTCAAGCGGGACTGGAAGCAGTTCTCTGAACTGAAGCGGTCGGTCCAGCTTCGCTACCAGGAGACGGTGGACGTCCGCGAGTTCGAACCGAAAATCCAGAAGCTGCTTGATGACCATGTCGTGGCGATTCCGGCGGAGACCATCATCGAGGTGGTCAACATCAACGATCCTGATGCGCTGAAGGCGGTCGTCGAGGAAACGGGGGTTTCCGAAGCCTCCAAAGCCGACCGCATCGCCAGCGCCACCCGGCGGGTAATCACCGAGAAGATGGATGAGGACCCGACGTTCTACAAACAGTTCTCCGAGCTGCTCGAAGAGACCATTCGCGCCTATCGCGAGAAGCGGCTCTCCGAGCGCGAGTACCTGAACAGCGTCGTGGACCTCGCGAGCAAGGTGGCACGCAAGGATCGGGGTCGGGATGTTCCGGAAAGCATCCGAGGCGATGAGGATGCACAGGCGTTCTTCGGGATCCTGGACGGTCAGCTCAAGACCGAGGGCGATGAGCTGGTAGCCGGCGACAATGCCGCAGCGATCGCTCAACAGATCATCGACATCATCAAATCGCACCTGATCGTGGACATCTGGTCGAACGAGGTGGCCCAGAACAATCTGCGCAACGCCATTGATGACTACTTCTTCGATGTCCTGCGCGACGAGAAGGGCATCGACCTTCCCGTAGAAGTGCTCGTCGATCTCGAACTCAAGATTATGAATCTTGCCCGGGCCCGGTTCGCAGCATGACACGGGAGTTGCACTGCCTGCGGTACGGCGAACAGGAGATCCAGTACGAGATTGTCCGGCGCCCGAGGAAGACACTGGAGATCGCCGTCGAGCCGGATGCGTCGGTGGTGATCGCGGCCCCGGAGGATGCCACACTAGACGCCATCGAAGCCAAGCTGCGGAAGCGTGCGGCATGGGTGACAAGGCAGCAGCGGTACTTCTCCCAGTTCCTGCCGCGCACACCGGAGCGCAGGTTCGTCGCCGGGGAGACCCATCTCTACCTCGGGCGCCAATACCGACTGAAGGTCGTCCCGCATGTCCAGGAAAGCGTGAAGCTGACCCGCGGCTTCATCGTCGTGCAGACTCACCGGCCGACCAGTCCGGAGGTGACACGCGAACTGGTCGAGGCATGGTACCGGGACCGGGCCCACATCAAGTTTCCGGAACGGATCGAACTCTGTCTCGGTCTGTTCCCGGATCCCGAGGCATTCAGGCCGATGGGGCTCATCGTACGCCAGACCCGGCAGCGATGGGGGTCCATGTCGCCGGCCGGACGTTTGCTACTCAATCGTCGTCTAGTTCAGGCCCCTGTCGACGCCATCGACTACGTGATCACCCATGAACTCTGCCATGTGGCCGAGCCTCATCACGGGGCGGCATTCTTTGAACTTCTCGACAAGGTGATACCCGATTGGGAGCGTCGGAAGCAAAGGCTCGAACGGGCCATGGCCTGAGAACTTCCGAAACCGGTCGCAATAGACGCAAACGCGACTCCAATCCAGGCAATTTCCGACGCTGGATTTTCTTTCTCTCTTACAAGGACTTATAAGAAATTCACCAAACGGGCGCAGTCATGAGGTCCGGAGAATATGGACCCTGAGAGACCGCTTTCGGGCCTTCTGGCGCCTCCGCCAGTGCCCAGCCCCTCCCGCATAACCCTCGAAAACAACGCAAAAATCCCGCCGCAGCCGGACCCAGAGAACGGTTTTGTGAGGGCAAGTGGCGGAGACGAAGGGATTCGAACCCTCGAAGCGATTTCTCGCCTACACACTTTCCAAGCGCGCGCCTTCGACCACTCGGCCACATCTCCATCCGCATGTCTATTCGCAAAGCGGGGCGCGATGCAAGAGGGGTTTGTCAATGAACTGTCCATCTGCGCGCAGGGCGTGGAAGAATTGCGCCCTGTCCATGTTGTTTTCATCCATTCCGTTTTCGGCCATGTCACTCTCCGATGAAAAAGCCCCGCGCGCAGCGGGGAGAAATAGCTGAGAGTTTGTGATGGCCCCTGAGGGGCGGCATATCATGGCGGTGCTCACGCGCCGTCAATTTCTCGCCGAGAAAGGGATATGCCACATGACGCGAGATACCATCAGGACGCGGAAACCGTGCATGGTACACAGAAACCGGTCGAATGCATGCGTCGGCCGATCCTGAACAATTCAAGTCCGGGGCAAGCGGTTTATGAGCCATTCATGGGATCCGGCACTACGCTGATCGCGGCTGAGACCACAGGCCGGGTCTGCCTCGGGATCGAACTGAACCCGGCCTATGTCGATGTCGCCGTGCAGCGCTGGCAGCAGTTCACCGGCCAGGAGGCGGTGCTGGACGGGACCGGCCGTACCTTCGCGCAGGTGAAGGCGGAGCGGCTGGGCGACGCCCCGGTCGACACCCCGACCACCATCCAGACCAACACCGAGCCCGTCGCGTGACCGGACCTTGAACGCAACCTGCCGCCCACGTCTTGGGCAGGCCCGGGCGGCGTTTTCAAGTCGGTCCCTTCAGGCAGCGGGCAGTTCGCCGTATCGCTCGCGCTTCTCGAGGATGATCCAGTGCCCGACCTCATTGATCATCGGTTTGATCTCGTCGGAAAGGTTCAGCCCATCAATCGCGTGGGCATTAACCCCCACGTCGATCATCAGCAGTGCAACTTCCTGCTCCTCCAGTGCATTGATCACCGCGCCGGTCATGATCAAGCCATACCATGGCAGGGCTTCGATCGCATCCCGCCCCTGCGCGTGTATTTAGGTGATCACATGTTCCAGCGCACTGATTGCCTCCGGATTGATTGCGGTGCTGGTGGCGCATTCGTAAAACAAGGAGACCAAGTTTTGCGAAGCCACGGCGCGATGTCGAGGCACGCTTTTGTCGGAAATATGTGTCATGGTCGGTCTCCATTGGTGAGTCGTTGTCGTGGGACCGACGTTCGCTCGATTGCGATGGTTTATCCACCCGCGCCTTGCCTTTCGAGATGCCGTCCATCTCCGGCTCATGCAGGGCATAGATCTTGCCGCGGCTCTTCGGCCCTTGATGCAGGGGTCGGCTGACCCGCCAGAGAGCTTCGGGACCACGGGTGCGCAAGGCACCATCCGGGATCTCGTCGAGGTGACGGCGCAGGTCGCGCATCACCCGCCCCGTGTACCCCTTGAGCTTTCTCGGCGCCTTGCGCATGCGGCGGACCTGCCGGGCATGGGCGTAGCGGCCCGCCTGCATAGCCAGCCGGGGCGCGAGCCGATTGTAGCTCTGTCGCAGCTCGATCCCGGCCTCTGCCGCCCACCTGCGTCGCCAGGGCAACCAGCTGGCGGCGGGCCTTCTCGTGGAGCCGGGAGTCTGCCGGATGCGCGATGTTCTTTTCCATCACCGTGGTATCGACGGCGACCCGGGACAGGCTGCCATCATCGACCGCGCCGGACTTGCGCCCGGCGATCGTCCTGGTCACTCGATCGTCCTGGTCAGCAACCACTCCACCCCGTCCTCGCCGATCCGCTTGCGCCACCGCACAAGCGGCGACGGGTTGATCGGAGGGTCGATCGGAGGGCAGTGCTGAAAGAACGTCTCGCCGGTGAAGTGCTGATAATACGGGTTTTCCACCCAGCGGGCGATCATCGCCTCATCGGAGAGCCCGTATTGGCAAGGCGAGGCGGAGAAGCGGATCGAGGACTATTACGCCGGTCTCTTGCGTCATCTGCGGGATCGAACCGCCTTCGTCGCCTTGGATGAAAGTCGCAAGCCAATAGGCTACGCGACCTGGACAAAGACAGCTCAGGATCGCGGGGTGACCCTCACACGACAGGCGGCTCCCTTTGGTGATCACCTGACACTACAGCGTTCATTGCAGCGGCATCTTTTTCACGAAGCAGGCGTTTCTGCGCGTCATGATCGCAGTGCAAGACAGGAGCAAGCGGCATGGTGAAGATCGACTACTTTGCAAGCGTCGGCTATGCGCTCGAACTGCTGGCGCAATCGAAATACCACCGTCAGTTCAAACTCGGAGACTATTTCCGCGTCGAGGTTCTGCCGGCGCTCTGGTGCGGACAAACCCGCTTCTACCTTACGAATGAGAGCCTGCCCACAGCGATGGTAACATGGGCCTGGCTGTCGGAAGATGTGGAGCGCGATGCCCACGCAACCGGTCGCGCGCTGACAAAGGACGAATGGAATTGCGGTGACAGGCTGTTCTTCAACGACTGGATCACGCCATACGACAATATTCGTGAAGTGCTCCACGACATGACCCACAACATCTTTCCCGATGAGGTGGCGACCAGCTTGCGCCGTAACGCCGATGGCTCGGTGCGCCGGGTGAACCGATGGACGGGGGTGAACCTGCGCAAGGCGCACGAGGAGGTCCTGGCATGAATGTCGCATATCCGGCATCCGGGTTCGAAAGCGATCTGGCTGCTATCGAGGGGTTTGCCGACCTGTTGCGCACGGGCTTCGAAAACCCCGAGGGCATACGCGGGACTGTGCGCATTACCATCCCCGAGCATCCCGAACGGAGCTTCATCGCCAGATATGCTGATGAGTTGCTGATCGAGCGTCACGATATGGATCGTGAGACCGACACGCAGGTCACGATCCCGATGGCCACAATCCATCGCGTTTTCAACGAGTTTGAATTCCTCGACTGGCGTGATCCGGCGATCATCGGCACGATCACCTTCACCGGCAATCTGTCCTATGCCAACCATCTTGCCAAATCCTGCATCCGGCCCGGCAACCGGACGATGGCGCGGTTTCGCAAGGCCGGGCGCCTTCACGCCGCCAGAGGCTATCGCGACCTGACACATGTCGCATACCTGCATCAGCCGACCCAGCGGCAAATCCTTGAGCTGATGGAGGAGAGCCGCCCGGCCGTCCTCACCGGCATCGAACCGACGTCGCCGTGCCGCGACTGGAACATCGACAAACTGGCGCAATGCTACGGCGATGCCGTTGTGCGGGTGCGCTCGGCCACGCATCGGCAGACCATGGCGGCGTTTGTCGCGGAATTGAAAGCCTTCGAGGCCAACCCCTACGATGACATGATCGAGGGCTTCGTCAAACCCTACACCGAAGGCGCGAACCTGCCTGCGGAGATGTGGGCCGATTTCGGGCCGCTGTTCTTTGATCGCGAGGATTTCATCCCGCCCCAACTCTGGCTGGGCTCTGTGCCGACGCATGTTCCGACATCCAGTCTGCACCGCGACCCGCTGACCGGATTTCTGTTGCAGGTGATCGGGCGCAAGCGGCTGGATCTCTATTCGGCGGATCAGGCGGATCTGATCTATCCAATGAAAAGCTACAACAACTACCAGCCGTGCTGGTTCAAGCCGGAAGCCCCCGATTTCGCGATCTACCCCAAGGCGCGCGATGCGAAGTGCCTGTCGGTGACGCTGAACCCCGGCGAGCTTCTGGTGCAGCCGGCAGGCTGGTTTCACCAGGTCCATGCACTTGACAGCCCGAACATGTCTGTGAGTTATTTCTGGCGCTACTGAGCGCCGATACCGGTTTCGTCCTGATCCTGATGCGGGCGGGGCGGAAGTGGGTGAGGAAAGGGTTCAGCTTCCCCCACCCGATCGAGCCGCCGGGCCGGAAAACCCGGCAAGCAGCAATGGCGGAGAGGGTAGCACGCCCGATCCGCAACAGGAAGGGAAGACAGCAATGTCTGGTATTTACGAAATCGAGATGACCGATCTTTACAGCACCGTCAGCTTCGGCGGCGGTGGTGGTGGTGGTGGCGGCGGCGGTGGTAGCCGCGCCGGACGCATGGCAGAAACATTCGTATGCGGTTTTACAGGAAGTATCGTCGGTGGTGCTGCAGGTGCATTGACGGCGGCTATAACCAAGAGTCCTGCTGCCAGTTGGGGAGTTGCGGGAGCCGTCGGTTCTTTGACCAACGAAATCTGCCGCGATAGCCTTGGCTGGGACGGAAACTAACCTTGACGCTAAGGACGGGCGGGTGCTAATTGGGTGCCCTCCCGGCACTTGGTCTCAAATAAAAAAGAAAGGCGTTTCAGATGGCGTGGAGCGAAACTCTTCTCGAAGCATTGGTATTTTCAGCTGTAATGGCGACCATGGTGCTGCTGAGAAAGAAACAGGACTTTTCTTGGATTGGACTTGCAATTGCCACGGCAATCTTTATTTTGGTTTCTGAAATCTTTGCTGTTTTCCGATGAAACAGCGGTTTGATGCGGTTCAGAGATTATAGAATGAAACCCTCCAGCCCATACAATCCTTA
>CBDIBW010000038.1:0-24378 GCA_965277135.1 Thioclava sp. | reverse complement strand
GTCGTCGACCTCGATGGGGATGGCCGTGGCACCTGAGGCTTCGAATGACCACCGCGCCATCGCATAAGACGGGTTTTCAATCGCAAAGGTGTCGCCCGGGTCCAGCAGGATGCGTGAGAGCAGATCCAGCGCCTGTTGAAAGCCATTGACGATGATGATCTGATCAAGGCTGCAATTGATCGACCGCGCCCGCCACAGGTAGCTTTGCAACGCATGGCGCAACGCGGTAGAGCCGAACGGTTCGTGGTAGGACAGGACGTTTTGTTTGCGCAGCAAAACGCTGGTCACGGCGCGCCGCCATTGGGCAATGGGAAAATCCTCGGCCGCGATCTCGCCGTAGCGGAAATTAATTAAGTGAGAGGTAGAGCGGGGCGACCGCAATTGGCCGATATCGATCAATCGGCGCCCATAGGCGCTTAGGCTTTCGGTGGCGGGATCTGCCTTTTCAGCACTGTCCGTTTTTTTGGTCGAGGCGGCGGGAAAGTTGATGGCGACCCGCGGGCGCATTCCGGGACGGACGACGATATAGGAGAAATAGCTGAGAGTTTGTGATGGCCCCTGAGGGGCGGCATATCATGGCGGTGCTCACGCGCCGTCAATTTCTCGCAGAGAAAGGGATATGCCACATGACGAAAGATCCCATCACCGCCTTGCCCGATCCAAACGGATTTTCGACCGATCCACTGACCGATCTGATCCGTACCGGCGCGCGGCAATTGATTGAGCAGGCGCTTGCGGCGGAGCTGGGCACGCTGCTTGCGCACTTTAGCGACGACACGACGCCAGAGGGCCGTGCGCGGGTTGTCCGGCACAGTCATTTGCCTGAACGCGAGATCATGACCGGGGTTGGGCCGGTCCCCGTGAAGGTGCCGCGCGTGCGGGATCGGGGACAGCAGGCCGGGAAGGTGCGGTTCACGTCGTCGATCCTGCCGCCGTATTTGCGCAAGACCGGATCCGTCGCGGAACTTTTGCCCTGGCTGTATCTCAAAGGCCTTTCCACGGGCGATTTTCAGGACGCGCTGGCCGCGCTCCTTGGGCCGAACGCGGCGGGGCCTTTCGCACGCCCCTGATCTGGCCATCGGAGACGGCGCACTTGGGTTCCGGGGCGCCCTGCGCGAAGTGTTTGGATCGACGGCCAAACAGCGCTGCTGGGTCCACAAAACCGGCAATGTCCTCAATGCCATGCGCAAATCCGTGCAGGCCAAAGCCAGGGGCCACCTGCATGACATATGGCAGGCCGAGACGAAGGCCGAGGCAAAGGCCGCCTTCGATGTCTTCGTCGAAACTTACGGCGTGAAAGACAAGAAAGCCGTCGCGAAACTGACCAAAGACCGGGACGTTCTGCGTTCTACGATTTCCCCGCCGAACACTGGAAGCACATCCGCACCACGAACCCCATCGAGAGCGTGTTCGCCACCGTCCGCCACCGAACTGGCAAAACCAGGGGCTGCCTCAGTCGCAAAACCGGCCTGGCCATGGCGTGCAGGCTGATGATGTCTGCGCAGGAAAAATGGCGAAAGCTGGATGGTGCCAATCGGCTGCCCGAGATCGTCCAGGGGATTGCCTTCAAGGACGGCATCAAGCAACTTCAAGACGCCACCTGATCACACCGTCACCAACTTTCGGGCATAGCTCTCTTGAGGCCGGATACATGTCAGCACCCGGTGACGCGCAAAATTGCTTCACAAACCCTCTTGCGCAAGGGACGCTTATACATGGTACAGACCTGACGCCCGAGGAGTGCCTTTCCCTTTCCCCACTGAGGTCATGGCGCGCGTTCGATCCCGGCCTGGCCGAAGGTGTCCGCCACGAACTGCGTGCGGTGCCGTTCAGTTTCGAAGCGTCACTATTCCTTCGAAACCATGACCACGCCGCACCCCGGCACCACCACATCACCGAAGGATACCTCTTCGGTTCCATAGTTGAGCCAGATGCGATGCGAGGCCGTGTCACGGCACCGCAGGGCATCGGGAAGGGGCTCTGTCGGGATACCGGCTGCGGTGCAGACCCTGCGCAGCACCTTCTCGCACGCCACCGCGTCCGGCCAGCCCCCAAGATACCAGTGCGTACCCTGACGCATCAGTGCCGGATGACCATCCTGTGCCACGATTTCCGTCACTGCACCACCTTCGAGAAGCTCGCGCCAGTGCAGGAAGGCGCCGCCACCTGACAGGAGCACCGGGCAATCGGGCGGCAGACTTTCCACCCGGCTCACCGTGCAATCGAAACCGGACAAGGCGGGCGGCAAGGGCGTCGGGGTCCGGAACGCCGCCGTCTTGGCCCCGGTTCGCGGTCCGAACAGCGTGTGGCCCGCGCGGCGTTTCAACCCCTCGGGCAGCACCGCAAGTGCGGGCGCAAGCACCAGCGCATAGCCCTCGGTCGCGCTATCCGATGGAAGGATGTCGATATTCAGGCCCAGCTTTCTCAGCCCGCGATAGATTTCGAAAACCAGTCGAAAATAGTCGAAATCGCAGCCCTGCGGCTGGCTCTGCCAGGCCCAGGCGCTGACGTAGTCGAAGACCAGCGCCACATCGCCGCGCACACACCCCGCTTCGGGGGCATCGGCAAGTTCGCGGGCGACCTGCGCGGCCTCTGCCAGCCCCGGCGCGTCGGCGCCATCGGGCCGCAACAGCCCCGCATGCATCGCCTCCTGCGCGAAGGGTGCCTGACGCCAGCGGAAATAACTGACCACCTCGGCCCCGTGGGCAAAGGCCTCCCAGGCCCAGAGCCGGACCATCCCCGGCAGGGGTGCAAGGTTCCACGGCGCCCAGTTGACCGGACCCGGCTGCTGTTCCATCACCCACCAGCGACCACGGCCGACGGCGCGGTAGATGTCGTGATGGAAAGCCTGATAATCCGGATCGCCCTGGCGCAGGAACGCGCGCTTGTGCGCGTCGGGTGCCTCTACATTCCGGAGCAGAAAACCAAGCGGATAGCTGTCCCAACTTGCCACATCAAGGTCAGCGCCCAGATCGAAATGGTCGAAGGCAAGCTCCTCGCCCATGTAATTGTGGATCAGTGGCGCTTCGGTGTGGCGGCGCAGCGCCTCGACCTGGGCCCGGTTGAAGGCCACAACCTGATCGGAGGAGAAATGCCGGAAATCCATGACATGCGCGGGGTTCGCTTCGGTCACCGTCAGATTGGGCAGACCGATATCGTCAAACCGCGTGTAGTCCATGGACCAGAAAACATTGCCCCAGGCCGCATTCAAGGCATCGATTTCGCCATATTTGCGCGCGAGCCATTCGCGGAAGGCCGCAAGGGCCACCGGAGAGTAGCTGACGACCGTGTCATGGCAGCCATATTCGTTGTCGATCTGCCATGCCGCAACGTGAGGGTTCGCACCATAGCGAACGGCCATCGCCCCGGCCATCCTTGCAGCCGCGCCACGATAGCCGGAATGACTGAAATCGTAGTGCCGACGCGAACCAAAGCCGCGCGGTCGGCCCTGTGCATCGCAGGCGAACATGTCGGGAAAGCGCGTCGCCATCCAGCGTGGCGGGGTGGCCGATGGTGTTCCCATGACCACCTTCAGGCCCCGCGTCCCCAGGGTTTCGACCGCGCGGTCCAGCCAGCCCCAATCGAAAACGCCGGGTTCGGGTTCGAGTCTGGCCCACGCGAATTCACCGATCCGCACCCAGGTGATCCCCGCCGTCGCCATGCGCTCGGCATCCCCGGCCCATTGCGCCTCGGGCCAGTGTTCGGGGTAATAGCATACTCCGATCGCGCGTTTCGTCATGGGATCCCTCTTTGTTCAGCCGCAATGACCGCGGCAAATCTGCTGTTGCAGCGACATTGCCCGGACGCGGATCATGCCGTCACCTCGTCGAAGGCGGCGACGATCCGGGCGGCACGCGCGGCGATCTCCCCGACACTGCGGCCGGGCGTGTAGAGAGCGGTGCCGATACCGAAACCATCGGCACCGGCTGCAATCCACTCATCGAAATTCTCCGGGCCCGCACCGCCAACGGCATAGATCGGCAACGCCTTCGGCAACACGGCCCCAAGCGCCTTGATCCCGGCGGGACCAAGCTGTGCGGCCGGGAAAATCTTCAGGCCATCCGCCCCTGCCCTGATTGCCGCGAAACATTCCGTGGCGGTGTAAACGCCTGGAAAACTTTGCATCTTCGCGGCTTTGGTCGCAGCGATGACCTCGGGGTTGCAATCGGGCGACACCACAAGTCGCCCGCCCGCTTCGGCGACCCGCACAACATCGGCCGGACTCAGAACTGTTCCGGCCCCGATCATGGCCCGCGCACCATGGGCCCGGGCCATGCGGCCGATGCTGTCGAACGGGTCGGGTGAATTCAGCGGCACCTCGATGCGGTCGATTCCGGCGTCGATCAATACGCCCGCGACGGAAACAGCCTCGGACGGGGTAATCCCGCGCAGAATGGCAATGATGTTGCGGCTCATCCCTGATCCTCCTTGCAAATGGCCCAGGCCGCACGCAGGCCTGCAAGCGTCACATTTTCGGCATCCATCAGGGGGGCGTCGATACCCTCGCCACCAAGCGCGGTGCAATAAGCCTCCCCGATCCGCTTTGCGCCGATCACCGCGACCGCGCCTGCCCCGGCCCGGAAACCGCGCGCGGCCGCCAGTTCACTGCCGATCAACAACCCTGACAGACGCGCGCGCGCTGCGACCGGGTCCAGCCCATGCAGGAGTGCGCCGGCACGAAGGCCGAACAACTCCGCCCCGACCCGTTCGGGGGCGGCGCGGGCTGTGGCAAGGCCCCCGGCAAAGCTGTCCTCGTCCCAGCCCCCGGTCGCCACCGAGTGCCGCAGCACCGAAGTCTCGGACAGCAGCGCGAAAAGCTCTCCGGTCATGAAGGTCTGGAAGCTTTCGACCAGGCCGTGCCGGACCCGCGCCCATTTGCCATGCGTTCCGGGCAGGCAAAGCACGCCGTCAAACCCCGGGTTCAGGGCCAGAAACCCCGCGATCTGGGTTTCTTCGCCCCGCATGACGTCTGCCGGTGCGTCCTGCCGCAACCCGCCCACGATGCCGACCCTGAGCCTTGGCTCCCTGGCTGGGGCCGTCACCAGCCCGCCCGCAGCCCCGCCCGCAGCCATTGGTGCGGTGGGCACGGCACGGTAGGGCGCCTCGATCCAGCCCTGACGGCTGCCGAGCATGCCGCAGGCAACGACCGGAGGCCAATGCGCACCGCGAAACCAGTCGTCCGCCAACGCGATCAGCGCCGGCTCGAACCCGGACGGCTCAAGGCACGCCATTCCCGTGCCGGAACGACGGGTGCCGAGCACATCTCCATCCGCCCCGATGGCGCTCAGCCGCAGATGGGTCGTGCCCCAATCCGCCGCGACCCATGCAATATCGGCTGGTTTGCTCATCCCGTCACCCCGTCGCTGTCAGGCTTGCCATGCCAACGGGCCAAGCGGTGTTTCGTCGTCATATGCTGCCCTCGTGGTGCCCGTGTGGTATCCGTGTCGGCCGCGATCTTCTCACCGTCGATGACCCAGATCGTTGCCGGCCAGGCCCAGGGCAAGACAAGCCCCTGCCCCATCAGCACCGCGCCCGACAAGATGAGCGACCCGCTGCGAAGCGCCACCGGTCCCCGGGATTGTTTCGGTGCGTCCTCGGGGTTGATCAGCGTCACACGGTAGCGGGCGGCAGGATCGAGCCCGGTCAGCCGCACCGGACGAGGCAGGGTCTGGGCCCCCGCCTCCACCACTCCGACGAAGAGCGTAAACCTCTTCCCGTCGGGCGATCTCTGCATCTCGGCGGTGATCTCGGGCGCGGTGTCCAGCCGCAGCACATCCGCAGCCATCCGCCAGTCGCGGCCTGCCTTCCACCACGCGGTGACCTCACCCAGCACCCGCGTTTCCTGCACCGTCAGCTCGCGCAGGTCCATCTCGAAGCCCAGGTGCCGCTGCGCGGCCACCCGCGCGCGAAACGACATCGACAGGCTGCGCCCCGAGGTATGACAATCGCGCGGCCCCACGTGAGATCCGGTTACCGCGTTCGGCAGAAACAGCGCCGCATCATGCTGGATGCGCAACCGTTCCAACCCGTCGTTGCTGTCGGACAGCCAGACGCGATGGGTCCGCGTCAGGATCCCCGTGTCGATCCGTCCCCCACCCGAGGCGCAGCTTTCGATCTCAACTTCCGGAAACTCTGCCCTCAGACGGTCGAGGAGCGCGTATAGCCCTCGGGTCTGCGCCGCATCCACCACCGGCAGCAAACGGTTGTGATCCCATTTCAGACAGTCGATCCGATATTCCGAAAGCAACGCCTTAAGATGCTCGAAAAGGTAATCCCGCACCTCTTGGCGGGCCATGTCGAGCACCATCTGGTGACGCTCCAGCACCTGATCGGGCAAGCCCAGTACCCAGTCGGGATGGGCACGGTAAAGATCGCTGTCGGGGCTCACCATCTCGGGCTCGACCCAAAGACCGAACCGCATGCCAAGCGCCTCCACCCGCTCGATCAGCGGGTTCAGCCCCTCGGGCCATTTGCGCCGGTCGATCATCCAGTCGCCAAGGCTTGTCGTGTCGTCGTCCCGGCGTCCGAACCAGCCATCATCGAGCACGAACCGTTCGGCACCCAGAGCGGCGGCTTTTTCCGCGATTTCCAGAAGCGATATCAGATCATGGTCGAAATAGACCGCCTCCCAGCAGTTGCAATGCACCGGGCGTGGGCGCGTGGCATCGGGCCAGTCTATCAGAGAGGCGGTCAGCCGCTGGTTCGCGACCGCGATGCCGTTCAGCCCGACATCGCTGTAGCCGGCATGGAGGGGCGGGGTTTCGAACCGGTTTCCCACTGCGGTCTCGGCATCCATCGCAACCCCGATCTGGATCTGGCGGCGGCCGTCGGGCAGCTCTTCCGCCACCATCCGGTGCCCGCCCGACCAGCCGAAATTCAACCCCCTCACCTCACCGCGCGTGTTCGTCGCGCCCGCTCCGGGGAAAAGCGCAAACGGCGGGTATTCGTGCCCCGATCGCCCCTGCCGCGCCTCGATCACACGGGCACCGGGGACCCAGGGTGTGCCCGTCATCCGAAACTCGCCGATCCAGCGACCCGACGGCGTCAGGATCGTCGCGTCCTGCGGACCGGGCAGCACCGGCGCCGCGAGCCAATGCACCCGCACCGGGCGATCGGAGGCAAGCCGGGTTTGCAGCGCCAGCATCCCGCCCGGCGCGGTGGTGATCCGGTGGGTCAGCCGCAGCCCCTGCCACCGGCTGTGCAGTGCAAGCGCCTCTCTTTCCTGCGCACTGTCGAAGGCAAAGCGCGGCGCAAGCGGTGTGCCATCCGCCTCGCTCAGCACCAGCCCGGGCTGGCCGGGAAACCCGCGCGCGGCCTCGGGGCAGAGCGACAGGGCCGGGGTCACGTCCATCATCGCGCCGGTCAGATCGGCGCGGGTCGAGGATTCGAGTGCTGCCAGATCCTGATCCATGGGCAGGGGCGCCCCCCACCAGATCACCCAAGGGATACTGCCATCCGTGGCCAGCGCCAGGGTCTGCGCACCGGTATCGATCCTCCATGTTTTCACTTGACGGCACCCAGGGTCAGCCCCGCGATGAAATGACGCTGCATCAGGAAGAACATCAGAACAGGCGGCATCGCGGCCATGATCGACCCGGCCGACACCAGTTGCCACTGCGCCACCCATTGCCCGTTCAGCGAATAGAGCCCTGCGGTGATCGGCTGTGCCTTGGCCCCGGTGGTCAGAACCGTTGCCCAGAAATAGTCGTTCCACACGAAGGTGAAGATCAGCACGCTCAGCGCCGCAATCGCAGGTCGCATCAGTGGCAGCACGACATGGCCAAAGATCCTCAATTCGCTGACGCCTTCGACACGCGCCGCCTCGATCAGTTCCCTTGGCAGGGCGCGAATGAAATTGCGCATGAACAGGGTGCAGAACCCTGTCTGGAAGGCGACATGGAACAGCACCAGTCCCGTGACGGTGTTGTAGAGGCCAAACTTCAGCGTCAGATCCCGCACCGGGACCATCAGGATCTGGAAGGGCACGAAGTTCCCGGCAACAAACAGAAAGAAAAGCGCAAGGTTGCCCCGGAACCTGTAGGTTGCCAGCGCAAAGCCCATCATGCACGAAAGCGCAACCGCGCCGATCACAGCCGGGATCGTCACCTTGAAGCTGTTCAGGATATATTGCGCCATCGGTGAGTTTCGGAACACATCCACATAGTTGCCGAAGGCCAGATCACTCGGCAAGCCGAAGTAATTGCCCTGCGCCAGGTCAGACGCCGGTTTCAGGGACGTCATCGCAACCCCCAGCAGCGGCAGAAGCCAGAGGATCAACACGATCGGAAGTGCCGTCTGATAGGCGATCCTGGAGGGCGCGCCTTGCTGCTGGATCGGGCGGGGGGAACATCTCAGACCTCTCTCTCATCGCGATACATCTTCCAGATGAAACCGGAGATGAAAACCATCATGATCGCAAAGAGAACCACCGCAATCGCAGCGCCATAGCCCATGCGATAGCCATATTCACTCAGCGCCTGTTCATACATGTAATAGGACAGCACCTCGCTCGATCCGTAGGGTCCGCCCTGGGTCATGATCGAGATCAGGTCGAAGGACCGAAGCGCCCCGATGATCGTGACCACCATCGCGATGAAGCTCGCCGGGCGCAGTTGGGGCAAGATCACATACCACAGCATCTTCCAGCCCTTGGCCCCATCCAGCCGCGCCGCCTCCACCTGGTCGGGGGAGACATTGTTGAGCCCGGTGAGATACAGGATCATGCAATAGGCGACCTGCGGCCAGAGCCCGGCGAAGATGACGCCATAGGTGACCCATGTATCGCTGGCCAGAACCGCGATTCCGTGGCCGCTCAGCAGCTTCACAAGCTTGAAGAACAGGCCGAAATCGGGGGCGTAGAACCATGAGAAGATGAGGCCCACGACCACCTGGCTGATGACGAAGGGAAAGAAGAAAAGCGACTTGTAGACGCGAATGCCGCGGACGTTCTGGTTCAGGAAGATCGCGATCAGCAACCCGACCGGCACCGCCAGCATGTAGAGGACCAGCCAGATCACGTTGTTCTTGAGCGAAACCCGGAAAACCGGATCGGTCCAGAGTTCGGAGTAGTTGCGAAATCCCACCCAGCTCATCGGTCCCATTCCGTCCCATTGGTAAAACGAGATCAGGATCGATTGACCGATTGGCAGGATCACGTAAAGCAGGAACATCAGCGCCCCGGGGGCGATGAACAGCCATGGCGCGATGCGGCGCTGATTGCGGCGCCAGGCACGGGTGCGGGTCGCCGGGGGTCTGTTGCCGAATATCCACTGCACTCATCGGGACGTCTCCGATCCTCAAGGCAGGGGGGCCCGCAAGGCCACCCCGGAAATCGTCAGTTCAGCGGTAGACGCGCTTGCGCACCTGATCGAGGCGGGTGAGGATTTCATCCTCACGCTCCGGATGGGCGATGAATTCCTGGAACCCCTCCATGGCGGCCTTCGCCATCGCGGCCGGTGCATCCCGGTCGAAGAACTGCGACAGCGCCGAAGCCGTCGAAAGCAACTCGAAGCCTTGCCGCAGGAACGTGTCGTCGCCCACCTTCGATTCGCTGTTGACCGGAAGCTGGCCCATGATGTCATTCATCTTGCCCTGTACCTTCGGCCGCGCGATATAGGCGAGAAACTTCCGCGCCACTTCGGGATTTGGCGCATTGGCCGCGGCATGAACTGACTCGGTCGGCGCGTCTTCGGCACGCGCAAGCCCCGGAGTGATGGTGGGAAACGCGAAGAATCCCAGATCACTTTCCTTCATTCCCGCCTTCTTGAACACATCGACGGCGAAATTGCCCATCAGATACGTCGCCGCCTTGCCCTGTACAAGCAGTGGTGCGGCGTCCTGCCAGTCGAGCGCCGAACTGTTGGTGGTGAAATAGCCCGGCTTGACCATCTTCGCCCACTCCGCAAAGACCTTCTTCACGCGCGGATCGGTCCAGCTCACCTTTCCGGCGGTCAGATCCATGTGGAACTGGTAACCGTTGGTGCGCAGATCAATATAGTCGAACCAGGCGGCAGCGGGCCACAGCGCCTTGTTCCCGGTTGTGGTGCAGTCCACGCCACCCGCCTTGAACCTGGCACAAGCGTCGAGAAAATCCTGCCAGGTCTTCGGCGAGGTCACACCAAACCGGTCGAAGACGGCCTTGTTATAGTAGATGCCCCACTGGTAATAGCTGTAGGGGATGCCCCACTGCTTGTCCTTGTAGGTCATCGACGGCATCGCCGAGGCCATCTGCCTGTCGAGCCCGTCCTTTTTCCAAAGGTTCGTCACATCCATGAAAGCACCGGCCTTCACGAAAGGCAGCATCCGGTGCCCGGAATACCATGTCAGGATGTCGGGAGGGTCGGCATGAAGAAAGTTGCGGATCGCGGTCTTGTAACCTTCATGGTCGAAGATGTTCCACGTCACCTTTACGTCCGGATTTTCCGTCTTGAACGAATCTATCGCCCATTCCATCGCCGCCTTCGGACCGGCATAGGACGTATCTGTGTTGATGATCAGCTCGCCCGCCCGGGCCACTCCGGCCCCCACAAGGGACGCCAGAACCAGGCCCACCGTCAGGCTGCGCCATCTGTATGACATTGCTTTCTCCTCCCCGGATGTTCTATATAATGGAACCAGACTTTGAATATTGAAATTACTGCACAGTCATGCCTATGTGTCAACCACTTGAAGCAAGCGGGCGCCAACACCGCCGGGGAAAAGACGAAATGGGCAAGAGCCGGGCAAAACCTGCAATCGCGGATGGGACTGTGGGAAAAGCCCTGAATGTCATGGACCTGGCCGCCAGCCATGGACGTCCGGTACGGTTCACGACACTGCTGGCGGAAAGTCCCTACCCGAAAGCCACGCTCTATCGTCTTTTGCAGACCCTCACGAATCAGGGCATGCTCAGCTTCGACCCGGAACGTCAGACCTATACCCCCGGGCTGCGTCTCGTGCGGCTCGCCCATGCCGCCTGGCGCCAGTCCTCGCTCGCCCCGATCGCGCGACCGCAACTTGAGGCGCTCTCGAATACGCTGGACCAGACCATCCATCTCGCCCAACTCGACAACGGGCAGGTGCTCTATGTTGACAAGATCAACGCCCGCCAGTCGATCGAAATGTTCAGCCAGGCCGGCAAGGTCGGCCCCGCCTATTGCACCGGCGTGGGCAAAGCCATGCTCGCGCATCTCGACGCGCCCGAGCTCGACACCGCACTCAAGCGTCAGTCGTTCCACCGCTTCACCGCGCATACGCTGACCGACCCCGCGGCCCTTCTGGCGGAACTGGCCCACACCCGCGAGCGCGGTTTCGCCTGTGATGATGAGGAACACGAGCCCGGCATCATCTGCATCGCCGTGCCGATCCTGAGTTCGAGCGGCCGCGTCATCGGCGCGATGTCGGTCACCGGTTCGACCGCGCGCACCGATCTCGCCGCGCTCGCCCGAACAGAACCGAAACTGCGCCAGGCCGCTGCCGCAATCGCGGAGGCCGCCGAAAACTGGCGCTTTCCAGAACAGCGCAAGGGAGGAAACGGATGTCCGGCGTGACTTTGCAAAATGTGATCAAGCGCTACGGCGATGCACAGGTGATCCATGGTGTCGATCTTGAGGTCGAAGACGGCGAATTCTGTGTCTTTGTCGGCCCCTCCGGCTGCGGAAAATCGACGCTGCTGCGGATGATCGCGGGTCTGGAGGAAACCACCGATGGCAAGATCGTCATCGGAAAGCGCGATGTCACGCAACTTGACCCCGCCGAGCGTGGCATTGCCATGGTGTTCCAGACCTACGCGCTCTACCCTCACATGAGCGTGGCCCAGAACATGGGATTCGGTCTGAAGATGACAGGCCATCCCAAAACGGAAATCGACCGGAAGGTCCGGGAGGCGGCGCGCATCCTGCGCCTTGAGGAATATCTTGAGCGCAAGCCCAAGGCGCTTTCCGGCGGGCAGCGCCAGCGAGTTGCCATCGGTCGGGCAATCACGCGCGGCCCCGATGTTTTCCTGTTCGACGAGCCGCTGTCGAACCTCGATGCGGAATTGCGCGTCGAGATGCGCGTCGAGATCGCGCGCCTGCACAAGGAGATCGGCGCAACCATGATCTATGTCACGCACGATCAGGTCGAGGCGATGACCATGGCCGACAAGATCGTCGTGCTGCGTGCCGGACGGATCGAGCAGGTCGGCCAACCGCTGGATCTCTATCACGATCCCGACAACCGGTTCGTGGCCGGTTTCATCGGATCGCCGTCGATGAACTTTTTCAAGGGCGTCGTGCGGGACGGTGCAGTTGCGGTTGCTGGCCTGGGCCCTGCCCCGCTACGCCCGGCGGTAACGCTTCCGCCCGAGGGACGTGACGTGATCGTTGGCCTCAGACCCCGGCACGTGCATCCGGACCCGTCGGGCGACACCCATTCCATCGAGCTGACAGAGTCGCTTGGCGGCGTGTCCTATCTTCACCTCCAGTGTCCGGGCGGTGAGCGGGTGATCTGCGAGATCCACGATGACGCCCTGCTTCCCCCCGGCCGGCAGGTCGGCCTGACAATCCGTCCGGAGGATATCCTGCTCTTCGATGGTAGAACCGAACTGCGCCTGAGATAGACATGTGCCGACAAATCCGTGCCGACAAATCCGTGCCGCAAATCCGTGCCGCAAATCCGTACTGGTGGCGATGCAAGCGTGTGCTGACGTTCATTGCCGGGCCGCCACTGTTCAATTTGGTTTTCCGTGGCCTCCGATACGGGTGTTGTCGCGGTGTGTTCCTTCTGATTTCGGAGTTTTCCAATGTCCACCAGGACTTTCACCCCCGCCCCCTGGCCGCGCCGCCTGCGTTCGCAGGAATGGTATGGCGGCAATTCGCGCGACACGATCTATCATCGTGGCTGGCTGAAGAACCAGGGCTATCCGCATGATCTGTTCGATGGACGCCCGATCATCGGCATCCTCAACACCTGGTCGGACCTGACGCCCTGCAACGGCCACCTGCGCGAACTGGCCCAAAAGGTGAAGGCGGGGGTCTGGGAGGCGGGCGGCTTTCCGGTCGAGGTGCCGGTGTTCTCGGCCTCGGAAAACACCTTCCGTCCGACCGCAATGATGTTTCGCAACCTTGCCGCGCTGGCGATCGAAGAGACGATCCGGGGCCAGCCGATCGACGGGGCGGTGCTTCTCGTGGGCTGCGACAAGACCACGCCATCGCTGATGATGGCGGCGGCAAGCTGCGATATCCCCTCGATCGTGGTCTCGGGCGGGCCGATGCTGAACGGCTGGTTTCGTGGCGAGCGCGTGGGATCGGGCACCCATCTGTGGAAATTCTCCGAGGCCGTGAAGGCGGGCGAGATGACGCAGGACGAATTCCTTGAGGCCGAAGCCTCGATGAGCCGCTCCTCGGGCAGTTGCAACACGATGGGCACGGCCTCGACGATGGCCGCGATGGCCGAGGCTCTGGGCATGGCGCTCTCGGGCAATGCCGCAATCCCGGCGGTGGACAGCCGCCGCCGCGTGATGGCGCAGCTTTCGGGCCGGCGTATCGTGCAGATGGTCAGGGACGATCTGAAACCGTCCGACATCCTGACGAAAGAGGCGTTTGAAAACGCGATCCGCGCCAATGGTGCGATCGGCGGCTCGACAAATGCGGTCATTCACCTGCTGGCGCTGGCGGGGCGGGTGGGCGCGGATGTGACGCTCGATGACTGGGACCGCTGCGGGCGCGACGTGAAGACCATCGTGAACCTGATGCCGTCGGGCAAATACCTGATGGAAGAGTTCTTCCAGGCCGGTGGCCTGCCGGTCGTGCTGAAACGTCTGGGCGAGGCGGGGCAGTTGCACAGCGAGGCGCTCACCGTGTCGGGCGGTGCGATCTGGGACGAGGTCAAGGATGTGGTGAACTGGAACGAGGACGTGATCCTGCCCGCCGACCGCGCGCTCGCCGAACATGGCGGGATCGCGGTGCTGCGCGGCAATCTTGCGCCGAAAGGGGCGGTGCTGAAACCCTCGGCGGCGAGTGAACATCTGCTGACCCACCGTGGCCGGGCAGTGGTGTTCGAGGATATCGACGACTACAAGGCAAAGATCAACGACGAGGCTCTCGATATCGACGAGACCTGTGTGATGGTGCTCAGGAATTGCGGTCCCAAGGGCTATCCGGGCATGGCCGAGGTCGGCAATATGGGGCTTCCGCCCAAGGTGCTGCGCAAGGGTATCACCGACATGGTGCGGATCTCGGACGCGCGGATGTCGGGCACGGCGTACGGCACGGTGGTGCTGCATGTCGCACCCGAGGCGGCCGCGGGCGGTCCGCTCGCGGTGGTGCGGACGGGTGACATGATTTCGCTCGACGTTCCCAACCGCAGCATCACGCTTGAAATCAGCGACACGGAACTGGCCGCGCGGCTGGCCGACCGGAGCCCGACCCATGAGCGGACCCATGAGCCCCCCGAGAGCGGCTATGCCTGGCTGCACCAGGCCCATGTCGAGGGCGCCGATACCGGCGCCGACCTCGATTTCCTAAAGGGATGCCGGGGAAATCCCGTCGGAAAGGACGCGCATTGACATTCGCATGACCCGGCGTTTCGGGGCTTGCCGCTCCTCAAGACCCGAGACGCGCCGATCGGAAAGGCATTCACATGACATATCAGCCGCCTGGACAGCACCGGATTGCCGCCTGTGACGCGACCATGGAGGTGCGGACGTGACCCCCTTCGACACCCGGCCTTGCGAATTGGGCGAGGGGGCGCTTTGGCACCCGCTCCGACAAGAGCTGTTCTGGTTCGACATTCTGGGATGCAGGCTGCTGTCGCGCCATCCCCGGAGCGGCAAGACCCGCGAGGCCAGGCTCCCCGAGATCTGCTCGGCTGCGGCCTGGATCGACGCCGATCGCCTGCTGATCGGCTCGGAAACCGGGCTGTGGCTCTTTGATATCGCGCAAGGGCAGTTGGGCGGGAAACTGGTCGCCCTTGAGGCCGACAATGCCGCAACGCGCAGCAATGACGGGCGTGCGGATCCATGGGGCGGGGTCTGGATCGGCACCATGGGCAAACATGCCGAGCCGGAGGCCGGTGCGATCTATCGTTACGCGGGCGGGAACTTGCGCAAGCTGGTCTCCGCGATCACGGTTCCCAACGCGATCTGTTTCGCGCCCGACCGAAGCTGCGCCTATTTTGCCGATACCGATCCGGGGATGCTCTATCGCGTCGCGCTCGATGCCGCGGGCTGGCCGTCCGCCGCGCCCGAGTTGTTTGTCAATCTTGCGGTGCCGGGGCTGCACCCCGACGGCGCGGTGACGCTGGACGACGGCAGTTTGCGGATCGCACTCTGGGGCGACGGGTCGGTGCTTGCCATCTCGCCCGAGGGAGAGATTGGCGAACGCACCGCCCTGCCGGTGCCACAGCCAAGCTGTCCGGCAATGGGTGGGCCGGGTTTCACCACGCTTTACTGCACGACCGCGCGCCAGGGGATGAGCCCGGATGCGCTTTCGGCAGCCCCCCTGTCGGGGTCCGTCTTTGCCAGGGCCGAGGCCGGGCGGGGTCGGCCCGAACCCGCCTTTCGTCTGCCCGTCGGAGGCGTTCACCCATGACCGATCCGATTTTGCCTGACCCGATTTCGCGTGGCCCCATTTCGCTTGGTCTTGTCGGGCTGGGCACGATTGCCCGAAGCCAGCACCTGCCCGCGCTGAAGATGACACCGGGGCTGCAACTGGTCGCGATTGCCAGTCGCAATGCCGCACATGACGATCTGCCGACATATCACGATATGGAAGAGATGCTGGCCGCCGAGCCGACCTTGCAGGCCGTGTCATTGTGCACACCGCCGCAGGGGCGTTTCGCGCAGGCAATCCTGGCAATCCGGGCGGGCAAGCATGTGATGCTGGAAAAGCCGCCCGGCGCCTCTGTGTCCGAGGTGCAGGCGCTGGCCCGGCTGGCCGGGGATGTCGGCGTAACCCTGTTTGCCACCTGGCATTCGCGCGAGGCAGCAGCCGTCGAGGAGGCGCGCAGGCTGCTGGCACACGCCGCGATCGGGCGCGTCACGATCACCTGGAAGGAAGACGTGAAATGCTGGCATCCCGGCCAGGAATGGATCTGGCAGCCCGGTGGCCTGGGTGTGTTCGATCCGGGGATCAACGCGCTCTGCGTGCTGACCCGGATCCTGCCCGAACCGGTGCGACTCGATCGGGCCGATCTGGAGATCCCGGAAAACAGGCAGACGCCGATTGCGGCACGGCTCGCGATGGAGACCACCTCAGGCGTGGCCATCGCGGCGGAATTCGACTGGCGCCAGACGGGGCCTCCGATCTGGGATATCCGGGTCGAGACCGACAGCTCCGAGATCCTGCTGCGCGAGGGGGGTGCCAGGCTTCTGGTCAATGGGACTGCGTGGATCGCGGCGGAAGATCACGAATATCGCAGGCTCTACGCCCGGTTTGGAGAACGGATCGCAGCCGGGCAAAGCGAGGTCGATCTGGCACCGTTGCAACTGGTGGCGGATGCGTTCCTGATGGGCGCGCAACACCGCGTCGCACCGTTTCGCGACTGAACGACATGCCCAAGATATAGCCAGCCAAACCGAATAATCATGATACAAGACTTCTGCATAATATAGCCGCACATCAAAACCGCCCCGTCCGGACGATAGGCCGGGCTGCGCCTGCCTGCCCCCTGGCAGGCGCAGCCCTCTTTTCGGCACAAAACCTGTGTTATGCAGAGGTCTTTTCAGATACATCTGGCCGAGACGCCCCGCCTCATCGGCAAGGGCCGTGTCACTATCCTCGATCACGTGCGCAAGCCGCTCGGGATCGGCACGTCCCTATGTAGCGATCAGCCTGGACCTCGCCCCATCGGTCGCGCGTATAGCGGTAGATGTCATCGAGGCGGAGTGAGGCCGCCTCCTGAACCCGGATCGCCATCTGGTCAGGCCCGGTTGCGAGCGATGACTTCGGCGGCCGTCAGCGGCCTGTAGCTGGTCTCGGGCGCGGCGAAGGCGCGGGTCAGCTCGGCCTTCAGCCGGTCGAAAGTCTCCTGCTCGGTCCGCTCCTTGTCTCGCCGGATCAGGTCGCGCACGTATTCGCTAATGTTCTCGTAGGAACCGTTCTCGCCGACATTGGCCGCGACGAAATCGCTGAGCACACCGCTCAGGCGGACGGTCATGGTCGTGGTGCGGGACATGGAAGGCTCTTCATGCTTGGCGTGTATTTAATATAACCAAAAAACACTACACATCAAGTCTGGCGGCGGTGCCCCGATTGGGACTCCCCGCCGCCTCTGTGGCGGCTTGACCTTACTCGGCATCCTCGTCGTCATGGCGATCGGCCAGCAGCAGGACCATGTGGAACACGATATCCGAGTGCCTGGCCAGTGCGATCAGATGCTCGCCGCTGGGCCCACGCTCGCCAGCGATCCAGTACTTCACGGTCCGCTCACTGGCACCCGTCCAACGCATCGCCGTCTTGACTGCTCGATGCGTCAGGCCGAGTTCGTCCCGAAGTGCAGCGGCAATGGCGGTCCGGTAGTCGGCGACATCGGCTTCAAGGTGCACATTTGTGCCCGTTTTCGGCACAAATGTGCCCGTCTTGATCCGCATCTCTGCGTCCTCCTTCGATAATACTCCGGGAAGGACATGAAAAGCGGCAGTTCGTATTTGCGCCCAACCTGCGGTAGAGGGCCATCAGCTCGAAGCAGCCCACATGATTTCTTGGGAGGCGGGCGTGGCTCGGGGAAAATCAACATTATCCGAAGGAGAAACCGAGCGGTCCGAGCGGCTGCTGGCTGCGGAGTACGTCCGGATGTCGACCGAGCATCAACAGTATTCAACCCAGAACCAGGCGCAGACTATCCGCGAATACGCCGAACGCCGCGGCATCAGGATTGTCAAAACCTATTCGGATGATGCGAAAAGCGGCCTGATCATCGGCGGCAGGATGGCATTGCAGCAGATGATCGCCGATGTCGAATCCGGCGTGGCCGAATTCAGCGTGATTCTGGTCTATGACGTCACCCGCTGGGGACGTTTTCAGGACACGGACGAATCTGCCTATTACGAGTATCGCTGCCGGAAGGCGGGAATGCAGGTCGCCTATTGCGCCGAGCAATTCGAGAATGATGGTTCTCCGACCTCCACCATCGTGAAAAGTGTCAAGCGGGCGATGGCGGGCGAATACAGCCGTGAGCTTTCAGTGAAGGTCTTCGCGGGCCAGTGCCGTCTGATTGAGCTCGGCTATCGTCAGGGTGGCCCGGCGGGCTTTGGGTTGCGTCGCGCCCTTCTCAATGAACGGGGAGAAGTGAAAACCGAACTGAAGCGCGGTGAGCACAAGAGCCTTCAGACGGATCGCGTCGTCCTGGTTCCCGGACCAGACGAGGAGGTCCGGACGGTGCGCTGGATCTACAGCCAGTTTCTGAAGAAGGGCCTGTCGGAAAGCGAAATTGCGGTAGAACTGAATGAACGCGGCATCCTCACCGATCTCGGGCGGGTCTGGACCCGCGCGACCGTCCATCAGATCCTGACCAACGAGAAATACATCGGCAACAACGTCTACAACCGGCGCTCATTCAAGCTGAAGCGCAAGCGGGTCGCCAATGGCCCGGAGATGTGGATCCGTTCGGACGGCGCCTTCGATGCCATCGTCGAGCCGAAACAGTTTCAGAAGGTTCAGGCCATCATCGCGGCGCGCAACCGTCGCTTCTCGGATGAGGAGATGCTGGAGCGCCTTACCCGGTTGCTCCAGCGTCATTGCTACATTTCCGGGCTGGTGATCGACGAAGCAGATGGGATGCCGTCCAGCGGCGCCTATGCCCATCGCTTCGGCAGCCTGCTCAGGGCCTATTCTCTTGTCGGGTTCACCCCGGATCGCGACTATCGCTACATCGAAGCCAACCGCGTGTTGCGGCAATTTCACGGCGACGAGGTTGAGCGCGTGATCCACGAAATCACCCTGCTTGGCGGTGCTGTGATCAGGAACCCTGCGACGGACCTGCTAACCATCAACAGCGAATTCACGGCATCCGTCGTCGTCGCCCGCTGTCGCGAAACGTCCTCAGGCGGCTTACGCTGGAAGATCCGCTTCGACACCGGCCTCGCGCCCGACATCACCATCGCCATCAGGATGAACCGCACGAACACTGACGCGCTCGATTACTACCTGTTGCCCCAATTCGAGATGCGGAGCAAACCTCTGGGGCTTGCAGAGGAGAATGGCCTGATGCTGGACGCCTTCCGTTTTGAAACGTTGGACTTCTTCTTCGACATGGCCCGGCGCGTTTCCGTTTCCGAGGTGACACCATGGTGAGCGATATCGAAACCCACGCCGAGGTGCAGATTATCCCCATTGCTGTCATCACCGTGGAAAATCCGCGCGAACGATCTGAAAAGACCTTTCGTGCGCTGGTGGACAGTATCGGCAAGGTGGGGCTGAAGAAGCCGATCACCGTCGCGCGGGATGACACGGCGTCAGGGGATGCCTATCGGCTGGTCTGCGGTCAGGGGCGGATGGAGGCCTATGTCGCACTTGGCGAAACCCACATCCCAGCCATCGTCGTGGACGCGAACGAGGTCGAACGACTTCTGCGTAGCGTGATCGAGAACATCGCCCGTCGTCAGCAGCGACCGCTCGAGTTGCTGCAGGATATCGCCATCCTGCGCGACCGAGGATACCCGGACCACGACATCGCCGAGAAAACCGGATTGTCATGGTCGTACGTTCACGAAATCGGCGAGTTGATCGCCAACGGCGAGGAACGACTGCTGATCGCGGTCGAGACCGGTCAGATGCCCCTCAGTGTCGCACTGTATATCACCCGGCCGGAAGAGAAGGATGTGCAGAAGGCGCTGGAGGCAGCCTATGCCTCGGGTGAATTGCGGGGCAAGAAGCTGCTGGAAGCACGGCGGCTGGTGGAACTGCGCCAGCGGCACGGCAAGAAAAAAGGTGCCACACGCACAAAACGATCTGGGGTGCGGATGACATCGGCGGCGTTGGTCCGGGCATATCGTATCGAGGCAGAACGCCAGCAGGACATGATCCGCAGGGCCCAGTCGACGCGCGGCAACCTGCTGTTCCTCGACGCGGCGTTCCAGTCCCTGCTCAAGGATGAGAATTTCCTCACCTTGCTCCGTGCCGAGGGACTGGATTCTCTGCCGAGCATGGTGGTCGACGGACTTAAGGAACCGCGCAGATGACACATATGGGCAAAACGCCCCCTTCCAAGGGGCCGGGATTCGAGCCATCTCTGCGTCAGATCCCGATCGCCGCTATTGTGCCGGTGAAACAACTGCCGACCACAGTTCCCAAAGGCCAGAAATATGCACAGATAGCCGCATCGATCCGCGAGGCCGGCTTGATCGAACCACTCGTGGTCGCACGTTCTCTTGGCAAAGACGGCACGTTTATCCTGCTCGATGGTCATGTCCGTCTGCATGTCTTGAAGGAGATGGGCGAGGAAACTGTCACCTGCCTGGTCGCTACCGACGACGAGTCCTTCACCTACAACAAACGCATCAGTCGCCTCGCCACGATCCAGGAGCACAAGATGATCTTGCGCGCCATTGAGCGGGGCGTTCCGGAGGCCCGTATTGCCGCTGCGTTGAATGTGGATGTGGCGCTGATCCGGCGAAAGCGGACATTGTTGAATGGCATCTGCCCCGAGACGGCTAAACTCCTGAAAGACAAACATTGCCCGGTCAACAGTTTCCGGTGCCTGCGCAAGATGAAGCCCTTGCGGCAGATTCAAGCGGCGGAACTCATGCTCGCAGCGAACAATTACACGGTGGCCTATACCGAGGCCATCCTTGCCGCGACCGATGCCGAAGACCTTGTCGATCCGGCAGTGAGAAAAGAAACTTCCGGCATCACGCGCGAACAGGCGGAGCGGATGAAGGCCGAGATGGCCAGCCTGCAGAAGAACATCAAGCTGATCGAGGGGACACTTGGCCCCGATCATCTACGCCTTGTGGTAGCGGGCCGCTACGTCGAACGCCTGCTCACGAATGAACGGATCAATCGCTATCTCGAAAAGAACCACGGAGACATCCTCGGCGAGTTTGGTCGAATCGTGGCGGGCCTGTCTCGGCCGGAGCCGTATTCGGAAGGGCCAGACGAGGCGGAAGAATAGCGGATTCAGAAACTTGCTGACGATGGGGACCCGGACCCGATAAGCGCGGGGACCGCGGGAGACGCCGGACTGTGGGCCGGATCAAGCGCGGCGGTGGGGATGGCGGCGAACCCGCTCGGAGCCCACAAAGGTCGGCGGACATAACGTCGGCCACGCAGGTATTCTTGTGCGATGACTATCTGCGATGTTTGACGGGCGCGCTGCATTCAGCCGGATATTGGGGGCCGGTTGGATTGCCAGCGCGCCCGCGAGTAACTTCTTATTGGTTTGCGCAAACATGGTTGCTGCGGCTCATGGTGGCGACGACGCATTGTGCTCTGGAATGACCAGGAAGGCCCAATTCATTGATTCGACTACAACAACGCGCTTTTTTCGGTTTCCTGGCTGATCCCTTCGGCCGGTCCGCCCGCGCAATCGAACTGGACGGGGATCACATCCGGATAACGTGACGCGGCAATCTTGCCGCCATGCCGTTGCAGTCGATGGCGAGCGCACCTTCCCTTCGGAAGGGGATACTCGGAACCGCACTGACCATCCACTCGGCCGACGATCACGGTGTCACGCTGAAAGGCGCGGGCCACCAAGACGCACTGGACTTCTCAGAAGCAGTCAGGACGGCCTGGACCCGCTTCAACCTCTCGGTCCTAAAGAAAGACGAGGCGCGACTGGACAGGATCCTGGCTGAGGTGCTGTCTCTGGCCGCGCCATCCCGATACCCGGCCGCGTGCCAGATCGCACCTCTGCTCCACGACGCCCGCGATCTGGATACTTCGCTCCTGTCGAAGCTGAATGCCGAGGCTATCGGGCCCGATGCCGTCGCGCGTATGGCGCCCGTCCGGAAGTTCGTCGCCGACCCGCGAACGGCAAGGGCCAACGGCATCACCACCTTTGTCACGGCAGAACTGGATCGCTCCTCGACGTTTTCGCGCCGGTCTTCGAGGAATACCAGAAGCGCCTCGGTGGCCGGATCGACTTTGAAGACATGATCCTGCGCGCCGCGCGCTATGCCGAGACTTGCCAGTATGTCAGCCCGTTCCGCCACATCCTGGTCGACGAGTTGCAGGACATCTCGCAGAGCCGGGCCCGGCTGGTGAAGGCGCTGAAGGCCCAGCATCCAGATGTGCGCGTCTTTGCCGTTGGTGACGACTGGCAGTCGATTTTCCGCTTCGCCGGGTCCGACATCCATCTTATGCGCCATTTCGGGCGGGAGTTCGGCGGCAGCTTCAATGACGAGGCTGGCGTGCACAGGACCGTCGACCTCGGCCGCACCTTCCGGTCGGTCGAGCAGATCGCCTTTGCCGCCCGAACATTCGTTCTGAGGAACCCCGCCCAGATCGACAAGAAGATCGTCCCGGCCGGAACCGCGACCGAACCGGCAATCAAGGTCGTTTCCGTTTCCAAGGGCGAAGATGAGGGGAAACGGAACGAGGTCCTTGCCACCCTGTCCGCCGCCGTGCCGCTGGAGGTAAAACCTGCGACGGTTCTGCTCCTCGGCCGCTACCGCTTCATCGAACCAGACATGCCGAATTTGCGGCGCCGTTTTCCGCGGCTGAAGATCAGCTTCAAGACCATCCATGCCTCCAAAGGGCTGGAAGCCGACCACATCATCCTGCTGAACGCCGACAGCGGGCGTACAGGGTTTCCGTTTGAGATCGTCGACGACCCACTCCTGTCGCTGGTCTCGCCGGAGGAAGAGGCTTCCCAGAACGCCGAAGAACGGCGCGTCATGTATGTGGCCATGACGCGGGTCCGGCATACGCTGACGATCCTTGCCTCGAATGCCCGGCCGTCGTCCTTCGTGACCGAGCTTCGCAAAGACCCGGCCTACGGGATCTCGACAGCACCCGGAGCTGAACCCGAAGCGCACGTCTGCGGGGGATGCGGTGGGCGATTGCTGGGCGTGACAGGAAAGGATGGCCGCATCTGGTATCGTTGCGAGCATGTCCAGCATTGCGGAAACCTGCTGCCCGCCTGCCCATCTTGCGGAACAGCACTGCCACGCCATGCGGGGGGGACGAGCGAGGTCCGATGTGGGTGCGGTGCCAGTTATCCGAGTTGCCCGGAATGCGAAGACGGTTGGCTGGTCGAACGTAGCGGCAGCTATGGCAAGTTCTTCGGTTGCGTTCGCTATCCGACCTGCACCGGGAAAGCGAAGATATCGGGAGGCGAGCGACCGGCTCTCACCAAGCCACGACGTCAAAGAAGAGCCTGATCCAAGGGGCACATTTGTGCCCATCGCCGCACGGGACAGATGCCACTCCGCCGTGCCATCATTCCGGCGCAGCGAATCACTGCCGCTTTTTGAAAGCGTGAACCTGTGATCCGGGCTGGGCGATGCGCCACGGTCGAGGCGTGTGACGTTTCCCGTAATGGGATCGCCTGGCCCAGAACTCGCCCGCGCCTGTTCCCATCATTCCCTGCTCAGTAATCCGTCTCCACATACACCCCCGAGCAATCGTAGACGACCGCCGCTGCGGTCGCGCCGTTGTTCATGAAGTTGCGCGGGCTCAGGAGTTGCGTCGCCGCCGGGATATCGGTGTCGAGCATCACCTCAACCACCGCCCCACTGACTTCCTCGACCACCCGCACGCCGATCTCGCTGCTGTTCGGGGCGGCGAGGAGCGTGAGGGTCAGGACGTTCGTCGTGCTCGTGACAGGGAAACTCGCCCCGGGATCGGTAAGCGTCGGCGCTCCCGAGGCGTCGTTCTGCACCAGATGCCAGTTCGTGTGCGTACCGCGCTGGAAACCGATGCCGATGCAGTTGACGACGGCCGAAAGGGCCAGAGTCGTGGCCAGCGCTGCCGTCGAGCCATAGAGGCCGAAGAAGCCCATGCCGGTCGCCTGCAGCGTCACCAGCGAGAGCCGGTTCACATAGGTGAAGCCGCCGAGGCCCTCCGCATTCCCATGCCAGCAGACCCATCCGGCCGAGCGTTCTTCGGCCGCCGCATCGAGGTCGAGAGGTTGGTGGTGGCGAGCGTCGGGGTGGAGACCGTGCCGACGGCGGTGCGCGGCATGCCGTTGGTGTTGACGGTCGTGCCGGTGGACGGTGCCCAGGTCGCGATTCTGTTGACCCCGAAATGCGGTTGCAGCGGGAAGAACCGCCCCGAGGGTCGCTGGACGTCGAGCCATCCGGCCCCGGCGTGGTCGCGGGCATAGAGGGCGAGCTTACCGCTCGGCGGCGGCGCGGGCACGGCGCTCACCGCCGGGAGCACGACGGGTTCGGGCATCTCGACCCGGCCGCTGGTGCGGTCGATGCGGATCGCCTCGTAGAAGGCCGAGCCGTCCGGGCTGACCTTGAAGCTGAAATCG
>CBDIBW010000037.1:0-119032 GCA_965277135.1 Thioclava sp. | reverse complement strand
CCGTTGCTGGTCATGAGCGGCATGTCCCCCATGAACACGTCCTGTTCCTTGATGTCCTTCACCGATCGCGCTCCGGTGTCTTCATCGACATCGAACACGATCAGGCGCAGCGTCACCTTGAGCGGCGCGCTGTAGGTCATGTCGCGGCTCTGGCATTCCTCGACATCGTATTTCGGCTTCTCAAGCTCGTATTTCACGAATTCCAGAACGGCGTTGTCATTGAAATCCTTGATCGGGAAAACGGATTGGAAAACACCCTGGAGCCCCTCGCCGTCGGTGGGCCGCTCTGCCTCACCCGAACACAGGAACAGATCATAGGAGGATTTCTGAACCTCGATGAGGTTCGGCATGTCAAGAATTTCGCGGATCTTGCCGTAATGGCGACGGATGCGTCTCTGACCAACGTAAGCGTGAGTCATGCTTTGCGTGACCTTTCGTCTCTTCGCGGCTGGCGTAACGTCGGGGTCCGTTGCGTGCCGCAAGGCGAATGAAGGGGGGCGGTTCCATACCTGCCTTCCGTCCCACCGGAAGGCTCCCGAACCGCGAACGCCGCCTTGGAGAAGGCTACAGGCCATGGACCTGTGATCAACACGGCCCTCTCCAAGACAGGTTCGGCCGGACCCGGTAAACCCCGGACCCAGCCTTGATATGGAATCACGGATGCAGGCGCACCCGAAAAGCTTACCTGAGTTCGACTTTCGCGCCGGCGTCTTCAAGCTTCTTCTTGACTTCCTCGGCGTCCGCTTTCGCAGCACCTTCCTTGACCTTGCCGCCAGCCTCCACGAGGTCCTTGGCTTCCTTCAGGCCCAGGCCGGTGATGGCGCGGACTTCCTTGATGACGTTGATTTTCGACGCGCCGGCATCGGTCAGCACGACATCGAATTCGTCTTTTTCCTCAGCGGCGGCCGCGTCGTCACCCGCAGCCGGGCCAGCCATCACGACGGCACCACCGGCGGCCGGTTCGATACCGTACTCGTCCTTGAGGATGGTTTTCAGTTCCTGGGCTTCCAGCAGGGTCAGGCCCACGATTTCTTCGGCAAGTTTCTTGAGATCAGCCATTTTTTCAGTTCCTAGATTTGGGTGTCCAGCGTCGCGGTTTCAAGCCGCCACGGGACAGGAAGATTGCTTATGCAGCCTGTTCCTCGATGGTGGAAAGGATGCTCGCGATGTTCGAAGCAGGCGCGCCGATGGCACCGGCGATGTTCGCGGCAGGTGCCCCGATGCAACCCGCGATCGAAGCGATGAGCTCTTCACGCGAGGGCATGTCGGCAACGGCTTTGACACCGGCAAGATCAAGGATCGAATCTCCCATGGCACCGCCGAGAATTGCGAGTTTCTCGTTGTCCTTGGCGTATTTGACGACCACCTTCGCCGCAGCGACGGGATCCTCGGAATAGGAGAGCACGGTCATGCCCGTCAGGCAGTCTGCGATCGATTCGCAGGGTTGACCTTCCAGGGCGATCTTGGCGAGCTTGTTCTTGGCAACGCGAACCGACCCGCCCGCGTCGCGCATGCGCGCGCGGAGGTCTTGCATCTCGGCAACCGTCATGCCTTCGTAATGGGCAACCACCACGACGCCAGAGCTTGCGAAGATCCGGCCGAGTTCCTCGACCACTTTCTCTTTCCGGGCTCTATCCACAGTTACACTCCAAGTAATAGGAGGGTATGATCCCTCCGGCTCATTTCATCGGGACTTGCATCCCGACATCGGGTCCGCACGGGTCCGTCCAATCTCGCCCCGGGATCGCCACGAGGCGGAACCCGAAGAAAATCTGGCCTTCCCGTCTCAGGCAGGATTTATGGGACAAGCCCCACCCACCGTCTTGGACGAATCATTCCGGCCAAGGACACAGGCGCCATCACCGGAATGAGAGCGGCCCTTAGACGTTTTTTTCACCCTTGGGAAGAGGGAAACAGGATTTTTCTGGCCAAGTTCAACGGAAAAAGGGTGTTCTGTCAGCGTTACCGCCCTCCAGGGCCGGGTCGATGATCCGGCACTGGCGCTGCGTGCGACTGGTGTGATTGCGACTGGTGTGATGATGAACACGCCAAGAAACACGCCCTCGTGCGAGAACCTCGTGCAAGAGCGGCTTTTGGTGCGGGAATGCACCAACGCCGCACGGATGGAACCCGAGGGGATCAAGAACTTGGTTCCCCTCGAGTATCATCAGCCCAAAACATCTTCGATTTCAGGCTCAGCCACCTGAATGTTATACAGATTCCGATTGGCCTTGATTTGCGCCTATGGGGAGGATCGTGCGGCCGAACGTTTCATTCAACACCTGGGCCATTGCCGAGTAGATGGCACTTGCACCGCAGACAATGCCTTCGAAGCCAGCGATGCGCCCGATACCGGCATTGCCGGTGAACTCTCTCGCCGACAGCAGGAAAAACAATATGGCCAGACTGGCGAAAATGAATCGCAGGGCAAAATCGTGACGCAGAGTTCCCACGAACATTAGTGCCGTGAAGACCCCCCACAAAAGCATATACCAGCCAAGCGCGGTACTGGTCGGCGCATCCCAGCCTCCCCATCTGGGCATGACCAGCAGGGCAACCAGTGTCAGCCAAAACAGACCGTAGGACGAAAATGCGGTGACGCCGAACGTATTTCCTTTCCTGAATTCCATGATGCCTGCGATGATCTGAGCCAGCCCGCCATAAAAGATGCCCATCGCCAGTATCATCGAGCCAAGCGGGAAGAATCCGGCATTGTGAAAATTCAGAAGAACGGTCGTCATCCCGAACCCCATCAAACCCAAAGGTGCCGGGTTGGCAAGCTTGTTTTCCATGATCGATACTCCTCCTCTTCTTTCAGTTTTACAGAACTGATTCCAGAACTGTCATAAAAATGTTAACAGAAAAAAGCATTTTTCAACAGGAGAAAACAAAAACCGGTCCATGTCCTGGCTCTGGAGGCTGTCTTTGAATCGGGCTGATCCGAAAGGACACCGTTGCAAGTTTTTAAAGAAAGTATGATATTGTTACGGGGTTTGCCTCCTGTCTTTGGCCCCCGGCCATTCACACTATGCCGTTTTGCTCGACTTCGGGCGACCAGCGGGCAAGCGTTGCCAGAGAGTTCATATGCGCCCGTCACATGCGCCCGTCACATGCGCCCGATGGCTGCCCGATGACCGAATGCAACGCGCACGCGACATTGCGCACGCGACATTTCAAGTCGAATTCCGGCACGCCTCCGGGTCTGGACGGTGGTTCCTTGCTGCATTAGGTCTCGAACAGCCAAGGAGGCCCGCGATGAAACCTGCCCTGACCCTGTATCTTGCCGCTCCACGCGGCTTCTGTGCGGGCGTGGACCGCGCGATCAAGATCGTCGAGATGGCGCTCCGGAAATGGGGCGCACCTGTCTATGTGCGCCACGAGATCGTGCATAACAAATTCGTCGTTGACGGCCTGCGCGAAAAAGGCGCGGTCTTTGTCGAGGAGTTGAGCGAATGCCCCGATGATCGTCCGGTCATTTTTTCCGCCCATGGCGTGCCGAAATCGGTTCCCGTCGAGGCAACGCAGCGCGAGATGATCTATGTCGATGCAACCTGCCCGCTGGTGAGCAAGGTCCACAAGGAGGCCGAGCGCCATTCCAGATCCGGTCTCCAGATGGTGATGATCGGCCATGCCGGTCACCCCGAGGTGCTGGGAACGATGGGACAACTGCCTGGGGGGGAAGTCCTGCTGGTGGAAACCGTGGATGATGTGGCCGGGATCACGCCGCGCGATCCCGACCGCCTGGCCTTCATCACCCAGACCACGCTGTCGGTCGATGACACGGCCGGGATCGTCGCGGCATTGCAGAAGCGGTTCCCGCGCATCGTCGGTCCGGCCAGGGAAGACATCTGCTACGCGACCACCAACCGTCAGACGGCTGTCAAGGCAATGGCCCCGAAAATCGACGCGCTGCTGGTGATCGGGGCACCGAATTCGTCAAATTCCCGCCGTCTGGTCGAGGTGGGCAAGGCGGCGGGCTGCGCCTACTCGCAACTCGTGCAGCGCGCCGACGATATCGACTGGCGTGCCATCGAAGGCGCCGGGGCCGTGGGCGTGACCGCCGGTGCCAGCGCCCCCGAAGTGCTGATCGACGAGGTGATCGTGGCCTTCCGTGACCGCTATGACCTGACCGTGGACCAGATCGAGACCGCCCGCGAGGATATCGAGTTCAAGGTGCCGCGCGTCCTGCGGGAGGCTGTCTGATGCGCGAAATCAGACCAGGGATTCCGATGACTGCGCTGATCTTCGGACTGGCCGGGCTGATCCCCTTCATCTGGGGCGCATTGGTGATGCAGACCGGTTTGGGAACACTGCCGATGTTTCCCGATCCCCGCACGGTGGTGCTGGTCTATGGGCTGATGATCTTCTGCTTCATGGCCGGCACGTTCTGGGGGCTCGCGGCCAGGAAGGACTGGGACGCGGGCTACGGTCTCTCCGTCACCCCAATCATCTACGTAATCCTGTTTGCAGGTCTCGGAATGGCGCTCGATTTCGTCCTGTTGATCGGCTTTGTACTGCTTCTGATCCTCGATTTCATCTTCATGAAAACGCAACTCACGCCACCCTGGTGGATGAAGCTGCGGCTGATGCTGACGGCGGTCGTCGTCGCCTGTCTGGTCGCGATGGTGAGGGTTGGTTCATGAGCCTCTGGGACACCGCACAGGCCCCGCAGTGGATTCGATCCGGCCCCGTTCCCAAGCTTTCCTACGCAGGCTGGACCGGATCGCAACGCTTGATGGATATATCGGACTGAATGACTGAACTTCACGCATGGACGGATGGCGCGTGCTCGGGCAATCCCGGCCCCGGTGGCTGGGGCGTCCTGATGCGCGCGATGCGCGGGAATACCGTCGCCAGGGAACGCACGCTCAAGGGTGGCGAGGCCGCAACGACCAACAACCGGATGGAGTTGCTGGCCGCGATCAACGCGCTCGAAGCCCTGACGCGGCCGTCCGAGATTACCATCACCACCGACTCCGCCTATGTGAAGAACGGCGTGACCGGCTGGATCTCTGGCTGGAAACGCAACGGCTGGAAGACCTCGAACAGGAAGCCGGTGAAGAATGTCGATCTGTGGCAGCGGCTGGACGCAGCACAATCGCGCCATCAGGTGACGTGGAAATGGATCAAGGGCCATGCCGGCCATGCCGGGAACGAGCGCGCCGATGAACTGGCGCGCGAAGGCATGGCACCGTTCAAGCCAGACAAGACCGGATGAACGGGCTGCCCGTCTTGCCCGGTTCACTGCTGATGGACGCCATGCTTGATCACATCGCGGTCGGTCCTTGCATTGACCGGTGCGCTGATCGCCTGGCATCGGCAACTCGATCTGGAATGTTTCATGTGCATCGTCGCACTGAGGGCGCTCGGCGGTGCCACAAGGCAGCGGCAGTGATTGATGCAGCACCCTGCATGCAGCCATGATTTTTGCCTGACGCCTTCAGGATCTCTCTCAAAGGTTGATTCGTTTACGGTATTTCAAGTCTTTATGATTGTGCTTTCAGGGTAAAATTGTTTCTTTTAATTAAACATAAAATAAATTTTTAAATAATTGTATCCAAAAATGTCATATATGAAGAGTTTCCTTTACTAAGCTCGCAAGGCGCGCCAAGAATGAGACCTGATGTGCGGCGGGTCCTCTATTGATACAGCCTCCGTCGGACATTTTTTTTCACTGCCCGATCAGGAGACTCCAAATCCGATGAAAATCATCGCCATTGCCATCGTTATTGCCAGTGCGTTCAGCGCTGGTGCAGCCGCTGCGAATGACATGGGCTCTACCCATTCGCAGCAGGCACACACATCCGAGCCGATGATGACCCGCGCGATCCATATCAATTGTTTCCGCGGCCCCTTGCATGTGACGCTCTGGGATCACCCGCAAGGAACTTTCATCAGCGATCTGATCGCATTCGGCTATGATTCTGCCAACGCCGAAGAAATCGCCACCAGCATCTGCAAAAACGAGAGCCTCGTCGGCAAGCCCGACGCGCTGAAAGCTGCGCTGCTGGAAGTCATTGCGACAACCCCGCCCGGCCAGTGAGACCGGTGCCCGGGCGAGCCTGACCGATCAGTTCGCCCGCCAGAGAATTTGCTGCGGATCGGGTGATCCGCACACGGGCCAGCACGCCGGGAGCGAGCTGGCCCTTTACATGGTCTGTTACATGGACAGCGTGCAGGTAGTCGGATTTGCCGATCCACTGCCCCTCAAGCCGACCGGTTTTTTCGAACAGCACACCAACCTCGCGCCCGACCATGGCCTCCTGCGCGGCCCTCTGCTGCTGCGTGATCAGCGCCTGCAACGCCTGCAGGCGGGCATCGGCAATCTCGGCTGGCACGCTGTCCTTGCGTTCGGCTGCGGGCGTGCCGGGGCGGGCGGAATATTTGAACGAATAGGCCATGCCGTAATCGACCTCGCGGATCAGAGACATGGTATCGGCAAAATCCTGATCGTTCTCACCGGGAAAACCGACGATGAAATCACCCGACATCGCCATGTCGGGGCGGGCGTTGCGGATACGCTCGATCAGGCGGATATAGGCCGCCGCCGTATGCCTGCGGTTCATCGCCTTGAGAATGCGGTCGCTGCCTGATTGCACCGGCAGATGCAGATAGGGCATCAGTTTCGGTTCTTCGCCATGGGCCGCGATCAGATCGTCCCCCATGTCATTGGGATGCGAGGTCGTGTAGCGGATCCGCTCCAGCCCATCGACCCTGGCCAGCGCGCGCACCAGTTTCGCAAGCGACCAGTTACCGCCCTCCCCCGCACCGTGATAGCCGTTCACGTTCTGTCCGAGCAGGGTGATTTCCTTCACGCCCTTCTCGACCAACGCGCGGGCTTCGGTCAGGATCCTGGCGGCAGGGCGCGAAACCTCGGCACCGCGGGTATAGGGCACGACGCAGAAGGCACAGAACTTGTCGCACCCTTCCTGCACGGTCAGGAAGGCGGTCGGACGCGCCTGGAGCGGGCGCGCGGGCAGATGATCGAACTTGTCCTCAAGCGGAAATTCGGTCTCGACGGGGCGTGCACCATTGTCCGCGCGCGCCACCAGCTCGGGCAATTTGTGATAGCTCTGGCTGCCCACAACCAGATCCACCAGATCCGAGCGGCGCAGGATTTCATCCCCTTCAGCCTGCGCGACACAGCCCGCAACGCCGATCTTCAGATCGGGCCTGGCCTCCTTGAACGGGCGCAGGCGCCCCAGATCGGAATAGACTTTTTCGGCTGCCTTCTCGCGGATATGGCAGGTGTTGAGCAGCACCATATCCGCAGCCGCCACATCATCGGTCAGATCATAGCCCTGCCGACCCATCGCCTCGGCCATGCGCTCACTGTCATAGACATTCATCTGACAGCCATAGGTCTTGATGTGCAGCTTCTTCCTGGGCCCGGTCATGGCAGCCTCGCGCGCGGGGTCGTGAGCGACCTGATACAGCCAAACCCACCCCTGCCGCAAGGCCGCAGCGCGGCTGCGTGACGGATCGGCGCTTGCATTCCCTCACGGCGTGGTCGAACCTTGCATCAAGGGGGCGTGCATGGCAGGGGACGGGCATGAACTATTCTTCACTGGCAAATTTCCTGGGCAAAGGACGTGCGACGCTGGAAAAGGGGCCGATCGGGATCATCCTGGCCGAGGATGCGACCCTTCTTGCCGAAACGGTCGAGCATCACATCCGGCGCGGCTTTTCGGCGCTGCTGGTTCTGGGTGCCGACGATCTGTTGCCGGGCGATGATCTGCCCCCCAATGTGCACCACATCGTGGCCAACCTGCACCGCCCCAACGCCCTGACCGCGGTTCTCAACCCGATCATCGCGGCAATGCCCACCGGGGTCTGGGGCTATTATTGCTACAATGCCGAGTTCCTGTTCCACCCGTTCTGCGAAACCCGCACGGTGCGCGAAATGCTGGCCTTTCACACAGAGGAACGGCGCTTTGGCATGCTGGCCTACACGATCGACCTGTATGCTGGCGATCTGGGCACCCATCCGAGCGGCGTCGATCCGGAGGGGGCGCTGTTCGACAAGGCCGGGTATTACGCGCTGCAACGCACCGACGGCAACGCACTGGAACGGCAATACGACTTTCATGGCGGATTGCGTTGGCGGTTCGAGGAGCACATCCCCCAGAACCGCCGCAAGATCGACCGCATCGCCCTCTTTCGCGCCAAGCCGGGGCTTGAGATCCGCGCCGATCACACCTTCAACGACCCCGAATACAACACCTATTCCTGCCCTTGGCACCACAGCCTGACCTGCGCCATTGCCTCGTTCCGGGTTGCCAAGGCGCTCAAGTTCAATCCCGGCTCGACCTTTGACATCCCCCGGTTCGACTGTGTAAATTCCGAAACGTTCGCCTGGAACAGCCAGCAGTTGATGGATCTGGGGATGATGGAACCCGGCCAGTGGTTCTAGCGGGAGCCTGCACAAAAAGAAACCTGATTAAAATAATCGGGTTTACATTTCCGATCGAATCACTCAGAATGCCCTCATGCCAGTCGTGACTGACCAGCTTGCGCCAATTCTGAACAGGAGATCGGAAGATGAAACGCGCACCCATTCCCGGCCCGGCCGATCGGGCTGACAAGATTGCAGACTCACCGCTCAGCCTGCGCGACATCGTTGAGGCCCTTTGCTGTGGCCTAACACCCAGTGCCGACAGCATCGAGATCTGCCTCGACCGGATTGAAAGGACCCAGCAATGACAATCACGCAAGATCCCAGCACCGTTCTGCCCGCCCACGAGGCCGAGGCTCTGACCGGTGGCGGAAACACCGCTCATATCCTGCTCAACGGGCAGGTCTATACGTTGCGCATCACGCGTGCGGGCAAACTCATCCTCACCAAGTGAGGCAAGACCAGTGCGGTGGGGCATGGGCCTCGCGTCCCGGCCCTTCACCTTCACCCCGGGCTTCGCCGCACTGGTCAGACCTGGCTTGTCGCCTGAACCCAAGATCGCTGAAAAGGTGATCGGGGCGTGACAGGCGGGACCCGGTTCAAGCAGGTGTCTTGATCCCGCCTTATTCGTCCAATTCTTCTGGGAAAGTTGCGTGCGCCTGAAAGCGCTGTAGATTCAGTCTTCTAGACAAGGATCAACGGCAGCATCGGACGCACGCATGGGTGAAACGCTATCGCTGGTGGCGCCCCGGTTCAATCGCTCTCTTCGGATCGAGAGCCGGGCAGAGCGGCTGACCGGAGATCCCGGGGCAATCCTTCTGCGCGAGGTGCTCGAAAACAGCGGCATCGTGGGCTGGATGACCGATCGTCTGAGCGATCCGCGGCGGCCGCAGGATGTCACGCATGATCTGGCCTCGCTCCTGCGCACCACGATCCTGCTGGCCGCCCAGGGATGGCGCGATCATGACGATGCCGATGCGCTGCGGCACGACCCGGCCTTCCGACTGGCGGTGAGTTCGGCAGCCGGGATGACGCCGCTCGGCGGTCCGGGGCTGGCGTCCCAACCCACGCTCTCGCGCTTCACGGCGATGATGGCGGCGCCGGACAATCTGAAGGTCCTGCGCGAAGCGGTCCTGGAATTGGCCGGCCGGGGCGTTCAGGCACAGAATGCCGGCAAGCGCTTGCCGAAGGTGACGCTGGACGTGGACAGCCCTGCCGATCGAGGTTCATGGTCACCAGCCGAAGGCGGAGTGGAATGGCCATTACAATGCGCGCATCTATCATCCGCTCATCACCTCGATCGCCGAGACCGGCGACATGCTGGATGCACGGCTGAGAGCGGGCAATGTCGGTACCGCGGAGGGCGCGCTTGACGTGATCCTCGACGTGGTCGACCGGGCGCAGGCCAGCCTCTGCGAGGTCGCCATGCTGCGCATCGATGCGGGCTTCCCCTCGGCCACCTTGCTGGCGGGGCTGGAGGCGCGCGGCATCGACTATGTCTCGCGGCTGCGCGCCAACCCGGCGCTGGACCGCGAGGCCGCGCCTCACCCCGCCTTATTCGTCCAATTCTTCTGGGAAAGTTGCGTGCGCCTGAAAGCGCTGTAGATTCAGTCTTCTAGACAAGGATCAACGGCAGCATCGGACGCACGCATGGGTGAAACGCTATCGCTGGTGGCGCCCCGGTTCAATCGCTCTCTTCGGATCGAGAGCCGGGCAGAGCGGCTGACCGGAGATCCCGGGGCAATCCTTCTGCGCGAGGTGCTCGAAAACAGCGGCATCGTGGGCTGGATGACCGATCGTCTGAGCGATCCGCGGCGGCCGCAGGATGTCACGCATGATCTGGCCTCGCTCCTGCGCACCACGATCCTGCTGGCCGCCCAGGGATGGCGCGATCATGACGATGCCGATGCGCTGCGGCACGACCCGGCCTTCCGACTGGCGGTGAGTTCGGCAGCCGGGATGACGCCGCTCGGCGGTCCGGGGCTGGCGTCCCAACCCACGCTCTCGCGCTTCACGGCGATGATGGCGGCGCCGGACAATCTGAAGGTCCTGCGCGAAGCGGTCCTGGAATTGGCCGGCCGGGGCGTTCAGGCACAGAATGCCGGCAAGCGCTTGCCGAAGGTGACGCTGGACGTGGACAGCCTGCCGATCGAGGTTCATGGTCACCAGCCGAAGGCGGAGTGGAATGGCCATTACAATGCGCGCATCTATCATCCGCTCATCACCTCGATCGCCGAGACCGGCGACATGCTGGATGCACGGCTGAGAGCGGGCAATGTCGGTACCGCGGAGGGCGCGCTTGACGTGATCCTCGACGTGGTCGACCGGGCGCAGGCCAGCCTCTGCGAGGTCGCCATGCTGCGCATCGATGCGGGCTTCCCCTCGGCCACCTTGCTGGCGGGGCTGGAGGCGCGCGGCATCGACTATGTCTCGCGGCTGCGCGCCAACCCGGCGCTGGACCGCGAGGCCGCGCCTCACATGACGCGCCCGCCCGGGCGGCGTCCGATCAAGCCGCGGATGTGGCTGCACGAACTGCGCTACCAGGCCGAGACCTGGGACAAGGAGCGCCGCGTGATCCTGGTGGTCAAGGAGCGCGAGGACGACCTTCTGCTCGACCGCTTCTTCCTCGTCACCTCGCTGACGCTGGCAGAGATGAGCCGGGAGGACATCCTCGAGCATTACCGCGCAAGGGGCACCGCCGAGGGCCATATGGGCGAGCTGAAAGACGTGCTCGCCCCGGCGCTGTCCTCGACGAACCGGCCGAAATCTCACTGGCGGGGGCGGGGCACGCAAACCGCGACGCCCGGCGTCGATGCCTTCGCGTGCAATGAGGTTCGGCTCCTGATCTCTCTTCTCGCCTATGAGCTGATGCACATCGCCCGCCGCGCCATGGCGGCTGCCACCGGCACCGGCTGGAGCCTGCGCCGCCTGCGCGAACGCGTGCTGCGCGCCGGCGCCCGGCTGATCCTGTCCGGCCGCCGTATCACGCTCGCATTGTCTGCCGCCGCCGCACCGTTCTGGGCAGTCCTCTGGCCAAGGCTCGCCGCCCTGCACTGGTCCGGTCCCTGAACCGGACCGGCTCCAGCCCGACATGACCGCCCGCCGGATCCTCCGGCGAACGAGCCCGCATGGACGGCGATTGCAAAAAATACCCGCCCCGGAGGCGCATCGCCATCGAAACACAAGCCAGAGGCGATCACCCTCCCGCCCAGCCAGGCGCCGGGCCTTCAGGACGTACTCGAACCGCCCGAAAGCAGCACCTTGGCGCCAAGGTCAGCCGGCCGGTGAATATTGCGGGCTTGAATTCGATCACGTCAAATGGCCGTTTTGACGGTCTGGCTGCGCGTGCGTTGAGCCGCCTGTAGTGGCTCATCTTGAAGAGAATCGGTGCCCGTCAGCGTCAGGCCGGGATCGGGCGCTTGACGTCAGACAGCCTTCGGCGCGGTCAGACATTTCCGCCGGTTGTGTGCATCTGCGGTGCCCGATCGGTTCGGCACCGCCCCTGACCCCGCCCCTGAATGTCAGATGATCTGGCAGGACAGGCGCATCCGGTTGCACTCGCGGCGTTGTCGAACCCGAAATGACCTCCGCGCCGGGCTGTTGCAGCTTTAGGCGCCAGAAGCGACAGGATCGCAAACACGATCACCATCAGCGCCGCGCCCGAAACCCCGCCCCTGACCACCACCATGGCCTCCGTTGCCTCGATCTGCCTTGATGCCGGAATTGATCCGCAGGCCTGTTGCCCTTGATCCCCGGCCTGTCGCTGATTGCATCTATAGCCTGACGCGTTCCCCGGTTCACCCCTAATGCGTTACCCGTGCTGCGTCACGCGCAAGCCGGATGGCTATTCCCATCGAGGCCCGGCCATGCTGCTGCTCATCGACAATTATGCAGCTTTACCTACAATCTTGCCCATTATTTTGGCGAGTTGGGGGCCGATGCGGGTCGGCGCAACGACGCGCTGAACTTCAGGACGGGATATGGGGGCCGAGGCGGTGTGCTGTCTCCCGGCCCACTGCGATCTCAGGCAGGCATCTGCACTGCCGCTGGTGATGGCCGCAGCCGAGGCAAGATAGCGCTCTTTGCCGTATGTCTGGGACATCAGACTCGGAATCCTTTGGCGGCAGCGGTGCGCCATACCGAGATCGTGCATGGTCAAGATGAGCGAGATCCTGCGGGCAAAGGCTGCTTCGCCGAAGGCTGCCCTCACCACTGAGGCCACGCGCTATCGATCGCTGGTGGTGGACCGTGACAGCCTGCCTGATTGCCTTGAAATCACTGCAGAACTGGCCGATGGCACGATCATGGGTCTGCGCATCGGGATCTGCTGATCGAAGCCTGTGCAGTGCCCCCGATCCATCGCCTCCGACCGACACGGCGATGCATGCTCGGGAACTTTTTGACACAGGCGGGCGTCAGTTTCAAGGTGCCGACGGAGCACGCGCAGGCAATGCCATGAAATCGCTCGATCTTCGCAGCCTCCGAGGGGCCGCAGGCCGCGCGCAGCCGAGGCTCCTTCGCCATTCTCTTCGAGGGCGATGCGAGCCCGGCCCAGATCGGTGGCCACCTGATGGCAATGCGCGCACGTTCGGCTTGGAGGCGCGTTGCCGAATATGCCGCGGCCGCTGCGGCGATGCGCGCCAGATGCGTGCCCGTCACCGCACCCGAGGGCACGCCTCGGACATTGTGGGCCCGGCGGTGACGGGGTTCACACCCTCAACATATCGACCGCCGCCGCCTTTGTCACGGCTTTCAGACCGAAGGCTGCGCCAAGCATGGCAACCGTGCCACAGTTCCAGGTCGGGCGCGGCGGACGTGCAATCCGAGCTGGGCATCGACGTGATGGCCGGCCCAACCGCGACCGAGCGTCCTGTCCGAGGCCGGGATCGGTTTCATGATGGCTCAGATACACCACCCGGCGATGCGCCATGTCGCCATGGCACCGAGTTGGGCTGCAAGACAATCTTCAATATCCTCGGGCCACTTACGAATCCGGCGGGCGTCAAGCGCCAGCTCACCGAGTGCCTTCGCCCCCGACCTGATCTGGCCGATGGCCGAAACGTTGCAGATGCTGGGCACCGAAAAGGCCTGGCTGGTGCATGGCTCGGACGGAACGGACGAGATCACGATCACCGGCGAGACCGAGGTGGCTGTGCTGGAAAACGGCAAGATCCTTCGGATCCACCCCGAGGATGCGGGCCTGCCGGTGCATCCGCTCCGTGATATTCTGGGCGGAATGCCCTTCGAGAATGCCGACGCGCTGCGCGCGCTGCTCGACGGCAGGCAATCCGCCTATCATGCGGTGATCCTGAATGCGGCGGCGGCGCTGGTCGATGGCCGACAAGGCCGCAAATCTGAGGACCGGGGCCGAAATGGCCACCGAGAGCATCGACTCGGGTCGTGCGAAAGCCGCCCTCGGAACGCTGGCCCGGATCACCCGGGAGGTTGCTGCATGAACACGATCCTCGACAAGATCAAAGCCTACAAGCTGGAGGAAATCGTGGCGGCCAAGGCCGCTCGCCCTCTGGTCGGGATCGAAACCGCCGCAAGGGCGCAATCGCCCGCACGCGGTTTTGCCAGGGCGCTCGCGGACAAGGCAGAAACCGGCTACGCCGTTGATTGCCGAGATCAAGAAAGCCTCTCCCACCAAGGGCCTGATTCGCACCGATTTCGACCCGCCCTCGCTGGCCGGTGCCTACGAACAGGGTGGCGCGGCCTGCCTGTCGGTGCTGACCGACACGCCCTCGTTCCAGGGTGCGCCGGACTTCCTGAGTGCGGCGCGCGCAGCCTGCTCGCTGCCCGCGCTGCGCAAGGATTTCCTCTATGACACCTACCAGGTGGCCGAGGCCCGCGCCTGGGGCGCCGATTGCATCCTGATCATCATGGCCTCGGTCGATGACGGGCTGGCGAAAGAGCTGGAAGATGCGGCGCATGGCTGGGGTATGGATGTGCTGATCGAGGTGCATGATGCCGGAGAACTCGACCGTGCCCTGGCCCACCTGAAGTCGCCTCTTCTTGGCGTAAACAACCGCAATCTCAAGACCTTCGAGGTCACGCTCAATGCCACTCGCACACTCGCACCCACCATCCTTGATGCCGGTCGCGATCTGGTCTGCGAAAGCGGAATTTTCACCCGGGCCGATATGGCTGCGATGGCTGAGGTGGGCGCACGCCGCTTCCTGATTGGCGAAAGCCTGATGCGGCAGGACGATGTTGCGGGCGCCACCAGGGCGCTGCTGCACCCCGCATGAGATACCCGTAAGGTTGATCGAGCGTTTTTTGGTGTCCATGCCGCGCGGCCCTGCCCGGTGATGGGTCCAAAAGGTTTGCGGCGACGCTGCAAACGGCGTGAAGGCTGTTGTTTGACACAGAAATCTGCAGTACCCGGAAGAGGCCGGATAGATAGATAAAATGAAAGGCAAATGAACCCCATCCGGGCTGTGTTTCAGGCGCGGTGGCTTGACCTTCCGTGTGGGCGAAACAGGGGGTATTTGCGTGTGGCGGGGCCTGGTGCAGGCTCTGGTGGCGAGCGGAGCAAACCCTGTTCAAACGGTTGTTTTAACGGGGTTTTACAGGGGTTTGAACAAGGGTTTCATGGCTCTGCACATTTTCCGAACATAGTAATGCGCTTCTAAGTTATTCTTAGCGCTTCTATGTTGGTCTAATCCCTTTGAAAAAAGGGTTTTTCGTATCCATCTTTTCCGATCCGTGATCTGGAACATAGAAACGATTTTCGCATATTTGATGAAAATCGAGGTGTTTCGGTGTTTCGCGGCAATGCCCGGCTCGCGTTTTTGCCTTGGGGTTGTGCCGCCGCGCGATCATGGGCGGCCCTTCCCCTCGGGCGGGAAACGTCACGGAAGACGTCACGAGGCTCATGCCCCGCACTTCCCCGCGCCGGGATTGGCCATGGCGTCCCTTAGGCGTTTGCTCAGATTGTATTTGATCAAGGGCATGGCGGCGGGCATGGCAGCCGCAATCTCGTCGGGGTCAGACAGATCAGAGACATGGGTGCCCTGATATTCTGGTCGTCGACAACGTCCTATGTTGGGAATTTTTGGCTGATTTGGTATCAGGTCATTGTCATGCTGAAGCGTTCGAGCACGTTTGAATGTGTGTCAGTTCGGCCTTTTGGTCAACAACTTGTCTGGTGACGTCCCGTTTGATGGTGTAGGTGTCGGTGGCCATCGGGTTTCTCGGTAGGGTCGGGTTGCGCCCACCAACCTGAACCGAGGGATAGACCCGATGACCAAACCTATGATGGACCTCCGCGCGCTGGTGGAGAAGATCGGAGATGCCGATCTGCTGCGTGAGATGATCGGCTTCGCCGCCGAACGTCTCATCCCGCCTTATTCGTCCAATTCTTCTGGGAAAGTTGCGTGCGCCTGAAAGCGCTGTAGATTCAGTCTTCTAGACAAGGATCAACGGCAGCATCGGACGCACGCATGGGTGAAACGCTATCGCTGGTGGCGCCCCGGTTCAATCGCTCTCTTCGGATCGAGAGCCGGGCAGAGCGGCTGACCGGAGATCCCGGGGCAATCCTTCTGCGCGAGGTGCTCGAAAACAGCGGCATCGTGGGCTGGATGACCGATCGTCTGAGCGATCCGCGGCGGCCGCAGGATGTCACGCATGATCTGGCCTCACTCCTGCGCACCACGATCCTGCTGGCCGCCCAGGGATGGCGCGATCATGACGATGCCGATGCGCTGCGGCACGACCCGGCCTTCCGACTGGCGGTGAGTTCGGCAGCCGGGATGACGCCGCTCGGCGGTCCGGGGCTGGCGTCCCAACCCACGCTCTCGCGCTTCACGGCGATGATGGCGGCGCCGGACAATCTGAAGGTCCTGCGCGAAGCGGTCCTGGAATTGGCCGGCCGGGGCGTTCAGGCACAGAATGCCGGCAAGCGCTTGCCGAAGGTGACGCTGGACGTGGACAGCCTGCCGATCGAGGTTCATGGTCACCAGCCGAAGGCGGAGTGGAATGGCCATTACAATGCGCGCATCTATCATCCGCTCATCACCTCGATCGCCGAGACCGGCGACATGCTGGATGCACGGCTGAGAGCGGGCAATGTCGGTACCGCGGAGGGCGCGCTTGACGTGATCCTCGACGTGGTCGACCGGGCGCAGGCCAGCCTCTGCGAGGTCGCCATGCTGCGCATCGATGCGGGCTTCCCCTCGGCCACCTTGCTGGCGGGGCTGGAGGCGCGCGGCATCGACTATGTCTCGCGGCTGCGCGCCAACCCGGCGCTGGACCGCGAGGCCGCGCCTCACATGACGCGCCCGCCCGGGCGGCGTCCGATCAAGCCGCGGATGTGGCTGCACGAACTGCGCTACCAGGCCGAGACCTGGGACAAGGAGCGCCGCGTGATCCTGGTGGTCAAGGAGCGCGAGGACGACCTTCTGCTCGACCGCTTCTTCCTCGTCACCTCGCTGACGCTGGCAGAGATGAGCCGGGAGGACATCCTCGAGCATTACCGCGCAAGGGGCACCGCCGAGGGCCATATGGGCGAGCTGAAAGACGTGCTCGCCCCGGCGCTGTCCTCGACGAACCGGCCGAAATCTCACTGGCGGGGGCGGGGCACGCAAACCGCGACGCCCGGCGTCGATGCCTTCGCGTGCAATGAGGTTCGGCTCCTGATCTCTCTTCTCGCCTATGAGCTGATGCACATCGCCCGCCGCGCCATGGCGGCTGCCACCGGCACCGGCTGGAGCCTGCGCCGCCTGCGCGAACGCGTGCTGCGCGCCGGCGCCCGGCTGATCCTGTCCGGCCGCCGTATCACGCTCGCATTGTCTGCCGCCGCCGCACCGTTCTGGGCAGTCCTCTGGCCAAGGCTCGCCGCCCTGCACTGGTCCGGTCCCTGAACCGGACCGGCTCCAGCCCGACATGACCGCCCGCCGGATCCTCCGGCGAACGAGCCCGCATGGACGGCGATTGCAAAAAATACCCGCCCCGGAGGCGCATCGCCATCGAAACACAAGCCAGAGGCGATCACCCTCCCGCCCAGCCAGGCGCCGGGCCTTCAGGACGTACTCGAACCGCCCGAAAGCAGCACCTTGGCGCCAAGGTCAGCCGGCCGGTGAATATTGCGGGCTCATGGAGCTGGAGGTCGGCGCCAAGACCGGCGCCGACTGCGGCGAGAAGCCCCCCCGAGCGACTGGCGCAGCGTAACGGCTACCGCGATCGCGACTGGCAGACGCGGGCCGGCAGTGTCGAGCTGCGCATCCCGCGCCTGCGCACCGGCTCCTGCTTCCCGTCCTTTCTCGAGCCGCGGCGCTCAGTGGAGAAGGCGCTGACGGCTGTCATCCAGGAAGCCTATGTCCATGGCGTGTCGACACGGTCGATGGATGACCTCGTGCAGGCCATGGGCGGCACCGGCATCTCCAAGAGCCAGGTCAGCCGGCTTTGCGAAGAAATCGACGAGCGGGTCGATGCCTGTCTCACCCGTCCGATCGAGGGCGAATGGCCCTACCTCTGGATCGACGCGACCTATCTCAAGGTCCGCCAGGGTGGCCGGATCGTGTCTGTCGCCGTGACGATCGCGGTGGGCGTGAACACCGATGGCCGCCGCGAAGTGTTGGGCATGGCGATCGGCGCTTCCGAGGCGGAGCCGTTCTGGACCGCGTTTCTGCGCGATCTTGTCCGCCGTGGCCTCTCGGGCGTGAAGCTGGTGATCCCGGACGCGCATGAGGGCATCAAGGCGGCCACGGCGCGGGTGCTGTCGACCACCTGGCAGCGCTGCCGAGTGCATTTCCAGCGCAATGCCCTGGCCCATGCCCCTGGCCCATGCCGGCAAGAACAGCCGCAGGGTGGTCTCGGCCTTCATCGCCACGGCCTTTGCCCAGCCGGACCACGCTGCGGCCAAGACCCAGTGGCGGCTGGTGGCGGACCAGATGCGTCCCAGGCTGCCGAAATTGGCCACGCTCATGGACACGGCGGAGGAGGACGTGCTGGCCTACATGACCTTCCCCGCCCAGCACCGCGCGAAGTTGCACGCGACGAATCCAATTGAGCGTCTGAACGGAGAGATCAAGCGACGCACGGACGTCGTCGGGATCTTTCCCAACGAGGCCTCGATCCGGAGGTTGGTGGGCGCGATCCTGATGGAGCAGACCGAGGAATGGACCGTCCAGCGTGGCCGTTACATGACGCTGGAAACGCTCGTGCCGGTCTGCGATGATATCATGGTCAGCCTACCTGCCGCGCAGCGCGACTGACCAGCTCGGCCCGCCTTTGAGCGCGAGGACCACCGCCAGCTACACCATCAGCTGGGACAGAATCAGCGCAAAAATGCTGATGTTGCAGTCATCGTTCGATCTGCCTACGAAAAGCGCAACATGACACGGCGGGCGAGTCCTGTGAAATTTCCACGCCTCGTTGATGCTGTTGCGCGCGGTATCCATCCACCTGTAGGGCCTCCGGCACAGATCAAACGCAGATAAGACGTATTTCTGGAAACGAAAATAGGCCCCGCAGGATCTACTTCGGGAGCCTTCGCTCCGGTCGGGATCCTCTTGCGCCCCACTGGGGACCGGCCAAGCCGGTAGGTCGCCGTATCGCTCAAAGGCTCACCCGATCATGGACGACACTGAATACATATACGACAGGAGGGTAGACTTCAAGTTAATACTGCATACGCACTTGATGTGGTGATAAAGAGCGGAACAACAAGCTCTTTAGGAATAGAGCCGCTCATGGGGCTTGCGTGGGGGAACCGGCGGTTCCCGATACGGACGCGCCATCAGCGCGGCCCAAGGATGCAGGGGCGTTCGGCTTGCCCGAATCCCCCCTGCCGATGTGATCGCCGCGTGAGCGCGGGGATCTCTGAACATTCTCCCGCCAAAGCTTTCCGGCTTGTGGCAAGGTCTGGCGCTGCGAAGGCGACCGTTTATCCGGATGGGCCGCAATTGGTCGCTGATAGGGCCATGCGCCGCGCGGCGCGGTGTCTCGGGACGAGACGGCGGTGTTGCCTGAGCAGGTCGAGCTCGTATTCGTTCAGGCTGCCCTTCAGGCCCAAACGCAGCCGGTCATTGCCATCGCGCGGCGCATAGTTTGCTGCGTGTCGCCGGGAAGGCTTTGCCAAGGCGGTGTCTGTGTCACGGGCACGGACTGGATGTCCGGGAACAGCTCGAGATGCGTTGTCGTCATTGTGCGCGGCATGGGCCAACCTCCGAATCTCGTGTTCAGAGGCCGATGCTGCGTCATCGCGTGATGGGGAGCCGGATTTATTGAGCGGAACGCAAGCGGCATCGCAAACCAGCCCGAGAGTGTCAGGTGTTCTGTGTATGAATGATCCGGTCCATGCTTCATCGAAAGGAAGCATGCATGCCACTCTCCAAGGACCTTCCGGATGACCTTCTGAAGGGCGTTGAGCGCGCTGAGGACCTGCCTGGCGACGCCGGGTTTATGAAAGAGCTGAAGATCAAGCTGATGGAACGGATGCTGTGCGCGGACCCGGCGCGCCGCAGAGATGGCGATCTTCGAGTACATCAACGGCTTCTACAATCCCCGCCGTAGACACTCAGCTCTGGGGTGGAAAAGCCCGCTGGCTTTCGAAGCAAAGGCCGCTTAAACGAGAAACCAGAGCGGCATAAAACCGGTACAGGTCCAGTATTACAGACACGTTTGTAAAGCCCGACCCTGCACTCGGTTTTTTCCAGCTTGGCTTACTGATGATACTGGCCTTCACCTTCGGGGCGCTGGATTGGCTCTTTGTGCCGTTTCTTGGGGTTCTTAAATAGTGTAGTCACGAGATATGGTAAGTGTTATTCTCCTCCCAAGATTTTTAAGAGGAGTTAAGGATGGGATCTCACAGGCGTCACGATATATCGGATCAGGTCTGGGACTTGCTCTCACAACACCTTCCTGGGCGCAAGGGAAGTCGGGGTGGAATCGCTCAAGATAATCGTCGGTTTATCAATGCCGTATTCTGGATTATGCGTACAGGAGCCCCCTGGAGAGACCTTCCTCCTGATTACGGCGGCTGGAGTAATACGCATCGTCGTTTCATCCGGTGGCAAGACAAAGGAATATGGGAGAAACTCTTGGAAATAGTGATTGATGATCCCGATTACGGGTGACTTATAATCGATGCCTCTCATTGCAAGGTTCATCCTCATGCCGCAGGGATCATGCCTGCAGGGGCCCGTGGAGGGAATCAAGATATGAGTCGCACAAAAGGGGGCTCAACACAAAACTCCATTTGGCCGTGGATGCGCATGGTATGCCGGTCCGGGTTATTGTTACAAAAGGCACAACAGCAGATTGTACTCAGGCGGGAAAACTCATGACAGGCTTGAATGCGGAACATCTTCTGGCAGACCGGGGATATGACAGTAACGCCATTGTTAGGCAAGCAGAAGACCAAGATATGAAAAGTGTTATCCCACCAAGGAAGAGCCGTAAAGAACAACGGGACTATGACAAAGATCTCTATCAGTTAAGACATCTCGTTGAAAATGCGTTCCTGCATTTAAAGCGTTGGCGTGGTATTGCAACGCGGTATGCCAAAAATACTTCCTCCTTCTTGGCAGCCGTACAAATCAGATGTGTCGCTCTTTTGGCCAAAATCTCATGACTACACTATCTAGTATACACCGGCCGAATGAAGTTCGTCAGGAGCCTGATTTGCCTTCGACTTTCGGCATTGTCGATCTGTTTGCCGGCCCGGGCGGACTCGGCGAGGGGTTCGCTTCCCTCGTCGAGGACGGCCATATGCCGTTCCGGATCGGCATCTCGGTCGAGAAGGAGGCGTCGGCCCATCGGACCCTGACGCTGCGCGCGTTCCTGCGCGAGTACCGTGCGCGTCATGGCGTCTTGCCGAAAGAGTTCATCGATTTCCATGCCGGGCTGGCATCCGAACCGGACTTGTCAACCGTCGACGCTGAAGCATGGCAACATACCATCGACGAAGCCCGCGCGCTTGAGCTCGGCACCGAGGCTGCGGCAACCGCCATTGATGGCGCCATCGCGACGCTGAAACGAAAGTACGACGACACGATCCTGATAGGCGGCCCGCCTTGTCAGGCCTATTCCCTGGTGGGGCGCGTCCGTTCCAGAGGCAAGGTCGGCTATGTCCCGGAGGAGGATGCGCGACACTACCTCTTTCGCGAGTACATCCGGGTTCTCGACAAGCTTCGCCCCGCCGCTTTCGTGATGGAAAACGTGAAGGGCATGCTTTCGTCCACAGTCGAGAGCCGGCTAGTCTTCGAGATGCTGATGGAGGATCTGTCTTCGCTTGGCACGGGTCACGCCCATCACTACGAACTTCGGGCCGTCCGGGTAGAGGATGGCAAGGCCAGCCTGCAGGAGGCGGCACAGCCTTCGGATTTCGTCGTACGCGCCGAGGTGTTCGGAGTCCCGCAGCGTCGCCACAGGGTGATCATCGTCGGCATCCGTTCTGACCTCGCAGGACGGGCCTCCGATGCGAAGATCGCTGTATCCGGGATGGCGCGGAGCGTCCGCGATGTCATCGAAACGATGCCCGCCTTGCGAAGCGGCTGCGTGGCGAGGAGAAGTCCTCGACGCCGCGAAGCTGCTGGCCGGCATCTCCAAGGGGAAGGAGAAACATGCGCTCCGTGAAGCGTTCCTGGCGCCAGTCCTTGAGACGGTTGAACATGCGCTCGATGATGGTGCGGGTCTTGTAGAGACCCGTGTCGTATTCGATCTGTCTTTTCCGGTTCTTGCGCGGCGGGATGCAGGGGGTTGCGTCCCGCGCGCGCAGCCCGTCGCGCAGGTGGTTTGCGTCATATCCGCGGTCCGCAATGACCGTGCAGCCTTTGGCCACATAAGGCGCAAGGCATTGACGTGCCTGCGTAATATCGACCCGGTTGCCAGCCGTCAGGTGCAGGTGAACCGGCCTGCCGGCCCCATCGCAGACCAGATGCAGCTTTGAATTCAAGCCGCCTCTGGTTTTGCCGATGGTCCGACTGTGGCCCGGCCGGAACCGGTGTTTTTTTGACCCCGTTGGCCGCGATCCGATGCGTCCTGAGGTGGCTGGTTGACGTGGCGGGCGTCGATCATCAGCGCCGAAAGAGCGCCATGTTCGCGTGCCAAGGTTTCGAACAGCCGCGCGAAAACACCCGCCCCGAAAATGCCTGGCTCGGACCAGCGTTTGTAACGATTGTTAACAGATCTCTGAAAAACGTTTCTGTTTTTGTCAGACAGCGGTTCGCTACGAATTCCGGCTTCGGTTTGTACCGGGTATTGCTACGTGATATTGCTACGTGATGTGGCTTTTGTGGGTGCGATCTGATCTCCACGTTTCTGATTGCGCCGCCAACAGGCCGGGCCGCCTCGCCAGCTTGCTGGCTGCCATTGTCATTGTGAACCTGGCACGCACCTTTTCGATACCGCGATTTTTCGATACCGCGATGCGTTGTCTGGGCCATTCCGCCGAAGGTTTTTGCCCAACCGAAGGGCGCCTCGATCTTCTTTCGGGCCTTCCGGGACACGGCGTAGCCGGAATGTCTTGTCGTTCGCCGGTCGATGGCGGCGTAGCGGGCCTTTTGGGCGATGTGCGGCGTGCCACAAGCCTGCCGCAGATGGGCAACGAAGTCGGCGCTGTCGTATCCCTTGTCCGCCCCGAGGGTCAGTTGCCGGGTCGAACCCGGCGCATGGCGGTGGATCATCTTGAGCGCAGCCTGGCGCTCGCCCTGTCCATCCGCATGGGTCAGCTCGGCTTGCACGATGAGACCATTGCGGTTCTCCATCAGCGTATGCCCTCAGCGTATGCCCTCAGCGTATGCCCCATGAAGCACAGCATCGCGCCTGCGCCAGCCGATTTCTTGTAGAGCCGGGCATCCGGGTCGGTGACCGATGCATGCGTCGTGTTCGAACGCTTCTGGCGCTTGAAATCGACTTCGGCGTTACGGGATTTGCCGGGCATCGGAGGTGTCTGGGTCGTTTCGGGCTGGCAGGGCCTGGTTGGCGTTTTGTCGGTTGGCGGTGCTGGTGGACCACCCGGTTCGTCTGTCTCGGGCGGCGCTTTCGGTCGGCTGTTCCATCAACGGCCGCTCGGAGCGAACCGAAAACAGGATTTGCAGAAGGCTTGCGCGGATCAGGCGCTCAGGGGCAATCGAGGGCCGGCCTTCGTCGGAGCAGAGCGCCGCAAACTCCCCATCAAGCCCCGCCAGAGCCTCATTCACGATACGCCGGATCAAACGGAGCGGGGGCTTGGACGGGATCCGATCCTCAAGATCGACATGGCTGAACAACGATCCAGTTCTCTCGCCCGATCCACGCATCTGCCACCTCCAGACCTTGGCAAAAATGCTTGAATCACAGGACAAAGAGGCTGTAAAGGAGGGGGGTTCAGCAGCCTGCTAAGACATCGATGCTCTCTCTTTCCGTGATGCCTGCAACAAACATCACCCTGGCACATCGCAGTGCCTCGGGAGGGCGCATCCAGGCCAGCAGCAGAACACGCAACAGCGCATCAAGGCCACAGGCGACCCGCCAGATCCGCTCAGAACGCTTCGGGACGCAGTGCGCGGGCCATGTTATCAAGCACCGCGTTGACGAATTTCGGCTCCTTCCTGTCGGGGAAGAAGGCGCGCGCCACATCGACAAACTCGGTGATCACCACCCTGGGCGGCGTCGCGGGTGTGCTCAGTTCAGCCCCGGCGGCGCGGAACAGCGCGCGCAACACCGGGTCGATCCGGTCGATCGGCCATTTCGCGACAAGTGCGCGGTCTGTGGCCTGGTCAATCCTAGCCTGCCACATCACCGCATCATCAAGCAGACGGCGAAACAGGTCCAGATCGCCCTCTGCCAGTTCATTTCCCTCTTCATCCGTCGCGCCAAAACGCACGCTTTCGAATTCACGGCGCACCCTGTCGGCCCCCTGCCCGGTGGCCTCCATCTGGAACAGCGCCTGCACGGCATAAAGCCGTGAGGCGGATTTCATCTGCCGTTTTTCCTCGGTCGTCCGTTTGTGTGGTTTACGCTGTTCGGACGTGTCCTGCGGGGCGCCCCGGGGTCTGTCTTCGGTCATGCTTTCGTGGATCCGTCGGTCTTTCCGGCGATGCGGAAGGATCCGGGCGGTTTGAACCCGACCCCTTTCGTTGCCCGCGCCCATTTGCGCGACAATGCGATCAGATGCAAGGCCGCAGCGGCCGCCCCGCCCCCCTTGTTCTGATCGGCGGGGTCGGCACGCACGGCCGCCTGCCGGTGAGTTTCGACCGTCAGGATGCCGTTGCCGATGCAGACCCCTTCAAGCCCCAGGAGCGTCAGCCCGCGTGAACTGTCATTGCAAACCGTCTCGTAATGGGTGGTTTCACCGCGGATCACACAACCCAGAGCGACAAAACCGTCATGATCCGCCATCCGCGCGGCCATCGCTATGGCGCTCGGCACTTCCAGCGCGCCGGGCACCTCGATCAGGTCCACCGTCGCGCCGGCCTCTTTGGCCACGCCGCGCGCCCCCGCGATCAGGTTGTCGGCAATGTCCCTGTAATAGGGTGCCACCACGATCAACAGGCGCGCTGCCCTTTCGAATTTCGGCAGATCGAGACTGCAATGCGATGCGCCAGCCATCAGTCAGGCTCCGAAATCTTGCGGGTTCCGACGATTTCCAGCCCATAGGCATCAAGGCCGATAACCTTGGGCTTGGGCGAATTGGTCAGCAACTCGATCTGTGACAGACCGAGAGACGACAGGATCTGCGCCCCCAGCCCGTATTGGCGCAGGATACGGGGGCTGGCCCCGTCCACCCCTTCCATCTTCATCGAGGTATCGCGCAACAGCACAACCACACCACGCCCTTCCCCGGCCACCATCTCCATCGCGCGCGAGAATTCCGCCGCGCGCCCGCGCGGGCCGGTGCCCACGATATCGAGCAGCGGATCAAGCGCGTGCATCCGCACCAGAACCGGTGCCTGCGGACTGATATCGCCCTTGATCAGGGCCAGATGTTCATCGCCATGCGACGCATCGATATAGGTACGCATCTCCCATGCACCGCCGAACTCGCTGGTGATCGTTTCCCGCCGGACGACGCGCACAAGGTTGTCGTGGCGACGGCGATAGGCGATCAGGTCAGAGATCGTGCCGATCTTGAGCCCGTGTTTTTGCGCGAAGGCCACCAGATCGGGCAGGCGCGACATGGTGCCGTCCTCGTTCATGATCTCGCAGATCACGCCGGCCGCGTTCAGCCCTGCAAGGCGGCTGACATCGACGGCCGCCTCGGTATGGCCTGCGCGCACCAGAACGCCGCCATCGCGCGCCCGCAGCGGAAACACATGGCCCGGCGTCGCGATATCGGCCGCGCCCCTGGCCGGATCGATCGCGACCGAGACGGTGCGCGCCCGATCATGCGCCGAAATCCCGGTCGTCACCCCTTCGCGCGCCTCGATCGAGGTGGTGAAGGCGGTTTCGCGGCGCGATGAATTCTGAGCACTCATCAGCGTCAGCCCGAGCGCGTCGATCCGCTCACCGGGCAGCGCCAGACAGATCAGTCCGCGCCCATGGGTTGCCATGAAGTTGATCGCGTTGGGCGTGGCCATCTGCGCGGGGATCACCAGATCGCCCTCGTTCTCGCGATCCTCATGATCCACGAGGATGAACATCTTGCCGTTGCGGGCATCTTCGAGGATCTCGTCGATTGACGAGATCACATCCTCGTAGCTTTCCTCGACCGGGCCGGGGGTGTCATGGATGCCGGGTTGGTTGTCCGGGTCTTGCGTTGCCATTTTTTCCATCTCCATCGGTCCCTCGGGCGGCACCCGGGACAAGAAATTCATCGGCCGGGATCGCCTTGACAAGTTGCACGATCACCAACCACTCGGCCTTGAGCCCGGTTCCCGGTCATGCCCGATTCCGGCCATCAGGTGACCTCCCGAAGCCGTGCGACGTAACGCGCCAGCGTGTCGATCTCGATATTGATCGGATCGCCCGCCTCGCGCCACCCCCAGGTCGTGACCTGTTTGGTGTGCGCAATGATGTTCACGCCAAATTCGCAACCGTTGACCTCGTTCACCGTAAGCGATGTGCCGTTGAGCGCGACCGATCCCTTGGGCGCGATGTATTTCGCCAGCTCTTCGGGGGCGCGAAAGATGAAGCGTGTGCTGTCCCCCTCATCGCGCATCGAAACCAGATCGGCAACGCCATCGACATGGCCCGAAACGATATGCCCGCCAAGTTCGTCGCCAACTTTCAGCGCGCGCTCAAGGTTGATCCTGTATCCGACCTGCCAACCGTCGAGATTGGTCCTCACCACACTCTCGGCCGAGATTTCCACGTCAAACCAGTTTTGCGGCTCGTTGCCGGTCGCGATGACCGTCAGGCAACAGCCGTCACAGGCGATCGACGCCCCCAGATCCATTCCTGCCACGTCGAAAGCCGTGCCGATGCGCGCGCGCAGGTCGCCGCGCTGCTCCAGATCCAGCACGTCTCCGATATCGGTCACGATCCCGGTAAACATCCCAAGGCTCTCCCGTGCTGTTGCGCCACCTTACGGCCCCTGCCTAGCTCGCCCGTCCGCCCTTCGCAAGGCCGCACACCCGCGCTGTTATGTGAACTTGCCCCCTTTTGAGCGGCCACCCCGGGCGGTTTCGGTTTTGACCCTCCGGCTCAAGCCAACCTGTCCGGCCAAGACAGGGGCAAAATCAGCCTGATATAGCGGCCCATCAAAACCGCCCCGCCCGGACGATAGGCCGGGCTGCGCCTGCAAGGTCCACACCGTCCTGACCGGCAACGCCATCCCGTTCACAACGCCAGGTGGAGTATCAGGTGCCGGAGGATCAGCGATTGAACAGCTAGAGACTGTCACCCATCCAAAGGGTCGCGACCCGGCGTGGCGACCCTGACCGGCCAGGGTTGCATTGAGTCCCGGGGTTTTTACCGGGCGGGCCGGGCTTGGCGTGCACCAAAAGCAGCCAGCGCCGCCCCACCGGCAATCAGCGCGGCCGCCAGAAACAGGCTGCGTGAGGGGGCTGCAATTTCCGCAGCGACCAGAACCAGCGTTGAGAGCAGCGGTGCCGCATAGGAAGCCGTGCCCAAAAGCTGAATGTCGCCCTTCTTCACGCCAATATCCCATGTATAGAAGGCAAGTCCCACCGGCCCCAGCCCCAGCGCGATGACCGAACCCCAACTGATCAGCCTATCGGGCCAGATCGTCGGCTCGATCACCAGATGCGCGAGACCCGACAGGACAGAAGTCGCGAGGCAACAAATCGCAACGGTGGCGGTGGGCACATGGCCGAAGCGCCGCGAGAGCAGGGAATAGCTCGACCAGATCAATGCGCAGATCAGCGCCAGCGCATAGCCGGGCAGGGCGGATGCGTCGGCACCAAAGCCGCGACCCAGGATCAGTGCGGCCCCGGCAAAGGCGGCCAGCGCGCCCAGGATATGCCAGGGGCTGAGCCGTTCCCCCGGCAGCAGTCCGGAAAACAACACGATCAGCAACGGCCAGAGATAGGCGATCAGACCGGCCTCTGCGGGAGGGGCAAGGCGCAGCGCCGAGAAATAGAACAGGTGATAGCCGAACAACCCCGCCGTGCCGAGTGCATAGATCCTCCACGAGACCTGGCGCAATTGCCCCAGTGCGCCGGTGGCTGCGACCCGGATCAGTCCGATCATCCCGCCGATCGCGAAACACATGGCATTGAGCATCAACGGTGGCACCGGCGCAGAGCCCACGGTGAACAGTGCAAGCAGCGCCCAGAGGACCACCGCCGAGAACCCGATTGCCGTTGCCTTGCCGCGTGTCATCCGATCCGTCCCGCATATGAAAGAGGTCCGCAAAGTGCGAGGATTGATCGGAAACCGCAAGTGCGGAGATCAGGTCAGATAAAATCAGGTCAGGTACTGGCCGCCATTTGCGGTGATCGTTGAGCCAGTGATGAAACCTGCCTCGTCCGAAACCAGAAAAACCACGCAACGCGCAATATCTTCGGGTTCGCCCAGGCGACCGACCGGGATCGTCGAAATGATCGACTCGCGGACCTTCTCGGGAACTGCCATCACCATTTCGGTTGCAATATAGCCTGGGCAAATCGCGTTCACGGTGATCCCTGCGCGCGCGCCTTCCTGCGCCAGTGCCTTGGTGAAGCCCAGATCGCCCGCCTTCGCAGCGCAGTAATTTGCCTGGCCGAACTGCCCTTTCTGCCCGTTGATCGAACTGATATTGACGACGCGACCGAACTGGCGCGCGCGCATGCCGGGCCAGATCGGGTGGGTCATGTTGAAGATGCCAGACAGGTTGGTGCCGATAACCTGGTCCCACTGATCCTTGCTCATCTTGTGGAAGGGTGCATCGCGGGTGATGCCGGCATTGTTCACCAGTATGTCGATCGGACCCAGATCTGCCTCGACCTTGGCAATACCCTCGACGCAGGCGTCGTGGTCGGCAACCGACCACTTGTAGGTTCTGATCCCCGTCTCTCCGCTGAATTTCGTTGCCGCCTCGTCATTGCCTGCATGGTTGGCCGCAACCGTATAGCCTGCAACCTTCAGCGCCTTGGATATGGCGGCACCGATGCCGCGCGAACCGCCGGTGACGAGAGCAACTCTTGACATGACATCCTCCTCCGATTATGTCCGTGAAACTATGTTGCCAATATTGTGAATAGTGCGCAATATTACTGTGTGCCTGATTACTGTGTGCCTGATTCTGGTTTCAGGAAGACAGGCGTGCCTCACAAACCTTCGAGACACATGGCCACGCCCATGCCACCGCCGATACACAGGGTTGCGAGGCCTTTCCCGGCACCCGCCCGCTTCATCTCGAACAGCAGCGTGTTGAGAATGCGGCAGCCGGAGGCGCCGATCGGGTGTCCGATGGCGATCGCGCCACCATTCACGTTCACCTTCGAGATGTCCCAGCCCATGTTCCCGTTCACGGCACAGGCTTGTGCGGCGAAGGCTTCGTTCGCCTCGATCAGATCCAGATCGCCGGGCTTCCAGCCAGCTTTCTCCAGTGCCTTGCGCGAGGAGGGGATCGGGCCGCAGCCCATGACCGAGGGGTCGAGGCCCGCAGTCGCGTAAGAGGCGATTCGTGCCAGCGGGGTCAGGCTCCGCCTGGTGGCCTCTTCCTCGGTCATCATCAGAACGGCGGCCGCACCGTCATTGATCCCCGAAGCGTTGCCTGCGGTGACCGAACCGTCCCTGGCAAAAGCCGGGCGCAGTTTGTGCATCGATTCCAGTGTCGCGCCGTGGCGGATATATTCGTCCGTATCGACGACGATGTCGCCCTTGCGCGTTTTCACGGTAAAGGGCGTGATTTCATCCTTGAACTTGCCGGCCTTCTGCGCAGCCTCCGCCTTGTTCTGCGAGGCGAGTGCGAATTCGTCCTGCATCTCACGCGAGATCTGCCACTGACTGGCAACATTCTCGGCCGTCTGCCCCATGTGATAGCCATTGAAGGCATCCCAGAGACCGTCCTTGATCATCGAGTCGATCATCTTGATGTCGCCCATCTTCTGACCGGTGCGCAGATGCGCGACATGGGGCGCAAGCGACATGTTTTCCTGACCACCGGCAATGACGATATCGGCATCGCCCAGCAGGATGTGCTGCGCGCCGAGTGCCACGGCGCGCAACCCCGAACCGCAGACCTGGTTGATACCCCAGGCGGCGGACTCGATCGGCAGACCCGCATTGATATGGGCCTGGCGCGCCGGGTTCTGGCCCTGTCCTGCTGTCAGCACCTGGCCCAGGATGGTTTCCGACACCTCGCCCTTTTCAATGGGGGCGCGGTCAACAACCGCCTCCAGCACGGTTGCGCCCAGCTCATGGGCCGGGATGTTGGCGAACGCGCCGTTGAACGAACCGACTGCGGTCCGCGCGGCGGAAACGATGACAACATTGGTCATTGATATTACCCTCCTCAATCAGAGCGCGAGCGCTCGGGCGCACCCGTCCAACTATAGAGCAGCATGGCGTATGGAGATGTCAGGTCAAGTCAAAAAGCCACTCTGCAGAGAGTGTGAGCGCAATTTTATTGCATTGTTGCACAATCCGGGCGGTATTGCCATGCGTTTGAAACAAGTAATTCGTTCGCGTCCGGGTTGCAGGGATCAGGCGATATGCTCCGCCCGTGGCGGCAATTTCCAGGGTGGATTGATCGTCGGCGCCCCAAAGTAACAGCCCTGCATGCAGTCAATTCCCAAGGTGGCAAGATATTCGGCATCGACCGCGGTTTCGACCGTCTCGGCCACCGTGAACATCCCGAACTGTTCCGCGATGCCGATAAGGGCTTTGGTCAGGGCCTGGTTATCGGGATTGGACGCGATGCCGCAGATGAACTGCCCGTCGATCTTGAGAAGATCGAAATGGAATTCGCGCAGGTAGCGAAACGCGGTATGGCCTGCGCCGAAATCGTCCAGGGCGAAACTGATCCCGCGGTCCTGCAGATCTTCCATGAAGGTGCACACGATCTCTGGTATGTGCATGGCCGAGCTTTCGGTGATCTCGAGGATAAGCCGGTCTGCAACCGTCGGATCCAGCGCCAGACCGTGATCAAGTCTGCGCATCCATTCCGGATAGCCGATGGAGCGGGCCGACATGTTGACCGCGAGGCGCAGGTTCGGGCTCTCATGCAGCGTGGCACAGCCCATTTCGATCGCGAAGCAGTCGAGCTGGCGCCCCAACTCCATCATTTCGATCGTGTTGATGAAGTCTTTCGCGGGGATGATCCGGCCGGTTTCATCCAGAACCCGGATCAACCCTTCGTAGAAGGCGGGGCGTTCGGGGGCAATTGTCTGCACTACGGGTTGGAATGCCAGTATCACGTCGCCCCATTCGATCGCGTTGCGCACCATGTCGATCACGTTTCGATCCCTTTGCGCCACGGCAAAATCGAGCGGGTTCGTATCGGGTTGTTCAAGCAACTCTGCGGCGGGCATTTTGCGATGCGACATCCTTCCCTCCATAATGATCCGTGACCAGAATGCAGGCAAGCCGCTAAGAACGGGTAAAGGCCGCCAGGTTACTGCGAACAGAGCCAGTGCGCCGACGGGTGATCCTTGCGCGGTAACGCTCTGGTAAGGTGCGTGGTCTAGGTTGGCCGGGAAATCAGCTTGTGGAGAGTTGCATGACCGACAGCAGCCGACGCCCCCCCGGTTCCGAGCCAGGTTCCGAGCCCGGCTCCAAGGACGAGGCCGGGGGAGAGCAGCCTTTCGCCTTCGATGAGCTTTTCTATTCGCGCACGGATCCGCGCGGGGTGATCGTGGCGGGCAATGAGGTGTTCCGGCGGGTCTCCGGTTTCGACTGGAACGACCTTCTGGGCGCGCCGCACAAGATCGTGCGCCATCGCGATACGCCACGCGGCATGTTCCGGATCCTGTGGAATGCGCTGGGGCGCGGCGACCCGATGGGCGCCTATATCAAGAACCGCACCAAGGCGGGGGAATGGTACTGGGTCTTTGCCATCTTGATGCCCGTCGAGGGAGAATATCTGTCGGTTCGGCTCAAACCGTCGAGTCCGGTTTTTACCGAAATCCGGAATGTTTATGCGCAACTCAGCGAACGCGAGCGTCGCGAATCTCTCGATCCCGAGGTCAGTGCAGGCCTGTTGCGCCAGTTTGCCGCAGAGCGGGGTTTTTCCAGCTATTCGAGCTTCATGGCCTATGCGCTGGGGCAGGAATTGGCTGCGCGGGGCAGGCAGCTCAAACGCCCCGATGACCCGCGCTGCAAGAAATTGCTGGCGATGAACAACGTGCTGGAGCGCGCAGCGCGCGAACAGGCAGGACTCCTGCGCAGCTTCGAGGCGCTGCAATCTGTGCCCAACAACATGCGTATCGTTGCCTCGCGACTGGAACCGGCGGGCGGTCCGGTCTCGACGATCTCGGAAAACTACAAGATGTCCTCGACAATGATTTCGGACCGGTTGCGCAGTTTCGTCGCGGGGCGGGACAACCTGTGCGACCAGATGTCGCGCGAGGTGGCGCGGGCGCTCTTTCTGATGGGATCCCAGCAGGTCATCGAGGAAATGGTGTCGCGCTTCGATATGGCCGAATCCGTGCCGGGAATCGACGGGGAGCGGGAGCGCGCGCTGATGATGCGGCTGGAGCAGAAATGTGCGCAGGATGCAGAGGCGGCGATGATTGTCTCATCGGGCCATGCGGGACAACTGATCCGCACCAGCCGGGATCTGCGCCGCAACATGCTGGGGCTCGATACGATCCGTGTTCTGGGACGGGTGGAGTGCGGCCGGATGCGTGGCAATAGCGGTGGATTGAGTGCCACAATCGACCAGCTGGACGCCTTCCATGACGATATCAAGACGCGACTTGAGGCGATCACGCGTCTGTCCGAGGAGATCGAGCAGTCGATCACCGGATACCTGTGGCAACAGGCGGCTTGAGGTGGTTCAAGGTCAGTTCCTGATCAGCGCCTCGATCACCTTCCTCGCATCCGGTGAGGCCCAGTTCGCACCACCAATCATCCGGGCGATTTCACGACTGTCCCTGTCGATCAGGACACTCACCGGCAGGCCAAACACGCCCATTGCACGCGCGGCCGTCATATCCGGGTCATAAAAGCGGGGCAAAGCATCCACATTGATCTTGTCGAAGAAGGCTTTCACCCTGGTTGGTGAATTCGCTCCGCCCGAGGCGATCGTGACGACCTGAAAATCCGGCCCGCCCAGTTCTTTTTGCAAGGTGTTGAGGTCGGGCATTTCCTCACGACAGGGCGGGCACCAGGTCGCCCAGAAATTCAGCAAGACCACCTTGCCGCGATAGTCTTCCAGCGAATGTGTCGCGCCCTGTTCATCGGTCACGGTAAAGGGCTGCACCGGCAGCGGACTCTCATACACGACCAGCGAATCCATCGCGCCTTGCCGAAGCGGTTTGAGATCGGCTGCGCCGACAGCATTTGCACCAAGCGCAAGGGCCGTATAAAGGACGAGGGATCGCAGCATATTGCCTCCGAAAAAGGTCGAACCGATGACTGACCAGAACCGCGACACCCAAGTCTCCAACCCCCAAGCCTCCAACCCTCAGGTCTCCAACCCGATGTGGGGCGGGCGTTTTGCCGCAGGTCCCGACGCGATCATGCAGGCAATCAACACCTCGATCCCGTTCGACCAGCGGCTGTACCGTCAGGATATCCGCGGCAGCCAGGCCCACGCGGCGATGCTCGCCGCGCAAGGCATCATCAATGATAAGGATGCCGGGGCGATCCGGGAAGGGCTTTTCGCGATCTTGTCAGAAATCGAGGCGGGTGATTTCACCTTTTCGACGGCGCTTGAGGATATTCACATGAATATCGAGGCGCGGCTGAAAGAGATCATCGGCGAACCGGCGGGCCGACTGCACACGGCGCGTTCGCGCAATGACCAGGTGGCGACCGATTTCCGGCTCTGGGTGCGCGATCAATGCGACACGGCGATTTCGGGGCTGGGGGCGCTGATCCGGGCGTTGATCGGTCAGGCCGAGGCGGGTGCCGATTGGGTGATGCCGGGCTTCACCCATCTGCAAGCCGCGCAGCCGGTGACCTGGGGCCATCACATGATGGCCTATGTCGAGATGTTCGCCCGAGATCTGGGTCGCTTCACCGATGCCCGCCGCCGTATGAACGAAAGCCCGCTGGGCGCGGCCGCGCTGGCAGGCACCGGGTTCAGCATTGATCGTCACGCAACAGCCAGGGCGCTCGACTTCGACCGTCCGATGGCGAACAGCCTTGATGCCGTGTCCGATCGCGATTTCGCGCTGGAGTTCCTCTCTGCCAGTTCTATCTGCGCGCTGCACATGTCGCGTCTGGCCGAAGAGCTGGTGATCTGGTCCTCGGCCCAGTTCCGTTTTGTCGTCATGTCGGACAAGTGGTCAACGGGTTCGTCGATCATGCCGCAAAAGCGCAACCCCGACGCGGCCGAACTGATCCGGGCCAAGATCGGCCGCATTCTCGGGGCGAGCGTGGCGCTGTTTGCCGTGATGAAGGGGCTGCCGCTTGCCTACTCCAAGGACATGCAGGAAGACAAGGAACAGGTCTTTGACGCGGCGGACACCCTGATGCTGGCACTGGCGGCGATGACGGGGATGATTGCCGATCTGGCAGTCAATGCCGACAGGCTCGAAGCTGCGGCGTCGAACGGGTTTTCGACCGCGACCGACCTGGCGGACTGGCTTGTGCGCGAGGCGGGGCTGCCCTTCCGCGAGGCCCACCACGTGACCGGCACGCTGGTCGCGATGGCCGAAAGCAGGGGCTGCGACCTGCCGGATCTGAGCCTGGCCGAGATGCAGTCAGTCAGCACGTCAATCACCCAAGGCATCCATTCGGTGCTGGGCGTGCACGATTCGGTCGCCTCGCGGCAGTCCTATGGCGGCACCGCGCCCGATCAGGTGCGTGCACAGATTGCCCGCTGGAAAGAGGCGCTGAAATGAAGCCGCTCGCGGTTCTTCTGATGCTCTGCGCGCTGGCCTCTTGCGGAATCGATGGCGCGCCGACCCCGCCCGGTCATGTCTCGCAGGATCAACAGGATCAGGCCCGGTAACCGGAGGCCCGAAATGGATCATTTTCTCTATCGCAACGGCGTAATTCATGCCGAGGACGTGTCGCTTCCCGAAATCGCGGCCGCTGTCGGCACGCCGTTCTACGTCTATTCGACCGCCACGCTGGAGCGCCATTTCAAGCTGTTTGAAGAGGCGCTGGACTGGACCGATCACCTGATCTGTTTCGCGATCAAGTCGAATTCGAACCTTGCCGTGCTCAAGGTACTGGGCAATCTGGGCGCGGGGATGGATGTGGTTTCGGGGGGCGAATATTACCGCGCCCGCGCCGCTGGCGTGCCCGGTGAACGGGTGGTGTTCTCAGGCGTCGGCAAGACCCGTGAAGAGATTGCCCATGTCCTTGATCACGGTATTCGCCAGATCAATGTCGAGAGTGAACCGGAGTTGCGCGCGATCTCGGAAATCGCGACCTCCAGGGGGGTGCGGGTGCCGATCGCGTTGCGGGTCAATCCTGATGTCGATGCGAAAACGCACGAAAAGATCGCGACCGGAAAATCGGAAAACAAGTTCGGTATCCCGATCGCCAGGGCTCGGGCCGTCTATGCCGAAGCCGCCAACCTGCCGGGCATCGACGTGATCGGTATCGACATGCATATCGGTTCGCAACTGACCGATCTGGCCCCGTTCGAGGCGGCCTTCGTCAGAGTGCGTGAATTGACGCTGGCGCTGCGCGCGGATGGGCATGACATTCGTCGTCTGGATCTGGGCGGCGGACTTGGCATTCCCTATGAGCGATCGAATTCCACGCTGCCACTGCCAATCGAATACGGTCGGGTCATTCAGCACGCGGTCGGCGATCTGGGCTGCGAGATCGAGATTGAGCCGGGCCGCCTGATTTCGGGCAATGCCGGGCTGCTTGTCAGTTCGGTGATCTGGCTGAAAGAGGGACAGGGGCGGGATTTCCTGATCCTCGACGCGGCGATGAACGATCTGGTGCGCCCCTCGATGTATGGCGCGCATCATGATATCGTCCCGGTGATCGAACCCGCGCCAGGCACTAAAACCGCGCCCTATGACATCGTGGGGCCGGTTTGCGAAACCGGTGATACCTTCGCCAGATCCCGCCCGCTGCCCCCGATGGGACCGGGCGATCTGGTTGCGTTCCGCTCGGCCGGGGCCTATGGGGCCGTGATGGCATCGGAATACAATTCGCGCCCATTGATTCCCGAAGTTCTTGTTCGCGGTGACGAATTTGCTCTTATCCGGGCAAGACCGAGCCTTGAGGAAATGCTCGCGCGCGATACCATCCCCGAATGGCTCTGACCCGGAGGTTGGAAATCGGAGCCGAACGGTTGGGCAGCCATGGCCCTTTTGGACCGCCGGTGCCCAAAGACGACGGATTTGGCCTGTGTGAACTCCGGGGCAATTTCAGCATTCGGCTTAAAGCTTTTCAAATGTTTAACGAGAAGATGTTTCAAAAACACCAACCCGCGTTTCAGGATTCTGTTTCCGTTCTGTTTTTGTTGGCACACGATCTTCGCTTTCCCTAGCAGGCTGTTGAAAAAGTCCATCTGCGAGCGGAGAAGTTGGCTTCATCTCCGCCTTGGAAGCAGACTGCGCCGTTGAGGGAGCCGTCGGGCTGGAGTTCGGCCCAGCCTTGGCCTTGCACTTCGTCCATTTCGTCATTGCCCTGCCAAGAGAATTCCACGGCTCGGGCTGCGCCGCCGGCAAAGATTTGGCCGGTAACGCACCCAAAGACAAATTCGCCAGCGCCCTTATCCTCAAACAGGATGTAGGCAGGTTCCAGCATGTCCGGATACCATCCATCAATCCAGGGCGAAGAGCCTGCTCCACAATATGATCGAAAATCTGCGGCGCGACGTCGGTGCCGTCAAACCGCCGTCAAACTTCCGTCGCCGGTTCTGACTGAAAGGCGATGCGTCAAACACCTTGTCGGTCAGGCGCAGCCCGAGAACCCGGCGACAGGCCACATTCACCTCGATCTCCCGCATCAGCTGACGTTCCGGGCGGATGCCGAACAGACAGCCGCGATGCAGAAGGTGCTGGAGAAACATGTACGCGCCCACCTCGACGAACTCGCCGAGGTTCGGCCCGACTTCCGATGAGAGCGGCAATGGCCTGATCGATTTCGACGGTGCGGGCGAGATCCTGCGCGCCTGGGACAACGGGCTGCGGCCCGACCCGGACCTGACCGTCTCGGAATGGGCGGACCGGCACCGGATGCTGTCGGGCCGCGCCTCGGCCGAACCCGGGCGGTATCGCACGGTGCGCACGCCCTACATGCGCGAGATCATGGACCGGCTGTCGCCCGGCGATCCCACGCAGCGGATCGTGTTCATGAAGGCGGCGCAGGTCGGGGCGACCGAGGCGGGCAACAACTGGATCGGGTTCGCCATCCACCAGGCGCCGGGGCCGATGCTGGCGGTCCAGCCGACGGTGGAGATGGCCAAGCGCAACTCGCGGCAGCGGATCGACCCGCTGATCGACGAGAGCCTGGAGTTGTGCAAGCGGGTGAAGCCCGCGCGGTCCCGCGATGCCGGCAACACGATGCTGTCCAAGGAGTCCGCGGGCGGCATCCTGATCATGACCGGAGCCAACTCGGCCGTAGGGCTGCGTTCGGCGCCAGCGCGCTACATCTTTCTCGACGAGGTCGATGCCTATCCGGCGTCGGCCGACGAGGAAGGTGATCCGGTCACGCTGGCCGAGGCCCGGTCGCTGACCTTCGCCCATCGGCACAAGGTGCTGCTGGTCTCGACCCCGACCATCCGGGGGCTGTCGCGCATCGAGCGCGAGTTCGAGGCGTCCGATCAGCGGCGGTACTTCGTGCCGTGTCCGCACTGCGGCGCGATGCAGTGGCTGAAGTTTGACCGACTGCGCTGGCAGAAGGGCCGCCCGGAGACAGCCGAGTATCACTGCGAGGGCTTCGAGACGCCCATCGCCGAGCATCACAAGACGGCGATGCTGGCGGACGGCGAATGGTTGGCGACCGCCACGGCCGCCGATCCGACCACGGTCGGCTACCATCTCTCGGCGCTTTATTCGCCGGTGGGCTGGCTCAGCTGGCCCCGCATCGCCCGCGGCTGGGAGGCGGCCCAAGGGTCGGACGAAGCGATCAAGGCGTTCCGCAACACCATCCTCGGCGAGACATGGATCGAGGGTGGCGAAGCACCGGATTGGCAGCGGCTTTACGACCGTCGCGAGGCATGAACGCGGCCTTCTGATGAGCACCTTCGCCGCCGCCGTTGGCGCGCTCTTCTCCGATCCGAACATCGGCCGGGACGCGGTCTACGTCGCAGATGGCGGCATGCCCGTTCCGGTGCGCGTCGTTGCCCGACGGGCCGATGCGGTCACCGATTTCGGGGATGCGCGGCTCTGGTCCGAGACCACCCGGATCAACCTGCGCGTGACCGAGGTTGCAAATCCGCGCCCGGGCGACCGGATCGAGATCGGCGACGACGCCTTTCTCATCCAGGGTGAACCCGTGCGCGACCACGAGCGGCTCGTCTGGACCGTCGATCTGAGGCCCGCGTGAAACTGAAACTCGACATCACCCCCGACCTCGTTGCCGCCATGGTCGCAGAGGTGAGGGCCGGTGAGAAAGCCGCCACGGCGGCGATGCGCGAGGCCGGGAACCTCCTCGTCGAGTTCGTCGAACTCCGGCTCGAACTCGTCGGCGAAGGAAACGGCCTAGGGCATGCGATCCTCATATCTTGGAAGCTATATAGCCTTGAAGCACTAATCTTGCAAGAACTGGCCTGAGCAGGATCCGATGCCCACCATTCGCGAAACCATCCTCGCCGCGCTGCACACGCGGCTTTCGGCGCTGCCCGCCAATGCCCTGCGCGGCGAGGTTCTGCCGGAACGTGTGCCGGTAGCCGGGTTGCTGATCCTGCGCGACGGCGAACCCGGCGAGTCCGAGGTGACGCTCTCTCCCTTGCGCTATCACTACCAGCACCGTGCAGAGATCGAAGCCGTGGTGCAGGGTGCGGCACGGGACACGGGTTTCGACACGCTCTGCAACAGTATCGGTGCGGCGCTCGCCACCGACCGCACGCTCGGCGGTCTCTGCGACTGGGTCGAGGCAGCAGCCCCGCAGCCCGTCGATCTGCCGGTGGACAGCGCGGCCAGCCTGAAGGCGGCCGTCATTCCGGTGGTGCTGCATTATTCCACGGCCGACCCGCTCGGCTGAGCCTCTTCGACAAGGAGACCGACGTGGCACGCGCCCAAGGGGCGCGGGCGCGGATGGCGCTCGCGTTCAAGACGACCTATGGCACGCCGCCCGGCAGCGGCTACACGAGGATGCCCTTTGCCAGCGCCACGCTCGGGGCGGAACAGCCGCTCCTGAACTCGGAGCTTCTGGGCTATGGCCGCGATCCTCTTGCCCCCATCAAGGACACGGTGACCGCCGATGGCGATGTGGTGGTGCCGATCGACGCCGAGGCCTTCGGACTCTGGCTGAAGGCGGCCTTCGGCGCGCCGACCACCATCGGAAGCTCTCCCGGCCCTTGGACCCATACGTTCCAGTCCGGCAACTGGACGCTGCCCAGCGTGGCGATCAAGACCGCCATGCCCGAGGTACCGCGCTACGCCATGTATTCCGGCGTGGTGCTGGACCAGCTCAGCTGGCAGATGCAGCGTTCGGGCCTGCTCACCGTCACCGCGCATCTGGTCGCGCAGGGCGAGACGGTGGCCATGACCAGCGGCGCGGGAACGCCGGCGGAGCTCGACCTGATCCGTTTCGGGCATTTCAACGGCTCGATCAAACGCCACGAACCGGGCGCGGCGGCAGGTCGAGCGCCAGCCCTATCCGCGCCAGCAGTATCGCGTCCACCCGATCCGTCCTAGCTTGGGTTCCAGTGGCCTCCGCGAAGCGGCGCGCCTGCCGCGGATTGACCTTGACGGGCGCATGCCCCGCCCTGGCCAGCGCGTCCTCTATCCCACGGTGATACGGGCCGGCTGGTTCGTAAACGATCCGCAATTCTGCGGCACTGCCCATCCACTTCAGAAAGGGCCTTGAAGCCGGTCTTGTCATTGCCAAAGACCGCGTGCTGGCGATCCGAAAGACGGTACGTGTCCGGTTGATCTTTCGAGATATCGATACCGATGATATCGTGCATCTGTCTTTTCCTTACCTCTGCTTTTTCTTACCTCTGCCTGTCATGCAGGCCCAAAGCCCTGCTATCCGTTCAGGTCATGAGAAAAGACGGGGGCGATCACACGACCGCGCGGCCCTGAACGGACGACCCATTCTCGATCCGTCCCCCCCGCTGCCCGGCATATTTGGGGTGCCGGGCAGCGGCTCCCGTATCGCAAGGAAGCCGAGGGACATCATAAGACAAGCCCCATAAGAGCCATATGACGGTTGCGGCAATTTGCGCGGCAGCGAGGACTGTTTCCGAGCATCGGAAGGTGCGCAAGGACAGTTGGCGCCAATCCTTGAGACGGTTGAACATGCGCTCGATGATGTTGCGGGTCTTGTAGAGACCCGTGTCGTATTCGATCTGTCTTTTCCGGTTCTTGCGCGGCGGGATGCAGGGGGTTGCTTCCACCTCGCGCAGCCCGTCGCGCAGATGATCCGCGTCACCCGCTCGAAAACACCCGCCCCGAAAATGCCTGGCTCGGACCAGCGTTTGTAACGATTGTAGAGCGTCCTGGCCGGGCCGTATTCGGCAGGCACATCCGACCAGCGATAGCCGCGCCGCAAGCAAAAGAGGATCCCCGACAACACCCGCCGATCATCCACACGCGGCACTCCACGTGGCTTGTTGGGAAGCAACGGATTGATTTTGCTAAATTTTTATTCCGCAAGCCAGAAATTCAACGACATCAAACCCTCCTGTGTTGCAAATCTTGAATCACACCACAGACTTATAAGTCTACGCCCTAGCGCGAGAAGCGGATCGGCAGGGAGAACAAGTAACTGGGATCGCTCAACTCCCGGGGCGCTTGTGGGAAACGGCCCGCAGCACGAACGGCCTGAAGCGCCGCCTGATCAAAAACCGCCTGTCCCGAACTGCGCACGATCGAAACGCCCAGGAGTTGCCCGGTGCGCGTGATCTGCAAGCGCACCATAACAATTTCGTCATGCGCCCGCCCCGCACTGCCGGGATACCGTTTGTGCACCTCGATCCGGCTGCGGATCTGCGCGCCCCATTGCGCCATGAGAGAGCGTGTTCTGGAGGGTGAAACGGTCGCGATCCTGGCCGCCCCCTGTGCTCCGGCATTGGCCCCCCCACCTTGCCCCCGCGCGCGCTGCGCGGCGGTATTGCGCATCGTCGTCTGCGCCTTCGGGGCAGGCTTGTTGGCCTGCCTGGGCTTGGGTTTGGGCGGTTTGGGCTGCGGGGGTGGTTTCACCTCGGGTTCTGATTCGTGTTCCGGCTCCGGTTTCGTCTTCGGGGGCGCGATCTCGGGTAGCCCAGGCAGATCCACCAGCGGCGGTAGCTTGATCTGCGGCACCTCGATCTTCGGCGCTGGCAGGGGTTCGGCCAGGTCGATCCCGGGCGCGAGCGGCGCGTCATAGCGCGCCACCATCCGCGCCACCGCCGCACTGGCCGCCTGCAGGGTGAGAAGCGTGTCGCCCCCCGCGCCGGCGGCCTCCTCGCCACCCCCTGATTTCGGATGAGTGGCGAAGGCGAGCGCGTGAATGACCAGGGCCACCGCGCCGAAGAGGCCCGCCTCAACCCAGTTCCGCACACTCATCCGGCACTCCGCACGATCAGGTCACTGGCACTGAACCCCGCTTTTGCCAGCTTTGGCAACACCGCTGCCAGCCGGTCAACGGGTGCTTGTGCATCCGCGTGCAGCAGCAGGTGTGGAGCGCAATCGGGATCTTCGCACATCTCTTCGCGCGCGGCGGTCAGGGCCGCGATCACCGAACCATCCGCGTCGGCGTCCTGGCTGGTCAGGTCGCGAAACCCCAGAACGCCGTCCGCGCCGAGAAAAAGGCTCAACTCCCCCTCGGCGGCATCCTCGGATCGGGCGTCGGGCGGGGTCACGGCAAAGGGTTCGGGTGGGGCAAGCTGGGCCGAGATCAGAAAGAAGATCAGCAGCAGAAACACCACGTTGATCATCGGCAGCAGATTGGCGTCGTCGCGGCTGCGGGGCGGAGATGAAATCTGCATGGCTCACTTCACCAGCATCAGTTGCGTCAGGCCCGCAGCGCGCAGCGCCTGCACAATGACGACCAGCCGCTGCACCCGCGCCTTGCGGGCGCGCAATACGACCGGGGCCCGGGGATCGTCATCCAGCCTCTTCAGGTCATCGGGCAGATCCTCCAGCGATACCTGCGCGCCGTTCAAACGCAGCGTTTCCGGTTCGATCTCGACGAGGCGCAGGGTGGCGGGCGCGCTGCCCTGCCCGAGCCCGTTTGCAAGTGGAATGACATTCTCCGCACCGAATCGGGACGCCAGCATGAAGAAAACCAGCAGCAGGAACACCACATCTATCATGGGCGTCAGGTTCGGGCGCCGGGGGTGCCGGGGGGAGTCGATCCGCAGCATCAGCCAACCACTTTCGGTTGTGTCTTGTGCACAGTTTCGGTCTTCGGGCGGGCAACAAAAACGCGGGTCGCGGCATCTTCCATGTCATGGCGCACCCGGTCGAGCACGCTTTCGAACCAGGCCAGCGCGACCTGCGCCGGGATTGCCACGCCCATGCCGGCTGCGGTGGTCAGAAGCGCCTCCCAGATGCCACCCGCCAGAGTGGCCGGGTCGGCGCGTACGCCGGCGTCCTGCAGCGCCTGGAAGGCCGCGATCATCCCGGTCACCGTGCCGAACAGGCCCAGAAGCGGGCCGATCACGGCGGCCAGTTCGATGCCTCGCAGCCCGGAGCGCGCCCGGCTCAGGAGCGCACGGGCCACCCGCAGCGTCTCGGCCTCGGCCTCATCGCGCGAGAGGCGGGGATCGTGCGCGGCCACCATTGCGGACCTCAGCAGCCTTGCGCGTAACGATTTTCGGCGATCAAGCACGGCGATGGCAGCCTCCTGCCGGCCTTGCGCCCACAGGTGCAGCGCGGTTTCGCCATGGTGCCCGCCCGACCATGCACCCGCCGCAACCAGTCGCCAGATCTTCCAAAGGATCATCGCCAGCGTCACGACCGAGAGGACCGCGATTGCCCACATGGCGGGACCGCCGAGAAGAACGAAATCCCGCATCGCGTACAGGGTGGAAAGCGCGGTGGAGGGATCTGTCAAAAACATGCTTTGGTTCCTTGTTCATGCGTCATTTTTGCGTCAGAAAAATCTTATATATGATGCAGGATCAAAGGCCGCCCCCGATATTGTGAGACATGAATGTCCGTGTCATAGAGTGCGGCGAGAACGGGTTCGCGCAGCACCTCTTCGGGGCGGCCTTCGGCGCTTGTCCGGCCCGCCTTCATGGCGACGACATGATCGGCCCAGGCGGCGGTGACGTTCAAATCATGGGCCACGATCAGAATCGAACGCCCCTGCGCACGCAAACGTGCCAGCTGCACCATCAGCGCGCGCGCATGGGCCAGATCGAGATTGTTGAGCGGCTCGTCGAGGATCAGCCATGGGGTATCCTGTGCAACAGCCATGGCCAGATAGGCCCGCTGCGCCTGCCCCCCCGACAGGGTATCGAGGAACCGATCGGCCAGTGGCTCAAGATCGAAATCGCGCAGCGCGCGGGCGATGGCCGCATGATCGGCGGGACCGGGGCGCCCCCTGCAATGCGGCCAGCGACCATAGCAGACCAGTTCCCGGACCCGCAAACGCGAGGCAATCGCGGTCTGCTGCCCCAGATAGGCCAGTTCCCGTGCCATCCGGTTCGAACAGGTGCGCGCCACATCCAGCCCGTTCACCCGGATCGCCCCTTCCGGCGGCGGGTCGATCCGCGCGATCAGCCGGGCCAGCGTCGATTTGCCCGCCCCGTTCGGCCCGATCAGCGCACTGATCCGGCCCTGCGGCAGGCACAGGTCGAGCGGCGCGAGAATTTCCTTGCCATGAATCGTGTGGCTCAGCGCCGTAATCTCGATCATCGGATCTTTCCTTTCACGAGCAGGGCAAGAAAAACGATTCCGCCAGCGAATTCGATCACCACGCTGAGAGTGGAATTCAGTCCCAGAACCCGCTCGAACGTCCATTGACCGCCGATCAGCAGGAGCGCGGCGATCGCTGCGGCAAGAACCAGGCGGACCCGATGCGGCTCACCCGATGCCAGTGTCTGCGCCAATGCCGCGACAATCAGGCCGAAAAAGGCAACAGGCCCGACAAGCGCAGTCGAACTGGCGGTCAGCACCGCAACCAGCGCCAAGCTCGCCACCACCATTCTGCGGTGCGGCAGCCCCAGCGAAATCGCCTGTTCGCGCCCCAACCCCAGCACGTCGAGCCGCGGCCCCAGCCACAAGGCAAGCCCCATCGCCGGGATTGCCACTAGTGCCGCCCAGAGGGTCGTCCCAAGGGCAGGGCGTGAGAAATTGGCAAAACTCGCCTGTTGCACGACAGCATATTCGTTCGGGTCGATCAACCGCCCGACCAGCGTGGCGCCGGCGCGAAACAGGATCCCCAGGATCACCCCGGTCAGGATTGTACGCGCAATGTCATTGGCCTTCGCGCGCCCCAGAAACGCGCCGAACAGAGCCACCGCAACACCGGTCAGCAGCAAGGTCTCCAGCCCGAATTTCATCCCTGCGGGCAGGCTCGCATAGCCGACCATGCCAAGCCCTGCGACCGCCACACTCTGCACCAGCAGATAGAGCGCATCGAAGCCCATGATCGCAGGCGTCAGGATGCGGGTCTGCGCGACGGTCTGGAACAGCACCGTCGCCATCCCGACCGAGCCCGCAACCAGCGCGAGTGCGGCCAGTTTCTCCGCCCGCAGCCCAAGAACGAAATCCCGGTTGCCGCTCAGCCCCTGAAACAGCCAAAGCGCCGTGATCCCTGCCAGGCACGCACCGATCATCAAGAATCTAGGCGCCATCGCGATCCCCCCGCCACAACAGCCACAGGAAGGTGAGCGCGCCCACCACCCCAAGGATCGTGCCTGCCGGGATCTCGTAGGGATACACGATCAGCCGACCCGTCAGATCCGACACCAGCACCAGCACCGCACCGACCATTGCAACCACCGGCAGCGAGGCGCGCAGATTGTCCCCCATCCGCCGTGCCACAAGATTGGGCACGATCAACCCGACAAAGGGCAACATCCCGACCGTGACAACGACCATCGCGGTGACCAGCGCAACCACCAGCAGCCCCAGTCGCATCACCGTGCGCGGGCTCAGCCCCAGTGCGGTCGCGGTGTCGGGGCCAAGCGCGAGAATGGCGAAACGGTCGGCGGCGAACCAGGCCAGCAGCGCTGCGATGCCCGCAATCCAGAGCAGTTCGTAGCGCCCCGCCATCACCCCCGAAAATTCACCCGACATCAGCCATATCCCGACATATTGCATCAGGTCTGTCTGCCAGGCGACAAAGGTCACGCCCGCCCCGACCACGCCCGAAAATACCATTCCCGCCAGCGGCACGAGGAAGATTTCGCGCGGCGGCAACTTGCGGATCAGCCTGGCGAAAAACGCCGTGCCCGCCAGCGCAGCCGCGATCATCTTGATCCAGATCGGTGCCTGCGGGACAAGGATCGTCACCGCCAGCAACCCCGCAGCAGCGGATTCAACGGTGCCCGCAGTGGCGGGTTCGACGAAACGGTTGCGCAGGATCAACTGCATCACCACACCCGCCACGGCCAGCGCCGCTCCGGTCAGGATCACCGCCAGTGTGCGCGGAATCCGCGAGGTGGTGATCACCAGCGCACTCATCGGATCACCTGGTGCCAGGTGAAACGCCCCGACCATCATGCTCGCCCCCGCCAGCAGGACGAGAGCGAGCAGGGAAACCGACCAGAGCGTCCGACGACTCACTCAGGTTCCGGAGAAGGCGGTGATCAACTGATCAAGCGTGTTCATGATCGTGTGGTAGCCCCCGCCCGCGATATAGAGCGGCGCGGGGTCGAGATAGACGATATGGTCAGCCCTGGCCGCCTTGGTTCCCGCCACCAGAGGGGTGTCGAGCGTCTGTTGCGCCGATGGTCCATCCCTGCCGAGGGCCGTGCTCCGGTCGATCACGAAGAGCCAGTCGGGATCGGCCTGCGCGATGAATTCGAAGCTGATCGCATCGCCGTGTTTTTCCGGCGTCAGACGCTCATGGGCTTGCGGTATATCCAGCGCATCATGGATCCAGCCGAAACGTGACCCGCTGCCAAAGGCCGAGATCTTGGGTCCGTTGGTCATCACGATCAGCGCATTTCCCTTGCCCTGCGCTGCGGCGCGGGCCTGTGCCAGACGCGCATCAAGAGCCTGCGCCATCTCTTGCGCCTTGGCATCACGCTCGAACAGCACACCATAAGCCAGCAGCCGCGCGCGCGCATCGGCAATCAGGTCGGCCGAAATCGTCATGTCGATCGTCGCAGCCACGCGCGAGACGGAGTCGAATTGCGAGGCCGAGCGCCCGCCCACCACGATCAGATCGGGCTGCAACGACGAGAGTGCCTCAAGGTCCGCCTCGAACAGCGTACCGATGTGAGTCGCGCCTGCCCCGGCCTTTTCCAAGTCGGCTGCATACAGTTTCTCCGGCACGCCCGCCAAGGGCACCCCCAAGGCGTTGAGCGTATCGATTGCAGCCCCGTTATAGACAGCCACGGCCTTCGGCGTGCGCTGGAGGGTCACGGCGCCTCGGGCAGTCTCGATCTGGACCGGCTCGGCGAAAACAGAGGGGCTGAATAGCACTGCGGCCAGCACAGAAACCGCAGCGAGGGCAGTGTGTCTCATCGAAATCTCCTGTGGATGTTGGCGCGTGGCGGCCTCTGGCTTCGCCATGCGGGCAAGCTAGCGCGGTGCGTCGCAAAGGGCAAGCAATTTCCCGATGAAAAATGTCGTCATTTGTCGGATATGCGGCAGACAGCTATCACTACTCTAGCATGTTTTTCTGATACGATAATCTCTTGCGTCCCCCGGTAATCCCCCCAATTTTTCGGGGGCTTGGTCGTAGAATTTATGCGGCCCTTCTCGGTTTCCGGGTGGGCGTCATTTCGCCGTTGCCGATGTTGGGACGTTTGTAGCGCTTGACACAGGCGTTCTGCTGCAGCGATCTGCTCGGTCTCTTCGTCCAAGGGCGGGGCTGTCGCTGTCGCAGGTCTCGCTGATGGCGAAGGCCAGGGCCAGGCCAGCGCGATGCTGATGCCCTTCATCGCCACCGCTTTCACGGCCAATTCCCGGTGCCGCGTTGGCCGTGTCGTTGCGTTCCCGGAGCCTCCTTGCGAATCTCATGCGGCATGCTGACCTCGGGGTGCATGCGCTTCAGCCGCCGGTTTTCTGCGGCCATGGCTTTCATCGCACGGATCGGGCGGGCGTCCATCCCGCCATACCCTTGGCCCGCCACTGACCGTGGCGCGGCGCATGCCATGTTCGCGACAACAGCCCGGAGACCGCAACGCCGTTCCCCATCCGACGCAGGGTACCCATGATCCGGGCTTTCCGTGAAGCGTGTCTTCTTCATCGGAATGGAATCTCCTCGTTCATCCTGACGAGTAGATTCTACCCCCGCATCCCCTTAAGAGCGGGGGGATTACCCTTGGCCGTTCGGTTTCGGGAAAAGCCTCCCAAACCCATCGGCGCGATCACGGACAATACAACATGATTGGCCCGGGCATCGCGGCGCGGGCCATTTCGCACCGGGGCGGCCGGGGCGACCGGGGCGACGGTTCGCGTCCGATCTGGAGAGACAAGGACATGCTGGCGCTCAGAGAGCGGGCGGGCATGGTGGCCTGTTGCGCCTGGCCGGGTTTGCCTGGCCGGGTTTTGCCGGGCCGGTTCCCGATGTCTCCACCCTGAGCCGCAGGCAAAAGAATATCAATGACATCGGGACCGGAACCGCAGATGGCGCTTGCGATACGCGCCGTGACCACTGCGCCATACGCGCGTCCCGATCGTTCTGATCCTCGATCGACAGCCGCGTAGCTCACAGAAACGATTTGTCTGACAAACCGGGTGAGCCGCTACAGTCGGCGCGTGTGCCCCCGCTCCCTTTCAACCCGTGCCCGCGCGGCCTATCTATGGGAACACGAATCGAAAGGGGCAGAATTTGGGCATTTCGGACCTCGCCGACGGACTTGTAAACGGGATCGAGGAGGTCGGGGCCTCAATCTCCGGGACGCTGTTCGAGCCGGTGATCCGGCTGGGGGTGACGGGGGTGTCGCGTGCGGGCAAGACGGTGTTCATCACCTCGCTGATCGCGAACCTTCTGGATCGCGGGCGGATGCCGGGCCTGACCGGAACGGGCCGGATCTCGGCGGTCTTCCTGCAACCGCAACCCGACGATACCGTGCCCCGTTTCGATTATGAATCGCATCTGGCTGCGCTGACCGGCTCCGCTCCGCACTGGCCCGAGGGCACACGCGCCGTGTCCGAGTTGCGTCTGTCCTTTCGGGTGCAGCCGACGGGGATGTTTGCGGGGATGCTTGGTGCGGTGCGCGGCCCGCGCATGGTGCATCTCGACATCATCGACTATCCAGGCGAATGGCTGCTCGATCTGGGGCTGATGGACAAGAGCCATGCGCAATGGTCGCAACAGGTTCTGACACGCTTGCCGCAACGGCCCGGCGGTGCGGATTACCTGACCCGGCTCGACGGTATCGATCCGTCTGGCGCATTCGCCGAGCCGCAGGCAAAGGCCCTCGCCACCCGTTTTACCGCGCACCTGACCGCCGCGCGGGAAGCGGGTTATTCCGACTGCACGCCGGGGCGGTTCCTGTTGCCCGGCGATATGGCGGGATCGCCGGCGCTGACCTTTGCGCCGCTCCCTTCGGGTGAGGCGCCTCGCGGATCCCTGCGCCGCGAGATGGAGCGTCGTTTCGATTCCTATAAACGCGAAATCGTGCGCCCGTTCTTTCGCGATCATTTCGCCAGAATCGACCGGCAGGTGGTGCTGGTGGATGTGCTGGGCGCGATCCATGCCGGGCCTGCCGCGCTTGAGGATCTGCGCCAGTCGATGACCGGTATCCTGCGCGCCTTCCGCCCCGGCACGACAAGCTGGCTGGCATCGTTGCTGGGCGCAAAACGCGTGCAACGCATCCTGTTCGCCGCAACCAAGGCCGATCATCTGCACCATATCCAGCACCCGCGCCTGAGCGCGATTGCGTCTGCCCTGTTGCGCGAGGCCAGGGACCGCGCCGGTTTCGCAGGTGCCATGACGCAGGTTCTCTCGATTGCCGCCCTGCGCGCGACAACCGAAGAGATGATCGAACAGGGCTGCACCGCATTGCCTGCCGTGCGGGGACGCCTGACGGATGGGCGCAACGCCGCACTCTATCCCGGTGAACTTCCCTCTGATCCCGCGCAGCTTCTGGCCCCCGCTGCGCAAGGCGCGCAGGCTTGGCTGGACGAGGATTATGCGATCATGGACTTCGCGCCGGCCCCGGCGATCCTGCGCCCGGGCGACGGGCCGCCGCATATCCGGCTCGACCGGGCTGCCGATTTCCTGATCGGGGACACGCTATGAAGACACCCGTTCTGATCGAGATGGACGATGCGCCTGTCTCGCCCGCCGATGCCCCCCCGGTTGAGGATCTGCCAACGGGAACCGAAGAGCGCCCCGAGGGCCGGGCGATGCAGATCGCGGCCCGGCTTGGTGCGCGCCCGTCCTCGAAATGTCTGCGGTTCTTTCTCCGGACGACGATCACGCTGATCGGATTCCTGATTTCGGTGGCGCTTTGGCGTTTTGCCGACGGCCTGTTCGCGACCAGCCCGATTCTCGGCTGGACCGGCACGGGGCTGATCGCGGCGGCGGGGCTGGGCGCGCTGCTGCTCGCGGCGCGGGAGATCACGGCCTTTGCGCGACTTGCCCGGCTCGACAGGGTGCATCAGGAAATTCTGGACGCGCTGAAATCCGATGATCTGATACGGGTACGCAAGGTCGTGGCGCATCTGGGCAGCTTTTACGCGGCACGTTCCGAAATGGACTGGCCGCGACGGAAGCTGGCCGAACGCGGGGCTGAAATCCTTGATACACACACATTGCTGGGGCTGGCCGAAACCGAACTGATGACCTCGCTCGATGCTGCTGCCCGGCTGGAAATCGAGGCCGCCGCGCGCACCGTTGCCACCGTCACTGCGATCGTGCCGCTGGCACTGGCCGATGTGGTGACAGCCCTGGCTGCCAACCTGCGAATGATTCGCCGTATCGCCGGGATCTATGGGGGGCGTTCGGGTGCGTTTGGTTCGATCCGGCTGGCGCGCACGGTGATGACCCACCTGGTTGCGACCGGCGCGGTGGCGGTGGGCGACGACCTGATCGAGACGGTCACTGGCGGCCATCTTGCCTCCAGGATTTCGCGCCGCTTCGGCGAGGGGGTCATCAACGGGGCTCTGACAGCCCGCGTCGGGATCGCCGCGCTGGAGGTCTGCCGCCCCATGCCCTTCCGCGCCCTGCCCAAGCCGCGCGTGACCAGCCTGATCGGCCGGTCGCTGAGCGGGCTGTTCAGCAGCAAGTCCGACCCGCAGTTCGATCCCGGCATCCGATAGTTTGGACTGACAATAAAACGACCCGGTTCCGGCGCCCGGTTCCGGTTGGGGCGGCTGACAGATCGATGCAGAAACCCGGCATCAGCAAGGTCGCGGAGCAAACCGGGTTCATTCCGGGCCGTCCACGATCTGCGCGAGGCGGCAGAACGCTTCCAGCGTAACGTTTTCGGCGCGCTCCGTCGGGGCAATGCCCGCGCGTTCCAGAACCGCCTCTGCATCTGGAAGGACCGGCTTGAGCGAGGCGCGCAGCATCTTGCGCCGCTGATTGAACCCCGCTGCCACGATCCGGCTCAGCGTTCGCGCATTGGCCCGATGGCGCGGCTCGGGCAGTGCTTCCAGATGGACGACGGCGGAATGAACCTTCGGCGCAGGGGTGAAGGCTTCGGGCGGCAGGTGCATCACGATACGCGCTTTTGCCCGCCACTGCGCCAGGATCGCCAGCCGCCCGTAATGCCGGCTGCCGGGCGGGGCGACGATCCGCTCGGCCACCTCGCGCTGGAACATCAGCGTCAGGCTCGACCAGAAGGGTGGCCATGTCTCGGGGGTCAGCCAGCGCACCAGCAATTCGGTTCCGACATTGTAGGGCAGGTTCGCAGCAACCCGGATCGGCGGCGTCAGATTTGCCAGCGGATCGACCTGCAACGCATCGCCATGGATGATGTCGAGCCGCCCCGGACAGGCTGTGGCGATCTCGGCCAGCGCGGGCAGACAGCGGCTGTCCTTCTCGATCGCCAGAACCTTGCGCGCGCCCTCTGCCAGCAGCCCGCGTGTCAGGCCGCCCGGCCCGGGGCCCACTTCCAGAATGTCAGAACGGCTCAGCTCCCCCACGGCCCGGGCAATCCTGGCGGTCAGGTTCAGATCAAGCAGGAAATTCTGCCCAAGGCTCTTTTTCGCCAACAGGTCGTGGCGGCGCAGCACGTCCCGCAGCGGGGGCAGCCCGTCAATCATTGCCATGCCGGGATCTCCTGCTTTCATCTTGGTCAAGATACCTGTGCCGGAGGCTCCTGTCCCGTCCACCGGACGATCTGCGGGGATTGTTCGAGGCCAGATGACAGCCCATTCAGGCCCTGCGCGCCGCACCCATTCGCGCAGCCATCTTCAATGCACAGATCAGCGAGGCGGGATTGGCCCGGCCCTGGCCCGCGATGTCATGGGCGGTGCCATGATCGGGGGAGGTGCGCACGAAGGGCAGGCCCAGTGTCACATTCACCCCGCCCTCAAAATCGAGCGTCTTGATCGGGATCAGTGCCTGATCGTGATAGGCGCAGATCGCGGCATCGTATCTCTTGCGCGCGTCGGCATGAAACATCGTATCGGCAGGCAGGGGGCCGGCCAGGGCATGGCCCTGCGCGCGCAGGCTGGCGATCTCGTCACGCATCCAGTCCAGTTCTTCGCAGCCCATGGCACCACCTTCGCCCGCATGGGGGTTGAGACCGGCCAGTGCTATGCGCGGTGTCTCCAGCCCGAAATTGCGGCGCAACCCTTGGGCGGTGATCCGCACCGTGTCGCGCAGCAGATGTCGGGTCAGGGCCCGGGGCACATCCGAGATCCCGATATGGATCGTTGTCGGCACCACGCGCAGGGGCGGCGTCACGTTCGAGGAGGCGAGCATCATCACCACCCGCTCGACACCCGCGAGATGGGCCAGATATTCGGTATGGCCCGCAAAGCCGAATCCCGCCCCGTCATGCAGCGCCTTCTTGTGGATCGGGGCCGTGGTCAGGGCCGAGCCCTCGCCGCGCATCACCAGATCCACGCCGCGCGCGATCACCTCGATGACCGATTTCGCATTGGCGGGGTCAGGCGTGCCGGGGATTGCGGCGGACGGGAACGGGTGTGGCAGAACCGGCAGACCGGCCTTGGCATGTCCCGGCGCGTCTGCCGGGTGCTCTATCTCGCGGACCCTCGCACCGCGTGGCAGGTGGGCCGGATCGCCGATCCACACGAAAGGCAGCGATGTGCCGAGCGCTTCCCAGGCACGCACGGCAAGTTCCGGTCCGATGCCGGAGGGATCTCCGCAACTGAGGATCACCGGGGGAACAGGGTCTGCGGCGTTCATGACGGGACTCATGGCGGGACTCATGGGCGCAAGATCACCGCATCGGCTTCGAGATCGGCCATGTAGCCGTCGGCATAGGAGGTCAGAGCCTGATTTTCGAGGCGCGCGCGCACCTGCTTGCGTCTCGGGGTCTGTTCGTCCCCGGCCGGGATGTCCTGCCGGTTGCACAGCATCACCAGCATGTCGGTTCCGCCGCGGTGCAGCACGCGCTGTTCGCGCAGATCCATCCGGGCCAGGGTCAGCCCGATATCGGTGGGAATCTGCGCCTGCGGCACGGCGTCATGTTTGTCGATCGCGCTGGCCGGCAGGCCCCTGGCCACGGTGTAGAGCATGTCGCAGCTCTGGCCGTTGGCCGCGGCACGGGCGGCCAGGTCTGTCGCCTGCCTGGATCCCGATGCGCCAAGATCAAGGGTCATATAGGTGAGCGATTGTGGCCTGGTCTCGCCGCCCTTGCCGTCTCCGATGGCGCGCAGCATGAACACCGCGACGGCATCCTGAAGCGGTATCGGTGCCGTAGCCGTTCCGGGTTTGAGCGCGAGGATCACCGGGCGCAACCGGGGCGGCAGGTTGGTTGCGGGCATCCAGGACAGGCGACCGCCCTGCGCAGCTGACTGCGACGCCGAATATTGCCGGGCCAACGCGCCGAACGCATCTTCGCCCCTGGCTTCGGAAAGCTGCTTGGCCAGGGCCATCGCCTCATTCTCGCGACCGGCGGGCGCGGGGATGATGGCCTCGGAGATCAGCACCCGTATGCCCTGTCCAACCTGTGATTCCGGCATCATCGCGCGATCCAGGTCGGCGGACGAAATGGACACTTGCGAACCGAAGCGGGCGCGGATCAACTCGCGCCACACGATCCCCGCCGTGGCAAAATCGCGAAAGGTGGCCTCGGTCACACCGCCCTTGGCGAGTGCCGCAACAAATTCCTCGGTTGACAGGTTCGCGCGCCTGGCAAACTCGGCCATCCCGCTCTTCACACCTTCCTCGCCGACAGTAAGGCCGATCCGCCTGGCGGCCCAGATGCGCAGGCGGTCCTGAATCAGGGCTTTTTCGGCGTCTTCGCGGGTTGTGCCCGGGGTGTTGAGAAGCTCCATGAAGCGTTGGCGCTGATCAATTTCGTAGTTGGTGATGCCCATGCCGTTGACCGTGACGACCGGGCCGAAGCTGGCGGCCAGGGCAGGGGTGGGGCGCAGGTTTGCCGACACGCTCGCCAGCAGCGCCATCGCGAGGAGAGTGAGCAATCGGGTCATCATCGTCATAATGTGCCTGTCCGTTCTTCGTTCTCGTTGCGGTCCTGTCCAGGGGCGGGATCAGCCGGCGCAACTGCGCCGCGCCGCGCCGGTCGCCCCGGCACCAAAGCCCACCAGTTGCACTGAAAGGCCGAAATCCGTCTCGGGGCTTACACTAGTCGAGGATGTGAAGCGGCGCGAGAGGGAAAGATCAATGGTCAGGCATTCATTGGAATAGCTCAGCCCCACCCTGGCGCGTGCCATCCGTTGCGCGGTGAAGTCATAGCGGGAACTGAGCGTGCCCGCCCAGCCGCTGTTCCAGTTCCAGGCCGTATCGAAGACCATTTCGGAAATATCGGTGTCGCGTTTCTCGGCTGCGTTGGCTTCCATCCAGAGATAGCCGGTGCCGAACCAGCCTTTGGCGTGATTGTAGCTCAGCCGCAATTCGTTGCGCGAAAACGAGAAACCGTTATCGAAGAGCGCCCGGTTCGAGAGGGTCAGACCATTGGACATGCCAAGCTGGCCGAACACCAGCCAGTCCGAGCGGATCCCGGCAAGCCCGGTGCCACTGGTGAACTGGGTCAGGTTGCGTTGGCGGAAGATGCGCCCCACGGTCGTGCCCAGTGACCAGCCCGACGCGTCATAGCGCGTCCAGCTGACGCCCAGATTGGCGCGCAGACCGCGCTCGCGCATATCTTCCCCCGGATAGCGGGTCAACGAGAACAGGTTGCCCTCGTCGAACTCGGTCAGGGAACTGTCCTCGTCGGGCGTGGTCTTGAGCCTGTCGGGCGACCAGACGACCTGGGCGACCGGTTCGATCACGCAAGAGGCGCGACCGGTCGGGTTGACCCAGGGCCAGCGCAGTTGCGCCGCAAGTGTCGGTTGCCCGCGCAACTCTGTGCGGGGATAGTTCGGATCTTGCCCGGTCCCGACCAGATCGGCGGCATATCGGGTCTGGATCGTGCCCAGCAGGCCAGGCCCGAACAGCCAGTTGCGCCGCCAGTCGGCGGTGACCGAACCGCGCACCATGTCGCGCCCGTCCGCAACCCCGTCGCCATCGGAATCGACCGATGAGGTCGAGGCCCGGCGCAATGCCGATGTTGACAGGCTCAGCGTGACTTCGCCGCCCAGCCTGGCGGGGTGAAAGATCTTCACCCATTCCGTCGTCCCCGACAGCATCGGGTCGATCGAGTTGCTCTCGGTCGCGCGCAGCGTGTGCGTGTTGCCGATCTTGCCTCGGAACATCGTGTCGTTGGTCGTGCGGTCGGCCATCACGCCCGACCAGAGCCGGTCGTCGTCGGTGATGCCGTAATTGCTCGGATAGGAATTGTCCGAGGTGAGGCGAAGCCGGGCTTGCAAGTTATAGCCGCCATTCAGATGCGCGTCGAGATCACCGAACAGGTAGCCGCGCACGGTGTCACGGATGATGTTGTCCCGGGTGAGGGCACCGCGCAGGGTCAGGTTGCCGAAATCATACGCCTGGCGATAGCTCAGGCCCAGCGTCGTGGTGTGGCTGGTTGCGAGATAGGGTGTGACGGTCAGATCCCGGGACGGGCCGAGCGCGATGAAATAGGGAAGCTTCACGCCAAATCCCAGGCTTGAGGTGGTCGGGAAGGCGGGGCGCAGGAAACCGCTCATCCGCTTGACCGACGGGTCGGGCACCCGCAGCGCGGGCAGGTAAGCGATCGGCACACCCATGGCGCGCAACCGCGCATCGCGGAATATGATTTGCCGGGTCGTCGCGTTGTGAACAACCTCGCGGGCGCGGATCTCCCATAAAGGGGTCGGATCGGTCCGGCAGACCTGACACGACGAGGCAACGACCCGGTCGAACCGGGTGATCGTGCCATCCTTGCGCTCGATCCGGGCGGCGGCAATCTGCAATTCGCGCGACATCACCATGCGCGCGCTTTCCATCACCCCGCTTTGCAGGTCCGGGGAAAGCTCTGCCTGATCTGCGATCACCACCGACCCCGAAGCGCCCGGCTGCACCATGCGGATCGGTCCCTCGATTGTCAGCTTGTCGCGGGCCTGATCATAGATCACCCGTTTTGCCGACAGACGGTTCGACTGGTAGAAGATCTCGACATTGCCCTCGGCCACGAGTATGTTGTCGTTCCGGATCTTCACCCGGTCGGCCAGAAGGCTGGCCATGTCTTCCGAGGGCGGCATCGTCACCTGCCGGGACGCGGGGGTTTCCGCAAAGGCAGCCCCCGGCAGGTCTGTCCCCGCCAGTCCCGGTGCAAAGTCCAGTGCCAGGCCCAGTGCCAGGCCCGGTGCCAGAACCGCTCCGATCATGTTGTGCGCGCGCATCACCCATCCTCCCGATGCAATAGCCGCGCAAGCGACAGCATCAGCCCGATCATCGGCGGCGCCCAGGCCGCGAGCAATACGGGAACCTGTCCGTTATCGCCCAGAACCTGTGCGATATTTCTCAGGAAGAACAACCCCAGGCCAGCCCCCAATGCCGACAGCACCTTCGGACCCGCGCCGCCAAAGCGCACATGGTCCATCGTGAAGGCCGCCGCGATCAACGTCATCGCCACCAGCAACAGCGGCAGCGCCAGTTCCATCTGGAACCAGACGATGTGGCGGCGCGCCGAAAGGCCCGCAGCCTGCATCTGCGCGATGAAACCGGGCAACTGCCAGATCGGCACCGCCGAGGGATGACCGAAACTGTCGCGGATCCGTTCGGCTGTCAGGTCAGAGGGCAAGGCGATGCTGGCAGATACGGTCGCGTCGCGTTCGGGGTTGGTCGAACTGTCGAGATGCCAGTCCTTGGCTTCGCTGAGCACCCATTTCCCCGGTTCGAGCACGGCCTCTTTCGCATCGATCCGGCGCATCGGCTGGTTTTCCGGGTCGAAAATCAGGAAGGTTACCCCGAAGAGCCGGGTCGCGTCCGCATTGGCACGCCGGGCGTGGATGACCGCCTGCGCCTGTGCAGCGCCGTCTTCGCGCATGTCTGCGGATTGGCGCATCCAGACCCCTTCCTGACTGATCAACACGGTTGAGCCGCCATTGAGCTGGTAATGTTCGAGCAACCGATCATAGCGCCTGCTCGTCGCCGAGACGAGCGGATTGGCAACGACCAGCCCGACCGCTCCGAGCAGCAGTGCCACCACGACCGGTGCCGCCAGCAGCCGCAATGCGGATTGTCCCGAGGCGCGGATCACCACCAGTTCGGAACTGCGCGCCATGGCAAGGAACATCGCCACGGATCCCAGCATCACCAGAAGCGGAAAGATGTTGTAAAGCGATGCGGGAACATTGAGGGCCGACAGAACGGCAAGCTGCCCGAAGCTCAGCGAAACATCCGGGAATTTGCGGATCTCCTCGACGATGTCGATGAGGACCAGAACAGCCCAGAAACTGGCCAGCACGACCAGGACCGCGCGCAGGAATCGCCGCGCGATATAGAGGGCAAGCGTCATGCGGGTGTCGCCACGCGGGCCGGCCCCGGTCGGCTGCATTTCGGGCGTTGCGACAGCCACACCATGATCAACGCGGCCAGCGTGCCAGCGGTCGCCGGTATGTACAGCACAGGCCACAACAATGGATCGTTTTTCGCGGCGCTGTCGCAGATATTCTGCAGCATCTCCACCAGAACCATCCCCGCGATTGCCACCATCATCCGGCGCCACATCCCAAAGCGCGAGAATGTGCCCATCATCAGTGCGGCAAAGCCGATCAGGGCGCCCACCGGTACCAGCAACGGCTGCGAGATGCGGCGCTGGATTTGCAGTCGCACCAGTGCCCGATCCGGTCCTGTCGCGTCATGGAGCGCTCCGTTCGCGCGTATCAGTCGCGGTGTGGTGATCTCTTCCAGACCGCGCTGGCGGGGCGTGCCCTTCTTGAGAACCTGGCTGAGATCATAGGTGAAATTCGAGAAGCGCGTGACCGAAAGCCGGTCGCTCGCACGTTGCAGCGACTGGGCCATACCATCGAACATGATCAATCTGGGGCCGGTCCCGGTCTTCACGATCAATGCCCTGGCGGCGGTATAGGTGGTCGAGAGCTTCGGATCACGCGCATCCGAAAGGAAAAAACCCTCCAGTTCTCCAAGCGCGGTGATCTTGCGGATGTAGATCGTCACGCCGTCGGACGGGTGCTGGAAGTTGCCTTCGGTCAGCAGACGGGCTGTCACGTTCTGCGCGACCTCCTGGCGACGATCGGCAAGCCGGGCCTGGGCCGCGGGTGCGAGAAAGTTTACCAAAGCCGCCATCATCACCGACAGGATCAGGCCGAAGACCAGAACCGGACGGCCCAGCCGCATGCTGGAAACCCCCGTGGCGCGCATCACAACAAGCTCGCTGTCCTGTTCCAGCCGGTTGAATGCGTGGATCGTGGCGGCGAAGGCGGCGACAGGCATCACGATACGGATCACGTAAGGCAATGTCAGGGCGATAAATTCCAGAACCACTGCTGCCGTCTGCCCATCAGACATCAGACTGGCTGACATCGAGACAGCCCGGTTTATCCAGTAGATTGACACCAGAACGAGTGCAAAGAACCCGAACAGCGTCATCATCCTGGACAAGAGATATCTGTCCAGTCGCGTCAAATTCAGCCCATCCCCCGAATGGAATTTCATCTTCTCTAGCCTGTCGTGCCGGACAGGGGAAGGCCACCTCGGTGAACACTTTTCATTTTCTGCGCGGTTCGTTAGGCTCGTGGCGAATTTTGGCCATGTTCCGTGCGGCACGGCCATTCAAATGCGAAAATTCGCCCGATCCGGAGGCCCGTTCATGACCCATCCCGTCGCGATTGATTTCCAGATGACCGACACGGGGGGGCTGGAAACGCGCCCCGGTCGCATTGCGCTGATCGTCGGGGGCGACGGCAAGCTGCACCCTGTCGGGCGCAAACTCGACCAGTTTATGAAGGGGGCGCTGCGCCGCGCGCTCGAATCGGAGCTGTTCGAGGATCTGGAGCAGGGGGATGCGCTGGAACTGAACTGGCCTGCCGGGCTCAAGGCGCGTGCCGTGCAACTGATCAGGCTTGATCGCAAGGCCACGATCGCGCAGGCGCGCAAGGCGGGGGGCGCGATCGGCAAGGCGCTTGATGAGGGCGGGGCTCTGGTCATCGCCGGCAATCATCCGCGCGCGGCCGATCTGAGCTTGGGTCTGGCGCTGCGGGCCTATCGGTTCGACTACCATTCCGAAAAAAAGAAGCCCTACGGTCCGGTAACAGTGATGGTTGCCAGGCCCGAAGAGGTCGCGGCTCGGGCCGCCCCACATGCGGCGCTGGCCGAAGGGGTCTTCTTTACCCGCGATCTGGTCAATGAACCGGCCAATATTCTGACCACCGATGATTTTGCGGCCCGCCTGGCGGCGATGCACGCGTTGGGACTCGAGGTCGAGATCCTTGAAGAGGAGGATCTGCGAAAGCTGGGCATGGGCGCGCTCCTGGGCGTCGGTCAGGGCTCTCAGATGCCTTCCAAGGTTGTGGTGATGCAGTGGAACGGCGGTGGAGAGGAGCCGCCCTTCGCGCTGGTTGGAAAGGGCGTGGTCTTCGATACCGGCGGGATCAGCCTGAAACCTGGCGAGGGCATGGAAGAGATGACGATGGACATGGGCGGCGCGGGCACCGTGGCAGGGGTGATGCGCACGCTCGCCCTGCGCAAGGCCAGGGCCAATGTCGTGGGCCTTGTCGGGCTGGTCGAGAACATGCCCGACGGCAAGGCGCAACGTCCCGGCGATATCGTGACCTCGATGAAGGGCGACACGATCGAAGTGATCAATACCGATGCCGAGGGGCGGCTCGTGCTGGCCGATGTGCTCTGGTATGCCCAGGAACGGTTCAAGCCTTCGGCAATGGTCAACCTCGCCACATTGACCGGTGCGGTGATCGTCGCACTCGGGCATGAGAATGCGGGCCTGTTTGCCAATGACGACAAATTCGTCGGCGAAATTCTCAAGGCAGCGGCGGTCGAGGGCGAGGGGGCCTGGCACATGCCGCTGCAACCCGCCTATGACAAGCTGATCAAGTCGCGCCTGGCCGATGTGAAGAATATCGGCGGACGCTGGGGCGGCGCGATCACCGCTGCGGCTTTTCTGAAACGCTTCGTCAGGGATGAGGTGCCATGGTGTCACATCGACATCGCGGGCGTTGCCCTTCCACCGGAGGAAACAGCGCTGGCACCCAAGGGGCCGACCGGCTGGGGCGTGATGACGCTCGACCGGCTGATCCGCACCAGGTTCGAAGGGTAGTGTCCCGATGGGGCTCGTCAATTTCTACCATCTGACCCGCTCCGCGCCGGAAAAGGTTCTGCTCAACCTTGCCTCGCGGGCACTGGAACAGGGCTGGAAGGTGGAGTTGCGCGGGCGCGACACCGGGCGGATGGAATGGTTCGATCGCAAGCTGTGGCTGATGGGGGAGGAGAGTTTCTTCCCTCACGGTGTCGCCGGTGGTCCGCATGACGCACGGCAACCCGTCCTGTTGACGACAGCACCGAGCGGTGACGGACGTGAGGCCGTGCTGTCGGTCGACGGGGCAGAAGTGACGCCAGAGGAAAGCGATCTGCACCAACGGATCTGGGTGCTGTTCTGCGGCAACGATCCGGACGCGGTGCGCCACGCGCGTATCCAGTGGAAATCCATCACCGCAGGTGACGCGAAAGCTGCCTATTGGTCCGAGGAATCGGGCCGCTGGGAGAAAAAGGCCGAAAGTGGACTTGTCTCGAAAAAAGTGCCGGGGTCGTAGCTCGTTCATGCGAGCCATTTTCTCGAAGGCGAGTGGGCTTAACCCGGCACGGGCTGAGTGCCGCCTGCGGGGATTGTAAAACCCGTTGATATATTCAAACAAGGCCATTTCGACCTGTCGGCGTGTTGCCCATTGATGGCGCCAAATCAGCTCGGCTTTCAGGGTCTTGAAGAAAGTTTCGAGCATGGAATTGTCGACACAATTTCCCTTGCCGCTCATCGAGACTTCGAAGTGATACTTGGGCAGGACTTTCCGATAGTCGTGCGAGCAATATTGCGATCCGCGATCCGTGTGGTGAATGCAGCCAGGGGGTGGCTGGCGCAAGTTGATGGCCATGAGCAGAGCCCGGATGGCGAGGTCACGCTTCATGCGATCGCTCACCGCCCAACCGATCACCCGACGTGAATAAAGATCGATGATCACAGCCAGATAGAGCCAGCCTTCGCCAGTCCAGATGTAGCTAATGTCGCCCGCCCACTTCTGGTTTGGTCCGGTTGCCGTGAAATCCTGATCCAGCAGATCTGGCGCAACATTGAAGGTGTGATTGTTGTCAGTGGTTCGTTTGTATTTCTTTGTTCTCACGGTATATATCCTATCCACATAACTCTGATTCATATGTGGACGCCGCCTTTTGCAAGGGCTGATTTTGTCATTGTGCGGAGATCGGTTGCTTTCATATGTCCGGCCTTTTTTTGCAGCTTTGGATATGCTGCTGGCCCTGATGGAAATCCGCTGGAGAGATCCCTAATCAAGATGACATGCTTTTGAGGCGCGTTGGATCAGACGGGTTTGTCTCGCCGTTGGCTCGATCGTTACACATCATTGACTGCTTACACATCATTGACTGCCTTTTCCAATTCGGATCGGGCTGCGCGCTCAGGCGTTGAGCCTCGGTGGGGCATCGGTGGGGCATCGGTCTCGCGAGCAACTGGAACTCTGCCTGTGCGGGTCGCTGCGCGGCCTTGTCCCCAAGGCTCATGGGCGGGCTCGGGTCGACCGTATGCTCGATCTGTGGCCGCTTCATTGCGGGGGAGAGATCTGCGCGCCGGGCGCCGGGCGCCCCGCCACTGATGCCCAATGCCTTGCGCCTCATGTCCGCAGGCTTTTCCTGGCCGGAGCGGAGTCTGTCCGCAGCCCGGTGCTGCCACGATGCCCTCAATGATGTGCCGAACTGTCTGCGCGGCAAGACACTCAAGGCGGATCGGGCGACCCGTTCTATCTCCGAATTTGCGCAACAACACCGCTCAGACCTCATAGCCAGAATATGACGGTGCAGATCACGGACATGACCGTTTGGGCGCAGCTTGCACCGACGAAAGATTGCCGAGAGCCGGAGGTATCTGACAATATTCAACATCCCCGGTGCCGAAAACGGTACCGGGGATGCCGGGTTGCGCGAAAATCTGAACGCACGCGCACAAGAGGGACGGTGCTCGTGACGTACGATCTTATTCGTGCGTTTTCTGCGTGCAGCCGTTGGTCTTTCTGAACTCGGCGAGGCGTTCGGCACGGTTCCGGGACAGATCCTCTCCCCTGTGGTCGGTGGGCAAGGGGGTATTTCCCTTGAGCCCTTGCCACAGGGCCTTGTTGAACCGGACGGTATCCAGACGGTCTTCCTCGCTGAAATCCTGTCCCTTCATCGCCTCTTGCCAGTACGCGGCGGATCGAGCCGGGCGTGCCTGACAGTTTGTGGCATTTGTGGCATCGCTTTCGGGGCTTTCGGGGCTTTCGGGCGGCAGCGGCAGGTCGGTTGTGCGCAGCACTTCAGGCACATGTGGCTCAAAGGTCCAGGATGTCTGGTCGAGATCAAAGACCGCGCCCATGGGATCGGCCATGCCGTCATTGAGACCAAGGGTCGGGAGACCCAGCACATCCTCGATCGTACGCAGCACATTCACCGTCGTGTAGCGCTCCGATATGACGGCATGGTGGCGAACATAAGGCCCTATGACGAAGGCTGGTGAGCGATGCGCATCCACATGATCTGCCCCGTCTTGCGCGTCATCCTCGACAACGAAAATCAGCGTGCTGTCGGCAAACGGGCTTTTGGCCACCTTTTCCACCAACAATCCCAAAGCGAGATCATTGTCCGCCATTTGCGTTTCCACCGTGTTCACGCCATCAATCGCGTCCCCGAAGCTGCCGAAATGGTCGTGTTGCAGCGCGACCAGCATCAGGTCGGGCAATTCGCCTTTTTCGGCATAGGCATCAAATTCCCGCTCCCACTCCTTGTAACGCCAGTAATCCGGATATTTCTGATCATAGCCCCTGAAATAGATGTCCGTATATGGAACAAGAGAAGCCCTTGCGGGGAAGATCACCTGAATCCCGTTCTTGAAGGGCTCATGCAACGTGGCGGGCAAATATCCTGGATTTTTCGTGGAATAGCGCGAACGGTCCGGGTAAAAGCCATAATTGCGGAATGTCAGGCCGGCGCGCAACGCCGCGTCCCACAAATAGCCGGTGCCGGTCATGCGCGCATCGGCGGCGTAGGGCGCATCCGGAGCGGCCACATCGGCAGTTCCGGCCATGATATCGGGATCGTCCGGGATCGCAGGATTGGATGTCTTGCGCTCCTCAAGGCTCGCCATCCCGACATTGATCCCGCGATTGTTGCCATCGGTATCTCTTTGCAGACCGCGACGGGCATAATTGACCGGGGCCGTGCGCTCATTGGAATCGGTGGTGCGACCGGCTGTTGTCCAACTCCACCCCGTATTGCTGGATTCTCCACTGCAGAAGAAATTGTCAAGCGTGACAAAATCGCGCGCAAGTGCGTGATGGTTGGGAGAAACGGGTTCGGGAAGCAGCGTCAGATCGGGATCGCCATTGCCCACCTCAAGATCCCCCAAGATCTGATCGTAGCTGCGGTTTTCCTTGACCACATAGATGACATGATGGATCCTGGAGCGCAGGAAATTCATGATTTCGGCATTGTGCCCATGGGCAGCGACCGACGGGAAATTGTTGTTGAACGCCACCTGCCAACTCATGTCGACGATCTGTCCGGGCGAGGGCATGGGCATGCTCAGAAGCCCCGCTTTCTCCAACTGCCAGTCATACTGGTTGGCGCTGCGGCACGGATCTTTCGCGTGTCGGGAACTGTCAAGCGTGTTGCGACATCCCAGGGGATTGGGTCCGGTGTTGGATTTGCCGTTGGCAACGAAGATACGACCATTGTCGGGCCGGATGGCAACCGAGGTCGGATACCAGCCGGTCGGTAGCAGACCGATCACCTGTGAAGCTGCGGGCCAGCCGAAACCCTCGTCGTCATCCTCATCATCATCGTCTTTCCCGTCCCTTGGGTCTTCCATGGCTTCCGTCCGGACGGCCATGGCAATTTCGGGATCAAGGCTGACACTGCCAAGCTGGATCAAGGCCACCGCATTGAGCCCGCCATTGCTTGCCCACAAGAGACGTCCATCCGCCGAGAGCGCAAGCCCGTTGGTATTTGCACCATGAAGCCCTTGCGGATTGCGCCAGAGCGCCCTGGGTGCGGCCGCGGCGATCTGCTCGATCTGTTCATCGGTCCGGGTGTCGAAAACCGCAATCCGGTCGGTATTATCGAGCGCAACGTAAGCACGGCTCTTGTGGGGGCTGATCGCGATTGCCGCGGGTTGGCCATCGACCGGCTTGCGCGCCACAACGCTCAGCTTGCCATTGTCGATGCCAAGCGCGATCAACTCCCGATCCCTTTGGCTCGCGACATAGGCCTTGGCGTTGGAGGTGAACGCAACGACATTCGGGTAAGTGCCGCCGGGGGTTCCGCTTCTGGAAGGGTCCAGAATACCGGGGCGCAGATCCGTCTCGTCAACCACCTTGCCAGCCGTCGTATCAAGCAGGCTCACCGAATCGTTCTGGTAGTTGGCGACCAGGATGAACCTGCCGTCCGGCGACACGGCAAGCCCTGCGGCTTCCGGTTTTGTCCCCTCGACACCCACGCCCTTGTCATGGCTCAGCGTGATGCTTCCTGAACGTGCATAGGCACCGTCCGTGTGCTTGTATTCATAAACGACGTCATCGACACCGCCGGACACGAAAAAGCGCTGACCATCGGGATGCCAGACAATACCGAGAAAGGTATTGGGAACCTGGACGACCTGGCGTTTGACCGGCAGCGGGCCGGATACGTCATAGATGAAGACATATTCGTTGGAGAGATCGGGGATCATCTTGCCATCCGTGCCGTAATTGCGATTGTAACCGCTTGTCAGCACCAGAAGCGTCTTGCCGTTTGGCGAAAGAGCCATCGCCGCCGCCTGACCGGCAACGAAATCGGGCAAGTCCTTGAGGTTGGGGTTAACCCGCCTTATTCGTCCAATTCTTCTGGGAAAGTTGCGTGCGCCTGAAAGCGCTGTAGATTCAGTCTTCTAGACAAGGATCAACGGCAGCATCGGACGCACGCATGGGTGAAACGCTATCGCTGGTGGCGCCCCGGTTCAATCGCTCTCTTCGGATCGAGAGCCGGGCAGAGCGGCTGACCGGAGATCCCGGGGCAATCCTTCTGCGCGAGGTGCTCGAAAACAGCGGCATCGTGGGCTGGATGACCGATCGTCTGAGCGATCCGCGGCGGCCGCAGGATGTCACGCATGATCTGGCCTCACTCCTGCGCACCACGATCCTGCTGGCCGCCCAGGGATGGCGCGATCATGACGATGCCGATGCGCTGCGGCACGACCCGGCCTTCCGACTGGCGGTGAGTTCGGCAGCCGGGATGACGCCGCTCGGCGGTCCGGGGCTGGCGTCCCAACCCACGCTCTCGCGCTTCACGGCGATGATGGCGGCGCCGGACAATCTGAAGGTCCTGCGCGAAGCGGTCCTGGAATTGGCCGGCCGGGGCGTTCAGGCACAGAATGCCGGCAAGCGCTTGCCGAAGGTGACGCTGGACGTGGACAGCCTGCCGATCGAGGTTCATGGTCACCAGCCGAAGGCGGAGTGGAATGGCCATTACAATGCGCGCATCTATCATCCGCTCATCACCTCGATCGCCGAGACCGGCGACATGCTGGATGCACGGCTGAGAGCGGGCAATGTCGGTACCGCGGAGGGCGCGCTTGACGTGATCCTCGACGTGGTCGACCGGGCGCAGGCCAGCCTCTGCGAGGTCGCCATGCTGCGCATCGATGCGGGCTTCCCCTCGGCCACCTTGCTGGCGGGGCTGGAGGCGCGCGGCATCGACTATGTCTCGCGGCTGCGCGCCAACCCGGCGCTGGACCGCGAGGCCGCGCCTCACATGACGCGCCCGCCCGGGCGGCGTCCGATCAAGCCGCGGATGTGGCTGCACGAACTGCGCTACCAGGCCGAGACCTGGGACAAGGAGCGCCGCGTGATCCTGGTGGTCAAGGAGCGCGAGGACGACCTTCTGCTCGACCGCTTCTTCCTCGTCACCTCGCTGACGCTGGCAGAGATGAGCCGGGAGGACATCCTCGAGCATTACCGCGCAAGGGGCACCGCCGAGGGCCATATGGGCGAGCTGAAAGACGTGCTCGCCCCGGCGCTGTCCTCGACGAACCGGCCGAAATCTCACTGGCGGGGGCGGGGCACGCAAACCGCGACGCCCGGCGTCGATGCCTTCGCGTGCAATGAGGTTCGGCTCCTGATCTCTCTTCTCGCCTATGAGCTGATGCACATCGCCCGCCGCGCCATGGCGGCTGCCACCGGCACCGGCTGGAGCCTGCGCCGCCTGCGCGAACGCGTGCTGCGCGCCGGCGCCCGGCTGATCCTGTCCGGCCGCCGTATCACGCTCGCATTGTCTGCCGCCGCCGCACCGTTCTGGGCAGTCCTCTGGCCAAGGCTCGCCGCCCTGCACTGGTCCGGTCCCTGAACCGGACCGGCTCCAGCCCGACATGACCGCCCGCCGGATCCTCCGGCGAACGAGCCCGCATGGACGGCGATTGCAAAAAATACCCGCCCCGGAGGCGCATCGCCATCGAAACACAAGCCAGAGGCGATCACCCTCCCGCCCAGCCAGGCGCCGGGCCTTCAGGACGTACTCGAACCGCCCGAAAGCAGCACCTTGGCGCCAAGGTCAGCCGGCCGGTGAATATTGCGGGGTTAAGGGTCTCGAACCTGGAACCCGGCATCGCTTGCGGTGTTATCCGCTTGCCGGTGGGCAGGGACTCACCGGTGATGAACGCAGGCAGGGGCTTCATCGCCCCCTCTGCGCCGGACGCCAGGGCCGCGCCTGTGTGCCAAAGGGCGCATGTGACCAGACAAAGAGCGAACGGATAACCGAGCCGAAACCGGGGGCGAAACTGATCTGGCATAGCGAAGTCTCCATTGTTGTGGAATTACTGCAACCACCACAATTTCACGCGTTCTCGATGAACCTTTCATGGACTTTCCTTGGCAATTCCGTGAAATCGCAACCCGTCGTTAGACCCCATGATCGTTTTGTGAGCTGACTGGTTGTGATCTGACTGGGCCGGTGGCCTCTCCCGCGGCATTCTCCTTTCGAGGGTTGCGCCGGATGGGGCGGTGCCGAGCCTCAGGAATGGGGGAGAAGGCCGGCGACCGGATGAAGACCGACCGGCGCGACGCGACTATGCCGGCGAAGCTGCATCGAGCAGGCGAACTGACAGCGGTCCGGGTGCCCGATATCACGCCCGAAGTCGGATCGAGGCCCGGATGAACGGCCTCAAGGCTTTCGGTGAGCGGATCATGTCACGAGACCCCGACCGCCAGCGTGCAAAAATCCGGATCCGCATTGCCATCATGAACCGCGTCAACACATTCGCCGCCGCCGAGATCAAGGCCGTCGCCTGAAACCAACTGGGACAGGGCAACTCTTGCTTATGCCGAATGAGCGCAACAACGCCTCGTCAATCCTGCATGCCTGCACCTCAATCCTTCGGTCCCCCATGACGAATCACGATCGCTTACGCCCCGGCAAGGCTAAGTCTGATGGAGACGAAGGGACCGGGGGCGAACCGTCTCCACATCAATGAATTGATTTTAAATCATTATTTTTCGCGCAATGCACCCCACGAGCGCTTCCAGCACTGCAAGTGTCTCACGTGGTGATGCCGTTTGGCGAGAGCGGTATCCTCCCCACCTCCAGCAAGTAGGTGTCTACTGTTACCGCTGGACCGTGCAAACATTGACGATTTCACGCTGCGCAAATCTGATGCGCCGTGAAAAGGTGTCCGATCATCCGAGCCCCAAATCATCCCAAAACTGGTCAATCTGGTGCATGCGCTCGTGCAGGATGGTCACGATCCCGATGTCACCATTCGAGAGATGGCGCCAGTAGACGAAATGGCGTTCGTAGCGAAAGAAAAACCCCTCAACGCCGAATTCGGCCGGGATGGGTTTTGATGCGACGCCGTGGGCAGAGATCTTGTCGAAGGCCGCGAACAGATCGGTGATATACTTCTCGGCCTGATCATCTCCCCACCTGTCACGGATGTAGCGGTAGATTTCATCAAGGCGATGGGACGCCCCTTCCTGTATACGGATGACGGGCATCGGATCAGGCCCGGTTCCGCGCTATCACCTCGTCGGCAGTCAGCGGTTGATACGTCTCCTCGGGGGCTGCGAATGCGTAGGTCAGCTCGCCCTTCAGCCGGTTGAAGGCTTCCTGCTCCGCCCTCTCCTTGTCACGCCGGATCAGGTTGCGGATGTACTCGCTGACGTTCTCATAGGACCCGTTATCGCCTACGTTGGCCGACACGAAGTCACTCAATGCGCCACCAAGGCGGACGGTCATCGTGGTCGTTCGGGACATGGCGCTTCACCTCTCATCTCACCTGTATTCAATATAACCAAAAACACACACAAATCAAGGGTGAGCGGCACGGAACATTGTTGCAAAAGTGGTCATGGGGACGCGCTTCCCCTTTTCCCCAACACCTAACAGGCTGCTGACGAAGTCTGCGCTCGACGCGGCTTTTGAAACATGATTCATCCTGCACACGGCAACTGCGGGGGTGATGATGCGCGGGACGGACGAGACGAGCGGATCGCTGTTGAGCTACGTTGACCTTGAGGAGCGCATCCCCCGGGACACACGCTGCGCAAGATCAGGCAGGTGGTCAATGACGCGCTCGCCAGCCTCGATGCCGAATTTGAGGTGCTTTACACCGATTTCGCGCGCCCCTCGATCTCGCCCGAACGCTTGATCCGAGCGAGCCTGTTGCAAATCCTGTTCTCGGTCCGGTCCGAGCGGCACTTGATGGAACAGATGGATTATAACCTGATGTTCCGCTGGTTTGTCAGCCTCGGGATCGACGATCCGGTCCGGGGTGAGGTGCGCCCGGAAATCAGCCCGGTGGGCTGATTTCAGCGCCGAACGGGCGAAGCCCCGGGCCGAAGGCCGACCGTGGCCGGCCTGAAGTGCTGCATGCTTCGAAAGCTGTGATTGTTCCAGGCACTTGCCGTCAAGCACGCTGTAAAGCATGATCATTGCCGAGCCACACTCCAGGTATGGTTGACCACAGCCATGTACAGGTGAAAGGAGCGCAGGGGTCGCCACAGGCGTGCGGCCCTCAACGTATTTCAGGATCTTTGCCTCGAATTCAAGACGGTCCTTGCCGTATCCCAGTTCGCGGCCCTGCTCCAGGTCGTAGCTGCGCAGGATGTACCGCCCGCCATCGCTGGTGCGCACTATGTAGTTCGTTGCGATACGACCTTCGCCAGCAACATTCAGTTGAGCAGATTCGGTGATACCGAATGCTGTCAGATAAGACTCAGCTTGCTCTATTTTCTTTTGTCCAATCGTGATTTGGTTCATATTATCCTAAGTCACCTCTTCCAGAGTGATCCAGCCGCTGTTTCACCGGCCCCCTAAGCGGTTTCGGTTTTGGCTCTGATGACCTCGCGAGGCGCTTTCCATTTCAGGCCGCTGTGTGGGTGGTTCTCGTTATAGTCTTCGATCCAGTCTGCTATCAATGAGAGCACGGTTTCGGCGTTGGGCAACGGGTTGATGCGGACGTAGTCACGCTTGAGCGTTTTCACGAACGCCCCTGACATGCCGTTGGATTGTGGGCTTTTGACGGGTGTGAAGCAGGACTTCAGCCCGAGTTGTTGCGCGAAGATGCGTGTTTCTTTCGCGGTGTAAGCGCTGCCGTTGTCCGTCCGCCACGCGCTTATGGCCCGTTGGAATTGCGGCCAGTGACCCACGAGCTGCTCCACCGGCGCAAGGGTGCGACCAAGCAGGATCGAACCTGCGATCATCGCCCCGGGCGTCAGCTCTGCGCGCAGCACCAGCAATGCCCCGAGGCCGAGGATGGCCGATTGCAGCACGAGCCGTGTCGCCTTCGTTGTCGCGGAGAGAGCGCCGGCTGTATCGGACGCGGTCATGGTGGCCCCGAGCGCGGCATCGCGCGCCGTTTGCCAGCCCCGGGACATGGCCCGCACCATGCCGAGGCCACGCACCGTCTCGATCGCCTTGCGCGTGGCTTCGCTCCGGGCCTCCGCTTCGCCGGTGAGCCGCGCCGCTTCCCGTTGCGGCCCCTTCGTGCGGACCTGGGTCAGGAGCGCGAGCACGAGAACGAAAAGGCTCGCGGCGAGCGCGAACCAGCCAAACCACGGATGAAACAGGAACAGCACCGCGATGAAGAGCGGTGTCCATGGCAGATCGAACAGGGCCCCCATGCCGGGAGAGGACAATGCCGTCTGGATCGACGCCAGATCGCGCAGTGCACCGGCGGGTCGTTCGCGCATGATCGGGTGTGCGGCCTGTTTCAGGATTGCCCCGAACACGCGCCCGTCCAGTGACGTCTGAAACCCCGCTCCGATCCGGGCGAGCACCCTGCCGCGGTAATGGTCGAGCAGCCCCATCACACCAAACAGGAAGACGACAATCGCGAAAAGCACAAGCAGGGTTGCCGAGGACCGGCTCGCCAGAACGCGGTCATAGACCTGCAACATGAACAGCGGGCCGGTCAGCATCAGCAGGTTCACCGCCGCGCTGAAAAGGCCAACGCCGAGAAACGCGCCGTTCGAGGCAGAGAGAGCCTGGCGCAATTCGGTCATCCCCGGCACTGGCGGCCGATCTCCGGGACGCCCCACGGTTCCCGCTTTTTTCTCGCCCCCTCAAGAGCGCAAATGCGACGAACACCGCATCTCGCCTGTCTCATCCTGCCCGCCCCCGTCTGCGCCCCTGTCTTCGGTTTTGTCTTTGGTTTTGCCTTCGGCCATGCCCTCGGCCTTGGCCACCGCATCGCGGCATACACAAATCGCGGCATACACAAAGTGTCACGAAATCGTCAACCTGACAAGCAAGGTGGCGAGGACGAACGGCATTCCGGATCTCTCGGGTCATGGCACAGGGGGGCAACAGGCTCTGCAAAGCAAGTGGCCCCCCTCAATTTCAGGCCGCTCGATGATACGGATGCAGACAGGGTGGAAATCCTCTTGTCCGGCTCTTGACGTTCGGCCCTGGCTCTCCTTACGCTCCCGAAGAACAGGTGTTCAGTCCGGGCGTGGGTCCGGGCGTCAAGGTTCCGGTCTGTGGTTGAAACGCGAGTATATCCGATGATCATGCCCGATCAGGACAAAACCCTTCCAAAACCACAAATATCTTGTCACAGGTTTCTGGAACAGCTAGAAGATTGGCTGTCCGTGCGGGGATCAAACCTGACAAAAATAACCGGTTGTGCATAGATCAGGGCAACCTAATAAGTGTGTTTTATGACCAATTTTAAAAACCTGATTTCGGGGCTACTAGCAACAAGCTTCACCCTGCTAAGCGCATGCACCACTAGTACAATTGAAAGTTCAGTTTTAACTCCCCAGAATCCAAATTGCAGTGCCTCTACATATGATGAGATTATTCTTGATCAAAAATCACAACTGAACTCTGGTAGAGATAGAGATCAAATTGTGTCGACTCTGTCAGAAATGGCCGTTGAAATCAGTAAAATTGATCCTTTGCCTGAGCGTACATGCCAAGTTGAATACAGTATAGACTTTCGGAGCCACGCCCGCCCAATTTATGGGGTTGAAATAGAATCCCCAGTTACGATTTCAATCTTAACAGGTAATAATCGTCTTTGCCTAAATCACACTGATTTAGATGGCCCAGATCGTTATGGCATCAGGGTAGATGATAGCGAGATTAAGTAGTCCGTCCTGAACAAGGGTTTCAGATTGGCACGTTGGCGATCTGAGACGGCCCGACGAAGGCCGTTTCAGCGGTGGTGGTCTGTCGGAGCGAGGTGAGAGCCCGGATCAACCGGCACAAGATCTCCCTCAGGTGTCTCAGGATCATGCGAATGTTGTGACCGCAGCCGCAGAGCACGGCGAACAGAGCGTCGCCGTCGGTTCCTTTCAGGGTGCTTCGCGTCAGTCGACCGTCGTTCTTCATGTGCCCGATCATTGGTTCAATGGCGCTGCGCCGTCGCAGGAGTTTGGCGATCGTCCTGGTGACACCTCGCTTTGCGCCACTGATGAAAACCTTCACATTCTGCACGCCATGCCCGCGGTATCCGCGGTCGACAAAGGCCAACTCTGGCCTCAGGTCGGTCAGGATCTCGACCTGTTCCAGCGCCTCGTGCAGCGTGTGGCCGTCGTAAGGGTTACCCGGCAGCGCCCGCATCCCGACCACGAAGCCGCCCCGGTTGGTCGTGGCCACGCTGACCTTGGTTCCGAACTCGTACCTCTTGTGCGCCTTGCCCTTGGAGATGCAGTCCACCGCCGGTTCATGCAGGCTGTAGAGTTTCTTCTTGTCCTTCGGCTTCTGCGCCAACAGCCGGTTCACCAGCGCGATCATCCCCACCAGGCGCTCTCTCAGCGCCCCCTCCGGAACCTTACCCAGTTGCCTCTCGATGTCGCGCAGCACGCGGCCGGTGTAGCCCTTGAGCCGGCGCAACGCCTTGCGCATCCGCTTGAACTGGCGGGCATGGGCGTAGCGCCCAACCTGACCGGCCAGCCGAGGCCCAAGACGGTTGTAGTTCTGGCGCAGGACGATCCCGGCTTCGCGAGCCAGCCCGACCAGCTTGCGCCGCGCCGCCTCATACAGCCGGGCATCCGTCGGGTGGGCGATGTTCTTTTCCATCACCGTGGTATCGACCGTGACCTGCTTGAGATCGCTGCGCTTCACCACCCCGGCGCGTTTCCCGGCCTCGATCGTCTGGGTCAGCATCCATTCAACACCCTCCTCGCCGATCCGCTTGCGCCACCGGGTCAGGGATGAGGGATCAAGCGGCAGACGGTGCTGAAAGAACGTCTCGCCGCAGAAGTGCTGCCAATACGGGTTCTCGGCCCATCGTGCCACGACCGCCTCGTCCGAAAGTGCATAGGCATGTTGCAGGTAAAGGAGTCCGGCAACCAGGCGCGTCAACGTCGCCGGGCGACCGGTGTGGGACGGAAAGAACCCGGCCCATTCCCGCTCAAAGACCTCCCAGTCGATCAGGGGGGCAAGTTTCACCAGCTCGTGGCGCATGTCGATCATCTCGACCAGGCGGGCGCGCAGGAGATCGTCTTGTTCCGGGAGCGGCTTTCTCGGCTTCATATCACGGCTCGAAATTGCAGGGTTCCTGCCGGGATAATACAAAACCTTGCAGGCAGCACCCAGCAATATCACATCATTCTCAAGCAAAATCAGCCGGATAAAAGTTGTTCAGGGCGAACTAAGTACCCTTGGAAATGGGTTGACCAAGGGCCTTCCGTTGATGGTCTCCCAGATGGTTACTTTGCTAGGCGTGCTTATGTGCCGGTCTGTTTCAACAGAAACGGTGAAATAGAGGGATATTTAAATGGCTGATGATGGATCATACACTATTGAAATCGGTGAGTACGGCATTCTTGGTGTCGCAGCACATCTAGCGGTTAGGTTTGTAGATAAGGACGGTAATAGAATTGTAGAAATTAACGGGCTTGCTACAGCTCCCAATGGATCAATCTCGTCAGTTGGTGCGGCACTAACGGGGCATGATATAAGAGGTTACATATGGGAAGAGAGCGACCCTACATTCTTCAATTTCCCCAGGACTCGTTCTGTTGATACTCTCGCCGAGCGCCCACTAAGCGGCCTTCAGGATGATTTGCGCGTTATTCAAGCCGTTGTTGACGAAATTAATGCCGCAAATATTTCATACCAAGTTTTGAACACTAATAGTAACAGTGTTGCCATGACCTCGCTACACGCACTCGGTTATACTGTCGAAGACGTTCGAGCAATTACAGATAGGCTGACACCCGGTATCAAGATTGAACTTCTCACGGACGCGGAACTTGAAGCAATCCGCAATGATATCCTGGCCAACAGAAGCTTGGCGCCGCGTTCATCCCCTCGGCCAGTAACGCGCCCAGATGACTTTTGTTTTCTTGGCGACACGCCTATTCAGATGTGGCCTTTTGATTTGTCGTTCGGGGCACGGTCGGATGGCAGTTATGACGAAGGTCTTGTTCTTTCGAAGGTGTGGGAGAAGCCGATCCGGGAGATCCGCGTTGGTGATCTGGTCGTGTCCTACGACGACAAGGGGCGGATCAAACCCGGGCCTGTCACGCGCACCATGACCAACATCTCCACCCATATTCTGGACTTCTGGGGCACGGGGGTGACGCCTGGCCATGCGTATTATTGCGCCGATGGCACATTCAAGGACCAGCATGTTCCGCTCATGGACATTCTGCGCACCGATGGGGCGATCATGCGGGCCGATGGCACGATGATCCGCGCCACGACCAACTGCGAGGTTGGCTCCATGGGTGACAGGATGATCCATGCCTCGGCCAGCCTGCAAAAGCCCGATGGCACATGGACGGACCCCAGGCTTGGCAAGGTGCGCTTTGGCACCCGGATCATTCTGCCGGACGGGCGGGACGTGTCGTTCATGGAACTGGCACAGGAGGCAGGGTGGAGGGTCTCGGATGACGGCTACATGGTCGCCATGATGAAGGATGAGGACGGCACCGTCGCGGAGCACATGTTCTGCTTTCCCCATGCCCATGGGGAAGATCTGCCAAACCCCGAGGATTACATTCTTGCACGCTCTGATGTGACGCTTGAGGCGATCTATCAGGCCGCGGAATGGGAGCAGATCGGCACGCGGATGCCCGCGCCCGAAGCAATGGTCGGCCTGAACACCAACCATACGGGCACGCTGTTGCAGCCCTCGAAACCCGAACCAAACATCCCGACCGCCTTTGCCCACCACCCGGACGCACCGCATGGCCCGGTTGCGCACTCTGCGAGCCGCAAGACAACCAAAGCCGAAGTGATCTGGTAAAGGCCGTTGTGAGTCATGGTAAACGCTTTGCAAGACAAGGCGGGAAGTGGTGTGCCGGCCCCGCAGACGTCCGGCTTGACCTTTTCCGAGATCACGGACACAGGCGCTGTCGAAGACATCGTTTTCCTTGCGAGACGCGCACATGAAGAAAGCCGTTTTTCCCATATCACGTTTGCGCCGAAAAAACAGAGAGTGTCAGGTGTTCTGTGTATGAATGATCCGGTCCATGCTTCATCGAAAGGAAGCATGCCTGCCACTCTCCAAGGACCTTCCGGATGACCTTCTGAAGGGCGTTGAGCGCGCTGAGGACCTGCCTGGCGACGCCGGGTTTATGAAAGAGCTGAAGATCAAGCTGATGGAACGGATGCTGTGCGCGGAGCTGACAGCGCACCTCGGCTACGAAGAAGGCAAGGAAGCGCCAGCCGGTCAGACGAACCGCCGGACTGGCGTCTCGACCAGGGTGCTGAGGGGGCGGTGCTGAGGGGGCGGTGCTGAGGGGGCAGGACGGCGAGCTGCCTGTGGCGGTGCCCCATCTTCGATGCCTTGCGACCGTGACAGCCGCTTCGAGCCCGGGTTGGTGAAGACGGGCCGGTGTTCAAAGACCTTGCCCGGATCGACGGGATGGCCGCCAGGATCATCGGGCTCTGCGCCGTCGGGCTGACGGTGCGGGATATCCAGTCCCGCCTGCTCGACCTTTATGGTCTGAAGGTCTCGCCCGACCTGATCAGCCGGGTCACCGATGCCGTCCTGAACGAGGTCCGGGACCGGCAGAGCCGGGCACCGGAGCGGATGTATCCGATCGTGATTTTCGACGCCCTACGGGTGAAGATCCGCGATGCCGACAGCCGGACGGTGAAGATCGAGCCAGCGCGTCGCCATCGGTTCGAGACCGCTGGCGAGGGGCCGTGTATGTCGCCCTCGGCGTCACCCTCGGCGTCGCCCTCGGCGTCACCCGCGACGGCTTGCGCGAGGTCTTGCGCGAGGTCTTGGGCCTGTGGATCGCCGAAAACGAAGGAGCCAGGTTCTGGCTCCCGGTGATGAACGCGCTGAAGACCCGAGGCACGCAGGACATCCTGATCGCGATCGTCGATGGGCTGAAGGGCTTTCCCGAGGCCATCACCGCCGCCTTCCCGGAGGCCATGGTCCAGACCCTGAACTTCTGCTCCTGGAAGGACCGCAAGGCCGTGGCTGCCGATCTGCGCCGGATCCACGGGGCCGCAACCGCCGATCTGGCCGCCGCCGAGATCGACGGTTTCGAGGAGAAATGGGCCGGGAAACATGCCTCGATCGCCCAGGCCTGGCACCGGGCCTGGCACCGGGCCTAGCGCCGGACCCGGGCCGAGGTGATCCCGTTCCGTGGCTTCGATCCGGCGATCCGCAAGAGCATCTACACGACCAATGCCATCGAGAGCCTGAACCGTGTGATCGGGAAATCCATCAAGACGCGCGGCTCATTCCCGACGGACGAGGCGGCGACCAAGCTGATCTGCCTCGCCATCCGCAACTTTGAGAAGGATGGCCGAAACGTCAGGGAATGGTTCGCAGCCCGCAATCCGTTCGCCATAATGTGCGGCAAGCGCTTCGACGCTTGAGTATACCAAACCGCATGGACCGGCGTGGATACACAAACTTCAGCACACTCCCTATGGGGAGCGGAAATATTATGCCTCCAACCGGGCCGCCGGGACCACGCTCAAGGCGCGCGCCGCCGCCGTCAAAGCCAGATGGATCTGTGAACAGGCGCATCAGAAGCTCAAGAAAGAACCCCGCGAAGAACGCGGCCTCGATCCTTTCGAGGGCCGGTCTTCGAGGGCCGGTCCTGGACAGGCCTTCACCGACACGCGCGGATGACGAGGATCGCCTGCGCCTTCGTGCAATCCCGCCGCCTCAAGGCAGCGGGACGGGAAAAAACAAGCCCCGGACCGCCACATCAGCCAACCATGCCAGCCGTCAGCAAAGCCATCCTCGACACCTTGGCGAAACCGCCACCAATACGCCGCCCTCATTGGGAAAAGATCATCGCTGAACACTGCAGAAAAAATCTGCCAAAGTCGTGCCAGGGCGTAGACTCATAAGAACCATATGACGGTTGCGGCGATTTGCGCGGCAGCGAGGACTGTTTCGAAGGATCGGAAGGTGCGCAAGGACAGTTGCCTCCAATCCTTGAGACGATTGAACATGCGCTCGATGATGGTGCGGGTCTTGTAGAGATCGGCGTCGTATTCGATCTGTCTTTTCCGGTTCCTGCGCGGCGGGATACAGGGTTTTGCCTGCCGTTCGCGCAGCCCGTCGCGCAGATGATCTGCGTCATATCCGCGATCCGCAATGACCGTGCAGCCTTTGGCCACATAGGGCGCAAGGCATTGACGTGCCTGCGTAATATCGGCCCGGTTGCCAGCCGTCAGACACAGGTGAACCGGACATCCGGTCCCATCGCAGACCAGATGCAGCTTTGAATTCAAGCCGCCCCTGGTTTTGCCGATGGCCCGACTGTGGCCCGGCCGGAACCGGTGTTTTTTAACCCCGTTGGCCGCGGTCCGATGCGTCCTGAGGTGGCTGGTTGACGTGGCTGGCGTCGATCATCCGCGTCGAAAGATCGGTATGTTCGCGTGCCAAGGTTTCGAACACCCGCCCCGAAAATGCCTGGCTCGGACCAGCATTTGTAACGATTGTAAAGCGTCCTGGCCGGGCCGTATTCGGCCGGCACGTCCGACCAGCGATAGCCGCGCTGCAGGCAAAAGATGATCCCCGACGACACCCGCCGATCATCCACACGCGGCACACCACGTGGCTTGTTGGGAAGCAACGGATTGATTTTGCTGAATTGTTCCTCAGTGAGCCAGAAATTCGACGACATGAAATCCTCCTGTGTTGCAAATCTTTAACCACACCACAGACCTGTAAGTCTACGCCCTACACATTTATGGTCGGCTCTTCCTCTCGCGCCGGCCGCATGTCCAAGATGAAACGCAATCCATCCAGCCCCGAAAAGCTCATGCCATTCGACTCCGGGAATCCGGTTGGCCCATACATCCGGCAGGCGCTCGACCGGAACATCACGGGCGGCCTTCTTCCGGATCAGAAATGCAGGGCGCGCCCATAGGCGTCAAGCACCGATTCGTGCATCATTTCCGACAGGGTCGGATGCGGGAAGACCGCGTTCATCAGATCTTCCTCGGTGGTCTCCAACTGGCGGCCCACCACATAGCCCTGGATCAGCTCGGTCACCTCGGCGCCAACCATATGCGCCCCCAGCAATTCACCGGTTCCGGCATCGAACACGGTCTTGATCATGCCCTCGGGCTCACCCAGCGCAATCGCCTTGCCATTTCCCATGAAGGGAAAACGACCGACCCTGATCTGGTAGCCCGCCTCTTTCGCCTTGGCTTCGGTCAGCCCGACGGAGGCGATCTGGGGCTGGCAATAGGTGCAGCCCGCGATGGAGCCCGGCCTGATCGGGTGGACGTGCCGGCCCGCGATCACCTCGGCCACCATCACGCCTTCATGGCTGGCCTTGTGCGCCAGCCAGGGCGCACCGGCGATATCGCCGATCGCGTAGAGTCCTTCCACACCGGTGCGGCAGAATTCATCCACGACAACATGGGTGCGGTCGATCCTGACCCCCAGCGCCTCAAGACCAAGATTTTCGACATTGCCGACGATACCGACCGCAGAGATCACCGTATCGACCTCGATCGTTTCGGACCTGCCGCCCGCTTCGAGCGTGGCGATCACCTTGTCGGCCTTGCGTTCAAGCCTGGTGACGGTGGTCTTTTCGCGGATCTTCATTCCCTGCTTCTCGAACTGCTTTCTGGCGAATGTCGAGATTTCCGCGTCTTCCACCGGCAATATGCGCTCCATCACCTCGACGACGGTCGTGTCGGCACCAAGCGTGTTGAAGAAGGAGGCGAACTCGATCCCGATCGCGCCCGAACCGATCACCAGAAGTTTCTTTGGCTGATGCGGCGGGTCAAGCGCATCCTTGTAGCTCCAGACACGTTTGCCATCGGCCTCAAGCCCGGGCAGCATGCGCGCCCGCGCGCCGGTTGCCAGAACGATATTTGCGGACACAAGCTCTTCGGTGCCCGTCTCTTCGGTGCCCGTCCCGGTCCTGACCCGGACCCTGCCCCTGGCGGGCAGGGTCGCCTCGCCCATCACGACATCGATCCTGTTCTTCTTCATCAGATGGCCGATACCGGAGCTGAGTTGCCGGGCCACCCCGCGCGAGCGCTTGATCACTGCGGCCAGATCGTAGCCGATCCTGTCTGCCGACAGGCCGAATTCCCCGGCCCGCTTCATCAGGTGAAACACTTCGGCGGATCGCAAAAGCGCCTTGGTCGGGATGCAGCCCCAGTTCAGGCAGATCCCGCCCAGATGCTCTCGTTCCACGATCACGACCTTGAGGCCAAGTTGCGCACCGCGGATCGCGGCGACATACCCCCCGGGTCCCGCACCGATCACGATCATGTCGTAAGTCCTGGCGACCATGCAGATTCCTCCATCTGAAAACCGGTTTGACATTAAACTTTTTTCAGGCGGCTTCAACGGGTCCGTGAATAAGAAGCCAGGCATGACCGCCAGCGCGAAGAACCGATCCGGCGCAATCACCCGCACCATGATCCCTGCGACATCGGCCCCTGCAACATCCCCGGGGCGTCTGATCCGGTTCCGCATCCGGTTAAAAACAGCGCTCAGGTCGCGCTGCCATCTGTCCCGCCCTCTTCAGACGCGCCTTCCTGCGCAATGTCCAGCGTGGCCTCGACCGCAACCGCCGTGGCCGTGGGCGAAAGCACCGTATAGGCGCTCGCATCCTCGGCCGAGACAGAGGCCCGCCGGGTCATCCGCCACAATGCGTAGACCGCTATCCCCACACACAACACGCCTATATACAGGAAGAAGCCACCCGGCCCGACGGCGCCCATCAACCAGCCGGTCACGATCGGACCGGTCACGGCCCCTACCCCGTTCACGAACATCAACCCCGCAGAGGCCGCAGCCATGTCGGAATTGTCCAGATAATCGTTGGTATAGGCGATCAACAGCGAATAGATCGGATTGGCCACGCCGCCGATGACCGCCCCGACCCCGAGCAGAACCCAGAAATGCGGATCGGTCAGGAAAGCCAGCAGCATCACCACCGCACCCGATGCGGACAGCCCGGCAATCAGAACCCGTCGGTCCATCCGGTCCGAGAAGAACCCGACAGGATATTGCAGGATGAGGCCACCGACATAAATCGCCGCCACGAACATCGAGATCTGTTTCACGCTCAAGCCGGTCAAGGCACCCCAGACCGAAGCCATCCCGAACAGCGCCGAGAACACGCCGCCCAGCAGGAAGATCCCGACCATGCCCAGCGGCGACGCCTTCCACAAACGCCCGAAGGTCATCCGCTGGATCGTTTCGAAGGCCGGTGCCGGTGAAGCCGACAGCAGGATCGGAGTGAACGAGATCGACACCAGAACCGACGGCAGGACGAACAGGAAATACCCGGCCGGATCGCTCACATTGAGCAACCCTTGCGCTGCGACGATTCCGAACATCTGCATGATCATGTAGAGCGACAGTGCCTGACCGCGCGTCTCGTTCGTGGCCCCCGCGTTCAACCAGCTCTCGGCGGTGATATACACACCCGAGAAGGAGAGCCCGATCAGCACCCGCATCACCGTCCAGGCGATCCAGTTCGGCCAGGCCGCATAGAGGATCAGCACGGCCGAGATCAACGAGCCAAGCGCCGCAAAGACGCGCACATGGCCGACCCGCGCGATCATCTCGGGCACCATGCGCGACCCGAACAGGAAGCCTGCGAAATAGGCCGACATGACCAGCGACATGTGGAATGTATCCACGCCCTCGATCCTGCCCCGGATCCCCAGCAAGGTGCCCTGCATACCATTGCCGATCATCAGGAGCATGATCCCCAAAAGCAGGGGCCAGGTCTGGCGCAGAACTGACAGCATTGATCGTCCCTCAGGGCATTGGTGGCGGGGTCCGCATTCACCGGCGGGCATCCGGATCCGATGAACGAACCGCAAAGATCTGAAAATGATCTTAAGGCACCAAGAGCGACGAGTCGCCATAGGAAAAGAAACGATAACCGTTTTCAATGGCATGGGCGTAGATCCGGCGGATGCGCTCGGGGCCCATCAAGGCCGAAACCAGCATCATCAGCGTCGATTTCGGCAAATGGAAATTGGTCATCAACGCATCGGTGATACGAAATTCGAAACCGGGATAGATGAAGATGTCGGTGGTCCCGCAAAACGGCACGATATGGCCGGACGTCCCGCCCCGGGCACGCGCCGCGCTCTCGATCAGGCGCAGGGCCGTGGTGCCGACCGGGATCACCCGCCCTCCCGCCGCTTTGGTTGCGTTGATCTCGGCGGCGGCCGCAGGGCTGACCTCCCCCCATTCCGGATGCATCTTGTGGGTGGTCACATCCTCGACCTTCACCGGCAGGAAGGTGCCCGCCCCCACATGCAACGTCACTTCGGTGAACGCGACGCCCTTCATCGCCAGCTTTTCCAGCAGATCGCGGGTAAAATGCAGGCTGGCTGTCGGGGCCGCAACCGCGCCGGAGTGACGCGCGAACACGGTCTGGTAATCGGTCTTGTCAGCCTCGTCAGGCGCGCGCAAGGCCGCAATATAGGGCGGCAAGGGCATCGCACCAGCTTTTGCCAGCGCCGCATCGAAATCTTCGCCTTGCAGGTTGAAGGCCACCCGCATCCGGCCCCCGTCGATCGCCATGATCCTGGCAGAAAGTGCCGCAGAGAACACGATCTGCTCTCCTTGCTTCAGCTTGCGCAAGGGTTTGGCCAGCGCGGCCCATTCACCGCCCGGTGCGGGTTCAAGCAGCGTCACCTCGATTTTCGCGGTAACCTTGCCCTGCGCAGACGGCCGGGTTCTATGGCCGGCCAGGCGTGCCGGGATCACCCTGGTATTGTTCAGGATCAGCCGATCGCCGGGACGAAATATATCCACCAGATCGTGGACATGCCGGTCGCAGATCGCATCGCCCTCGGCCAGCAGCAGCCGCGCACAATCGCGTGGCCGTACGGGCCGCGTCGCAATCAGTCCTTCGGGAAGGTCGAAACCGAAATCATCCAGCTTCATCGCGCCTGTTCGCCCAGCACTTTCGGGGGCGCGGCCCGGAACAGTTCGCGCAGGGAACAGATGCAGCCGAACAGCCCCTCCCCTTTCTGCGAGATGATCTGCCCGTTCCCGGCCCCTCCCTTGGGATACTCGTCGTTTCCCTGCAATGTCACCCCCATCGAGGCCCCCACGGCGGAGCCTCCTGTGACACTCACCCCGTCTGGCGTCAAGCGCAAGGCACCATCGACATCGGAGAACCGTATCCCTTCGCCATTGATCTGTTCGAGAAGACCGATCCCGGGGACCGCCAAGAACAACAATGGTGCCAGAACCGATCCGTCCAGATCCCACGCGCCGCGCTCCATGCCGGTCTTGCACCGGGTTCCTGCCTGATGTTTAATTCTTGCTTGATTGAGGAACGAAAGTAAGCCCTCTTCTTGCAGAATCGGAGACCAAAGTGATCGAGATCGGCAAAATCGCGCCCGACTTCACCCTGCCCGCAACCGGTGGCTCGGATTTTCCCGACGCCTGTGCCACCATGAAGGACGGCCGGATCACGCTTTCGGCCCTGCGCCCGGCCCCGGTCGTGATCTATTTCTACCCCAAGGACAACACCCCCGGATGCACCACCGAGGCGCTCGACTTCACGCGACTGGCAAAGGAATTTTCAGATGCCGGTGTCGTGGTGATCGGGATCTCGAAAGACAGCCTCGGGAAACATGAAAATTTCTGTGCCAGGCATGATCTGGGGATCATTCTGGCCTCAGACGACGGCAGTGAAACCTGCGAAGCCTACGGTGCCTGGGCCGGCAAGTCGATGTATGGCAAGACCTTCATGGGGATCGTGCGTTCGACCGTTCTGATCGACCGGACGGGTCAGGTGGCGCAAGTCTGGCCGAAGGTCAGGGTCAAGGGCCACGCCGAAGAGGTTCTCGCGGCCGCGCGTGCGCTCATCTGAGCCAGGCGTGCAGCCCGCATGACAGATCGCCGCACCTCACCCCGGCCAATCCCGGCAGGGTTTCGCGGCGAGGTCGGCAGAAACTTGCCTGAATTGCGCGCATGTGCGGGATGCTGGCCCCCCTGCCCTGCAGAATCGGTTGCTTAGAACCCGGCCCCCTTGCTAGGTTCCAAAGAGAGCTGCCCGCCAATAATTGAGACGAACAGAACAGGACAGACCGGCTTGCCCCGACGCATTCTCGACCGCCTGAACTTGCGCCTTGGGCGTTGGCTTCCCGAACAGCGGCTTTTCGTGAAGTCCGACAGCACGACGCGGCTTGTCCGATTGCGCCCCCTGACACAGGCAGGCGTGCTGGCAATCGGCACGGGCCTTTTCGCCTGGTCGATCGTCGCTGCTTCTCTGCTCTTCATCGAATGGGTCTCGTCGGGCGGATCCTCGCAAAACGGGCAGGTCGCCGAAGCCGCTTTCGAGAAGCGCCTTGATGCGCTGTCGCGCGAACGTGACGCCCGCGCGGCCGAGGCGCTCGCGGCACAAAACCGGTTCCGGACGGCGCTGGAGCAGGTGTCCAGGATGCAATCCATGCTGCTGGCTTCGGAACAGCGCACGCGCGAACTGGAAACCGGTATCGGCGTGATCCAGTCCACCCTGCGCCGCACCATGAATGAACGCGACAGCGCACGCACCGAGCTTGCCAGGTTCGAAGGCACGGGGACCGGAGCCACCGGAGCCACCGGAGCCACCAGGGCCGCACGCGCCGAGGACATGGCCCAAACCATCGACATGCTGACCGCAGCCCTTGGCACGACCGCGCAGGAACGCGACACGGCCACGGCCGATGCGAAGACCGCGCAACTCCAGGTCACCAGAATCACGCTGCAAAACCGCCTGATGGAAGAGCGCAACAACCAGATATTCACCACGCTCGAAGGCGCGGTCGAGACCTCGATGATGCCGCTCGAAAAGGTATTCAAACAGGCTGGCATGAACCCCGACGATGTTCTGGCCAAGATCAGGAAAGGCTATTCGGGCACCGGCGGTCCGCTGACGCCGACCTCGTTCTCGTCCAAGGGTGTGGCCGATATAGATGCCGACACTGCGCGTGCCGAAGGCATCCTGGGCAAGCTTGACGAGATGAACATGTATCGCATCGCGGTGGCCAGGCTGCCCTTCGCGATACCGGTGAAATCCCGTTTCCGCATTTCCTCGCCCTTCGGCATGCGCTGGGGTCAGATGCATGAGGGCGTCGATATGGCCGCCCCGACCGGCACCCCGATCTACGCCCCCGCCGATGGCACCGTCATCTTTGCTGGCTGGGAACGCGGCTATGGAAACCTGATCAAGATCCGCCACGACTTTGGAATCACAACCCGCTACGGCCACCTTTCCAAAATCCGCGTGAAGGTGGGAGAAAAGGTATCGCAAGGGGAGCGGATTGCTGATATGGGTTCCACTGGCCACTCCACCGGACCACATCTGCACTACGAGATCCGCACCAGTGGCAAGGCAATCGATCCGATGACTTTCATCAAGGCTGGTAAGAATGTTTTCTAAAAGCAAAATCCACGAGCCCGCCCCAAAGGCTGGCAGCGAGACCGAGAAAACCGTCCCGGTCGGCAACAATCCTCCCCCCGCGCGTCCATCCAGCGATACCGCCCCGTCCTCGGCGCCGCGCGCCAAGCCGGCACCTTCGGTCCTGTCCTCGGATCTGACCGTGACCGGGAACATCAAGACCACCGGCGACATCCAGATCGTGGGCATCGTCGAGGGTGATGTCCGCGCCCATCTGCTGACCGTTGGCGAAAGCGCCACGATCAAAGGCGAAATCGTTGCCGATGACGTCGTGGTCAACGGGCGCGTCATTGGTCGCGTTCGCGGTCTGAAGGTCCGCCTCACCTCGACCGCCCGTGTCGAAGGCGACATCATTCACAAGACCATCGCAATCGAGAGCGGTGCGCATTTCGAGGGCTCCGTGCAGCGCCAGGACGACCCCTTGAAGACCGGCCAGGACACCCCAAAGCTGGCACCGCCTGCATCCGAGGTCGCGCCAACCCCAGCTTCGGCAGCTGCCCCCAGACCCGAGGCCACGTAAACCGGCCTCCGACACGTGACAGATATTCAAGGTCGCTTTTGTATGATGGTGTCGCTTGTCGAGCTTTCAGCCCGACTCTTGTTCACAGCGGGATCGTGGTGGTGCATCCGTTTTTGGCGAGCACATGGGTCGCGGTGTTGGCGGTGGTCGTGGTGTTGGCGGTCTTGCTCGACCATAGCCCATTGATGTTCTGGCGGAAGCTGGTGACACGGATCCGGTCCGTGGCGGCGATGAAGGAATTGCCGGGGAGAGTGGCCTTCCTGCGCCCGTCTGCCTTGTTGTCGTGTCGGTACGCCTCGACCGTGGCGAACCGGTTGTGAGTTGCAAACCACCCCTGGACATTGCGGCCATCCTTTCCGAAGTTTCGGTTGGCGCGGTCTTGCCCTCTTCGCAGTCCGCATGCGCGCCGCAGGGTCACCATGAGATGGACAAAGCCCCAACACCGAAAGGCCCAGGACACCAATCGAAAAGCCGATTGACTTTCCCGTCACGCAGAATCGCTGACATTCGTTCCGGTTGCGGATGACATCACGATTTCACTCATGGTCAATCGCAAGCGTCGAGGAAGCGGTTATCCTGCTGCAACCACGCGTCCAAAAGCCACGGCCCCGCAAAAGCGGAGCCGCGCAAATCCGGATCCGATCAGGATCAGACCTTCGAAGGCATGCCGGTCAGGTAGCCGACAGCGGCCCCCATGGTGCCGGCTTTGCTGCTGTAGTAGTTTTCTGCGATCAGCGGATCAAGCACCTCGTAGACCTTGGCATGCAGACCACCGGTCACGGCACCGGTGGTCTTGTCGATCTGCAACTCCCAATCGCCCGGGTGCTGGAAGTTGCTCATGATGTAGGTAAATCCATTTACCTTGTCCACCGCATGCAGACCGGTCGACTCCGCGCCGGCCGGGGTCGAAAGAATACGCGTCAGCACTTTCGTGTCCACATTATAGGCCCACAGGAAGTTATTGACATGCATGCCGCTGTCTTCACCAATGAAGAGCGTGCGCAGATCTTCATTGAACTTGATGTTGTCCGGGTTGGCGACCAGGTTCGGATCGGCATAGTTGCCCAACGCGTCCTGAGCGCCCAGATCCTTGCCGACAACCGCCGCTTCGGTGAAGATCGGAACCCATTCGCTGTTGATCACATCGCCATCGGTGTCTTTCTGACCGCCTGCCAGCTTGTGCTGATAGATGATGCCCGCGCGGGGGCCTTCGATCCTCACATCACCAGAACCGTCTTTCATTGCGCCCTTGATATAGGACATGGCCGAATAGGCGATCTTGTCCCTGGCGTTGACAGTGGTACCTTCCATTTTGGTAAAGCCCATGCTGCCGCCCTTGTAAGGCGCATAGCGGTGGGTTTCGAGAAAGGCGGCAGCCAATTCCTGACCTTCGGAGAATTTCACCCATTCGGTCTTGCCGCTGCAGGGGATCTTGGTGAAGCTGTCATCATTGGGATCTTCGTGGCGCACATCGACGATGTCTTCGGCCTTGAGCTTGCCGGCCAGCGCTTCGATCTCGTTGCTGGTGGCGTGGCCCAGCTTGATCCAGCCCAGATCGGCGCTGCCGCCGTTCTCGGCCGTCTTCTGGTTCCACTTGGCAACATAGAGCGTGCCTGCGCTCAGATCCCTGGGCTTGTCGGCGACGAACATGAACAGCCCGCCATTGGTGGCATCGTCGCCCATCAGGGCGGTACGCTCGTCCGGCATGATCTGAACCAACTCGTGCGAGATGCGCCCCATGCAGTAATGCTTGACCACTTTCCCGGTGCCGTCGGCATTGACGAAAACCTCGGGCATGTGACCGTAGTGATAGGGGTTTGCCTTGGTCGCATCGCCATAAAGATTGCGGCTGAAGGCTTGAAACCGTTCGTCATCGTCCACCTTGGTGGCGTCGGGTTCGTATTCCTCGCTCGAAAGATGGGTGTTCCAGGGCGTCAGGCTGGCACCGCAGGTGACCCACAGGCCGTTGATGGAGCTGCTGTCGACGGGGACATATTTGACCAGTTTCAGGTGCCCGGTCTCCTTGTCCTGATCCAGCGTCAAAATGGCGATGGGTGATGGCAGATGCTTGTACATCGAGGCACCTGCCGCGTCCTTGCTCATGTATTCGAACTGCACGACATGGAAGACAGGGTTGCCTTTCACGCCTTCGACGCTGGCGCCTTCGATGGTCAGGAGGCTGCTGCCATCGGGGCAGTCAGAGAAGAGTTGCGGTTTGGTCTGATCCTCTGCGGACGGGTCAAGGACCACCACGACCTCACCATCCTCGGCGGATTCCGTCTTGGTATGGCTCCCGGCAGACGAATCAAGGATCGGCTTGCCATTGATGTCGTAATAGCCGCCAGCAATCAGCGTGCCGCCCTTGCCATCCGGCACCTCTTCTCCGGTCACGAAGAATGGGTGATAGCCCAGATCGAAGCGTTTGCTCGAACCGTCCTTGAAGGCGATCTCCATCGCCGATTTGACCGAAGTCCTGGCCATCGCGGCCGGATCGTCCAGGTTGGGAGCATCCATGCCAATGAATCTGACCGATGCGATTTCAGCCGCCTTGAGCGCGCTTGCGCCGAAAACCGACCCCAGCGTTCCTGCAACAAGCGGGAAAAGCGGCAAACCGGCCAGCATACGGATTGTGTCTCGACGGGAATGATCAACTGTGCCTTTCATCATGAACTCCTGATGATGGGTGTATGAAGCAGACAGGACAGCAAGCCATTGCACGGGGCTTGCAGGTCTGCGTGAACCATCGTGCCACGCCAATGTGACAGCTATGCGATTGCGCGCCGCATCATGTCGGATACCCGCAATGAGACCGGTTTCGTGAAGGCGAGGATGGCTGCGATTGGCGGTCCCGGCATCATGCTAGGGATGTCGGCCGCGGACATCATCCCGGTGGCGGGCATCGCGAACCGCCTGCCCTCGCCCACCGGCCCGATCGATCCGTTTACGGGCCACAGGTTCGACGCACATCCCGACATGGCCGCAATGCCGCAAGGCGCAAGAAGGTGATGGTCGGTGAAGGCTCTCCTGTCAGGCGTCTGCGCCACAGCGCCCGCTTTCAGCCGATCGGCAGGGCGCGCTCGGCCAGCCGTGCCAGAAAGGATGCGCCCACCGGTGCCGCCTTGTCGTTGAAATCGAAACGCGGGTGATGCAACCCCGCCCCTTCGCCCGTCCCTTCACCCGTGCCCATAAGCAGATAGGCCCCGGGGCGCGCTTCGAGCATGTAGGAAAAATCCTCCGCCCACATCACGCGCGGGGCATCCGGATCAACCTGATCCGGGCCCACGATTTCGGCTGCGACGCGCGCCGCAAACTCCGCCTTTTCGTCCGTATTCACCGTGGGCGGATAGCCGCGCTCATATTCCACTTCGGCCAGAAGCCCGAAACCGAGCGCCTGCCCCGCCACGATTTCACGAAACCGCGTCTCGGCCATGTCGCGAACAGCCGGATCGAAGGCGCGAATCGTGGCGCAGAACCACCCCTGCTCGGGGATGATGTTCGAGGCGGTCCCGGCATGGATCCGGGTGACCGACACAACCAGCTCCTTGTCCGCCCCGACATTGCGGCTGACGATGGTCTGCAACGCCGTTACCATCGACGCGATCGCCACGATCGGGTCAATGCAATCTTGCGGCACGGCCCCATGACCGCCGCGCCCCCTCAGACACACCCGGGCCGTGTCGACCGAGGCATTGCAAGGCCCGGGCCGCGTGCGGAATTGCCCCAGCGGCACCCCGGGCGCGTTGTGAATGGCATAGACTTCGGTGATACCGAACCGCTCCATCAGCCCTTCGCGCACCATCATCTCGCCACCGCCGCCCGCTTCCTCGGCCGGCTGAAAGATCAGCGCCACGGTGCCCGCGAAATTGCGCGTCTCGGCCAGATAGGTCGCCGCCCCCAAAAGCATCGTCGTGTGCCCGTCATGCCCACAGGCATGCATCCGCCCCTCGGCCTGCGACGCATGGTCCGCCCCCGTCTGCTCGGTGATCGGCAGCGCATCCATATCGGCGCGCAATCCGATCGTGGGCCCCGGCTGGCGCCCCTTGATCAATGCCACGATGCCCGAGGTCGCGATACGGTCATGGATCTCGTCCACCCCGATCTCGCGCAGCCGCGCCGCGACAAAGCCAGAGGTCTGCGGCAGATCGAATCCCAGTTCGGGATGGCGATGCAGCCAGTGCCGCCACTGGGTCATCTGGTCGCCAAGGGCGGCAATGCGGTTGATCACGGGCATGGTGGACTTCGCCGATCTGACGTGGAAATAGATTTTAACTTGCATGGAAAGGGAGCCTGGCGCAATGGAGAACACCGAACAGGAATTGATCTTCGACGAGAGCGGCGATCACGCCCATCAATTCGCACGGCTGGTGGCGATCATGACCCGGCTGCGCGACCCGCAAACGGGCTGCCCCTGGGATCTCGAGCAGAATTATGCCTCGATCGCATCCTGCACGATCGAGGAGGCCCACGAAGTCGCCGACGCGATCGAGCGCCAGGCCTGGAACGAATTGCCCGCCGAGTTGGGCGATCTGGCCTTGCAGATCGTATTCCACGCCCAGATGGCGCGTGAGGACGGCAAGTTCGACATTGTGGATGTGCTGCGCGCGATCAATGCCAAGATGGTCTCACGCCATCCTCATGTCTTCGGAAATGAAAGCCGCGACAAGACCTCCGAACAGCAGATTGCCGACTGGGAGGCGATCAAGGCCGCCGAACGTGCCGCTGCGGGCAAATCCGGCCGTGTGGGCGTGCTTGATGGCGTGACGCTCGGTCTGCCCGCCCTGACCCGCGCGATCAAGCTGCAAGATCGCGCCGCGCGTGTGGGCTTCGACTGGCCCTCGGCCGATGCTGTGCTCGGCAAGATCACCGAGGAAGCCGCCGAACTGATCGAAGCACGTGACAATCCGGGCCTTGGAGAACTGGCCGGGGAATATGGCGATCTGCTTTTCGTGATGGTCAATCTCGGCCGCCATCTGGGTCTCGACCCCGAGGCGGCCTTGCGCGCCGCGAACGGAAAATTCATACTTCGTTTCAATCATATAGAAGCCGAACTTCACGCACGTGGAAAATCGCCCAAAGACAGCGACCCGACCGAAATGAATGCCCTGTGGGACGACGCCAAGGCGAAGGGGATCAAGTGACCTGGCCCAGTCGTTCCTGTCGAACGGTGCCGGATCGGCACGATCCGGCGACTTCACCTGCCCCCCTCCTTTCATATTCGGCCAGATGCCTCGGGACAAGGCGCATCAGCACCAGGGGGCAGGCCCCTTTCGTATCCGGATGCCAGCCCGGATATGTGCCCTTACAGAAACGCCTCGCGCAGCATGTTCAGCGCCACGAGGAACGCGAACCCCGCGAAGACCCGCTTGAGCTTCTTCGGGTCGAGCTTGTGCGCCAGGGCGGCGCCGATCGGGGCGGTGATGGTGGTCGTCGCGATCACGATCAGGAAGGATGGAACATTCACCGCCCCCACCGTGCAGGGTGGCGCCCCGGCCACCGGTGTGAACAGGAACCCGATTGCCGAGGGCAGCGCGATCGCCATCCCGAACCCGGCCGAGGTTGCAACCGCCCGGTGGATCGCAATCCCGTGCAGCGTCTGCATCGGCGTTCCGATCGATCCGCCTCCGATCCCCAGCAGAACCGAAAGGAACCCCATCAGCGGACCGAACCAGGCATGGAACATCCCGCCGGGCAGGCGATCGGCAATCCGCCAGTTCGATCTGCCGAACATCATGTAAAGTGCGATCATCAACACGATCACGGCAAAGATCATCTGCATCGTGGACGAACGCAGCTGATGCACCACCAGCACCCCGATCACCGCCCCGATCGCGATCATCGGTGCCCATTTCCTCAGCACTGTCCAATCGACCGCGCCCTTGCGATCATGCGCTGCAACCGAACGCATCGAGGTCACGACGATCGTCGCCAGAGAGGTCGCCACGCAGACCTGCATCAGGTCGTCCGACGCATAACCCAACCCGTTGAAGAGCCAGAAGAAGGCTGGCACCAGGACGATCCCCCCGCCAACCCCCAGCAACCCTGCCAGCACCCCCGCGAAGGCCCCCACCATCATCAGGATTCCGACAAGGGGCGCGAGCGTGGCAATATCAGTCATGGGCGGCATCTCATCGGCGGCATCTCATCCAGGGGTTTGCGTCAGGCTATCCTGTTCGCGCAGAGTTGACAACGCGCTGACGTAAAGTTCAACACCCGCGCCCGGTCTGATTGCGCCTTCCGACAGGATCTGGCGGAAACGGCGCGCGCCCGGGCGACCGTGGAACAGACCCAGCATATGCCGGGTAATCTGGTGCAGTCGCCCGCCGCTTGCCAGATGCGCCTCGATATAGGGGATCATGTGCTGCGCGATCTCGAACGGATCACGTGGTGCGCCCTGCCCCCAGATCCGCATATCGGCCGCGCCCAGAACCTCCATCGGCCGATGATAGGCCGCGCGCCCCACCATCACCCCGTCAAGGCCCTGCGCGAATTGCGCCTCGGCTTGCGCCAGATCGGAGATACCGCCATTGATCGAGATACGCAGTTGCGGAAATTCCGCCTTGATCCGGTGCACAAGCGGGTAATCGAGAGGTGGAATCTCGCGATTGTCCTTTGGGCTGAGACCCTGCAACCAGGCCTTGCGCGCATGGATCGTGACCTGCCGAACACCGACCGCCGCGATCTTGCTCAGGAACTCGGGCAACACCTCCTCGGGTGTCTGCTCATCCACACCAATCCGGCATTTCACTGTAACTTCAACAGGTTGCGCGGCGATCATCGCAGAACAGCATTCGGCCACCAGATCGGGTCTCTTCATCAGGAGCGCCCCAAACGCGCCCGACTGCACCCGGTCCGAGGGGCAGCCACAATTGAGGTTGATCTCGTCATAGCCCCAATCCGCCCCGATCACGGCCGCCCGCGCCAACTCTTCCGGATCCGATCCGCCAAGCTGCAACGCCAGCGGATGTTCGTCCACATCGTAATCAAGGAGCCGGGAGCGATCACCATGGATCACCGCAGATGCCGTCACCATCTCGGTATGGAGCAACGTGTGACGGCTGATTTGTCGGTGGAAATAGCGACAGTTCCGATCCGTCCAGTCCATCATGGGCGCCACGGCAAAATACCGAGATACCCCAATCTGAAATTTCCTTTCTTTTTCCAATATCTAGCCCATATTTCTCGTTTTTTTCATTGCCTCGGTGCGGTTTGTTTTGTGTCACTATACCCGTAAAATACAACAAATATTGTATAACTGAAGACAATATCACAAAGCGTTCGCGCAAGGACGGATCCATAGCATGGCTCGCGCAGATTGTCATAAAGTATAAAACACATGACCTGACATTTCTGCTTCTTTGGAGCGCAGGCAAGGCCTGTCGATCAATGACATGCGTTCAAGAGACAATCATCAAACCGAAGCCGGGGTTGCCGGCACTTGCCAGACAGCGCGCTGCCGTCTGACCGTCGAGGCCGCCATCCTGTTCAACAACTTGGTCGCCTGTATCACGGGCACAAATACCGCCCTTGGCATCCGCGCTGCGGATATCATATTGAAATTGCACACAGGACGCAGCGTTGTGATCAAATGACGTTGCGGCGCACCGTTCCAAAGGGGTTTACGTCTGAGGCACTCAAGGTCCAGTTTGTAAAACGGGAGCGCGAGAGGAAACGTGATGATGGCCAGACTTTACAGCTTCGAGGAGTCGCTCAACGCCTGCAAGGCGGCGCGGACGATGGGGCTGGCGGGCCATGGCGGGGAGCCTGTCCATGTCGGCTTTTTCAACAGCGTGAACCCCGACCATCATGCTCTCGACGATTGTGCGCGCGAGAAGACGGGCAAGGCAGCGGTCTTTGCCGAGGATCGCAACAAGATGACGCAACGGCCGTTCCGGGGCGGGCAAAAAGGGTCTGTCCAACGGGACAAGCTGCATTTGCTGATGCGTTTCCTGCCAGAGGCGAAGCGACCGCAAGAGGCAATCGGCTGGCTCAAGGAACGGCTCCTGGCCGCGATCAGGGTGCTTGAAGATCACCTGACCGGGCGTGCCCGGATGGTGGGTGCCACGCCCTCTCTTGCCGATTTCGCCTGCTGCGGTTATCCCTGTTACCCTGAACCTTTCGGGTTCAACCGCACCGAATTCCCCGATCTCGACCGCTGGCAGGATGGCATCGCCGCCCTGCCCGGCTGGAAACACCCCCATGATTTGATGCCCGGCACCCCGTCGGACCGGGCGTGAGGAGGAGCCATGACGGACGCCTATATCTATGACGCAGCGCGCACCCCGCGCGGCAAGGGCCGCGAGGATGGATCGCTGCACGAGGTCAGCTCGGTCGCGCTTTCGGCGCGGCTTCTGAACGCGCTCAAGGCGCGCAACGGCCTTGAGGGGCACGCGGTCGAGGATGTGATCTGGGGCAACGCGACGCAAGCGATGGAACAGGGCGGCTGCCTTGCCCGCTCGGCGGTGCTGTTGAGCGATCTCGACGAGCGTATTCCGGGCCTGTCGATCAACCGTTTCTGCGCCAGCGGGATGGAAGCGGTCAATCTGGCCGCCAATCAGGTGCGCGGCGGTGCTGGTCCCGCCTATATCGCGGGCGGCGTCGAGATGATGGGCCGTGTCGCGATGGGTGCGGATGGCGCGGCGATTGCCGTCGATCCTTGCCTGACGATGAAGACCCATTTTGTTCCGCAGGGGATCTCGGCCGACATCATTGCCACGCAATACGGGTTCTCGCGCGAGGATGTTGACGCGCTGGCGGTCGAATCGCAACGACGGGCGGCCGAGGCCATTGCCGAAGACCGGTTTGCCAGGTCGCTTGTGCCGGTGATCGACCAGAACGGCCTGACCATTCTGGACCATGATGAATATCCCCGCCCCGGCACCACGATGGAGACGCTTGGCGGACTCAAGGCCTCGTTCAAGGACATGGGTGAGGTGATGCCGGGCTTCGACAAGGTGGCGATCCTCAAATACCCGCATCTGTCGGCGATCAACCATGTCCACCATGCCGGGAACTCATCGGGGATCGTGGATGGCGCGGCGGCGATTCTGATCGGCAACAGGGAATTTGGCGAGGCGCATGCACTCAGGCCGCGCGCCCGCATCCGGGCCACCGCCAAGATCGGCACCGATCCGACGATCATGCTGACCGGGCCGGTTCCGGTGACCGGGAAAATCCTGAAAGACAGTGGGATGTCGATTTCCGATATCGACCTGTTCGAGGTGAACGAGGCTTTCGCCGCTGTCGTCTTGCGGTTCATGCAGGCATTCGGGGTCGATGCGGACAGGGTCAATGTCAATGGCGGCGCAATCGCCCTGGGCCACCCCCTGGGCGCGACCGGTGCGATCATCATCGGCACGCTGCTCGATGAGTTGGAACGGCGCGATCTGACGACCGGGCTGGCAACCTTGTGCGTGGCCTCCGGCATGGGCGCAGCCACAATCATCGAGCGCGTCTGATGCGGACCACCAAGTCATGCACTTGCGCTGGCGTTGACGACACATCGCGCGCGCCTGCGGGCAGAAGACAAAAACACCTTGCAAGAAAGGTTCGGCGCCTTTGTCGATATGCCCGATCACTTCGGGAGCAGGCTGGCACAACAAGATACCTGCTGGAAAACCACCAGCATGAGATTGCAATCCGGGGATACGCGCTGGCCGATCATGCTTTGCAAGCTCACGCCAGCCAGAACGGCCCGACCTGCGTGGCGGGCGTGCGGAGGAAGAAACATGTCTGATTTCATCTATGAACCTGGCGACGATGGCGTTGCCGTCATCACCTGGGATGTTCCCGAAAAATCAATGAACGTGATGAGTCTGGAAGGGTTTGCACTGCTCGACAGCTTGATCGACAAGGCTTTGGCCGACGAGTCCTGCAAGGGTATCGTGATCACCAGCGCCAAGCCCGATTTCGCCGGTGGCATGGACCTCAATGTCATCGCGCAGATGCGTCAGGGGGGCACTCAGGCGATCTTCGACAGTATCATGAACATGCATCACATGCTGCGCAAGATCGAGCTGGCGAGCATGGATCCGAAAACCGGAAAAGGCGGCAAGCCGATCGCCACCGCCCTTCCCGGCACCGCGCTTGGGATCGGGCTGGAACTGCCGCTCTCGACGCATCGGATCTTTGCGGCGGACAACCCAAAGGCGCAGATCGGCCTGCCCGAGATCATGGTCGGCATATTCCCCGGCGGTGGCGGCACGACACGGCTTGTGCGCAAGTTGGGCGTAATGGCTGCGGCACCCTTCCTGTTGGAGGGCAAACTGTCCGACCCGAAGAAGGCCAGGGCGGCCGGCCTGATCGACGAAGTGGCTGACGATCCGGTCGCGGCGGCGCGGGAATGGGTGCTGGGCGCAAAGGATGCAGACCTGGTGAAACCGTGGGATGCCAAGGGCTACAGAATGCCCGGCGGCGCGCCCTATCATCCGGCTGGTTTCATGACCTTCGTCGGCGCCTCGGCAATGATCCACGGCAAGACGAACGGCGTCTATCCCGCAGCCAGGGCGCTGCTGTCAGCCGTCTATGAGGGGGCGCTCGTGTCCTTCGATCAGGCACTCAGGATCGAGGCGCGCTGGTTCACCAATATCCTGATGAACCCGTCCTCCACCGCGATGATCCGCTCGCTCTTCATCAACAAGGGCGCGCTGGAAAAAGGCGCGAACCGCCCCGACATGCCCGACCAGACCGTGAAGAAGGTCGGCATCCTGGGCGCGGGCATGATGGGTGCAGGGATCGCCCATGTCTCGGCCAGGGCCGGGATCGAGGTTGTGCTGATCGACAATTCCCAAGAAGCCGCCGAACGCGGAAAATCCTGTTCCGAGGGCCTTCTCGACAAGGGGATCCGCCGCAAGAAGGTGACCGAGGAGGACAAGGCAAGGACGCTGGCCCTGATCACCCCGACCACCGATTACGCGGCACTTGCGGGCTGCGATCTGGTGGTCGAGGCGGTGTTCGAGGAGCCGGACATTAAAGCCGAGGTGACCCGACGCGCCGAGACGATCATTCCGACCGACGCGATCTTTGCCACCAACACCTCGACCCTGCCGATCACCTCTCTGGCCAGGGCGAGCGCGCGCCCCGAACAGTTCATCGGTATCCATTTCTTCTCGCCCGTTGACAGGATGACGCTGGTCGAGATCATCAAGGGGGCGAAGACCGGGCCGGGTGCGGTGGCCAAGGCGCTCGATTTCGTGCGCCAGATCCGCAAGACCCCGATCGTGGTGAACGATGCGCGCTTCTTCTACGCCAATCGCTGCATCATTCCTTACATCAATGAAGGGGTCCGGATGGTGGCCGAAGGGGTGAACCCGGTGCTGGTCGAACATGCCGCGACGCAGGTGGGGATGCCGCTGGGCCCGCTGCAACTGGTGGACGAGACCTCGATCGACCTGGGGGTGAGGATTGCCAGGGCAACCAGGGCCGCGATGGGTGAGGATTACCCGGACGGGGCGGTTGATGATGTGCTGTTCTGGATGGCCGATGCGGGCCGGATGGGCCGCAAGGCGAAGGCGGGCTTCTACGATTACGACGGGACGGGCACGCGGGGCCGTCTCTGGGGTGGTCTCGATACGAAATTCCCGCGCGCGGCAGAGCAGCCCGCGTTGACACATGTCCAGCATCGCCTTCTGATGGTACAGGTGCTGGAGGCGGTGCGTGCCTTCGAGCAAGGTGTGCTGGAGGACATCCGCGAAGGCGATGTCGGCGCGATCCTGGGCTGGGGTTTCGCGCCCTGGTCGGGTGGCCCCTTTGCCTGGCTCGACATTATCGGCGCAAGCAGGGCCGTCGGGATCTGCGATGCGCTTGCCGCCAGATATGGTGCCCGATTCGAGGCACCGGTCCTGCTGCGTGACATTGCGGCGAAAGGCGATGGCTTCTATGATCGCTTTGGCGAAGGACGGCCCGCAAGGGCCGCCTGATCCAGAATCGAACGATCCGATCCAAAGCGAAACGGTCCAGAACGAAACGCCTCCGGGGCTCCGACCTCGGGGGTTTTCGTATTGATCCTTGTTGCGTGGTCTGAACCGGTGCCGGACCAGAACCCGAGGAAAAGGTTTTCTCGAACCCACGCAGGCGCTTGCAGGTCGAGAGCAACGTGGTGATTGTTGTCCAGAATCCGACCAGATACTGATGTAGCGTGACACGGATTTCTGCAGCATTGCTCCCGCACACACCAAAAAATCCGTGCCACGATACAAAAGGCGCGGATCGCGCTGCGAACGGCCTGGCTGTTGTGACTTGCGAGAGTGTCCATCACCACCACATCGCCGGGCTGCCGCGTCGCCGCCCGCTCATGTTCGACCGATGGCTATCTGGTGGAACTGTTCTGGTATCTCAAGAAATTCGGAGCGCCCCTGAACGCCTATTCTCTGTCTGAGATCAAGCGCAAAGCGGATGAAAATCGCAGCACGATCGCGCGGATCAAGCGAGAGCAGGAAAGAAGGCGGGCCAGCTAGCCAGCCAGCGGGAATTGAATTGGGTTGAGGGTTACTACCAGACGCAGCGGCGCTGCCTGGATGTGATCAATGCAAAGGGCGAAGGGGTGGCGTCATGAAATATGAGCGGGTGTTTCTGGTAAACCGTCACGGTGTGGCTACGGCGATGGATGTGCGCACCTTGCGCGAACAGGCGCGGATTGATGGGGTCAAGGCGCTTGGCGCTGTTCCCGATGGGTGCGGCCCTGAGATACCGATGGCCCCTGCGCGTGGGCCGGTGCGGGCGTTCACGCCAATGAAGCTCTATCCCAAGGGTGAGGATGAGTGGGAACTCAAGCCATCAGGTTACATCGGGCCGGATGGCCAGCCGTTCAAATCGATCCAGCGGGCCGATGCCTTTGATCTCATGATCCATCGGGCACGGCTGGCTCACAAGGGCAAGAAGGCTGAGTTCATTCCCCCGTTCACGCCTGGCCAGGTCACAATGGGCCGTCACTATCGCAACCTGTGGGAACGGCACGCCTCAGCCGGTGTGCGCTGTTCCTCGGTGGAGACATTGCGCGGTGGTGGCTCGGGCGGTGATGGCGGTTTCATTGCTGCGGTGTTGCGAGATCGGGATCAGATCAAGCGCATCCGTGGCCGGATTGGTGGTGGCTTTGCCTTGGAGGTGAAGCGGCAGGACAAGGCGTCCAGGCGCCGCGGGATCACAGATCGGCGGCTGGTGGATATCCATGTCGCCGCCGATGAAACGCTTTGAGCAGTTGGTGACTCAGAACCGGCTGCTGCATGGCGGCAATCCTGTTCTCGCCTGGGCCGTGGGCAATGTTCATTGCGACATGGATGCGGCTGAGAACATCAAGCCGAACAAAAGCAAAGCCTCGGGCCGGATTGATCCGACTGTGGCTTCCATCATGGCAGTTGGCCGCGCGGCGGCCGCGCAAGAGAAACGCAAAGCGCGGGAGATCATGTTCGTATGAGTTTAATTTCGCGCCTATTCGGGTCCGATCAGCAACAGGCCGCGCGGGTAGAGCCGCCGATGGTTGCGGCGGCTGGTGAGACCTCGGGCACATCCAAGCCTGCCGGTTGGCTTTCCGATACCGGCTGGGGATCGCAAAGCCGCGTGAAAACGCTGCCGCGCGTCTCGGCAACCATCGCTCAAAAGCACGCGACTGTGACGGCCTGTTGCAGCGTTCTTGCTGGCGATACCTCCAAGGTTCCTTTGCTGCTCAAACGCCGCAAGGATGATGGCGAGGAAGAGGTGATCCAGGATCACCCTCTGGTTTATCTGGTGAACGTGGAATCGAGCAATGGTGTTCCGGCCTCGGTTTTGCGTTTCACCCTGGCCTATGCCTTCACCCTGCGCGGCAATGCCTTTGCCTACACGCCTCGAGATGGTGCGGGCGTGGCTGCCGATCTGCGCCGGATCTACGGGGTCGCAACCGCCGATCTGGCCGCCGCCGAGATCAACGGTTTCGAGGAGAAATGGGCCGGGAAACATGCCTCGATCGCCTAGGCCTGGCGCCGGGCCTGGCGCCGGGCCCGGGCCGAGGTGATCCCGTTCCTTGGCTTCGATCCGGCGATCCGCAAGAGCATCTACACGACCAATGCCATCGAGAGCCTGAACCGTGTGATCGGGAAATCCATCAAGACGCGCGGCTCATTCCCGACGGACGAGGCGGCGACCACGCTGATCTGCCTCGCCATCACACTCCCGGCGCACTTGCTCCTGCATCAGGTCACGGGTCCAGCCCCTAAGGCGCAGGGCAACACGGGTATCATCATCGGCAAGGACAGGCCGCAAATCGCGGGTGCGAACAAGCTCGGCAATGGTGCGGGCGTCGCGCGGATCGGACTTGCGCTCTGCTCCGACAAAACCCTGTCCGGCGCGATTGACAGCAATGCCGGGCGTGTGAACCAGAGTAAACCCCTCCGCCAGCAAGCGGGCTTCAAGGAATCGCGCGAACGATCCGAGCACATCGATGCCGATCACGATATCGCCATTCAAGGATCGCAAATCCGCAACCCGTTCATCGATCGCATCCGGGGTGTTCTTGACCGCGCGGTCAAGAACAACGCGGCCCCTTTCGTCCATTCCAAACGCCCAATGAACGGTCTTTGCCGCATCAATTCCAAGGCATCTCTTCATCTCCCTGCCTCGCAGTGACCTGTTTTCTGTACACCCCCTTGTGCCGGCATCGCCTTACATAGCCATCACGGGCATCGCGTAATCAGCGGTCATCCAGGGGCGGCAACAAAGGCGGCACAGCGACCCAAGCCATCAAGGACAGCCAGCATGACAACCATACCTTCGTTGCCTGCGCATCAACAGCGTCGCACCATCGATAGCGCCAGGAAAAGGGGTAAGGCAGCGTGACTTCGGTTACGACGGCCCGCGCGGGCGGTGGTGGAGGTTGGGGCGCGTGCGGGGGCGCGGCGGGCACCGGCGACGACAGACATATCGGCGCCGCGGGGGGCAAGGCGATCGAGACCAACGGCCATGCGGTCACCTGGACCAGCGGATCGACACGCGCATTTGGAGCCATCGGATGAAAACCACATTGCAGTTCTTCAAGGACATGGGCGTCTGCGACGGCGCCTACGCCTTCCTCGAATCCTGGTTCACGGCCCACAAGGTGAAGGTCTATGACTACGCCGCAGGCTACGCCCTTCTTGACAGCCTGGCCGGGTTCCACACGGCCGCCAGAAACGGCGGGCCGGGTCACGACAAGGTCGCGAACTGGCTCGAATGGGCCCATGCTCTGCGCACCCGCCCCGAGGCGATCATGTATTTTGGCGATCATGTCGCGGAAAACCGCTTCCGCACCGCCGATGGCAGGGTCTTCGACAGCCTGAAGGCGGCACAGGATCACCGCCGCCGGAGCTTCGAGGCCCTGCGAAGCGATTACGCGGCAAACCGGGTGATCAACGGGGTCAGGTCGGGAGCCGCGGGGGCCGAGACCTGGGAGGTCATCGCTCCGGACCAGATCGAGACCGGTGCCGATCTGGCGCGCTACGATGCCTTTGTCTGCCACGACGGCAGGACGGGTCTCAATCACCGGACATCGGATGCCGACAAGGCCATGGCCTTCCATGCCGCCCGGGATCCGGCTCTGGCGGCGATCGACGCGGCCGAGCGGGCGGCGAAGATCGAGCGCCGGATCACCGACGAGAGCGGGGCGTTCCCGGTCTGGATCGTCGTGACCGAGGACTGACCCGCCCCGACGGACCCCGCCGCGCGCGGGGCTTTTTCATCGACAGACAGTTTCATCGACCAACAGGGGGCAGGCCATGAGTGACACCGGCTTCATCTCGACGATCCATTCGATTTTCGGCGGCGCGGCTGCCACGCTGATCGGGGCCTTCGCGGGTCGCCTGATGTGGCACTCGGCCGAGGTGCGGCGCGGGCATCGCCGTTTCCTGAGCAAGGAACTTCTGTGGGAGATTCCGATCGCCGTCGGCATGGCGCTGATTGGCGAGGCCGCGGCAGGCCATATCGGCCTGGCCCAGCCCGTCGCGACCGGCTTTGTTGCCCTGCTCGCCTATCTCGGCCCACGCGGCATCGATGTGCTGCTCGCCACCTGGATCGAGCGCCGGAAATGAAGCGATCAGGCCAGGCCCCTAAAGCAGCTTGACCAGCGCCGTTATTTCAAACCGGCTACATCGCGCAACGCGGCGTTGACACGAGTTTGCCAGCCCCTACCTTTGCTCTTGAAATATGAAACCACATCGGGGTCCAGCAACATGGTGACCTGTTGCTTGCGCTCGCTTGGTGGCAAGGGTGGCCGACCCCTCCGTGCTTTTTTGAAGAATTGTGCATCAAGTTCGAAGGTATCGGGATCTTTTGTAATTCCCTCGTTAATCGCCTGATCTTCTGCCTTGGTTGGCATGATTGGCGCGACTTTTTTTTCAGATCGTGCTTTCTTCATAATATTCGACCTCCCTCCGGTTGGCCTTGCGAAACGAGATGACGCGAACGGCATCGCCGCGTGACGTCCAAACCATGACAAACAGTCGATCACCAACAAGACCCGCGGAATTGAACCGATCCTCTCCGTAATCAAACCGGTTATCCTTGGCGGTTAGCGCTCCACTCCAATCAAATTGCCTGGCATCGGTGAAATCAACACCATGCTTGCACAGATTTTCCTGGCGCTTGGCCTCGTCCCATTCGTATCGATCCGTTTGGCTCATGAGATAAATATAATTATTTTAATAGGCACGTCAATAGCTATAATTATAAAAATATATGCCCGGCATTTCAAGCGCCCCCTCAAGCAGCCCCTGGCCACCACATGGCCATCACCTGACCGCCCCGCCCTCTGCGCGGGGCTTTTTCATGGGAGAATGACATGGATGAAAACGGAATGGACGAAAACAACATGGACAGGGCGCAATTCTTCCAGGCCCTGCGCGCGGATGGCCCGTTCGGTGGCCACCTCAGCCAGGGCCAGGTCGCGGGGATCGAGGTGTTGCTGACGGCCATGGCCCGCCTGCCGATCAGCTACACCGCCTACCTTCTGGCCACCGCCTGCCACGAGACGGCCCACACCATGCGGCCGGTGCGCGAGACGCTGGCCGACACCGACGATCAGGCGATCGCGCGGCTCGAACATGCCTGGGCCAAGGGCGATCTGCCGTGGGTGCGCAGCCCTTACTGGCGCCGGGATGCGGACGGCAAGGCCTGGTTCGGGCGTGGCTATGTGCAGCTTACCCACAAGGAGAACTACCAGAAAGCCGGGGCGATGATCGGCACCGATCTGGCGTCCGATCCCGACCGCGCGCTGGACCCGGACCTCGCGGCACGGATCCTCGTGGACGGGTGCGAGACCGGGCTCTTCACCCGCGCGGACGGCAAGCCCGGCCACAAGCTGAGCGACTATCTGCCCGGCGATTATGTCGGCGCGCGGCGGATCGTCAACGGCACTGACAGGGCGCGGACCGTCGCGGGCCATGCGCTGGCGTTTGAGGCCGCGCTTGCGGCAGGCGGATATGGTCCGGTGCAGGCCGGGACGCCGCCAGAGGCCCCGTCCGGCGGTCTTTCCGCATGGGTTTCGACACTCATCAGGGCAATCACAAGGAAATCGGCATGAAGCGCTTTGAAACCAATGGTTTGCCCGCAAAACCGGGTTCAAAGGAAATCACCCATCCACTCACAGGAGGCCAACATGAAACTCGTTGACGATTACAGACAGGCATGGCGGTGGCTCTCGGTGCAGGCACTGGCCGCGATCGCGCTGCTGCCGCTGGTCTGGACGGACCTGCCGCCGGACGTGAAGGCGATGCTGCCCGAGGGCTGGCGGCCGTGGGTTCTGGTCGCTCTCGCCGTGGCCGGGGTCCTCGGCCGACTGAAAGCGCAGGTGAGGCGATGATCGGGGCGGTTCTCCGCTGGCTCACCGGCGGCGCGCTCGACCGCGCACTCGGCACCGTCGATCGCTATATCGAGAGCCAGACCGACCGCGAAAAGATCAAGGGCGACCTGCTCAAGGCGCACCTGACCACCCGTGCCGACTGGCTGCGCGCGGGCGGCTTCTGGCTGCTTGCTGCCTTCGCCGCGCCGGTGTGGCTGCATTTCGGCGCGGTGGTGGCCTACTCGATCTTCTGGTGCCGATCCTGCGCCTTTCCGCAGGACTGGACGATCGCGGCGCTCCCCGGCGCGATGCAGCAATGGGAAGGCTGGATCCTGCTCGCCTCGATCGGCGGCCTCAGCCTGCTCGGGATGCGCAGGTGAGGCGCATGAAACACCCCCCGTTTTCCGTAAATGGGGGTCTGCGGTGTGGCAGCACCGCAAACCACACCGCGTGATTTCCACACCAGCGGTGCCGATGACATGATCTCGAATCATCGCCCATGCTCACGCGAGCGGGCGCACAGTAGAAGACCGTTTCGAGATGACAATGCGCAAGATACGCCCGGCCGCCCCGTAGCTCCCTCCTCCGTCGCGCCATGGATGGGCGGCAAGAGCAAACTGGCCAGAACGCTGATCGAGCGGCTGGAACGCATCCCGCACAAGACCTATGTCGAGCCCTTCGTCGGCATGGGCGGCGTGTTCCTGCGCCGCGCCTTCCGGCCTCGCCTTGAGGTTGCCAACGATCGCAACGGCGACATCGTGAACCTGTTTCGCATCCTGCAACGCCACTATCCGCAACTGATGGATGTGATGCGGTTCCAGCTGGCCTCGCGCAAGGAGTTCGAGCGCCTGCGCGCCACCGATCCGGCAACCCTGACCGATCTGGAACGGGCCGCGCGGTTCCTCTATCTGCAACGGCTGGCCTTTGGCGGGCAGGTCCGGGGCGTGTTCGGCGTCGCGCCCGAGCATGCGCCGCGCTTCAGCCTGGCCCGTCTGGAGCCGATCCTGGAGGCTGCCCACGAACGCCTCGATGGTGTCGTGTTCGAATGTCTGGACTGGTCCGACCTGATCGCCCGCTATGATGGCCCCGACAGCCTGTTCTACCTCGACCCGCCATATTTCGGGAACGAGGCGGATTACGGCCAGGGCCTGTTCGAGCGCGCGGATTTGCGGCGCATGGCCGACCAGCTGGGCCGGATCAGGGGGCGGTTTCTGCTGTCGATCAACGACATGGCGGAGATCCGGGAGACCTTCGCGGATTTCATCATCGACGAGGTTCGCCTGACCTACACCGTGTCCCGCAGTGCTCCCACGGCCAGATCACGCGAACGCATCATCTCCAACCACACCGCCCCGGCCGGGCTGTTGTGACAGCGGGGGCGGCTTGTTCGGGATGCGGGAGCAAGCGGAGGTCGGTCTACCATTCCACTTTTTAGGACAATAACAAATAAGTTACGAACAAATCTCACAACTATCTGATTTTATTGAAAATTTGGTGCCCAGGAGAGGACTCGAACCTCCACGCCTTGCGGCACACGGACCTGAACCGTGCGCGTCTACCAATTCCGCCACCTGGGCCAGTGTCGTGGGGGGCGATCTATAGAGGGGTGCGGGTGGTGTCAACGGGACTCTCGCAGAAATTTTCACTCCGGCGCACACCGGCACACGCACATCGGGCGGCTTGGCTCTTGTTTTTCAAGCGGAACGGTGGTAACCGGAGAAGCGAGTTCCACAAGGAAAGGCTCCGCACATGTCGAAGCTGGTCACGATATATGGCGGTTCGGGATTTGTCGGGCGTTATGTTGCGCGCCGCATGGCCAAACTGGGCTGGCGCATCCGGGTCGCGGTCCGCCGTCCGAACGAGGCGCTGTTCGTGAAACCTTACGGTGCGGTCGGCCAGGTCGAGCCGGTCTTGTGCAATATTCGTGACGATGCAAGTGTGCGTGCGGCGATGCTCGGGGCTGACGCTGTCGTGAATTGTGTCGGGATCCTGATGCCGGTCGGCAAGAACAGGTTCGGCCCTGTGCAGGCCGAAGGTGCGGGGCGCATTGCTCGGATCGCGGCCGAAATGGATGTGCCGAATCTGGTTCATATATCGGCGATCGGTGCCGATTCCGATAGCGACAGTGAATATGCCAGATCGAAGGCTGCGGGCGAGAAAGCCGTTCTGGCTGCCTATCCGAAGGCCGTGATTCTGCGCCCGTCGATCATTTTCGGCAATGAGGACGGTTTTTTCAACAGGTTTGCGTCGATGGCGCGGTTTTCCCCGGTTCTTCCGATCACCGGCGGCAAGACGAAATTCCAGCCGGTCTATGTGGATGATGTCGCGCTGGCCGCAGTCAGGGGCGCGACCGGCGAAGCGATACCCGGCATCCATGAACTGGGCGGTCCCGATGTGGAAACCTTCTCGGCTCTGATGAAACAGATGTTGCGTGTCATCAATCGCCGTCGGGTCGTGCTTTCGATCCCGCATCCGATCGCTGTCCTTGTCGCCGGTCTGCTGGATGTCGTGCAGGCCGCGACCGGTGATCTGCTTGTCAACAAGATGCTGACCCGTGATCAGGTCAGGGCTCTCGGCCATGACAATATCGTCTCCCGGGGTGCCAGAGGATTGAGCGATCTGGGCATCCATCCAACGGCGATGGAAGCGATCCTGCCCGACTATCTGTGGCGGTTCCGTCCGAGCGGTCAGTATGATGCGATCAAGGCATCTGCCGGGAACCTGCACAAGACCTGATCCCGATCAACCGGTTCAAGAAGGCAACGCTGCGTGAGCTATCTGAACGATGTCCTGCTTGGCGTGATCGAGGGGATCACCGAATTTCTTCCGATCTCCAGCACCGGGCACCTGTTGTTGGCCGAACATTGGCTGGGGGCGCGGTCCGATACCTACAATATCGTCATTCAGGCCGGAGCGATCCTTGCCGTGACGCTGATCTATTGGCGGCGGATCGTGCAACTCCTGACCAACTGGGGTGACGCCGGGAACCGCGATTACCTGTTCAAGCTGACGGTGGCTTTTCTGATCACCGCTGTGTTCGGCCTTGTTGTCAAGAAGCTGGGCTTCGCGTTGCCCACCACGATTCAGCCCGTGGCCTGGGCGCTGATGATCGGCGGGATCTGGATGATCGCAGCCGAACGAATCGCTGCCCGTCAGCCCGATCGCGGCGCGATCCTTTGGCGGGTTGCTGTCGCCGTCGGGATCGCACAGATCGTGGCCGGCCTGTTTCCGGGCACATCGCGCTCTGCCTCGACCATTTTCGTTGCGATGCTGCTGGGAACCTCCAACCGGGCGGCGGCGACCGAATTCGCGTTTCTCGTCGGCATCCCGACCATGTATGCGGCGAGCGGTTACGAGTTGCTCAGGCAGGTGAGGGACGGCACGGGGAACGGTGCGGGGGGCGATGAGGACCGGACCGCGCTTGCGATCGCCTTTGTCGTATCGACACTGACGGCCTTTGTCGCGGTGAAGTGGCTTCTGGGCTTCATCCAGACTCACCGATTTACCTCTTTCGCGATCTACCGTATCTTTCTTGGCGGTGGGATGCTGTTGCTTTCGTCTTCAGGAGTCATTGGCTGACACGGCCGAATCAGCAGGCTTGGGCCTGCTGATACAGTTTTTTTTGGTATAAATCCGCAAGTATGTCATCATTACTGATATATTTTTTGTTATTTTTCTTGGAATTTCAAATTCAGACATGTTTTTTCTGCCAATTGGGTCAACACTAATTACTTTTATTGACTCGCGGCGCAGTGTAGCAATATGCACCCAGAGTTTTTCCAGGGAGTTTCCGGGATGGCCAGACAACCAATGCTCAAGTTTGTCCATACGGCGAAAGAGACGCCTCAAAAACGCGATGCGGATGTGCGCTCTCACGATTTCAACGAGATCTATCGCGAATTTGCCGACGGGAAGGCGAAAGAGCAGGCGAGCCGTTGCAGCCAATGTGGCGTGCCCTACTGCCACACGCATTGTCCGCTGCACAACAATATCCCGGACTGGTTGCGCCTGACCGCGACGGGCCGTTTGCAGGAAGCCTATGATCTGAGCCAGTCAACCAACACATTCCCCGAAATCTGCGGCCGCATCTGCCCGCAGGACCGGCTGTGCGAAGGCAATTGCGTGATCGAAACGTCGGGACATGGAACCGTCACCATCGGTGCGGTCGAGAAATACATCACCGACACGGCCTGGGACAGGGGTTGGGTCAGGCCGATCAAACCCGCGACCGAGCGTGCCGAAAGCGTCGGTATCATCGGCGCCGGCCCCGGTGGCCTCGCGGCGGCGGATGTGCTGCGCCGTGCCGGCGTGCAGGTCACGGTCTATGATCGCCATGACCGCGCGGGCGGGCTGCTGACCTATGGTATCCCCGGCTTCAAGCTGGAAAAGGAAATCGTCATGCAGCGGGTCAGGCAGCTTGAAGATGGCGGCGTCGAATTCGTGATGAACTGCAATGTCGGTACGGACCTCTCCTTCGATGCGATCCGGGCAAGACATGGCGCGGTTCTGATCGCAACGGGCGTCTACAAGACCCGGGATCTGCACGATCCGGGCGCGGATGCGGCGGGCATTGTGCGTGCAATCGACTATCTGACAGCCTCGAACAGGGTGAGCTTTGGCGATGAGGTGGCGGAATTTACCGATGGCACGCTCAATGCCGAGGGCAAGAATGTGATCGTTGTCGGCGGTGGCGACACGGCGATGGATTGCGTGCGCACGGCGATCCGTCAGGGCGCGAAATCGGTGAAATGTCTCTATCGTCGTGACCGTGCAAACATGCCCGGCTCTCAGCGTGAAGTGCAAAACGCTGAAGAGGAAGGCGTGGAATTCGTCTGGCTTTCGGCGCCCAGGGGGTTCTCGGGCAATCCGGTGCGAAATGTCACCATCCAGCAGATGCGGCTGGGTGCGCCGGATGTTTCGGGCCGTCGCAGCCCCGAGCCGATCGACGGCGGGATCTGCGATGCCAAGGCCGAGCTGGTGATCCAGGCCCTGGGATTTGAGCCCGAGGATCTGCCCGGCCAATGGGGTGTCGAGGATCTCGAAACGACCCGCTGGGGCACGGTGAAGGCCGAATTCGCCACCCATGCGACATCGATCCCCGGCGTGTATGCGGTGGGCGATATTGTGCGCGGTGCGAGTCTGGTTGTCTGGGCGATCCGCGACGGGCGCGAAGCCGGTGCTGAAATCCTGCGATATTTCGAAACCGCTGCCAACCTTGCGGCCGAGTAAGCCCTGATCCCCGGAGGCGGGAAGACCTGCCCCGGACCGACCAATTTGCGAAGCTTTCTTCGAAGGAGGCCTGACATGAGCAAACATAACGAAGCCTGGGTTGCCGCCGAGGAAGCCAAACGCCGGTGGATGAACGAAAATTCGCTGTGGAGAGCGGAGGACGAGAAGGCATCCTGCGGTGTGGGGCTTGTCGTGGCAATCAACGGGAAAGCTTCGCGCAGGGTGGTCGAGAACGGCATCGACGCGCTCAAGGCGATCTGGCATCGCGGCGCGGTTGACGCTGATGGCAAGACGGGCGATGGCGCGGGGCTCCACGTTCAGATCCCGGTTCCCTTCTTCTACGATCAGATCTGTCGCACCGGTCACGAACCGGACATGGAAAAGATGGTTGCCGTCGGACAGGTGTTCCTGCCGCGCACCGATTTCGGCGCGCAGGAGTGCTGCCGCACGATCGTGGAATCCGAGGTTCTGCGGATGGGCCACTATATCTATGGCTGGCGCCACGTTCCGGTGAATACGGAAGTGCTGGGCGACAAGGCCAACGCAACCCGCCCCGAGATCGAACAGATCCTGATCCGCAATGACAAGGATATCGACCAGGAGCAGTTCGAGCGCGAGCTTTACATTATCCGCCGCCGCATCGAAAAGGCGGCGATGGCGGCACAGATCAACGGGCTCTACATCTGTTCGCTCTCCTGCCGCTCGATCATCTACAAGGGGATGATGCTGGCAGAACAGGTTGCCGAGTTCTATCCGGATCTGAAGGACAAGCGTTTCGAATCCGCCTTCGCGATCTATCACCAGCGCTATTCGACCAACACCTTTCCGCAATGGTGGCTGGCGCAGCCCTTCCGGATGCTTGCCCATAACGGCGAGATCAACACGATCAAGGGCAACATCAACTGGATGAAGAGCCATGAGATCCGCATGGCCTCCACCGCCTTTGGCGAATCAGCCGAAGACATCAAGCCGATCATTCCGACCGGGGCGTCGGATTCGGGCGCACTTGATGCGGTGTTCGAACTGATGGTCCGGTCGGGGCGCAGCGCGCCCATGGTCAAGACGATGCTGGTGCCCGAGCCGTGGTCCGGGGCGACCGGCCAGATGCCGCAGCCCTGGCAAGACATGTATGCCTATTCGAATGCGGTGATGGAGCCGTGGGACGGTCCGGCCGCGCTGGCGATGACCGATGGTCGCTGGGTGTGCGGCGGTCTCGACCGCAACGGTCTGCGCCCGCTGCGCTATGTCATCACCGGCGAGGGGCTGCTGATCGCGGGGTCCGAAGCGGGTATGGTGCCGATCGACGAGGCAAGCGTGGTCGAGAAGGGCGCGCTCGGCCCGGGACAGATGATTGCCGTTGACATGAAAGCGGGCAAACTCTTCCACGACAGGGAACTGAAGGACCAACTGGCCGCCGCACAGCCTTTTGGCGACTGGGTTGGCAAGGTTACCGATCTGAATGCGATCCTGCGCGACATACCGGAGGTGCCGAAATTCGAAGGTGCCGAGTTGCGCAAGCGGCAGATCGCGGCGGGCTACTCGGTCGAGGAGATCGAGCAGATCCTCGTGCCGATGATCGAGGATGGCAAGGAGACCCTGGCCTCGATGGGGGATGACACGCCACCTGCGATCCTGTCCAGGCAGTATCGCCCGCTGAGCCACTTCTTCCGTCAGAACTTCAGCCAGGTCACCAACCCGCCGATCGACTCGCTGCGTGAAAGTCGGGTGATGTCGCTCAAGACGCGCTTCGGCAATCTCAAGAACGTGCTGGACGAAGACAGTTCGCAAACCGAGATCTGGGTGCTCGACAGCCCGTTTCTGGCCAATGCCGAGTTCGATGCCATGCTCGGGGAATTTGGCGCGCAGGTCACGATGATCGACTGCACCTTCCCCGCAGGTGCGGGTCAGGATGCGCTGCGCGAAGGGCTGGAGCGGATCCGCGCCGAGGCCGAGGATGCGGTCCGTTCCGGCGCGCTGAACATCGTGCTGTCCGACGAGGGGCAGAACCCCGACAATATCGCGATGCCGATGATTCTCGCAACCTCGGCCGTGCATTCCTGGCTGACGCGGAAGGGCCTGCGGACCTTCTGTTCGATCAATGTGCGCGCGGCCGAATGTATCGACAGCCATTATTTTGCGGTGCTGATCGGGGCCGGTGCGACCACGGTCAACGCCTACCTGGCCGAAGACACGATCGCGGATCGTATCGGGCGCGGTCTGACCGAGGGAAGCCTCGTCGAGGCGATGCGCCGCTATCGCGATGCGATCGACGCGGGGCTGCTGAAAATCATGTCGAAGATGGGGATCTCGGTGATTTCCTCCTATCGGGGGGGGCTGAATTTCGAGGCGGTCGGTCTGTCGCGCGCCATGGTGGCCGAATATTTACCGGGGATGCAAAGTCGCATCTCGGGGATCGGCCTGCATGGTATCCAGCACAAGCTGGAGATCGTGCATCGGGAGGGCTGGCAGAACGATCGGGACATATTGCCGATCGGTGGTTTCTACAAGGAACGGCGCACCGGCGAATCCCATGCCTGGGGGGCGCAGACGATGCACCTGCTGCAAACCGCCTGCGATCGCGCCAGTTTCGGGTTGTGGAAGAAATATTCCGCAATGATGCGGGCCAGTCCGCCAACCCACATCCGCGACCTGCTTGATATCAAGCCGCTGGGCGATCCGGTGCCGATCGAGGAGGTCGAATCGATCACCTCGATCCGCAAGCGCTTTGTCACGCCGGGGATGTCGCTGGGTGCGCTGTCGCCCGAGGCGCACAAGCTGCTGAACGTTGCGATGAACCGGATCGGGGCAAAATCGGACTCGGGTGAGGGCGGTGAGGATCCGGCGCATTTCGTGCCTGAACCCAACGGCGACAACCCGTCAGCCAAGATCAAGCAGGTGGCTTCGGGGCGCTTCGGTGTGACCGCCGAATATCTCAACCATTGCGAGGAACTTGAGATCAAGGTCGCCCAAGGTGCCAAGCCCGGCGAAGGCGGCCAGCTTCCGGGGATGAAGGTCACCGACCTGATCGCGCGCCTGCGTCACTCGACCAGGGGTGTGACCCTGATCTCGCCGCCGCCACACCACGATATCTATTCGATCGAGGATCTGGCGCAACTGATCTATGATCTCAAGCAGATCAACCCGACGGTCAAGGTGACGGTAAAGCTGGTGGCGTCTTCGGGCGTCGGCACGATCGCGGCCGGCGTGGCCAAGGCCCGGGCCGACACGATCCTGATCTCGGGCCACAATGGGGGAACCGGTGCCTCGCCGGCGACCTCGATCAAACATGCGGGCCTGCCGTGGGAGATGGGCCTGACCGAGGCGCATCAGGTGCTGGCGATGAACAATCTGCGCGAGCGGGTCACGCTGCGCACGGATGGCGGGCTTCGCACCGGTCGCGACATCGTCATGGCGGCGATGATGGGGGCCGAGGAATACGGCATCGGCACCGCGGCGCTGATCGCGATGGGCTGCATCATGGTGCGTCAGTGCCAGTCGAACACCTGCCCGGTCGGCGTCTGCACCCAGGATCCCGAATTGCGCGCCAAATTCACCGGCTCGGCGGACAAGGTCGTCAACCTGATCACCTTCTACGCCGAGGATGTGCGCGAGATCCTCGCCTCGATCGGGGCGCGCAGCATGGATGAGGTGATCGGTCGCGCGGATCTGCTGACGCAGGTCAGCCGCGGTTCGGCTTTCCTTGACGACCTCGATCTGAACCCGCTGCTGATCACCGTCGATGGCTGGGACAAGATCGTCTATGACCGCTCGAAGCCGCGCAACCGGGTGCCCGACACGCTGGATGCGGAGATCATCAGGGATGGTCACCGCTTCTTCGAGGATGGCGAGAAGATGCAGCTCAGCTACGCAGTGCGCAACACGCTGCGCACGATCGGGACCCGCGCCTCCTCCCATATCGTCAGGAATTTCGGGATGCGCAACACGCTGCAACCCGACCATCTGACAGTGAAACTGACCGGTTCTTGCGGCCAGTCGCTGGGGGCGTTTGCGGCACCGGGCCTCAAGATTGAGGTCTCGGGCGATGCGAACGACTATGTGGGCAAGGGCCTGTCGGGTGGCACGATCACCGTGCGTCCGCCGATGATCAGCCCGCTGGTCGCGTCCGAAAACACCATCATCGGCAACACCGTGCTCTACGGTGCCACCGATGGCCATCTCTTCGCGGCGGGTCGCGCGGGCGAGCGTTTCGCCGTGCGCAACTCGGGTGCGAATGTGGTGGTCGAGGGCTGTGGCTCCAACGGCTGTGAATACATGACCGGCGGGGTTGCGGTAATCCTGGGGCCGATCGGGCCGAACTTCGGCGCGGGGATGACGGGCGGCATGGCCTATCTCCACGATCCCGATAGCACCGCCATGGACATGATCAACCTCGAAAGCCTTGTGACATGTGGTCTGGGCCACGCGCATTGGGAAGCCCAACTCAAGAACCTGATCGAACGTCATGCGGCCGAGACCAACTCGTACAAGGCAGCCGAAATCCTGCAACACTGGGATGCTGAAAAAGCGAACTTCCTGCAAGTTTGCCCGAGGGAAATGCTGGTCCATCTGCCCTGTCCGCTCGGCGATGAACCGCGGGCAATGCCCGCTGAATAGAAGAACCCGGCCCATGGAGTAGATGCACGACCGGCTCACCTGGAACACCGCGTTGCGGCAAAAGGATCTTTGCCTTGGGGAGCATTGGAGATAGGATAGGTTCCCGATGAGAAAGGGAAGATCCGCGATGAGCGCCACCGGAAACACGCGTCAGAAGATGCCGGCAGAGATTACGGCGATGAAGGGCGGCGACCCGATTGTCTGCCTGACCGCCTACACCACACCGGTTGCGAAGCTGGTGGATCCACATTGCGATCTGGTTCTTGTCGGGGATTCCGTTGGAATGGTTCTCCACGGGCTGCCCTCGACGCTTGGCGTCCCGATGGACATGATGGCGATGCATGGTCAGGCCGTGGCGCGCGGGCTGCAAAATGCGCTGATGGTCATTGATATGCCATTCGGCTCCTACGAAGAGGGTCCCGCACAGGCATTTCGCAATGCCGCCCGACTGATGGCCGAGACCGGAGCCGGGGCGGTGAAGCTCGAAGGTGGTGTGCATATGGCCCAGACCATCGCCTTTCTGATCGCGCGCGGCATCCCGGTGATGGCGCATATCGGACTGACCCCGCAATCGGTGAACACGCTGGGCGGTTACAAGGTGCAGGGTCGTGGTGAAGATGGCGCACGACTGATGGCGGATGCCCGGGCGGTGGCCGAGGCGGGCGCGTTCTCGGTGGTGCTGGAAAAGGTGCCGCAGGGGCTGGCCGGGCGGATCACTACCGGGATCGACATTCCGACCGTTGGCATCGGCGCGGGCGCGGGCTGCGACGGGCAGGTTCTGGTCGTTGATGACATGCTCGGCCTGTTCACCGGGTTCAAACCCAGATTCGTCAAACGCTTCGGCCAGTTGGGGCAAGCCGCCGAAGCCGCCGTGGCCGATTACGCCGCCCAGGTGCGTGCGCGAACATTTCCCGGCCCCGAACATGTCTTTGCCGACGAGATGAAAAAATGACACACTTGATCCGCAGCGCCGCCGAATTGCGCGAAAGGGTCACCGCGTGGAAACGCTCGGGGATGCTGGTGGGGGTCGTGCCGACGATGGGGGCACTGCATGACGGGCACCTGTCGCTGGCGCGCGCGGCACGCGGGCAGTCCGACCGGGTCATCGTGACGGTCTTCGTCAATCCGATGCAGTTCAACAACGCCTCGGACCTGGAGAACTATCCCCGCGACAAGGCCCGGGATCTGGCACTGCTGGAGGCCGAGGGGGTGGATGTGCTGTTCGCGCCGGGCGTCGAGGACATCTATCCACAGGGATTTGCCACCACGGTGTCGGTCAAGGGGGTTGCCGAGCCTTTGGAAGGCACTTTCCGGCCCGGTCATTTCGACGGGGTTGCGACGGTCTGCTCCAAGCTCTTTGCAATGACGCAGGCGGGACGTGCATTCTTCGGTGAAAAGGACTGGCAGCAATTGCAGGTCGTGCAGCGGCTGGTTCGCGACCTGAATATCCCGATCCGCATCATCGGGTGCCCGACGATCCGCGAGGCGGACGGGCTGGCGATGTCGTCGCGCAATGCGCGCCTGAGCGCGGATGAACGCGCCATTGCCCCGCGGCTGCACGAGATCATGCAGGCTGCGGCATCCGGGGTCCGCGACGGCGCACGTGTCGCGACGGCGCTGGAAAATGCGCAGGCCGCGCTGCTGGAAGCCGGGTTTTGCGAGGTCGAATATCTGGAGCTGCGCACGGTGGACGGGTTGCGTCCGGCGGTGGAGTTGTCGGAGCCTGCACGCATGCTGGTGGCGCTCTGGCTGGGTGATGTGCGCCTGATCGACAATATCGCAATCTGACGACCCTGTTGAATGCGCAAGGCGTCACCTGATCCGGGGGGCGCCCTTCTGTCTTGACCGGTTGGGTGGTTGGGACTCAGGCCGGGTCTTGCATCCGTTCGATATGGCGGCGCAGTTCCTCGGCCTCCGCGCGGGCATCGCGCAACCCGTCCATCGCGGCGCGCAATTCTGCTTCCGACTGATTGAGCCGGTTGTTCAGTTCGGCCTCGCGATGCTCGAAATGCCGCAGGGCCTCGTCGCGGCTTTCCTCGGCCTCGTGCAGGGCCTGCGCCATCTGTTCCAGTTCGCCCATGTCCGCCTTGCTGGCGCGGGTCAGGCGATGGATCAGCCAGGAGGCGAACCAGCCCAGGCAGAAAACGACGAAAAGGGTGATCGTGGTGGCGATGACAAATTCGGTTCTGTTCATGATCCTCTTCCCTCTAGCCCTGACCCTTGCCCGGATCCGACGGGCGCAGTCTCGGCTTCGGCGTTTCCTGGTCCGGCGTCTCGACCGGGATCGTTTCCCTGAGTTGCGGGGCGGTGCCCGTGGAGCCAGCCTCACCGGTGACTTGCGCATCGACGCCATCCTCCGCGTCGCTCGATCCCGTTGCCGGACCACCCGCATCCATGGGTGTTTCATCGAACAGCGTGAATTCGATACGGCGGTTCTTTTCGCGCCCTTCACTGGTATCGTTCGAGGCGACCGGCTCCGTCTCGCCATAACCTTTCGCGATCAGATTGCCGATGAGCACACCGCGTTCGAGAAGGCCGTTGATCACCGCCTGCGCGCGTTGCTGCGAAAGCTGGAGGTTCATTTTCTCGCGCCCCTGATTGTCGGTGTGGCCGCCCACTTCCATGCGGAATTCGGTGCAGTTCTCCATCGCTTTCGCCAGCGCGTCGAGCGCACCGACGCTCTCGGAAGAGACCTGCGCCGAACCGGGGTCGAAATTGACCTTGCTGGTGAGCAGAGCCGCGTTCAGCCGTGCCACGCATTCCTTGCCAGTGGGCAGGGCGAGCGCCTCATCCAGACGCTTGTCATAGCTTACCTGAAGCGACATTTGCGTGTTTTCGCCCAACTTTGCGGTCAGGAGACGGGCGATGTCGTCCCTGGCCTGCCGGTCACCCGAAACGCCCTTGATGGTGATCCGGGCCGGGGTCACGGTTGCGGTCCCGTCATGCAATCGCGCAAGCGCGGCCAGCGCGGCCAGCGTGCGTTGGGGCCAACCACCGGGCAGGGCTGCATCCACGCGGGTCGCTTCATGAACATTGTCATGGCCGAATTGCGCGCGGGCATAAGTCTCGACCACCTCGCGCTGACGGGCATCGACCACACGGCCCTTCAGTTCCACCCGGCCCTTGTCACCCAAAGTCGCGGTGAAGTTCGCTTCCCCTCCGTCTTCGTTGGCCGGTTTCTCCAGCACCGCCTTGAGCGAGAATAGGCCGGGCAGGTTCGATTTCAGGTCTCCCACCACATCGTCGAAGCTTGTCCGGCTGACGCCCGGGGCGACATCCAGATCAATGTCGGCATCGGAGAATGTGACCGAACCCGCGCCCAGTTGCCCCAGTGCCGAGATCGTCATCGAGGCGGCCTTTGCCCAGTCCGGCGAAGGGACGCCCAGGCCCAGCGTGCAGCTTGACGTGCCTTTCGCGCCAGCGTCGCGCGCCGCCGACAGGATCTGGTCACGTGCCTTCCCGGTATCGGCCGAACAGGCGTCAAGGCGCGCGCCGTCCTTGTCGATCAGGAAGTGGAGGGTGAAGGGAGTGATCACCGGGCGTGGCGCGGAAATCCTGAAATCGAGTTTCAGATCGGAGGGGCGGTTGCGGGTCAGTCGGGTCTCGATCCGGGCCTTGTCCGCAACACTGTCCGAAATCGCCTCGACCGAAACATGCCCTGGCGTGACCGAAACCTTGCAACGCGGCAGGTCTCCGATCACGCGCAATGCGTAGTTCATCGCCTCGTCCCAGCCTGCGGGAACCGGGTAATCGGCGCGTGCCATCATGTCGGTCACACCGGCATCGCCCGCAGCGGATCTCAACGCATTTACGAGGGCCTCGCGATTGACCGAGGCCGGTACCAGTCCGATCAGGGATATACCGGTCCCGTTGCACAGCATCTGTATCGAGAAGTCCGGCGGTGTCGCGGCCTCGGGCCTGGCAACATCCGTATTGTCGATGATCCGCGAACTGCCGACATGCGCGTCAGCCAGCGACACCGCGCGAAACCGCTCTGCCTCGGTCGGTGCGCTCCCGTCGAGCGAGACCATGAGCCCATCCGTGTGCACCTGCAACCAGCCGTGCCCGTTCGCTCCCATCGCAAGGCGCAATTCGGAGCGCGTCGTCTTTTCGATCATGGTGGCAAACCCGCCGGCGATCAGTGCCGAGAGGATCAGCGCCAGGGCGAAGGCGAGAATCGTGAACAGCATCGCGCGAGACGGCATCGTCTTGTGGTCCTCTCGGGGGTTTGTCGCGTTTTTCCTTAAGGCCATGGTCCCCGGGTGGCAATCGGGAGCAGGTTACACGATTGCGCCAACGGCAAGGATCAGCGCAACCAGCAGCCCCGTATCGCGACTGGTGCGAAAAAGGCGCAGGCACATGTCGCTGTCGTCGATGTCGAGCTGGCGCAACTGCCAGAGCATATGCCAACCGAACGCCAAAGGCGCGCACAGTGAAATCGCCAGTTTCAGCGGCGTGGCAACCGGCAAGAGTGCGGTCAGGACGGCCACGGTCATCAGGGATACCGAGACGATCAGAAACCCGCCCAGCCATTTCGCGCTGTTCTCGCCGAACAGGCGTGCGGTGGACTTCATCCCGATCAGGGCGTCGTCTTCCTTGTCCTGATGGGCATAGATCGTGTCGTAGAACAGTGTCCAGATCAGTCCCGCGAGGTAGAGCGGGATCGCGGGCCAGCCCAGGCTGCCCGTATGCGCCACCCAGCCCAGCAGCGCGCCCCAGTTGAACGCGATCCCGAGAAAGACCTGCGGCCACCAGGTGAAGCGCTTCGCAAAGGGATAGATCGCGACGGGTCCGAGCGAGAGGATGCCAAGGATGATCGCGGGCGTGCCGAAGGTCAGCAGTATCGCGAAGGCCATCAGCGACTGGATCACCGCCCAGACCAGCGCCTGTGTCACCGTCACCTGCCCTGAGGGGATCGGCCGGGAGCGGGTTCGCGCGACATGTCCGTCGATGTTGCGGTCGGTGATGTCGTTCCAGGTGCAGCCCGCACCGCGCATCAGGAACGCACCGATGGTGCAGCCCGCCGCCAGCCACAGATCGCGCCAGACGAAACCGCCCGTGGTCGAGGCCGCGAGGGCGATCGACCACCAGCAGGGCAACAGCAGAAGCCAGGTTCCGATCGGCCGGTCGGCGCGGCTCAGACGCAGACAGGGGCGCGCCCGGGCCGGTGCCAGCCGGTCCACCCAATTGCCGCTACAGGCATCGGCCACGACACCCGTCACCTCTGGCATTTTGCGCTTTCCGCCCATACAGTTCACCTTATGGAACGTGTCAAGATCCGGCTCTGTGTAGCACATCCCCTGGGCAGGGGGCAACCCGTGCCGCTGAATCCCGACCAGGCGCATTACCTGTTCGCGGTGATGCGGCTGGAGGTCGGCGCGCGCGTGGCGCTGTTCAACGGGCGCGATGGCGAGTGGACTGCCAAGGTGGCCGAAGCGCACAAGACGCGCGGCATCCTGATCTGTGCCGAACATGCCGCGCCGCAACGCGATCCGCCCGATCTGTGGCTGATCTTTGCACCGATCAGGAAGGAACGCACCGGTTTCATCGTCGAGAAGGCGACCGAACTGGGCTGTGCCCGCCTTTTGCCCGTGCAGACCGAATTCACCCGTTGCGCGCGCATCCGGCAAGACCGGTTGCAGGCCCACGCCCGCGAGGCGGCCGAGCAATGCCTGGGCACTTTCGTGCCGCCGGTCGAGGAAATGTCCCGGCTGTCGAGGCTGCTTGACAACTGGAAGCCTGCGCGGCGCATTCTCTGGGCCGACGAGTCGCGGGTTGGCCCTGCCGAGGCATTGGCGAGGCTGCCAACCGGTCCATGGGCGATCCTGATCGGCCCCGAGGGCGGGTTTTCCGAGGCCGAGCGCACCAGGCTGCGCAATCTTGATTGTGTCACCCCGATCAGCCTCGGCCCGCGCATCCTGCGTGCCGATACGGCGGTCTGCGCGGCGATCACGCTGTGGCAATCGTCGCTGGGGGACTGGCGGTGATCCGTCCCGAACTGCGCGCAACCTTCCTCCGCTGGCGCGAGGTCATCGCCGCGGGGATCTGCGCCCTGTTCGGGGGCCGGTTGATCTGGATGGGCGGCTATGTGCTGGCACCGCTGATCTTTCACGCTTGACTTGGGCAGATGCGCGCGCCACCTGTTGTGCCGCTGAAAGGACAGAGCGAGGGACCGATGTCGATACCCCAGCAGGGCGGTGGCCCGATCGAACGTTTCGAGCAGCTTTCCGAGTTCATTGCCCTTGGCGAAAAACCGCGCGAAGACTGGCGTATCGGTACCGAGCACGAGAAATTCGGCTATTGCAGGGACAGGCAATCGCCGCTGCCCTATGACGGGCCGCGCTCGATCAAGGCGATGCTGGAGGGCTTGCGCGACCGCTTTGGCTGGGAGCCGGTCGAGGAGCATGGCACGATCATCGGCCTGCAACTCGATGGTGCCAATATCAGCCTGGAACCGGGCGGGCAGTTGGAACTGTCGGGTGCGCCGCTGGAAACGATCCACCAGACCTGTGACGAGGTGAACGAACACCTGCGCGAAGTGCAATCGGTGGCCAACGATATCGGCGCGCGCTTCATCGGCCTCGGAGCCGCCCCGATCTGGCCGCAGGAGCGGATGCCAATGATGCCCAAGGGGCGCTATCGGCTGATGACCGATTATATGGGCCGGGTCGGGACGCTGGGTACGCAGATGATGTATCGCACCTGCACCGTGCAGGTCAATCTCGACTTCACCTCCGAGGCGGACATGGTGCGCAAGATGCGCGTGGCGTTGT
>CBDIBW010000036.1:0-126146 GCA_965277135.1 Thioclava sp. | reverse complement strand
GGCCGCTGCCTGCCGTCAAGGATCGCCTCGACGATATCGGGGGCGAGCAGGGTGAGGCGCAGGATTCGGGTCATGTAGGAGGGTGCGATGCCCTCACGCTCGGCCAGTTCGGAGATCGACATGAACGCGCCCGAGTCCAGCATGCGGTTCCAGCGGAAGGCGCGGGCGAGTGCCTTGACGAGAGTGCTGTCCGGCTTGCGCGGCTGGCTGGCACCTTCCGGACGTTGCATTTCCTTGCGCCCACCGCGCTTCACGATGCGGAACGGGACATGGATGGTGATGGTTTCGGGCGTGGCGGCGGGTTTCATGCCGCTGTTCCCATGTCACCGGTCAACATCTCGCGCGCCAGTGCCTTTAGTCCGTCGACGCGGAGCCGGACGTTCAGCCCGTCCGTGCCGATGTCGACGCGCGCGATGAGCAGGGCGACGATGCGGGCCTGCTCTGCCGGGAACAGTTCGTCCCACAGCGGGGCGAGCTGCTGAAGCGCTGCGCGGGCGTCGGCTTCGGTGATGTCACAGGCCCGGGTGCGGGCGGCCTTACCCCTTTTCATTGCGCCATGTGCGGTGAGATGCTGCTGAGGCGCAGGCGAGACGGGTATGGCTGTCCTTCTGGCTGTCCTTGATGGCTCCGGCGGCTTTGCCGCCCGTCTTGCCGCTCTGACGCGACTGCTGATTACTCGATGCCCGCGATGGCTATGTAAGGCGATGTCGGCGTGACAGGGCTTGCTGACACGACGGCCAAGGAAGACAAAACCATGCGGATTTGCGTTGGCATAGATGCCGCGAAGACAACCCATCGGGCGGTGGGTGTTGCCGAAGACGCCCGGATCGTTCTCGACCGCGCAGTCGAGAACGATCCGGGCGGACTGGACGGCCTTATCGCCGCGCTTCGCACCCTTGAAGGCGAAGTTGTCATCGGCATTGATGTGGTGGGCTTTTTCGCCCGTTTTCTCGAAGCGAGCCTGCTGGCCGAGGGGTTTGCCCTCGTGCATACGCCGGGGATCGCCGTCAACCGGGCCGGTCAGGGGTTTGCCGGCGGCGAACGCAAGTTCGATCCACATGATGCGCGGACCATCGCCGAACTGGTGCGCACCCGCAACCTGCGACCGATCCTGCCGGGTGGCGACACGCTCGTGGCCATTCGTCTCAAGGTGAGCCGTCGACGGGATCTGATCGAGGACCAGACACGCCGCCTGGCGCGCCTGCGTGGGCTGCTGTGCGGCATTCATCCCGGTCTTGAGCGCACACTCGACGTGACCTGCAAGGGGCCGCTGGCGCTGCTCACACGCCATGTAACACCTGCTGAAATTCGGCGCGCCGGCAAGCGCCGTATCGTGGCGCACCTGAAGAAGACGCCGCATCTCAATAAGATCGAAGCCCTTGCGGATCGCGCCCTCGAAAGCGCTCATGCGCAGAAGATCGCCCGGATCGACCGCAACCTGGAAGCCCTGCTTGACGGCCACCCTGACGGCGCCCTCATCCGCTCGCTGCCGGGGATGGGGGCGGTGCTTACGGCAGAATTCCTCGCCTGCACAGGCGACATCCGCCGTTTCGCGTCGGCAGATGCGCTCGCCGCGGCGGCCGGTCTGGCCCCAATCCAGCGGCAATCCGGCAAACGCAACGGATGGCGCAGAGCCTTTGGCGGTGACAAGGCCCTCAAACGGGTCTTGTATCAGAGCGCCTTTTGTGCCGTCTCCACTAAGGCCCCCCTCTCCAAAGCCTTCTACGACCGAAAACGGCGTGAAGGTAAACACCACACACAGGCGCTCATAGCCCTTGCCCGGCGACGGGTCACCGTCATGTGGACCATGCTCCAGCGCAGGGAAACCTTTGATCCAAACAGAAAGGCCGCTTGACTTTCGCATTACTCAGCTGCCTTCGATAAATGCATCGACGGTCGTACCGGATCGAACGACCGCTCCGGCGCAGTAGCCGATAACAACTGTTTCCCTACCGTACTGATCAAGGCGTCGTCCGCACCATCGAGAATGTGTGTAGTGCGTGCTGCCCGGTAGATTCCGGACAAAGGGGTCCAATCGGCAAGTCCCTCTGCGCCCATGATCTGAATAGCGCAATCGGCAGCCTCACTCAGCGCATCCGATGCAGCTAATTTCGTGACGTTGACTTCGATGCCGTTGGCGACACCCGCATCGAACTTCTCTGCGGCATCTTGAAGCAGGCAACGGGCCGAGGCGATGCCACGATAGACCTTATAGACACGTGCTCGCACCAACTGCTTGTCGGTAAGATGCGCCATTGCGCCCCGAGGAGAATGAATCCGTTCGCACATGATGTCGAAGCAGCGTTGCGCCAGCCCCAGCCACTGCACTGCGCGCAGAAGACGCCCCAATGACAGGCGCTGTTGCATCAAGGCGATCCAGGTCGACACAAAGGTGAAGTCTGACACCCATAGTTCATTGGGCATCGAAGCCCGGAACTGTCTGTTCACCTTCGGTCACTGCCAGCGCGGTCGCGGCAAGGGGATGGGGCTGTGTCACGATCCCGTCCGCCCGCAACAACGCCTGCGCCCGGTGCAGATCTGCCTTGCTGGCGTTCACCCGCAGGAAAACCGGCGCCCGCGTCCGCATCGCCTCGGAAACCGCATCAAGGTCGCTGCCAAGGCTGTGCTCCAGCTCGGGCAGCAGCCAGGCGGGCCAGTCGCGGCGTGCCAGGTTGCCCGGAATCGGCGTTCGCAAAGCCGCGCGTTCGCTCGCCCTGAGCGGCAACGGGGCGAACCTTTCCCCGGTGAACAGCATCTCGGGATCAGCCTCTTGCGCACGCAGCATCCCGAGGATCAGCCGACGCCCGCTCAACCCGCCGCCAAGGACACAGAAGGATTCGCGACAGCGCAGCACTGTGTAAACATGATCACGGATCGCCGCACGATCGCCCGACCCCGCAACCCGGTTCGCGCGCGCCCACCGGGTCAGTTCGCGCTCGGCCGGGGCACCATCCAGGATCGCGTCGAGTATCTCGATGGCCGTTTGCAGGCGCGCGGCAGGTGTCACGATTGGCGATCTTTCATCGGTCAAGGGGCAAAGCGTATCTCACACGGGAGGTTTTGCCGCTGCACCAGGTGCCAGCTTGAAAATGGTGGCCTGAAGGTGGTGGAGTTCAATCCCTTCGATAATCTCGGGCAGCCGATTTGGGCCGTCGGGCTTTCGCCATTTGCCTCGCATGTCCAGATGCGCAGCCCGCCTGATCGGGCGGTCATGCCGGAACATCCCCGCACCGTCCGCCAGTGGAAACGGCTGATCCGCCCCTGTCCATCCCACCGTTGTCCATCCCGCCCCTGTCCATTCCCCCGTTGTCAGCTGTCCCTTTCGAGGATCCACCTGACGGCCGGGTCCGGAATGAACCTCCAGTTTCTGCGGGGGCCTGCCATGACGTTGAGGTAATACATCTCGAAACCGTAGGGGGCGCCGCAAGGATGGTGTCCGCGTGGCACGAGGACAACATCACCGTCGGAAACGGCCATGGTCTCGTCGAGCGAGCCATCCTCGGTATAGACGCGCTGGATGCCAAACCCTTGGGCGGGGTGGATCCGGTGGTAATAGGTTTCCTCAAGATAGGTGATGTCGGGAAAATCATCCTCGTCGTGACGATGGGAAGGGTAGCTCGACCAGTTCCCCGCCGGGGTGAACACCTCGGTCACCAGCAGGCTGTCGCAGTAATCCTCGGCCTCCATGGCGATATTGTTGATATGGCGGGTATTGGTGCCGGTGCCGCGCTTGGTCAGGGTGATCCCGTCCGGCCCGATCCGGCGCGCCGCGTGCCCGCCCTTGCCCGGTGCCGCGCAGACCGCGAGGGTGCACCCGGTCTTGGCCACCGCCTCCCAGTTCTGCCCATCGGGGACATAGAGGCAATGCGGCGGGGTCTTCTCGAAGACATTCATCCGCTCGCCCAGGGTTCCCCAGTCCTGCCCTGCGGCGCGGATCGTTGCCTTGCCCTCGACCATCACCAGAATCACTTCCGTTGTGCCGGTGGCCTCGGCCGCCGTCTCGCCCGCGCGCAGCCGGTAGAGCGAAAAGCCCACGTAACGCCAGCCCGCCGATTGCGGGGTGATCTCATGCACCTTGCCATGGGTGCCAAACGGTTTGCGCAACAGATCCGCCATCCCTCACTCCTTCTTTCCGACCCCGACAGTCCGGGGAGCGGGACCCGATACGGGGACCGCGCCCCTCCCGGACATCAATTTTCAATCAGCCCGGCCTCGCGGGCCGCGGCCTTCAATGTCCTCAGCCCAAGCGACTGATATTGATGCGGGTTGCGCTGATCGGGGTCCTGTTCCGCCTCGATCACGATCCAGCCGTCATAACCCGCCTCCCCGAGAATCGACAGAAGCGGGCCGAACGCGACATCGCCCTCATCATCACCGGGCACGGTGAACACGCCCGCGCGCACCCCGTCCATGAAACTCATCCCCGTCTCGCGCACCTGGCGCATCACCTTCGGGCGCACATTCTTGGCGTGGACATGACGCACGCGACCGACATGTTTGCGCAAGATCCTTGCCGGGTCGCCCCCGTCGCTGCCAAAATAGCAATGCCCCGCATCGAACAGGAGCTTTGTCGCCGGACCCGTCGCGGCCATGAAGGCGTCGATCTCGGCGGGTGTTTCGACCACGGTGCCCATGTGATGGTGATAAACCAGATCGATCCCCTGCGCGCCGGTGAAGGCCGCGAGTTCCTCGACCTTCGCGCCGAACGCCGCCATCTCATCCGCACTCAACACCGCCTTTTGCGACAGCGGCACAGCAAGCCCCTGCACCGAGTTCGAGGTCTCGCAGGCGATGCAGACGGTGCAGCCATTATGCCTGAGCTTGTCGAGATGCGGCTGGATTGCCCTCTTCTCTGCCGCGACCGGCCGCGTCAGCAGGTTCAGCGAGTGCCAACCCGAGATGAAGGCCAGCCCATACCCGCCCAGAAGCTGACGCAACGCCTCCGGATCGTCCTGGGGCCAGCGATGGCCATTCTCGATCCCGTCAAAGCCGATCTGCGCCGCCTCGCGCAGGATCTGCCCGGTCGGGATATGTGCGCCGAGCGTCTGGTCGTCATCATTGGCCCAGGCGATCGGGTTGGTGCCGAAACGGATCATCGTCTCACTCCTCGAAGGGCGCGCCCCTTCCTGCCGGTTCGAATATCCCGGAAGGTGCGGGGAGGCAACGCCTCCCCCGGAGCCTTTCGGAGCCTTTCTTCAGTTCACCCGCCGCGCCTGCGCGACCTGGCCCAGATATTGCTCGAACAGGTCGCGCTGTTGCTGGCGGTCGGAAATCTCCGGCAATGCCACATCCCAGAAGAAGCCGGGCGGCCCGGCGCTGGTCTCAAGACCCGTGCCGGGAAAGTCCTTCGCCACCGTTTCGATCACGATCACCGTCGGAATATCGCGCGCGCGCGCGGCCCGGATCTCGACCTCGAGCTGATCGGTGCCTGCGGCCTTGAGCGCATGCGCCCCCATCGCTGCGGCATGGGCCACATAATTGATCGCGGGCTGCGCCTGGACATTGCAATCGACATACATGTTGTTGAAAGGCGCGCCACCGCAGCCCATCGTCTGAAGCCGGTTGATGCAGCCATAGCCGCGATTGTCGGTCAGCACGACGGTAAACGGCACCCGCCGCATCACCGCCGTGGCCAGTTCCGAGTTTGCCATCATGTAGCTGCCATCGCCGACGAAGCAGATCACCTCGCGATCGGGTTGCGCCAGCTTCAGCCCCATCGCTCCCGCCAGTTCGTAGCCCATGCAGCTATAGCCGTATTCCATGTGGTAGCCACCCTGAGCGGGCTGCCAGAGCAGCTTGAGCGCGCCGGGCATCGTGCCCGCAGCACACATCGCGATCGCATGCTCATCGGTTGCGCGCTGCACCGCGCCGATCACCTGGCCGTCGGTCGGCGGCACCGCCTGGTCCGCAGGGCGGGCACAATGGGCATCGACCGCACGCAGCCAGTCCGCGCGCGCCTGCGCATCGGGCACCTCGGCCTGGTACTCGCCAAGGGCCTCGCTCAACCGCTCAAGCGCCACCCTGGCATCCGCGACGAGGCCTTGCGCGCCGTGCCTTGCCGCGTCATAGCCATGGGTGTTGATCGAGACGAGCCTGGTCTGCGATCCGAACAGCGTGCGCGAGCCGGTGGTGAAATCCTGAAACCGCGTGCCCACCCCGATCACCAGATCCGCCTTTTGCGAGGCCGCGTTGGCGGCGGCCGAGCCATCCACACCGGAAGCCCCGAAATTCATCGGGTGGCTCTGCGCAAGGCTCGACTTGCCCGCCTGTGTCTCGGCCACCGGGATCCGGTGCTTGCTGGCAAAAGCCCCCAGCACCTCCTGTGCGCCCGAATAGATCACGCCGCCGCCGGCGATGATCACCGGGCGCCGCGCCGCCTGCACCATCGCGGCCACGCGCGCCAGCTCTTCCGCATCGGGGGCGGGCCGGCGGATGTGCCACACGCGCGGCTCGAAGAACGCGACCGGGTATTCATGGGCCTCGGTCTGCACATCCTGGCAGAAGGCCAGAACGGCGGGGCCACAATTGGCCGGATCGGTCATCACCCGCAGCGCCCGCGGCAGCGCGCTCAGGATATGCTCGGGCCGCGAGATTCGGTCGTAATAGCGGCTCACGGGCCGGAAACAGTCATTGGCACTGACCGTGCCGTCATCGAAATCCTCGATCTGCTGCAACACCGGATCAGGACGGCGGTTGGCGAATACATCGCCCGCCACGATCAGCACCGGCAGCCGGTTCACATGCGCCAGCGCCGCCGCTGTCACCAGGTTGGTCGCACCCGGCCCGATCGAGGATGTCACCGCCTGCGCCCGCCGACGCCCCTGTCCCTTGGCATAGGCGATCGCCGCATGTCCCATGCTCTGTTCGTTCTGGCCTCGCCAGGTCGGGAATACATCCCGGCAGGCATGCAGCGCCGCGCCTATCCCCGCCACATTGCCATGACCGAAAATCGCCCACATCCCCTCGATGAAGCGCTCACCATCCTCGGTCATCTGCACCGACAGCCACCTGATCATGGCCTGCGCGGCCGTCAGCCGGATCGTTGTCTCAACCATCTGTTCCGTTTCTCCTCGCTTGCCCGAAAAGGCTGCGCCCTCTCATCTTGACAAAAACATACCTCGGTGTGAATGGCCCCTCCGGGGGGAGAAGTCGATTATTTTTCATCGGGCGGGTGAACAGGAACCGTCGGGGTCATGGTGTCAATGGGGTGTCGAAAATGAAACACGGCGTGATCTGGCGGGGGGCTGGACCGGGTTGTGCGAGATCATTGCCGCATCTTGCCGGACTTAGTGTGCGAAACGGGACAGGACAGGATTATCATTCATACATCGTCCGTGACTGGATGCACAGGGCCTGGAATCGGGTTGCCGGGGCATCAAGCGCCTCTGCCGACGTCTGGCTCCGCGCATCGGCTCCGCATCGCCGCAATCCGCAGATCAACACCCCATGTCACAAGAAACATGGCGCAGCGTTTCAAGGCACTCTCTCAGGGTGAAGGGGGAACGGATCAGTTTGCCTTGCGGGCTGGCAGGAAAGGGATGGGCGCTACGGGGATCCCCTCTTCGAGCAGGGCGCGGGCCTCGTCGAGCTTCGCCTCGCCGTGGATCGCGCGTTCGGGCTTGTCCCCGGCATGCATCGCGCGGGCCTCGGTGGTGAAATCCATACCCACGTAATCCGAGTTTGCATCGAGGTGACGCCGCAGCGCGCCGAGCGCTTCCTCTTGTGGCGAGGCGGGCTGGCTAAGCGGGCGCTTCTCCATCTCGTCCCTCTTCGTCTCGCCCCTCGTCATCTCGCCCTTGCGGTTTGCGCAGGCAACCGCAGGGGCCATCAGGCTCTTCTCGATCCTGCGCGAGCCGCAGATCGCGCATTCGATCCGGCCGGCAGCGCGCAGCGTTTCAAAGCTGTCCGCAGAGGCGAACCAGCTTTCGAAATCGTGGCCCCTGTCGCATTTCAGCATGTAGCGGATCATCGTCGATTTCCCCGAGCGCAATGTGAGGTGACATAAGGATTCTGGCACGGCTTGCAAGGGAAACCGCACCGGTCATCCCCGTTTCGATACGCCTCGGAGAATCCGCGCAAGCTGGGGTTCAAGCACCGATTTGGCGGCGCGGCGGATGGTCATCCACTTGCGGTGGCGCGGGCGGTGTCGGCCGCCGGGCGGCTGAAAGGATATTTGGGGCGGATCGAGAAGGTGATGGGCGGCTGTTGCGGATTGTCGGTGTTCTGCTTCTGAGCAATGCTTTCCCGGCGATCCGTTTCTGGCTGCTCGAAACATTCCCCGACCTCGCGACGTTGGGGTGAGGCAGACAGAAGGGGGTGCGCCCGGCCATTGACCTGATGGTTCGGCCGCGCTAGCAGGCACCCCGACGATTTCAGGAGGTCCCATGGCACGCAAGAAGGGCCGCGACATTTCCGGCTGGCTGATCGTGGACAAGCCCGCAGGCATCACCTCGACCTCGGTCGTGAACAGGGTGCGCCGGGCGCTGGACGCGAAAAAGGCGGGCCATGCCGGGACGCTTGATCCGACCGCGACCGGCGTGCTTGCCGTGGCGCTGGGCGAGGCGACAAAAACCGTACCCTACATTGTCGATGCGCTCAAATGCTACAGATTCCAGATGCGGCTCGGGGCTGCGACCAGGACCGACGATGCCGAGGGCGAGGTGATCGAGACTTCGGATCGGCGCCCGGGGGATGCGGAAATTTCCGCCGCCCTGAGCGCGTTCGAGGGGGATATCGAACAGGTGCCGCCGCAATTTTCTGCCGTGAAGGTCGATGGCGCACGTGCCTATGCACGGGCCCGCGCGGGCGAGGATATGGCGTTGGCGGCGCGCCCGCTTCATGTCGAGAGCCTGACCATGGTGTCACGCCCCGATGCGGACACTGTGGATCTCGAACTGGTTTGCGGCAAGGGTGGGTATGTGCGCTCCATCGCGCGCGACCTGGGCGCAAGTCTTGGCTGCCTTGGCCATGTGCTGTGGCTGCGCCGGGAATGGTCCGGCCCGTTCGAGGCCGACGACGCGATCGCCCTCGCAGAGATCGACCGGCTTGCCCGGACGTCCGGGCTGGATGAAAGGCTGCTTCCGGTCGAACTGGGCCTTGATGATCTGCCCGAACTGCGCGCCACGCCAGAAGGGGCCGCACGCCTGAGGAATGGCAATCCCGGCATGGTCCTGCCTGGAGAGGCCGAATGGGGCGATGAGGTCTGGGTCAGCTTCGAGGGGCAGCCCCTCGCCGTGGGGATCTGCAGATCCGGCGAGGTCCACCCCTCCCGCGTCTTCAATCTCTGAGCCTGTCGGCATTGCCGCAGACCCCGGTGCCGGAAGGGACCCCGTTCCGACTCCGGCAGGTCAAGAGGCTCGGCATGCGCAAGCCCGATTCTGCCCGTGACCTGCCCGTTCCGGGGCAGATTTTCTACGCTTTGGCTGTGCGCTGCCCGATGGGTCAGGCGCCTTGATGGTTTCTCCACGGCCATATATACCGTTTCGCGGAAGAGGGGCATCGGTTCATGCCCCTTCCTCAACACGGTCGGCCAGGGCCTCGGTGCGCGCTGCGATCTCGGCAAGCGTGTCGTTCACCTCCGGCGGGATCACCGGCACTTCGACGCGCGTCAGATTGGCCTTTGCCTCGTCAAGCCGGGCCTGAACTTCGGCCAGCTTGTGTTGCGCCTCGCGGATCCGGTCTTCGAGACCGGCCGCCTTGTCGGCCAGCATCAGCCCCGCCATCAGCAGCATGCGCCCCTCGGGGATGTGCCCGATCTGCGCCAGCAGCACCTGCGCCTCGGCATCAAGCATCTCCGCCGCGCTGCGCAGGAAATGTTCTTCTCCGGGCTGGCAGGCAACTTCGAAATCACGCCCCCCGATCAGGATCTTCACCTCAGGCATCTTCCGTAGCCTCGCCCCTGGCCAGCAGCGGCGCGAGCCCGTCGATGATCTGCGCCAGTTCGGAGCGTTCGCTTGCACGCGCAGCCCGCAGCGCGATCAGTTCGGCGCTCAGAGCCTCTTCGCTGAACATCACGCCCTCGCCCATCAGTTTGCGGTTGGCTGCGATCAGTGCCTCGTTCGCATCCCTGAGAGCGGACATGTCCCGGAAAGCCGCCTCCTGGGCGCGCACGGCGGCACCATATTTGCGTTCCATCGCGGCGAGCGTCGTATCCTGTTTCTCGCGGATCGCGCGAACCCGTTCGGACAGTTGCGCGCTGGCAGACCTTTCCGCCTCAAGCGCGGCTTTCAACCCGGCCAGTTCTGCGGCATCCCCCTCCGGCGCGGACGGCGCTTCGGGAGGCATTCCGGGGGGCATTGTTCCGGGAGGCATTCCGGGGGGCAGCTTGTTGTCCGCATCCTCTGCGGCTCGGGCATCCGGCCCCGGACGCGCGGCCTTGTCGCGCAACAGATCGACCCCGCGACCGATCCGATCCAGCGCGAAGGCAATCCGGCGTTCGTACTCGGCAATGCCGCTCATTGAGATCTCCTCGTTCCTGTTCCTGCACGCGCCTTGATTGCAAAATCGCATTTAAGCACGGTTTTGTCGAGTGTAACCCCAAGTCAAAGCAAGCCCACCCTTTTGTCCCAGCGGCTTTTGATGCGTGCTTGAACTTGACCGGATCCCTGCTATCAAGCGGCAAAGCCCCTGTTGGCGCTGACCGTTAGGAGACCGTCATGGAGATCGCCGAGATCCGCAAAGCCCACCCCGAACACTGGAGACTCGCCTCGGCCATCCGTGCCCTGGCGATGGATGCCGTTCAGGCCGCAGGTTCCGGACATCCCGGCGCGCCGATGGGTATGGCCGATGTGGCAACGGTGCTGTTCCGCAAGCACATGAAATTCGACGTCAAGGCCCCCGGATGGGCCGATCGCGACCGGTTCATCCTGTCGGCGGGCCATGCCTCGATGCTGATCTATGCGCTGCTTTACCTGATGGGCGACGAACAGGTGACGCTGGACCAGATCCGGACGTTCCGTCAACTCGGCGCCCGGACCGCCGGTCACCCGGAAAACTTCCTGCTCGATGCGGTGGAAACCACCACCGGCCCGCTGGGCCAGGGCATCGCCACCTCGGTCGGCTTCGCGATGGCCGAAGAGGCCCTGCGCGCGCAATGGGGCAAGGGGATCTGCGATCACCGCACCTGGGTCATGGTCGGCGACGGCTGCCTGATGGAAGGGATCAGCCAGGAGGCAATCGGACTTGCGGGCATGCAGGAGTTGTCGAAGCTCGTGGTACTGTGGGACAACAATGACATCACCATCGACGGCCGCGTCTCGATATCGGACAAGACCGATCAGAAGGCACGCCTTGCGGCCTCGGGCTGGACGGTCCTGAGCTGTGACGGCCACGATCCGGCCGATATCGACCGCGCCCTGAGCGGTGCCGGAAAAGCCAGGGGGCCGGTCTTCATCGACTGCAAGACGATCATCGGCTTCGGCGCACCGACCAAGGCCGACAGCCACGCGGCCCATGGCGCACCGCTGGGCGAGGCGGAAATCGCCAGCACCAGGTCGATCTACGGCTGGGACCATGGCCCGTTCGAGATCCCGGCGGATGTGAAATCGGCCTGGGAGGCGATCGGCCGTCGTGGTGCCACCGAGCGCGCCGCATGGGAAGGGCGTTTTGCCAGGCTCCCGGGCAGCAGGCAGGCCGAGTTCACCCGCATCATGACCGGCAACACCTCGAAAAAGCTGGTCGGCGCGATCCGCCGCTTCAAGAAAGAGCAGGCGGATGCCGCACCCAAAATCGCAACCCGCAAGGCATCCGAAATGGTGCTGGGTGTCGTCAACGAAGCCTGCCCGGAAACGCTGGGCGGTTCGGCCGACCTGACCGGATCGAACCTCACCAGATCCAGAGGGATGGAGGTTTTCAATCCCGGCAACCGCAAGGGCCGCTATATCCATTACGGGGTCCGCGAGCACGGCATGGCGGCGGCAATGAACGGGCTGTTCCTGCATGGCGGCGTGCGCCCTTATGGCGGAACGTTCTTCTGCTTCACCGATTACGCGCGGGGTGCGATGCGTCTGTCGGCGCTGATGAAGGTGCCGGCGGTTTACGTCATGACCCATGACTCGATCGGTCTGGGCGAAGACGGCCCGACCCATCAGCCGGCAGAGCATCTGGCGATCTGCCGCGCGACGCCCGACATGCTGACCTTCCGTCCCGCCGATGTGGTTGAAACCGCCGAAGCCTGGGAAATCGCGATGAGCCAGAAGGATACCCCGTCCGTGCTGGCCCTCAGCCGTCAGGGCCTGCCGACGCTGCGCACCGAATACAAGCCCGCCAACCTGACCGCTAGGGGCGCCTATGTCATTGCCGAAGCCGAGGGCAAGCGCCAGGCGATCCTGATGGCGACCGGCTCCGAGGTGGAAATCGCGCTGAAGGCGCGCGACATCCTGCAAGGTCAGGCGATCGGCACCCGTGTGATCTCGATGCCATGTATGGAACTGTTTGCCCGGCAGGAAGAAAGCTACCGCGAACGTATCCTGCCCTCTGGCACGGTGCGCGTGGCTGTCGAGGCCGCCGTGCGCCAGCCCTGGGACCGCTGGCTCCTGGGCGAGCGCGGCCGCGAGGCGAGGGCCGGCTTCGTCGGCCTGGACGGCTTCGGTGCCTCGGCTCCGGCAGATCGGCTTTATGAAAAATTCGGTATCACACCCGAGGCCGTGGCCGGGAAGGTCACGAGCCTGCTGTGATGCGTGCGGACGGACCGGTGACGACCCGGCTCTGGTCGGCGCTTGGCGGCCTGGCGCTCTCGTCGCTCGCCCTGCCCGTCGTCTGGAAACCCGTGGTGCTGGCGGTCATCCTGGGCCAGTTCCTGCTGATCCGCGCTTTTGCGCTGGTCGGGGCGTTTGTGATTGTCAGCGCGGGACTTCATGTCTGGTGGCATGAACGCCGCGCGGCACGGATCGTCCCCACAGCCCGGCGATGACACAGGAAAAACCCAGCCTCTCGGACCGGATCTCCAACACCGCTTTCGTGGCGGTGATGAAGCTGATCCAGATCACCCTGCCCTATGAACGGCGCATTCCGCTGGCGGGGCGGCTGGTGGCGCGCATGGCACCGCTGCTGGGGTTCTCGAAACGGGTGCGCGACAATCTGGCGCTGGTCTGCCCGGACCTGCCAGAGGCGGAGGTCAAGCGGCTCGAACGGGCCGTGCCCGACAATCTGGGGCGCATGCTTGCCGAGATCTATTCCGGCGAAGAATTTCTCGCGCGGGTTCAGGACCTGCCGCTTGAAGGTCCGGGCGCACAGGCCCTTGCGCGCGCCCATGCCGAGGGCCGTCCGGTGGTGATCGCCGCAGGCCATTTCGGCAATTACGATGCCTGGCGCGGGGCCTTGGCCACCCGCGGCTACAAGATCGGCGCGATCTATCGCCCGATGAACAACCGCGCCTTCAACGAGCAATATGTCGCGACGATATCGGCCATCGCGCAACCGCTGTTCTCGCGTTCCAGGCGCGGGCTTGCGGAAATGATGCGCTGGCTGCGCGAGGGGGGCATGGTCGCGTTCGGCTTTGACCAGTTCTTTCGGGCCGGAGCCGAGTTGCGTTTTTTCGGCCATCCGGCCCGCACGCCCCTCTCGGCCGCCGACATGGCGCTGAAGATGAAGGCCGAGCTGATCTCGATCTACGCGATCCGGCAGGAAGACGGGTTGAGTTTCCGCATTCTCGTCGAGGCGCCGGTGCCCCATAGCGATCCTTCGACGATGATGCAGCAACTCAACGACGCGCTGGAGAGACAGGTGCGCGCCCATATGGGCCAGTGGCTCTGGATCCATCGCCGCTGGAAGAATTGAAAGGGAAACGGATGCGCGCCCTTCGACCTGCGGCCCTCCCTTCGAGGTATCTTCAGCAATATGAAACGTCTCTGCATGGAACGTCTCTCCGGGCCCGAGAACCCGTCCAGGAGATATCTCAAGGTACCCATTACCCTGGAATGATCCTGGTCTCTCGTTTCTTGAAGTTCTTGAAGTTCTTGAAGTGTGACAATCTGGTTGTTTTCCAAATCTCCAGCCGAAAATGGTTCAGGAGGTTGCAAGCCATTGCCTTGCGCGCGCGCCACGGCGCGCCATGGGCCAGACGGGCCGATATGATATAATGTAATGACCACACGCTTTTGTCGCAACAATCTGCTCAACTCTGGAAATTCCCGGCCGGACCGTCAGGGCATGAGCACCCCGGTTTCAGTCACGATCAGATCAAGCGGCTGATCTGTGGGCTCGGTGGGAACCTGTTTCACCTGCTGTGCGGCATAGGCAAATCCGATCGCGGTGACCGGGCCACGCGCACGCAGCCTCTCCAGTGTCCGGTCATAGAAGCCCCCGCCATAGCCCAGACGACAGCCGCGTGCGTCAAAGGCCAGAAGCGGCACGATGAGAACCTGTGGGGTCAGTTCGGTCTCGTCGGTGGGAATACGGGCGCCAAAAGCCCCTTCGATCATCGCCGCCCCCGGATACCAGCGGCGAAACACCAGCGGCTTCGCAGGACCGGGCACGACGGGCAGGCAAAGCGGGCCGTCATGGGTGGCCATCGCGGGGCGCGGATCGATCTCGGTGCGGATCGGCCAGTATCCGGCCAGCACGCGGCCGCAATAGCCCCGCAGCACCTGTGCCAGCCGCGCCTGCCCTGCACCATCGGCGGCGGCGTGGGCGATCTTGCGCGCAGCAAAGGCAGATGCGCGCGCTGTCTCTTTCACAGCAACAATACCGAGGCGAGCCCGAGGAACGAGAAGAACCCGATCACATCGGTCATCGTGGTAACGAAGGTGCCCGAAGCCAGCGCCGGATCCGCCCCGAGCCTTTCCAGAGCCAGCGGGATCAGGATACCCGAGAGCGCCGCGACAACAAGGTTGATCACCATCGCCAGCCCGATCACCATGCCCAGGTGCGCCCCGTCAAACCAGAACGATGCGACCCCCCCCATCACCACCGCAAAGGCCAGCCCGTTGAGCAGCCCCACCACGGCCTCGCGCCGCACGACACGCCAGACGTTGCTTTCGGTCAGGTCACGGGTGGCCAGCGCACGCACCGCGACGGTCAGGGTCTGTGTGCCCGCATTGCCGCCCATCGAGGCGACGATCGGCATCAGCACCGCCAAGGCAACAAGTTTCCGGATCGTCCCCTCGAAGAGCGAAATCACCGCCGAGGCGAGGATCGCGGTCAGCAGGTTGATGAACAGCCAGGGCAAACGCTGGCGCACGGTTTCCATCACGGTATCGGAAATCGCGGATTCCTCGCCCACACCGGCCAGGCGCAGGATGTCTTCCTCATGTTCCTCGTCGAGAACCGACATCGCGTCGTCGATGGTGATCACACCGACCAACCGATCATCGTCATCGACCACAGGCGCCGAGATCAGGTGATACTGGTTGAACGCATAGGCCACGTCGCCCTCGTCCTGGTAAACCGGGATGGTTCGAAACTCCTCTTCCCGGATCTGGGAAAGCAGCGATGTGCGTGGTGCAGACAGAATCCGGCCCAGCGTGACATTGCCGAGCGGATGATGCGCCGGATCGACGAGGATCACGTGATAGAACTGATCGGGCAGCCGCTTCGCCTTGCGCAGATAGTCGATGGTTTCGCCCACGCTCCAGTGCTCGGGGGCGGTCACCACCTCGCGCTGCATCAGACGCCCGGCAGAGTAATCGGGATAGGAGAGCGACTTTTCGACCGCGATCCGCTCGAAATCACCGAGCGTTTCGAGGATTGCTTCCTGTCGCGGCTCATCAAGATCCTCGATCAGATCGACAACGTCATCGGAGTCGAGTTCGCGCACCGCTTCGGCCAGAACCTCGGGCGGCAGGCTTTCGATCACCTCCTCGCGGATCGCCTCGTCGATCTCGGTCAGGATCTCGCCGTCGATCTCGCGGCCCCAGAGGCGCAGGATCGCGCGCCGCTCATGACCGGAGACCTGTTCGAGAAGGTCGGCGATATCGGCCGCGTGCAGCGGTTCAAGCAACTCGGACAGACGCACGGCATCTCCGGCCTCGGCGGTCGAGAGGATCGCATCCACAAGATCACCGTCGAGGCGGTAATCCTCTTCCTCGCGCCCGTGCTCTTCCGCCTGTGCTTCGGCCATTGCGCCCCCCTGCCAAACTGTGCCGGCACCATAGCGGAATTCGCCCGACGCGACAGGGGGCGAGAGGCGAAAAACACGCGCCCGACAGATGATTTACCTTCGCTGCACCGCACCGTAGCATGGTGCGCGCAAGACGGAGGCACGGGTGGCGGAACTGCATCTGGGACAAGCAATCATTTTCACCGGCGATCCGCTGCGCGAGGGACCGGATTCGGTTCGGCATCTGAGCCGCGCGGGCATCCTGGTCAAGGATGGCATGATCGCGGCGGTCGGCGAGGCCGGCGACCTGATCGCAGCCCATCCCGCAGTGACACGGGTCGATCATGGCGATCACCTGCTCTCGCCCGGTTTTGTCGATGCCCATGCCCATTACCCGCAAACTGCGATCATCGCGAGCTGGGGCAAGCGGCTGATCGACTGGCTCAATGCCTACACCTTCCCCGAAGAGATCCGCTTTGCCGATCCCGCCCATGCGCATGGGATCGCGGCACGCTATTTCGACCTGCTGATCGCCAATGGCACAACCTCGGTCTGTTCCTATTGCACGATCCACCCGGTCTCGGTCGAGGCGTTTCTTGCTGCCGCCCGGGCGCGCGGAATGCGGGCAATGGGCGGCAAGACCTGCATGGATCGCAACGCCCCCGAGGCCCTGCGCGACACCGCCCAGAGTGCCTATGATGACAGCCGCGCGCTGCTGCAGGCCTGGCACGGCAAGGACCGGCTGTCCTACGTGATCACGCCGCGGTTCTCGCCCACATCCTCGCCCGATCAACTCGCCGCGCTTGGTGCCTTGTGGGCGGAGCATCCCGACTGCCTGATGCAGACCCACCTGTCCGAGCAGCTTGACGAGATCGCCTGGGTCAAGGACCTGTACCCGAATGCGCGCGATTATCTGGACACCTATGAGACCTACGGCCTGCTGGGGCCGAACGCGCTCTACGGTCACGCGATCCATCTGGAACCGCGCGAGAGCGCCCGGATCAGCGAGGTGGATGCGGCCATCATCCATTGCCCGACCTCGAATGCCTTTATCGGTTCGGGGCTGTTTGACTGGCCCGCGCGGCTGAGCGGAGGACAGCGGATCGGGCTGGCCACCGATACCGGCGGCGGGTCGAGCTTTTCGATGCTGCGTACGATGGCTGCAACCTATGAGCCCGCAATATTCACCGGCCGGCTGACCTTGGCGCCAAGGTGCTGCTTTCGGGCGGTTCGAGTACGTCCTGAAGGCCCGGCGCCTGGCTGGGCGGGAGGGTGATCACCTCTGGCTTGTGTTTCGATGGCGATGCGCCTCCGGGGCGGGTATTTTTTGCAATCGCCGTCCATGCGGGCTCGTTCGCCGGAGGATCCGGCGGGCGGTCATGTCGGGCTGGAGCCGGTCCGGTTCAGGGACCGGACCAGTGCAGGGCGGCGAGCCTTGGCCAGAGGACTGCCCAGAACGGTGCGGCGGCGGCAGACAATGCGAGCGTGATACGGCGGCCGGACAGGATCAGCCGGGCGCCGGCGCGCAGCACGCGTTCGCGCAGGCGGCGCAGGCTCCAGCCGGTGCCGGTGGCAGCCGCCATGGCGCGGCGGGCGATGTGCATCAGCTCATAGGCGAGAAGAGAGATCAGGAGCCGAACCTCATTGCACGCGAAGGCATCGACGCCGGGCGTCGCGGTTTGCGTGCCCCGCCCCCGCCAGTGAGATTTCGGCCGGTTCGTCGAGGACAGCGCCGGGGCGAGCACGTCTTTCAGCTCGCCCATATGGCCCTCGGCGGTGCCCCTTGCGCGGTAATGCTCGAGGATGTCCTCCCGGCTCATCTCTGCCAGCGTCAGCGAGGTGACGAGGAAGAAGCGGTCGAGCAGAAGGTCGTCCTCGCGCTCCTTGACCACCAGGATCACGCGGCGCTCCTTGTCCCAGGTCTCGGCCTGGTAGCGCAGTTCGTGCAGCCACATCCGCGGCTTGATCGGACGCCGCCCGGGCGGGCGCGTCATGTGAGGCGCGGCCTCGCGGTCCAGCGCCGGGTTGGCGCGCAGCCGCGAGACATAGTCGATGCCGCGCGCCTCCAGCCCCGCCAGCAAGGTGGCCGAGGGGAAGCCCGCATCGATGCGCAGCATGGCGACCTCGCAGAGGCTGGCCTGCGCCCGGTCGACCACGTCGAGGATCACATCAAGCGCGCCCTCCGCGGTACCGACATTGCCCGCTCTCAGCCGTGCATCCAGCATGTCGCCGGTCTCGGCGATCGAGGTGATGAGCGGATGATAGATGCGCGCATTGTAATGGCCATTCCACTCCGCCTTCGGCTGGTGACCATGAACCTCGATCGGCAGGCTGTCCACGTCCAGCGTCACCTTCGGCAAGCGCTTGCCGGCATTCTGTGCCTGAACGCCCCGGCCGGCCAATTCCAGGACCGCTTCGCGCAGGACCTTCAGATTGTCCGGCGCCGCCATCATCGCCGTGAAGCGCGAGAGCGTGGGTTGGGACGCCAGCCCCGGACCGCCGAGCGGCGTCATCCCGGCTGCCGAACTCACCGCCAGTCGGAAGGCCGGGTCGTGCCGCAGCGCATCGGCATCGTCATGATCGCGCCATCCCTGGGCGGCCAGCAGGATCGTGGTGCGCAGGAGCGAGGCCAGATCATGCGTGACATCCTGCGGCCGCCGCGGATCGCTCAGACGATCGGTCATCCAGCCCACGATGCCGCTGTTTTCGAGCACCTCGCGCAGAAGGATTGCCCCGGGATCTCCGGTCAGCCGCTCTGCCCGGCTCTCGATCCGAAGAGAGCGATTGAACCGGGGCGCCACCAGCGATAGCGTTTCACCCATGCGTGCGTCCGATGCTGCCGTTGATCCTTGTCTAGAAGACTGAATCTACAGCGCTTTCAGGCGCACGCAACTTTCCCAGAAGAATTGGACGAATAAGGCGGGATGAGATCGGGCAGCTTTCCCACCAGCCCCTGCACCCGGCCCAGCTTTGGTGGCTGGCAACCCAAGGGTCGGCCCGCGCGCTGCGGATGGATGGCAGGATCGGCAATCTGGCACCGGGGATGGAGGCCGACTTCATCGCGGTGGATCTGGCCTCGACCCCCGCCATCGCACAGCGCCACGCACGCGCGAATGACATCTGGGAGGCGATTTTCCCGACAATCATGATGGGCGATGACCGCGCGATCGCGGGCACCTGGGTGGCCGGGCAAAAGGGCGGCGGTTGTTACGGATCAAATGGTTTGTCAATTATCCGGGATTAGGCGGGATTAGGCGAAAACAATTTGAAAATAATGCTTTGTGGTGGGAATGGGCTTGGATTGCCGCCGATGCCATGGGACACGTGATTTTGCAATTTTTGAAGGGCTTCGCAAGGGTATCGACGACCTTTCAAAAGGGTTTCAAAAGCCAGGCGCCGCTGTGGCCGGAGGAATTCAGCTGGCAATGCGGACTCGACCATCTGCGGCTCAACATGGGCGCCAAGGTGCATCTGGTCCATGATGTGCTGCCCATCGGTGTCGGCGCGGGGCGCGCAATACAACCTGATCGACCCGGGCATCGCAGCGGGGGCCTTGGGGAAAGATCACCCCACAGGCGAAAAATCTTTTGCAAAACCAAGTGTCCCATTTTGACAAACCAGGTGATCCGCTACAATGAACGCCCTCGACGCGCAGATGCGGGCCGAATTGCTGGAGTCGATCAAGCGGGCAGAGGCAGTCTGGCATTGGCAACCGACATGGTGATCGCGACACAGAGTGCAGCCTTTATCCAGGCGTTCATCCGAAGCGGGTTGATGCCGGATGCGGGTGGCACCTACTGATTGCCGCGGCAGGTGGGATCTGCCCGCGCGATGGGGTTGGCGCTGTTTGCCGACCGAAGTGACCGCGCGCGAGTCCGCCAATATGGGGATGATCTGGGAGGCGGTCCCGGATGACGATTTCGTCACGCATTGGTGGGCGCGGGCGGCGCATCTGGCCAAGGGGTCGACGGCGGCCCATGGTGCGACCAAGAGGGCTCTGCGCGACAGTTATGGCAACGATCTGGCGGCGCACCTGCATCTGGAAGCCGAATTGCAGGGCGATCTTGGCCAGACCCGTGATTTCCGCGAAGGTGTGTCCGCTTTTCTCGAAAAGCGCTTGGCAAGGTTCGGGAGCTGCTGATCCCTCTTGCCCGATCCGCGCCCACGCGCTAGCCAAGGACAAATTGCGGGCCTGGCGGAATGGTAGACGCAAGGGACTTAAACTCCCTCGGGCGGTTGCCCGTGCCGGTTCGAGTCCGGCGGCCCGCACCAGATACCGCGCATCAAGCGCGCATATTGCGCGCCTTGTGCAACGAATCAACAGGTTATGGCTGCATGGCGCGCATCGGGGTTGCCTCTGACGCGCGTTTTCGTGCACATCATTCCCCTTCGTAAAAGCGGGTGTTTCTCAACAAGCACTGCCCCGGGTCGGGAAAGCGCGGGGCAGCGGGCTGCATGAGGACGGCGAATGGTTTGGGAATTATATCCCAAAGTAACATAGCCTAAGCCTATTTAGGGCGGCCAGCTCCATCGCTAGGTTCGAAAAATGCTTGTCGCAAAGTATCCATAGAGGCTTGTGGCATATCATATTCCTGCTCCATCTCAGCCTTAGAAGGCTGGTAGTGCGAGTCAGATAGTTTTTGGAACGTTGGTTTTTGCTCTTTTTGTTTCTTCATCACTAAAGTAGCCTTTCTAGATTTTTTCTAGGTCGTCCAAGCCAAACCAGTTTGGATCATCTTTCATTTTCACTCTAGGCGTCCTAGGGATTGTTCCATCATCCTGCACAATATCTTTAGGCAAGCAGATGCGCCAATCGTCATAGGCTGCTCTACGTATTTCAGCCTCGGTTCCAACAGAGTAATGGCCTTTTAGCCATTCTATTGCTTCGGGTTTTTCAATTAAAGGCAAGCCACGGGAAAAAGTGCTTCGGAAAAGCGAATTTGAAACATTGCACAAAAGTAAATCAAAATCCGTTGCCATGTACCTGTCATTTTCTTGACGACTAAGATTGCTGCGAGACCTGTGACATTTAACTGCGAAGTGAGGGAAAGGGCTTGCCCTAGTACCAAGGCTAAATTTGCCTCTTACAGCATTTTTCGCTTCCACCTTAAAACGAACGCCCTTACGTCTGTGGGTAATGCTTACATCTTCATCATAGGAGCCAAGTTGAGCGTTAAGATTCAGCTTTTCAACTAACCAGTTCGCCCTGAACAACTTTTATCCGGCTGATTTTGCTTGAGAATGATGTGATATTGCTGGGTGCTGCCTGCAAGGTTTTGTATTATCCCGGCAGGAACCCTGCAATTTCGAGCCGTGATATGAAGCCGAGAAAGCCGCTCCCGGAACAAGACGATCTCCTGCGCGCCCGCCTGGTCGAGATGATCGACATGCGCCACGAGCTGGTGAAACTTGCCCCCCTGATCGACTGGGAGGTCTTTGAGCGGGAATGGGCCGGGTTCTTTCCGTCCCACACCGGTCGCCCGGCGACGTTGACGCGCCTGGTTGCCGGACTCCTTTACCTGCAACATGCCTATGCACTTTCGGACGAGGCGGTCGTGGCACGATGGGCCGAGAACCCGTATTGGCAGCACTTCTGCGGCGAGACGTTCTTTCAGCACCGTCTGCCGCTTGATCCCTCATCCCTGACCCGGTGGCGCAAGCGGATCGGCGAGGAGGGTGTTGAATGGATGCTGACCCAGACGATCGAGGCCGGGAAACGCGCCGGGGTGGTGAAGCGCAGCGATCTCAAGCAGGTCACGGTCGATACCACGGTGATGGAAAAGAACATCGCCCACCCGACGGATGCCCGGCTGTATGAGGCGGCGCGGCGCAAGCTGGTCGGGCTGGCTCGCGAAGCCGGGATCGTCCTGCGCCAGAACTACAACCGTCTTGGGCCTCGGCTGGCCGGTCAGGTTGGGCGCTACGCCCATGCCCGCCAGTTCAAGCGGATGCGCAAGGCGTTGCGCCGGCTCAAGGGCTACACCGGCCGCGTGCTGCGCGACATCGAGAGGCAACTGGGTAAGGTTCCGGAGGGGGCGCTGAGAGAGCGCCTGGTGGGGATGATCGCGCTGGTGAACCGGCTGTTGGCGCAGAAGCCGAAGGACAAGAAGAAACTCTACAGCCTGCATGAACCGGCGGTGGACTGCATCTCCAAGGGCAAGGCGCACAAGAGGTACGAGTTCGGAACCAAGGTCAGCGTGGCCACGACCAACCGGGGCGGCTTCGTGGTCGGGATGCGGGCGCTGCCGGGTAACCCTTACGACGGCCACACGCTGCACGAGGCGCTGGAACAGGTCGAGATCCTGACCGACCTGAGGCCAGAGTTGGCCTTTGTCGACCGCGGATACCGCGGGCATGGCGTGCAGAATGTGAAGGTTTTCATCAGTGGCGCAAAGCGAGGTGTCACCAGGACGATCGCCAAACTCCTGCGACGGCGCAGCGCCATTGAACCAATGATCGGGCACATGAAGAACGACGGTCGACTGACGCGAAGCACCCTGAAAGGAACCGACGGCGACGCTCTGTTCGCCGTGCTCTGCGGCTGCGGTCACAACATTCGCATGATCCTGAGACACCTGAGGGAGATCTTGTGCCGGTTGATCCGGGCTCTCACCTCGCTCCGACAGACCACCACCGCTGAAACGGCCTTCGTCGGGCCGTCTCAGATCGCCAACGTGCCAATCTGAAACCCTTGTTCAGGACGGACTAACCAGTCCTTTGGGTTCAATTTTTTCTTAAGAACCAAAGCACAAATGAATTCAGTCGCTTTCCCCCTAATCATGGGGACAACTTTCTGATCTTCTAAAATGTCTAAAAGATTTTCCAAAGGGATATTGTAAGTGTCACAGTACTCCTCAATATCCCTGTATACTTTCAGAGCTTCATCAGACATTATAGTTCCTAATAAACACTTCCTTGCCCTTACCCCGAGAACTTCTAAATCCGTCCTTTAGCTTTAAGCCTTCTCGTTGATTGTCGGTCCTGTTTATAGTGTAGTTCCACTCACGTTCACTAATGTATTGAACCCAATGATATAAATCACGAACATCCTCATGATCATCATAAGTCAAAAGGAACTTTAATCTGTGAGAATTTCTATACAAGCAGGCAGCTAATCGTTCATGATCTTCTGTCAAAAAATGACAGTTATAGAACTTTTGCTGGTCTGCGTTATAATAAGGCGGATCAACAAACAGAAACGATCCATCTGGCGTATTATCAATGGACTCCTCAAAATCTTTTGTCTGAAGCGAGACGCCTTGCAGTTTGTCAGATACTGTCCTCAAATGCGGCGGCCAATTTTCAGGGCGCATAGAGTATTTTTCGCCGTACCCCCAATAGCAATTTTCTGGCTTCATAATGCCACTGTAAGATGTTCTGTTAAGGTAGAACCACCTTTTTGCTCTATCGATGTCTGTCTTAGGATCGAAATGATTTTTGAACCAATGATGATTTTCCTTTGTCGCAGGAATCCCATGGAGGCTATCAATTAAATCCTCAACATTATCTCTTATAACGAGAAACATGTTTATGACATCTTCATATAAATCATTGAGAATGTTATGGCTACACTTAGGCTTTGCAAAAAAACGCTCGCCCCTCCTGCAAAAGGTTCAGAATAAAAGCTATGTTCAGGCACCTCGTCTAAGATAAGCCTACGTGCGTAAAACTTGCCGCCCGCATATCTAAAAGGTGAATTTGATCTGTTTGATCTAGGTAAAGGACAGCTTACCGAAACTCGCACATTCATCCTCTTGCTCCACTTGTTAGGCCGTTGTCGGCAATTAAATCTACATACCTAAGGCGCTTTCCAATCATCCCTCCTAAAACACCGACCATTTGATCTATGGTGTCTTTAGGGCGGCTATTGTGACGGCCTGAAAACTCATTGACATAGCGGCTAAGATGCTTGGGAGACATTTTGTGGTATGTGCCATTATACCCTCGCTTGAGACCAGCCCAAAACGACTCCATGCCGTTTGTATGGGCCATATCCTTCACATATTCACCCACGCTATGCTTAACAGCCTCATGAGGACGGTTAATCCCTACATAGGCCCTTGCTTCGTCAGTATAGACCTGCGATTGCTCTTGTGTACGGATCTCAACAAAGCCCTGTAGCGTTTCTTTATTCGTGTCTAAAACAGGCTGTGCAGATACATGATTAGTATCACGGTCTCTAACGCCAACAACCGCCGTTTTTCCTACAGGACCCCGCCCAGCTTTTAGCTTCTTGTTGCTATGCTTGTTCTTTTCTTTGCCGCCGATGTAAGTCTCATCAGCCTCGACGGGCCCTTCGAATAAAGGCTGACCATCAGCATAGGCTTCCCGCAGGCGATGGAGGACAAACCATGCAGATTTTTGCGTTATACCTAATTCGCGATGCAACTTCATTGAGGAAATACCCTTTAGGTTGGTGGTGAATAAATATATAGCGATTGCCCAGACTCGGTAAGGCAACTTAGACCCTTGCATTACAGTTCCAACCTTAACTGTAAACATCGGCTTTTTAGAACAGTCATTGCAGCGATGCGTCATGCTCTTATGAGGAACCCCCACTTTGACGCTCAACGAACCACAATGGGGACAGCTAGGCCCATCAGGCCATCTTTGTTGCTCAAGCCATTCTCTAGCCTTAACCTCGTCCCCAAACATATCTGCAATTTGCAGAAGGGTAAGGCCTGTGCGGCTAGATTTGCCTGGTGCTTTCTGTTTCATTCCCATCTCCTAATGTGACTCTGTGATAAACCAAAAAGCCCTTTACGTCAATAAGGAAATGTTACTTTGGGATATAATTCCCAATGGTTTCGTCCCCTGAGTCAGGATTGGTTCATTCCAACTCGATCAGCAGATCCTTCGCATCGATCTGGGCACCGGGTGTGATGTGGAGTGCCTTGATTGTCGCCTCGCGGTCGGCATGCAGGCCGGTTTCCATCTTCATCGCCTCGATCGTGAGCAACAGATCGCCCGGCTTGATCACCTGGCCGACCGAGACGCCGATCGACGCGATCGAACCCGGCATCGGCGCGCCGATATGGTTCGGATTGCCCTGTTCCGCCTTCGGCTTTGCAGTGGCGGTGGCGGCCGAGGCCCGGTTGGGCACACGCACGGCGCGCGGCTGGCCGTTCAGCTCGAAATAGACCTTGACCTCGCCCGTCTCGTCCGTTTCGCCGGCCGTCAGGTAACGGATCTCAAGCGTCTTGCCCGGGTCGATCTCGACCGAGATCTCGGTCTGCGGCTCCAGCCCGTAGAAGAAGGTTGGCGTGGGCAGGGTGCGCACCGGGCCATAGGTTGCGTGGCGCGCGGCATAATCGGTAAAGACCTTGGGATACATCAGGTAGCCCGCAAGATCCTCGTCATCGATGGCGATGCCAAGCTGTTCGGACAGATCCTTGCGGGTGGTCTCGATATCCACCGGCGGCAGGTGCTTGCCGGGGCGCTCGGTCGCGGGAACCTCGTCCTTGAGCACCTTTCTGACCACTGCCTCGGGCCAGCCCCCGGGCGGTTGACCCAGATTGCCGCGCATCATGTCGACCACCGAGTCGGGAAAGGACATGTCCCTGGCCGGGTCCAGAACATCCGCCCTGGTCAGATCCTGCGCGACCATCATCAGCGCCATGTCTCCCACGACTTTCGAGGATGGCGTGACCTTGACGATATCCCCGAAGATCCGGTTGGCATCGGCATAGGCCTGGGCCACCTCGTGCCAGCGTTCCTCAAGACCGAGCGCGCGCGCCTGTGCCTTCAGGTTGGTGAACTGACCGCCGGGCATTTCGTGCAGGTAAACTTCCGAGGCCGGCGCTTCGAGGCCGCTCTCGAAGGCTGCGTATTGGTGGCGCACGGACTCCCAATAGTTCGACATGCGGCGGATCGCACCGATATCAAGGCCGGTATCGCGTTCGGTATGGGCGAGTGCTTCGACGATGGAGCCCATACAGGGCTGCGAGGTGCTGCCCGAAAACGCATCCATCGCCGCATCGACCGCATCCACGCCCGCGTCGGCGGCGGCAAGGATCGTAGCCCCCGCAATGCCCGAAGTGTCATGGGTGTGAAAATGGATCGGAAGATCCGTCTCCTGCTTGAGCGCCGCGATCAGTTGACGGGCGGCGGCAGGTTTGAGCAGGCCCGCCATGTCCTTGAGACCCAGCACATGCGCGCCTGCAGCCTCCAGTTCCCTGGCCATGCCGATATAGTATTTCAGGTCGTACCTGGCACGGTCGGGATCAAGAATGTCACCGGTATAACAGATCGTGCCTTCGCAGATCTTGCCGCTTTCGATCACCGCATCCATCGCGACGCGCATGTTCTCGACCCAGTTGAGCGAATCGAAGACGCGGAACAGATCGACACCGGTCTCGGCGGCCTGCCGGACAAAGAACTGCACCACATTGTCGGGATAGTTGGTGTAACCCACGCCGTTGGAGGCACGCAGCAGCATCTGCGTCATCACATTGGGCAGGTGGCTGCGAATGTCGCGCAGGCGTTGCCAGGGGCATTCCTGCAAGAAGCGATAGGCCACATCAAAGGTCGCCCCGCCCCAGCATTCGACAGAGAACAGATCACCAAGATTGCCGGCATAGACCGGGGCGGCCCGGATCATGTCAATCGAGCGCATCCGGGTCGCCAGCAGCGACTGATGCCCGTCGCGCATTGTCGTGTCGGTCACCAGCAGCTTCTTTTGTGCCTTCATCCAGTCGGCCACGGCCCTGGCCCCGCCGGTCTCCAGAAGGGTGCGGGTGCCGGGTTTGACGGGGGCGGCAATCCCGGGCAGGCGCGGTGGTCTGGCATCGGCACGGGGTCTGGCGCGTCCCACCGTCTCCGGGTGACCGTTGACGATGATGTCCGCAATATAGGTGAGGATCTTGGTGCCACGGTCGCGGCGCTGCTTGAGGTCGAAGAGTTCGGGCGTCGTGTCGATGAATTTCGTCGTGTAGCTCATGTCCAGGAAGGTCGGATGCTTGAGCAGGTTGATGACGAAATCGATATTGGTCGAGACACCCCGGATGCGGAATTCACGCAAGGCCCGGTCCATCCGGCGGATCGTCTGCTCGGGATCCTGCGCCCGGGCCGTGACCTTGACCAGAAGCGAATCATAATAGCGGGTGATCACGCCGCCCGCATAGGCCGTGCCGCCATCAAGGCGGATGCCGTTGCCGGTGGCCGAGCGATAGGCGGTCAGACGACCGTAATCGGGGATGAAATTGTTTTGCGGATCTTCGGTCGTGACCCGGCATTGAAGCGCGTGGCCCGAGAGGTGGATGTCCGATTGCGAGGCCGCGCCGGTTGCCTCGGCAAGGGTCGCGCCCTCGGCGATCCTGATCTGTGCCTGCACGATGTCGATGCCGGTCACTTCCTCGGTTACGGTGTGCTCGACCTGAACACGCGGATTGACCTCGATGAAGTAGAACCTGTCGGTTTCCATATCCATCAGGAACTCGACCGTGCCGGCACATTCATAGCCCACCGCGTTGCCGATCCTGAGCGCGAGATCGCAGACCTCTGCGCGCTGTTGCGCGCTCAGGTAGGGGGCGGGGGCGCGTTCGACGACCTTCTGGTTGCGGCGCTGGACCGAGCAGTCGCGCTCGTAGAGATGATGGAGGCGGCCATGCGTGTCCCCCAGAAGCTGCACCTCGACATGGCGCGCGCGGGTGATCATCTTTTCCAGATAGCCTTCACCGTTGCCGAACGCGGCCTCGGCCTCGCGGCGGCCTTCGCGCACCTTTTCGATCAGTTCACCCTCGGACAGGATCGGGCGCATGCCGCGCCCGCCGCCACCCCAGCTCGCCTTGAGCATCAGCGGGTAACCGATCCCGGCCGCCTCTTTCCGGATCGCGTCGAAATCGTCGCCCAGCACTTCGGTGGCCGGAATGACCGGCACACCGGCCTTGATCGCCACCTGACGGGCCGAAGCCTTGTCGCCAAGCGCGCGCATCGTTTCGGCCCTGGGACCGATGAAGGTGAGCCCGGCCTCGGTGCAAGCCTCCACGAAATCGGGGTTTTCCGAGAGCAGCCCATAGCCGGGATGGATCGCATCCGCCCCCGACTCCCTGGCCACGCGGATGATCTCGGGGATGCTCAGATAGGCCCCCACCGGCGAAAGCCCCTCACCGATCCGATAGGCTTCATCCGCCTTGAACCGGTGCAGCCCGAGCTTGTCTTCCTCGGCATAGACGGCGACCGTCCTCTTGCCCAGTTCATTGGCTGCACGCATCACGCGGATCGCGATCTCGCCGCGATTTGCAATCAGGATCTTGTTGAACATCAGCATCTCCCCGGTCCGAACAGTGGACGAGACGGTAGCGTTGCCGCGCCGCAGCGCAAGAGAAAACCTGCAAGATCGCGCAAATTAAGCAACTGATGCGAAGGCGTTTGCAGGGTTTGTTGCCTCTTGACTGACGCGCCGGGCCGGGCAATGTGGCACCATGATCGACTTGCGGCCGACAGGCTATATCATCGGAATGCTGACGGCTGCGCTCGGGCTGACGATGCTGATCCCGGCGACGGTCGACGGGGTCTGTGGCAACGACAACTGGCATGCCTTCATCGAGGCCGCGATCCTGACAGTGGCCTCGGGCGGAATGCTGGCGATCGCCTCGCACGATTCGCAAAATCGCACGCTGACCCTGCGCCAGAGCTTTGTCCTGACCACGCTGGTCTGGCTGACCTTGCCGTTCTTCGGAGCCTTGCCTTTCATGATCGGCGCCCCGCATCTGGGACTGACGGACGCCTATTTCGAGGCAATCTCGGGCCTGACCACCACCGGCACCACCGCGATTGCCGAACTGGATACCCTGCCGCCGGGGGTGAATCTGTGGCGCGGGCTGCTGCAATGGCTCGGGGGACTGGGGATCATTATCGTGGCGATGATCTTCCTGCCGGTGATGCGGGTCGGCGGAATGCAGTTCTTTCGATCCGAAGGGTTCGATACGCTGGGCAAGATCCTGCCGCGCGCGATGGATATCTCGACCGCGCTGATCCGGATCTATGTCGGGCTGACCGTCGCTTGTGCGCTGACCTACTTCATGCTGGGCATGACCGGGTTCGATGCGGTGATGCACGCGCTGACCACCCTCTCGACAGGCGGGTTTTCCAATTACGACGCCAGTTTCGGGGCCTACAAGGGCGCGCCGGAATATGCGTCGAGCCTGTTCATGGCGCTTGCCGCGATGCCCTTCATCCGGTTCGTGCAACTCATGCGCGGGGATCCGGTCCCGCTTTGGCGTGACCCGCAGGTGCGCGCCTTCCTGCGCTGGATGGCCTGTGCGATCGGGATCATCGTGCTTTACCGGATGATCCATCAGGGGGCGGCGTTCTGGCCGACCCTGCGTGAGGTCACCTTCAACGTGATCTCGACCTTCACCGGGACAGGTTATGCCTCGGAGGATGTGACAACCTGGGGGCATCTGGCCTTCAGCGTGTTCATCATCTCCGGGCTGATCGGGGGGTGCACCTCTTCCACCGCCTGCTCGATAAAGGTGTTCCGCTACCTGATCCTGCGCGAGGCGATAAAGGTGCAGATCCAGCGCCTTTATGCGCCGCACCGGTCGTTGCGGGTGCGCTATGACGGGCGTCCGGTTGATGAGGGCGTGGTGAACTCGGTCGTCGCGTTCTTCTCCTTGTTCATGCTGATTTTCGGACTGCTGATCGTCGCGCTGTCACTGACCGGGCTGGACACGGAGACGGCGATGACCTCGGCCTGGACGGCGATTGCCAATATCGGACCGGCCTGGGGGCCCGAGATCACCGCGAACGGCTCGGTCGCGGACTTCCCGGCTGCCTCGAAATGGCTGATGAGTGGCGCGATGTGCCTGGGGCGGCTGGAACTGATGAGCGTGCTCGTGTTGTTCCTGCCGCGTTTCTGGCAGGTTTGATCCTTTCCAGCAAGAGATTTGCACCGCGATGGTGCCGGTCATGGTCTGCAAATCCTCGGCGGCACGGGTTCGACGAATGTCGGGGCTGCGCACCCTTGGCGAAGAGTTGATGATCGGACTTGACGGGGCGCGCTTCTTCGCCCGCTTCCTCCCCATGGCGGCCCGGCCCATGACGACCCAGGTGGCGAATCCGGCTCATCGTGGTTTGTGTCGTCACCTCGTTACTTCTGTTCCAAGGGCTTCAGCGCAAGCGCGCAATCGGCAAGCGTCCGCGCATCCAGAGCCGCCAGAAACGCCTGTTCGCCTTCTTGCAGAAAGCCCTTCAACCGGCATTGCGGCGTGATCCGGCAAGCGCCTCCTGCCGCGAAACATTCCACCAGGGCGCTTCCTGTCTCCAGCACGCGCACAACATCGCCCAGCCGGATCTCGGCGGCGGGGTGGGCCAGTTGCGCGCCGCCTTCATGGCCCCGACGGGTGGTCAGAACCCCGGCATTCGCCAGTGCTGCCACCGCCTTGGCCAGGTGGTTGCGCGAGATACCGAATTCGTCGGCAATCTCGGCGGTCGAGAAGCTGCGCGACGGGTCCGAGGCGATCCGCATCAATGCGCGCAGCCCGAAATCGGTGAAGGTGGTCAGCCGCATTATTCCCGAGTGTTTTCGTTGGATTCCGGTTGCGCGTTCAATCTAGCTCCTGTAATCGGTATTTGAAATACCAATTGTGGAGCGACTCGCATGTCGCAATCTGGCCCTCTGGCTGCGCGCGCTGCCGATCCTTCCGACAATCGCTCCATGATGCCTTCCCGATCACTCAACGCAAAGCCAAAGCAACCATCGCCTCCATCGCGTCATTCCACCATAGGAGAGCCTTCCATGACACATTCCACACCACTCAACCGCCGGAACGTCCTGATCGGCGCCACCGCCGCCGTTCCTGCGCTGGCAACCCCGAACCTGCTGCGCGCCCGGACCGCGATCGACCAGCTCGCCCTCTACGGCCCACCGGGCGGCCCCTCGGTGACCCTGGCCCATGCGGTTGCCACGCACCGCTTTGCCGAGGTCGCAGCCAGCACCAGCATGACCGTTTGGCGCACCCCGGACGAATTGCGTGCGGGCTTGACCTCTGGCCAGATCCTGTTGTCGGTGGTGCCGGTTCAGGCGGCGGCGAACCTCTACAACAGGGGGTTCCCGATCCGTCTGGCCAACGTGATGACCAACGGACTTCTCTATATCATCTCGGGCGATCCGGCGATTGCCGCCATCCCCGATCTCAACGGGCGCAAGGTCGCGGTGCCGTTCCGCGGCGACACGCCCGAGATCCTCTTCGGGCAGCTTCTGGCGCATTACGGGCTGAACACACAGACGGATCTGGAGATTACCTATGCCGGCACGCCGATCGAAGCGATGCAGCTTTTCCTCGCCGGTCGGGTTGACGCGGCGCTGACCACCGAACCCTCGACCACTGCCGCCGTGATCCAGGGCCGCAAAGCGGGCAAGGACATCCGCCGTGCCATCAACCTTCAGGACGCATGGGGCGCGATGACCGGAGCCGCTCCGGTACTGCCGCAGGCGGGGCTCGCGATCACCGGTGCCTTCCTTGAGGCCCATGGCGATACCGTGCCCACGATCCTGTCGGGGCTGGCGGCGGCAACCGCCGAGGTGCTGGCGGATCCGGCAACCGCCGCCACCCATGCGACGAAGGTGATGGGGATGCCCGCGCCACTCCTTGCCGCAGCGGTGCCGCACTGCAACCTTGTTGCCCGCCCCGCCGCCGAAGCCCGCGCCGATGTGGAGCGGATGCTGACCGCCATGACCGGCCCCGACATGGGCGCGATCAACGGGCGGTTGCCGGATGATGGCTTCTACCTCTGACGTCACAATCCACTGCACGAGCCAGCCATGACCGCTCGCTTCCATTCCCCGCTCTTCACCCGTCTGGCCGACCGCGCCGGGCGGGTGCTTGAGTTTGTCTGGTCCGGCTGGGCGGGGCTGGCGGGGGTGTTCCTGCTGGCCGCCGTCTGGCAGGCGGGGCACGAAGCCTATGGCCCCTTCATCCTGACCTCGCCGCAAGATACCCTTGCGGCTGCCTGGGCGCTGGCACAAGATCCGCAAGCCTGGGACGTGGCAGGGCTGACGCTGCAACGGGCGGTGACGGGTTTTGCCCTGGTGACGGGGGCAGGCGTGACCCTTGGTCTGGCGGCGGGATACTCGCCCGCAACGATGCGCCTGGCAACACCGCTCATCACCGTGCTGATCGGGGTGCCGCCGATTGCCTGGATCGTGCTGGCGATGATCTGGTTCGGCGGCTCGGATGCCACGGTGCGAACCGTGATCCTGGTCTCGACCCTGCCGGTCGTTTTCCTTGGCGCGGCGCGCGGCGTCGCCATCCGCGACCGGGGGCTTGACCGGATGGCCCGGTCCTTCGGCGCAGGCCCCGTCCGTCGCTTCCTGAGCGTAGGGCTGCGCCAGACCACGACAACACTTTTCCCGGCGCTGACGCTGGCGCTTGGCAACGCGTTCAAGGTCGCCGTCATGGCCGAGCTTCTGGCCAATGCGGGCGGCATAGGCGGGGCGCTGGCCATGGCGCGGATCAACCTCGATATCGCCACGGCGCTGGCTTGGGTTCTGATCGCCGTCGCGCTCCTGATCGCGGTGGAATACACGCTGGTTCACCCCGTTAAGAGCGAAATCGACCGCTGGCGCCGCGCCGCGCAGCCTTGGGGGGTGAAGCGATGACCGCGCTTGAGATCAACGGGCTGGAACATGCCTATCTCGGCCGTTCCGTGCTCAAGGGCATTGACCTGACCGTCAACCGGGCAGAGATCGTGGCGCTGGTCGGCCCCTCGGGCTGTGGCAAATCCACACTGGCGCATGTGGCCGCAGGGCTTCTGGAACCGAAGTCGGGGCGGATCTCGCGAACCTACACGCAGCACGCCATGATCTTTCAGGAACCCGCGCTTCTGCCTTGGGCAACGGCCGCAGAGAATATCGGTTTCGGCCTTCGACTGTCCGGGGTTGCGCGCCGGATGCGCGCGCAGCGCATTGCCGATGCGGCGGCGCAGGCATCGCTTTTGCCCGAGGATCTGGTGAAATACCCGGTCGAACTTTCGGGCGGGATGCGCCAGCGGGTCGCAATCGCACGAGCCCTGGCCGTGCAGCCGGACTTCATCTTTTTCGACGAACCCTTCACTGCGCTTGACGTGGCGCTGCGCCGCAGGATGCAGGATCTGGTGATCGCGGCCTGCGCAGGGGCCGATCTGGCGGGGCTCTTCATCACCCATGACCTGCATGAGGCGGCACGGGTTGCGCACCGCGTGGCCGTGCTTGATACACATGGCGCGGGCGTGCCGGGCCTCCGCCCCGTCCCCGGCCTTCCCGGCACGCGCAACGATGGGCAGGTGCAAAACTGGGTGACCGCGGCACTGGACCGGGATCCACTGTTTCGCCATATCCACGATGTCGACGAAAGGCAGATCGCATGAGTTGCGGCCCTGCCACCAGAACCGGGCGCGCACGGCCCGCAACCCGCCTCGGAATGCTGGCTGACGAGGGCTTCCGTCTGTTCTTCCCGCTCTCGGCGCTCTACGCCGCAGCCTTTCCGCTGCTCTGGGTGCTGGCTTTGGGGTTCGATCTGCCATTGGTCCGCAACGTGCCGCCATCGCTCTGGCATGCGCACGAGATGCTGGTGGGTGCTTTCGGCGCGGCGCTGATCGGGTTCCTGACGACGGCGGCGCCGGAATGGACCGACACCGAACCGCTGCGCGGGCGACCGCTCTGGACGCTCGCAGGGCTCTGGGGGTTCGGGAGGCTGATCGGCATGTTGGGTTGGGACGGGATGAGCGCCGTCGGGGCCCTGGCCGATCTGGCTTGGCTGGGGGCGCTGTTCGTCTATCTGTTGCGGCTGTCGGTCCGGCGGCAGACCGACAGGCTGCTGGCCTTCGCCTTCTGGCTGGCCGTGCTGGCCGTATGCGAGTCCGCGACAATGCTGGCCTTTCTGACCGGCGACATCGCTCGCGCGCAAGAGGCGGTTCATCTGGTAGGCTTTGCCTTCCTCGGTCTGCTTGGCCTTGCACTGGCGCGAATCACGGTGCCCGTGACGAACCTGGTGCTCGACCCGACCGAGACCTCCTCGCCGTTCCGCCCGCATCCCGGACGGTTGAACCTCGCACCTGGCCTCGTGCTGGTGGCGGTGGTCGGACATGCGGCAGACCTGTCGCCCGCTGTCATCGGTTACCTGAACCTCGCCGCCGGTGCCGCCTTCATGGACCGGGTGGCCGAAGCCTTCATCGGACGCGAGGCGCTGAGGGCCGAAATCCTGATGCTGGCGGGCAGTGCGGCGCTGGCGGGAGCGGGGCTCATGATGACGGGCGCGGCAAGGCTGGGTGCGCCCTGGTCCGAGGTCACGGGCCTGCATGCGGCGTTCATGGGCGGGATGGGCCTTGGCGCCTACACCGTCTTCTGCATCGCCGGTCTTCTGCACACCGGCCGCCCCCTTGGCCTGTCTTGGCCTGTTCGATGGGGCGCGATGGCGCTGGTCATGTCCGTCCTGCTGCGAATCGCGCCCGGCCTGGGAGGCGATCTTCCAGGCCCCCTGCACGGGTTTGCCTCTGCGGCATGGGCGGCAGGCTTCCTGACCTGGGCCGTGAGCTTCCGCCAGACATTGACCACAGCTGCACTTTCAGATGAGATGGCAGAGCCTGGCGAAAAAAACCATTCGGCCTGAACATCCCCCATGGAGCGCAAGGGTGCTGCCGAATCTGCCTGCAACATCCACATCGAGGCTTGTGAGGTTAACTACAGCGTTTCAGGTTTTGACGGAAGGGTATCGTGCAGTTTTCAGGTAGTTGGCACATTCATCCGGGGTGAAACGCTCCAGGCCTGTTCGAGACGAAGAATCTCCTCTTTCAGTTGAAGCTTTTGCTTCTTCATCCGGGCGATATGCAGGGTGTCACTGGCGGGGTTCCGCGACGCACGATTGACCTCCATCGACAGAGCCTCGTGTTTCTTGCGAAGTTCGGTGATATGCGAACCAATCGACATGGCAGTCTCCTCTCCGGTTGTTGTGATTCTCTGGTTATCGCGATTCCGATTGCAGCACAGGTTTCGGGCCGTGTCACGAATTTGTCGCAAATCCCGCGAACAATTCCCGGATCTTCGCGAAATCTTGCGAAAGCCTTAACGCGAGATCGGCAATTCCTGACCATCACGCAGGATTGTCTGCGCAATATTCGTCAAATCCTCCGCATCGCATGAATGTTTCTCTTGCGCATGAAGGATCAGCGGTGCGAGCAGACGAAACGGGCCGCGCGCAGCTTTCCGCGCCAGAACGATCACCCGTCCCGCAGGTCGCCCCGCCCGCGCCGCAATCGGCAACACGGTGATGTCGCCCGCGCGCCCGCTCAGTCCCGCCAGAAGGTCCGGCAGGCGCTCGGCCTTCTGTATCAGGGCAATATAGCCTCCGGGCACCAGCCTGCGCAGCCCCGCGTCAAGCCAGACCCCGATCGGTGTGACCTCCCGTCGTGCGGTTTCGCGACCCGGATCGGCGGCATGCGTCCCGTCTGCGGTGCCCAGATAGGGCGGATTGGCGATGATATGGTCAAAGTGACGCGCGCGCAGATCGGTCGGCATGCGCCCCAGATCTCCCTCAATCACCCGCAGGGCGATACCGTTGCGCACCGCATTGCGCCGCGCAAGCTCGGCATAGGCAGGTTGCAATTCCAGCCCTGTCTGCACCAGATCGTGCACCCGCGCACCCAGGCACAGGCTCGCCACGCCCGCACCACAGCCCAGATCCAGCACCGCCTGCCCCGGTCGGGCCGGACAGGCCGCCGCGAGCAAGACCGGATCCATCGCCGCACGATACCCCGTGCGGGGCTGCGCCACGCGCAACCGCCCGCCCAGGAAACCGTCCACACTCAGATCCGATCTGGAAAACATCAATGCGGCTCGATTTGACGGTCACACAGACCATCTTGACCGCTCCAGCGCAGGTAAAATGCGCGCAGAGCAATGTTCGTGGAATGCCAGGTCCACATGATCACTGAATCACAGCGCGGCCATAATTTGCCTTGGCAACTTCGGTACACAAACCCTCCCACTGGCAGCCCAGACACGCGCCACGAACCGCTCCGCGCGAAAAGGCCCGGCGCATGGTGCCAAGCGTTGCGGCATCCAGCACGAACGCCCCACCCGCACTGACGGGGTGCCCCGAGGCCGCCTGCATGTCGGCGGCCGCCAGACGATCGCGCTCACGCACACTCTCCCCAAAGCAGTGACAATCGGGTTCATTGAGCAAGACCGCACAAATGTCATCAGGCCCGTGGACAATGCGAATATCCTCTCCGCGCTTGATCCGTTCGGCAATCGCGTTGAAATTGGCTACAAAAGTGCTGTTATACCCTTTTCCGACATAGGTCAGCAGGCAAAGCAGGTGATGGGGCCGCAAGCCTATCGTCACGAAGCGGAAAGTCTTTGCCTGATGGTCGCCAGCCCTTTCAGGGTGGCCGCAGCAAGAGCGGACTTCAAGACATCGCCAACGAGAAAGGGTGTCACGCCATGGGCGATTGCCTTTTCAAAACCGATACTGAGGGCCAGCCAAGCGGCGCCAAGCACCAGACAAACCGTGCCGCCGATCAACATGGCGATGAAGGCAAGAAAAACCCGATCGCCATTCCAGCCGCGCTCGCACAAGGCACCAACGATAGCCCCAATAATCGGGAAGGAGAACAGATAGCCTGCCGTGGGACCGATAAAAGGACCGTATCCGCCAGCCCCCCCGGCGAGCACCGGCAATCCGGCGACGGCTTCAAGGAGCCACGCCACGATGGTGACGGCGCCAAGTCGCCAGCCGTAAAGCGCGCCCACAAGGCATATGGCAAAGGTCTGCATGGTGATGGGAACCGGGACCATGGGAACTTCGATATAAGATGAAATGGTCAGAAACAGGCTGCCGACGACCACAGCCGCCGCCTGCCAGACGAGAGACCGTTTTTGCAAGTAAGCCGGGGAGAGAACAGTCGTCAGGGTTTGAGCCGATGTGAAAGACATGAGCTTTTCCTTTCGAGGATGCAAGGCGAACAGCCCAACAAGCCATGCGCTTTGCGTGTTTTTGCAACCGTTGTGTCACATGAGTTGCAAAGCGGGCGCGGGAGAGTGCCGAAAGGCCAATCGATGCCGGGCTACAAGCTCATGATTGCAAAGTCTCACACGGATTTTGTCAGCTGGCAAGCGCATTGCGCCGATGTGAGGTTCTGATCTGTTGTTTTTTTGGGGGAAACGCTGCATCGGGGTTGGCATGATCAGAGGGCTTCGAGGAAAGCGAGACGTTTTTCGGTTGACCGAAAGAGGCCGGGTTTCGTCATGATCGAGGTTGTTTTCTCAAGGGTTCGTCGCCTGATCTGCAGGTCCGCGTGCAGGCAGGTTGTGGGTGGTTTCGATCTGTTCGTGTCCGAGCCAGAGTGCGAACGCCGATATGTCGATGCCGGCGCAGACGACATGTGCACCGCAATCTGCCGCAGGGTGGCGCAAGCGATGCGCATGCACGCGCCCGAGGCCCGCGCGTCGGGCGGCATCCGACACGGTGATCGCGCACGCGGACAGTGCTGGCGCACCAGTCGAAATCGTCGAGCCCGCGCTCGACAGCCTCGCCGCGCCGCCGACCTGCAGTCCAGCAAACGGGCGCAGCCAATCGACATACCGCGCGGCCGTCACCATCTTCCAAAGGTATTTGGGCCGCCGGCACAATCCCCAACTCGCGCAGATAGAAGGCAATGGGACCCAATGCACGGCGCGTCTTGTGCCGGACGACACCATCAGGCGACGCGGCAAGATGCCAAATCTTCCCTCAAGTGCGCTCATATGGACGCCGGGTTGAAACGCCTTTATACCCTCGCCCTCAGGAAGGGCTGCGGCAGGGGGCCAGTCTGACAGGGGCAAGTCTGAAAGGGCCGGTGCTGCGCAACAGTCCGTTCATGATCCTCACTTGTGGCCCCGGATCGAGGCTGTCGAGATGAGGCACGCCGAAAGGGAATGAAATGGGTCTCGACAACAAGGCGATAAAACCCCACGAACGGCTGGCAGAGGCATTGGCGGGCGACATGAGAACGACCGATGCGCTGATCCGTCAGAGAATGGCGTCCACTAGCGCGCCGCGCATCCCCGAAGTAACCGCACATCTGGTGGGCGCAGGCGGCAAGCGGCTGCGCCCGATGCTGACCATCGCGGCAGCGCGGCTATGCGGTTACGCGGGAACGCTGCATCACCATCTCGCAGCGGCGGTGGAGTTCATCCATACCGCGACCCTGCTTCATGATGATGTCGTCGACGAGAGCAGGCAGCGCCGGGGCCGCCCGACCGCGAACCTGCTCTGGGACAACAAATCCAGCGTGCTGGTGGGCGATTACCTGTTCGCCCGGTCGTTCCAACTGATGACCGATACCCGGAACCTGCGCGTGCTGTCGATCCTGTCCAGTGCCTCGGCAGTGATCACCGAGGGCGAGGTGATGCAACTGACCGCGGCTGAGGATCTGGGGACCACCGAAGACACCTATTACAAGGTTGTGCGGGGCAAGACGGCTGCGCTGTTCGCGGCCGCGGCCGAGGCCGGTGCCGTGCTTGCCAAGGCACCTGAAGATCACATCCGGGCGCTGCACGATTATGGCGAGGCGCTGGGGATCGCCTTCCAGGTGGTTGATGATCTGCTCGATTATGGCAGCGATTCCAAAACGATCGGCAAGAATGTCGGAGATGATTTTCGCGAACGCAAACTGACCCTGCCGGTGATCAAGACCATCGCAAGGGCAGATGACCAGGAGCGCGCATTCTGGATGCGGGTGATCGGCAAGGGCGATCAGCACGAGGGTGATCTCGAACATGCGCTGAACCTGATGGAGGCCCATGGCGCACTGGAGGAGACCCGACAGGCGGCGATCGGCTGGGCTGATCGCGGACGCAACTGCCTCTCCATCCTGCCCGATGTGCCTTTGCGTGAGATGCTTGATGATCTGGTCGATTACGTGGTGGCGCGGTTGCGCTGAGTTTTACGGCTCACATGGTCTGGCTGTGAACAGTCATGCAATTTTGACCCCGTATTGGGGGGGATCGACGGTGCGATATCCTCCGTGAAGGTGACCCATGTTCGGCTGTGCCACAGCCGGATGGTCTTTGTCGTTCCGATCGGCACCACCGGGACAAGCAAGTTCCACCTCGTTGTCAGCGTCGCGCGGTCCTGCATCCGGCACGGCAAACGCGGGCGGTTCTGCAACGTTGTGGGCCTTGTGAACAAGCGCGATGCGTAGGATATGTTTTTATCAAGGCGCAGATCTGACGCGGCATATCGGCCGCGCTTTTCGCGTCTGATCGCCAAGCAGGCCAGCCGCGATCCACCAGCCGGGATATGTTGCGCGCACGATCCCGGCGGCGGTTTCGGCCTCTGCCATGGTCGCGAAGAGCGCAAAGCACGTGGCCCCTGAGCCGGACATCCGCGCCAGTCGGGCACCCGGCAGCGCCGCGAGCGTATCGAGCAGCGCCCCGATGACCGGCGCGATGGCGATGGCCGGTGCCTGCAGGTCATTGCGCCGGGTGGCGAGCCAACCGATGCAATCGAGCGTGCCGGAGAAGCCCGGCACGGCTGCGGGCATCGGCGGGTTGGCTTTCCCGGTCAACGCCTTGAACACGGCGGGGGTCGGCACCTGGACGCGCGGATTGACCAGAAGTGCGGGCAGGTGGGGCAGCGTCACGAAGGACAGATCCTCCCCGATACCGCGCGCGCGCTGTGGCGCGGGCGTCAGGCACATCGGAATATCTGCCCCCAGGCGCGCCAGATCGGTCCGCGCAAAGGCCCCGCCCAGAGCCCGCAAGGCCGCCGCCGCATCGGACGCTCCCCCGCCGATGCCCGAGGCGGGCGGCAGCACCTTGTCGAGGGTGAATGCGCCACGGGCCCCTTTTACCAGGGCCGCCGCCCGCAGCACGAGGTTGGCGCGATCCTCCGGCACACCGGCGCTCTCCGGGCCGCTGACCGAGAGCGTCAGATCCGGTGCAGGCACCAGCGTCAGCCGATCGCCCACCGGAGCAAAGGTCACCAGGCTGTCGAGCAGGTGATAGCCATCGGAGCGCAGACCAGTGACATGCAGCGTCAGGTTGATCTTGGCCGGGGCAAAGACCTCAGTCAGTCGCATCGGTCACCCTGTCCCGAGCCCCATCCCGCAGTGCCGGGGACACGGATTTGCTCGGACCCTTGTCGCGCAGCGGTGGCTTGCCCTCCTCCTTGCGCACCTGACCCAGACCGACTTTCAGCTTTTGACGAATACGGTCCCTATCGAGATCCTCGGTATCGGTCACACCCTCCACCGCCCCGAAATTCAGTGCGCGCCGCCATTGGAACGCCGCCTCGCGCCGTCGCCCCACCGCCCAGAGCACATCGCCCAGGTGATCGTTGAGCAACGGATCGCGCGGCTCAAGCTGAACGGCGCGCTCCATCTCGGTCACCGCCTCCTGGAAATGGCCAAGCTTGAACAGAGCCCATCCGAGGCTGTCGATGATGAAGCCGGCATCGGGGCGCTCGTCGGCCGCCTTGCGGATCATCGCCAGCGCCTCTTCGAGGTTCTCGCCCCTGACGACATAGGAATAACCCAGATAATTCAGCACCGAGGGCTGATCGGGCGAAAGCCTGAGCGCTTCGCGAAACCCTTTTTCGGCATCGGCCCAGTCGCCCAGACGTTCCTGCGCGATCGAGCGGGAATACCAGACAAACCAGTCCCCGGATTCCGGCTTCCCCTTCAAAGAGACAGCCCTGTCATAGGCACCCACGGCTTCCTTGTAGCGCTCCTGACGGCGCAGCGTATCGCCAAGCGCCACCCAGACGCCAGCCAGACCGGGGCGCAGCCGCGACAGATTTTCGAGCACCTCGATTGCGGCATCGAAACGGCCGGCGCGCACCATCGCCTCGGCTCGGCCGATCTCGGCGGCATGGTAGATCGGGCTCTCGGGCCTGACCGTTGCATAGGTCGTGATCGCCAGATCATATTGCCCGGCCTGTTCGAGGATCGAGGCGCTCAGCAGCGTCGCGTCGTCGAAATCGGGACGGATCATCGCGGCAAGACGTGCGTGAACCAGCGTGAACGGATCGGGCGCATCGCCTGCCAGCAGCCCCTGCGCAACCGAGAAATAGACCTCTGCCGCACCATCGGTTGCGCTGTGGATCGCATCGAAGGGCAAGGTCTCGCCCCTTTCCAGCCTGGCGCGGATATCGGCGAGTTGCGGATCAAGATCATCCCCGAAGCTGGCATCGATCCGTTTGATCGCATCCCGATCGCGTTCCAGGCGCGACAGGATCTCGACATGGGCCAGCACACTGCGCCGGGTCGAGGTGATCGCCGTGCCGTTTTCGCCCGAGAGGATCTGATCCGCCCCTCCGTAATCGCCCGCAAGCGCCAGCGCGAGCGCCTTGTGATACCCGGCGAAGGCACCCAGCCCCTTGTTCTGACCCACCTTGTCGAACGCGGCGGAGGCGTCGGAGATCCTGCCCTCGCCCACCAGTGCCCAGGCGCGCACGAGATGGCCCAGAAGCGGCCCCGGATCGACACCGTTATCCAGCGCCCTGATCAGATCGGCCCATTTGCCATCCTTCGCATCGTGCGCGATCACCGTCATCGCGGCGACCTAGCTGTCCGTCTGCGCCTTGACCAGCCCATTGGCCAGCGGCAGGGCCTGATCGAAATCGGCCACCGCAATCTCGGCGGTCAGCGCGGCTCCGGCCGTCGCCAGGCTGGTATCCCCCGCGAGGATCAGCTTGCGGTAATAACGGGCGGCCTGCCCATAGTCGGAGCGCCGGGCGGCCAGGCGCGCGGCCAGATAGGCGCCCGCCTCTTCCGGGGACGGGTCGGGCATATCGGCCGCTGCCGCGCCTGTGGCGTCCACAGCAGCATCGGGTTTGTCCGCATCCTGCGCAATGGCCGGAGCGAAGGCCACGGAAGACATCACAAGGGCCAGCAGGAATTGGTGGAGGAATTGGCGGTGAGATTGCAGAAAACCCGGCACGCAACGGTCCTTTCGATCGGTTCGGGTCAAAGGTAACGAGACCACCGGGGCAACGCAATGGAGCGCGCGCCCGATCTGATCCTGTCCGGTCTGGGACCGGACCCGGCCTCACATGTTCGGGTAATTGGGGCCGTCACCGCCCTGCGGAGTCGTCCAGTTGATGTTCTGGCTTGGATCCTTGATGTCGCAGGTCTTGCAGTGAACGCAATTCTGGAAATTGATCCGGAATTTCGGTCCCTCAGTGCCATCAAGCACCTCATAGACACCAGCCGGGCAGTAGCGCTGCGCGGGTTCGGTGTATTTCGGCAGGTTCACCGAGATCGGGATCGCAGGATCCGTCAGCTTGAGGTGGCAGGGCTGGCTTTCTTCGTGGTTGGTAAACGAGAAGGACACGTTGGTCAGACGATCGAAGCTCAGCTTTCCATCGGGCCTGGGGTAGTCGATCTTCTTGTAATTCCTGGCCTCGCCGGTACGCGCGGCATCGGTCTTGCCATGCTTGAGCGTGCCGAAAAACGAAAAGCCGAAGAGGTCGTTGGTCCACATGTCGAACCCGCCGAGGATCAGTGAGGGCCACATGCCCCAATGTGACCACATCGGTTTGACATTGCGCACCTTTTTGAGGTCTTCCGCGACCGGTCCCGAACGCAGGTCGGCCTCGTATTCCACCAGGCAATCGCCCGCACGGCCCGCCTTGATCGCTGCGGCAGCCGCCTCTGCCGCCGCAATGCCGGAGAGCATGGCGTTATGGTTGCCCTTGATGCGGGGCACGTTCACCAGCCCCGCCGAGCAGCCCAGCAGCACGCCTCCGGGAAAAGAAACCCCGGGGATCGACTGCCAGCCGCCCTCGGAGATCGCACGGGCACCATAGGCCACGCGTTTGCCGCCTTCGAGCAACTCGGCCACCATCGGGTGATGCTTGAAACGCTGGAACTCCATATAGGGGTAGAGATAGGGGTTTTCGTAGTTCAGGTGAACCACGAAGCCGATATAGACCTGATTGTTGTCAAGATGATAGATGAAGGAACCGCCACCCGCATTCTTGCCCAGCGGCCAGCCCATCGTGTGGGTCACCGTGCCCTCGCGATGCCTGGCCGGGTCAATCTCCCAGATCTCTTTCATCCCGAGGCCGAATTTCTGCGGGCAGTGGCCCCTGGAAAGGTCGAACGTCTCCATCACCACTTTCGACAGCGAGCCACGCACACCCTCGCCCAGCATCACATATTTTCCGCGCAGTTCCATGCCCGGCTCGTAGCCCGGCCCCTCGGATCCGTTCGGGGTCTTGCCGAATTCGCCGGCAACGACACCCGCCACCCGGTCGCCATCCCAGACAATTTCCGACGCCGCCATGCCGGGGAAGATCTCGACCCCCAGAGCCTCGGCCTGCCCGGCCATCCAGCGGCAGACATTGCCCATCGAAACGATGTAATTGCCATGGTTCGACATCAGCCTGGGCATCGGCCAGTTCGGGATGCGTATCCCGCCCGCCGGACCCAGCAGGTAGAAATTGTCTTTCCTGACCGGTATGGTGATCGGCGCACCCTTGTCTTTCCAGTCCGGGATCAGCAGATCAAGACCCGATGTATCGAGAACGGCCCCCGACAGGATATGGGCACCCACTTCCGAACCCTTCTCAAGCACCACGACCTCCAGGTCGGGATCGAGCTGCTTGAGCCGGATTGCCGCCGAAAGCCCCGCAGGCCCCGCACCCACGATCACAACGTCATATTCCATCGCTTCCCGCGTCACGTCGGACATGCCCAATCTCCTGGCTTGCAGCTACAGATTTGTGCCCGTGACTAACTTACCTGGCAAAACGAGGCAATTGTTACGCCGCGAAACCGCGCAACAGCGTTTCGCAAGACAGGCACCGAAATGACACGGCACCGAAACGGCATCTCTCCTGCCTGCTCCGGCATGTGCCGTTCTCATGCCCGCCGATCGGACCCTTGCCGCCCCGACCCGTGTGAAATTCCGGCTCAAGGCTTGACTTCCGGGGGCCGGACCGGATCTAGATACACTGAATTGGAGATTTCTCCGGATTCGGGAGCCTTCCATGGAAAAAGTGCCGTTGACACGCGCGGGTTATGACGCGCTCACGACAGAATTGAAAAAACTCAAGTCGGAGGAACGCCCGGCGATCATCGCGGCGATTGCCGAGGCGCGTGAGCTGGGCGACCTGTCCGAGAATGCGGAATACCATTCCGCCCGCGAGAAGCAGGGCTTCATCGAAGGCCGGATCAAGGATCTGGAGGGGCTGCTGGGCCGTTCGGAAGTGATCGATCCGACGAAATTCTCGGGCGCGGTCAAGTTCGGTGCGACCGTGACCATCATCGATGAAGATACCGACGAGGAGAAGACCTACCAGATCGTCGGAGAACCAGAAGCCGATCTGGAACAGGGCAGGCTGAACATGAAATCGCCCCTTTCCCGTGCCCTGATCGGCAAGGATGAAGGCGATTTGGTGGAGGTGCGCACCCCCGGCGGCACCCGCAGCTACGAGATTGTGTCGATCCGGTTCATCTGATCCATATTGCGAAGGGTCCCGGAACATGACCACGCCCGCCGATGACCATGCCAGCCAGACCGCGCCACCCCAGACTGCGACACCCCAGACTGCGCCCCCATTGCGCGGTCCTGGAACCGCGGCGCAGGAACCGGCCGCACACCGGCGGCTGACCGGGGTGGAACGGGTTGCGCTCGCGCTCGCGCTCGGGTGGCTGGCCGCGATTCTGGGGGGCTGGTTTCTTGCGCCGCACCTGGCGAATGCGGCTTCGCTGTTCAATACGCTCAACCTGATGGCGGGTATGGTCCTGCCGATCGCGATGATCTGGATCGCTGCGCTCACCGTGCGCCATGGGCAAAAGATGCGTGCCGAAACCGCAGCCCTGCGCCAGTCGATCAAGGCGATGCGGCTGGAATGGCACAACCAGCAGGCACTGCGCGCCGATCACGATGTCGGCAAGAAGCTCGACGAGATTGCTGCCATCACCCGGCAAGCGGAAACCACGATCGCCATCTTCGCATCACGCCGCGATGCGGAGGTGTCCCAACCCCCGACCGATTGCAAGGTCGCGCCGGTCTCGCCACTGCCTGCCGAACCGGACGAGGCCGAGCCGATGCTGGCACTTGGTCCCCCCGCCGAGGATTCCCCCGCCCCGGTCCCGGTTCCCGATTTCGTGCGCGCGATGAACTTTCCCGACAGCCCCGACGATGCCGAAGGTTTCCGGATTCTGCGCCGCGCCTTCGAGGATCGCTCGACAGCAAAACTCCTGCGTTCCGCGCAGGACGTGCTGAACCTGCTGGCGCAGGACGGGATCTACATGGATGACCTGGAACCAGATCGCGCGCGGCCCGAACTCTGGCGGCGCTTCGCCCAGGGCGAGCGCGGTCGCGAGATCACCGCGATTGGTGGCATCCGTGACCGCTCCGCCCTCGCACTCAGCGCCGGACGCATGCGTAGCGACACCATCTTCCGCGATGCCGCCCACCATTTCCTGCGCCAATTCGACAAGACCTTCGCCGCGTTCGAGAAGAACGCCTCCGATCAGCAGATCGCCAGACTGACCGAAACCCGCACCGCCCGCGCCTTCATGCTGCTGGGGCGCGTCACCGGCAGTTTCGACCGAGCCCTTCGTGGCAAAGACGATCAACTCCGCGCGTAGACATCTTCGTAACGGATAATGTCGTCTTCTTGCAGGTAGGAACCGGTCTGAATCTCGATGAGCACCATCGCCACCTTGCCAGGGTTCTCCAGCCGGTGCCTGGCACCCAGCGGGATGTAGACGGATTCGTTTTCCGTCACGATCCTGACGGTCTCATCCACGGTTACGCGCGCGCTACCCTGCACGACGATCCAGTGTTCGGCCCGGTGCATGTGCGATTGCAACGACAAGGCAGCCCCCGGATGAACCAGGATCCGCTTCACCTGGAAACGCCCGCCGATCACCAGGCGCTCATACCAGCCCCAGGGGCGATAGTCGCGCGGCAATGCCTCGGCCTGCTCGACCCCTTTCGCCTTGAGCACCTCGACCGCCTCACGCACGCGCTGGGATTCGGATTGCCGGGCAACCAGCACCGCGTCGGGCATCGCGATGGCGATGACATCCTTCAAGCCGATCCCGACAATCTGCAACCCCTCACTTTCGGAACGCAGCAACGTATCCTGGCAGTCGATCGCGGTCGCTGGCCCGAATGTGGCCACGCCGTTCTCGTCCGGCCTGCTTTCCTTGCGCACCGCCTCCCAACTCCCGAGATCGGACCACGCGCCGGCATAGGGCATGGTGACAAGGTTATCGGCCTTCTCCATGATCGCATAGTCGATCGAGATATCCGCAACGGCCGCCCATGCAGCGGGATCGGGGCGGGTGAAGCCAAGGTCGAACGATGCCGCCTGCATTGCGACCGACACGCTTTCGAAAAGCTCCGGAAGTTTGGTCTTGTATGCGTCGATGATCGCGGCGACCGAGAACATGAAGATTCCGGAATTCCACAGATGCCTGCCGTCCGCGATCATGTCTCTGGCGGCATCCAACCCGGGCTTTTCGACGAACCGCGCAAGCTTCTGCGGCCCTGTGTCGGTCGCGCAGCCGCCCCCGGCCAACTCCAGATAGCCGTAGCCCGTTTCCGGTGCGGTCGGCTTGATGCCGAAGGTCACGAACTGCCCGTCATTGGCCGCTGCCGTTGCTGCCTGAACAGTGTCGCGGAAGGCGGCATCATCCGCAATCACATGGTCCGACGGCATCACCAGCATCGGCGCGTCCGGGTGTCTCTCTTCGAGCCAGAGCGCGGCCGCCAGCACCGCCGGCGCCGTGTTGCGCCCCTCGGGTTCGATGAGCAGCCCGGCCGGCGACAATTCCGAATTTGCAAGCTGTTCGGTTACGATGAAACGAAAGGCTTCGCCGGTGACGACCAGAGGCGGCTGGAAAGATCCGCCCGAAACTCTTTCTGCCGACGCCTGAAAGAGCGACTTTTCCCCTATCAATCTGGAAAATTGCTTGGGGTAACTCTTGCGAGACAGCGGCCACAAACGGGTGCCCGATCCCCCACAGAGGATCACCGGCTGGATATTCGAAGGGGAGGTCATGTCATCCTGGACCTTGTTTGAGCGAAAATCGTTTTCATTGCATGACCAATTCACATTTTACGCATCAAGACAATCGCCGAGGTTCAGGGGCATGAGGTTCCCGCCCGTCTTTTCAGGTGAAGTTTCGACGTTTCATCAATACGGGAATATTTATCTGTTTCAGATATATAAGAAGAATTTGACAGCACGTAAAAATCATCAATATCCCGCTTGACCATCCACCTGTCAGATCAAGACGACGGGCTTGCAACCGCTCCGCTTCAGCGAAACTGCCGATGATCTTCCGCGCCGAGAAAAGCCACACCGGCCCCATATGGCGACCCGTGATCCCGCCCCTGCCCGGGACGGTGCCTCGCCAAGACCATGCAGGCCCCCTCAAGACCAGGAGCGAATTGAGCCAATGGAAACAGCGTGCTCTCGCTCAGCCGATCGCGGCGATGACCTCGACCAGGGCAGTCTCGATCAGCGCCAGTTGCACCGGCTCGGAGAAGCGGTGATCCGCCCCCTTGACCAGTGTCAGGCGCATGTCGTTGCCCTCGGCATGGTCGAGCAAACGGATCGCGGTCCCGGTGCTGACTGCCGCATCGGCCGTGCCTTGCAGGAAGCGGGTGGGGAAGGGCAGCGCGAGCGGCGTGCGCAGCACCAGCCGCGTGCGCCCTTCGTTGATCAGGCGACGGGTGATCACGCAAGGATCGCCGTAATCGGAAGGAACGGCGACCTGACCTTCGCTTTCGAGCTTGTGGCGGGTTGGCTCATCGAAACCTGCCCAGTAACCGTCTTCGGTGAAATCGGGGGCTGCGGCGATGGTCACGAGGCCCGCGATCTTTTCGGGGTGCTCGCGCGCCATCAGCAGCGAGATCCACCCGCCCATCGACGAACCGATGAGGATCTGCGGCCCCCGGGTGCGCGCCATGATGAGATCACGCGCATCCTCGAACCAGTCGCCAATCGCGCCGTCTTCGAAATGCCCGCCCGAGACACCATGACCGGAATAGTCGAAACGCAGGAAAGCGCGGCCTTCGCGCTGCGCCCAGGCTTCAAGGGCAAGTGCCTTGGTGCCTTCCATGTCGGATCTGAACCCGCTGAGGAAAAGGGAATTATATCCCAAAGTAACATAGCCTAAGCCTATTTAGGGCGGCCAGCTCCATCGCTAGGTTCGAAAAATGCTTGTCGCAAAGTATCCATAGAGGCTTGTGGCATATCATATTCCTGCTCCATCTCAGCCTTAGAAGGCTGGTAGTGCGAGTCAGATAGTTTTTGGAACGTTGGTTTTTGCTCTTTTTGTTTCTTCATCACTAAAGTAGCCTTTCTAGATTTTTTCTAGGTCGTCCAAGCCAAACCAGTTTGGATCATCTTTCATTTTCACTCTAGGCGTCCTAGGGATTGTTCCATCATCCTGCACAATATCTTTAGGCAAGCAGATGCGCCAATCGTCATAGGCTGCTCTACGTATTTCAGCCTCGGTTCCAACAGAGTAATGGCCTTTTAGCCATTCTATTGCTTCGGGTTTTTCAATTAAAGGCAAGCCACGGGAAAAAGTGCTTCGGAAAAGCGAATTTGAAACATTGCACAAAAGTAAATCAAAATCCGTTGCCATGTACCTGTCATTTTCTTGACGACTAAGATTGCTGCGAGACCTGTGACATTTAACTGCGAAGTGAGGGAAAGGGCTTGCCCTAGTACCAAGGCTAAATTTGCCTCTTACAGCATTTTTCGCTTCCACCTTAAAACGAACGCCCTTACGTCTGTGGGTAATGCTTACATCTTCATCATAGGAGCCAAGTTGAGCGTTAAGATTCAGCTTTTCAACTAACCAGTCCTTTGGGTTCAATTTTTTCTTAAGAACCAAAGCACAAATGAATTCAGTCGCTTTCCCCCTAATCATGGGGACAACTTTCTGATCTTCTAAAATGTCTAAAAGATTTTCCAAAGGGATATTGTAAGTGTCACAGTACTCCTCAATATCCCTGTATACTTTCAGAGCTTCATCAGACATTATAGTTCCTAATAAACACTTCCTTGCCCTTACCCCGAGAACTTCTAAATCCGTCCTTTAGCTTTAAGCCTTCTCGTTGATTGTCGGTCCTGTTTATAGTGTAGTTCCACTCACGTTCACTAATGTATTGAACCCAATGATATAAATCACGAACATCCTCATGATCATCATAAGTCAAAAGGAACTTTAATCTGTGAGAATTTCTATACAAGCAGGCAGCTAATCGTTCATGATCTTCTGTCAAAAAATGACAGTTATAGAACTTTTGCTGGTCTGCGTTATAATAAGGCGGATCAACAAACAGAAACGATCCATCTGGCGTATTATCAATGGACTCCTCAAAATCTTTTGTCTGAAGCGAGACGCCTTGCAGTTTGTCAGATACTGTCCTCAAATGCGGCGGCCAATTTTCAGGGCGCATAGAGTATTTTTCGCCGTACCCCCAATAGCAATTTTCTGGCTTCATAATGCCACTGTAAGATGTTCTGTTAAGGTAGAACCACCTTTTTGCTCTATCGATGTCTGTCTTAGGATCGAAATGATTTTTGAACCAATGATGATTTTCCTTTGTCGCAGGAATCCCATGGAGGCTATCAATTAAATCCTCAACATTATCTCTTATAACGAGAAACATGTTTATGACATCTTCATATAAATCATTGAGAATGTTATGGCTACACTTAGGCTTTGCAAAAAAACGCTCGCCCCTCCTGCAAAAGGTTCAGAATAAAAGCTATGTTCAGGCACCTCGTCTAAGATAAGCCTACGTGCGTAAAACTTGCCGCCCGCATATCTAAAAGGTGAATTTGATCTGTTTGATCTAGGTAAAGGACAGCTTACCGAAACTCGCACATTCATCCTCTTGCTCCACTTGTTAGGCCGTTGTCGGCAATTAAATCTACATACCTAAGGCGCTTTCCAATCATCCCTCCTAAAACACCGACCATTTGATCTATGGTGTCTTTAGGGCGGCTATTGTGACGGCCTGAAAACTCATTGACATAGCGGCTAAGATGCTTGGGAGACATTTTGTGGTATGTGCCATTATACCCTCGCTTGAGACCAGCCCAAAACGACTCCATGCCGTTTGTATGGGCCATATCCTTCACATATTCACCCACGCTATGCTTAACAGCCTCATGAGGACGGTTAATCCCTACATAGGCCCTTGCTTCGTCAGTATAGACCTGCGATTGCTCTTGTGTACGGATCTCAACAAAGCCCTGTAGCGTTTCTTTATTCGTGTCTAAAACAGGCTGTGCAGATACATGATTAGTATCACGGTCTCTAACGCCAACAACCGCCGTTTTTCCTACAGGACCCCGCCCAGCTTTTAGCTTCTTGTTGCTATGCTTGTTCTTTTCTTTGCCGCCGATGTAAGTCTCATCAGCCTCGACGGGCCCTTCGAATAAAGGCTGACCATCAGCATAGGCTTCCCGCAGGCGATGGAGGACAAACCATGCAGATTTTTGCGTTATACCTAATTCGCGATGCAACTTCATTGAGGAAATACCCTTTAGGTTGGTGGTGAATAAATATATAGCGATTGCCCAGACTCGGTAAGGCAACTTAGACCCTTGCATTACAGTTCCAACCTTAACTGTAAACATCGGCTTTTTAGAACAGTCATTGCAGCGATGCGTCATGCTCTTATGAGGAACCCCCACTTTGACGCTCAACGAACCACAATGGGGACAGCTAGGCCCATCAGGCCATCTTTGTTGCTCAAGCCATTCTCTAGCCTTAACCTCGTCCCCAAACATATCTGCAATTTGCAGAAGGGTAAGGCCTGTGCGGCTAGATTTGCCTGGTGCTTTCTGTTTCATTCCCATCTCCTAATGTGTTCGCCCTGAACAACTTTTATCCGGCTGATTTTGCTTGAGAATGATGTGATATTGCTGGGTGCTGCCTGCAAGGTTTTGTAGTTCGCCCTGAACAACTTTTATCCGGCTGATTTTGCTTGAGAATGATGTGATATTGCTGGGTGCTGCCTGCAAGGTTTTGTATTATCCCGGCAGGAACCCTGCAATTTCGAGCCGTGATATGAAGCCGAGAAAGCCGCTCCCGGAACAAGACGATCTCCTGCGCGCCCGCCTGGTCGAGATGATCGACATGCGCCACGAGCTGGTGAAACTTGCCCCCCTGATCGACTGGGAGGTCTTTGAGCGGGAATGGGCCGGGTTCTTTCCGTCCCACACCGGTCGCCCGGCGACGTTGACGCGCCTGGTTGCCGGACTCCTTTACCTGCAACATGCCTATGCACTTTCGGACGAGGCGGTCGTGGCACGATGGGCCGAGAACCCGTATTGGCAGCACTTCTGCGGCGAGACGTTCTTTCAGCACCGTCTGCCGCTTGATCCCTCATCCCTGACCCGGTGGCGCAAGCGGATCGGCGAGGAGGGTGTTGAATGGATGCTGACCCAGACGATCGAGGCCGGGAAACGCGCCGGGGTGGTGAAGCGCAGCGATCTCAAGCAGGTCACGGTCGATACCACGGTGATGGAAAAGAACATCGCCCACCCGACGGATGCCCGGCTGTATGAGGCGGCGCGGCGCAAGCTGGTCGGGCTGGCTCGCGAAGCCGGGATCGTCCTGCGCCAGAACTACAACCGTCTTGGGCCTCGGCTGGCCGGTCAGGTTGGGCGCTACGCCCATGCCCGCCAGTTCAAGCGGATGCGCAAGGCGTTGCGCCGGCTCAAGGGCTACACCGGCCGCGTGCTGCGCGACATCGAGAGGCAACTGGGTAAGGTTCCGGAGGGGGCGCTGAGAGAGCGCCTGGTGGGGATGATCGCGCTGGTGAACCGGCTGTTGGCGCAGAAGCCGAAGGACAAGAAGAAACTCTACAGCCTGCATGAACCGGCGGTGGACTGCATCTCCAAGGGCAAGGCGCACAAGAGGTACGAGTTCGGAACCAAGGTCAGCGTGGCCACGACCAACCGGGGCGGCTTCGTGGTCGGGATGCGGGCGCTGCCGGGTAACCCTTACGACGGCCACACGCTGCACGAGGCGCTGGAACAGGTCGAGATCCTGACCGACCTGAGGCCAGAGTTGGCCTTTGTCGACCGCGGATACCGCGGGCATGGCGTGCAGAATGTGAAGGTTTTCATCAGTGGCGCAAAGCGAGGTGTCACCAGGACGATCGCCAAACTCCTGCGACGGCGCAGCGCCATTGAACCAATGATCGGGCACATGAAGAACGACGGTCGACTGACGCGAAGCACCCTGAAAGGAACCGACGGCGACGCTCTGTTCGCCGTGCTCTGCGGCTGCGGTCACAACATTCGCATGATCCTGAGACACCTGAGGGAGATCTTGTGCCGGTTGATCCGGGCTCTCACCTCGCTCCGACAGACCACCACCGCTGAAACGGCCTTCGTCGGGCCGTCTCAGATCGCCAACGTGCCAATCTGAAACCCTTGTTCAGGACGGACTAATGTGACTCTGTGATAAACCAAAAAGCCCTTTACGTCAATAAGGAAATGTTACTTTGGGATATAATTCCCTTTCGTATAATCTTTCTTCGTATCCTGTCAATAGTCATAATGGTTATGATTGCAATCCCGATTACTGCATTGCTCATTAGTCTATTCATAATTCTTCCTGTTATTTTCGTAATCGGCGGCCTTCTTGCTGCTGCTGTTGTTGGCTTCTTTGCAATTTTCGGATCATCATCGCAGCCGGAGCTTTTAGCAGCATTTTGTGCGATTGTCGTTGGTGTGCCCGTTGCGCTTTTAGGGGTGGCTTTGTGGCGCGCAGGAACAAGGTTGTGGCATCGCTATGTAAGGGAGGCGCTGGAAAGGCATTAGCTTATCTCACTTTTCCAGCCGATCCACCATGTCCGGCGGCAAGCGGGGCCGCACTGATCAACGATTCGATTCGCTGATCGCGGCTTTGTGATCGGCGGGCGAGGCCCCGGCGAGACATTCACAAAATTTTGATCAGGCCCGGATGCAGCAAGAAAAGCATGTCAGGCGGCCCGTTAACCGCCTGTTAACCATGCGGAAAGATTGCCCCTTGACGGATGCGTTTCCGCCGCCTGACCCTGAAAATACCTTAACGAACACACAGCATGGCACGCTCTGACAGAAGCTGTCGCACCATTGATGTTCCGCTTTGAGAAGGATGGTGACGCTCGGTGAATGGGTCCGGGCCAAAGGTACTCTTGATGTCACACTCGACGACGACGGCGAAAGCGCGAGATTTCGGTTCGATTTCGATAAATTGATACCGAACTCGCTCTACACCATCATGACCCTGCGCGAACGCGATCTGGACCCCAAGGGTCCAACCCGGCCCGCGCCGCTGGGCATTCCAAACGTGTTCGTTACCGACAGTATGGGTTCTGCGAATTTTGAAGCCGTGCTGCCCGATCCATTTCCCGCGCCCGGACTGGGCGGAAATCGCGTCGTCAATGTCGTGGTGTTGTTCATGAGCTACCAAATGAGCCATGGCGGCGCGATTGGTCGCTATGGCCCTGGCGGCGACATCCACGCTCAGCTCAAGCTCAAGGGGCCTTCGTTTTCCGAGTTTGTCACCCACGCAAAAAGCACGCCAGAGGCCATTAGCGCGGCGGTGAATATCCGAGAGGAACAATCATGACGTCCCCTCGTTTCGCCTTTTTTGATGTTGATGAGACCCTGATCCGCACCAAGAGCATGTTCGACTTTTATAAGTTCTTCTGTGAGATGCGAGGCAATCTGGCTGCCTTACGGGCTTTCGAGGCTGAGTTCGCCGAACTCTTCCGGAGTGGCTTGTCGAGGGAGACACTGAACAGGGTCTACTACCGACACCTTGCCGGCGAGACCCCGTTCAGCTTACAGGAGGCGGGCGCGCAATGGTGGGCCAGGACCTCGATGCGACCTGGCATCCTTATCGAAGAAACCGCCGCACTGCTGCGCGATCTCGCAGCGGAGGGCTTCGTCCCGGTCTTCGTTTCTGGGTCGTTCGAAGAGGTTCTTGAGCCGCTCGCCGCCGAGCTTGGGGTGACCCACATACTCTGCGCCCCCATGGTTGTTGGCCCCGGTGGCTTCTACACTGGTGAGTTGAACGACGTGCCAACCATCGGCATGGGTAAAAGGTCGGCCATCCTGCGGTTCCTAAAGCGGCACGGCTCGGATGCGCAGGCCTGCTGGGCGATCGGAGACGACACAAGCGACCTGCCCATGCTTGAGGCTGTCGGACGCAAGGCAGTTGTGGGGGCCGATGGCCTGCTCGCGCGGTGTGCGCGAGATCACGGGTGGCGCCTTTTGGAAAATGGGCTGAGCGCGGCCTGATCTTTTTCGCATTCGGAAAAAGGTTTCCGAAGATTCGCTGAATTCATCCCAGGCGCATGTCGGCAAGATGCGCTCGGACCTCATCTGTCTGGCATGGCGCATATCTAAATCAGAGCGCCAGGAAAGGAAAACCTATGTACAGCAAGACCATACTCGTTACGGGCGCGACCGGTGGCATTGGTGCCGCGGTTGTTGCACGACTTCTGGAAGATGGCCATCGCATCATCGCAGCGGACAATGCCAAAATGACGCCTCCAGACGGGATCGACAAAGATCGCGTTCACTCCATCACCTTCGATATTCGGGACGCATCAGCCTGCAAGGCAGCTGTGACTGAGGCCGTCGCCACCTTCGGAGGGCTTGATGCGCTCGTGAACGTGGCTGGCATCTGCTACGGCGGCGGGCCGGACGCTGCGGAGATTGATCAATGGGAAGATACCTTCGACGTGAACGTGAAAGGTATGTTCCAGCTCACCAAGTTCGCGCTGCCCCACCTAAAGCAGCAACCGCGGTCTGACATCATCAACATCTCCTCCATCTGGGGCACCGATCACACCCACGCGCTGCTCTCCTATTCGGCCTCCAAGTTTGCGGTTGAGGGCTATACCGGTGGGCTCCGCCTGTGGGGCATGCCTCAGAACATCCGCGTGTGCGCCATTCAGGTCGACAAGGTTGATACGGGGTTTCGCGAGAATCTCGGCGCCGCAGGGGAATTCCCCCCCGTTAAACTGGCCAGGATGCTGAGCCCATCGGACGTGGCGCAGGCCGTCACCTTCGCGCTGTCCACATCAGACACCGCACAGGTGTCCTCCATGCGGCTGGACGCCCCGCTTTGGTACCAGGATTAAGGAGCATACAATGAAAACGTCAGCATCAACCGCCGTCATAATGACACTCATGGCAGCTTTCTTCTGGGGACCGAATTTCCAAGCCACCAAATTCGCGCTGGAGAGTGTACCGCCCTGGACCGCGTCGGTGGAGCGATTCAGTATAGCGGTCATTGGGATCTTCGCGATCCTCCTCGTGAAGGAAGGGCTGCGTCCCAATGTACTGTCGCGCAACCTTCTGGCTTATGTGCTCCTTGGCGTCATGGGTGTCGCTGGGTTTAACGGAGCGCTTTTTGTAGGGTTGCAGACATCCTCCCCGATCACGGCCTCGCTCATCATGGCTACCACTCCGATCTCGGCCAATATCATTGAGGCTTTCCTTAACCGCCAGATGCCGGGACCAGACCGGATCATGGGGATGATTGTCAGCCTTGTCGGGGTCTCTTTGGTGATAACCAAAGGCCATATCCTCTCGGGCAGCATTGCCTTTGCCTCTGGTGATCTGATCATCCTGCTGGGCTCGATCGGGTGGGCAGCTTATACTGTTGAGATGCGTGCCTTCGTCAAGGATGCGACCCCCCTTGAGACGACCAGTTGGACAATGCTCTTTGGCATGATTGCCCTCACGCTCGCGGCCTTCCTTTTCGAAAACCCGATTTCGGCCGCGGCTGGAACGTCGGGCGTAAGCTTCCTTGCGGCTCTGTGGATGGGTATCGTCGGCTCTGTACTGGCCTACCTCTTCTGGAATGTGGGGATTGCCGTGCGGGGACCGGGCAAGACGTCGATCTTCTTCAACTTCGTTCCGGTCTTCGCCCTGTTGATTTCGGTTCTCATGGGGACGGTGCCGCAGGCCGTGCAGATCGTCGGCGTGGTTCTGACAATCTGCGGCGTGCTTGTTGGTCAGGGTCGGTTCTCGGGAATGTTTCACCGTAAGGCATCCCTTGCAGACCGATCTCTCTAACGTTAGAGGCCTCCGACGTTTGGCGGAGGTCTCCAACAATTTTTCGCGACTCTGAACCCTATATTGAGCCGGTGAGTGGCTACCTAATCACGAAACGGGATGACCTCGTTCCAGGTCCGCCGTCACCTCGGCGCGATGGCCGGATACCGCTTGGCCAGTTCGCTGTCCTCGAACTCAGCCAGGGCCAGCTCGGCGGCGCCAGCATCCACGGCCGTGCAGATCGCCTTGAGGGCGGCGGCGACGGCCTTGCGGTCCTGTTCTGCGCGACGATTGATCCACTGGATCAATCGCTTCCCACTTGAACCTGGCGAAGTTCATGCAATGGCGTAGCAGGTGGACAATGCAGGTCTGGACCCGGGTCTGGGGGAATGCCGCCTCGATGGCCCATTTCTCCTCGAAATCGTCGATCTCGGCGGCGGCCAGATCGGCGGTTGCGGCCCCGTAGATCCGGCGCAGATCGGCAGCCACGGCCTTGCGGTCCTTCCAGGAGCAGAAGTTCAGGGTCTGGACCATGGCCTCCGGGAAGGCGGCGGTGATGGCCTCGGGAAAGCCCTTCAGCCCATCGACGATCGCGATCAGGATGTCCTGCGTGCCTCGGGTCTTCAGCGCGTTCATCACCGGGAGCCAGAACCTGGCTCCTTCGTTTTTGGCGATCCACAGGCCCAAGACCTCGCGCAAGACCTCGCGGGTGACGCCGAGGGTGACGCCGAGGGCGACATACACGGCCCCTCGCCAGCGGTCTCGAACCGATGGCGACGCGCTGGCTCGATCTTCACCGTCCGGCTGTCGGCATCGCGGATCTTCACCCGTAGGGCGTCGAAAATCACGATCGGATACATCCGCTCCGGTGCCCGGCTCTGCCAGTCCCGGACCTCGTTCAGGACGGCATCGGTGACCCGGCTGATCAGGTCGGGCGAGACCTTCAGACCATAAAGGTCGAGCAGGCGGGACTGGATATCCCGCACCGTCAGCCCGACGGCGCAGAGCCCGATGATCCTGGCGGCCATCCCGTCGATCCGGGCAAGGTCTTTGAACACCGGCCCGTCTTCACCAACCCGGGCTCGAAGCGGCTGTCACGGTCGCAAGGCATCGAAGATGGGGCACCGCCACAGGCAGCTCGCCGTCCTGCCCCCCTCAGCACTGCCCCCTCAGCACTGCCCCCTCAGCACTGCCCCCTCAGCACTGCCCCCTCAGCACCGCCCCCTCAGCACCGCCCCCTCAGCACCCTGGTCGAGACGCCAGTCCGGCGGTTCGTCTGACCGGCTGGCGCTTCCTTGCCTTCTTCGTAGTCCGTCCTGAACAAGGGTTTCAGATTGGCACGTTGGCGATCTGAGACGGCCCGACGAAGGCCGTTTCAGCGGTGGTGGTCTGTCGGAGCGAGGTGAGAGCCCGGATCAACCGGCACAAGATCTCCCTCAGGTGTCTCAGGATCATGCGAATGTTGTGACCGCAGCCGCAGAGCACGGCGAACAGAGCGTCGCCGTCGGTTCCTTTCAGGGTGCTTCGCGTCAGTCGACCGTCGTTCTTCATGTGCCCGATCATTGGTTCAATGGCGCTGCGCCGTCGCAGGAGTTTGGCGATCGTCCTGGTGACACCTCGCTTTGCGCCACTGATGAAAACCTTCACATTCTGCACGCCATGCCCGCGGTATCCGCGGTCGACAAAGGCCAACTCTGGCCTCAGGTCGGTCAGGATCTCGACCTGTTCCAGCGCCTCGTGCAGCGTGTGGCCGTCGTAAGGGTTACCCGGCAGCGCCCGCATCCCGACGACGAAGCCGCCCCGGTTGGTCGTGGCCACGCTGACCTTGGTTCCGAACTCGTACCTCTTGTGCGCCTTGCCCTTGGAGATGCAGTCCACCGCCGGTTCATGCAGGCTGTAGAGTTTCTTCTTGTCCTTCGGCTTCTGCGCCAACAGCCGGTTCACCAGCGCGATCATCCCCACCAGGCGCTCTCTCAGCGCCCCCTCCGGAACCTTACCCAGTTGCCTCTCGATGTCGCGCAGCACGCGGCCGGTGTAGCCCTTGAGCCGGCGCAACGCCTTGCGCATCCGCTTGAACTGGCGGGCATGGGCGTAGCGCCCAACCTGACCGGCCAGCCGAGGCCCAAGACGGTTGTAGTTCTGGCGCAGGACGATCCCGGCTTCGCGAGCCAGCCCGACCAGCTTGCGCCGCGCCGCCTCATACAGCCGGGCATCCGTCGGGTGGGCGATGTTCTTTTCCATCACCGTGGTATCGACCGTGACCTGCTTGAGATCGCTGCGCTTCACCACCCCGGCGCGTTTCCCGGCCTCGATCGTCTGGGTCAGCATCCATTCAACACCCTCCTCGCCGATCCGCTTGCGCCACCGGGTCAGGGATGAGGGATCAAGCGGCAGACGGTGCTGAAAGAACGTCTCGCCGCAGAAGTGCTGCCAATACGGGTTCTCGGCCCATCGTGCCACGACCGCCTCGTCCGAAAGTGCATAGGCATGTTGCAGGTAAAGGAGTCCGGCAACCAGGCGCGTCAACGTCGCCGGGCGACCGGTGTGGGACGGAAAGAACCCGGCCCATTCCCGCTCAAAGACCTCCCAGTCGATCAGGGGGGCAAGTTTCACCAGCTCGTGGCGCATGTCGATCATCTCGACCAGGCGGGCGCGCAGGAGATCGTCTTGTTCCGGGAGCGGCTTTCTCGGCTTCATATCACGGCTCGAAATTGCAGGGTTCCTGCCGGGATAATACAAAACCTTGCAGGCAGCACCCAGCAATATCACATCATTCTCAAGCAAAATCAGCCGGATAAAAGTTGTTCAGGGCGAACTTCGTAGCCGAGGTGCGCTGTCAGCTCCGCGCACAGCATCCGTTCCATCAGCTTGATCTTCAGCTCTTTCATAAACCCGGCGTCGCCAGGCAGGTCCTCAGCGCGCTCAACGCCCTTCAGAAGGTCATCCGGAAGGTCCTTGGAGAGTGGCAGGCATGCTTCCTTTCGATGAAGCATGGACCGGATCATTCATACACAGAACACCTGACACTCTCTGTTTTTGCGGCGCGTGGACCTCTGCATCGCCCTCGGCGACAACGGCACCGTTGGCAACGCGCGTGATCTACACCACGAATGCCATTGAGGCCTTGAACTCGAAAATCCGGCGCGCCGTCCGAACGCGTGGCCACTTCCCGAGCGACGCCGCCGCCGCGAAATTGATCTATCTCGCGCTCAATGCTACATCAACCGAGTGGAAGCGCTCGGTCCGCGAATGGCGCGCCGTCAAAAGCCAGTTCGCAATCATGTTCGAACACCGCTTCCCAATGGCCTGATAAAGGACGTCAGAGCACAAAATATCCGACAGTCTCGCGATCCCCCTTGCGTCTTTCTTGATGATCGTGATGCCGCCCGCCTGACCGCCCGCGTCTGTGATCTCTCCGACCCCGACGAGATTCACGTTGCCATGCCCCGGCTTGAACAGGCTCCGCCACGCGCAAGTGTCTTCATTCCACCCACACTGACGGTCAAACCCGCACGTTTGAAACACAGCCCCGATTGGATGCGTTCCCTTCGTATTTCAACGATCCAACCCGGAACAGCGCAGAACAACTCGCCTCGCCACTGACAATACCTGTGTCAAATGACAGCAGCTTTACTGCCAAGACGGGCGTCTGCAACCCGATGGAAGCGGGCGTCGGGCGCGCGCCCCGGGCGTGCGATCACGCCACGCCCGGTGTCTTGACAGGCGAGACGATCTTGCCCATCTGCTTGGCCTTGACTAGAGGAACGGCAGGTTTCCAAGGAAGGGCAGGCCATGAGCCGAGCATTCGTTTTCCCCGGTCAAGGGGCGCAGGTCATCGGTATGGGCAGGGCACTGGCGGCGGCCTATCCGGCATCGGCAGCGGTGTTTGCCGAAGTGGATGAGGCTCTTGGCGCAAAGCTGAGCACGCTGATCTGGGAGGGTGAACAGCACGAACTGACCCTCACGGCGAATGCGCAACCGGCCCTGATGGCGACATCGATCGCGGCGATGCGGGCGCTGGAGGCCGAGGGGCATGCCATCACTGATGCCGCATTCGTGGCCGGTCACAGTCTTGGCGAGTATTCCGCACTTTGTGCGGCCGGTGCGTTGAGCCTTGCCGATACCGCACGACTGTTGCGCTGTCGGGGCGAAGCGATGCAATCGGCGGTGCCGGTGGGCGAAGGTGCGATGGCCGCCCTGCTGGGGCTCGATTTTAAGGCGGCGGCGCGTGTGGCTGCCGATGCGGCGCAGGGCGAAGTTTGCCAGATGGCCAATGACAACGATCCGGGCCAGGTGGTGATCTCGGGCACCAGGGCGGCGGTCGAGCGTGCCATGGTGCTGGCCCGGGACGCAGGTGCCAGGCGTTCTGTCCTGCTTCCGGTTTCCGCACCGTTCCATTGTGCCCTGATGCAGCCGGCTGCCGATGCGATGGCAGATGCGCTGGCAAATGTCGCGATTACCGCACCGGCTGTGCCGGTGGTGGCGAATGTGTGCGCCGAGGCCGTGAGCGATCCCGAACTGATCCGTGCATTGCTGGTCGAACAGGTGACCGGATCGGTGCGCTGGCGCGAAAGTGTGGTATGGATGGCCGGGCAAGGTGTGACCGGGATCTGGGAAATCGGTGCGGGCAAGGCGCTGTCGGGGATGATCCGGCGAATCGCGAAAGAGATTGCCTGCAAGCCGGTGGGAACCCCCGAGGATATCGCCGCACTCATAGCTGTTGTTTGACACAGGAATCTGCAGTACCCGGAAGAGGCTGGGGGTTCCCGGAATAGGTCGCACAGGTCTTTAAAATAAAAACAAAAAATTTGGCCTGTGTTTCGGGCGCGGTGGCTTGTCCTTCAGTACGGGCGAAATACGGGGTATTTGGGCGTGGCGGGGCCTGGTGCAGGCTCTGATGGCGAGCGGAGCAAACCCTGTTCAAACGGTTGTTTTAACGGGGTTTTGAACAAGGGTTTCATGGCTCTGCACATTTTCCGGGAAGTATCCGAAACTCTGTGTATGAGGTTTAGCCCATGCGAGTTTAGCGGGTCATTTGCTGAACCGCTCGGGGTATAGGCTAGCGAGTCCGTCCTGAACAAGGGTTTCAGATTGGCACGTTGGCGATCTGAGACGGCCCGACGAAGGCCGTTTCAGCGGTGGTGGTCTGTCGGAGCGAGGTGAGAGCCCGGATCAACCGGCACAAGATCTCCCTCAGGTGTCTCAGGATCATGCGAATGTTGTGACCGCAGCCGCAGAGCACGGCGAACAGAGCGTCGCCGTCGGTTCCTTTCAGGGTGCTTCGCGTCAGTCGACCGTCGTTCTTCATGTGCCCGATCATTGGTTCAATGGCGCTGCGCCGTCGCAGGAGTTTGGCGATCGTCCTGGTGACACCTCGCTTTGCGCCACTGATGAAAACCTTCACATTCTGCACGCCATGCCCGCGGTATCCGCGGTCGACAAAGGCCAACTCTGGCCTCAGGTCGGTCAGGATCTCGACCTGTTCCAGCGCCTCGTGCAGCGTGTGGCCGTCGTAAGGGTTACCCGGCAGCGCCCGCATCCCGACGACGAAGCCGCCCCGGTTGGTCGTGGCCACGCTGACCTTGGTTCCGAACTCGTACCTCTTGTGCGCCTTGCCCTTGGAGATGCAGTCCACCGCCGGTTCATGCAGGCTGTAGAGTTTCTTCTTGTCCTTCGGCTTCTGCGCCAACAGCCGGTTCACCAGCGCGATCATCCCCACCAGGCGCTCTCTCAGCGCCCCCTCCGGAACCTTACCCAGTTGCCTCTCGATGTCGCGCAGCACGCGGCCGGTGTAGCCCTTGAGCCGGCGCAACGCCTTGCGCATCCGCTTGAACTGGCGGGCATGGGCGTAGCGCCCAACCTGACCGGCCAGCCGAGGCCCAAGACGGTTGTAGTTCTGGCGCAGGACGATCCCGGCTTCGCGAGCCAGCCCGACCAGCTTGCGCCGCGCCGCCTCATACAGCCGGGCATCCGTCGGGTGGGCGATGTTCTTTTCCATCACCGTGGTATCGACCGTGACCTGCTTGAGATCGCTGCGCTTCACCACCCCGGCGCGTTTCCCGGCCTCGATCGTCTGGGTCAGCATCCATTCAACACCCTCCTCGCCGATCCGCTTGCGCCACCGGGTCAGGGATGAGGGATCAAGCGGCAGACGGTGCTGAAAGAACGTCTCGCCGCAGAAGTGCTGCCAATACGGGTTCTCGGCCCATCGTGCCACGACCGCCTCGTCCGAAAGTGCATAGGCATGTTGCAGGTAAAGGAGTCCGGCAACCAGGCGCGTCAACGTCGCCGGGCGACCGGTGTGGGACGGAAAGAACCCGGCCCATTCCCGCTCAAAGACCTCCCAGTCGATCAGGGGGGCAAGTTTCACCAGCTCGTGGCGCATGTCGATCATCTCGACCAGGCGGGCGCGCAGGAGATCGTCTTGTTCCGGGAGCGGCTTTCTCGGCTTCATATCACGGCTCGAAATTGCAGGGTTCCTGCCGGGATAATACAAAACCTTGCAGGCAGCACCCAGCAATATCACATCATTCTCAAGCAAAATCAGCCGGATAAAAGTTGTTCAGGGCGAACTAGCGAATTGGTTTCGGGCAGCAACCCATTCCCGGACGGCCCTGCCTGTTCTCTCGAAGCTGCGGATGGCGAGGTAAATCAACTTGGTTGCGGCATCGTCTGTTGGGAAACTACGCCTCGTTTTTGTTGTTTTGCGTATCCCGCGGTTGAGGCTTTCAATCGCATTCGTGGTGTAAATGATTTTGCGGACCGCCGGCGGGAAAGCAAAAAACGGGATGACTTCCTGCCAGGCGCGCCGCCAGCTTGGGGCGATTGACGGGTATTTTTGCCCCCATTCGGCTTCAAAATCAGCGCGTGCCTTCTCGGCCTCGGTGTCATTGGTTGCCTGATAAATCCGCTTGAGGTCTTTGGCGACGGTCTTGCGGTCCTTCCAGCCACAGAAGTTCAGGGAGTGGCGCACCAGATGCACGATACAGGTTTGTACGGTGGTATCTGGAAAGGCGGCATTGATCGCATCAGGGAAGCCCTTGAGGCCGTCGACAACGGCAATCAGGATGTCTTCAACCCCACGATTGCGCAGATTGTTCATCACCGAGAGCCAGAATTTAGCCCCCTCATTGGCGGCGATCCAGAGCCCCAGAACCTCGCGCTTGCCTTCCGGGGTGACGCCCAGGGCCACGTAGTCCGTCCTGAACAAGGGTTTCAGATTGGCACGTTGGCGATCTGAGACGGCCCGACGAAGGCCGTTTCAGCGGTGGTGGTCTGTCGGAGCGAGGTGAGAGCCCGGATCAACCGGCACAAGATCTCCCTCAGGTGTCTCAGGATCATGCGAATGTTGTGACCGCAGCCGCAGAGCACGGCGAACAGAGCGTCGCCGTCGGTTCCTTTCAGGGTGCTTCGCGTCAGTCGACCGTCGTTCTTCATGTGCCCGATCATTGGTTCAATGGCGCTGCGCCGTCGCAGGAGTTTGGCGATCGTCCTGGTGACACCTCGCTTTGCGCCACTGATGAAAACCTTCACATTCTGCACGCCATGCCCGCGGTATCCGCGGTCGACAAAGGCCAACTCTGGCCTCAGGTCGGTCAGGATCTCGACCTGTTCCAGCGCCTCGTGCAGCGTGTGGCCGTCGTAAGGGTTACCCGGCAGCGCCCGCATCCCGACCACGAAGCCGCCCCGGTTGGTCGTGGCCACGCTGACCTTGGTTCCGAACTCGTACCTCTTGTGCGCCTTGCCCTTGGAGATGCAGTCCACCGCCGGTTCATGCAGGCTGTAGAGTTTCTTCTTGTCCTTCGGCTTCTGCGCCAACAGCCGGTTCACCAGCGCGATCATCCCCACCAGGCGCTCTCTCAGCGCCCCCTCCGGAACCTTACCCAGTTGCCTCTCGATGTCGCGCAGCACGCGGCCGGTGTAGCCCTTGAGCCGGCGCAACGCCTTGCGCATCCGCTTGAACTGGCGGGCATGGGCGTAGCGCCCAACCTGACCGGCCAGCCGAGGCCCAAGACGGTTGTAGTTCTGGCGCAGGACGATCCCGGCTTCGCGAGCCAGCCCGACCAGCTTGCGCCGCGCCGCCTCATACAGCCGGGCATCCGTCGGGTGGGCGATGTTCTTTTCCATCACCGTGGTATCGACCGTGACCTGCTTGAGATCGCTGCGCTTCACCACCCCGGCGCGTTTCCCGGCCTCGATCGTCTGGGTCAGCATCCATTCAACACCCTCCTCGCCGATCCGCTTGCGCCACCGGGTCAGGGATGAGGGATCAAGCGGCAGACGGTGCTGAAAGAACGTCTCGCCGCAGAAGTGCTGCCAATACGGGTTCTCGGCCCATCGTGCCACGACCGCCTCGTCCGAAAGTGCATAGGCATGTTGCAGGTAAAGGAGTCCGGCAACCAGGCGCGTCAACGTCGCCGGGCGACCGGTGTGGGACGGAAAGAACCCGGCCCATTCCCGCTCAAAGACCTCCCAGTCGATCAGGGGGGCAAGTTTCACCAGCTCGTGGCGCATGTCGATCATCTCGACCAGGCGGGCGCGCAGGAGATCGTCTTGTTCCGGGAGCGGCTTTCTCGGCTTCATATCACGGCTCGAAATTGCAGGGTTCCTGCCGGGATAATACAAAACCTTGCAGGCAGCACCCAGCAATATCACATCATTCTCAAGCAAAATCAGCCGGATAAAAGTTGTTCAGGGCGAACCACGTAAACCGCCTTGTTTTTGACCTGACGGCTTTCCGCATCGCGGATTTTGACGCGTAGGGTATCGAGAAAAACGATGGGGTACATCGGCTCCAGGGCGCGGTTTTGCCAGTCTGAGACCTCTTCCAAGACCGCGTCGGTGACCCGGCTAACAAGATCGGCGGACACCTTCAGGCCGTAAACCTCTTCAAGGTGGGCCCGGATATCGCGGATCGATAGTCCGGCAGCATAAAGACCGATGATTTTGTCGTCCATCCCGTCGATCCGGGTCTGGCCTGTCTTGATCCGTTCAGGCTCAAAACTGCCGTCCCGGTCGCGCGGAACATCAATCAGCAGCGCACCGTCATTGCCCTTCACCGTCTTGCGTGACGTGCCGTTGCGGCGGTTGCTTTGCTCGGCAGGGTCCTCCCCCGGCTCATAGCCAAGGTGTTCGGTCAGCTCCGCGCCCAGCATCCGCTCCATGAAACGAACCTTCAGTTCCTTCATGAGGCCTTTGTCGCCCAGCAAATCCTCGGGGCGGTCAACCCCGCTCAACAGTTCGTCCAGCACTTCCTTGGAAATCGTCATTGTCGTCATGCTCCTTCAAATTGGAAGCATGGGCCAATTTACTCATACACAGAACACCGGACACTCTCATTTTCCGAACATAGTAATGCGCTTCTAAATAGTGTAGTCACGAGATATGGTAAGTGTTATTCTCCTCCCAAGATTTTTAAGAGGAGTTAAGGATGGGATCTCATAGGCGTCACGATATATCGGATCAGGTCTGGGACTTGCTCTCACAACACCTTCCTGGGCGCAAGGGAAGTCGGGGTGGAATCGCTCAAGATAATCGTCGGTTTATCAATGCCGTATTCTGGATTATGCGTACAGGAGCCCCCTGGAGAGACCTTCCTCCTGATTACGGCGGCTGGAGTAATACGCATCGTCGTTTCATCCGGTGGCAAGACAAAGGAATATGGGAGAAACTCTTGGAAATAGTGATTGATGATCCCGATTACGGGTGACTTATAATCGATGCCTCTCATTGCAAGGTTCATCCTCATGCCGCAGGGATCATGCCTGCAGGGGCCCGTGGAGGGAATCAAGATATGAGTCGCACAAAAGGGGGCTCAACACAAAACTCCATTTGGCCGTGGATGCGCATGGTATGCCGGTCCGGGTTATTGTTACAAAAGGCACAACAGCAGATTGTACTCAGGCGGGAAAACTCATGACAGGCTTGAATGCGGAACATCTTCTGGCAGACCGGGGATATGACAGCAACGCCATTGTTAGGCAAGCAGAAGACCAAGATATGAAAAGTGTTATCCCACCAAGGAAGAGCCGTAAAGAACAACGGGACTATGACAAAGATCTCTATCAGTTAAGACATCTCGTTGAAAATGCGTTCCTGCATTTAAAGCGTTGGCGTGGTATTGCAACGCGGTATGCCAAAAATACTTCCTTCTTCTTGGCAGCCGTACAAATCAGATGTATCGCTCTTTGGGCCAAAATCTCATGACTACACTATCTAAAGACCTGTCCGGCGTCTTCCGGGAACCCCCAGCCTCTTCCGGGTACTGCAGATTTCTGTGTCAAATAACATCCAGCCTTCCCACTCTTGCATCGCGCCAGGCAGCGCCGCGATCGTCCGGGCTTGCGGGAAGGCGCAGTCCTTGCGCCAGAAGATCGAGAAGACCACCACGGTGCCGAAATGCACCCACACCGGTCCGACCGCAAGACCGGCGCGCGGCCAGGACCCGGCTTGACAAGGCGCGACGACAGACACCCACAGCAATGCAAAATAATCTGGGCCGCTCCACTGACGCCCAATTTCCCTCCGGAATATTTTGATCAGCAAAAAGAGGGGCGGTTGCGCAGCCGGTCGCCCTTCGACATGATCATGCGGTATTGAAACACGGGAGATGGACATGACCTTCACGCTGGCAACCTGGAACATCAACTCGGTGCGGTTGCGCGAGGGGCTGGTGTGCAAGCTGATGCAGCAAGAGGCGCCGGACGTGCTGTGCCTGCAGGAGTGCAAGAGTCCGGTCGAGAAGATCCCGATGGAACAGTTCCGGGCACTGGGATATACTCATATGGTGGCACGGGGCCAGAAGAGCTATAACGGCGTGGCAATCCTGTCAAAACTGCCGATGACCGAACGCAGTGCCCATGACTTTGCCGATCTCGGTCAGGCGCGCCATGTCGCGGCCCGGCTGGACAACGGCGTGACGATCCACAATTTCTATGTGCCGGCAGGGGGCGATGTGCCCGATCGCACGGTGAACGAGAAATTCGGGCAAAAGCTCGATTACCTCACGCAGATGCGCGAGCATTTCCATGCGGAGCGCCCCGAGAAGGCAATCCTGGTTGGCGATCTGAACATCGCGCCGCGCGAGGATGATGTCTGGTCGCACAGGCAGCTTCTCAAGATCGTCAGCCATACGCCGATCGAGGTCGCGCATCTGGCCGAAACGATGGAGGCAGGCAGATGGGTGGATGTGACGCGCCAGGACATCCCCGAAGGCAAACTCTATTCCTGGTGGAGCTATCGGGCGCGCGATTGGGATGCGGCTGACAAGGGGCGGCGCCTCGACCATGTCTGGGCGAGCCACGACATCTCGGGCGCGGCACATGGCTCGCGCGTGCTGCGGGCGGCGCGGGGGTGGGAGCAGCCTTCCGATCACGCACCGGTTTTCGCCACCTTCGATCTGTGATTCCTGGCAAAGCGGGTGCGTGTGCAGGACGCAAGGCGGGCAGCCATCACGATGGTGGTTTGCGTTTTGGGTCACAGAGGCCATATAGGGATCAAATTCCCCATGCTGACAGGAGACAAGGATGCTGGAACCTGGTGGTAATCAGAGCGCGCCGCCGCAGGGCGCCCCCGTAAAGGAGGTGACCGAAGCCGATTTCATGGCCGAGGTGATCGAAAAATCGCAGACCATTCCGGTCATCGTCGATTTCTGGGCACCCTGGTGTGGCCCGTGCAAGCAGCTTGGTCCGGCACTTGAGGCGGAGGTGGTCGCCGCCAGGGGAGCGGTCACCATGGTCAAGGTCAATGTCGACGAGAACCGGATGATCGCAGGTCAGTTGCGCATCCAGTCGATTCCCACGGTCTATGCTTTCTGGCAGGGGCAGCCGGTTGACGGCTTTCAGGGCGCATTGTCCGGCCCGGACCTGAAGAAATTCGTCGGCAAGCTGGTCGAACTGGGGGGCGGTTCTGCCGATGGGGGTCTGGGTGCGGCGGTCGAGGCCGCCGAGGCGATGCTTGCCGAGGGTGCGGCCGAAGATGCCGCCCGGACATTTGCCGCGATCATCGGAGAAGATCCCGAGCTGGCCGAGGCGCAGGGCGGTCTGATCCGGGCCCGGATCGCACTTGGAAAACTGGATGCGGCAGAGCAGGCCCTAGCGGCGGTTCCCGGGACGGCGGTACATTCTGCCCCGGTCGAGGCCGCGCGCGCGCAGCTTGAACTCGCCAGGCAGACCGCAGAGGTCGGGCCGCTTGATGAACTGCAAGCCAGGGTTGCGGCGGCCCCTGACGATATGCAGGCGCGATTCGACCATGCGCAGGCGCTTTATGCCGCAGGTCAGATCGAAGAGGCGGTGGATCAGCTTCTGGACATGTTCCGCCGCGATCGTGAGTGGAATGACGGCGTTGTGAAAGCCCGGCTTTTCACCATTTTCGACGCGCTCAAACCGACCGATCCGATCGCGCGAAACGGGCGGCGGCGTCTTTCGTCGATGATATTTGCCTGATCGCCCGGATGCGCTAGTTCCTTGCAGATGATCAAGATCAAGCAAGGCGAATTGCCGGACAAACTGCCGCTCTTTCCGCTTCCCGGGGCGCTTCTGTTGCCCCGGGCACGCCTTCCGCTGCATATTTTCGAGCCGCGTTATCTGCAGATGGTCGAGGACTGCATGAAGACCCGAACGCGGCTGATCGGGATGATCCAGCCGCACAAGGGGTCCGAGGGCCGATCGCATATGAACGCGATCGGGTGCGCCGGGCGACTGACCGGCTTTTCCGAGACCGAGGACGGGCGCTACATGATAACGCTCTCGGGGGTGTCGCGGTTTCGTTTCCTGCAAGAGATCGACGGCTTCACGCCCTATGTCCGGGCTGAGGTCAGCTGGGACGGGTTCGAGCGCGACCTGGGCAAGCCCGAAGAGGACAAAGGCTTCGATCGCAAGGAATTTTTCAGCCTGCTGTCGCGGTTCTTCGTGGCGCAGGGGCTCGATACCGACTGGGACATGTTGCGCGAGGCGGATGAGGAGTTGCTGATCAACTCGCTGGGGATGCTTCTGCCGCTGGAGTCAGAGGACAAGCAGGCACTGCTGGAATCGCCTTGCCTGGCGACGCGGCGCGAAACGCTGGTGACGTTGATTGAATATGCGCTGCATGGCGGCGGAGAGGAGAAGCTGCAATGAGTGAGGCACCCGAAACCCGTGAAGTCCCCGCAAATGACCTTCCCGGGAAACCGCTGTTCGACGGGCATATGCTGGAGGCTCTGGTCTGCCCGGTGAGCCACGCTGTCCTGCAATATGATGCAAGCACGCAGGAACTGATCTCGAAACCGGCAAAGCTGGCTTTTCCGATCCGTGGCGGGATTCCGATCATGCTGGTCGATGAGGCACGCCGCCTCGACGATTGAGGCGACAATCAGAGCGGCGATCAGAGCGCGCGGCCTTGCAGCAGGCGGGGCAAGCGGTGGGGCAGGGGGCCTGACAGGCCGGCCGCCTGTCGCATCAGGCCACGGCGCAAACCGGGCAGGGCATTGACCAGACCCATCCCCAGGTCACGCCCGGTCCGCAGGATCGGATTGTCGTTCGAGAACAGCTTGTTGATGCTGTCCATGCCGAGCGCGAGCAAGGTCGAGTCGAACCGCCGCCAGCCTTGGTATCGCTCCAGCACGTCAATCGCGCCAATCTCCTCGCCACGCCGCATCGCCTCGATCAGAATCTCGGCCAGGGCCGCTACGTCGCGCAGCCCGAGGTTCAGTCCCTGACCGGCAATCGGATGCACGCCATGCGCCGCATCGCCGACCAGTGCCACGCGCTCGGCCGCACAGGATTTTGCCAGTGTCAGGTTCAGCGGATAGCAAAAGCGCGGACCGGCAAGCGATATGTCTCCCAGAAAATCACCGAAACGGGGGCGCAGGACGGCAAGGAAATCCTCATCATCCAGCGCCGAGATCACCCGCGCATTTTCATCCGTTTCCGACCAGACGATGGACGAACGATTGCCTGTCAGAGGCAAGATCGCCAGCGGTCCGGACGGCATGAAAAACTGATGCGCGATGCCCTCATGCGATGTCTCATGCGCAATCGCGGCAACCAGTGCGGTCTGGCCATAGCCCCAGCCCTCGCGGCGGATCCCGGCGCGTTCGGCCACGCCCGAGCCGCGCCCGTCGGCCCCGACCAGCAACCTGGCCGTCCTGTCGCGCCCATCCGGGAGCGTGACCGTGACACCGCCGGGCTGCACATGCTGCCCCACAACCCGGGTCTCGCCGAGCAGCGTGATCGCGGGGTTGGCCTGCATCGCCTCCAGGACGGCGCGATAGAGAAACCGGTCCTCCAGCATGTAGCCCACCGGCGCCTGATCCAGCTCTCGCGCATCGAAATGCAGCCAGAACGGTGCCGCCCCTTCACCCGGATGCCCGTCAGAGGCTTTCACCTCCATGATCGGTTGCGCCGTGTCGGCCAGCCGGTCCCAGAGACCGATCGCGGCCAGCAGTCTTTGCGACGCGACAGCCAGTGCATAGGCGCGGCCGTCAAACGCATCGCTTGCGCGTTGTCGGGCAGGGGCCGCATCGATGATGATGACACTCAGGCCCACCGAGGCCAGCGCCAGCGCCAGCGCCGGACCATTCAGCCCGCCTCCTGCAATGATGACATCTGAATCGTGTTGCATGGGCGCTACTATGGCGTGCCGGGCGGGATTGTCCATGCGCATCTGCCGAATACGCGCGCCCGCGACGGGCCTGTGGCAGCGGCAAGCACTCGTCTGAAATGCCACAGTGAGATTTCGCAACGCCCCGGCGTGGCTGTCTTTTTCTGGACGCGCCGCCCCGCTTCGGGTAGCCTTCCAGGTTGAACGGGGCGTAAAATGACCCCGGACGGTGAGGCAGAGATGGATTTTCCCGAGCGGTTTTCGAACATGCCCGAATACGCATTTCCGCGTTTGCGCGCGCTGCTCGATTCGCATCAGCCGGGCGGCGATGTCCTGGCGATGTCGATCGGTGAGCCGCGCCAGCCGATGCCGGCCTTCGTGGCCGGGATTGTGGCGCAGAGCATTGGCGAATTTGCGAAATACCCGGCCAATGACGGCACGCCCGGGTTGCTGAACGCAATTTCCGGCTGGATCGGGCGGCGCTATTGCGTCGATGTCGGGCCCGAGCGGATCATGGCGCTCAATGGCACCCGCGAAGGGCTCTTCAATACGCTTGTGGCGCTCGCGCCCGAGTTCAAGAACGGCAAGAGACCGGCAATCCTGATCCCGAACCCGTTCTACCAGGTCTATGCCGTGGCTGCGGCTGCGGTCGGGGCGGAGCCGGTCTTTGTGCCTGCAAGCGCGCAAACCGGCTTTCTGCCCGATTACGCAAGCCTGCCCGGGGACGTGCTCAACCGCACGGTGGCGGCCTATCTGTGCTCGCCCTCGAATCCGCAAGGTGCGGTGGCCCCGCGCGATTATCTGGCAGGATTGCTGGGTCTGGCGGAGACCCATGATTTCCGGCTGTTTGCCGATGAATGCTACTCCGAGATCTGGCGTGAGGCACCACCGCCGGGCGCGCTGCAAGTCGGTGCCGAAATCGGCACCGATCCCGAGCGGGTGGCGGTGTTTCATTCGCTTTCGAAACGTTCGAACCTGCCGGGGCTGCGCTCGGGCTTTGTCGCGACGGGGCCGCAGTCGATGCGCCATGTCCGCCGTCTGCGCGCCTATGCCGGTGCGCCGCTGCCGCAACCGTTGCAACGCGTGGCCGAGCGGGTCTGGTCCGACGAGGAGCATGTGATCGAGAACCGCCGCCTTTACGGCGAGAAATACCAGATCGCCGCAGAACTGTTCTCGGGGCTTGCGGGGTTCACCCTGCCCGAGGGCGGGATTTTCCTCTGGCTTCCGGTCGGGGATGGCGAGACTGCGGCGCTCAAACTCTGGCGCGAGACCGGGATCCGGGTTCTGCCGGGTGCCTATCTGGCGCGCGAGGTGAACGGGGACAACCCCGGCAAAGGGTATGTCCGGGTGGCTCTGGTCGCCCCGAAAGACGAAACGCGGTGCGGGCTGGTTCGGCTCCGTGACTGTTTGTATGGGCAAGGACGGCAGACATGACATCTTTTCAGGCACGACGGCGCGATCCGCTGTTTGACGAGAACACGCAGGCAATCCTGGAGCGCCGTGGCACGGAACTGATTGGCGTGATTCTGATCCTGCTCGGGGGGCTGATGGCGATGCTGTTGTTTTCCTACGCTCCCGAAGACCCGAGCTGGCTGGCCGCGTCCGATCAGCCGGTGCACAACTGGCTGGGCCGGATCGGCGCAGGGATCGCCTCGCCGCTTGTCGTGATCGTGGGGCATGGCGCCTGGCTGCTGCCTGTCGGCTTGCTGATCTGGGGGGGGCGCCTCGTGACCCACCGGGGTGAGGACCGCCTGTGGAGGCGGATCACCTTCTTTCCGATCGGGATGACCGCTGTCTCGGTTTATGCCGCGATGCTGGTTCCGGGCGACAACTGGGGGCATGGCTTTGGCCTTGGCGGGCATTTCGGCGACATGGTTGCCGGGGCGCTTCTGGGGATCGTGCCGGTGTCGGGCGCGTTCGGTCTGAAGCTGCTGTCGCTGGTTCTGGCCGTGGCAATGCTGGCCATGGGGGCGTTCGTTCTGGGTTTTACCCGGCCCGAATTGCGGGCGATCGCGCGCTTCATGTGGCTGGGCACGGTGGCAATGTATGTCGGCGGCATGAACCTGCTGGGCAAGGGTGCGCAGGCTTCGGTCCACGGTGCGCGCGCGGCTGCGGCCCATGCGGCTGAAAAGGCGCGTCAGCGGCGTGCAGAGGCTGCCGAACCGTCCGTATGGGACGAGCAGCAGGTCTGTTCCGGTCAGCAGTGCCGGGAGGATCATGGTTACGCGCAGCCCGGTTTCCCGCCGCCCGATGCCGGGCCGCGCGGGTCGCTCCTGTCTCGCATCCGGCGCCACCCCGAACCCGACGATCATGATCTGTTCGCGCTTGAACCGGAACTGGTCGAGCCACACCACCGGGCCGGACCCGAAGCCGCCCCGAGCGAGGATCGCATTCGCGCCCGGATCGCGCAGGCCGTGCAAAATCACAAGGTGGCCCCGACGGTGACCGCAGAGCCTGCCCTGTCGGCAGGCCCCGCACAGCATGCGCCGGTCGCAACCGCGCCCGAGGCACCGTGCGCACCGGTCCCTGCCTCGGTCCCTGCCTCGGTCCTGGCCGCTGTTGCCAGGCGTCTTCAGCGTGCGCAGCGTCAGCCGCAGATATGCCAGACGGAGCCCCCGTTGCGTGCAGAGCCACCGCTGCATGCCAGAGCGCGCTTCACGCCGCCATCAGAAGCCGCGTCGGGCCATGTCGCGCCGGATCCGGAAGAGCCCGGCGTCGATCCGTCGTGGCTCACGATGTCGGAAGAGATCGCACGCGACGAGAGTGCAACCGGGCGGGACTGGACCCATCCGGACTGGACTGTGGCCGAAGCCCAGCCGATTGACGATGACGCGGAATATGGTCATGCGCCTGACGTCCGGGACCATGACGCAAACACATACTGGACCGGGGCCGATGCCGACGAGATGGGTGACGAGATGGGTATCGTGCCCGAACTGCCACCTGTTGCGCGTGGGCTTGACCGTCAGGTGATCAAGACGCCCGACGCCAGACCCCGTGTCGTGCAGCCGGTGAAAAAACCTGCCGCCCCGTCGCGCCGCGCAAGGGAAGAGGCAGAGCCGAAGCTGTCATTTGACGCACCTGTTCCGCCAGCCGTTTACGAGCCGCCGCCACTGTCGTTGCTGACCAATCCGTCCTCGATTCAGCGCCACCAGCTTTCGGATGAGGCGCTCGAAGAGAATGCGCGGATGCTGGAAACGGTGCTTGATGATTACGGCGTTCGAGGGGAGATCGCCTCGGTTCGCCCCGGCCCCGTCGTCACGATGTATGAACTGGAGCCGGCGCCGGGGCTCAAGGCGAGCCGCGTGATCGGTCTGGCCGATGATATTGCGCGCTCGATGTCGGCGCTGTCCGCGCGCGTTTCGACCGTGCCGGGCCGCTCGGTGATCGGGATCGAGCTGCCCAATGATCATCGCGAGAAGGTCGTCTTGCGCGAGATCCTCGCCGCGCGCGATTTCGGCGATGCGAACATGAAACTGCCGTTGGCACTGGGCAAGACGATCGGTGGAGAGCCGATCGTGACCAACCTTGCCAAGATGCCCCACCTGCTGATCGCAGGGACCACGGGCTCGGGAAAATCGGTGGCGATCAACACGATGATCCTGTCGTTGCTCTACCGTCTGACCCCGGAGGAATGCCGGTTGATCATGATCGATCCGAAGATGCTGGAACTGTCGGTTTATGACGGTATCCCGCATCTGCTGTCGCCGGTCGTGACCGATCCGAAAAAGGCGGTGGTCGCGCTCAAATGGGTGGTCTGCGAGATGGAGGACCGCTATCGCAAGATGTCCAGGATGGGTGTGCGCAACATCGAGGGCTATAATGGCCGGGTGCAGGAAAGCCTGGAAAAGGGCGAGATGTTCAAGCGCACCGTGCAGACCGGTTTCGATGAGGAAACCGGCGATCCGGTTTTCGAGACGGATGAATTCCAGCCCAGGCCCTTCCCTTATATCGTTGTCATCGTTGACGAGATGGCCGACCTGATGATGGTGGCGGGCAAGGAGATCGAGGCCTGCATCCAGCGGCTGGCGCAGATGGCGCGGGCTTCGGGTATCCACCTGATCATGGCCACGCAGCGCCCTTCGGTCGATGTCATCACCGGCACGATCAAGGCGAACTTTCCGACCCGGATCTCGTTCCAGGTCACATCCAAGATCGACAGCCGCACGATTCTGGGCGAACAGGGTGCCGAACAGCTGCTGGGCATGGGCGACATGCTCTATATGGCGGGTGGCGGCAAGATCACCCGTTGCCACGGCCCTTTTGTGTCCGACGAGGAAGTCGAGGAAATTGTCAATCACCTCAAGAGCTTCGGCCCGCCCGAATACATGTCCGGTGTGGTCGAAGGGCCTGACAACGAAACGGCTTCGGATATCGACGCGGTGCTCGGGCTGAACGCTGGCGGCAATACAGGCGGTGAAGATGCGCTTTATGATCAGGTGGTCGCGATCGTGATCAAGGATCGCAAATGCTCCACCTCCTATATCCAGCGCAAGCTGGGCATCGGTTACAACAAGGCCGCGCGCCTGGTCGAGCAGATGGAGGATCAGGGCGTCGTGTCTTCGGCCAACCATGTCGGCAAACGCGAAATCCTCGTGCCCGAACAGTGACGGCCCTGCCGATGCGCGCAAAGGCGCTCATGCGGACCCGAAGCCTTGCCTGGATGTTGCTGTGGCTCTTTCCATCTCGCACGGGGCACCTAGATTGATGGCCATGATGCGCACCTTTCTGACCCTGGTCCTGTTGCTGGCCCTTGCCGCCCCCGCGATGGCCGAAAAGCTGTCCCTCGGAGCAATCTCGGACTATCTGAACACCCTGACGACGGTTTCTGCCGATTTTACCCAAGCGAACTCGGATGGTTCGATCTCGACCGGCAAGCTCTACATCAAGCGGCCGGGCCGGGCGCGGTTCCAGTATGACGATTCAAGGATGCTGGTGCTGGCCTCGGCCAACCGTGTCGCCGTGTTCGATCCCAAATCAAACCAGCCGCCCGAACAATATCCGCTGGCCAGGACACCGCTGAACCTGATCCTCGGCCGGAACATCGATCTGGGCCGGAGCAACATGGTCGTGGGCCATACCGGCGAGGGTTCGAAGACGATTGTCACCGCGCAGGATCCGCAGCACCCCGAGCATGGCACGATCCGGCTGGTGTTCAGCGCAAATCCGGTTGAACTGCGCCAATGGGTGATCACCGATCAAGGCGGTGATCAGACCACGACAATCCTGAACAATCTGCAAAAGGGTGGGGATTTCGCCCAGTCGATGTTCTCTATCGACCAGGCAGTGGCGCGGCGGCGCTGAGGGATCTCAGCGCCGACAGCCTTGCAGCTGATTTTTGTACATCCGGGCGCGCGACTGAACCCGGTTGGCAACCGTCAGCAACCAGGGCTTCGAGTTGTGCGATCTGCGCGAATAGCCACTGCGCCCCTCGTGATAGGCAAGATACTGGTTGCGCGCGTCGGTTTTCGAGATGCCCAGCCGTTTCGTCGAGCCGTCCATATACCAGCCGATGAAATCGGTTGCGTCAGAGATCCTGTCACGCCTGGCACCGTAACGCCCGGTGCTCTTGCGATAGTCATCCCAGGTTGAATCAAGCACTTGGCCATAGCCATAGGCCGAACTCTGGCGGCCAAGCGGGATCACGCCGAGCGCCCATTTCCGCGGCGTTTTGGCACGCCCGTCGAACTTGCTCTCCTGGTAGATGGTGGCCATCTGCACCGCGATCGGCACGCCCCAGCGATCCTCCGTCCGGCGCATGGCGTTGTAATATCGAGGGCGTTCCCTGACTATGGCGCAGGCATTGTCGAGGTTGCGCGGCGGCGTCGAGGGGCCGCCTCCGCAAGACGCAACGAACATCACGACGCCCAGAATCTTGCCCAGAATTGTCAGTCTTTTCATCACCGTTCTTGCTCTTTGCAGCGCAGGACCACGGGTCAGTCTAAGCATCTTTGCCTCTTGAAAAAACCGTAAAGAGCAAGTGACCCTGCAATTTTTGCCAAACCGGACAATCCGTTTGGGGCAAGATGAGGATAAATATGTGAACTTTCGCGGCTCTGCTCCTCTTGGGGGCAGGGTTTGCAATCTGGTTCCGTTCAGGTTCAGGTTCTGTTCCGGGCGTTGGTGATACTGGGCATGGTGCTTGGCTCCTCTGAGACCGGGCGACCGGGTTTTTGCGAGATCTCGTCCGGCGCGGCCTGTCCGGGGGGCCTGTCCGGTGTGACGCCGGTGATCCCGGACGCGCATGAAGGCATCAAGGCTGCCACAAGGCTACCACGGCCCGTGGATACCGCGCCTGGCGTACGCGCCGGGTGAGCAAGACGCAGCGGGCGGCCATGGTCGTCCTAGCCCATATCCGCGAGCAGTTCGCCGGGCCGTTCGCGTTGTCTCTCGGCAGCTATGGACGCGCGCGCATGGCGGAAGAGCTGCGAGAGCTTGGGCGGTCAGCAGCCGCATGAAGCGGGCTCTGGCGATCCGAGCTCTCAAGATGGCTATCGCGCTGCGGAACCCGCCGAAGGGATGCATCCATCACACGGATCGTGGCAGCCGGTATTGCTCTCACGACGATCAGAAGCTTCTGCGTCAGCACGGCTTCAAGGTCTCCATGAGCGGCACGTGCAACTGTTACGATAACGCTGTCGTCGAGACGTTCTTCAAAACCATCAGGGCGGAGCTTCTGTGGCAAAGAACCTGGGAGACCCGGCGCACCGCAGAGATGGCGATCTTCGAGTACATCAACGGCTCCTACAATCCCCGCCGTAGACACTCAGCTCTGGGGTGGAAAAGCCCGCTGGCCTTCAAAGCAAAGGCCGCTTAAACGAGAGACCGGAGCAGCATAAAACCGGTACAGGTCCAGTGTGAGTGCATTTCGGCGCCGTGGTGGCCTACTCGATCTTCTGGTGCAAGGGCTGTGCCTTCCCGCGTGGCTGGACAATCGCTGCGCTGCCCGGCGCGATACAGGATTGGGAAGGCCGGATCCTGCGCGTCTCGATCGGTGGCCTCAGTCTGCTCGGGTTGTGGACGTGAGAGACATGATCAGAGCGAAAAAATTACAAATAATGTTCTTATCCATTTGATTTTCATCATTTTCTGGTGCGGTCGAGAAGACTCGAACTTCCACGGGAGTTACCCCACAGCGACCTCAACGCTGCGCGTCTACCAATTCCGCCACGACCGCACTGTCTTGGCTCGGTGCGGCGCATTTAGCGGGTTCAAACTGGAATGAAAAGCCCCAATTTTTGCCTTCCAGGTGAATTTCCCGGAAATTGCGCGGACAGGCAACGCTGACCAAGGTCGGACTTTTGGGGAGTGCGAGGCGATGATCGGGTGAAACCATGAGCTTTTCCTCTCGCGGCAAACCAAACCATTTCTGCCTTCGAAAATCCCTTGCCCGCATTGCCGGAAAGATCGACCACCTTGCTTTTTCGTGGGTTTGATGTCCCAAACTCGACCTGTAAAGGAAAATTGGTGTAGGATCGCATGACCTGACGGAGGTGACAGATGGTCGAATGGCGTATCAGCGAAACCCCGGTCCCCTATGAGGAGGCGCTGGCATGTATGGAAACGCGAGTCGCGCAGATTGCGACAGACGACACCGATGAAATGGTTTGGCTGCTCGAACATCCCCCGCTCTATACGGCTGGCACCTCGGCCAGGCGCGAGGATCTGGTTGATCCCGACCGTTTTCCGGTCTTCAAGGCCGGGCGCGGCGGGCAATACACATATCACGGCCCGGGTCAGAGGGTCGCCTACGTGATGCTGGACCTGAACAGGCGCGGTCGCGATGTGCGCTGCTTTGTGCGTCAGCTTGAGGATTGGGTGATCGCCACCCTGGCCGAGTTCAACGTCAGGGGCGAGATCCGCGACGGTCGTGTCGGGGTCTGGGTCAGCCGCCCCGGAAAGCCCCGCGCCGATGGGGTGGTCGTCGAGGACAAGATTGCCGCGATCGGGGTCAAGCTGCGCAAATGGATCAGTTTTCATGGAATTTCGATCAACGTGGAACCCGATCTGAGCCATTTCACCGGGATCGTGCCTTGCGGGATTCGCGATCACGGCGTCACCAGCCTGGTCGATCTGGGCATTCCCGCGACCATGGGCGATCTTGATCTCGCTCTGCGTGCAACATTCGAGCGCATCTTCGGTAACATTCCACCTTGCCGCGCGGAAAGTTCCTGACAGGCCCCATCACAGACGTGCAGAAAAGCCGACCAGGACCGCGTGACTGCCTTTGCAAGATCGGTTCCCGAGGAGTGACCCGCGCACACTGCAAAAACAGAGGATGCGATGAAACTCAGCCTGATAGCCACACTCACCATCTTCGCCAAGGTCGCGCCTGTCTTCGCGCAGGATGTGGCCAACGGCGAGAAAGAATTCCGCAAGTGCAAATCGTGCCATTCGATCATCGCCCCGGATGGCACCGCCATCGTCAAGGGCGGCAGGGTCGGGCCGAACCTGTATGACGTGATCGGCCGTCCGGTCGCCTCGGAAGAAGGTTTCAACTACAGGAACGGGATCAGGGAACTCGGCGAAACCGGCGCGGTCTGGACCGAGGAAGATATCGCCGAATACATGACCGATCCGTCGAAATTCCTCAAAGGGAAAACCGGCGATCCGAAAGCGAAATCGGGCATGTTCTGGAAACAGAAGAAACATCAGGCCGACATTGCCGCCTATCTGGCGTCTGCGGTCGTCTCGCCCGACAATCCGGCGAACCAGTAACCCGACCGAGGTGTAAACCTTCCGCCTTGATCTGACGTTCACCTCAGCGATTATGGTTCGCAATATGTTCTTTTCCTGTTCACGTTCACGTATCCCGTTTCGCGAAAGGTCTGTACAGGTGTTTTAGCTCGGAGACGTGGATCAATAGCGGATCGACGGTCCCTATGCCATGATCATCGCCATGCCCTTGGTCTGAAGAGACGTCTCAAGGACGCTCTGGCCACTCCCGGCGCATGGAAGCACGGGGCCTGATCGCGCTGACGTTTCCGGTGACGGTTCCGGCCCGAGGGGGAGAGCGGCTCAACTCCAGGGCGAAATCCCGACCCGGAAAGTGCCGTTTCAACCCGGAAAAATGCGCTCACCTTTGCGTTCCGGAAATCCCCCGGCAGATCCTCAAGATCAACAGAGCTGAACAGCCCCCTATATCTCGTCCGACCCGCGCATGGCACCCACACATTCCGGCCAACATGGCGAACCATCGGGATACCGCCCTGTCGAAACAGATTTTTCAGCAGCCTGCCACTATCTGTCTGCAAAGAGGTTCAGGCGAGCATCAGCATCGGGTTTTCGATGTTCTCGCAGATCGCCTTGAGAAGTTCGGCACCGAGCGCCCCGTCGATCACCCGATGATCGACCGAAAGCGTCATCGACATCACCGTCGCGACCTCGATCTCGCCCGCATCGTTCACCACCGGCGTCTTGATGCCTGCCCCGACGGCGAGGATCGCGCCATGTGGCGGGTTGATCACTGCGTCGAAATTCTCGATCCCGAACATGCCGAGATTGGAGATCGCGAAGCTGCCACCCTGATATTCGTGCGGCGCGAGCTTGCGTTCGCGGGCCCGGTGTGCCAGATCCTTCATCTGGGCCGACAGGGCCGAGAGCGATTTGGTCTCGGCATCCCTCAGCACGGGTGTGAACAGCCCGCCTTTGATGGCGACGGCCACGGCCACATCCGAAGGTTTCATCCTGAAGAGCCTGTCACCCGCCCAGACGGCGTTCGCATCCGGTACCGATTGCAGGGCCAGCGCACAGGCCTTGATGATGAAATCATTGACCGAGAGCTTCACGCCGCGTCCCGAGAGCCGATGGTTCAACTCGCCACGCAACGTCATCAGCGCATCAAGCTTGACCGAGCGGCGCAGATAGAAATGCGGAATCGTCTGCTTGGCCTCGGTGAGGCGCGCGGCGATCGTCTTGCGCATCCCGTCGAGCGCAATTTCTTCGTAGTCGCGCCCTTCATACATCTTCGCGATGGCCGAGGCTGACGGGCCTTGTGCCGCGACCGGAGCGTCGGGTGTCGCAGGTGCGGGCGCAGGAGTGGCGGCGGCGGCACTGGTTGGCGCAGTCGCGCCCTCGACATCGGCTTTCACGATCCGCCCATGCGGACCCGATCCCTTGAGCGCAGCCAGTTCCACACCCTTGTCTGCCGCGATCCGTCGCGCCAGCGGCGAGGCAAGGACCCGCTTGCCATCCGTGCCTTGCGGCGCGGCAGGTGCCAAGGAGACCGGAGCGGACGCCGGTGCGGTGGCCTCTGCCTTGGGCACCTCTTTCGGGGCCTCCCCGGCGGTGGTCGGGGCGGTGGTCGGGGCAGCGGTCGGGGCAAGGGGCGCCTCGGCCGCACTCGCATCCTCACCCTCTTCCAGAAGAACCGCGATCGGTTCGTTTACCTTCACACCGCTCGTGCCTGCCGCGATCAGGATCTTGCCGATAACGCCCTCATCGACGGCTTCGAGTTCCATCGTCGCCTTGTCGGTTTCGATCTCGGCCACGATATCGCCGGAAGAGACCGTATCCCCCTCCTTGACCAGCCATCTTGCCAGCGTGCCTTCCTCCATCGTGGGTGAAAGCGCGGGCATCAGAATCTGCGTTGCCATATCTTCGACCCCTTACCTATATGTGACTTTCCTGACCGCTTCGACAACCTCGTCGGACGTGATCAGAGCCAGTTTTTCCAGGTTCGCCGCATAGGGCATCGGAACATCCTTGCCGGTGCAGTTGATCACCGGCGCATCGAGCCAGTCGAAGGCGCGCTCCATGATCACCGCCGAGAGGTGGTTGCCGAAGCTGCCCACCGGGAATCCCTCTTCGACGGTCACGCAGCGGTTGGTTTTCATCACCGAGGCCAGCACCGTATCGTAATCGACCGGGCGCAGGGTGCGCAGGTCGATCACCTCGGCCTCGATCCCCATCCCGGCCAGCTTGTCGGCCGCCTCAAGCGTGTGGCTCATGCCGATACCCCAACTCACCAGGGTCACATCACGGCCCTCGCGCCAGATCCGTGCCTTGCCGAAGGGGATGGTGAAATCCTCAATCTCCGGCACATCGAAACTGCGTCCGTAGAGGATCTCGTTTTCCAGGAAGATGACCGGGTTCGGATCGCGGACCGCCGATTTCAGCAGGCCCTTTGCATCGGCTGCCGAATAGGGCTGAACCACTTTCAGGCCCGGGATCGACGCATACCAGGCACCGTAGTCCTGGCTGTGCTGGGCCGCGACGCGCGCCGCAGCACCATTCGGCCCCCGGAACACCATCGGCGCGCCCATCTGGCCACCCGACATGTAAAGCGTCTTCGCCGCCGAGTTGATGATCTGGTCGATCGCCTGCATCGCGAAATTGAAGGTCATGAATTCGACGATCGGGCGCAGACCGCCGAACGCGGCCCCAACGCCCAGACCGGCAAAACCATGTTCGGTGATCGGCGTGTCGATCACGCGACCGGTGCCGAACTCGTCCAGCAAACCTTGCGAGACCTTGTAGGCACCCTGATACTCGGCAACTTCCTCGCCCATCAGGAACACGGTCTCGTCCGCGCGCATTTCCTCGGCCATTGCGTCGCGCAGCGCCTCGCGCACGGTCTGCGTCTTCATCGGCGTGCCCTCGGGCCAGTCGGGGCTGGCATTTGACCCAGGTGCCCTGGGTGATCCGGGCCGTTCGGGCGCGGGCGCGGCCGGTCTGGCGTCGGCAGGAGACGGGGCCGGGTCAGGTGCAGGGGCAGGGGCCTCTTGCGTGGGGGCAGGGGCGGTGGCCGCATCGGCCGCGCGCGCATCCTCACCCTCTTCCAGAAGAACCGCGATCGGGTCATTGACCTTCACGCCGCTGGTGCCTGCCGCGACCAGGATCCTGCCCAGCACGCCCTCGTCCACGGCTTCGAGTTCCATCGTCGCCTTGTCGGTCTCGATCTCGGCAATGATGTCGCCCGCCAAAACCGTATCGCCTTCGCTCTTCAGCCATTTCGCCAACGTGCCTTCTTCCATCGTGGGCGAAAGCGCGGGCATCAGAATCTGCGTTGCCATTGTCGTTCTTCCCCTCAGGCGATCTGCGGCGCCGATTGCGCATAGATATCGGTCCAGAGTTCCTCAAGCGGCGGCTCGGGGCTGTTCCTGGAGAAGTCCGCCGCCTCGTTGACGATCCCCTTGATCGTCTTGTCGATCTCTTTCAACTCGTCCTCGGTCGCGTGCTTGCCGGTCAGCAGAATCTGGCGCACATGTTCGATCGCGTCGCGTTCCTCGCGCATCTTCTGCACCTCTTCGCGGGTCCGGTATTTTGCCGGATCCGACATCGAGTGGCCGCGATAGCGATAGGTCTTGATTTCGAGGATATACGGACCCTTGCCGGCGCGGCAATGTGCGACGGCCTTTTGGCCCGCAGCCTTCACCGCCAGAACATCCATGCCGTCAACATCCTCGCCCGGGATGCCATAGGCAAGGCCACGCTCGTGGAAATCGGGGGATCTGGTTGCGCGCTGAACGCTGGTGCCCATCGCATACTGGTTGTTTTCGATGACAAAGATCACCGGCAGATCCCAGAGCCGGGCCATGTTGTAGGTCTCGGCAACCTGGCCCTGATTGGCCGCGCCATCGCCGAAATAGGTGAAGGTCACGGTGTCATTGCCCTTGTATTTGTCGGCAAAGGCCAGACCCGCGCCGATCGGCACCTGGGCGCCAACGATCCCGTGGCCACCGTAGAAATGTTTCTCTTTCGAGAACATGTGCATCGAGCCACCCTTGCCCTTCGAGTAGCCGTCGATACGGCCGGTCAGCTCGGCCATCACACCCTTGGGATCCATCCCGCAGGCCAGCATGTGCCCGTGATCGCGATAGGAGGTGACGCGCTTGTCGCCTTCTTTCGAGGCGGCCTCCAGACCCACGACGACCGCTTCCTGCCCGATATAGAGGTGACAGAATCCGCCGATCAGACCCATGCCGTAAAGCTGGCCCGCCTTCTCTTCGAAACGCCGGATCAGCAGCATGTCATGATAATATCGCCTGAGTTCGTCGGCAGAGACATTCGCGCCCGCTTTTGCGCCGCTCGCCGTTGCTTTCCGTGCTGCCATTGGCAAGACCCCCCTCGGCAGGATAGTTCAACGTTAAACCACTCTCTATATCAAAGCCGGGAGATTGGCAATGACCTGCGCGCAAGGGTGCATGCGGAAAGGGCTCCGGCCTTCAACCAGTGCAGATCACCCCCGGTTCCCCATGATCTGCCAGCCTCCCTCAAAGCTGGCTCCAGACCCTACCTGTGGATCGACGCGACCTGTTTGAAGGTTCGCCAGAGAGGGGCCCAGGCAGGGCGCATCATGAGCGTCGCAGTCACGCTGGCGGTGGGTGTGAACACGCACGGGCACCGCGAGATACTGGGCATGGCTATTGGCTCCTCCGAGGCCGAACCCTTCCGGACCGGGTTTCTGCGCGATCAGAGCCAGCGCGCGATCAACAGCCGCAGCACCTAGCCTCGCTCCCTGCCATCAGCCCGGCTTATAATATTACACAATTACAATTTTCCATGGCCTATCACTTGCCGCAGCGTAGCGGGTGGCGTAACCGAACTTTATCCGAAATTTCTTCTTGCGGCCCTCGACTGCCTTGGCTAAACACCGCCCCACGTTGGGGCGTAGCCAAGTGGTAAGGCACCGGTTTTTGGTACCGCGCACCGTAGGTTCGAATCCTACCGCCCCAGCCACTTGCCCCCGCAAAAGCGTTCTCTGGGTCCGGTCGCGGATGGACGCGCTGCGTCTGAGCATCAATGACGCAAGCTGCACGGCAGGCCAGAGAGCGGTCCAAGATGTCTTTATCGATGCTCATACGTGGGTCTCCTCTGCGAGCAGTTACCACGTCAGCGCACAAAATTCAGGATAGGCCCTCGGTTTGGGCCAATCGGTTTGAGGCAGCCCTGACATCCGCAGCCGGTCTCAGCCCACCCCGAGCGAGAGCCTCTCGATATCGACGGGGCAACCATCGAGATCAAGGATCACGATCCCGAGGCGATCAGACGGCAAGAAATCCTCCATCCACGGGCAGCACCGCACCGGTGACCATGCCGCTATCGCGCGAAAGCAGCATCGCGATGGACTGCGCGACCTCGTTTGCCTCGGCAAAACGCGCGAGCGGATGGCGCACCATCATCGGCGCGCTATTGTCCGGATCGCTCCAGGCTTCTGCGGCCAGATCGGTCAGCGTGATCGTGGGGGCCACGGCGTTCACGCGGATGCCATGCGGGCCAAACTCCCTGGCCATGACGCGGGTCGCCCCTTCCAGTCCGGCCTTGGAAGCGGCATAGCACAGATGCTCGGCAAAGCCGCGATGCCCGGCGATCGAGGTGATATTGACGATCGCCCCACCGCCACCCGCAGCGATCCGCGCCCGTGCAAATTCCTGGCAGCAGATCAGCGCGGCACGCAGATTGACCCCGAGCACCGACTCATATGCTGCCTCGGTCATGTCGAGCGTGGTTTCGAGGATATTGATACCGGCGCTGTTGATCAGGAAATCCGCAGCCCCTCCCTGCGCGATCGCCGCGCGTGCTGCGCTCGGATCGGCCAGATCGACGGCGATCGTGCGCGCCCCGGTTTCGGCCGCCAGGCTGTCAAGATCGGATTGCGTGCGACTGAGCGCAATGACCTGCGCGCCGCGCGCGGCCATGTCCCGGGCACAGGCGCGGCCAATGCCCTTGCCCGCACCGGTGATGATGACGGATGTTCCCTGAAAGCTCATGCGCTGTCCCTTGCCTCTTCGAGCCGTGGCGCATCGACCAGCAGCCTGTCCATTCGTTGCCGCAGATCGCGTGCCTCGGCTTGCAGCCGCAGGAACGCGTCGTGACGCAGGTCATGCAATTCCCGGATCCGGCCCGGTGCGGGATCACAACGCATCGCGATCCGTGACATCGCAGGCATCGCTGTGATCAGATCGGGATAGGCCCCGGTCGCAACCGCACCCAGCATCGCAGCCCCCAGCAGAACCGGCTCGGGGCTGCGGGTCACCTCCACCGGGCGCCCTGTGGCATCCGCCAGAACCTGCCGTGACAAAGGATGCGCCCCGGCCCCGCCACTGACCGAGATCGTCCGGACCGGCGCACCGTTTGCCTCTTGCGTCTCGATGATCTGGCGCAGCCCGTAGCCCAGGCCGCACAGCCCCGCGACATAGAGCGCGACCAGTTCGTCCACGTCACCCTCGATCCCGAGCCCCAGCAGTACGGCCCGCGCTTGCGGGTCCGCAAAGGGCGCGCGATTGCCAAGAAATTCCGGCACCACATGCAGCCGATCGGCCAGACGCACCGCCTGTGAGGGCGATCCCGCCCGCGCCAGGGCCGTATCGGCCAGCCAGTGCGGCAGACCCTTGCCCTGCGCGCGGGCGCGTGCCTCGGCCCGCGCCGGGTGCATCCGCAAGAGTTGATCGATCGCGGCACCGGCGGCTGACTGTCCGCCTTCATTGAGCCACATGCCCGGCACCATTGCCGCGTAATAGGGCCCCCAGACACCGGGCACGAAGGCGGGATCCCGGGTGGTGGTCATCGTGCAGGACGAGGTGCCAAAGACATATCCGAGACATTGCGTCGGATCGCTCGCACCGCCCGCAGCGGCCACGGTGGCAAGCCCCCCCGCATGGGCATCGATCAGCCCCGCCGCCACTGCGACTCCCGCCGGCAGGCCAAGCGCCTCGGCTGCGGCAACCGTCAGCCCCTGCCCCAGAGCCGTGCCGGGCGCGACGACGCGCTGACCGATGCGGACAAACGCATCCTGCGCCAGATCCCCCAGGCCGACCTGGTGGAAATAGGAGGAATCCCAGCGATCTTCATGTGCCAGATAGGTCCATTTGCAGCTCACCGTGCAGGCCGAACGCTCCAGCGCGCCGCTCGCCATCCAGGTCAGATAGTCGGTCAGATCCATGAAATGCCCGGCCCGGGCGTAGCTGTCGGGACGATGTTCCTTGAGCCAGAGGAGCTTGGGCGTTTCCATCTCGGGAGAGATGCGCCCGCCGACATAGCGGAGCACCTCATGGCCCTGCGCATTGATCCGCGCCGCCTGATCAAGGGCGCGATGATCCATCCAGACGATCACGTTGCGTTCGGGATGGGCCGGATCGCTGACCGGGAGGGGCGCACCGTCGGGGTCGATCACCACAAGCGAACAGGTCGCATCGAAACCGATCCCCGCCACGGTGCCCGGATCGATACCCGCCCCGGTCACGGCATCGCGGGTGGCGGCGCAAACAGCCTGCCAGATCTGCGCACTGCCTTGTTCGACGAACCCCGCACCCTGATACATCTCCAGCGCATGCCTGCCGGTGCCCAGCAGATGGCCCCGCGCATCAAAGACACCCGCCCGCGCGCTGCCCGTGCCGACATCGACCCCGATGAAAACCTGATCCATAGGCTCCTCCCCTGAATGGGCGGTACCGACCGCCGCCTGGCCACCCGCCGCTCAGACGCGATCGAAATTGGTGGGCAATATCAGCATGTCGCGGATCGTGACATTGCGCGGGCGGCCAAGCATGTAGAGCACCGCATCGGCCACATCCTCGGGCTCGATCAGGGCGCCACTCTCGCGCGCCTTGCGCAGGTTCTCCTCGGGCCAGTCTGCCAGCAGTGCCGAGACGACCGGACCGGGCGAGACCTGCCCGACCCGGATACCATACGGGATCAATTGTCGACGCATCCCCTGAACGAAACTTGTGACCGCCCATTTCGAACCGGAATAGACCGGCTCCCACCAGGTCGGGAAATGTCCCGCAATGGAACAGGTCACGACGATATCGCCGGTCTTGCGTTCCTGCATATGCCCGATCACATCACGGACATTCTTCATCACTGCGTTGATGTTGAGCGTCAGCATCCGGTCGATCGTCGCGCCATCGGTCTCGGTCAGGTCGCCGCCGATATAGGTGCCCGCATTGCAATAGAGGATGTCGATATGATCGACCTTCTCCAGAATCTCGGGGATCATCGCTCCGCAGCTGTCGGGATCGATCAGGTTGGTGACCTGTGCGATGGCAGCCTTGCCCAGTTCGGCGGTCAGGCGGGACAACGCATCCGCATTCCGGTCAACCATGACGACAGTGGCACCCTGCCCCAGCAATGCCCGTGCCGTTGCCAGGCCGATCCCCGAGGCCGCCCCGGTGATCACCGCGATCTTGCCCTGAAACGATTGCGACATGTGAATTCTCCTGTTGTTGAACGGGACGGCATCCCCGGCCCCGCCGGAGACAGAATCTGCGCCGAGTCTAGCACCATTCGCGGCCGATATAGATCGCGAAGAGGATGATCAGCCCCTTGATCACCTCTTGCAGATAGGGATTTATGCCCATCAGGTTCAGGCCGTTATTGAGAATCCCCAGCAAGACCGCACCGATCAACGTGCCAAGGATCAGCCCGCGTCCACCGGCAATCGCGGTGCCCCCCAGCACGACCGAGGCGATCGCGTCCAGTTCGAACCCCTGACCCGCATTGGGCTGACCGCTCATCAGGCGCCCTGTCAGCACGATGGCAGCCAGAGCCGCGGTCAGCCCGCAGATGCCATAGACCGCCAGCATCACCCGGCGCGTGCGCACCCCCGACAGCCGTGCCGCATTGGCATTGCCGCCGATTGCATAGACATGGCGCCCGAAGGCGGTGCGCTGCAACAGAACCCAGGCGAAGCCATAGATGATGAGCATCAGGATGACCGGTGTCGGGATCGTCCAGATCCGCCCGATCCCGAACCATGCGATCCAGGATGGCAGACCGCTGATCGGGTATCCACCCGAATAAATCAGGCCGAAACCGCGCGCCATGCCCATCGTGGCCAGTGTCACGATGATTGCAGGCATTCGCCCCCAGGCGACCAGCACCCCGTTGAACAGGCCAAACGCCACCCCGACGATCAGGCCCGCGACAAGACCCACAACACCGGGCAGCCCCATATTGACCATCAACCCGGCACTGATCGTGCCCGCGAGCGCCATCACGGCCCCAACCGAAAGGTCGATCCCGCCGGTCAGGATGACAAAGCTCATGCCCACCGCGAGGATTCCCACGACCGAAACTTGCCGCAACACATTCATGATGTTGGAGATGCTGAAGAAATTGTCGCTCGCGATCCCCATCAGGATCGACACGGCGATCAGTCCCGCCAGCGGCAGCGCCAGCGGCGAATGGATGAAACCTGTCCACGCATTCCGGCTGCGGGCGGGCAGGATTCCGGTATCACCGGCATTGGCATCATGCGACATTCTCGATCCTTCCGGTGGTTGCCTGCGTCATGATTTCCTCGGAATTGATGTGATCCCCGTCCAGCGTCGCCACAATCCCGCCAGAGCGGAACACGCAGACCCGGTCCGACATGCCGATCACCTCGGGCAGTTCGGAAGAGATCATGATGATGGCATTGCCCTGCGCAGTGAATTCGCGCATCAACTGATAGATTTCGGCCTTGGCACCGACGTCGATGCCACGTGTCGGCTCATCAAAGATCAGGATCCGCGTGTCATGGTTGAGCCAGCGCGCGATCACCACCTTCTGCTGGTTGCCCCCGGAGAGCGTATCGGTGCGCGCCAACGGCCCCTGCGCCTTGACGCGAACCTTGCCCATCGCCGCTTCGGTGCAGGAAATCTCCAGATCGTGATCAAGAAAGATCCCGCCCTTGCGGTATTTCGGATAGTTGTTCAGCGACACATTGTGCAGCACGGGAAAAGAGGTGATCAACCCCTGTTCCTTGCGGCTCTCGGGCAAAAGCCCGATCCCGTGTTCAAGCGCCTCCGCCGGGTCGCGCAACCGTTTGTCCACGCCATCGACGCGGGTTTCGCACCGCACAGCCGGCCAGGCACCGATCATCGCCAGCGCGGTTTGCGTCCGCCCCGATCCGACCAGCCCGGCAAAGCCCAGAATCTCGCCTTGCCGCAGGTGGAAGGACGAGATCGGCCCCCCCTTGCGCAACTGGATCCCCGGCACCTCCAGCACCACCGGCGCATCGGGCGCAATCGTGCCGCGTGGCGGGAAGCTGTTTTCAATCCGGCGCCCCACCATCATCTCGACAAGCTGGTCGGTATCCACCTCGCAGGTCGCGCGGGTGCCGATATATTCACCGTCACGCAGCACGGTGATGCGGTCGCAGATCTCGAATATCTCGTCGAGGTGATGCGAGATGAAAACGATCCCCACACCGTTTGAGCGCAATGCGCGCATCACCTTGAACAGATGCCCGACCTCGGCCGGCGTCAGCGTCGCGGTCGGCTCGTCAAGAACCAGGATCCGCGCATCAAGCGACAGCGCCTTGGCGATCTCGACAAATTGCTGCTCGGCCACCGAAAGTCGCGCGACGGGCCGGTCGAGCGGCACATCGACCCCCAGCATGGCCAGGATCTTCTGCGCGCGCCGGTGCATCGCACGCCTGTGCAACAGCCCGAATGGCCCGGTCTTTTCGCGCGCGAGAAACATGTTCTCGACCGCAGTGAGATGGGGGATCAGACTGAATTCCTGAAACACGATACCGATCCCGGCCGCGATGGCGGCATCGTAATCGGCAAAATGGCGCACCTCTCCGTCGATCCGGATCTCGCCCTCATCCGCCTGCAAGATCCCGCACAGGATCTTCATCAGTGTCGATTTGCCTGCGCCGTTCTCGCCCAGAAGCGCGTGAACCTCGCCCGCGCGCAGATCGAAATCCACCCCGTGAAGCACCTGCACACCGACAAAGCCTTTCCCGATCCCGCTCAGTTGCAACATGATCGCCCTCTGCTGGAATGGCCGCTGCGCCCTTGCAAGGTCGGGCGCGGCGGCATCAAACCGACCTCTTACCAGTGGAACGAGGCCGCGTTGCTCCTGTCAACGACCTTCACTTCGATCGGAACGTCTTTCGGCACGGCCTTGGCACCCCAATGGATCGCCATTGCCAGACCCAGCGCGATACGCACCTGGTCGGCCGGATATTGCGCCGTGGTCTCGATGAAGGGCGTGCCATCCGCGATCGCCCTGGTCGCTTCGGGCGCCCCGTCGACCGAGGTCAGCCTGATATCCTTCCCCGAGCCCTGAATGGCCGCCAGCGCGCCCATCGCGCCACCATCATTGACCGAGAAGATCCCCGCCAGGTCGGGATGGGCCTGGATCATGTTCTCGGTGACACCTAGGGCGACCGAGCGGTCCTGCTTGCCGTTTTGCGTATCGACCAGCTTGATGTCGGGAAATTCCCCGAGTGCAGCCTTGCACCCCTCGACCCGTTGCAGGATCGGCACCACGGGAATGCCGTCGAGGATCGCGACCTCGCCCCGGCCGCCCAGCGCCTTGCCCAGATACCTGCACGACTCATAACCCGCATCGCGGTTCTTGGAACCCACGAAACTGTCGACCGGCCCCTTGGCATTGGCATCGACCGCAACCACGATCGCCCCCTTCTGCCTGGCCATCTTCACCGCACTCTCGATCCCGTCGGAGTCGGTGGGGTTGACCAGCAGAATATCGATATCCTGTTGCAACATGTCCTCCACGTCCGAGATCTGCTTGGCCACGTCATGGCCGGCATCGGTGGTGATGAGCTTCGCATTCAGGTCTTTCGCGGCCTCTTCCAGCGCTTTGCGCATGGCTACGAAATAGGGATTGTTCATCTCCTGAAAGGTCATCCCGATCCTGAGTTGATCGGCCCGCGATATCGCTGGCGTCACGCCGAGCGCGAGCCCGAAGGCGGCGGCAGTCAGGATCCTGTTTGTTGGTGTCATCATCTTTTTCCCGTTGGTTGATTTGTCCCGTTGGTTGAGCAGGCCGGACCTGCCCCTTTGCAACAGACGGCCCCACGCCGCCCGAACTCCTGCCATTCTCTTTTCCCGAAGCTGTCCGCTCAGCCATTGCAAGTCCCTGATTGGCCGCGAACATGGTCCTGAGCTGCGACGGCGACATGCCCTTGAGCTTCAGGAAGTGTCGATTGAAATTGGACAGGTTGGAAAAACCGGTCTCGAAGCAGATATCGGCAACCTTCATTTCAGGCCGGGCCATCAGGAGGTGGCAGGCCAGATCGATGCGCAACTGGTTGCGATAGCGCACCAGCGTGGTGCCGGTATGGCGTTTGAAGGCACGCGAAAAGGCACTTTGGCTTTGTCCGACCAGGGCGGCGAGTTCGCGTTCGTCCACCGATCCGGTCAGGTTTTCGCGCAGATGAGTGATCGCCCTGTTCACCCCGCTCTCATTGACCGCGCTCAAATCCAGCGCATAGCTGAGGCTTGCAAGAACCTCGGGCTCGGACCCGGTGGCCAACCGGTCAAGTATGTCCCAGAACAATGACAGGCGGCGCAAACCGGTGGCCTCGATCAGGCATTCGACAAGCGGGCGCACCACACGACTGGTCTCGTCATCGAAAAGCAATCCGCGATGGCTGCGTTCCAGCATCGGGCTCAGCGCCTCGATCTCGGGCATCGCGGTGCGGGCATCCTCGATGAGGCTCTCGGGAAACTGGATCACCAGAGAGCGCGTCGGCACGGTCTCGCCCGGCGCGATTTCACTGATCCAGTTCTGCGGCAGGTTCGGCCCCGTCATGACGAGCTGACCGGGGTCGAAATTGCCCATGTGATCGCCGATACAGAATGTTCCCGAGGTTGCCACGACCAGGTGGATCTCATATTCGGGATGGTAATGCCAGCGCACCGTGCGGAACGGGTAGCCATGCATCCACGCAGCGAAGGACTCGCCCTTGCGGATATGGACCAATTCCAGATCGGGTTGCATTGTCATCCTCCCCTGCCGGTTGCCCCGCAGATCTGCCTTGTGGCCGATCTCTTTCATGTGGAGCGTTCGGTGAGAGCAATCTAGCGGACGAGCCGGGTGGACTCTACATTACCATCAGAGAAGTAGTGATACTTTTTTGATGAAACCCGTGCCGGAAACTGCGTATCCGGATTGACCGGAAAACCACATAGAAAATTACGGCAGGGCAAATGACCGCCGCAATGCGGGACAATGCGCCCGGACCCTTTCCGGAAACGTCCTGAAACATCGCAATGGCTTGTGATTCTGTCCCCGGTCCCGGCGATTGGAGAGCAGCACCATGCTGGCAAGATCCCGGGGATGCCTGCCAGCATGGCAAAGAACGCACCGGCGGCCAGCCGGTTACAGCACGTAGCGGCTCAGATCGCTCGATGCGGCCAGATCGCCCAGTTGCTCCTGCACGAAATCGCCGCTGATCACGATCGTCTCACCCGAACGATCCGGCGCGGTAAAGGCCAGTTCCTCGAAAACCCGCTCCATGACGGTATGGAGCCTGCGCGCGCCGATATTCTCGACCGTGCTGTTCACCTCGGCCGCGATCCGGGCGAGCGCGGTGATCCCGTCTTCGGTGAACTCGACGCTCACCTGCTCGGTCGCCATCAGCGCCTGGTATTGGCGGGTCAGGGCGTTGTCGGTTTCCGACAGAATGCGTGAAAAATCCGCTTCGGTGAGTGCACGCAACTCGACCCGGATCGGCAGGCGGCCCTGCAATTCGGGCAGCAGGTCCGAGGGTTTTGCGATATGGAACGCACCCGAGGCGATGAACAGGATATGGTCGGTCTTTACCGGGCCGTATCGGGTCGAGACGCTCGTGCCCTCGATCAGTGGCAGAAGGTCACGCTGCACCCCTTCGCGCGACACGTCACCTCCACGGGCTTCGGAGCGCGCGGTGACCTTGTCGATCTCGTCGATGAAAACGATGCCGGAGTGCTGCACCGCCTCCAGCGCGGCAGCCTTGACCGCTTCATCGTCCAGCAACTTGTCCGCCTCTTCCGAAATCAGCACCTCATGGCTTTCCTTGACGGTCATCCTGCGCCTGGTGGTCCGGCTGCCGCCAAACGCCTTGAACAGATCCTGGAGGCCCTGCATCTGCATTTCCATGCCCGGCTGGCCGCCCATGACCCCGACGGGCATTCCCCCCGAAGGATCGGTGACATCCAGTTCGATCAGCTTGTCGTCCATCTCGCCATTGCGCAGCCTGGTGCGGAATACCTCGCGCGTGCTTTCGCGGGCCTCGGTGCCGGCCAGCGCCGCAATCACCCGGTCCTCGGCGGCCTTGTGCGCCCTGGCCCGAACCTCTTCACGCATATGTTCGCGGGTCTGCGCCATCGCCACATCGGCGAGATCGCGAATGATCTGTTCCACGTCGCGCCCGACATACCCCACTTCGGTGAATTTCGTTGCCTCCACCTTGAGGAAGGGCGCCTTGGCGAGCCTGGCCAGACGGCGCGAAATCTCGGTCTTGCCGACGCCGGTCGGACCGATCATCAGGATGTTTTTCGGATAGACTTCCTCACGGATGTCATCGGGGAGTCGTTGACGGCGCCAGCGGTTGCGCAGGGCGACCGCGACGGCGCGCTTGGCGTCCTTCTGCCCGATGATGAAGCGGTCAAGTTCGGATACGATTTCACGCGGGGTCAGCTCGGTCATGGATCATTCCGTGGCATAGGGTGGCAAGCGGGACTTGCCGGGAAAATCGGGAAGCAGCCGCATGATGTGGCCCCGCAGTTCGGTCCATTTGGCGCCAAGCCCGGTCAGCGCGAGGCCAATGAGGATCAGCACGACCCACCAGCTGCGGGGGTTGTGGGCATCACCCAGCGTGTAGAAGCCGAGAAAGATCATGTAGCCGATGCCCGCAGTGAAAAAGGATCGCCGGTCGATGATCAGTGCCAGCGCGGCGGCAAGACCGAGTGCAAGCGCCAGCAGGATATATCCGGTGCCGGGACCCATGTTGTAGAAGGTCAGTGCGACGGTATTGACAAGGGATGGCGCGGCCAGAACATGCAGCCAGAAGCCGCTTGCCGATTGACGCCCCAACCGATGCGGGTCGCGCATGTCGAACCAGATCCCGCCTGCCAATGCGAGCAGGCCGAAAACGAGCAGGGCAATCGCCGGAGACGATCCCTGGGCAAGATCGAATGTCTCGACAAGCGGCGTCGGTATGGTCCGGGGTCTGTAGGTGTCGGCAAGCCACAGGAAGATCGAGAGGCTGCACAGCCCCACCAGAAACATCGAGAAAGGCACGCGATAGCGGATGAACCACAAGATCAGTGCCAGGCCGGTGGCCGCCAGCGCGATCGCCAGGTTCGGATCCTGCCAGAGAGCCTGCCGGATCGGGCTGAACCCGATAAGCGGCACGCCGAGAAAACTCGCCATCACGGCACCCGCCAGTGTCGATGTCAGCAGGATCGAGGGCAGAACCATGCGCCGCCGAATGGTGAAATACTCGGCCAGCAATGCCGAAACCGGGATCAGCAGGACAAAGGCCGTGCGCCCGCCCATGAACCAGATCAGCCCGAAAATTCCGAAAATCAGGATGGCCAGGCCCACGGTCACGAAAATCTCGGCAAAGCCGCGAAACAGTTCGAAAGGCTCGTCTTCGGGCGGCATGGCCGCGCGGCCCTCGTGGCGCGCGGCAGCCAGTGCCAGCAGACCGGCCGCCTGCGCCTCGGTCAGATGACCGACAGCGACAGCGGCGCGCAGATCGTCCTGGTTGATCTCAGTCACCGATCGTCTCCACGATTACGTTGCCGTTGGTATAGACACAGATCTCGGATGCGATCGTCATCGCCTTGCGGGCGATCGTCTCGGCGTCCAGATCGGTCTCGATCAGTCCGCGTGCGGCGGCCAGTGCGTAATTCCCGCCCGAGCCGATCGCCGCGATCCCGTGTTCGGGTTCCAGAACGTCCCCGGCACCGGTCAGAACAAGCAGCTCCTCGCCATCGGTCACGATCAGCATCGCTTCCAGGTTGCGCAGATATTTGTCCGTGCGCCAATCCTTGGCCAGTTCCACACAGCCACGCGCGAGTTGTCCCGGTGCGGCTTCCAGCGTCTTCTCCAGCCGCTCAAGCAAGGTGAACGCGTCGGCCGTCGAGCCGGCAAAGCCCGCGACGATCTCGTGCCCGCCGGGGGTCAGACGGCGCACCTTGCGGGCGGTGCCCTTGATCACGGTCTGCCCGAGGCTGACCTGTCCATCGCCGGCCACAACCACCTTGCCGCCCCTGCGGATGCCAATGATCGTCGTGCCGTGCCAGCCGGGAAATCTGTCTTCGGCCATGTTACCCTCCGTTTGCCCGCAAGAGGTATGAGGCCCCGCGCCCGAGTGCAACCCCGGCTTGCCTGGACCCGATGCCGGGGCTAGTCTGGGCCGATGGGTGAACGGCATCTCTCGATCTATCTTGATGACCGGGTTCTGACCGAGGTCCGTGCCGGAAAGCACAATTTTTTCAAACGTCTGATCGGCGCGCTTGAAGGGGCAGGCTGGCGTGTGGAGCTGCTGGAAACCGGGATCGGGGCACGGCTGACGGCCCCTGATCGTGCGGGCTATGCGCTCTACCGGATGGAGGCACCGACGCATGACCGCGCCCTGACCTGCCGGCGCAGCTATGTCGGTGCATTCTGGCATGTGGAGGCGCAGGCCGAACGCTGGCTCTGGCCTGTTGCGCGCTCCGGGTTTGATCCCGATACGATCGACGCAAAGGCGGCGGGCGGCTTTTACGGAGCCTGCCTGACAAGATTCTATCCCGATGCAAGGCCGTCCGATACCGAGAATCTCGCTTTCATTCCGCTGCAAGGGATGTTGATGCACCAGCGCTCGTTCCAGTCGATGAGCCCGTTGCGGATGATCGAAGAGGTGCTGGCGCGCCATGACGGCCCGGTCCGGGCCAGTCTGCATCCGCGCGAAACCTATTGCGAAGAGGAACGGATCGCGTTGCAACGCCTGACACGGCAGTTTCCAAACTTCCGGTTTCAGACGGGTGGCTCGCAGGATCTGTTGCGCCGATGTCACTTTGTCGCGACGATGAACAGTGCGCTGGCCCTCGACGGGTTCTTCCTGCGCAAACCCGCAATCCTGTTCGCCAAAACCGACTTTCATCATATCGCCGGTTCCGTGCCCCGTGACGGAATCGGCGCGGCCTTTGCCAGGCTGCACCAGCCCCCTCCCGTGGCACGATACCTCTACTGGCTGCTGCATCTGAACGCACTCAATGCAGGGCGACCGGAATTCGAGGATCGCCTGCTGTCCCGGTTGCGCAATCTTGGCTGGCCGATATGAAAAGGCACTCCGACGGGCGCCTCTTCACACCATTTTCCGGTCCGCTCAGATCGATGCCTCGATCCAGCTTTGCAGCGCGGCCTTGGGGGCTGCGCCAGACTTGTTGGACACGACCTGGCCGTCCTTGAACAGGAACAGGGCCGGGATCCCGCGCACCCCCAGCGTTGCCGGGCTGTCGGGGTTCTCGTCAACATTGACTTTCACGATCTTGATCCTGTCCGACATTTCCTCGGACAGTTCCTCAAGCGAGGGGCCGATCATCCGGCAAGGGGCACACCATTCGGCCCAGAAATCGACGATAACGGGCACATCGGACTGGCGCACTTCCGCGTCGAAAGTGGCATCGGTAACAGCAACGGTAGCCATGAGAGCCTCCTGATGTTTCGGGTCGAAGGGAACCTATGGTCGCCCCCGGCCCCCGTCAAGATGATGTCAGGATGATGTCAGGATCACATCAAGATACGGGGGGCGTGAAGATACGGGGGCGTGCGCAAGGCCGCATCAAGCTGTTCGTGCGCGAGCGGCATGATCTGTGCCGATGCCGTCCACAGGATCGCGCAGTGGATCGGCTTGCCCGGATGGATCTGACGCAGGGCCGCCCGGTAGGCCGCGATCTGCCGGACAATGCCATCGGGCACCTCTTCGGGGCGCTGTGGCACCACCGCGTTGGATTTGTAGTCCAGCAGCCGAACCTGATCCGGCGTGACCATGAGCCGGTCGATACAGCCATGGATGCGTTGCCCGCCAAGTTCGGCCAACTCGGCCGTTATCTCCACCTCTGCCAGGCTGTCAGGGTCCAGCCAGTCCGCAGCCTCCAGTGCCCGCATGACCCGGCGAACTTCGTCCAGAACCGGTTCGACCTCCTCCTGAAGCAAGGCATCCTCGCCATGGAGAAGCAGGCTTTCGGCGGCAGCGCGCCAATCGGCTTCGGGCAGATGCGGGAGATGTTCCAGCAGCCTGTGGATCTGCCGTCCGCGTTGTCTGGCGACCTCTTCGTCAAGCTGGGGCCGGTCGCCGGGCAGAGCCTTGGCCCCACCAAGAGCCGAGGGTGACAAAAGCGCAAGCCCGCCTTCGGGGCGCGGTGCCGGTCTTTGCACCCAATCCGGCAGATCGGGCTGCGGTGCCGATGGTGCCACGCGGGTGTCGGGCGCGCGCGCCCCGGGCCAGTCGCCATGGCTGAACCTTGCCACATCCCCAAGGCCCCGCAAGGCGGCGGAATGACCGCAAACCGGCCTTGTTCCGGCCGTCTCAAGGCCAGCCTTCATCATCGAATACCAGGTGTCATTGCCTGCGCCGACCTCGCCGGTCGCCGCAATGATCAGCCATTTTTCCGCCCGTGTCATTGCCACGTAAAGCAGCCGCATCGCCTCCTGGTCGCGGGCTTCGCCTTCGGATCCTGTGGCCATCCGCTGGATTGCGGGTGCGTCCTCGCCTGTCTGTCGCCATCCGGTCAGGGTCTCTGACAGACGGATTAGTTTCGGCGGGTTCGGAGACTTTTTCCTGGCCGTTTCAGGCAGGATGACGATCGGTGATTCAAGCCCTTTCGCGCCATGCACCGTCATCACGCGGATCGCATCGCCCGCGCCTTCGAACTGACGTTTGACCTCCACATCATCGGCATCCAGCCAACCCAGAAATCCGGTCAGGCTCGGAACGTCGCTGCGTTCGTAGGCCAGCGCCTGCGAAACCAGCTCATCAATGCCGTCTTCGGCTTCCGGTCCCAACCGGGCAATCAGGCGTTCGCGCCCGCCATGGCGGATCAACAGCCGCTCGATCAGCTCGAACGGACGCAGAAAATCGGCGGTATCGCGCAGGTCATTGAGGATTTGCAGCGTTGCGGGATGGGCCGTGTCGTGACGCAGCGCGGCCCAGAGATAGCCTTTTCGCGGATGGGCAAGCTGGAAAAGCGCCCGTTCCCCCCAACCCAGCAGCGGCGATCGCAGTGCTTCGGCCAGGGACAGGTCGTCCTCGGGCGTGGCCAGAAACCCAAGCAGGGCGCGAATGTCGCGCACCGCCATTTCCGCGCCCAGCCTGAGCCGGTCTGCCCCGGCAATTTTCAGCCCCGCAGATTTGCAGGCACGGATGATCTCGCCAAACAGGGCGGAACGCCGCCGCACCAGGACAAGGAAATCCCCTTCATGCACCCGACGCGGACCGCCCTTGTCCGGGATCCGGACGCCGGTCTCGATCATCGCCCGGATCTCGGCGGCGATGGTGCGGGCCAGCACGACGGTTCCGGCCTCGGTCCCCGGTTGATCGACAGGATCCTCCCAATCGGTCTGCGCCTTCTCGTCCTGATCGGGAACGACCGGCCAGAGGTCAACGCGCCCGGGCATTTCGTCATGGAAGGCGATATGGTTCGGCGCACCGCCCAGGCCGACATTTGCGGACCCGCCAAAGGTCAGATCGACCAGGCGCACGATCGCCGGTGAGGAACGAAAGGAATGTTCCATTCCGAGCGCTTGAATCGGATGACCGATCGCGGCAAATCTTTCCCTGAAGTGGGTCTGCATCGCCTCGAAATGCTTCAGATCGGCCCCCTGGAAGGAATAGATCGACTGCTTGCGATCGCCCACCACGAACAGGGTGCGCCCCGCGCCCCGCGCCCCTTCGCCTGCGGTGAATTCCGCAGCGATCCGTTCGATCACTTTCCATTGTCGCAGGCTGGTATCCTGCGCTTCATCGACAAGAATGTGATCAAGCCCCCCATCAAGGCGGAACAGCACCCATTGCGCAACCGAGGCGTCGGAAAGCAGCCTCTCGGTCCTGACGATGAGATCGTCGAAATCGAGCCATCCCCGCGCCGCCTTGTAGTGATCCACATGGCCCAGATAGGCGTGGGCAAAGCGATGAAGGTGCCAGCCTTGTTCCGCTGCGGCCAGTGCCAGCCGTGTTTCACGGGCCTGCGCCACCCGCCTGGCCAGATCGTCGAGCGCATCGAGATGACCCGCCGCCGCCCCGTTGCCCAGCGTCTTCGTGACGACCTTGCCAAGTTTCGGCGCGTAAGGTTTTTTGGCTGATTTGCCAAAACAGAGCTTCTGTTCAAGCCGGACAAGCGCATCGTGATCGAGCACCGTGACCCCTTCGAGCAGATCCGCCAGCTTGTTGTCCTCGCTGCCGCCCGTCCGGCAGATCGGCGCAAGCTCTTGCAGCAGGCGCAGATCACCCGGCTGAAACACATCCGCAAGCAGCCTTGCCATGTCGTGATCGGGTGCAAGACCATACGCGGCAAAAAGCGTGGCGCGGTTCCGGGGCGGCAGAAAACCGTCCCTGTCACGGCCGATCTGTGCCAGGATCGCCCGAAGACCCTCACCGGAATGAACGGTCAGCAGCGCATCCAGAAGGGGGCGATCCTCTCCGGCTGCCATCTGCTCCAGAATATCCTCGCGCATCAGATCGCCTGCGCGGCCATCCATCTCCTCGAAGCCGTGCGGCACGCCGGCTTCAAGGGGAAACCGCCGCAGAAGCGAGGCGCAAAACGCGTGGATGGTCTGGATCTTGAGACCGCCCGGCGTCTCGATCGCCCGGGCAAACAGCCTTCGGGCATTTGCCAGCCCCCCGGGCGAAATGGTATCGGTTTCTCCCAAGGTCTTCAGCCGCTTGCGCAATTCCGGCTCATCCATCATCGCCCAGTCACCCAGAAGATCGAACAGCCGGTTTTGCATCTGTGCGGCAGCGGCTCTGGTATAGGTCAGGCACAAGATCCGGTGCGGCTGTGTCCCGTTGAGCAGCATCCGGGCCACCCGGTCGATCAGAACCTTGGTCTTTCCCGATCCCGCATTGGCCGAAAGCCAGACCGAATTCCGGGGAATCGACGCCTGCATCTGGCGTTCGCTGGCGCAAGTGCGGCGCGTCATGCCAGATCCTCCGCATCGGGTTGGTCGGTGATATTCCATTCGCCATAGCGCGAGAGTTGATCATAGTCGCTCTTGTCGCCGCTCTTCTGCATCGCCCGCCGCGCCGTGAACCCCTGGGAGGGGCTGAGATAGCGTGCGACAAGGCGCGTGAACCTGGTCCAGGCCGCCTCCGGGGTTTCCCCCTCTTCCTTGACGTCGCGTGTCATCCCCTCGCCGCCAAGCTGGATATAGGTCATCCCTGCAACCTCGCGCGGACCCAGATCCCCGAAGGCGCCGCGTTCAACCATGGCGGCTTCCAGCAGCATCTGCTTGTCGAAATTCAGGATCGTTGCCTGCGAAGGTGGTCGGCCGGTCTTGTAATCGTAGATCCGGACCCGGCCATCTTGCAAAATATCCAGCCTGTCGGGCTTGGCACTGAGGCGGAAATTGACGCCTTGCAGTTGAACAGACCCTTTTTTCTCGATCACGGCAGGGGTTGCGCGCGCAAGGCGCTCCGCTTCGTCCATACAGAACTTGCGCGCGATTGCAGCGATGCGTGCCCGCCAGATCCGCTGCGCACTGGGCCATGGGAGATCGGCCTGCAAGATGTCATCGGCCACCTTCAGAAGCCGGGCCTGGGCCGCCTCCGGTTCCTCGGTTCCGGGGCGCTCCCGAACGAAGCGCTCGACGATCGAATGCAGGATCTGCCCACGCAAGCGAGGGTCCGGTTCGGGGCGCAGGCTCTCAAGCGGATGCAGACGCAACACCTTGCACGCATAGATTGCGTAAGGATCACGGATCAGGGTCTGAACCTGTGTGACCGACAGATCCCGCGGACGCGCCCCGACCGGAGGTCTGGGCGAAGGACGCCGGGCCGGTGGGAGATCTTGTCGCGGCCGTTCCAGCGTCTCGGCAAGATGCAGCCAGCGCTCCCCGCGTGCGATCATCCTCTCATGCGCGACCCGGCCGTTTTGGTCCGGCAACCCCCGGATCAGATTCGTCAGGCGATTGAGCCAGCGCGAGGGAACGGTCGCAGCTTCCGCATCGCGCCTGGCGCGGCTGAGCACGATTTCCGGTGCGGCGACCGCCTGTTGAAAGTCATGCGCGGACAGCCCGATCCGCCGCTCGGGCAACAGCAGGCCCGCCTGCTGGCGCATCTCGCGACTCATCCAGGGATCCGGAGCCGCCCCCTCGGGCCAGCTTCCCTCGTTCAGACCGCCGCAAATGACCAGATCCGCATCTTGCGCACGCGCCTCCAGCGTGCCCCGGATCGAGATCAGCGGATGCACGCCCGAGATAGTGCGCACCAGCGAGGATTGCAGGTGACGATTGATCAGATCCGCATAGGCGGCCGGCGACATGTCTGCGCCATGACGGGCTTCGCGGTGCAACTCTTCCATCAGGCTGCGGCATTCGCGCCCCCCTGTCACGCGCCACAACCCGCTTTGTGCAACGTCCCCGCCCGTCCCGGCAGCAATTGCCTCGCTCAGGCCGACATGTCCCTCCACACAGGCTGAAAGGGGCAAGGTTGTGACCTGTGAGAGGCGTCCGATCAGGTCACCGACCCAATTTGCCCAAGGCTGACGTTCCTCCTTGCCGATCGCCCATTTTCGCAGATCCTCCGGTTGCGGAAAGGCGGGGCCCTTGCGCCGTAGTTGCAACTCCAGATCGCGCGTAAGCTTCAGATGCAGGCCGCGCCTTTCGGCTCCGGCCCCGGTGGCCGTCAGCGGATGCTTCAACAGGATCAACAGATCCGCCAGCCCGAGGCGGCGGCCCGAAAACCGCGCGACGTGACGCAACAAGCGCCCCGGCGCGGTTTGTTGCAAGGGCTGTCCCGCGCTGTCGTCGGGGATGATATCCCAGCGATCAAGGGCAACACTCACACGCCGCGCCAAAAGCCGGTCGGGCGTGACAAGCGCAGCCGTCTTGCCCCGCTCTGCGGCCTCTCGCAGCACCAGGGCCACGGCCAGGGCTTCCTGTCGCGGATCTTTCGCCTCGATCAGCGTCATGTCCTTGCAGGCATCGTTCAGATCGCCAAGTCCCGCCCCTTCGACCCGCCATTGATCGGTGACCGGAGCCGGGCGCAAGGCAAGCGAGATCACCCGGTTTCGCGCCGGCTGCGGATCTTCCCGCCCGCCCCATTTCCGGATATCCGACGGGGCCAGGCCAAGCGCCTTGACCAGTGCAAAGTAGCGGTATTGCGGATGGTCCTCGATCGGGAACCGACCGGCGTGAAGGCTGTTCCAGGCCGCATCCGTCATTTGCCAGTCAAAGCCCGGCAACACGACCGATCCGTTTTCCAGGCCCAGGACCGCACGGATGAATGCTGCGGTGGCTCCGTGCGATCCGGTCGAACCCGCCACGATCACCGGATCCTTCGGGGGCGCGGCGGCCCAGCGTGCCGTGATGTCCTCCACCGCCCGGCGCTGGCGGGCCTGCGCGTCAAGCGCGGCATCCTCGTTGAAATAACGCGCCACGATACGAATGAACTTCAGGCTTTTCTGCCAATGCTCTGCATGGGTTTCCGCGATCTCGATCTGTTCGAGATCATCGGGATGAACGGCCTCGGTCTGCATCTCGGCCATCAGTGTATTCAGGCTCTCGGCAAGCGCAAAATGGCTGTTTTCCGAATCGAAACCGGGTTCTGCCTCGGCCATCTTCGCCACAAGCCGTGCAAGTTCCAGCTTGCGCTGAAGCGGGGAGACCGCCATCGCCAACCCGGCCAGCGGATCCCGCCCGAGATCGCTGATGAGGCGCAGACATGGCAGATAATGAGCCCCCGCGAGCAGGAAGGCGTTCCGCACCCGGCGCAACATGCGCCCCGAATTCAGGTAGAGCGTCACCCGCGCCAGGGCTTCGGGCGGCTGTCCCTGCATGTCCTTGAGCAAACCGGCGGCAAGTTCCCTTGGGAAGTCCACGCCGGGGGGGAGGGCGAAAAGGCGTGGCAAGTCAGACATCGCGCACCAGACCCTCAGCCGGGGAAACGGGGGTTGGCGGATCGCACTCACACCAATCCCGCTCATCGACAATACCATGACGCTGCCCGTCTTCGATCATCCGATCCCAGAGAATGTTCAACGAAAAGCCTGCCTCCGAAATTGCCACATCCCGCCCGGCCGGATCGGCATTGATCTGCCCGGTCAAGGTAAGGCATATTCACGACGACAGGCAAGCGCCCGGCCGCTCCGACCATATCGGGGGCGTGATCCGGCGGGGGCGCCCGGGTTCTGCTTAACCCTGCCACGCCTCTTGCAGGCGTTTGGCCAATGTGCCGGGTCCGGTTGGGCAAACGCGCCGGGACTTTCCCGCATCGATCACATCAAATCGCAATGTCAGAGCCTTTTGCGGCACAAGATCACCCAGACGATCCGGCCATTCGATCAGGCAGATCGCCTGGTCGAATGCCTCTTCGAGCCCGAGTTCACAAAGCTCGTCGGGATGATTGAGACGGTAAAGATCCGCGTGCCAGATTTCGCAGTCTGCCTCGTAGGTTTGCACCAGAGTAAAGGTCGGGGACGGAACGTCTTCCCGCAGGTCCAGGCGCGCGAGGCGGGCCTGGATGAAGGCGCGTGCGAAATGGGTCTTGCCCGCACCGACGGACCCTTCGAGCAAGAGCACATCGCCCGGATGTGCAAGCTCTGCCGCCAGTTGACCCAAGCGCGTGGTCGCGGCGGCGGTCGGGAGGTTGAAACAGGGGTGATCCGCGGGCATGGCGGCAGTTTTACCATCACGCGTCAGCGCTGCAAGCGGTCAGGGTCTGGACCCTAACGATTCACCACCAATGCAGGTTCATTCCGAGCCACCGTCTCGGGAGTATCGGTGTCCTTGTCCTTTCGGGCAAAACGCACCAAGAGGGCACCGCCCGCCAGCGTCGAGAACCGGCAATCGAGTCGGGATCCATCGCGCATAAGCAGGTCTTCCCGCACCGTTTCCCGCGTGCCGATGCGGTTTTCCAGGTCGCGTCCGCGTGCCCAGAACCCGCTTGGCTCACATCCGTCTTGCCAGATCCGGATCGAAGCGCCCAAGGTGACGCGCCCAAGCGTGGCCTCGGGTTCGACGCACCACAGGCGGGCATAGGCGTCGTTGGACAAAGCCAGATCGCCAGAGCCATGAAATACCGCGACCGCCTCATCCATGAGGTCCAGAACCTCCTGGGTCATTTCCAGTTCGGCCCGGAATCGCCGGGTCAGGGAGATTTCGGAAGAAATATCCTCGAACAGGAACGCCACGGCCCCATCGGGATGGGGGCGGCCCGTGACACGGTAGGTCTGACCATTGGGCAGGCTCCACATCTCGGAGTGAAGCCCGGCGGCGGCGGCGTTTTCCAGTTCGGTCATCTGCAACCGCCAGGTGCGGTAATCCTTGGGTTCGGGCATCATGCGCGTCTCACGCAACCGATCAAGAAAGGTATGCAGGGTCGGGCGCATGGTCAGGAATTCCGGTGCCAGTTGCAGCAGGTCTGTCAGGACCGGATTGAATAGCTGCAATTGCCGCTGTCGGTCAAAGATCGCCAGCCCGATCGGAAGATCCGCGAAGGTCCTTGTCAGCGTCTGAACAAAATCCCTCAGCGCCTGTTCCGCACGCGCTGTTGCATCGGCCGGCAAGGCAAAATGGAGCATCCCGTCCGGGAGCGGACAAATATGGCAGTCGAACCAGTTCCGGGTGCCGTCGGATGTGATCTGCACACGGCGCGGTCCTGGTTGCGCAGAGCATTCTTGCGAGTCGAACAGATGCGGCAGCGGCCAGCAGAACGCATCGCCCGACGCATCAAGCGCACCGGAGGCCATGACATAGGCTTTGTTTGCCCAGGTGATCACGCCGCTTTCATCCTCGCGCCAGGTCAGCATCGGCGAATGGTCAAGCGTATGGCGGAGCAGATCCAGCTCGTCTTCCAGCGCGCGCTGGCTGAGGCCATCCACAAGAACGCCACGCCCCTCGGCGCCCGGGTCGGTGACGGTAATGCGCGCCAGACCGTTCACGTTTTCGGCAACAAGATGCAATGGGCTGCCCCCTGCATGTGCGCTTCTTCCTGTCAGTTCCAGTCGGCCCTTTTCGGAAAGTTCGTTGAATTTCGAACGAAAACCAGGAAAACGGGTTTCGAGGAACAATGACAGCCGCGCCCATTCGGTTGCACCCGCCGGCGTCGTATCGAGCAATGTGCGTGCAGGCTCCGTGGCGTCGATCAATTTGTCTTTGTCGAACAGAAAGACGGTCTCTTCAATCTCGGCCCGCAAGGCATCGCGCGGCCTCGGCGCGGATTTCCGTCCGATGAACACCCATAGCACACTCAGCGCAAACACCCCCGAAACGACGGAAGTGAGCGCGATCAGGGCCGCTTCGGTCCATGGATCGTGCATGTCGATCGCCTTTCAAGCCTGTCCCGAGGCCAGAATGCACATGATTGGTTAATGCAGCGTTAAGCCCTTCGACCGGATTTGATCGGTTTTACCCGGTGATCGGTTGATTGGGGCCCAATCCGCCGGTTTCCTGCGCGCAGATCCGCGAGGCCGTCCAGACGACCTCGATCACCGCCCCCGAGCGCATCGGCACATCCGAACGCGGTATACAGGGTGCCTCGCCATTCGAGAAAGCCAGCGTTGCACCGGTCCGTTCCAGCAATGTCTTGGCGATGAAAACACCAAGCCCCATTCCCTCATATTCCTTGCGTTCGGCCGCATTCGAGCGGGGTTGCAGGAAGGGATCGCCGATCCGGTTCAGAACGCCGGACGGATAGCCTTTGCCGTCATCGCTGACACGGACACGGATGCGGTCCCCGGTCCAGTCGGCCTCGACCCATACGGTGGAACGCGCAAAATCCACTGCGTTCTGGATGAAATTGCGCAAGGCGTGGATCAGTTCCGGGTAGCGGTAGATCGTCGGCTGACGTCCATTGCCCTCGCCTGCGGGCGCGGCATTGAACAGAATGTCGATCCCACGACACATATGCGGCTCTGCGGCTTCACGCAGGACCGCCAGCAGGGGGGCACTGCGCAAATGCAGATCATCCTTGCCCACGCGGCCCATCGACTGAAGGATGTCGCGGCAGCGATCGGCCTGTTCGCGGATCAGCAGGGCATCATCGCGCAGATCCGGATCATCCTCCAACTCGTCCACCAGTTCCGATGAGACCAGCTTGATCGTTGCCAGGGGTGTGCCAAGCTCATGCGCCGCAGCAGCGACAACGCCGCCCAGATCGGTCAGCTTCTGCTCCCGCGCCAGCGCCATCTGTGCGGCCAGCAGCGCATTGCCCATGGAACGGATTTCGCTCGACACGGTGTGTGCATAGACACCAAGGAACGCGACCCCGATCACGATCGCCAGCCAGTAGCCGAATTCGAAGATGGGCGGGGCCTCGATCAATTTGCCATCATGGGCGATCAGCGGCAGATGGGCCAGTGTCACGATCGAGATCATGATGATCGTCGCAAGGCCGAGAAGGATCGTCGCCTTGCGTTCGAGCGCGGTGGCCGCAACGGTCACCGGCACAAGGATCAGAAGTGCGAACGGGTTGTTCAGCCCACCCGTTACCGCAAGCAGCAGTGCAAGCTGGGCCATGTCGAAAAGCAGGGTCGCGGTCGCCTCGGTCTGGGTCAGGCGCTTGGTATCGGGAAACAGAAGGATCGCAACAAGGTTGGCACCCACCGCAGCCCCGACAGTCGCCAGTGACAAGGGCATGTCCAGCGCGATCTGGCAGACGAAACGGGTGATCAGGATTGCGCAAAGCTGCCCGCCAATGGCGATCCAGCGCAGGATTATCAGTGTATGCAGGCGCACCCAATCGTGGTGGGTCTCGGCCGGGCCGGGCCGGGCCGGTTCGGGCCGGGCCTGAAGACGCTGGGCCATGTTTCCTCCGCTTTGAATGGGCGTATGATACAAAAAAGCACCGCGCCGGATATTGATAGTCGGCCTGATCTGGGCGATCAATGGAACGAAAGGAAGATGAAGAAATCCGGCTTTGACACCGGCCACCGTCGTGTTGACGGGCCGGTGAAAGAAAACGGGATCAAGGTCAGCCGGAACAAGCCGTTCAAGGCGAGCATGCACAGCCCCCCTCGGACATCTCTTTCAGATCAACCGCTTGCGCAAGGAGCCGACGTCAGCCGCGTGGCACACTCAGCCGGGAGCGCGGCACGGCGTCCTCATCGCGCAAGGATGTCCGAACCGTATCCCGGAACAAACCCGTCTTTTCGGCACATGTCCCGCATCGACACCGCCTCCGCCTTCCCCCATCGGCAAACCTTCGAAACGGTCTGCATCCATGTCACCTGTCCGCTGCCCCCATCCCCCGGAGCACGGGGCGCGACCAAAACAGGCGGGGCATTCTTGCAGGCAGATTAACAGGCTCCTAGTATCCTCCTGAAAGCGTCAGGACTTCTCCTGTCATGAAACTGCAAGCGCTCGACGATAGCAAGAGTGCCGCCCCAATGAGTTCTTCCGGCAGCCCGGCCCGGCCCATCCAGTTGGCTGTCGCCAGGTATTCTTGCCATTCATCGGGATTGTTCTTGCGCTCCGCATTGCGGTCCGTATCGATCAATCCGGGTGACAGGGTGTTGAGCACGACACCGGTTCCGGCATATTGACGAGCCTGGCTTTGAATGATGTTGTGCTGTGCGGCCTTGGTCGCCGCATAGGCGGTGACAACCGGCTTTGGACCCGATTGATTGATCGAGCCGATATTGACCACCCGGCCCCAGCCCCGTGCCGCCATGCGCGGCAAACACACTTGCAGCATTGCGATTGTCGAACGCAGGTTCACATCGATTTGAAACGACAGATCCTCCTGGGTCAAATTCGCCAGGGGTGCGTTTAGCTGCGCGGAGGCATTCACCACGAGGATGTCAAGGGCACCCGCCCTGGCCTCGCACTCCGTGATCAGCCGACGGCCCGCATCGGGTATGGCGAGGTCGCAGCTCACCCCCCTTGCACTGCCGCCATCCGCCTGGATTGCCGTGAGCGTCGCGCCCACCGAAGTGTCCGACGAACCATGCACGAACACGTGTGCGCCCGCTGCGGCCAGCCCTCGGGCAATGGCCGCGCCGATACCGCGGCTCGATCCGGTGACCAATGCGGTTCGGCCGGAGAGGTCGAAGACCTCATTCGGAGCATAGGTCATGTCAACTCCCTGGCGTTCGGGAGAACAGGTTGGAAGTCAGGCCGCCAATGCCCGGCCTGGCAGCGAAGAGTCCGCCTGAAAGCGGGGCTTCGGACAATGTCGTGGCAGGCAGGCGGGTTCGGGCGCTGGTGATGAACAGCGTGTCATTTTTCGCACCACCGAAACACAGGCTGGTCGGCCGTGGGACCGGAAGCTCGATCGAGAAGTCCAGCTGTCCATCCGGCAGGTAACGTCTGATGCCCCAACCATCCCAAAGGGCACACCAGACACCACCTTCAGCGTCGATGGCAAGGCCGTCAGGGCGCCCGTCTTCCGGTGCGATTTCCGCAAACACGCGCCTGTTGGTCAGTTCACCTGTGCCCGGCGCGCTATCATAGGCGTAAATCAACCCCGGAACCGTATCGACGAAGTAGAAGATATGGGTGTCCGGGCTCCAGCCAAGACCGTTGGAAACCGTTACGCCGCTTTCCTTGATGGCAAAACTGCCATCGGGCGCCACACGATAAAGACCCCCCGTGGGTTTGGAGGCGTCCATCCGCATCGAACCAACCCAGATCGCACCACCCGCCCCGACCTTGGCGTCGTTCAACCGGTTGTCCGAACGACCGGCCTCAGGGTTGCAGAAGGGGGTCAGTGCAGCCTTGTCAAAATTCAGAACCTCGATCCCGTCTTGTGTTGCGACCAGCAGATCGCTTGTGTCTGTGGGCAGGACGGCGCTGACGAGCTTTTCCAGTTTGCAGACATCATTTACACCGGTTTCGGGGTCGAAGCGATAGACCGCGGGCGCGAGAATATCGACCCAGTAAAGCCGTTGGTCGATCGGGTGCCAGACCGGCGCCTCGCCCAGTTGCCCCCCCCAGGGCAGGATACATTCCAACTCTGTTTCCTTCTTTTTTTTCAGCCGGCGGGGTTGCGGGCGCGAACTGATGGCGACCGCACCCGCACATCCCGTGATCCGGCGTGCCGCAGCGATAAGGTCGCGGCCGACGGGGTGAATTCTGGTTTCGTCCATGCGCGTTGCCGGTGCCAGCACCGCCAATGCCCCAAGGGGGACGCCATCGGGTGCACCAATGGCGACGGCCACGGCATTCACCCCCGGCAAATGCTCTTCGAAGGACACGGAATATCCCCGGGCCTTGGTCAGGGTCAGATCGGCGCTCAGTGTTTTCCTGCTGGTCAATGTGGTCGGCGTGTAGCTGTCGAAGGTCAGCTTCCCGATAATCGAACGGGCCATGGCAGGTTCTTGAAACGCCAGCAAAACCTTGCCGGCAGCGGTGCAATGCAGTGGCACCTTCTGTCCTTTCGCCACCCGGACGGCCAAACCGGGCCCCGAGCGTTCATCAAGATATGTCACGCCTGTGTGATCCAGCTTGCACAGGGCGACGGTCTCACCAAATTCGTGCGACAACCGCTCCATCTCCGGCAGTGCGGATGAATTGAGATCAAAGGTTTCCCAGGCGCGATGCGACAGTTCCAGAAATCGCGGTCCGAGTATGTAGGTTCCTTTTGCTGCATCGTGGCGCACCAGACCGAAAGCGACGAGCGTGCGCAAAATGCGGGCAAAGGTCGGTTTCGAGAGACCCGATTTCCGCATCAACGCGGCAAATCGCAACGGGGCATCCGCATCGGCGATCTGATCAAGCAGCGTCAATCCTTTCGCCAGGGCGGCCGCACCGGTGGGGACGGTCTTGTCGTGCAGTCTTACCCCATTGTCCGCGCCTTTATTGTCCGCACCTTTCGCGCGGCCCCTGCCTCTGCCAGCATCCGATCCATCGTCCATTCCGGCGCAAACCCCAGTTCCGTGCGAATTTTCTCATTCGAGGTTTCATAATAGACGCCCGCTCCGGGCAGGTCGACGGTAATGACAGGATATCCGGTAATCTCTGACATCTGCGACAGCAGGGTCACGAAATCGACCGGCGCACTCGCCCCCAGATTGTAGATCCGTCCGGCAGCCTGCGGTAACTCCATGGCCAGCAAAACGCCTTGAACCATGTCTCGCGTCTCGGTGATGTGCATCTGGAACGGGCGACCCGTCTCATTGCGCGCCAGAATGTGCGCCGGCTCGCCCGGGTCGGCAGCCTCAAGGATATCGGCGACCGCATCGTTGCCAAGCGCCCGTTGCTGGTCAATACGCGGGCGCAGAAAGAATCTCGGGCCGGAGAAGAAGCTGTCTTCATCCAGAAGCTCGGAGGCATCCTGTGTATGTGCAAACCGCAAGATCACGGTCTCGAACGAGCCGATCCGCTGATGAAACCTTACCAATTCTTCACCCAGAACCTTGGTAAGCCCGTAGGGGCTGTTCGCGTGCAACGGATGCGCTTCGGTGATGGGAAGATATTCCGGTTTGTTTTCCGGATAGACCTCACCCGAGGACGCGAAGACGAACCGTTCAATCCCGGCATCGGCACAAGCATCAAGCAAAACGCGCGTACCCTCGACATTTGCCCGATACATGGTGGTCCGGTCCTTGGCCGCCCAGGACATGAAGGCGCCCAGATGCAGAACGTTCCGGACCCCTTCGAGTGCCCTTGCCGCGGCTGCGGCATCGTCGAATGATCCGACCACCTCATCATAACCTTCCGCCTTGCGCCCCGAGGCACGCAGATCGAACCCGCGTATCTGGTGGCCCTGCGCCAAAAGCTGCTCCACAATGCGCGATCCAACGCGCCCCGAAGCTCCGGTTACCAGAATTTTCATCATCTTTGTGTCATTCTCTGTTCAGGATGGTCCATTGTGTGATCTTTATATGAAACGACCCGCGTCAGCGGGCGCGGGTCATCCCCGAATTCAAGGTGCGCCGCCATATACCAGGTTGGGGAGGAACAAGGTGATGGCCGGGATCAGCATGACCACGATCAGGGTGATGATGATCGGCACATAGAAGGGAAGGATCGCGCGCACCAGGGCACCATAGCTGACCTTGGCGATATCCATCATGATGAACAGGATCACACCGAAGGGCGGGGTGATCGCCCCGATCAGCAGGTTGAAGATCATCATCACGCCGAACTGCGTCGGATCCATGCCGATATGGTTGATCAGCGGCATCAGGGTGGGCACCGCGATCAGCAGGATTGCGCTCGTTTCCAGAAACAGGCCGGCAATCAGCAACATCAGGTTGATCAGCAGCAGCAGGACGATCGGATTGTCCGAAATCGCCAGCAGCGCGGCTTGCAACGTTGCGGAGACGTTGAGTACCGAAATGATCCAGGAAATCGGCGCAGCACAGCCAAGGATGAAAACCAGTGCTCCGATGGTCAGCACGGTCGTACGCAGGGCACCGACGAAGCCGTCATAGGTCAGCTCACGTGTCAACAGGCCCAGGATGATCGCATAGATCGTGATGATCGCCCCCAGTTCGGTGGGTGTGGCCTTGCCGATCAGCAGGCCGGTAACCAGCAGGATGGGGGCCATCAGCCCCGGCAGCGCACGCAAGGCCGAGCAGGTCACATCGCGAAACGATGCGCGCGGGCTGCGTGGGGATTTCACTTTGCCGGTAACGGTCAGGCCATAGATCATCACCATCAGGACGGCGCCGAGGAACAGGCCGGGAACGATGCCCGCAAGAAACAGTCTGGCGATGGATTCGCCGGACAGCACTGCATAGATCACCATGATGACGCTGGGCGGAATGACCGGACCGATGATTGACGAGGCTGCGGTCACCGCCGCGCTGAAGGCGCGATCGAACCCGGCCCTGGTCATCGCCTTGATCTCGATTGCGCCCAGACCGGCCGCATCGGCGGTGGCGACACCGGACATGCCCGAGAAGATGATCGAGGCCAGGATGTTCACATGCGCCAAACCGCCATGAACATGGGCCACAAGTGCCTTGGCAAAGGCGAAGATCCGGTCGGTGATGCCTGTGACGTTCAACAGGTTCCCGGCAAAGACAAACAGCGGGATCGCCAGAAGCGGGAAGCTTTCCAACGAAGGCGTGATGCGCTGCGGGATCACTTTCAGCCCGGCAATACCAAAGATCGGCACAGACCCGGTGAGCGTTTGGATGAGGATGAAGGCGGCGGCCGCCGACAGCATCGCAAAGGGTACCGGCATCCGCAGGAAGATGAGGGTGAAGAGGATGCCAAGAAGGATGAGCGCTTCCATCGGTCAGACCAAAGCCCCCTGCTGCTTGTCGTGCGAGAAGAGAAGGTCGTTGGTGATCGCGAGGATGATCGAGCAGAATCCGTAAAACAGCGGGATTGAGTTGTAGTAGGCGATCGGGAAATTCCACGGCAGCGACACCGTGGTACGGTGCATCTCGACTTTCAGGACAGGTGCGATATTGGCCAGGATCAGGATCAGGGTCGCGACAGTCAGACCCGACATGACAACCCCCAGGGCGCGCGCGACCCGGCCTTCGGGGAAAAGGTCCACCAGAATGTGCCGCTTTTCCTTGGTGGCCACCGCCGCAGCCAGAAGCGTCAGGTGGATGAACATGATCATCACGCTTTCTTCCATCCACGCAACCGGCGCATTGAAAACACCGCGGGCGATGATCTGCATCCCGATCGTCGCCGCAATCAGAACCGTCAGCAGCATTGCCAGGGCCATTTCGATCCTGCCCATCCAACGGACAGTTGTGCCGAGGATTATCCTCATCCTTCCCTCCCAATTCCAAAAAAGCACATGTTCGGCAACGTAAGGCGGGCTGCCGGATGGAGTTCCCGGCAGCCCGGTGGTCATAGCTTCTGCACGATGTCGTACAGCCCTTCGCGCCACAGGCCATTGGCCTCCATTTCGTCAACCGCACCGCGTGCGACCTCGCGCAGGCGTGAGGCGTCATATGCGTGGATGATTGCGCCATCGGCTTTCATCTGTTCGAGCACCTGCTCGCGACGCGCGGTGGCATCCTCATAGGCCCAGAGCGCGGTATCAAGCGCGGCTTGTTTGACGATCTTCTGGTGCTCGGGGGACATGCTGTTGAACTTGGCCTCATTGATCACGATGGTCGAGGTCGCCCAGACATGGTTGGTCAGGTAGACATTCCTTGCCACCTCGTGAAACCGCTGGGAAATGGCGGCAGTCGGCGGACCTTCGGCCCCGTCAACGACGCCGGTGCTCATCGCAAGATAGGCTTCGCTCCAGGCAACCTGGGTGGGCTGCGCGCCCAGGGCTTTCCAGAGTGCAAGGTAGGATTGAATTTGCGGAATGCGTATCTTTCGACCCTCAAAGCTGCCATCAGCACCGAGTTCCCGGCTCAGGAACACGACACGCGGTTCGGTCGGACCTGCCGCCAGAACCCGGATACCGGCGGTTTCGCGCATGTCTCTTGTCAGATCCTCGAACAGATCGCTGTTGAAGAACGAAAACATGTGGTCGCTGTCGCGGAAGGTGAACCCCCAGGTCAGGATCTGGGTATCGGGCGCATAGGCCGACAGCCAGGCCGCGGCGGTGCCCATGGCGTCCACCGAACCGGTCGAGATCTGGTCCATCACCTGCGGCGGTGTGCCCAATTGGCTGCCGGAGATATAGTTCACGTCAATCTCGCCGTTGGACCGTTCTTCGACCAGCCTGGCGAAATGCAAATTCATCAGGTCCATCGGGGCCCCGACAGCATCGGCATTCACCAGAACAAGGCTTTCGGCCGATGCGCCGAAGGCCAGGTTGCAAGCGGCAATCGCGCCCAACAGGGTTGCCTTGATATTCATTTGATCTCCTCCTCTTGTGAATTTGTCTGTGCAGACAGGGGCGGAATATCCGCGCAAAAGTTGAAAGCTGCCGGGCCGAATGCCAGGCGGCCTACAGGGGTTTCATCAGGGCCAGAGCTTCCTCCGAGGGTTCAACGCCCAAACCAGGACCGGAAGGGGGCGTGTACAGCCCCTCCCGGCAGTCCATGTCGCCCACCAGAAGGCGGCGGTTGGGCTCGAAGATCGAGTGCTGGAATTCGTGGAATTTCGTGCTCGCCAGGGTGCTGCTGGCCTGCAGGCTGGCGGCCAGAAAAACCCCGGCACCGATGGTGGCGTGCGGGATCACATCGATACCGTACTCTTCGGCCAGCTTGCCGATACGCACGAAACCGGTGATGCCCTTGTGTCCCATCTCGGGCTGCACGATGGCGATCTTGCATTGCTCCACCCGGTGCAGCATGTCGAAATGGGTGCGCCATTCCTCGCCCACCGCAACTGGAACGGTGCTGGCGTGGCTGACCTTGCGCAAACCGGCGATGTCTTCGGTCCGCACCGGCGCTTCGGCAAACCACAGGCCATGCGACCCCATCGCCTCGATCAGCGCGATCGCCTGCTCGGCGGTTTGATTCCAGTGCATGTCGGCCGCAATTCGCGCGTCCGGTCCCAACGCGGCACGCAGGCTTGCAAGTTCTGCCACCGGACCATCATCGGCCACTGGCGTTGCAAACTTGAACGCACTGAACCCCTTGGCCTGCCACGACAAGGCCATCGCGGCACGTGTCTCGCAGGTGGGCGCGGGCAGGCCGGACACATAGGCCGGGATCGTCGCATGACGCGCCCCCCCCAGCAGATCGGCAACCGGGCAATTTGCCAGCTTGCCGGCGATGTCCCACAATGCGATGTCGATGGCGCACAGCGCGTCGACATAGAACCCGCCAGTATATCCGCGGACCCGCATCAGATCATACAGATGATCGTAGATTGCGGCGGGATCGCCGGGATCGCACCCGATGGTGAAATCCGCCAGCAGATCCTTGATCAGTTCGCCGACAACGCCGGGTGCGACCAGACCATAGGTCTCCCCCCAGCCGACAACACCTCCCAGGGTCTCAATCCGCACCAGGATCGAGCGGTCGAAGATCGGATAGACTGTCCGGTTCCCCTTGCGCACAAGATAGCCCCTGGCATTGGGCTCTTCGCCGGGCCGGGCAGCCCCCAGATAGGGGGTCTCCCTGGGCAGGGTCAACGAAAAGGTCTCTACCGATTTGACCGGGTCGATCATGCCTGCCTCTTCATGTGCCGGGGGCATTGATGATGCCCAACTCGGCCAGATTCGCATCAATATCTGCGATGGAAATTTCGTCCAGCTCGGCCGTCGGAGCCCGCACCACCGCGTTTTCAAGGATGCCGCGCCGCATCATCGTGTGTTTGGTCAACCGCATCCGATACACGGCCTGGAGCGTCAGAAACGGCAGCGTGCGCACATAGAGATCGCGCGCGGTGTTCCGGTCCCCGCTGCGCCACGCATTTTCCATGGCGACATGCTTTTCGGCGATCTCGATGGCCGGCATGGCAGCACAGGCACCACGCGCGTATTCGTCGAGGATGTAACGGGCTCCGCCGCCACCTATGACACCGAGAAGATGCGCGGGCCGGTCTTTCAGAATCGCGGTTATGGCGGGGCCTGCCGGAAGAGACTCTTCCTTGACATAGGCGATCCGGGGAAGCGCCCGGACGACTTCCAGAATGGTTTCAGGCGTCAGGTCCGAACCGCGCGGAGCCGGTGCGTTCTGCAAGATGATTCGTGCGTCCGGCAACTTGTCCGAGACCTCTTCAAGGAATGCCAGGACATCCCTGGCGTTCGATCCGGCGGCTTTGGGAGGCTGGATCATCAACCAGCCGACACCAAGGTCGCGGGCAACCAGCCCATGCGCAATGACAGCCGAGGGCGTTTCGGCGCTGGCGCCCGCGACCACCAGAAGAGAGCCACCCGCCTCGCGAACCACGCAGGACAGCAGGTCTTTGCGCTCTTGCGGACTCAAATGTTCGACTTCGCTGGCAAAACCGGGAAACACGACCCCCGAAACGCCTGAATTGCGCGCATATGCAACAAGTCGCGGCATGGCATCAAGATCCACATCACCCTCATTGGTGAACGGCGCGGGAAGGACAGGAAGGATTCCACGTAGCGTTTCGATCATTATATCGATATTGGTCCTTATAGTGATACTTACATTCTTTATTTGAAACTATTCGATGATTCCCGCCATTGCAAGACCCAGGCAACCATCACTGGAGAAAGGGCTTGCAGTGGACCACACATCGGAACCGGCCACCGAAGTCGTCGTTGTGGATTGGGGAACGACATTTTTGCGAGCACGGGTCGTCCGCCACGGTCATCTGCCTGAACGCGAGATCATGACGGGCGTCGGCCCGGTCCCCGTGAAGGTGCCGCGCGTGCGGGGATCGGGGGGCGCAGGCCGGGAAGGTGCGCCTCACGTCGTCGATCCTGCCGCCCTGTCTGCGCAAGACCGGATCCGTCGCGGAACTTTTGCCTTGGCTGTATCTCAAAGGCCTTTCCACGGGCGATTTTCAGGACGCGCTGGTCGCGCTGCTCGGGCCGAACGCGGCGGGGCTGTCATCCACCACAATTTCGCGGCTCAAAGCGGATTGGTGGGCGGATTATGAACGCTGGCAAAAACGCGATCTCAGCACCCGGCACATCGTCTATATCTGGGCGGATGGCGTGTATTTTCAGCCCAGGATGTAGGAAAAACAATGTCTTATGGGACTGATCGGCGCGGATGAATGGGGGCGCAAGGAAATATTGGGCCTGACGGACGGCGACCGCGAAAGCACCCGGAGCTGGCGGGAGCTGCTGCTTGACCTGAAGCGGCGCGGCCTCAATCACGCCCCTGATCTGGCCATCGGAGACGGCGCACTTGGGTTCCGGGGCGCCCTGCGCGATGTATTTGGATCGACGGCCAAACAGCGCTGCTGGTTGCACAAAACCGGCAATGTCCTCAATGCCATGCCCAAATACGTGCAGGCCAAAGCCGTGCATGCCATTGCCAAGGGCCACCTGCATGACATATGGCAGGCCGAGACAAAGGCCGAAGCAAAGGCCGCCTTCGATGTCTTCGTCGCAACTTACGGCGTGAAATACGAGAAAGCCGTCGCGAAATTGGTCAAAGACCGGGACGTTCTGCTCGCGTGCCACGATTTCCCCGCCGAACACTGGAAACACATCCGCACCACGAACCCCATCGAGAGCGTGTTCGCCACCGTCCGCCACCGAACTGGCAAAACCAGGGGCTGCCTCAGTCGCAAAACCGGGCTGGCCATGGTGTTCAAACTGATGATGTCGGCGCAGGAAAAATGGCGAAAGCTGGACGGCGCAAACCGAATGCCCGAGATCGTCTAGGGGATCTGCCTTCAAGGACGGCATCAAGCAACTTCAAGACGCCGCCTGATCACGCCGTCACCAACTTTCGGGCATAGCTCCCGCACCGATGCACGAACCCCAATGAGGCGGCTCTTGGGGTGCCGTATTTTTTCTTTCCGATCTCTTGAAAACAATAAGCAGGCTTACAATATGCAAGCTCATGATCATGAAGTTCGGGGGCCCCATGCCAGATCAGACCATGCCAGATCAAAGCCTGGGCTTTCTGATGAATGACGCGACTCGCCTGATGCGCCGCCGTTTCGAGAAACGCGCGGCCGGGTTGGGTCTGACCATCGCGCAGTGGCGCCTGCTTTTCTGCCTCAAGCGGGAAGGCACGCAGTCACAGGCGCGGCTGGCCGAGCAACTCGAGATCAAGCCGATCACGATGTCGCGTCTCATCGACAGGATGCAGGAGGCAGGCTGGGTCTGCCGTGAACATGATCCCTTCGACCGGCGCATCAAACGGATTCATCCAACGGCCAAAGCCGAGGCTGTTTTCAGGGAAGCCCGCGATATAGCGGAGGAAATTTACCAGATCGCCCTGCGCGACCTGACCGATGAAGAGGTCGATCGTGTGATGGTGACGCTCAAGCACATCATTGGAAATCTGTCGGAGTGCTCCTCTGACAGGGATTGCAGGAACTAGACCGATATGAGTGACGAACCAGAGAACAACTCCGACGCGCAGGCGAAACCGGAGAAGAAGACAGGTGCCAGGCTTTGGCTGATGATCCTCGTGCCGGCGCTGATCGTGGTCGGCGGCGCGTGGTACTGGCTGAGCGCGGGCAACAAGGAAAGCACCGAAAACGCCAGTTTCCAGGCTGCCCGCATCCCGATCGCAACCCAGATTTCCGGGCGCGTGACGCGAGTCTTCGTCTCGGAAAACGAGCATGTGACACAGGGCGCGCCGCTGTTCGAGATCGACAGGCAGCCCTATGAGCTGGCACTGGCCAAGGTCGAGGCGGCCTTGGCCTCGGCCAAGTTGCAGGTCGAACAGTTGCGTGCCGCCTACAAGGCGGCCCTGGCCAAAAAGAAACAGGCGCAGGACAATTATGATTACGAAGAAAAGCAACTGGCCCGGCAGGAAAAGCTGACCGCCAGCGGCACCGCCACGCAAACCGCACTTGATACGCAGCGCATCACGACCCGCGCCGCCGAGGATGCGCTGAGCGCAGCCAGACAGAACGTCGCCTCGGCCAGGGTCGCGCTCGACGGCAACCCGGATATTGCCCTTGAGGATCACCCGACCATCAAGGCGGCCGTCGCTGCGGTGAACGAGGCCAAATACAACCTCTCGCTGACCGAAGTCACAGCCCCCGCCGATGGCGTCATCTACAAGGCGTCCTCCTTCAAGCCCGGCGAAATGGTCCGTTCGGGATCGCGCCTGTTCACACTGGTCGATACCTCGGATGTCTGGGTGATCGCCAATTTCAAGGAAACCGATCTGACCCATATGGCCGCAGGTCAGCGCGCCCGGATCACCTTTGACACCTTCCCGGGCCGCGATTATGACGCAACCGTGGAATCGCTGGGCGCAGGGACGGGAGCCGAATTCTCGATCCTTCCGGCGCAGAACGCTACAGGCAACTGGGTGAAGGTGACCCAGCGCGTGCCGGTGCGCCTGAGGCTGGATGAAGGCTCCAATATCGACGGGCTGCGCGCAGGCTTGTCGGCAAAGGTCACGGTTTATACCGACACGCCGACGAACCTGCAGGGTTTGATGGCCAAGGCCGGGCAGAAGGATCGGTAAGCCATGGCGGATGCTGCGGCAAACCCACCGGGGATCGACCCGCATAACGTGCCTCATCGCGGGCTGATCATGGCCTCGCTGATGCTGGCCGTGATCATGCAGGTGCTCGACACGACAATCGCCAACGTCGCACTGCCCAGCATGCGCGCAGACCTTGGCGCGTCGCGCGACACGATCAACTGGGTGTTGACCTCCTACATCGTTGCGGCGGCAATCGTGACCCCGCTCTCGGGATGGCTCGCGAACCGCTTTGGCCGACGCGAGATCTTCGTGGTCTCGGTCATTGGCTTCGTGATCTTCTCGATGCTCTGTGGCATCGCCTGGTCGCTTGACGTGATGGTGGTCTTCCGCCTGATGCAGGGCGTGTTCGGAGCGGCCATCGTGCCGCTGGCACAGAACTTCATGCTCGATATCAACCCGCGCGAACGCCATGGGCAGGCAATGGCGCTATTCGGGGCAGGGATCATGCTCGGGCCGATCATCGGCCCGACGCTGGGCGGTTACCTGACCGAGACCCTCAATTGGCGCTGGGTGTTCTACATCAACGTCCCGCTGGGTGTGATCGCCATCGCCGGCTCGGTCTTTTCCCTGCCCGGGATGCCGCGCCACAAGACCGGTTTCGATTTCTTCGGCTTTTCGATGCTCGCGCTGGGAATCGGGGCATTGCAGTTGATGCTCGACCGTGGTTCGGATCTCGACTGGTTCGCCTCGACGGAGATCTGGATCGAATTCGCGCTGGCGATTTCGGGAATCTGGGTCTTCGTGATCTGGATCCTCGGGGCAAAGACTCCGTTCCTCGACCCGCGTATGTTCCTGGACCGGAACCTTTCGATGGGGCTGGTTTTCATCTTCATCGTCGGGATCATTCTGCTCGCCTCGCTGGCACTGCTGCCGCCCATGCTTTCGAGTCTGTTCGGTTACCCGACCCTCACCACGGGTCTGGTGATGTCGCCGCGCGGGGTCGGAGCGATGGTCATGATGCTGCTGATCGGGCACCTTGTGAAATTCGTGGATCTGCGGGTTCTGATCGTGATCGGCCTGTCCCTGACCGCCTTCTCGCTGCACATGATGGCGCAGTTCTCGCCCGAGATGGGGCCGGATTTGATCATCGTCTCCGGCATCATCCAGGGGCTTGGCATCGGGTCGGTCTTCGTGCCGATCTCGACACTCACCTTCGCCACGCTCAATCCGAGTTACCGCGGTGACGGCACGGCGATGTTTTCCCTGTTGCGCAATATCGGCTCGTCGATCGGGATTTCGATCGTGACAGCATTGCTGAGCCATAATATCGCGGTGAACCATTCCGAAATCGTGTCGTCGATCAACATGCAGAACCTGTCAGGGCTATCTGGTGGCGGTTCGGACCTGGCCGGATATGGCGAGGCGGCGACTCATTACCAGCTGAACCAGCTCGCCAATGCGCAAGCGGCCATGATCTCTTACCTCAACGATTTCCAGGTGATGATGTGGATAACACTTGCGGCGATTCCGCTGGTCTTCTTCCTGCGCAAACCGGACTATTCGAACAGGCCCGAAGAGAAGGAAGAGACCGCGCCCGTAATGGAGTAGGGCCGGGCCAGGATCCGTGAAACGGCCCGGGAAATTCCCGGGCCAGTCCTTGCACGAAGAATTCTCCGCCTAGCTGTGATACGCCGTTTCACCATGCGAGGCAAGGTCGAGCCCCTGACGCTCCTCATCGGCCGATGCACGGATGCCGGTGATCGCCCTGGTGATGTAGATCAGGATGAACGACCCGATACCCGACCAGAGCAGCGTGATGATCACCGCCTTGATCTGCGCCGCAATCTGGGCACCCATCGTGCCGGCCTCGACGACAAAGCCGGTGCCCCCCAGCGCCGGGGCACACAGGATGCCGGTCATGATCGCCCCCACGATCCCGCCGATGCCATGTACGCCGAAGACGTCAAGGCTGTCGTCATAGTTGAACCTCGACTTCACGGTGGTGACGAAGAGGTAGCAGGCCGGTGACACGATCAGGCCAAGCACGATCGCACCAACCGGACCGGTGGTTCCGCAAGCCGGCGTGATCGCGACCAGACCGGCAACCATGCCCGATGCCGCTCCAAGGCCCGAAGCCTTGCCACGGGTCATCGATTCGACCGCCGACCAGGACACGATCGCCGCTGCCGTCGCCACGAAGGTGTTCAGCATCGCCAGCGTCGCGTTGGAAGTCGCTTCGAGGTTCGAGCCTGCGTTGAAGCCGAACCAGCCGAACCACAGCATCGCCGCGCCGGTCATGGTCAGCGTCATCGAGTGGGGCGCCATGTTCTCCTTGCCCAGACCGATACGGGGACCAAGCACGATGGCCCAGACGAGACCCGCGACACCGGCGTTGATATGCACCACGGTGCCGCCAGCAAAATCGATCGCCCCCATGTTGAGGATCAGCCCCGCGCCGTCCCACACCATATGGGCGATCGGGAAGTAGATGAACGTCACCCACAAGATCATGAACACCATGATACCCGGGAACTTCGCACGTTCGGCAAAGGCCCCGACGATCAGGCAGGGGGTGATCACCGCAAAGGTCATCTGGAAGGCGATGAAGACATATTCGGGCAAAACCACACCATCGGTGAAGGTTGCGGCGGTCGAATCCATGTTGACGCCCGACAGGAAGGCCTTGCCCAGGCCACCCCAGACCGGAGAAGTGCCACCACCAAAGGCCATGGAATAGCCATAGAGCACCCAGATGATCATCACCGCAGCGGCGATCAGGGTCACCTGCATCAGCACCGAAAGCATGTTCTTGGAACGCACAAGGCCACCGTAGAACAGGGCCAGGCCCGGCACGGTCATGAACAGCACGAGCGCCGAAGCGGTCATCATCCACGACACGTCGCCCTTGTTGATGATTTCGGTCGGCGTGGCCGCGTCCTGGGCCAGAACGGGCAGGCCGACAAGGGCCAGCACCCCGGCGATACCCGCGATTTTCACAATTTTTTTCATGTTTCTGTCTTTCCCGTTCGCGTCTCAGAGCGCGTCGTCATTGGTTTCGCCTGTGCGCACGCGAACCGCCTGCGCAATATCGAGCACGAAAATCTTGCCGTCGCCGATCTTGCCGGTCCTGGCTGCCGTCCGGATCGTGCCCACAACCTCGTCCGCCAGGTCGTCGGACACGACGATCTCGAGTTTCACCTTGGGCACAAAGTTCACCGCATATTCCGCGCCGCGATAGATCTCGATGTGACCCGACTGCGCACCAAAGCCCTTGATCTCAGTGACCATCATGCCGCGCACGCCGATGGTGGTGAGAGCCTCGCGCACCTCCTCGAGCTTGAACGGCTTGATCGCTGCAATAATGAGTTTCACGTATTGATCCTTTCCCTTTTCGCCCGCCATGATGCCACGTCATGGCAACATCTCGCGTTATCAGAAGGTAACCCAACCGCCTCGTTCACAAGAAACGGACGCTTGAGATCGCACGGATCACGCTCGCGCGCGGATCAATATCCCAACAAATAATCGACTCGACCAATCATTAATCAGAATGAGAACCCGATGACTGCAAAATCCCGCAGATCAAGAAAACCAGACCCGAGAATCGCATTACCTGTTGGTCTTGGCGAGGATGCGCACGCAGATTTTGCGGATCGCGGGCATGTCGTTGATCAAGAGCAGGATCCGGCCCTGGATGGTGCGAAGCTGATCGGCCAGCCGGGTGAAACCCTCGCGGGCAAACAGCGCCTTGCCATAACAATCCTCACAGCCCCAGCTGATGTCCCAGTTGTCCCCGGCCCAGACACAGGGCACCGGGCCGCCCGGCTTGGTCAGTTTTCAGGATGTGTCTTTGGGCATGGTGACGCACCACCCGATATCCTGGTGGCCGCGATCGTGGCGGATGCGGATCGTGATCGCCGCCCGGGGCCGCCGACGATAACACCCAAGCGCCCATACGCGGCCTTGGACGACCAGACTCCGGCGGACGACGCGCGGGTCCTGACCACCGCAATCGCCCGTCGCGCTCGAGGCGATGGGCATTGTGGAGCAGGCGGTCGAGGATGGCATCCGCGAATGTCGGTTCGCCGATCACGTCGTGCCAGGCGGCAACCGGCATCTGGCTTGTGAACAGGATTGAGCCGCGATCATGCTGGTCCTCGACGATTTCCATCAGGTCGCGGCGCTGCCCGGCGGTGAGGCGATCCGGGCCCCAGTCGTCGAGGCTATACGCAGCGTGCAAGCCCGGGGCTGAATGCCGAAGACATGAGCCTCACCGCGGTCTGGTCCGCGCTGTCGGTCGCGCAGGCGGATCAGCTTGAGGATTTCTTCCGCTCACTGCGCGGTGTCGAGGCCTTCGCGTGGCAGGCACCGCGCGATTGCGAGCCGATGCTCTATCGCTGCAAGGACTGGACGCGCGGTTTCGAGCGCAGCGGCCACGACACGATCCGTGCGACGATCGAAAGGGTGCATGACCTGTGACGACAGCTGTGACGACGATCCACGAGAGCGCGCAGGCCCTGGCGGCGGACGATATCGTGCATCTCTACGTGCTCGACGCGACCAGTATCGGCGGCGGCGTCTTCCGCTTCACCGCGTCGGCGTTCGAGAGCGCGCCGGTCTCGTTCGGCGGCGAAACCTACGCGCCGACCCCGATCGAGACGAGCGGCTGGGAGATGACGTCGCAAGGCACGATGCCGCGCCCGACGGTCAAGGTGGCCAATGTCAATGGCCTGCTGTCCTCGGTGATCAGCGAGACCGGGGACATGGTCGGGGCCACCTTCCGGCGCATCCGCACCTTCCGGCGGTTTCTCGACGGCATGGAGGATGCCGACCCGGGGGCGCATTTCCCGATCGATGTCTATCGGGTCGAGCGCAAGAGCAATCAGAACCGGGTCTATATCGAATGGACTCTGGCGGCGGCGATGGATCAGCAGGGCCGGAAACTGCCCGGTCGCCAGGTCACGCGGCGGGATTTCCCCGGCGTCGGTCGGGCCACCAGGTGAGGATGGCAGGTGAGGATGGATGATGTTTGGCGATGACGTTGACCGGAATGACGTTGACCGGAATGACGTTGACCGGGCGGCGCGGGCGCATGCGCTTGGGGACTGGCCACACGAAGCGTGCGGCGTGCTCTCCGACGGGCACTATGTTCGGCTCCCGAATATCGCGGCCGATCCGGCGCAGGGCTTCGAGATGCCCGCCGATACCTGGCTGACGCACAGGCCGCAGGCGGTCATCCACAGCCACAATGCGCAGCTGCACCCGCACTGGCCATCACGGGCCGACATGGAGAGCCAGATCGCGGCGGATGTGCCGTTCGGGATCGTCAGTTGCGATGGCGAGGTGACGACGCCGATCCTGTGGTGGGGCGATGCGTTTCATCTGCGCAAGACGCGGCGTGCGTCGGGCGAGAGGCTTGTTCTGATGGCGGGCGGGCACCGGCTGGAGGCGACTGGAGGCGACTGGGCTGGCAAACGATCCCGGCGCGGGTGGGACGAGGGTGAGAGCCTGTTGCTCGACCGCCTTGCGCGGCGGGTTTCGCGCCGATCGAGGCCGGTGACGCCCGCCCCGGCGACGGGTTCCTGATGCGATTGACATCCGCGGTGCCGTGCCATTGCGGCCTCCTGCTCGAGGGCAGTCTGTGCCTGCATCATCTCGACGGACGGCTCTCGCGGCGCGAACCGATCGGCCCTGGTCGAAACGGATCACACATTGGGTGCGCAAAGAGACGCTCAACCCGCGATTTCGCGACGTGCCAGATCGGCCAGAAATGCCGAACGGGTCAACCCGTGGGACTTTGCATATTGATCGACCGCGCTCAACAGGCCCGCATCCATGGTGATGTTGGCCTTGGTTGTCCGGCCGCTTAACCGAATGAACGGAACAGCCAGAAGAAACGCGCCTTCGGCCAGCTCGCGCGCCACATCGTCATCTGCGCGAACAGCATCCAGTGAACGTGCTTGCGGCAGAGCTTCCTCTTCAAGATGAAGGGCCAGCGCTTCACTGGCATTGGCCAGCAGGTCGTTCATGTCATCGGCAGCCGAGAAGCAACCGGTCACATCAGGAAAATGCACGCCGAAAGCACTGTCGCCCTCCTGATGAACAACTGCAATATAGTAACGCATGGCGTTTCCTTTCCTTACAGCCAACCGGCCTGTTTGTAGATATTCCGCACTGTGCCAGTTGGCAGATCTTTCTTTGGGTGGGGAACCGTCACGGTTCTGTCGCCCTTTTTGAACTTGTGATGCGAACCTGTAACCTGGACCCGTTCAAAGCCATCCTTTTCCAGGTGCCTGATGATCTTTCGGCTGTTGGCATCCATTAATTCATTCCCTCTTATGCGCATATATATACGCCTTTTTGAGGATGAATACAAGTGTTCGTTCACATGAAAATACGTATGGAATAGCCCATGGCTCTGCGTGACATCCATCTCCATGGCGCTCTCGCGCACCGGTTTGGTCCGCTCTACCGGCTCGATGTCGCGAGCTCGGGCGAGGCCGGGCAGGCGCTGGCGGCGATCGTGCCGGGGTTTCGTCAGCACGTGATCGGGCGGCATTTCCGCGTCCTGCGCGGCGATCCCGAAACCGGCATGGCGCTCGGTCCAGCGGGAAAACCGGCGTTGTTTCGCTCATTCGGCATAAGCAAGAGTTGCCCTGTCCCGGTTGGTTTCAGGCGACGGCCTTGATCTCGGCGGCGGCGAGTGTGGTGCCGAGTGTGTTGACGCGGTTCATGATGGCCATGCGGATCCGGATTTCGGCACGCTGGCGGTCGGGG
>CBDIBW010000035.1:0-33265 GCA_965277135.1 Thioclava sp. | reverse complement strand
AAGACACCCGAGGGGCGCAATGGCTATGTCGCGGCGCGCATGAGCCTCAAATGGCACGAGGCGGCCGTGCTGCTTCACTGAAAGCCCGAAGATCCGGACAACCGGGCCACCAACCGGGCCACGCGGCAAAGAGCGTCGCGCGGCCCGGAGCCTGTAATTTCAGGTGATTACATCGGGTTCTGCGCGGCCGGTGCGGCTGCGGATGCCTGCCAGTTCCTCGGTGGCGGAGATAAGCGGGGCCAGCGCCTCTTGCGGGTCGCGATCAAGGCCATCGGGCCCCGGCGCATAGTGTTCGAGATAGACCCGCAGGGTCGCGCCCTGGGTTCCGGTGCCCGACAGGCGCACCACCACGCGCGAGCCGCCAGCGAACAGGATGCGCAATCCCTGCCCGGCAGAGACCGATCCATCGACCGGGTCCGTATATGAGAACTCACCCGCCCCGGTCACGGTCAGGCCACCTGCCTGCCTGCCCGACAAACCACCCAGATTCGCGCGCAGATCCTCCAGCATCGCATTGGCCAGATCGGTCGGCAGGGCCTCGTAATCATGGCGCGAATAGTAGTTTCGGCCGAAACGGGCAAAGTGATCCTCCATGATCTGCGCAACGCTGATCTTGCGGCTTGCAAGGATGCTCAGCCACATCAGGACGGCCCACAGACCGTCCTTTTCGCGCACATGATCCGAGCCGGTGCCGAAACTTTCCTCGCCACACAGGCTGACCCGGCCCGCATCCATCAGGTTTCCGAAGAACTTCCAGCCGGTCGGGGTTTCATGGCAATCAAGCCCCAGATCCTGCGCCACGCGGTCCACGGCGGTCGAGGTCGGCATTGACCGGGCAACCCCTTTCAGCCCCCTCGCATAGCCCCTGGCCAGATGCGCATTGGCCGCAATCACGGCCAGGCTGTCGGAGGGCGAGACATAGGTGCCGGCCCCGAGGATCATGTTCCGGTCGCCATCGCCATCCGAGGCCGCGCCGAAATCGGGGGCATTCTCACCCATCATCTCGGTCATCAACGCATGTGCCCAGGCCGGGTTTGGATCGGGATGCAGCCCGCCAAAATCGGGCAGCGGGGTTTCATGGACCACGGTGCCCCTGGGCGCGCCCAGCCTGTTCTCGAAGATCTCGACCGCATAGGGCCCGGTGATCGCGCACATCGAATCCATCCGCATCCGGAAGCCACTGGCAAACAGCTCGCGCAGCGCATCGAAATCGAACAGCCCTTCCATCATCTCGACATAGGCCGTGACGGGATCGACCACCTCGACGACCATATCGCCCAGCGTGACCTCACCCGGAACCGAAAGATCGACGTCAGGCGCATCGAGTTTCTGATAGCTTTCAATCTTTTTCGTATTTTTCGAAAATCCGGGACGTGATGCTTTCCGGCGCCGGGCCGCCATTGGCCATATTGTATTTGACGCCGAAATCCTGGTTTGGGGCCGCCGGGATTGTGGCTGGCCGAAAGGATCAGGCCACCATCTGCTCCGCGCGTCCGGATCAGGTTCGAGGCGGCAGGCGTCGAAAGCCACGCCCTTTGCCCCACAATCACCCGCGCGGCACCGTTGGCGGCGGCCATCCTGAGGATCACCTGCGCGGCCTCGGCACCGAAATAGCGTCCGTCGCCACCCAGCACCAGAACCTTGCCCGCGACACCTTCCACCGCGTCAAAGGTGGCCTGCACGAAATTCTCAAGGAAATTCGGCTGCATGAAAACCGGGGTCTTCTTGCGCAGGCCGGACGTGCCGGGCTTCTGGTCTTCGAACGGGGTCGTGGCGTGATGGGTCATCAGGACTCCTGCTTGCGGACATCGTTCTTGCGCACGGGCATCGACGGGCCATGCGCGCTCAAGACCGTCCTTCATACGATTACCAACTCAGCGGAAAAGCACAAGCGCACCGGAGGGACCAGGCAACGCGGGTGCGCGTGCCCACGCAGAGAACCGGGCGACCGAAAACATTGCGCATCGAGATCCGCACGGGCGCCTCCATCCCGTCGAGCTTCACGTCATAATAGGTCATGTCACCGTAATAGACGACCTCGTCGATCACGCCGGGCGTCTCGCGGTCCTGTGCGCTCTGGCCTTCATAAAGAATTGTCAGGGTTTCGGGGCGGAAACCGACAGCGGGCATCTCACCCGCATGTGCCGCAGAAACCTGGGAGCGGTCGATATCGAGCAGGCCAAGACCATCGGCCTCGACCCGGACATGTTCGCCGGTCTCACCGGTGACCTGCGCGGGCAGGAAGTTCATCACCCCGATGAAATCCGCCACGCGGCGGGTCGCCGGGCAGGAATAGAGGGTTTCGGGATCGGCAAGCTGGGCGATCTCGCCCTCGAACATCACCGCGATCCGGTCGGACATGACAAGCGCTTCCTGCTGATCGTGGGTCACGAGAACGAAGGTGATTCCGACCTCTCGTTGCAGCTTGATCAGCTCGACCTGCATCTGTTCGCGGATCTTGGCGATCAAGCGCGGAAAGCGGCTCGTCGAGGAGCAGAACCTTGGGTTTGAGGATCAGCGCGCGAGCCAGGGCCACGCGCTGGCGTTGACCGCCCGACATCGCATGCGCGGCGCGCGGGCCATAGCCCTCCAGTCCCACCATCGCGAGCGCCTCTTCGACCAGCTTGTCCTTCTCGGCCCCGGAGCGCGGATCGCGGCGCAGGCCAAAACCCACATTCTGCGCAACCGTCAGATGCGGAAAGATCGCGTAGGACTGGAACACCATGTTGGTGGGCCGCCTGTTGGCGGGCACATTGGTCATCTCCCGGCCGTCGATCAGCACCGCCCCCGAAGAGATCCCCTCAAAGCCGGCGATCGTGCGCAACAGCGTGGTCTTGCCGCAGCCCGAGGGGCCAAGCAGCGAGAAGAACTCGCCTGCCCTGATTTCGGCACTGATCCCGCGCAGCGCATGGTAATCGCCGTAATGTTTGTGCACGTCGCGAAAGGCGATCATCGGGGTATTGCTCACAGGAAGCCTCCGGTATCCTTGGCCCCGGTGCGCCTGATCCCGCGGCGGCGGAAGATCTCGGCCACGCTCAAAAGCAGGATCGAGGCGGCCACCAGGCAGGTGCCAAGCGCCATGATCACCGGGATCGCGCTCGGGAAGCGCAGTTGCGAGAAAATATAGGTGGGCAGCGTCGGCTGATTGCCGGCAAGAAAGAAGGCCACGATGAACTCGTCCAGGGAAATGGTGAACGAGATCAGGAAGGCCGAGACGATACCGGGCATGACCAGCGGCAAGGTGATCAGCCGGAAGGTCGAGAACCGCGTCTGCCCCAGATCGAAGGCCGCCTCTTCCAGCGATCGGTCCAGGGTGGCAAAGGCCGTTTGCAGGATCGCGATCGCGTAGGGCAGGCAGATCACGATATGGCCCAGGATCACGGTGATGATCGACAGGTTGACCCGCAGCACCTCAAGCATCACCAGAAGCAGCGACATCCCCATCAGGATATCGGGCAGAACCATCGGCAGCATGATCATGCCCATGATCCCGCCCTTGCCGGGGAAGCTGTAGCGTGTGGTTGCGCGCGCGGCAAAGACCGCCAGGATCGTCGCGCCCAGTGACGAGGCCACGGCGATGATCAGCGAATTGGTCAGGGCTTTTCGCAGCGTGTCATTCGCGGCCATCTTCGCAAACCAGTCGGTGGTGAAACCCTTGAGCGGGAAGGCGATGATCGTGCCGTCGTTGAAGGCAAAGAGCGGCAGCAGCAGGATCGGCGCGTAAAGAAAGATCAGATAGGCGATCGCGTAGATCCGCAGGCTGGGGAACTTCAGGCCGGGGAACTTCATCGGCGCCTCACGTTGCGATCTTCAGAAAACGACGGTTCAGGAGCAGGAATGCCCCCGCCAGCACCGCCACGACCAAGAGCGAACTGACCGCAATGGCCGAGCCCATCGGCCGGTTGTCGAGCGGCAGCATCTGCGCCTGGATCAGGTTCGCGACCATCGGCAACTTGCCGCCGCCGATCAGTTCGGGCGTGACGTAATCGCCCACGGTCGGAATGAAGACGATCAGTGTCGCCGCCACCACCCCCTGCATCGAGAGCGGCAGCGTCACCCGCAAAAAGGTCATCCAGCGGCTTTCACCCAGATCCTGCCCGGCCTCAAGCAGCGAGCGGTCGATCTTTTCGAGGCTCACAAAGATCGGCAGGATCGCGAAAGGGGCATAGGCATGGGCCAGCGTGATCGTGATGGCGCCCACGGTGTTGAGCATCTGGAAAGGCTCCGCAAACAGGTGTCCCTGACCCATCAGCCCCAGCCCCTCGAACACGGAATTGACCACACCGTTATATCCGAGGATCACTTTCCACAGGAACACGCGTATCAGATAAGAGGTCCAGAAGGGAATGGTGATCAGGAAGATCCAGCGCGCCTTGCGATCGGGCGGCAGGACGAAGCTCAGATAATAGGCGATCGGGTAGGCCAGCCCCACCGTTACCAGCGTCAACAGCGCCGAAACCAGCAGGGACCGGAGCAGAATCACCCGAAAGATCGGGTCTTTCCAGGTCGCGATGTAGTTTTGCAGGGTGAACTCGTGGATTACCGTCAGATAGCCGTCCTTGAAGAAGGAATAGGTCAGGATGGTGATCAGCGGCGCGGCCAGCAGCAGCGCTGCATAGATCACCGGCGGGCTGATCATCGCATACCCCCGCGCGGTTTCCGATTGCGCCCAATGGCGTGTCTCGCCAACCATCCCCGTCTCCCTGTCCCGTCTCCCCTGACACACGCCCTGTCGGCGTGAACCGGCTCACAAAAGCACAATGCACGCGCAAGGGAAAGAGGCAATCTGACGACAAGTGACCGTCAGGGCGGCAGATGCCTGAAAAACAGGCACCTAGACGGGAAGATCGTTCGGCATCCGGTCAAGCAATTCCCGCAAACAGTGGATCGCTCCGGTGAATCGCTCTTCCGGAACCGCCCCTGCCATCGCAATCCGCACCGCATTGGGCGCCTGTCCGTCCTGCAGCGCGTATTCGTCGGCCGAGCGCAGCAAGACGCCCTCGGCTTCGGCCATGCGCACAAACATCGACCCGCGCCAGCCCAGCGGCAATTTCAACCACAGGAAACTCAGCCCCGGAAGCCAGGACAGATCCTGATCGCCAAGCGTCTGCACTGTCAGCCGCAGCCTGTGCGCCATTTCTTCCTGTGTTGCGTAGCGCAGACGCATTGCCTCTCCGCTTTCGAAAAGGCGCGTGACAATATCGGTGATCGGCCGCGCCAGCCCGAAATAATTGTGCTGTGCAGCGAGGCGCCCGGCCTCCCCCATGCCCTCGGGGGCCACGACGATACCAAAACGCAGGCCGGCCGAAATCGTCTTTGACAGCGAGGTGACGTGCCAGGCCCGTTCGGGTGCGATCACCCGCATGCTCGGCAAGTCGGTCACCGGTGCCGTAAAGCAGTCGTCTTCGAGGATTTGCAGATCGTGCTTGCGGGCCACCTGGGCCAGCGCCTCGCGGCGCCCGGCATCCATCCGACCGGCCGTCGGGTTCTGCGCATCGGGCGTGATACAGACGATCTGGCCATGATGGTTGCGGCACGCCGCGTCAAGCGCCTCGGGGATCATCCCCTGCGCGTCGAGCGCGACGGGATGAATCTCGGCCCGGTTGAGCCGCGCAGCATGGCGGAAACCGGGATAGGCAAGCGCCTCGATGAACACGCCGGGCCGATCGCCGCGCAGGCAGGTCTGCATCACGAGGTTGATCCCGTTCTGACCGCCATGGGTCAGCACCAGATCCTCGGCGGTGGCGATCTGCGACAGGCTGCAATCTTCAGGGAACCAGTCGAGCACCGCCTCGCGACAATAGATGTCGCGGCGCAGGCCGGGATATTGCAGATACGCCCGCCCGATATCCTTGGCGGATTCCGTCATCGCACGGGCGAGCGCCCCGGTCTGGCCGATATCGGGCAATTGTGGCGATCTCAGATCAACAGGCCCGTGCCCCGGATCGAAATCGCCGGAAATGTGAGCATAGAGCGCCTCGGTCGGGCCCAGCCTCCGGGTTTGTGTGGATACAAATGTACCCCGACCGACGGTCGCCTCCAGAAGCCCTTCCTGCGTGGCGATCTGGTAGCCCCGAGCAACAGTTCCCGGCGTGACGCCGAGTTTCCATGCCAACTCTCTGACAGTAGGAAGTTTTGTTCCGGGTTTCAGATCGCCGCGACGGATCCCTTCGCGCAAGGCGCGCACCAACGCGAGATATTTCGGACCGGCTTGTCCGGTGAGTTCGGGAGTCCATATTGTATCAGGCACAATGTTTCTCTGGATCAGATCAATTTCATTTTGTATTTATATTGTATCAATAAATAATAAGTGTATCAATAACAAAAGTAGCAATACAAAAAAGGAGACAAGATGTTCATCCTGTCGCAAACCCGCTCTGTCGCGGCTTGTCAAGCCGCACTTGGCCTGATTGCACGCGTCAAAGGCGCGTTTGCCGCCCGTCGCAGCCGTATCGCGTTGGGACGTCTGGATGCGCGACTTCTTGAGGATATCGGTCTCAGCAGCGCCATTGCGCAACAAGAGGCGCGCCGTTTCCTGTGACGCGTTTTCTGTGGCGCATGGATCGGTCATTTCCCTGACGATCCTTGAGCGACAAGGCACGACACACCGTCGAGCCGGATCAAGTTGCACACTTGAATCTGCCGTCTCACTGAAGCGCGAGGACGGCAGTTTCGGGCCGCGCGACGCTCTTTGCCGCGTGGCCCGGTTGGTGGCCCGGTTGTCCGGACCTTCGGGCTTTCAGTGAAGCAGCACGGCCGCCTCGTACCGTTTGAGGCTCATGCGTGCTGCGACATAGCCATCGCGCCCCTCGGGTGTCTTCAGTTCGGGGAAAATCTCGCAGATTTCCCGGCGTTGCGCGTCCCCCATGCCGCCCAGGGTCTGGTCGCCGGGCTGGAAGCTCTCGGTCCAGGCCCCGTCAACCAGCACCACTTCGTGGCGGTCGAACAGGAAGTGGACATAGGTTGCAGGCTTCGGCCCCAGACGCGTCACCCCCGGCTGGCCGACCATGTGCTTGGCCGCGACCAGAACCTCATGCTCGCCAAACCAGAGCTCGGCCCGGGCATTGGCGATCAGCATCCGGTGGTTGGGCGAGACGATCATGTCGCGCTCGGGCAGGTTCGGCCCCAAGCTGCCCGCCGCGATCCGGACCGGACGCAGATGCGGCGAAGCGGTCAGGGTGGCGGTGGTGATCCCGGCCTGGCCGGCCCAGCGGACGACCTGCGCGCCATTGTCGCGCGTGAGCACCCGGTCGCCGGCCCGGATCGCCTCGACCGGCACCTCGCCACGCGGCGTCATCACCCGCGATCCGGGGGTGAAGCAAGGGATGATCTTCTCAATGTTACGGAATTCCATCGACTCCGTGACGTTGCCCTGGTCGTCGAGAAACTTGACGGTCCCGGAATAGGTTTTCACCCCGGTGGTTGAATCGGTATCGGTGATCGTCTTGCGAACTTTCACATCCCCCGAATTTCTCAGGTCGAGCGTGTCGTAATCGTCGCCACCCTCACCGCCATCAATCGTGTCGCCACCCCCTAACGCGGCGGGATAAGAAAGAAACAGATCGCGATCGTCGCCGCCCGAGATGCTGTCCGAACCGCTACTGCCGAAGATCGTGTCGTTGCCATAACCGCCCTCGATGTAGTCATCGCCCGCGCCGCCCTCGATGTAGTCATCGCCCGCGCCGCCCACGATCGAATCGTCGCCCTCGCCGCCCACGATGAGGTCGTTGCCCGAGCCGCCGTCGAGCGTGTCGTTGCCTGCATCGCCATAGACTATGTCGTTGCCCACATCTCCGTGGAGTATGTCGTTGCCATCGCCGCCATAGATCGTGTCGTCGCCCTCACCGCCGCTGATCCAGTCGTCATCCGCACCGCCGTCGAGCGTGTCGTCGCCCGAACGGCCGTATAAAGCGTCGTAGCCCACGCCGCCGTCGAGAGAGTCGTCACCATCACCGCCATCGATGAGGTCGTTGCCATAACCGCCCACGATGAGGTCGTTGCCCGAGCCGCCGTCGATCGAGTCATTGCCCGCGCCGCCATAGATCGTGTCGTTGCCCGCGCCGCCGTCGATCGTGTCGTTGTCCGTATCGCCCCAGCCCTCAGGAGGCGGAGGGCGTCGCGATACACCCTCGCCCCAGATCTCGTCGTCGCCATCCCCGCCGCGGATCACGTCGTCGGCACCCAGGCCCTTGATCGTGTCGTTGCCTGCGGTGCCATCAAGAGTGTCGTTGAACTGTGTGCCTTCCAGATAATTTGGATCACGCGGAGTGGGCTGACTGCCACCCGGATACTGGCCGGGCTGAGTGGGCTGACCGGGCTGACCAGCATCTGAACCTATGATATTCTCGATACCGGAGAATTGCAGCGATCCCGCGACATTGCCCCGGTCGTCAAGGAAATCGACGGTCCCGGACAAGGGGACCATCGGATTCCGATTAACGATAAATGGCCCCGAACCTGTCAGGTCGAGCGTATCGGAACCCCAACCGCCTACGATCGTGTCGCCGATCCCGTCTTCCCTTCTATCGACAATGAACAGATCGCTATCGGTGCCGCCATCCATGTAATCCGCCCCGGCACCGCCGCGCAGGGTGTCATTGTAATAGCCGCCCAGGAGCGTATCGTTCCCAGTTCCACCGTCGAGCGAGTCAGAACCGGCACCGCCATCCATGCTATCGTCCCCGTCACCGCCGATCAGGGTGTCCTCTAAACTACCGCCCAGGAGCGTATCGTTCCCAGAACCGCCGTCGATGAAGTCAGCACCGCTGGAGCCGTCGATCCTGTCATTGCCTCCTCTACCTTCAATATGGTCATCACCCCAATCGCCTCGGATATTTTCGTCGTCATCAGTGCCGATTCTTCTGACCATCTCGAATAGTTCCTCTTCCATGCCCGGTCCGGGCTGTGTTGTGCTCGCGTTTTGTCTGGTGCGCTTCGGGGGGGGCTTCGGGGAGCGCTTCGGGGGGCTGTCGGGCGTGTAAATACCTGTAATTCATATTATGTAACTTAACTTGCATTTAACGCCCGGATATACTCGATATCCTGTTCAACGTGTCTGCCACGCGGCGATCGCCAATAACGAAATCCAACGAAATCCTGCGTGCCACGCACCATCCGGGCCGTGCGCTGTGGACGCGATGGGCCCGATATGCTATTGGTCAAAGACCGGGACGTTCTGCTCACGTGCCACGATTTCCCCGCCGAACACTGGAAATACATCCGCACCACGAACCCCATCGAGAGCGTGTTCGCCACCGTCCGCCACCGAACCGGTAAAACCAAGGGCTGCCTCAGTCGCAAAACCGGGCTGGCCATGGCGTGCAGGCGGATGATGTCGGCGCAAAGCAAATGGCAGAAACTGAACGGCGCAAACCGCATGCCCGAGATCATTCAAGGCATTGCATTCATCGACGGCATCAAACAAATTCAAACTGCCGCCTGATCAAGCTGTCACCAACTTTCGGGCATAGCTCAAGAGATGACCCAGCATGCCAATCCCAACTTCCCGTAGCGAATTGCTCGACGCGATCGAAGGTAACTTTTCCAAACTTTTCAAAGACCTCGAGACCGTTCCAGCCACGCGGTGCCATGAAACGACACTGGAAGGGCATGCAAAGGGAACAATGATGAGCGTGCACAACTTGGTTAGCTACACAACTTGGTTAGCTACCTGGTCGGATGGAACCACTTGGTACTGAAGTGGATCGACCTTGATTCCAAAGGCACCGCAATTGATTTTCCGGAGTCCGGCTTTCAGTGGAACCAACTCGGAGCGCTGGCCCAGAAGTTTTATTCAGATTACGAAGACATCCCTTTCGATGAGCTTTTGACAGAATTCGAGGACGCCAAGAACCAGATCGTTACGTTCATTTCGTCCCAGACGGATGACCGTCTTTATGGGGTGAATTGGTACGAAAAATACACGCTCGGACGCATGATTCAGTTCAACACTTCGTCACCCTACTCCAATGCTCGCACGCGCTTACGCAAATGGAAGCGCGCAAACGGGATCGCATGATCGCTCAAGTTGGCGAACGTCTTTCCAGTTTCGTTCGCGGCCATTTCCAACAACACAAATCCCCCATCGCCGTCTTCACGTCGATACCGGAACCTTGTGAAACAGGTAAGCTGGAAGAACACCTCACCCAGGATGAACGAGAACGTGCAGCACGCTTTCACTTTCGCTCGGATCGCGATGGCTTTGTCGTCGCCCATACGATCAAGCGTCTTTCGCTCGGTGCCTTGACCTGCCTGCCTTTGCCGGTTCGTCAGAGCCAGCATTCGGCGCGGTTTCGGCGCCCCCCTGAACAAAGGGCCCCGACGCGTCTGACTGCGCCTGGAAATTCGCCAGGTAGTTCGCAGTCTCGTGCGGCGTCGTCAGACGGAACAAATCCACGATGGGGATTTCGGTTCCAAGTTCTTGTTCCATCAGGCGGTGGACGCGCACCAATTCAAGCGACGTACCCCCAGCGTCGAAGAAGCTGTCATGGGCAGCCAAATGACGGCCGCCAAGAGCATCAGACCACCATCCCGTGACCTTGGCCTCCAAAGCATCGAGATCAGCGGCGCCAGCATTGGTTGCGGCAGCGTCCTTTCGTGCAGACAAAGGCCGTGTCTCGACGCTTGGCGCCTTGGCCCCTTCTCGCTGGCTCGGATGGTCATCCAAAAGTGCGATCAGCGCCTTGCTGTCAATCTTGCCGTTGGCCGTCAAAGGCATCTTTCGGCAAGTAACGATACGATGCGGCACCATGTAATCTGGAAGGCTCGTTTTCAGGAACTATGATGTCTGAGCTGAAGGCCATGGCGGAAGAGACCCGCCGCCTCAAGCGCCTGTATGCTGAGATGAGCATGCAGAACGATCTGCTGAAGGAGGCGCTTGGAAAAAAGCGTCAAGGCCGTCTCAACGCAAAGAGATGGCCTGAGACGCTGTTCAAAGACATCGGGTCAGCATCGGGTCAGCATCGGGTCAGCATCGGGTCAGCATCGCGTTGACCTGCCACACCTTCCAGATCAGCGAGACCTGTTACAGGTACGAGCGCAAGCTCAGTGATGAGAATGCGGAAATTGCAGATTGGCTTGTTCGTCTGACGGCCAATCGGCGGTCGTTGGGTTGCGGTCGTGGGGTTGCGGTCGTGGGGTTTTGGCCTGTGTTTTTTGTATCTGCGTACCGTGAAAGGCTTCAAATGGAACCACAAGCGGGTCTGTCGCATCTCTTGCGAGCTGGACCTGAACCTGCGGATCAAACCCGAAAAGCGCCTGAAACGGCCCAAGCCGGATGAGCTGGCTGTGCCGGAGGCGCCGAACCAGACCGGGTCAATGGACGTCATGGCAGATCAACGTGCAGATGGACGCAGCTTCCGCACGCTGAATGTGTTGGATGACTTCAATCGCGAGGGGCGGGGGATCGAGGTCGACGTCTCGCTCCCCGCCAGTTCTCGCTCCCCGCCAGGCGTGTCGTGCGCCGCCTGAACCAGATCATCGAATGGCGCGGAAAGCCCGCAATCATTCGGGTTGATAAGGGCCCCGAACATGTCAGGGGCTTGCTGATGCAAGGGGCGTCGAGGCGTGGCATCGCCATCGAATATATCCAGCCCGGAAAGCCCCGGCAAAACGCCTGCATCGAGCGCTACAATCGAACGGTGCGGCACGAAGGGCTCGATCAAAACATCTTTGAAACGATAGAGGAGGCTCAGGATCAAGCCACACAATGGCTCTGGACTTGCAACAACGACAGGCCCAACATGGCCATCGGCGGGATCACACCCGCCAGGAAACTGAAAACAGCCGCATGAATTCCAAGGCTGAAACCCATTAAAAATGGGGGGATTACCATACGGCACCAATTCAAAATCTTCGGAGAGGAAAACCGCCAACCTCTAAGACATTGAGTGCCCTTTGTGACGCCCTCGGCTTGGAGTTCTATATCGGCCCGCCGCGCGGTGAGGGCGCAAGCGATGGGTTGCATGATGACCAGCCGATCCCCGGCCCCGCCGCGCAGCCTTCGGCACAGGCCGAGGCGGCTCTGGCGGCCGATCTGGCCCGCTACCTTGGCCTGTCTGAGGGGGCCAGCGTGGCCGAGGCGATCCAGGCCATCGAGACCCGCGCCGCCACGACACTCTCGCGCGATGAGGTCGCCGCCATGATGCGAGCCGAAACCAATGCCCTGCGCGATGAAATCAGATCGCTGCGCCACAGCCCGACCGACGCCGCCGAGACCGCCGCCCGTCCGAGACCTGAACCCGATCCCGATCTGCTCGAACGGCTGGCCTGTGTCGCCGCGACGATCTTCCGCGATGCGAATGTCACGCTCCCGCCCGCGAGCCTGACCGCCGAAGCCACCATCATGTTCAACGACCTGGTCACCCGTGTCTCTGACGTCTCCGATCCCGACGAAATCGCGCTCGCCATGCCCCTGGTCAAATACAATCTGAGCAAACGCCTGCACGAAGCCACGGCCAATCCCGGCGCGGGGAAGCACGGGGCCTGATCGAGGTGACGTTTCCCCCCCGAGGGGAAGGGTGGCGCATGACCGTCACCCGGAACCCATCGGCAAGGCCGCCGCCTCCAGGCGCGCCGCCCCGATGCACGAACCGCAACCGTCGAATGCCGGGAAATCACCGCCAAACGCAAGAACCGGCAAGATCATTTATAATGAAAACAACGGCTTGAGGTGCATCTGTTTCCGCAAGCGGAAAGAAACGGAAACAATGCAAAATAATTTTTTCCTGACACCCATTCGAACCACATTATCCCGCATTTCAGCCAAACCATTGATAAACCTAAACTAAAAATTTTCCGCCATCTGCCCGAACGCAAAATAATTTGTGCCCCGCAATGCAATTTATTGCCGACCACCCCATCAGCCCCGCAGATTGCGGATGTAGTCTGCAAGTTGCAGGGTCGAGCCGTCCTTGCCCGCCCCGTCGCGTTCGCCCGACAATACCGGTGCCAGCGCCAGTGCCAGTTCCTTGCCAAGCTCCACGCCCCATTGGTCGAAACTGTTGATGCCCAGAATGACCCCTTCGGCAAAGACGCGGTGCTCGTAGAGGGCCACAATCGCACCAAGGACATGCGGGGTCAGTTTCGGGTAAACGAGCGTGGTCGAGGGCCGGTTGCCCGCAAACACACGGTGGCGTGCCTGACGCTCCAGCTCGGCCCCCTCCAGCCCGGTCTTGCGCATGATGGCGCTCGCCTCTTCCAGCGACCGGCCGCGCATGAGTGCTTCGGATTGCGCCAGGCAATTGGCCACCAGCAACAGATGCTGATGCGCCAGATCGGGCTCGTGACCCTCGGCCCCCACCATGAATTCGCAAGGAACCACCCGCGTGCCCTGATGGATCAACTGATAGAAGGCATGCTGGCCGTTCGTGCCGGGTTCGCCCCAGACGACGGGGCCGGAATTGCAGGGCAGATCCTTGCCGTCCATGCTGACCCGCTTGCCGTTGCTCTCCATCTCAAGCTGCTGGAGATAGGCCGGAAGGCGCAGCAGGCGCTGTTCATAGGGGAGCACCGCACGCGTCGCGTAACCGCAAAACTGGTTGTGCCAGATCCCCACAAGAGACAGCAGGACCGGCAGGTTTTCGGCCAGAGGTGCGGTGCGGAAATGCGCATCCATCGCCGCCCCTCCGGCAAGAAATTCGGCAAAGCGCTCCGGTCCGATCGCGATCATCAGCGACAGCCCGATCGGCCCCCAGATCGAATAGCGCCCACCAACCCAATCGGCAAAACCGAAGACACGTGACGGATCAATCCCGAACGCAGCCGTCCTTTCGACCGAGGTCGAGAGTGCCACAAACTGATCGGCGGCGTTCCGGACACGCGAATTCATCCACGTCCTGGCCGTTTGCGCATTGGTCATCGTCTCAATCGTGGTGAAGGTCTTGGAGGCGACGATCACCAGCGTGGTGTCCGGATTCAGCCCCTTGAGCGTGTCATGGATATGCGCCCCGTCCACATTCGAGACGAAATGGCAACGCGGCCCGTCGTGACAGGGTGCCATCGCCAGCACCGCCATCGCCGGCCCCAGATCGGATCCGCCGATCCCGATATTGACCACATCCGTGATCGGCCCGCCCTGCCCCCTGACAACGCCCCCGCGCACATCCCGCGCGAAAGCGACCATCCGGCCGTGGGTCTCGCGCAACTCGGGCATGATGTTTTCGCTGTCCACGAAGACATCCGTTTCGAGGTTGCGCAATGCGGTATGCAGCACGGCACGACCTTCGGTCTCGTTGATCTTGCGACCTGCGAACATCGCCTCGGCATGGGCTTTCAGATCGGCCTCTTCAGCCAGCCCGATCAGCAGATCGCGGGTTTCGGTGTCGATATTCGTCTTGGAATAATCGAACAGGAACCCGTCCATCCCGGCACTGAACCCGGCCGCTCGATTGCCCTTTTCGAACAATTCCGCCAAGGGGCGGTTCTTGACCGCTCCGGCCTTTTCCAGAAGGGTGTTCCAGGTGCTCATCCAAATTCCGCCTTGTTCGGTTTGCCCACTTGTTCAATTTGCCTACTTGTTCAGTTTGCCCAGTGAACGGTCGCATTGCGCAAGACCGTGCGCACTGGCGCCTGCCGCTCGGGGAGGGTTTGCGCGCGCTCAAGGGCGGCGCGCTTCCCGGGTCCGGTGATCAGGATATGGATATGCATCGCTGCGCGCAGAACAGGCCCCGAGAGCGTGATGCGCGGCTCCCCCGCCGCCTCGGCCCGCATCGGCAGCAGGATCGGTGCCTCGTCCGAGAGCGCCTCCGCGAGCCGCTTTGCACCGGGAAAGAGGCTTGCGGTGTGCATGTCGGTTCCCATCCCCAGCAACAGGACCGAGATCGGCAGATGCGGCGCGATGCCTGCCGTCAGCGCCCCCATCGCCTCTTCGGGCTGCCCGGTTGGCGCATAAAGCGGCAGCAGTGTGGCCGCTGCGGCCCGCCCCTTCAGCAACCGCTCGCGCAGCAGACGCGTATTCGAGCGTTCCGAGGTTTCATCCACCCAGCGTTCGTCATTGAGCAGCACCGAGATCCTGCCCCAGTCCAGATCGACCTCGCTCAGCGTGTCGAAAACCGGGCCCGGCGTTGTTCCGCCCGGCACGGAAAGCGTCGCATGACCTTCATTGCGGATCGCGGTGCGCAACTGGCTGGCGATCACATCGGCCAGCCCGATCATCAACAGGTCCCGATCCGGATAGGTCTTGAGTTTCATTCGCGAATCTCCCGCCAGCGACGACCATCCCGGTGCATCAGCATCAGCGCATCCTCGGGGCCGGACGAGCCGCTGTCATAGGGGTGCGGTCGCTCTCCACGTACGTCCCAACCTTCGATGATCGGATCGGTCCAGGCCCAGGCGGCCTCAACCTCGTCGCCCCGCATGAACAGTGTCTGATTGCCCCGGATCACGTCCATGATCAGCCTTTCATAAGCATCGGTGATATCGGCCTCATCGCCCAGAGCCTCGGCAAAGGACATGTCCAGCGGCACCTGAACCAGACGCATCCCGCCCGGCCCCGGCTCCTTGATCATCACCTTGAGATTCATCCCCTCATTGGGCTGCAAGCGGATCACCAGAACGTTTTCGCGCCACTCATCCCCGGCCTGATCAAAGATCGAATGCGGCGGTTCCTTGAAGGTAATCGCAATTTCCGAACTGCGCGCCCGCAGTCGCTTGCCGGTGCGCAGATAGAAGGGCGTATTCACCCATCGCCAGTTCGCGATATGGCATTTCAGCGCGATATAGCTCTCGGTTCTGGAATGCGGAGCCTCCGCATCCTCCAGATAGCCCGGCGCGTCCTTGCTCGCCAGATACTGGCCCCGCACGATATTGGTCGGTGCAACCGGTTGCAATGCACGGATCACCTTGAGCTTTTCGTCGCGCACCGCGTCCGGGTCAAAGTGACAGGGCGGCTCCATCGCAATCAGGCACAAAAGCTGCATCAGGTGGTTTTGCACCATGTCGCGCATCGCGCCGGACTTGTCATAATAGGATCCGCGACCGCCAACCCCGACCGTTTCCGCCACGGTGATTTGCACATGATCGACGAATTGACTGTTCCACAGCGGTTCGAAAAGGATATTCGCGAACCGTACGGCCATCAGGTTCTGGACCGTCTCTTTCCCCAGATAATGGTCGATGCGGTAGATCTGGGCCTCGTCAAAATACGCAGCCAGTTCCGCGTTCAGTTTCTTCGCGGAGGCCAGATCCCGGCCAAAAGGTTTCTCGACCACGATCCGCGCATCCGGCCCCGCGATACCACGTTTGTGCAAACGCCCGGCAATATCGCCAAACAGTGTCGGTGCCACCGAGAAGTAGAACGCGTTGACCCGCTCCGGCCGGATCTTCGATTTCAGATCGTCCCAGCCATCCGTGCCGCGTGCATCGACCGCAACATAGTCCAGAAGTCCCAGGAACCCGTCAAGTGTCGCGGGATCAATTCTGTCCGCCCCCACATGTTCACAAATCGCCGCCCGGCACTGCTGACGAAATTCGTCGGGGGTCATCCTGGTGCGCGCCGCGCCGACAATGTGCGAGCCTTCCGGGATCTGCCCCGCGAAATAGCGCCGATACAGGCCCGGCAGGATCTTGCGATTTGCCAGATCCCCGGTCGCCCCGAAGATAACCAGATCGAATATATCGACGGGAATGACGCGCGAGACCATGGATATTCTCCCTTCGTCGGCCTTGTTAGCGATAACGGGCCATTTGGTAAATTGAAATTTTCTCCAGATCCGGATAAGATGGGTGATTTGAACCACTTCACCGGAGCTATTCATCGCATCTTGTGGGGCCGACTGCCCTGTCCCGGTGCCTCCATGTCGCATCTGAAAGTGTCAACATTACTCTTCCGGAGACGGTGCTCACCCCAGCAATTCGTGGCAAAGTTCCAGCGCGGAGACCAGCGCATCGACCTCTTCGCGGGTATTGTACATCCCGAACGAGGCCCGCGCGGTGGCGCTCAGGTCAAGCCAGTCCATCAGCGGCATCGTGCAATGGCTGCCTGCCCGCACGGCAACGCCGCGCTTGTCCAGGATGGTCGAGATGTCATGCGGATGGGCCGGGCCGTTCAGTGTCAGCGAAAAGATCGCGCCCTTGCCCGGTGCCGTCCCCTGCAGGTTCAGCCAGTTCAACCCATCCAGGCGGGTCCGGGCGTAATCACGCAGATCACGTTCGTGGGCGGCAATGTTATCCATCCCGATCGCCATCAGATACTCAAGCGCCACGCCCAGTCCGATCTGCTGCACGATGCCCGGCGTGCCCGCCTCGAAGCGCATCGGCGGCCTGGCGTAGGTGATGCCCTCACGGGTCACGGTATCGATCATGTCGCCCCCGCCGAGAAAGGGGCGCATTTCTTCCATCCGCTCGCGACGGATATGGATCGCGCCCGACCCTGACGGTCCGTAGAGCTTGTGCCCCGTGATGACGTAGAAATCGGCGCCGATCGCGCCCATGTCCACAGGGCCATGAACGGCGGCTTGCGAGCCATCGACCACCGTCGCTACTCCCTTCTCGCGCGCGGCATGGGCAATCGTGGCCACGTCCACCCGCGTGCCCAGAACGTTCGACATGTGGGTAATCGCGATCAGCCTGGTGCGATCCGTTACCGCCTCCAGCACCTTCGCGGGTGGTAACGCGCCATCCGCCTCGGGTTCGACCCATTTCAGAACAACGCCCTGGCGTTCGCGCAGGAAATGCCACGGAACGATATTCGCATGATGCTCCATCACCGACAGAACGATCTCGTCACCTGCCTGCAGGCGCGGTGCGGCCCAGGCATGGCTGACAAGGTTCAGCCCCTCGGTCGAGCCGGTGGTGAAGACGATCTCGGTCTCATCCTTCACATGCAGGAATTTCGCAATGGTGGCCCGGACGCTCTCGTATTTTCCGGTCGAGATGTTCGACAATGTATGCAGCCCGCGATGGACGTTCGCATAGTCCTGCTCATACATCCGGGTCATCGCGTCGATGACCGCGCGCGGTTTTTGCGCCGAAGCGGCATTGTCAAGGTACACCAGTGGTCTGCCATTCACCTGCCGGGACAGGATCGGAAAGTCGGCGCGGATCTTTTCGATATCATACATCGCTTGTCCTCGGGCGGTTACGGGGTCAGATGGCTGTCGGCACCTGGATCAACCCGGTCGAAACCAGAACGATCCCCGCGATCAGGGCCGAGGCGATGAAGGTCAGGAACACGCCCACCGTCACCATCACAGGGTTCTGGAAATCGTGCAGAACCAGGGTGAATTGCACAAGCAGAAAGAACATCAGCGCGATCAGCAACGCCGACATGATCGTGCCGGTGACCGGTAAGAGGACCATCAGCAGCAGTTGCACGATCTGACCGATCATCAGGACGAATTCGATCCAGGTCAGCAGGAGCAGCGCATCGGAAAAATTTCCTTTTCCACCAAACCTTTGCCCCATGAAGCTCATAATGAAGGCACCATAAAGCAGCAGCAGCGCCTGCAATGCGATCACCGCGAAAGGTGCCGTAAGATCGCCGGGATTGACCCGGGCGGTCCGCTCGAACAGCATCTGTGCAAACGTGCCAAGGGCTGTGGTCAGGATCACCACCAGAATCATTGCCTGCAAACGCAGCGGAAATGACAGGTTCAGTCCGAGCAGGTCTCGCGCCACACTGCGCGGATCAGAGAGACTGCGCGCCAGGAGATCCTTGATGTCAGGCATCGTCGCCCGCTCCCTTCTCGAATTCCGCCACCCGCAAACCGGCACTCCAGAACAGCGCGAACACGGCGAAGACAACCACGGACACCGGCAGCAATTGTGGCCCCTGCCCCATGAACCCGGCAACGAGCCCTTGCAACAGCATCAACGGAGAGATCGCGAGAAGCGCCCAGAACAGCGCAAGACGAGCGCCATACCAGCTTCCCTTGCCACCCACCGCCTTCGCGACAAGATGCCCCAGGGCCGCCAGCAGGTAGAAAACCGGGATCGTTGCCAGCAGCGCCAGCAAGGTGCCCATCATCAGCCCGGCCATCGGCTGTTCGCTCACATGGGCCTGACGCGACAGCACCGGCCATTGCCCGATGAAGGCCATCACCAACGCCAGCAACAAGAACAGCAGCACGCGCGACTCGGAGGCCGGGCGCGCAAGATGTGCGCGCACAACCCGGTGCGGGCCGCGATAGGTGCGCACGATATCATCAACGGCGGCCATGGATCAGTCGCGATGCCGCGCCAGCCAGCCCTCTAGCCGCGCCGTGATTTCTTCGCGGAAGCGCTCTTGCTCGATTTCCTCAAGCACATCGGCCAGGAAAGACAGAACCAGAAGCGCCTGCGCCTCGTCAAGCGACACCCCACGCGAGCGCAGATAGAACAGCGCCGTCTCGTCGATCGCGCCGGTGGTCGAACCATGCGAGCACCGCACGTCATCGGCATAGATCTCCAGCTCGGGCTTGGCGAGGAACTGGCTGTCCTCATCCAGAAGCAACGACTGGCTGATCTGGTAGCCATCGGTCTTCTGCGCGCCGGGTTTCACCAGGATCTTGCCCTGGAACACGCCCCGCGCCCCGTTTCTGAGCACCTTCTTGAACACCTGGCGGCTTTCGCAGCGTTCGGCATCATGGGTGATGAAAACGGTGTCGTCGTGATGAAACGGCCCGGTCTTGTCATCGCCAAGCGCGGCACCCGCAACATGCGCATTGGCATCGTTGCCCACGATGTCGATCACGCATTCATTGCGCGTCAGAACACCGTTCGCCGTCAGCGTGAAGCTCTTGAACAGGGCGCCCTCATCAACGCGGGCAAAGATTCCGGTCACCGCGCGGCCTGCGTGGTCGCGACCCTGAACCCGGATGTGGTGAAAGCGGGCCCCCCTGGCGACATCAACCTCCATCAAGCTGTTGAAGCGCGCCCCGGCTGGCCCCTGCTCAAGGATCGTGATCTCGGCCCCTTGCTCCAGTTTGATCAGGTGATGCAGCACCGGGTCGCTGTCAGGCTTCTGATGCAGATGGATCAGATTGACGGGCTTTTCGGCCGTGCCCGTCACCCGGATCAGGATCCCATCCGTGGCGGTCGCGCTGTTGAGCGCGGCGAAGGGCCGTTTGACCGGGGTCTGCCCTGCGGCTTCGAGCGTGCCATAGAGCCCCGAGGCCCAGTTCACATCGCCCGCACCGGCCAGACGCAGGATCTCGACGCCCGCCATCGCCAGATCGTCCGACGCGTCCTCATCAAAGGTGCCATCGCGGAACACGATCTTCAGCCGGTCGATATCGGCAAAAAGCTCTGGCGCGTCATCGGCAAGGGGGATGGCCTGCGGTGCGACCGGCGCGATCAGATCGGTCGGGCTGGTCCAGCGCCAATATTCGTCGCGCCGTCCCGGCAGGCCCATCGCGGTCAATCGCGTCAGGGCCTGCTTGCGGGCGCGGCCAAAACCCTCGGGCAGCGCGATGCGCGCAAGCCGTGCATCGGCAGGGTTGATTTTCCCGACAGCCGACATCAGGCCATCACCTCCGCGATCCCGTGCCTGGCCAGCAGATCGGCATAGCCGTTCTTCTCGACCTCCAGCGCCAGTTCCGGACCGCCGGTCTCGATGATCCGGCCATCGGCCATGATATGCACCATGTCGGGCTTGATATGGTCGAGCAGGCGCTGGTAGTGGGTGATCACCAGAAACGAGCGGTTCCGGTCACGCAGCGCGTTCACACCCTCCGCGACCAGGCGCATCGCATCCACATCAAGACCGGAATCGGTCTCGTCAAGGATGCACATCTTCGGCTCCAGCATCGCCATCTGAAGGATTTCGTTGCGCTTTTTCTCACCGCCCGAAAAACCGACATTGACCGGACGTTTGAGCATCTCGGCGTCGATCCTGAGCGATCTGGCCTTGGCGCGAACGCGTTTGAGGAATTCGCCCGCTGTCAGCTCCGCCTCGCCACGCGCCTTGCGCTGTGCGTTCAGCGCGGTGCGCAGGAAGGTCATGTTGCCCACGCCGGGGATTTCCACCGGATATTGGAAGGCGAGGAACAGACCGGCCGCGGCGCGTTCCTCGGGTTCGGCCGCAAGCAGATCCATCCCGTCAAGATGTGCCTCGCCCTCGGTCACCTCATAACCGTCACGACCTGACAGAACGTAGGCCAGCGTGGATTTCCCCGAGCCGTTCGGCCCCATGATCGCATGCACCTTGCCGCTTTCCACGGTCAGGTTCACACCCTTGAGGATCTGCTTGCCCTCTTCTTCCAGTTTGACGTGCAGGTTCTTGATTTCCAAAATTTTCACCTCTTTTCACACCTGTTCTCAGGCATGCGTCATCATCCGGATGATGTCGAGCAGACGCCCCGCGTCAACGGGGATCGGTTCAACATCGAACACAGCCATGCGGCCGATCAGGTTCGGCTGGCCCAGAAAATCCTCGATCTCGTGATACGGGCTGCGGTTCTCGTAATCATCGAAAAGCAATGTCAGCGGACGCTGTGTGCGAAAGGCCGTGGCCAAGGCGCGGCCGGTGCGGAAGCGCCCGTCGACAAGCACCACATCGGGCTGCGGCAGGTCCGTGCCGAGCCGGTCCCAGACCGCCAGCGGATAGGCTGCAAAACTGCGCCAGTGGCGATCTTTCGCCGGAAAGCCCCAGCGCCGCGTGGGTCCGACATCGGCATGGATCACCTCGCACAGCGCCTGCGGCGGATGTACCTCGAACCAGGTCCGCATCATCGCCACCCAGTCGCCGTCGCTTTCCACGGCAATGATGGGCGTGCCCAGCTCTGCCGCCAGAACGGTCGAACCGCCCGAGCCATATTCCAGCACCATCTCGGCCTCGGCATAGGCCAGGCGCACCGCCTCCGCCTCTGCCGGCGGGAAGGTCAGCTCAGGGCGCTCGGGTGCGATATGCGGCTTGGGCCAGGCCATGTCAGTCGATCACCATTGCGGTTGTTTTCCAATGCTGTTGCTGGTGGTGGTCGTAATCATGATTCTTCCCCAATGCCTTGCTGCCACGCAATTAATGCAGGCGCATCTTGCTGCCAAGAGTTAACGCAACTTAACCGACGCTGCCCTCAAGCGAGATCGCCACCAGTTGCTGCGCTTCCATGGCAAATTCCATCGGCAACGCTTGCAGCACCTCGCGACAGAACCCGTTGACCACGAGCGCCACAGCCTCTTCCTCGTCCATGCCACGGGCGCGGCAGTAGAACAGTTGATCATCATCGACCTTGGAGGTGGTGGCCTCATGTTCGACACGACTCGAATTGTTCTTTACCTCGATATAGGGAACCGTGTGCGCCCCGCATCTGTCACCGATCAGCAGGCTGTCGCATTGCGTATAGTTGCGCGAATCGGTTGCCCTGGGATGCATCGAGACCTGACCACGATAGGTGTTCTGCGCCTTGCCCGCCGAAATCCCCTTGGAAACGATGCGCGAGCGGGTGTCCTTGCCCAGATGCAGCATCTTGGTGCCGGTATCGGCTTGCTGGCAGTTGTTCGCGATCGCGATCGAATAGAACTCGCCCTGGCTTTCATTGCCGCGCAGAATGCAGGACGGGTATTTCCAGGTGATGGCCGAGCCGGTCTCGACCTGGGTCCACATCACCTTGGCGCGATCACCGCGGCAATCGGCACGCTTTGTGACGAAATTGTAAATCCCGCCCCTGCCCTCTTCATCGCCGGGAAACCAGTTCTGAACCGTGGAATATTTCACTTCCGCATCCTGCTCGACGATAATCTCGACAACTGCGGCGTGAAGCTGCGCACTATCGCGCCTGGGCGCGGTGCAGCCTTCAAGATAGCTGACGTAAGAGCCCTTGTCCGCGATGATAAGCGTGCGCTCGAACTGACCGGTATTTTCCGCATTGATCCGGAAATAGGTCGAAAGCTCCATCGGGCAGCGCACCCCCGGCGGCACATAGACGAAGGATCCGTCCGAGAACACCGCCGAGTTCAGCGCCGCATAGAAGTTGTCGGCCTGCGGCACGACCGAGCCGATATATTTCTTCACCAGTTCGGGATATTGCTGAATCGCCTCGGAAATCGGGCAGAAGATGACCCCGGCCTCGGCAAGCCTGTCCTTGAAGGTGGTGCCGACAGAGACTGAATCGAACACCGCATCGACGGCAACCTGACGGTCGTTCGGATCGATATCCCCAGCCCCCTCCCCGGCACCATCTTCGGCCCCCTCCCCGGCCCCCTCGACACCTGCAAGGATCATCTGCTCCTTGAGCGGGATGCCCAGCTTCTCATAGGTGGCCAAAAGCTCGGGGGCAACCTCGTCAAGCGATTTCGGCCTTGTCTCCATGCTCTTGGGGCGGGCATAGTAATACTGGTCCTGAAAGTCGATTTCCGGAATATCCAGAAGCGCCCAGTCCGGTATCCGCATGTCCTGCCAGCGCGCAAAAGCCCTGAGCCGCCATTCGGTCATCCATTCGGGTTCTGCGTTCTTGCCCGAGATCAGGCGCACGATTCCTTCGTTCACCCCCTTGGGCGCGTAATCCATCTCGATCTCGGTATTCCAGCCGTATTTGTAGGTGCCCATGTTCTGGACGGTTTCGATCGTTTCGCGATCGACGCCTTCGCGCACATCCATCTGCTCTTCCACCATGCCCGGCTCTCCCATTCGCTCAGCCGCGCCGCGCGCGGTGCTTTTGTGCGCATTTCAGCCAGTGTTCGGCAAAACGCATGATATCATCTTCTCGCACCCCGGGCCCGATCGAGACCCGCAGGGCACAGGCGGCCTGCGCTTCGTCGAAGCCCATCGCCCGCAGCGTGGCACTCGTGCGCACCTTGCCACTGGAACAGGCCGAACCTGCGGAAACGGCAAATCCACCCAGATCCATCTGCATCACCTGCGTCTCGCCCTTCCAGCAGGGCGCGATGAAGCAGGAGGTATTCGGCAGCCTGCACGATTCATTCCCGACAAAAATAGTATCTCCAGCCCGATCCGCAACAACATTCTCTAGAATGTTTCTAAGTTTTTCGATCTCACCCCAGGTTCCATGTTCAAGATCGCGCGCAGCTGCCTCCGCAGCCGCGCCGAAGCCCGCGATCCCGATCAGGTTCTCGGTGCCCGCGCGGCGGCCCATTTCCTGACCGCCGCCCCTGAGATGCGCCGCAATATCGGTGCCACGCCGCACCACAAGCGCGCCGATCCCTTTCGGCCCGCCCAGCTTGTGCGCCGAAACGATCCCCGAAGTCATCCCGAGCCAGTTGAAGGCGAAGGGGATCTTGCCAAAGGCCTGGGTCAGGTCCGAGACCGCCAGCCCTTCGGGCAGATCCTGGATCACACCGGTCTCGGAATTGGCCAGTTGCACCGCGCTGTGCGCAGGGACGGGCACGGAAATCACCCCGTTTGCGTCAACCGCCAGATCCTCGACACACCAGCCACGCAGCGCATCATGCTCGGTCCCGGCACAATGCAGCCCACGCCCGGCACAGGCCAGTGCCGAGGCCTCGGTTGCGCCGGAGGTAAAGATCACATCCTGCCCCTGTGCGCCCAACGCGGCGGCGACCTGTGCCCGCGCCCGCTCCATCAATGCCCTGGCCGCGCGCCCTTCCGCGTGGACAGAGGACGGATTGCCCAACGCGTCCATCGCCGAAATCATCGCCGCGCGGGCTTCGGGGCGCAAAGGGGCGGTCGCGTTGAAATCGAGATAGGTTCTTTGCATCCAGACGCTCCGCCGACCGATATGCCGGATGCCTCCGGCGGGGATATTTCCACCAGATGAACCGGCAAGTCCCGCGCCCTGCCCTCAACGGGTCATCGACATCTGCTGCACAGTGGCCGCAATCTGCCAAAGGCGCAGCCTGTCCGGGGTCATTCGTCCACCACCGAAAACAGGTTCAGGACTGCCGGGCACGGTTTCAACCCGTTCTTCGTCACATCCTCAAGCGTGGTCCGGTGCAGGAAGACAAAGACCTGCGCGCTCAGGCTTTCCCAGAGGCGATTTGCCAGCGATTGCGCACGCGAGCCGGAAACGCCGCCCGAAGCCCCTGCCCCGCTATGCATGGCCGAGACCGTCTCATCCACCGCCTCGAAGATCTCGGAGATGCGAATCTGTGCCGCAGGGCGCGACAGGCGGTAGCCGCCACCGGGGCCGCGCACCGAGTTGACCAACCCGCCACGGCGCAGACGCACGAAAAGTTGTTCGAGATAGGGCAGGGAAATGTCCTGACGTTCGGAAATCTCCGAAACCGAGGTCCACCTCCCCTCGCCCACCATTGCCAGATCGACCAGCGCGACCATTGCATATCGCCCCTTTGTCGAAAGTTTCATCGCGTACCTCCTGGGCAAACGCCCGAAATCCGACCTTACAAGCGCTGGCAAAGAGCTTGACACCATTGACGCAAAGCGCGCGGACGGTTACCTCCACCAATACCCGATTTTCCCGACATGGCGCCGGGAATGGATTCCCTCCTAGGGCAGCAGCGCGAACCCGTCAAGAAAAGGCGGTATGCGATGCAGTTCCCGGGGCGCGGATGCGAACAGATGGAAGACGATGCCCGAAGTCATTTTTCCCGGACCCGAAGGACGCCTCGAAGGGCGCTATCATCCCCAACCCGCCCCGGATGCCCCGATTGCCATCATCCTTCATCCCGATCCGCAATTCGGCGGCACGATGAACAATCGCGTGGTCTACAACCTGCATTACGCCTTTCTCAACATGGGTTTCACCGTGCTGCGGTTCAATTTCCGCGGCGTCGGGCGCAGCCAGGGCGCATATGATCAGGGTGTGGGCGAGTTGTCGGATGCGGCCTCGGCGCTCGATTACCTTCAGACAATGAACCCGAATTCAAAACGTTGCTGGGTCGCGGGCCACAGTTTCGGCGCGTGGATCGGGATGCAGCTCCTGATGCGCCGCCCGGAAATCACCGGCTTCATCTCGGTCGCCCCGCCCGGCCCTTCGGCACCCGGTCCGGGCAATTACGATTACGCCTTCCTTGCGCCCTGCCCATCCTCGGGCCTGATCATCAACGGCTCGGCCGACCGCATCGCCCGACCGGACGAGACCGATCAACTCGTGGCCAGGCTGCAGGAGCAGAAGGGAATCACGATCGCCCATGAGGTGGTTGAAGGTGCCGATCACTTTTTCAAGCAGGAAGAGACACATATGCGGCCGATGATCGAAACGGTGCAAACCTATGTGCGCCGCCGCCTGATCGAAGGAACGCGCTGATGTGGACGGGCGATGTCGCCGCTCGAAGATCCGGGCGGGAACCTGTGTCATCATCTATATTGATGCGGGCAATGTGCCGAAATCCATATTCAGGGCGTGGAATATTCAGGGCGTGGAAATTGACATCACCATCATATGCGATTGCATACCGGCACTGGCCAACTCCGTCGTGGCAGAGTAAGGACACAACAGGCTGAGTCACCCAAACCACGAGGGCCTTCATGACCAAGATCAAGGTAGACAATCCCGTCGTCGAACTCGACGGTGATGAAATGACACGCATAATCTGGGACTTCATCAAGCAAAAACTGATCCTGCCCTATCTCGATATAGACCTGAAATATCACGACCTCGGCATCGAGGCCCGCGACGAGACGGATGACCAGATCACCGTTGACGCTGCGGAAGCGATCCGGAAATACGGCGTGGGCGTGAAATGCGCCACGATCACCCCCGACGAGGCCCGCGTCGAGGAATTCAACCTCAAGCGCATGTATCGCTCGCCCAACGGCACGATCCGCAACATCCTTGGTGGCGTGATCTTCCGCGAACCGATCATCTGTCGCAACGTGCCGCGCCTGGTGCCGGGCTGGACCAGACCGATCGTCGTCGGGCGTCACGCCTTCGGCGACCAGTACAAGGCAACCGATTTCCGCTTTCCCGGCAAGGGTGTTCTGAGCCTGAAATTTGTTGGCGAAGACGGTGAGGTGATCGAGAAAGAGGTCTTCCAGGCCCCCGATGCCGGCGTGGTCATGGGGATGTACAATCTCGACAGGTCGATCATCGACTTTGCCCGCGCCTCGCTCAACTACGGCCTGGTGAAGGGCTGGCCGGTTTATCTCTCGACCAAGAACACCATCCTCAAAGCCTATGACGGCCGCTTCAAGGATCTGTTTGCCAAGGTCTATGAAGAGGAATTTGCCGACAGGTTCAAGCAGGCGGGCATCTGGTACGAGCACCGCCTGATCGACGACATGGTTGCGAGTTCGCTGAAATGGTCGGGCGGTTATGTCTGGGCGTGCAAGAACTACGATGGCGACGTGCAATCGGATACGGTCGCGCAGGGGTTCGGTTCGCTGGGGCTGATGACCTCGGTGCTGATGACCCCCGACGGCAAGACCGTGGAGGCCGAGGCCGCGCATGGCACCGTCACCCGCCATTACCGTCAGCACCAGGCGGGCAAGCAGACCTCGACCAACTCGATCGCGTCGATCTTTGCCTGGACCGGCGGGCTTAAGCATCGCGCCAAACTCGACGGGAATGCCCGGCTTCAGACATTTGCCGAGACGCTCGAAAAGGTCTGCGTGCAGGCGGTCGAGGACGGGTACATGACCAAGGATCTCGCGTTGCTGGTTGGTCCCGATCAGAACTGGCTGACCACGATGGGCTTCCTCGAAAAGATCGACGAATATCTGAACAGGTCGCTGACATTGTAAGCGGCGCGACAGGGATCGAATCGGGGCCGGGCGCGGATACGCCCGGCCCGTTTCATTGTCGCGATGAGCAGCCCAATCCGTGCCATATTTACATCATCCTCTTGTCAATACCGGAAAATCAATTTACCGTTATCCGGTTTCCATGCGTGGTCGAGGTCATATGATCCGGATTGCACCGCCCGCCTCTGCGCGCCACACCCTGATCGACGACATGCAGGGGGTGGTCAGTGGCACTGTTCTGGCGTCGCTGTCGGTGATGTTCCTGCATGGCGCGGGCCTGTTCACCGGGCAGATCGCGGGTCTGTCTCTGGTGATCAGCTATCTGAGCGGCTGGAGCTTCGGCGCGGTGTTCTTCGTGCTCAACCTGCCCTTCTACTGGCTCGCCGTGAAGCGGATGGGCGTGCGATTCACGGTCAGGACGGTGATCTCGGTGGCGCTTTTGTCGGGCATGACCGAGATCTGGCCGCACGCGATGAGCCTTGCCAATCTGCACCCGGCGGCCGCGGCCATCATGGCCGGGGTCACGGCGGGCGCTGGCCTGCTGGCGCTGTTTCGGCACGGGGCGAGCCTTGGGGGTGTTGGCATCGTCGCACTCTACCTGCAGGACAAGACCGGATTCAGGGCAGGCAAGACCCAGATCCTGTTCGACTGCTGCGTTTTCATCTTCGCGATGTTCGTGCTGCCGCTCGACAGGGTGCTGTGGTCGCTTCTGGGGGCGATGGTGGTGAATTTCGTCATCGCGATGAACCATCGTCGGGACTGGTATGTGGCAGGCTGATCTGCTATTGTCCCGCACATGCTCAAGACCTATTTCTTCCTGTTGATCGCCGTTGCGTTCGAAACCTTCGGTTCGACCTGCCTGCAGGCGTCCCGGCAATTCACCCGGTTCTGGCCCAGCGTCGGCGTTCTGGTCGGTTTTGTTGCCGGTCTCTATTTCTTCACGCTGGTGCTCAAGGTGCTACCGCTTGGCATCACATATGCACTATGGTCCGGCATCGGAATGGTGCTGATCGCGGCGATCGGTTGGGTGGCCTTCGGTCAGAAACTGGACACACCGGCACTGATCGGGATCACACTGATCCTGTCCGGGATCCTGATCATCAATCTCTTCTCCAGGGCACATCTGCATTAAAGCGCTGCATTAAGGCGCAACGGCATCAAACGCCGCCTCGGGGCTGTTCCTGCGCGCGCTTTTGCCGTATGGGCGGGGCAACTCAGCAACAGGACGACCTCCCATGGATCTTCGCAACATTGCGATCATTGCTCACGTTGACCACGGCAAGACGACGCTGGTGGATCAACTCTTGCGCCAATCGGGCGCCTTTCGCGAAAATCAGGCCGTTGCCGAACGCGCGATGGACAGCAACGACATCGAACGCGAACGTGGCATCACCATTCTGGCCAAGGCCACCTCGGTCGAATGGAAAGGCACGCGAATCAATATCGTTGACACGCCTGGCCATGCCGATTTCGGTGGCGAGGTCGAGCGCATCCTGTCGATGGTCGATGGCGTCTGCCTGCTGGTCGATGCCGCCGAGGGTCCGATGCCACAGACCAAGTTCGTGACCTCCAAGGCGCTCGCCCTTGGCCTCAGGCCGATCGTCGTGCTCAACAAGGTTGACAAACCGGCCGCCGAACCCGATCGTGCTCTGGATCAGGTGTTCGACCTGTTTGCCAATCTCGGCGCCACCGATGCGCAGCTCGACTTCCCGCATCTCTATGCTTCGGGCATTGGCGGCTGGGCCGACAATGATCTCGATGGACCGCGCACGGATCTGTCCGCGCTGTTCGATCTGATCCTCGATCATGTCGAAGCGCCCCGGCAGGAAGAGAAAACGTCCGGACCTTTCAGGATGCTGGCGACGACACTTTCGGCCGATCCGTTCATCGGCCGCATCCTGACCGGGCGCATCGAGGCGGGCACACTGAACGTCGGTGACCAGATCAAGGCGCTGTCGCGCGCCGGCGAGCGGATCGAAGCCTTCCGCTGCACCAGGATCCTCGCGTTCCGCGGCCTGTCGCAGCAGCCCATCGACACGGCCTTTGCAGGCGATATCGTCACCGTCGCAGGCATGGCCAAAGCCACCGTGGCCGATACGCTTTGCGCGCCTGAGGTCAACACCCCGATCGATGCGCAACCGATCGATCCGCCGACAATCTCGGTAACCTTCGGCATCAATGACAGCCCGCTCGCGGGCAAGGACGGCACCAGGGTCCAGTCGCGCGTCATCCGGGACCGTCTGATGCGGGAAGCCGAGACGAATGTCGCGATCCGGGTCGAAGACACCCCGGGCGGCGAGGCGTTCACCGTCTCGGGCCGCGGTGAGCTTCAGATGGGCGTGCTGATCGAGAACATGCGCCGCGAAGGGTTCGAACTGTCGATCTCGCGCCCCAGGGTCATCTATCGCGAGGAAGACGGTCAGCGCATGGAGCCGATCGAAGAGGTCATCGTCGATGTCGATGATGGATATTCCGGTGTCGTGATCGAGAAGCTGACCGGCCATCGCAAGGGCGATCTGGCCGAGATGCGCCCCGCCGGGGGCGGCAAGACCCGTATCGTGGCCCATGTCCCCTCGCGTGGCATGATCGGCTATCAGGGCGAGTTCCTGACCGACACACGCGGCTCGGGCGTGCTCAACCGCCTGTTCCATGGCTGGGCTCCCTGGAAGGGTCCGATGGATGGCCGTCGCCAGGGCGCACTGATCTCGATGGAAAACGGCGTTTCGGTGGCCTATGCGCTGTGGAACCTCGAAGAGCGCGGCAAACTCTTCATCGGCGCGCAGGAGCAGGTCTATACCGGCATGATCATCGGCGAGCACGCGCGCGACAACGACCTGGAAGTGAACCCGCTCAAGGGGAAGAAACTGACCAACATTCGCGCCTCTGGCACGGATGAGGCGGTTCGCCTGACGCCCCCGATGCGGATGTCGCTCGAACAGGCGATCGCCTATATCAACGACGATGAACTGGTCGAGGTGACGCCGAAATCGATCCGCCTGCGCAAGCTGCACCTTGATCCGCATGAACGCAGACGCGCCGCGCGCGCCGGGGAATGACGACCGGGGACAAGCCCTCTCCTTTCCGGATCGCTCTCGTGAAGACCGACATCTTTGCACCCGCGCCGGGGCTTCCTATATCGAAACCGTGTTGCCCAGGAGGCAATTGAGGGAGCTATACGGATGGGATATGTGAAAACCGCCATGTTGATGGCCGCGATGACCGCGCTTTTCATGGGGCTCGGGTATCTGATGGGTGGCACTGGCGGGATGGCGATCGCGCTGGTGGTGGCTGCCGGGATGAACCTGTTTTCCTGGTGGAATTCGGACAGGATGGTGTTGCGGATGCACAATGCGCAGCCATTGGGGCCGAAGGACCCGATGGGGCTGAATGCGCTGGTTGCGGACCTGGCCGGGACTGCCGGGCTGCCGATGCCCGCCGTCTATCTGATCGATACGCACCAACCCAACGCCTTTGCGACCGGACGCAACCCGGAAAATGCCGCCGTGGCGATGACGACGGGTCTGGTCCGGTTGCTTTCGCGCGCGGAATTGTCCGGGGTGATCGCGCATGAGCTGGCCCATATCAAACACCGCGATACCGCGATCATGACTGTGACCGCGACCTTTGCAGGCGCCATCGCGATGCTGGCGAATTTCGCGCTGTTCCTTGGCGGCTCGCGCGAGCGGATGGGGATTGTCGGCACATTGGCGATGATGATCCTCGCACCGATGGCGGCGGCGCTGGTGCAGATGGCGATCTCGCGCACCCGCGAATATGCCGCCGACAAGGAAGGCGCGCGGATCTGTGGCAATCCGATCTGGCTGGCTTCGGCCTTGCAGCGGATCGAGGCAGGTGCCGCGCAGGCTGACAATATCGCGGCCGAGCGCAACCCGGCGACGGCGCATATGTTCATCATCAACCCGCTGCACGGCAAGGGCGCAGACAATCTCTTTGCGACCCACCCCTCGACCGGGAACCGGGTGGCAGCACTGCGCCGGATGGCAGGGCGAATGCCGCAATCGCACGCGGCGCGCCCTGCCCGTCCCACATCGACCCCTCCTGCCCCGAACCAGGCAACACATGCCCGGACGCGCATCCCCCGCTCTGGAGCACACCGGGCCACGCCGTCGCAGGACGATCATGGCAGCGGCCCTTGGGGTTAAGCGGCGGGTGGGGTTAAGCGGCGGGCTGATCGACATACTGATCTGCGCGAGCGAGGCCGCCAAGACCACCTTGATCGCGCCCAGATCGCGCCCGGACCCTTACGCTCGATACAGGGAACCTGCTGCACGGGATCGCAGGTCATTCCCAGGTGATGCTCCAGTGCGATCTCTGCGACGTTCTTGATGTGCTCCGGTGCGCTGCCCGGTACGGCGGCCGAGCCGATCTCGGGCTGGCAGCCGCATTCCGCCCCCGAAATCGAGGCATTGGTCTTGATGATCCCGCCCACCCCCGCCGCCGCGCCATTGGTGGGCGCGCTCACCACCTGCCCGCCTGCCGCGTTTTCCTCTTTGACCGCAATGGCACAGGTCGAGATCCAGATCGTTGATCTATGGCGTGTTGGGATTATTTCTTTTTTGTTTTTCTGCTCCCTATCTGTCATGAAGGAAATAGAAGATCAATTATGCCCGGATCGCACGACACATACCTGTTCAACGGGCCTGTTCAGCGGGCCTGTTCAGCGGGCCTGTTCAGCGGGCCTGTTCAGCGGGCCTGTTCAGCGGGGAAATGTGCGGCTTTCGAACCTTACCGCCATCAACGCCACCCTTTTGTGGCCGGAAACGGCTGTCAATGGCGCGCCCTGCCGCCTCGGTCTGGACAGCACAAGCGTCACGGTCCATCCCGACGGCACCGGTGCGCTCCAAAAAAAACGGGCTGCAAGCCATCGCCAAAAGGGGCCGCAATTCTCATGGAGCGCCCGTTTCGCAGGCTGAAGGGATATCGTCGCATTGTCTCAAGGTTCGAAGTCCCAAGGTTCGAAAAACGCGACGTGATGCATCGAGCACTCCTCAACTTCGCACTCATTCTCCACATGAGTAAATGGTAACATGGCCTAATGCGGCGTAATCTCACATAATCCCGGATACTTGCCAAACCAAGTGCCACACTACACTACCGCTCCACTTCGTTTCACCGCACGATCAAGCGGTCGGTGTCCGGCCAGCTGTTTTTCAACATATTTCGCCCGAAGGCGTGGCACAATTTCGTGAGCTTGGCTTGGGCGGACGCGGCGGTCGAAGGCGTTCAGCCGCCGCGCGGTGTCCAGAGGCCAGGGTCGAGCATCACCGATTGTCCCGTCTCGATCGAGCGCTGAACCGCCTCTCCCATCGCCACCGCGGCCCAGCCATCCTCCAGCGACACTTCGGGCGCCGTCCGCTCACCCCGCACCAGCGCCAGGAACCCCCGATGCTGATGGAAGGTCGCGCCGTTGTGGTCCCCTGCGGCCAGAAGATCCGGCGGCACCGGCACCTCGCGCATATGGGGTCCCTTGGGATTGCGCGGTGACAGCACCAGCCTGGGCACCGGCGCCTCGCCCAGATGTGCGGGCCAGAACTTCACCGGCCCTGGCACCAGCGCCTCGATCTTGCCCATGGGACCCACGGCGGAGATCTCCTCCTGGTAGCGCGCACCCTCGGCATACATGCACAACTCCAGCATCGCGCGGGTGCCATTGGTGAATTCCACGATCGCATAGCCCGCGTCAAGGATGTCGGGCGCGCCCTCTTCCGC
>CBDIBW010000034.1:0-91596 GCA_965277135.1 Thioclava sp. | reverse complement strand
TGAATCGCCTGCTGGGGGCCGAAGCGGAGCCGCATGTGCGGCTTGCGATCATCCTGATGCTGACCACTGCCGGCCGCGTTGGGGCAATCCTGGAACTCACATGGGATCGCGTGGACATGCTCCGCGGACAGATCAACCTTCGGGCAGATGCCGAAGGGCCACGCAAAGGCCGCGCTATCGTTCCCATGAACGGTCTATCGCGCCCCGCTCTTCTCACCGCCAAGGCCGCATCGCTGAGCGAGTACGTCATCGAATGGGCCGGCACCCCGGTGAAGAGCATCCGCAAGGGCTTCACGAGGACGGTCGAGCGCGCAGGGCTTTCCGATGTGACGCCGCATGTCCTGCGCCACACGGCCGCCGTCTACATGGCTGAAGGTGGTGTTCCGATGCAGAAGATCAGCCAGTATCTTGGGCACTCATCGACCGCTGTGACCGAGAGGACATATGCCAGATTTGCGCCTGACCACTTGCGCGATGCGGCTGAGATTCTGGATTTCGGCAGGAAGGTGCGCCCGGCATGAATGAATTTTTCGGTCCATTGGACCATGGAACACTTAGCAGAAAAAGCCGCGCCCAACTAAAAGCGCAGACTTTTCGACATGATAGATGGTAGGCGATAACGGATTTGAACCGCTGACATCTTCGATGTGAACGAAGCGCTCTACCGCTGAGCTAATCGCCCCCGTGGAGCGGCTTCTAGCGTCACTCTTTCTCCTCTGCAAGAGGGAACTGGCAGACAGCCGAAAAAAGGACTTGATCCTTCAGCGCAGGGGCGTCGGTTGCGGACGCGTGGACATTTCCCGATCGCGTCGGGAAATGTGACCGACGACGCCAGGCTTCCCTCCCTTGATCTGCATGGAAAACGCGATGATGCTGGCCCTGGCCGGTCGTGATTGTTTACTCGTCTGTCCTGGGAGTAGCTCGACCGAAATCGGGGGCATCGGTATCCTGTCCCGCCTCGATGATCGAGCAACGGATCCCCCGGGTTCGGGTGAAATAGTCATGCAGCATGTCGCCATCTTCCATCCGGATGGCGCGTTGCAGCATGAACACCTCTTCGGCGAAGCGGCCCAGAATATCGAGGACCGCCGCCTTGTTGGTCAGGAACACATCGCGCCACATCGTCGGATCGGAGGCCGCAATCCGGGTGAAATCGCGAAACCCCGAGGCCGAGTATTTTATGACTTCCTCATGAGTGACACGACGCAGGTGATCGGCAACGCCCACCATCGTGTAGGCAATCAGATGCGGCGTGTGCGACACGACGGCCAGCACCAGATCGTGGCGGGCCGGTTCCATCTCATCGACATGCGCCTCCAGCGCCTCAAGAAAACCGCGCAAGGTGGCGATCGCCTCGGGATCGGTGCCCTCGATCGGTGTCAGCAACCACCAGCGGTTCACGAACAGTGTCGCAAACCCCGAGCGCGGACCCGATTGCTCGGTCCCGGCCAGAGGATGACCGGGAATGAAATGCACATCTGCGGGCAAATGCGGGCTGACGGCGTCGATCACCGCCTGCTTGACGGAACCGACATCGGTCACGGTTGCACCCGGTTTCAGATGCGGGGCAATCTCGCTGGCAACTGCGGCCATGGCCCCGACCGGCACGCACAGCACCACCAGATCCGCATCGGTGACGGCCTGCGCCGCCGTGTCGCAGACCAGATCGACCAGCCCCATCTCGCGCGCGGTATCGCGCGTGGCTGACGAGCGGGCATGACCCGAAATCAGGCCCGCCACGCCTTTCCAGCGCATCGCATGCGCCATCGAGGACGCGATCAGGCCCAACCCGATCAGCGCCACCTTGGGGTAGATCACGGACATCAGATCTGGTCCTGAGGCGAGGCACCCGCCTTGAACACACCGATCAGATGCGCCACGCGGCGGCAAGAGGGCTCATCGCCCACGGTGATACGCAGGCAATGGGGCAGGTTGTAGCCCGTGACCATCCGCACGATGATCCCTTCCGATTGCAGATAGGCGTTGCAGGCGGACGCCTCTTCGGCCGATGCAAGCCGCGCGAGGATGAAATTCGCGGTCGAGGTGTCCGACGGCACACCCTTTTCGGCCAGTGCTTCGGCCAGCCAGGCGCGCAGACGGGTGTTGTCGTCGCGACACCTGATCACCCAGTCCTGATCGCGCACGGCGGCTTCGGCGGTCTCCTGTTGCGTCGTCGAGAGGTTGAACGGTCCGCGAATCCGGTTGAGCACGTCGATCATCTCCCGCTCGCCATAGCCCCAGCCCACGCGCAGACCTCCCAGCCCGTAGATCTTGGAAAAGGTTCGGGTCATGAACACGTTTGGCAGCCGCGTGGCCAGTTCGGCGCCGCCATCATAGCCTTCGACATATTCCGCATAGGCACCGTCGATCACCAGAAGCGCGCCCTTGGGCAGACCATTGGCCAGGCGTTCCAGTTCGGCCAGTGCGATCATGGTGCCGGTCGGGTTGTTCGGGTTGGCAAGGAAAACCAGCCTGGTCTTGTTCGTGCAGGCCGCGAGGATCGCATCGACATCCGTCGTGCGCTCACGTTCGCACACCTGCACCGGAGTGCCTCCCGCCGCCATCGTCGAGATCCTGTACATGAGAAAGCCGTGCTCGGTGAAGATCACCTCGTCGCGCGGACCGACATAGGCCTGGCACAGGAAGTGGATGATCTCGTCCGAGCCGGCACCACAGATGATCCGTTCGGGATCAAGCCTGTGCACATCGCCAATCGCCGCGCGCAATCTCGCGTGGTCGGTCGATGGGTAGCGATGCATCGAATGCGCACATTTGACAAAGGCATCCCTCGCCTTGTCCGAGGGCCCGAAGGGGTTCTCGTTCGAACTGAGCTTGATTGCGTCGGTGCGCCCCGCCACGTGCGAGGCCCCGCCCTTGTAGAGCGCGATGTCAAGAATACCCGGCTGCGGGCGAATGTGGCTGGTCATGGCGTTGGTCCTCTGAAATCGTGCCCCGTTTCTATCGCCGGTTGCGGCGCAGGGCCAGATGCAAGATCACCCGCCCGCCCGGCTGATGGTCCCGATCACATCCCGTTCAACGGAGTGGTGTCGGCCGGGGAGACCGGCTGGCCTGTTCCCCTCAAATCTGCGCGATTTTTTGAAGTTGGCCTGTTTTTCAAGCGGGGCAACAAACGATGAAGCAAGGCCCGTTTCAGCGAAGACCGCATCTTGGCCTTGTGAAACCGTTTCGGGCCGGGCGGCGCGGCGTGAAGACGACAACCTCCACCAACCACATGCGCGCCGCAACGGGTTCACCCCGCGGGAGGATCACCTGAGGTCGAAAGAGCACCGGAATCCCACCAGAGCCAATCTGTAAAAGAGCGCAATCGGGCGAGAAGGTCATCAGCACCCCGCCTTCGCACGATCCGGAATCGCTTGCGCCTGGCTTGGTTTGCGCATAGAAGGATCATGGTGGCGGGTGTAGCTCAATGGCAGAGCAGTAGCTTCCCAAGCTAACGACGAGAGTTCGATTCTCTTCACCCGCTCCACGGTTCCAAAGAAGACCATTGCTTTGCAATCAATACGTCATTCGGTGTCCCACGAGCAGTCCCATAGGCAATACGTGTATGGGACACTTCGATGGCGGGAGCACTGCTGATCTGCGCGATGATCTCCCGCGTCATGTCGCGGGCGGGCTGGAGGGAGTGCGCGTCATTATGCTCGGGCAGCCACCTCAGCCAGAACATACATCACGATCCCAAGTGACATCCGCTGGTGACATCCGCTATCGGGTGCTTTTCTCTTCAATCATCCATCCGCCCTGTTTCCGCAAACCTCCGGCCCCTTCCAGTGATTGAAAACATACGTCTCACATAACAGTTGCAATGGCGCAATTGACTTGCCTGCCTTCGCTTGCAACAGTCTGGCGTATCTGAGCGGAGGACATCGATGAACAAGATTTACGGTTCCGCGAACAAGGCTCTCGACGGGCTTCTCTTCGACGGAATGCTGATTGCGGCCGGGGGCTTTGGGCTCTGCGGAATCCCGGAACTGTGCATCGACGCGCTGGTCGAAAGCGGCGTGAAGGATATCACGATCGCGTCGAACAATTGCGGCGTCGACGGGTTCGGGCTGGGCAAGCTGCTCGATACCAGGCAGATCAGGAAGATGATGAGTTCCTATGTCGGGGAGAATGCGGAATTCATGCGCCAATACCTGTCGGGTGAACTGGAACTGGAATTCAACCCGCAGGGCACGCTGGCCGAGCGAATGCGCGCGGCAGGCCATGGCATCCCGGGATTCTACACCAGGACCGGTGTGGGCACGGTGATCGCCGAGGGCAAGGAGCACAAGGAGTTTGGCGGCAAAACCCATATCCTTGAAGAGGGGATCTTTGCCGATGTCTCGATCGTCAAGGCCTGGAAGGCCGACGAAACGGGCAACGCGATCTTTCGCAAGACCGCGCGCAATTTCAACCCGCCTGCGGCGATGTGTGGCAAGGTCTGCGTGATGGAGGTCGAGGAAATCGTGCCGACCGGTTCGCTCGACCCCGACCATATTCACCTTCCCGGCATCTATGTGCATCGCCTGATCCAGGGGGAACACGAAAAGCGCATCGAGAACATCACCACCCGCCCGAAGGAGGCCTGACCCATGGCATGGGATAGAAACCGGATGGCCGCCCGTGCGGCGCAGGAACTTGAGGACGGCACTTGTGTCAATCTCGGCATCGGCATCCCGACGCTGGTGCCCAACTTCATCCCCGAAGGCGTGAACGTGACGCTGCAATCGGAAAACGGGATGCTCGGCATGGGGCCTTTCCCCTATGAGGGCGATGAGGATCCGGACCTGATCAATGCCGGCAAACAGACGATCACCGAACTGCCCGACACCGCCTATTTCGACAGTTCGATGAGCTTCGGGATGATTCGTGGTGGCAAGATTGCCGCCGCGATCCTTGGTGCAATGGAAGTGGCCGAGAACGGTGATCTGGCAAACTGGATGATCCCTGGCAAGCTCGTGAAGGGCATGGGCGGTGCGATGGATCTGGTGGCGGGCGTCAAGCGCGTGGTGGTGGTGATGGAGCACACCAACAAGCATGGCGAAAGCAAGCTGCTCAAGGCGTGCACCTTACCGCTGACCGGCACGGGCGTCGTGAACCGGATCATCACCAATCTCGGCGTGCTGGATGTGGTCGAAGGCGGGCTGAAGATCGTGGAACTCGCAGATGACATCAGCGAGGGCGAACTGCGTGCCGCGACCGAGGCGACGATCATCAACTGAGTGCGCCGCAACACGGAACAGGTCGGAGAGGGCAGCCAACGGGTTTCTGTCCCGCTCCGCCTCGGGGCACGTCACTGTCGCTCTGCCATACGCAGCCACATCCCGCGATCGTATCGTGCCCCGGTTGAGCCCCCGCGTTGAACCCCCGCAATGATGCTTGTTTTGTCGTTCACTTCACCCGTGGAGGCGCATGATGGCGAAGCCACCCGGGAAAGCCGAATAGACGGCCGGGATCTACCAGATCGAGCAGACCGGCTCAAGTTTCGCAGCCATGATCACCCGACCGCTTGGCGCCAGGCTGTCCATTGCCGATGCCGGTCATCTGGGTGGCCGATATGATCGCAAGAAGGAATGATGGGGCAATATGGCACAACCGGGCCACCAGCGCCCGCCCTCGGGCACGATCGTGCAGTGGGGCGAAAACAGTCGTCAGGCTATAGCGTGTTCAGGAAAATGTCGGCAGCAGGGCGGACCACAGGCCGGACATGTCAAGCTCTCTTGCAAGATCCGATGCCAGCGCCTTTGATGTCGCGCAGACCATCGGACCGTGCCGTGTCCTGCAACCGTAGCGATCGGATTTCGCGACAATGACCGCCCCGCCTGCTTCCTCCAGGATCATCGCGCCGGCCGCGTGGTCCCACGGTTTGACCGCCGGCGTGACGATGAACTCGGCATGACCAAGAACCAGCTGGCGGTATTCGTGGCACGAACAGCGCAGCGACCGGGTCATCCGGAAGCGTGGCAGAAGTGCCGCTGCCACCGGGCGTTGACCGGCTGGATAGAGATTGAGCGACAGGAACCCGCGCGCATCCTCAAGTGCAATGGCCCTGCTGGATCGGAGCGATACCGGTTCGTGTTGCGTGCGTAGGTAGAAGACGCCGCTTCCCTTTTCCGCTGCAACCCAGTCGTCGAAAACCGGATCGTAGAGAAGGCCGAAAACCGTCTCGCCTCGTGAGACGACGGCCAGGATCGTTCCGAAGAGCGACAGACCGGCGGCGAAATTCCCGGTACCGTCCACCGGATCGATGATCACGGCAAGCTCGGCGGTTTCCAGATCGTCCAGAAGGGAGGGGCATGTTTCCACGGCCTCCTCGCCAACGACCAGAGCGGAGGGCAATATCCGGCGGGCAGCGGCGGTGATCGACCGCTCGGCGCCAAGATCGGCCGCTGTGACAAGATCGTCCGGGCCGGTCTTGGTGGCCACATCAGCCCCCGCGAGATTTCTGAACCGTGGCAGGATCTCGTCACGGCCCGCCTGCCGCACCGCGTCGATCAGCGCGTCGATTTCACTGGTTTTCAAGCTCATGCGGCCCCCCCTTGCTGTCGCTCAAGGCCACTGTTGCCAAGCAGGGCGACGGGTTTGAAATGATACATCGTTTCGAAGCTGCAAATCTCCAGCGCTCCAAGCGAAATATCCTGAAGATTTTCCTTGTGCGCGGCATAGAGTGATTCCGACAGGGCAATGACCTGCCGGGCCTCGGCCTCGTCGAGCCATCGGGCAAGATAGGCCAGCGTGATGTGGAAGGTGTAGCGGTCGAAATTCTCGGGGCTGATCCCGGTGGCCCCGCGCAGCGTCTCGCGCGTGGCGCGCAAGCCAGCTTCATCCTCCGGGCTGGCGCCTTCCATGGTCAGGCTGTGGCCGGCATGGAGACCCCGACAGGACACCCGCCGGTTCGATGGCACCCGCACGCCTTCCAGCCGGTCCAGAAGATTGACGGTCACCCGTTCGAGAGGCATGTCGCGCGAAAGTCCCGCTGGCCATTGGCCGTTCTGCCGGGCATTCGGGCCCGAGACGCCCTGAAAGATTGTCATATGCAGACTGGACCGGGGCAAAAAGAAGAAGTTCCCGGCGCAGGGGCCGGCTTGCAGCGCCTGCTGGATCTCCACCATCGCACGGAATGCGCGCGAATCACGGTCGATATGGCAGATGATCGTGTTGCCCGGAAACGGCAGCACCGTGCCATCGGGCAGGAACTTTCCGCCACCGTCGGGCGGGGTGATGGCTACCGGGTGTTCGCCTTGCCCGAGCTTGCCTGTCAGATATGCCAGAGGGTCGGGGCGGAATGTTGCCATATCAGGGTCTTTCCTTGTGCAGAGCCAGGCCGCTTTCGCGGTCAAAGAGGTACAGCGCGTCGGTCGGAAACACAAGCTGGACCAGGCCGTCAGCCGGGATCGTGGTGCCCGGCCAGGTCTGGATGCGCAGTTCCGCACCGGTGGAGAGGTGAACGACGAGAACGCCGTGCGAGCCGAAATCCTCGCGGTAGATGATCCTGGCGACGATGCCGGTCTCGGCGATGCCGACGCGCTCGGGGCGGATGCCGCAGGTTGCAGGCCCCTGGTGCGGGCTTTGGGCCAGGACTGTGCCATCTTCGAGGCGCAGATGCCCGCCATCGCCGGTCACTTCGATCAGGTTCATCGGCGGTGAGCCAATGAAGCCTGCGACAAAGGTGGATGCCGGCGCGTGATAGATCTCGTCCGGCGGGCCGAACTGCTCGATCCGCCCCTTGTTGAGGATCACGATGCGGTCGGCCAGGGTCATTGCCTCGACCTGGTCGTGGGTGACGAAGATCGAGAGTGCATCGAGCCGCTTGTGCAGGCTTGACAGCTCCATCCGCATGTCATGGCGCAGCTTTGCGTCGAGATTGCTGAGCGGCTCGTCAAAGAGCAGCACGTCAGGCTCGCGCACGATGGCGCGCGCAATGGCGACGCGCTGACGCTGACCTCCCGAGAGCTGGTCGGGGCGGCGGTCGAGATAGTCTGACAGATCGGTCACGGCGGCCACGGCGCGGATGCGCTCCATCCGCCGGGCTTTCTTCAGTCCGCGCAGTTTCAGCGCGTAGCCGATATTTCCGGCGACTGACATATGCGGATAGAGTGCGTAGTTCTGGAACACCATGGCACAGCCCCGGTCCTTGGCGGGAACGTCTTGCACCTCACGCTGCCCGAAACGGATGGTGCCCCCCGAGACCGGTTCAAGCCCTGCAATCAGATTCAACAGTGTGGACTTGCCGCAACCGGAGGGGCCGAGGATGACGGTGAACTCGCCACCGCGGATCGCGGTCGTGAGCGGGGGGATGATCTCGGTGCGTCCGAAGCTCTTGGTGATGCCGTCAAGGGCGATGTCTGTAGTGGTCACGGGGTCACTTCTCCGAAAGGGTGAGGCCGCGCACGATCTGCCGTTGCATGATGGCGATCAGGGTCACGGGGATCAGGGAGACAAACAGCGCGCCAGCCATCAGCAGCGGCACGTCGGGGATGGCGTCGGGTTCGGTTTCGGCGAGCCTGGCAAGCCCGACCACGGCGGTTTGCGCATCCGGTGTGGAGGCGGCAACCAGCGGCCAGAGATAGCCGGTCCAGCCGCCGATGAACCAGAACATGAAGGTTGCGACCAGCGGAATCCGGGAGAGCGGTAACAGGATGTCGATCATGAAGCGTATCGGCCCGGCACCGTCCATCACCGCCGCCTTCGCCAGATCTCGCGGCAGGGAGAGGAAGAACTGGCGATATATGAAGACCGAGGCCGAAGAGGTCGCCATGGGGGCGGCGACACCGATGTAGCTATCAAGCAGGCTCCACTGGAAATGCAGCCGATGAAATCCGGCCAGTTCGATGGCCCGATTGATCCCGAGCAGGTTCAGACACCAGTTGAGCGGCATCGCGATATTGGCAACCACCTGATAGGTTGTGATGACGACCAGATCATGCGGCAGCATCACCGTGACGATCATCACGGCGAAGAGGATCGCGTTCCAGCGCGAGCGGAAAAACACCAGCGCGAAAGTGGCGGTAAAGGCGAAGGTGCACTTGATCACCGCCACAAGGAGCGAGATGACGATCGAATTCCAGAGTTGCCCGGGCAGCCGCGTCTCTGTGAAGATCTTTGTCAGATTGTCGAGGAAATGGCCGCCGATGCCGAACCCGATGCCACCTTGGTGAACGAATTGCCCGTAGGAGAGCGAGGCGGTCAGGAAGGCTATGACAAGCGGTGCAAGGATGAAGGCCACACCCGCGACAAGGACGATGCCCGCAACTCGGTCGATCGGTTTCGTGTTTTCGATCATCGCGGTCACCTTTCGTATTTCACATGTCGTTCCAGCAGGAACTGGATCATCACCATCGCGGCTGCAAAGAGCGTCACCAGCGCTGACTGGGTGGCCGCTCCCGAGAGGTCATAGCCTTTGAAGCAGTCAACATAGATCTTGTAGATGAGCAGCGTCGTTGCCCCGCCCGGGCCGCCTTTGGTCATCGTGTCGATGAGTCCGAAGGCGCCATCGATCGAACTGATGAATTCGAGCACGAAGATCAGGAAGAGTTGCGGCGTCAGGAGCGGCAGATGAATGTCCCGGATCCGCCGCCACAGACCTGCGCCATCCATCGCGGCGGCGCGGATCAATGTGGAAGGGATCATCTGCAACCCGGAGAGCAGGATGATGAAGTTGAAGGGAATGCCGTTCCAGATCTGCGCCACGAGGATGGTGATGACGGCCTCCGTTCCATTCATCTGCGGGTTCCAGAATCCTGGCCGGATTTCATTCAGCGGCGCGAAGATGCCGAGAAACGGGTTGAAGATGAAAACGAAGACAATCCCGATGGAGGCACCGGCGACGGCCTTGGGCCAGATGATGATGCTGCGCGCAGCCTGTGCGCCGCGGATGCCGCGGTCGGCGGCCAATGCCAGCAGCAGCGAGATGCCGATGGCCAGCGCCGGGGCGATCACCATGAAGGCCAGCGTGCGGCGCATCGCGGCCCAGAATGCCGGATCCTGGAGCACGCGGGCAAAGTTTTGCAGACCCACGAATTGCGAGCTGCCACCGAATGGTTTCTCCAAGAAGAGCGACCAGTAAAAGGTCAACCCCACCGGAAGATAGAAGAACAGCAGAATGAGAATCAGGATCGGTGCCACAAGGCCCCAATAGATCCAGCGGCTTGATTGGAAACCTGTCGGCATGGTGCCCTCCGGTCGCAAAAAGGGCCGACGAGACCTCTCGCCCCGTCGGCCAAACCCATGGTCCGATCAGGGCAATTCGACGCCCTTGTAGGTTTGCTCGAAGCGGCGCAGCAGTTCATCGCCGCGCGTCTTGGCGTTGTCGAGGGCGGCCTGCACGGTCTGATCACCGTTGAACGCCTTCTGGGTCTCTTCCATGAAGATGTCACGGAACTGGACATAGAAACCCAGCCGGATGCCGCGGCTGTCCTCGGTGCCCGGTGCATTGAGCGAGGCGAAGCCCGGGTTCACGGTGGCGAATTCCGGTTGCCTGGATTGTCCGCTTTCCACCAGCGCATTCATCGCCGACAGGGTGAGCGGCAAGTAGCCCGTGGCGCGGGTAAACTCGATCTGCTGCGCGTCCTCGCGCAGGAAGTTCAGAAAGGCTCTGGCGGCTTCGATCTCCGCCTCGTCATGGCCTTTCATCACCCAGATCGACGCGCCGCCGATGAAGGTGTTGTGACGCGTGTATCCCTCATACATCGGCGCCATCGCCAGGCCAACCTTGTCGCCCAGCGCCGCGAACGCGGCCCCATAGCTGCCGCTGGACCCTTCCATCATCGCACATTCGCCGGCATCGAAAGCGGCTTCGAATCTGCCGGCCTTGGTGTCCTGGTTGAGCCGCACGAGACCCTCCTTGCGCCAGGTCGCCAGGTTGTTGAGATGTTGGGCAACCAGACCCTGGTTGAAAACATACTCGGCGTCGAGCCCGCCATAGCCATTATGGTTCGATGCGATGGCCAGCCCGTGGCGGGCCGAGAACTGCTCCAGCACGCGCCAGGGATGTAAATCCGTGGTAAAGGGGCAGGTGTGACCTGCTTTCCTGAGCTTGCGAGCGGTCTCGATCACCGCCTCCCAGGTCTGCGGTATCTCTGTCACACCAACTTTCGCCAGCTCTTCCATATTGGCGTAGAAGAGCAGTGTGGAGCCATTATAGGGCTGCGAGAAGAGCTCGCCCCTGGAGGTCTCGTAATAGGAGCGGGCGCCGACATTGTAATCCTTCCAGTTGACATCGGGCAGGATCTTGGAAACCGGGATCACTGCATCCGACAGCATCAGGTCGAGCGTGCCGGCATCGAAGAACTGGATCAACACCGGGTGTCGGCCGGAACGGTAGGCGGCGATTGCCTTTTGCATGCCGACCTCATAGCTGCCCTGGCCGATGCAGGTAACGGTATGATCGTCCTGCGAGGCATTGAATACCTCGCAGGCGGTCTGGATGGCGGTTTCGACCTTGCCGGTATTTCCATACCAGAATTCAATATCGGCCGCTTGGGCGGCGGCGGTGGTGGCGGTGGTGAGCAGGGCCAGCGCCGTGAGCGTGGTGCGAAGGGTCATTGCAAATCCTCTGGTCGATGATTCGAAGCGGCTTCGATCAGCCATGTGATTTCTACACTTTAGGTGTGACAAAGATATGAAGAAACCATCAAGATTTGTCCAAACGGGGGTTGAATCAAGTCGATTTGGCCCATGACACCGCCCAAGTTCCCAGCTAGACTGTGAATTTATGGTTGTTGAGAACAGGGATCCGAACAGTATGATTCCAGACCGTTTCCTGCGCCGAGGCCGGGAGCGGACGGTCGTGTCGCCCAATGAGCGGCTCGTCCTGCGCGAGATCTGGCGGCAGCCGATGATCTCGCGGGCTGAGTTGCTGTCGCGGCTTCCCTTCACACAGCAATCGCTGTACCGGATCGCCGAAAACCTGTCGGAACGCGGCCTCATCAAGGTCGGTCCACCCAAGCCCGCCGCCGGCCGCGGTCAACCGAGTCCGACTCTCCTGCTTGACGGGGACTGGGCCTTCACGATCGGCCTGGCGCTCAACACGGACAATATAGGCGTCACGGTCATGTCGCTCTCTGTCGAGCAGACAACCACGACGATCGACACCGTGGGTCTGACCCGCGCGCAGGTGCTCGACCGGACCGACCAACGGATCAAGGAGATGCTGGCAGCGCGCGGCCTGACCCGCAGCGGTCTGTTCGGCGTGGGCTTCGGGATTTCCGGCTACCGCGTGGAAGGCACCGCCTTCAACGCCCCCACACCGCTGCACGAATGGTCACTCGTCCAGCTTGGCCCCTTGCTGACCCTGCGTTTCGAAGCGCCGGTCTGGACGGAGAACGCGGCCAATACCGGTGCCATTTGCGAAGCCATGCTGGGCGTCGGCAGATATGTTCAAAGCTTCGCCTATCTCTCCTTCAACTACGGCTTTGGCGGCGCGCTGATCGTAAACGGCGAATTGCTGACCGGAGCATTTGGCAATGCCGGGGAGTTCAGCGGACTCTACCGGGAGGAAGAGATGGAGCGCCGACCGGCACTCAAGCCGCTGATGGACCGCCTTGCCGCAACGGGGATCCACCTGAGTTCGATCCAGAATCTCTACAAGAGTTTCGATCCGACCTGGCCCGCCGTGGAGGCCTGGGTCGAAGACGTGCGGCCGGCCTATAACCGGATCATCAACGCCATCTGCGCCGTGGTCGATCCACAGATGATCGTTTTCGGCGGGCAAATTCCACCAAAACTGGCGGAAATGCTGATCGGGAAAACCCGCATCTATCACAGCGAGCGCTCGCGTTACGGTGTGCCGCGGCAATATGCCAAGCTTGTGATGTCGGAATTGTCCGGGAACCCGTCAGCGGTGGGGGCAGCAGTTCTTCCCTTCAAGGCCGCAATGCTCTGATTCATTCGGAAGAGGCCCGGGTGCGAATTTCAGACTCTGTGACTGTTTCCGTCGCAATCTCCCGACGCGTATCAGCATGCGCGTGCCGCGCGCTTTGGCGTTTCACCGAATGCCATCGGCACGCCTTCCAGAAGAGGATCAAGGTGCAGCGTCAAGCGGGAAAGCCCGTTGTTTATATTGACGAAAGTGGCTCTACATCAGAGCCGGAGCGATTCATCCTGAATCCGATCCATCAGATGCCAAGACTGAACAGATAGCCCCCAGCCGGCAGCTTTGCCAGACATGTCAAATGACGGTTTGCTTTGGCACTTGCCTGGGGCTCTTGCCCTGCCAGGGTATGGACGCAACCGGCGCCCTGACCCCGGACGGCTGCTTACCCCGGTTTGAAGTGCCTGGCCAGTTTCAGCCCCTGGCCCTGGTAGTTCGAGGCAATGCCCGCACCATAAAGTTGCCTGGGCTTTCCGGCCATCCGCTCATAGACAAGTCGGCCCACCACCTGCCCGTGTTCAAGCACGAAAGGCGCCTCGTGGCAGCGCACCTCCAGGACACCTCGCGACCCTTCGCCGCCTGCCGTACCATGGCCAAAGCCCGGATCGAAGAAGCCTGCGTAATGCACGCGAAACTCACCGGCCATGGCCAGGTAGGGGGCCATCTCGGCGGCATGATCGGGCGGAATGGTCACTGCCTCGCGCGAGACGAGGATATAGAATGCGCCGGGATCAAGGATAATGCGCCCATCGCGCGTGTGCAGCTCTTCCCAGAACGCGCTGGTCGGGTACTGCGCGATCCGGTCAAGGTCGATCACGCCGGTATGCGGTTTGGCGCGGTAGCCCACCAGATCGCCCGCTTCGGGCCGCAGATCCACCGAAAAACCGAGGCCGTGGTCGATCACCGCCTCGCCCGAAACCAGGGGGTCGGACCGATGCAGGATCCTGAGTTCGGCATCGCTCAGCGTTGCCTGTCCGGTGCGAAACCGGATCTGGTTGAGCCGCATTCCCGGGCGCACCAGCACGGAAAACGAACGTGGACAGATCTCGGCATAAAGCGGGCCACCATAGCCATCGGGAATGCGATCGAACTCTGTTCCGCCATCGGTGAGCAGCCGGGTCAGCAGATCGAGGCGTCCGGTCGAGCTTTTGGCGTTGGCCACGGCGCTCATGCCTTCGGGGAGCGCGAGATGTTCCACAAGAGGCACGAGGTAAACACAGCCCTTCTCCAGAACCGCACCATCGGACAGATCCATCCGGTGCATCTCGAACGCTTCCAGGCGCGACGCGACGCGATTTCCACGCCCTGCAAGGAAGGAGGCCCGGATGCGACAGGCGACAGTGCCCAGCCGCAGATCAAGACTTGCGGGCTGGATCTGTTCGGGAAGGATCGCAGGCTTGGCCGAAAGCGCGCCTTCGGAAATCATCGCGCGGATCGCGCTGTCGGGCAGAACGCCGATGGCCATCGCAAACCTCCGCAGGAAAGGCCGTGTCCGGATATACGAACGCCCATCCCTTCAGGGGGATGGGCGTTTATCGAAATGGTCGGGCCGGCGAGATTCGAACTCGCGACCTTCCGCCCCCCAGACGGACGCGCTAACCAGGCTGCGCCACGGCCCGACTGCGCGCATATAGGGCGAAGCGCCGGCCGGGTGCAAGCGTATATGCGACGAAAATCCGTCATTGCGCGGATTGTCGTGTGCCGATCAGGGTGCAGGTGGTCAGGCGGGTCTGGAAAGCCGCAAATGAAGCGCACGCGCACGCAAATGAATCATCCGCAGATCGCGCAGATCGGCTGGCCCGAACCGATCCGGATCAAGCGCGTGCAGGTTTGCCAGAATCCGGGCAAGCCCGTGTTGAACATCCGGATGGGGCCGGTCGATGATCGGGGGCGTCACCTGTGCTGGTGGCTCCGGCTCCATGTCGAGCACGATCGGTGCTTCCGGGGCATCTTCCTCGCGGATCGTCCCGGTGATCATGTCGGTGATCATGTCGGGTTTGTCAGGCGCGTTATCCTCGGGAAAGAGCGAGGGCTGATGCGTGTGCCGAGGCGACGTGGGAAAGGGGCAGACCGAGGCCTCGCCCGCCGCAGACCTGGCCGCAGACCTGGCCGCAGACTGCTCCTGCGGCGAGGCGGGCGCGTCGGTCTGCTCCTCAGGTGCTTGCTGAGGCTCACCTTCCGACGGCGTCGCTTCAGCGGGCACGTAGAGGCTGCTGATATGGGCCACGCCATTTTCGCGCAGCATTTTCTGAACGCCGCGAATGGTCAGCCCCTGATCATGGAGAAGATGCCGGATGCCGCCCAGCAAAGCCACATCACCAGGGCGGTAGTAGCGCCGCCCGCCGCCCGCCCGTTTCACCGGTTTTACCTGCGGGAACCTGGCCTCCCAGAATCGCAGCACATGGGGGGGCGTTTGCAGGATCCTGGCCACTTCCGAGATTGTCCGGAAGGCATCCGCGGATTTGCCCATGACTGTGCCCCATCATCTGGCGTTGCCGACGGCGACGCGATCCTTCATCAGGTGCGAGGGATGAAAAGACAGAACCCGGCGGGGACTGATCGGAACCTCTTCTCCCGTTTTCGGATTGCGGCCCATGCGCAGGGCCTTGTCATGGACCGAGAAGGTGCCAAACGAACTGATCTTGACCGTCTCGCCAGACGCCAGCGCGTCGGATATATGTTGCAACACACTCTCGACGAGTTGCGCGGATTCATTGCGCGAAAGTCCCACTTCGCGGAACACCGCTTCGCTCAGATCCATGCGTGTCAGGGTCTTCGACATTGTATTACCCCCGGAATATCGGTTTCGCTCACACTGACCGACAGAAAATCCCGAGTCAATATCAATGGCTTGCAGAATTCAGTTCCGGTGAATCGATACCCGGTCCTGCGCCGGTTCTACCAGCGCAGCACCACCGAGCCCCAGACCAACCCGCCACCGATGGCCTCGGTGACGAGCAGATCGCCGGGTTTGATCTGGCCGCGCGCCTTGCCGACCGAGAGGGCCAGTGGAATCGAGGCCGCAGAGGTATTGCCATGATCGGCCACGGTCGTGATGACATGATCCATGCCAATGCGCATCTTTTCGGCGGTTGCCGAGATGATGCGCAGATTGGCCTGGTGCGGAACGATCCAGTCGACATCCATGGCCGTCAAACCGGCAGTGTCGAGTGCGGCATGGGCTGTCCGGGCCAGCTTCACGACCGCGTGGCGGAACACCTGGTTGCCCTGCATTCGCAGAAAACCGGCCTGGCCGGTGGTCGAGACACCGCCATCGACATAGAGAAGGTCCTTGTGACGCCCGTCCGAATGCAGGTCCGACGACAGAATCCCGCGATCGGCCGAACGGCCCGTGCCTTCGGCTGTCTCGAGGATCAGCGCCCCTGCACCGTCGCCGAACAGCACGCAGGTGCTCCGGTCGGTCCAGTCCATGATCCGCGAGAAGGTTTCGGCACCGATGACCAGCACCCGTTCGGCCTGACCCGAGAGGATCAGACCGTTCGCGTTGGCCAAGGCAAAGATGAAACCCGCACAGACCGCTTGCACGTCATAGGCAAACCCCCTGGTCATGCCGAGACCCGCCTGAACCATCGTCGCGACCGATGGAAAGGTATGATCGGGCGTCGAGGTCGCGACCACGATTGCGTCGATCGCGTCGGCTGCCATCCCTGCATCGGTCAGTGCGGCCTTTGCCGCCTCGATCGCCAGTTGCGAGGTGGTTTCGCCTTCCGCCGCAAAATGACGCCGCTCGATCCCGGTTCGGGTGCGTATCCATTCATCCGTGGTGTCGAGCGTTGTCTCGAATTCGGAATTCTCGACAATGCGCTCGGGCAGATAATGGCCCACACCACGCACGACGGATCGGATCTTCATGAACGGCTCTCGCTGTTATCGGGTGCGGTATCGTCTGTTCGCGCATCCTGTCCCTTGGGCAGGGCAGAGGCAAGGCATGTGGCCAGCTTCGCGCCAAAGCCCGACTGGGCCAGCCGCGCGGCCAGATCGATCGCGGCGGCAAAGCTGGTCTCGTCGGCCGAGCCGTGGGATTTGACCACCGTGCCGTTGAGCCCGAGGAACACGCCCCCATTGGCGCGACGCGGATCTACCCTGGCTTGCAGGCGCCGCAATGCGCCCATGGCCAAGAGTGCGCCAAGCCTGGCCGGAAGGGTGGAGGTCAGGGCTTCGTGCAACAGGGACGACACGAGTTTCGCCGTGCCTTCGCCGGTTTTGAGCGCCACATTTCCGGTAAATCCGTCAGTCACGATCACATCGGCGATGTCGGCGCTCAGATCGGTTCCCTCGACGAATCCCACGAAGTCAAGCCCACCCTCGGCTTGCGTGGCGCGCATCCGTTCATGCGCCTCCCTGAGTTCGGCCCGGCCCTTGTGCTCCTCGGTGCCGACATTGAGCAAGCCGACACGCGGGCGGGCGAGTCCCAGCGCATCGCGGGCATAGGCGGCCCCCATCAACCCGTAGCTGAGCAGATCCGCAGCATCGGCCTTCACATCGGCACCCATGTCGAGCATCACGTTCCAGCCTACCGGGTTCCGCGATGGCCAGAACGAGGCGATCGCCGGCCGATTGACGCCGGGAATTCTGCGCAGACGAATCATCGACACCGCCATCAGTGCGCCGGTATTGCCGCAGGAGATCGCCACATCGGATTCGCCTTGGCGCACCGATTCGATGGTTGACCACATGGAGGTATCCCGGCCCGAGCGCAGCACTTGCGCGGGTTTGTCCTCCATCGTCACCACATGCTCTGCATGACGCAATGTGACCCGGTCTTCCAGGGCGTGGCGCGCCACGAGAGGGGCCAGTGTCTCTTCGGGGCCGTGAAGGATGAAGCGCAGCGCGGACCGGGCGCGTGCGGACCGGGCCACGCCGCCGATCGTTGCCTCGGGACCCTTGTCTCCGCCCATCGCGTCGATCGATATGACAACAGCGCCGGCAGATGCCGACGCCTTGCCTTGCGGACTGGCCTGCTTGGTCCGGGTGGCCTGTTCAAGCGACCCCTGCTGCTGGTCCTGCCTGTTCTGCATGACATGCGGTGCGGGAGACGCGCTCAGGCAGCAGCGTCGTCGAGATCGACCTCTTCGGTCATCGCAATGACTTCACGGTCGTCGTAATAGCCGCAGGACGCGCATATATGGTGCGGGCGCTTGAGCTCGCCACATCGCGGACATTCGGCCGGGTTGCCGGCAACGAGAGCATCATGCGCACGGCGCATGTTACGACGGGAGCGCGTGACTCGGTTCTGGGGGACAGCCATGTCTCAACCTCGGATTTCGGGGGCGATCAGCCCGTTTTCGACGTTACGCCCTTGAATTTACTGGAATTTCAACACTTCCGCCCGGTGGCGGGTTCCGTGCGAACCCAAACTTCGAATAAGGCTGGGAACATATCCGGATTCTTCGTGTGCGCAACCCTTTTTTCAGGGCAGTCTCACGGCTGCGAAAATCGGTTGATTCCCCGTGCGCTCATGTCTCGTTTCCGCTGTCGTCCTTGTGTCTCTCCATGAGGGCGCGCAGGTTCGCAAAGGGTTTCGTGACCTCGGCGCGGATCGGCGCGGCGCCGGGCGGGATGGCGGTTTCGGCGTCCATCGAGGCCCCTTCCGCACGCGGGTAGCGCGGCAGGGCCAATTCCAGCACTTCCAGCGCCACCGCTCCGAGATCGACGACCGCAGGCAGCGGTTCGGCGCTGTCATCCTCGGGCATTTCCATCTCCTCGGCGGTCGGCTCCTTCATGTCCGCCAGGTAGCGGCGTATCACCTCCTCGCGCAATTCGCTTGTCACCGGGGCCAGTGAAATCACGCAATCCTGCACGACGCGCGCGTCAAAATTCGCGCGCAGGTGCCAGTCTCGCCGGCCTGTCGGCGACAACGCGCCCGCCAGACGGATCGCGCTCAGGTCGCGAATCCCCGCCCATTGCGCGATCACACCCAGCCGGGCGGGTTCGGGCGAGATGTCGAAGCGGGTCGGTTTGCGCGCGGCAAGCTCGGCCAGACGCATCGGCACACTCCAGGGCGGCGGGGTTTCGGGATCGGGGGATCGGGTTCATCAGGGCTCCTTGCCGCCGTTGGCGATGGTGGTTGGGCGCTTGAGAGCGGCGCAGTCATGTTGTAAGCGTCGATAAAAGCCGGACGGGGCAGAGGCAAGAGGGGGTCGCAGGCGACATTGGGAACGATAACGCGCAAACTCGGGCTGACAGGTGCCTTTGCCGGTCTGTTGATGGCTGCGGCTTGTACGCCGCTCTATCGCGACCATGGCTATGTTCCGATCGATGCGGATCTTGCCAGTATCCAGGTCGGCAAGAGCACTCGCGAGGATGTCGCTGCCGCGATCGGCCCCCCCGGTTCGACCGGCCTGCTCGAAGGTTCGGACTGGTATTATGTCGGCTCGCGCTGGAAGACCGTGACATGGCACGCGCCCGAGGAAATCTCGCGCGAGGTCGTGGCGATCCGCTTCGACAAGAGCGGTCGTGTCAGCAATGTCGAACGTTTCGGTCTTGAAAAGGGTGAGGTTGTGCCGCTGTCGCGCCGTGTCACGCAAAGCAACGTGAAGGGAATCGGGCTGATCCGTCAGTTGCTCGGCTCGATCGGGCGTCTGAATGCGTCTCAGCTTCTCGACCGATAAGACCATGGGCGCAGCGCCCCTGTCTGCCGTTCACAACGGGGGTCAGTGCGCACAAATGCTGGATCCGGTGGAAAAAGGGCGCTACCGGCTGCGCCTTGCCGATGGTGCGGCCGATCTCGACGCGGCATTGCGTCTGCGCGCGCTGGCCTTTCGTGGTGATGCCGATCGGGACGACCGTGATCGCCTTGATGCGGACTGTCTCCACCTGCTGATCGAAGAGACCGGGACGGGTGCGCTGGTCGCCTGTTTCCGGGTGCTGCCGCTGGCCAGTGGCGCCGAGGTTCAGCGCAGCTATTCCGCGCAATTTTACGACCTGTCACGATTGGGCACCTTTCCCGGCCGGATCTGCGAACTGGGGCGATTCTGTCTGCGTCCCGGCCTGCACGATCCCGATATCGTGCGGTTGAGCTGGGCGGGGCTGATGCGGCTGGTGGAAAACGCAGGGGCGGACATGATGATCGGCTGCTCCTCCTTTCACGGCACCGACCCCCGCCCGGTTGCCCCGGCCCTGGCGTTGCTGGGCGCGCGGCAGGCAGCGCCTGTCCGCTGGGCACCGCAACCCCGGATGCCCGAACATATCCGGCTTGCCGATTTTGTGCCGCCGGACGATCCGGCCCGGGGGCTGGCCGCGATGCCACCCTTGTTGCGCAGCTACCTCGGCATGGGCTGCTGGACCTCGGATCACGCGGTGATCGACCGCGATCTGGGCACATTGCATGTCTTCACCGGGCTTGAGCGCGCGGCCATTCCACCCGCACGCCTGCGTCGCCTGCTCGAACTCGCCTCCTGATCCCGTCTTTCGCTCGATCCGCGCGTCTCCAGTTCACACCCCCAATTCACACCCATTGACCTGTTGCCTTCGCCCGCATAACTCCCGTTCATGGCCCGCGCACCGCTTCTGCAATTGTCCGACATTTCGCTGACCTTCGGCGGAAACCCCGTCTTCGAGCGGCTCTCGCTCAATGTTCAGCCAGCGGACCGCGTGGCCCTTGTCGGCCGCAACGGTTCGGGCAAATCGACCTTGATGAAGGTCATGGCCGGGTTGACGGAACCGGATCATGGCGACCGCGTCGTGTCGCCGGGCGTATCGGTTGGCTATATGGAACAGGAGCCGGATCTGTCGGGCTTCGCCACGCTGGGGGATTTCGCGGCCGCCGGACTGGATCCGGCCGAAAGCTACAGGGTCGAAATGGTTGCCGGGGGACTGAAATTCCGGCCCGAAACAGCTGTCGAAACCGCGTCGGGCGGGGAGCGCCGCCGCGCCGCGCTGGCCAGGCTGCTGGCCGAAGCGCCCGGGATGATGCTGCTCGACGAGCCGACCAACCACCTTGATATCGAGGCGATCGGCTGGCTGGAAACCCAACTGCGCGAAACCCGCAAGGCGTTCGTGCTGATCTCGCACGACCGCGCATTCCTGCGTGCGCTGACCCGCGCCACGCTGTGGATCGATCGCGCTCGGGTGCGCCGCAACGAACAGGGCTTCGAGACGTTCGAGGACTGGCGCGAAAAGACCTGGGCCGAAGAGGACGAGGCGCGCCACAAGCTCGACCGCAAGATCAGGGCGGAGGCGAAATGGGCCGTCGAGGGGATCTCGGCGCGGCGCAAGCGCAACCAGGGACGGGTTCGTGCGCTGCGGGCCCTGCGCGAGGAACGCGCAAGCCAGATCCGCCGTCAGGGCGCAGCCGCGATGGAACTGGAAAGCGGCTCGCAATCGGGCAGGCGCGTGATCGAGGCCAGGGGCCTGTCCAAACGCTTTGGCGAAACGCACATCGTTCGGGATTTCGATCTGCGTGTGCTGCGCGGCGACCGGGTCGCCCTTGTCGGCCCCAATGGCATCGGCAAGACGACGCTTCTGAAAATGCTGACCGGGGACATTGCACCTGATGAGGGGGTGATCAAGCTCGGCACCAATCTGGAAATCGCGGTCTTCGATCAGGCGCGTGCCACGCTTGATCCGGATCAGACGCTGTGGGACGGGCTGGTCAATGATCCGGACATGGCCGTCAAGGGGCGCTGCGATCAGGTGATGGTGCGCGGCGCGCCCAGGCATGTCGTGGGCTATCTGAAGGATTTCCTTTTCGACGAGCAGCAGGCGCGCAGCCCGATCCGGGCGCTCTCGGGCGGTGAACGTGCGCGCCTCATGTTGGCCCGGATCATGGCGCGGCAATCGAACCTGCTGATCCTTGATGAGCCGACCAACGACCTTGATGTCGAAACGCTGGATTTGCTCCAGGATCTGCTGGGCGAGTATGATGGCACGGTGCTGTTGGTCAGCCACGATCGTGACTTCATTGATCGGGTTGCAACAACGACGATCGCGCTGGAGGGCAATGGCCGCGCGAGCGTCCATGCCGGTGGCTGGAGCGACTACCGGCACCAGAAGCCGCTGGCCGAGGCCGAAAGCGCGCCCGCCAAAACCGCCATGAATACCGCAACGCCGGTCGTGAAAGCCTCTGACACCGCGCCCGCGAAAGCTGTGCGGGGGAAATCCGGCCTCAGCTTCACGCAAAGGCACCGGCTCAAAACCCTGCCGGGCCTCATCGAACGACTGGAGGCGGAGATCGGCAAGCTTGAGGAATTCCTTGCCCGGCCCGATCTCTTCACCCGCGAACCGGTAAAGTTCAACAAGGCGACTGCGGCTCTCGTTGCGCGTCAGTCTGCGCTCGGGGAGGCCGAGGAGGAATGGCTCGACCTAGAAGAGAAAGCGCAAGAGAGGTAGGCGCAAGCGCCCATTGTGGATTGCGGGGACCTCCGGTGGAGATATTCGGGTTACGCCGAAAGGAGACGGCCTTCTGTTTCATCCTGGCCCGGTTGGATCGGGGGGCATGTCAATGTAACGGGACAGCCCCCTTCGACGCGGCCAGAAGGGTCAGGGCTGAAAATCCTTGACTCATGCCCCTGGATCTCCGATAAGCTTGCAATCGGGCGGGAATCCCGTTTCCGCTGGTTACCGTTTTTGAAACCACGTCCCTGACGGGGCGCGCTGTCCGCAGGCTCGGCCGCAAGGTCATCCGAAATCCCCGTTGGGGTGCCACAGGGCGCGGAAGAATGAAGGAAAGACCATGTTTGCGGTCCTCAGGACCGGCGGCAAGCAATACAAGGTCGAAGCGGGCGATGTGCTCCGCGTCGAACTGCTTGCGGCCGAATCTGGTGAAAAAGTCCAGTTCAATGAAATTCTGATGGTTGGCGATGAGGCCCCTGACGGTGCCCCGAAACTCGGCACCCCTCTTGTGGCTGGCGCGGCCGTGCAGGCGGAAGTCATCGACAACATCAAGGCCGACAAGGTCATCACCTATCACAAGCGCCGCCGCAAGCACAGTTCGCAGCGGACCCGTGGCCACCGTCAACAGCTGACCCTGCTGCGTGTGACCGAGGTTCTCGCCTCGGGCGCCGAAGGTAGCGGTGTGAAGGAAGCTCTCGGCACCGCTATCGCACGCCGTGCCGTGCATGGCTCCAGGGGGGATGGTTCCATGGGGGACGCCGCTCCGGCTGCCAAGTCGGACGCCAAGTCGGCCAAGGTTGTGAGAGCCGCCTTGAAAGACGCCGTGAAAGACGAAGCTGCTGTTGCCGCAGCTGATGATCTCAAGATGATCAACGGCCTGGGCCCGGCGTTCGAGAAGAAGCTGAACGCAACTGGCATCACCACCTTCGCGCAACTGGCTGCTGTCGATCCCGAAACCTTCGAGGCCGTCAAGGTCGAGGCTGACTGGGTCGCGCAGGCCAGGGACCTTGCGAGATCCAGGGACCTCGCGAGATAAGGAGAGACACTCATGGCACACAAGAAAGCAGGCGGTTCTTCGCGCAACGGTCGCGACTCGGCAGGTCGTCGTCTCGGCGTGAAACGGTTCGGTGGTCAGGATGCGATCCCGGGCAATATAATCGCGCGTCAGCGTGGCACCAAATGGTGGCCCGGTGAAGGCGTCGGCATGGGCAAGGATCACACCATCTTTGCAACCACCAAGGGCAAAGTCACCTTCCGCAAGGGTCTCAAGGGCCGTATGTTCATTTCGGTTCTCCCGGTTGCGGAGGCCGCCGAGTAAGCCGGACAGAACCCGAGCAGACATCAGGGGGATCGGCTGAAAGGCCGGTCCCCTTTCTCGTTTTCCAGGCGGGGGATGCCCGTCCAGTTGCACACCATTCACGGGCGAGGGAATGAAATCTTCATCCTGTTGCCTTATTTCGGAATTAAGGGACGGGGAAAAAGCAAGCCCGCGTTCCAGGTTGTTCCCAGGAGGAGCGTCGATGTACCAGGAAATGATTCCGACCCAGCCGGTGATTGCGGCTGAAAGATTTGTCTTGCGCCCTTTGCGCGGGTCCGATGCAGGGTTGATCGCAATGTATGCCGGGGACAAGCGTGTCGCTGAGGGAACGCGATCAATCCCGCACCCGCTGCCCCCCGGAACCGCAGAGAATTTCATTGCCCGCGCCCAGGCCAGGGGGCGGAGTGAGGATATCTGGGCGATGGATGGCTTGCAAAGTGGCGTGGCGGAGGTGCTCGGCGTGGTTTCGCTTACGCATATCGATGCAGACCAGTCCGAGATTGGTTACTGGGTCGGTCCGGGGTTCTGGAATACGGGCTTCGCATCGGAGGCCGTCGCAGCCCTGATCGCGGCCAATCCGCATAAATCGCGCACGCTCTTTGCCGAGGTGTTCCAGGATAATCCCGGCTCTGCCCGTGTCCTGACCAATTGCGGTTTCGAATATCTGGGCGATGCTGAAAGCTGGTCTCTGGCGCGTGGCAAGCACGTTCCGACCTGGACCTATCTGCGCAAGATGTGAGGGGTGTGCGGGGACGTCGGGGCGGGTCACGAGGGCGATGCGGAGGTGGATTTGCGTGCTCTGGCGGGCGGGGGTTCGCAGGGCATTCGGTCTGCGAAGGATGTGAGCGCGTGCACCCTTGCCGCGATCCGGCTTCGGGTGTGATGGCCAGGCTACCGCTTCCGAATCGCCCGGCCCGAGGCGCCCGGCCCCGGGGACGAGCCACGGCCATGTCCCTCCAGCCGGATCCGCGTCGCCTCGGCGCTTCATTGCAGGACTGCCGGTTCGTCCGGGCGGAAACGGGCTTGCGCACGCGAGTGTAGCGGCTCACTTTATTTGTCAAAATGGGTTATTTGGTTCGGGGCGCCTTTCAGGCTTCTGTTTCGGTCTGGAAGAGGTCTCGAAAGGTCATCAAGGGGCCTTTGGGGGCCGTTGGAAGGGTGCGCTCATGCGCCTCGACACTGCTTTGATCCTGCCCGGGCGCCCCCCCCCGGAACAGCGCGCGCAGGCTCTCGATCCGGGTGGGACCACCGGGCGAGAGCGCTTCCTCGCCATTTTCGTGGCCCGCGCACAGGCAGGAGCCAGGGTAGCAATCATGGATGTCGTCCAGATGGTCTCCCAGCCTGGGTTGGACAGGTTGCCACGCATGAGTTGCGATTGACGCGCCACATGATCCGACAGACCGGTGATTTCAGTGGATGCAGCGGGCTTTGTTGCGGAAATACCTTAGGGGATTAATCTTGCGAATCCATCATGATAGCTGGGTGGTATGAGCCGTTGGGCCCTGACGAAGTACAAGACCACGCACTGGCAATCGTACAATAGCGCGCTGAAGCAGCGCGGATCGCTGTCGATCTGGTTTGATCCTGAGATGATCTGGACGCCGCAGCCTACGGGGCCGCAGCCTACGGGGACGCGTGGGCGCCAACAACAATTCAGCGATGCCGCGATCCAGGCCTGTTTGAGCTTAAAGGTGCTGTTCGGAATGCCGCTTCGGCAAACGACCGGCTTCGTGGAAAGCCTTCTGCGGTTGGCCGGGCTGGACTGGGCCGTGCCCGACGACAGCACCCTGTGCCGCCGCCAGAAGACACTGAACGTGAGCCTGCCGTACCGTGGCGGAACAGGTCCGCTGACCCTCCTCATCGACAGTACCGGCATCAAGGCCGAAGGCGAAGGAGAGTGGAACGCTTGCAAGCACGGTGGGCCGGTAATCCCGCCGAAAGATAGAGGTGTTCAAAAGTAGAATTTTTCCGTCACTATGACCGAGGAGAATTCGGATGAAGAACGCAAAATTCAGCGTCTCTCAGATCATGGCGCTCCTGCGCCAAGCTGAGAAGGGCGTGCCCGTTTCAGAGCTTTGCCGCGAACATGGAATGAGCAGCGCCCGTTTTTACAAGTGGCGAGCCAGGTTCGGAGGGCTGGATGCCAGTATATGGATGCCCGTATGATGTCTGAGCTGAAGGCCATGGCGGAAGAGACCCGCCGCCTCAAGCGCCTGTATGCTGAGATGAGCATGCAGAACGATCTGCTGAAGGAGGCGCTTGGAAAAAAGCGTCAAGGCCGTCTCAACGCAAAGAGATGGCCTGATACGCTGTTCAAAGACATGGGGTCAGCATGGGGTCAGCATCGGGTCAGCATCGGGTCAGCATCGCGTTGACCTGCCGCACCTTCCAGATCAGCGAGACCTGTTACAGGTACGAGCGCAAGCTCAGTGATGAGAATGCGGAAATTGCAGATTGGCTTGTTCGTCTGACGGCCAATCGGCGGTCGTTGGGTTGCGGTCGTGGGGTTTTGGCCTGTGTTTTTTGTATCTGCGTACCGTGAAAGGCTTCAAATGGAACCACAAGCGGGTCTGTCGCATCTCTTGCGAGCTGGACCTGAACCTGCGGATCAAACCCGAAAAGCGCCTGAAACGGCCCAAGCCGGATGAGCTGGCTGTGCCGGAGGCGCCGAACCAGACCGGGTCAATGGACGTCATGGCAGATCAACGTGCAGATGGACGCAGCTTCCGCACGCTGAATGTGTTGGATGACTTCAATCGCGAGGGGCGGGGGATCGAGGTCGACGTCTCGCTCCCCGCCAGTTCTCGCTCCCCGCCAGGCGTGTCGTGCGCCGCCTGAACCAGATCATCGAATGGCGCGGAAAGCCCGCAATCATTCGGGTTGATAAGGGCCCCGAACATGTCAGGGGCTTGCTGATGCAAGGGGCGTCGAGGCGTGGCATCGCCATCGAATATATCCAGCCCGGAAAGCCCCGGCAAAACGCCTGCATCGAGCGCTACAATCGAACGGTGCGGCACGAAGGGCTCGATCAAAACATCTTTGAAACGATACCCGCGCCTGCGCCAGAGCCTGCCGCGCACGGTCGCTTTCGGGATAGCGTGAGAATTGCGGGTTGCGTTGGAAATAGTAATTGCCGGTCTGATCATGACCCGAAACCGGCACGTGGCTGACCACCAGTGTGGGTTTCTCGGCGGCCTGGATCGTGCGGCAGAGCCAAAGCAGATCCGCCTCCGGCAGGATGAAGCCCCGCCGTTCGGGATCGCGACAGATCTTTGCATCGGCGCGCCAAAGCGCGATTTGCCAGTCGCCGGCGTCCAGAACCGCGTTTTGCAAGTCTTGTCCGAGGATCTGTTCGTTCTGCGCCACGCTGAGATGGTCACGGTCATGGTTGCCACAGATATGGTGAACGGGTGCCTTGATGGCCCGGAATGCCTCGGCCACCTCGGTCTCCAGCCGCAGGTCTGTCTCCTCGTCGATGTCCGAGATGCGGTCGCCCAGATCGAGCACCATATCCGGCACCTCTGCGTTCACCCAGTCCGCAAACCCGGCCATCAGCGGCAAAGCGGCGTCGCCTCGCTTGGTGTGGCTTGGGGCACCGTGATGAATATCGGCGACGATTGCAATGCGCAGGGTCATTCAAGGCTCCATAGTCCGGGGTGTGGCGACGGGGTGGCCCCCCGCCGCCTGTTCTTGGTCAGCTGTCCGCCAGCGAGATCGAGCCTGCGCGGAAATCGAGCACATAGGGGATATGCCCGGGCTGCGACGCCCAATTGACCGACTTCTGCATACCCCAGCTTTCAAACGGACGGTAGAGCGGCAGCACCGGCGGATCCTGCTTGATCCGGTCCATCAGTTCGGCATACGCCGCCTTGCGCGCCTCGACATCTTGGGAGAATCGGAAGCGCTCCCATATCTCGGCGTATTCGGCATCGGTGTTGAAACGGCCCTCGCTCTCGGACGGGCCACCTGGCGCCCACATCACGCCGAACGAGCCAAACGGATCGGCGAAATACATCGGATTCGACCAAGACCGCGCCATCATCCCGGGGTCGTTGCCCGTCCACTTGTCGCTCACGTTCAGCTTGCCGTTGATGCCGATCTCGGCCCACATCTCTATGATCGCTTGCGCGGCCAGAACACCGTTGGTGTAATAGACCGGGTAGGCGTCGAAGACGATTTCCTCACCGTTGTAGCTTGACTCGGCCAGAAGCGCCTTGGCCTTCTGCGGGTCATATTCGAAGGTGTTCAGGTCCGGCTGGTGCAGCGCGCCCATCTCTTTCATCGTATGGGTCGAGGGCACAATGGCCTTGCCACGCCACAGGGTTTCGTTCAGCAGGTCACGGTCGATCGACAGGGACATGGCCTGACGGATCCTGGGGTCGGTCAGGTTGGGGTGGTTCACGTTCATGATCATCACGTGGAAGAGCGCAGTTGCCGAGCCTTCAGTCTTGAGGTTCGCATCCGCGTTGATCAGGTCCAGCTGATCGGGCGCGATATTGGTGACGATGTCCGCCTCACCCGTTTTCAACGCCGTGATGCGGGATGCGGTTTCCGGAATATGGACAACAGTGGCTTTGGCGAGCGGCGCGGCATCGCCCCAGAACCCGTCAAAGCGGGTGTATTCCACCTTTTCGCCCGGCACAAATTCCGAGATCGCATAGGGGCCGGTGCCGACAGGCGCGAGGCTGAACGCCTCGTAGTCACCGTCCTCGGCCACCAACGGATCGCCGGAGAGCGCCTTGGTGTACTCTTCGGGAATGATCATGACCTGCTGAAGCGAGACCAGGGTCTCCCAAAGCGGCTCGGGGCGCTTGACCTTGATCTGAACGGTGTAGTCGTCGATTTTGACCGCTTCGGCGAAATTGCCCAGACGGTCCTTCGAGCGCAAAACGTAAGGCGCAAAGGTCGCCTGGTACATGCGGTTGAGCGAGAAGACGACATCATCGGCGGTCATGTCTTCGCCGTTATGGAATTTCACGCCTTTGCGCAGCTTGAATTCCATGGTCAGATCATCGACGCGCGTCCACTCGGTCGCGAGCGCCGGTTCCCAAACGGGTTCGAGCTTCGAATGATCCCGATCGATAAGTGTGTCAAACGCGTTGTAGTAGAACTGCGAACCCACGTTGGAGTGGTCGCGGCCCGGGTCGAGATAGCGCGACACATTGGCAGCGCCCACGGTGATTTCTTGGGCGACAGCGCCCGTTGCAGCCAGTATGGCCGCAGAGGTCAGAAGGAACTTTTTCATGTCTGTCTCCAGGTTTTGATTGAGGTTTTGATTGAGGTTTTGATTTTGGGCATTCTTGGCCTCTTGACTTCAGCGCTCGCGCAGGCGCACATCGGCGCGGTCTCTCAACCAGTCGCCAAGGATCTGCACGGAAAAGGTCACAAGGATGATCGCCACGGCCGGGGCCATGACCATCCATGGCGCGCTCGGCATGTAATCCCGCCCGTATCCCACCATGGACCCGAGCGTGGCCGTAGGGGGCTGCACGCCAAGCCCCAGAAAGGACAATGTCGATTCCAGGATCACGATGTTGGACAATGACAGGGTGAATTGCACGACCAAAGGCGAAATGATGTTCGGGAGCACGTGGCGCAGCGCAATGTAGCGCGGTCCACCGCCGGATGCGCGCGCCGCCTCGATAAAGGGCAGTTCGGTGATCTTGCGCACTTCGGCGCGCACGATGCGGGCGTATTGCTCCCACCCCGCGATGCCCAGGACGCAGATCATGACCGTTGGCGACGAGCCAAAGATCGACAGGATCAGGAGCGCGATCAGGGTGAAGGGAACTGCGATCTGCAAGTCGACCCCCGCCATCACCACATCCTCGGTCCAGCCACGGCGCAAACCGGCCAGCAGGCCCAGTGTTCCACCGATCATGAGGCCGATAAACGCACCCAAAAGCGCCAAGCCGAGCGTCAGGCGCAGGCCGAACAGCGTGCGTGACAGCACGTCTCGACCCAGCTCGTCCGTGCCCAAGAGGAAGCCGTCCTTGTAACGATCAAACCCCAAAGGCGGGCGCAAACGCAAGATCAGCGACTGTTTCAACGGATCAAAAGGGGAAATCAGAGGCGCCAACAAAGCGACCAGGATCAACGTGACGGCCAGCAAGGCGGCGATACGCTGGATCCAGTTTGCCTCGGCCCAGGGCATGAGCACAGCATTGCGGTGCGCCGTATCGGAACGTATAACCATTGCCTCAGGCCTTTCCCAACCGGATGCGCGGATCGGCGCAGGCATAGGCGATGTCGGTCAGCGCATTGATCACGATCACCGCTGCCGCGACGGTGATCACACCGAATTGCAGCACCGGATAGTCGCGCTGAATGGCCGAGCGCACCAAAAGTTCGCCGATGCCCGGCCAGCTGAAGATCGCCTCAACCACCGCATTGCCCGCCGCCGCCATACCTGCGATCTGCAAACCCAGGACTGACAGCACCGTCACGCCTGCATTTCGCAGCCCGTGTTTGAGGATTACCACAGTCTCTGGAAGCCCCTTGGCGCGGGCGGTGCGCATGAAGTCCTGGCCCAAAACATCAAGCATCGCGTTGCGCATGAACCGCGTGAGCGCCGCGATCAGCACGCCGGACATCGCAATGGTCGGCATGATGAAATGCGCCCATGTCCCGTTGCCGACCACCGGCAGCCAATTGAGCGAAAAAGCAAAGATCAACACCATGAAGGTCGCGATCACAAAGTTCGGCACCGCATAGCCCACAAAGGCCAGCGCCATGATCGCGCTACCGACCCAACTGGCCCGATAAAGCGCCGCGAGAATGCCCAAGGGCAAGGCAACGCAAAGCGTCAGCGCGAGCGAGGCCAAAAGCAGTTGCAACGAGGGCCAGATGCGCTCGGCCACGATTTCGGCGACGGAGCGGCGCTCCAGGAAACTGAGGCCGAAATTGCCTTCGACGCCGGCGCGCAAGTAGCACAGATATTGCTCCCAGATCGAGCCGTTCAGCCCGAAATGCTTGATCATCAACGCGCGGTCTTCCTCGGTCAGACCATCACCCAGAAAGGTCTCGAGCGGGCTGCCGGTCAGACGCGTTGCAAAAAAGACAAGCGTGATGATGACGAACATCGTCAATGCCATCTTCAAAAGCGTGCGCAGACCATAGAGCATCATACCGCGCGCTCCTGCACCACATGAACAAAGTGCATGCCCATCGCCCTTGCCAGCGCGCCGTCGGTGGCCGCATTGTCACCCGCAAGAACCGCATCGCGCACGGCAACGCCTGTTGCGCCCATCGCGACTTGCGCCATAGGGGGGGCAGGCTTGCCGATGCACACAAAAGCCACTGGTTCGGCAACTGCGTTAATGACTGCGTCAATGAATATTGACGCATCCGAAAAAGCGAGCCCTTCGGAGATGAGACACCCATCCAGATCCGCCAGAACCAGCCGCGCATCTGCAACGGCATATGGATCCAACCCGACGCAGCGCACCCTGTCTGGCAAGGTCACGGTTGTCACAATGCACACCTCTTCTTTTCGGAGCCGCAGCCCCGTTGCTCATTCGAAAAAGCCTGTTTTTCCGGGCGACCGGGCAACAACCCGTTCCCTGATGACGGTATTGGCCCGAGATGTGACATGTTTGTGATGTGCCAAAGCCAGACTTTCCCCAGCCCAAAGAATCACTTTCCGGAGAAACCAATGTCGCTTTCGTTGCCCGCGTTGCAGGCTTTGCGCTCTGTCGCCGAGACCGGATCTTTCGCTGCGGCGGCGCGGCAGCTTGGTCTGACAGCTCCGGGGATTTCACAACATGTTCGGGGTCTGGAGAAGGCCTACTCCGTAAGCCTTTTCACCCGTGCGGGCGGGCAGCTTGTTCCCACGCTGCTGTGCGAAAAAGTTTGCGATGCGGCCGAACGGGTGCTGCACGAGAAGGCCGCTGTTGAACGGGTTTTACGCCACCACGGCTCATTAAAGCATGGGGAGCTTTCTGTTGGTCTTGGCAATGCCATGCCCGGAATGGCGTTGGTTGCGGCCTTCAACAAGCGCTATCCGGATGTACCCCTCAAGGTCACCACGGGCTCGTTTCAAAAGATCATGCGCTCTGTGCTCGATCACTCGGTTTATGTAGTTCGCCCTGAACAACTTTTATCCGGCTGATTTTGCTTGAGAATGATGTGATATTGCTGGGTGCTGCCTGCAAGGTTTTGTATTATCCCGGCAGGAACCCTGCAATTTCGAGCCGTGATATGAAGCCGAGAAAGCCGCTCCCGGAACAAGACGATCTCCTGCGCGCCCGCCTGGTCGAGATGATCGACATGCGCCACGAGCTGGTGAAACTTGCCCCCCTGATCGACTGGGAGGTCTTTGAGCGGGAATGGGCCGGGTTCTTTCCGTCCCACACCGGTCGCCCGGCGACGTTGACGCGCCTGGTTGCCGGACTCCTTTACCTGCAACATGCCTATGCACTTTCGGACGAGGCGGTCGTGGCACGATGGGCCGAGAACCCGTATTGGCAGCACTTCTGCGGCGAGACGTTCTTTCAGCACCGTCTGCCGCTTGATCCCTCATCCCTGACCCGGTGGCGCAAGCGGATCGGCGAGGAGGGTGTTGAATGGATGCTGACCCAGACGATCGAGGCCGGGAAACGCGCCGGGGTGGTGAAGCGCAGCGATCTCAAGCAGGTCACGGTCGATACCACGGTGATGGAAAAGAACATCGCCCACCCGACGGATGCCCGGCTGTATGAGGCGGCGCGGCGCAAGCTGGTCGGGCTGGCTCGCGAAGCCGGGATCGTCCTGCGCCAGAACTACAACCGTCTTGGGCCTCGGCTGGCCGGTCAGGTTGGGCGCTACGCCCATGCCCGCCAGTTCAAGCGGATGCGCAAGGCGTTGCGCCGGCTCAAGGGCTACACCGGCCGCGTGCTGCGCGACATCGAGAGGCAACAGGTTCCGGAGGGGGCGCTGAGAGAGCGCCTGGTGGGGATGATCGCGCTGGTGAACCGGCTGTTGGCGCAGAAGCCGAAGGACAAGAAGAAACTCTACAGCCTGCATGAACCGGCGGTGGACTGCATCTCCAAGGGCAAGGCGCACAAGAGGTACGAGTTCGGAACCAAGGTCAGCGTGGCCACGACCAACCGGGGCGGCTTCGTGGTCGGGATGCGGGCGCTGCCGGGTAACCCTTACGACGGCCACACGCTGCACGAGGCGCTGGAACAGGTCGAGATCCTGACCGACCTGAGGCCAGAGTTGGCCTTTGTCGACCGCGGATACCGCGGGCATGGCGTGCAGAATGTGAAGGTTTTCATCAGTGGCGCAAAGCGAGGTGTCACCAGGACGATCGCCAAACTCCTGCGACGGCGCAGCGCCATTGAACCAATGATCGGGCACATGAAGAACGACGGTCGACTGACGCGAAGCACCCTGAAAGGAACCGACGGCGACGCTCTGTTCGCCGTGCTCTGCGGCTGCGGTCACAACATTCGCATGATCCTGAGACACCTGAGGGAGATCTTGTGCCGGTTGATCCGGGCTCTCACCTCGCTCCGACAGACCACCACCGCTGAAACGGCCTTCGTCGGGCCGTCTCAGATCGCCAACGTGCCAATCTGAAACCCTTGTTCAGGACGGACTATGTAGGGATCCTTCCCAATGTGCCAAAAGATCGGCGGTTTCGGCGCGCGGTGCTGCTGCGAAACGAGGTGATCGCGATCGCGCATCCTGAAAGCGCGGCCGCCCAGCACGAGACAATCTCGGCGCAGGCCCTGATGAACGAGCGTTTGATCTTCCGCACCGAAGGCTCCTCGACCCAGAAGATGGTTGATCGCTACTTTCGTGACCATGGGCTGTCGCCCAATGCCTACCTGACACTCGACGCAAGGGACGGCGTCTACGAAGCGGTCGCAAACGGAATGGGGATCGGATTTGTCTGGAAAACCAGTTCCGGTCGCAAGGACGATGTCTCCCCCATCTCTTTGAGTGGCGGCACAACAACCAGCGCGGAGGTTGTATTTTCTCCTGCGGATCGCAACTTACAGACGTTGGACGCGTTTTTCGACCTCGCCAATCAGGTTTCGTCGAATTGCGCTTCTTGAGAAATTGCGAACGGCACCACCTTGTCCCGAAACACAACCGCGGGCCACAAGGAAGCGCGAACGCCGCAGAACACCGCAGAACACCGCAGAACACCGCAGAACACCGCAGAACACCCATGTGCGCCGCAAGGCGTATACCGCAATCGCCGCAAAAATGGCCCGCACCGTGCACGGGATCATCAAACGCGGCGAACCCTGTCGTCCCTTCCTTGAGGGATGATCGACGGCACAAGGACCTTTCTCTGCAAGGGCCGTAGAGGCGAGCCGTCGACCTCGCAGATAATGTTCAGGCCTTCTGCTCAACACCCCGAAGATCTCGTCTTGAGGACGGTGAGAGCCGCAACAAGCGGACTCTGTGTGTGTTATGGGAGAGACAGGTTGTTGACCAAAAGGCCGGACTGACACACATTCAAACGTGCTCGAACGCTTCAGCATGACAATGACCTGATGCCAAATCAGCCAAAAATTCCCAACACAGGATGTTGTCCGTAAGGACCCGGGTGATCTTCATCGGGGCGGCACGATCGAGGTCGCGCAGCAAGCGGCGGGCGTTGGCCGCCGTCTTCGCCGGGCAGATGCGCACGAAGACCCATCTGGTCGCGCGATCAATGGCCGCGAACAGATACCGGCGTCGCGCCTCGTCCGCCATTTGTGGCAGATATTTCACGTCCACATGCAGATAACCGGGTTCAGAAGCTTTGAAGGGCTTGTGCGCGGGCTTCACGGCCTTCGGCTCAAGGTCCTGCAGCCGCGACACGCCGTGCCGCCGCAAGCAGCAATCAAGCCGCGATCAAGCCCTGCGTGCGACACGTTTGGGTTCAAGAATTCGCGCACCACCGCAAGCAGGGCGTCGAGCGGCAGCAACAGGCTCCTGCGCAAAGAGACGACGACAGCTTCCTGCGCCAGCGTCCGTGTCGTCTGCAGCCTGTGCGCGGTGTGGCTGCGATCATAAACGCTATCCCGCTTGCGCCACTTCCAGACGCTCTGCTCGCAGATGCCATAGCGCTCCGCCACCTGCCAAGCTGGTTCCGGGATCGCCGGGATCGCAGCCCGGATCTTGGGTTTGCTCGGTGCCTGCTTGTGAAAGAGAGATCAGCATACGCGCCCTCCGTCCCGAACCCTCCGTCCCGAACCTCACGCAACATCAACCTTCCCACAAAGAGGCCGTGGCGGCAAGGATCTATGCGATCGTCCGAAACAAGACACCGAGGAGCACTCCGAGCATTGTCTTCAACTTTATTGCCATAAAAATTTGACCTATCTGGCCAATTTTAATTCGCGCATGAGCATCTGTCAACCCATCATCCGGGCTTGTGTGGGAGGAACCACATTTGAGACATGAAGTTTGGCAAGGGAGATAGGTATTGACCTGCCCCGGGATTTTTCCTCCACCTCTGCTTGGGGTCCGACCAACTTTGCCCGGCCCCCCACCCTTGGATCGCCGGATGTCGGCTTTTCGCATGATGTCCTGCAACATCTCGCGCTCGAGCGTCAGGGCCGCCACAATCTTCTGCAGCCGGGAGGTCTCGTCTTCGAGTGGACCTGTACCGGGATTGTGCCGCTCCTTTGACCACGTATCGTGTTACAAAGGCGAATGGACATGGGCAAACAAGCGCGTGCGGAGTTCCGCGCCGAAGCAGTGCGTGCAGCACTCACGAGTGGGCTGCCGCGTAAGCAGGTGGCCAAGGATTTTGGTGTTGGGTTTTCGACACTGAACAGTTGGATCCAGCAGGATCGGCGCAATCCTGAGAAGCCAGCGGCGCAGACGGATGTGGAGCGGGAGCTTGCCGAGCTTCGGCGTGAGAACCGACAGCTCCGGGAGGAGAGGGAGGTGTTCAAAAAAGCGACCCGGTTCTTTGCGGAGCGAAGCAAGCGAGGTTCGCTTTCATTGCAAAGAACGAAGGGCTTCTGCCGATCAAACGCCTGTGCCGGATCATGGATGTCAGTGCCCGTGGATACCGCGCCTGGCGTACGCGCCGGGTGCCCCGGAAGGCCCGACAGGATCAAAGCGGAATGCACCGAACAGACCTTTGGCACCATGAAGCGGCTGTTTGGCTTGCATCGGACCCGTGACTTCGGACGGGCCAAGCTCCATGCCCGGATGGCCATGGCCGCCATCGCCACAAACATCACAAAAGCAATCAACAAAACAAAAGTTTATGCAGAAGTCTTTATTTATAAAACATCAATAAAAATTTATTTTATAGTGATCGTATAATCATTATTTAGAGGGATGATCCGCCAGGCAATTACACGACGTAACTTTATATCGGGCAGCGCAGCCGGTCTTGCCCTGTCCTTTGGACAAGGTGCAGATCCGGGCACCGCCACCGAACGCCCTCCGGGTCAGCGGTTGCGCCCAGTGATAAGCTCCAGTGATAACCTCAAGGACTGGCACCGCCAAAAGCCAGAGCTTTTCAGGAAACGACCATACAATCAGGCGGGATGAGACAGACAGGTTTGAATTTGCCGGCATCTGGCCTGGCGGTGTGGAGACGGTTACCGCGTTGCGGCCACAAACCCCTCGGATCTGATTTCCTTGAAGCCCTGCGCCTCGCGGATCAGAAACAAGGCCGAGACATCGTTGTCCGAGGCAAATTTCGGGCCTGTTTCCGGACCAAGAACATAAAGCACCGTGGCAAGCCCATCCGCGACCATACATTGCTCGTGCAATACAGTGACCGACAGGAGCGCACTTTCCAGCGGCTTGCCCGTCGCAGGGTCAATTGTGTGCGATACACGCGCCCCGGCGACCAGATGGCGGTTTCGGTAACCGCCAGAGGTTGCGACGGCCAGCCCGTCCAGCGCGATTTCATCAAAGACCAGCCGTTCATCGCCCGGCACAGGCAGTTCCAACCCGATTTTCCAGGGGTTTTGCGATGTCTGGGATCCTCGGGCGAAAATCTCTCCTGCGGCTTCGATCAGGAAGTCGTTTGCGCCAAGCGCTTCAACAGCGCGCGCCGCGAGATCGACAGCGTAGCCTTTTGCAAGGGCACAAAGGTCAAAACAAATGTCGGCGTGCTTGAACACCGCTGGCGGATCGGCGCGCAGCACAAAACTCCCAAGCGCCGCCCGCGCGGCATCTTCGACCGAAATACGCTCTTGCGGTCGTTGTGTCGGGGCAGGGTCCGGGCCGAAACCCCAGCGGTTTACCGCCTTGCCCAGGGCGATATTCAAGGCCCCGTTCGAGAGCCTTGCCAACCGGTCCGCGCAAGTCATCACCTCGATCATCCCGGCCGTGACCGGAACAAACTCACCAACAGGCGCCGCATTGAGACGCATCAGATCACTCTCCGCACGATAGTTCGACATCTGGGCGTCGACCAGGCGCAGGGCGTCGAGGGCCGCGCTGGCAACTGCATCGCGCGGCACGCCGGAAACCGGGGCATGACGAATTTTCCAGGGGCCACCCATGACCGTGCCGGATGTGGTATATATTTCGGTATGCAAATCGAACATCCAAGCCAAACATCCAGGAATACCCCGCCCGGATCCGGTCCGGGCGGGGAGCTGGCTCAGTTGACCGCAGCGGCGAGAGCCGCCGCAGCATCCGTTTCCGAAAGTTTCGGATTCTCGCCAACCATGTCGGCCGCGGTATCGCCAAAATCATCGGCCAGTCCGGCATCCGCGCCGGATTCGAGAAGGAACGTCACCAGGGCCGGATCCTGACCTTTCAGCGCGACCAGCATAAGTGGCGACATCAAATCCTTATCGACCGCGTTCACATCGGCACCCGCTTCGACAAAGGCTTTGACAACCTCAAGCGGATGGCCCGCATCGGCTGCTGCAAGAACGGTGTTGACCCCATCCGCATTGGTGACCGTCTGATCCGCCCCGGCTGCGACCAGTGTGGCGATGATCTCCTCGGCACCCGATATGTCGCGGCCAGCAGCGACCAGAAGCGGCGTGTTGCCGTCCGCGTCGGTGACATTGACCCTGGCCCCGGCCGCGATCAACTGTTCCACGACTTCCGGCGTGTTGCGCTCGGCGGCATAGAAGATCGGCGTCTTGCCGTGGGCATCGGTGCCATTCACATCGTTGCCGGCATCAAGGAACATCTGCACGATCTCCGCGCTGTTGCGGTAGGCTGCAACAGACAGCGCGGAGCGATCTTCGGCGGTCACGGAATCCGCACCGAAGCCGTTTTCGAGAAGGAACGAAAAGACTTCGGGCCTGTCATTGCGGTAGGCCGCCAGCAACAACGCATCCTCACCGTGATCGTTGGTGCGTGCATGGGGATCCTCGGAAAGCGCCATCATCGCCTTGATGACATCAGGGTTCGAGTTCCGCGCAGCCGCCAGCATGAACGCATCCGACCCGTTATCGGTGCGTCCCGAGATGTCCGAAATGGAGGCAACATATTCTACAGCCGCCAGATCTGGATTCTTCCAGGCCGCCGCGAGCGCGGCATTCTGGCCGGAATTGTCGGTTGCATCCGGGTCGAGCCCGAATGAAGCGAGATATTCAAAGACGGCTTTGTCGGCCTGATAGGAGGCGACATAGCCAAGCACATTGTGGTCGGACTCATCGGTTGCAGTCACATCGGCACCAAGCTCAACGATATGTTTCACAAGGTCGATGTTGCCATGTCGCCCTGCATAGAAGATCGCCGTGCGACTGTCATGGCTGGGGCGGTTCACATCGGCACCCTGCGCGACCAGCTCGTCGATGATTTCGATGGATGCCCCGCCACTGATGGCAAGAATCAGCGGCGTGTAGTTCTTTGCATCACGTTCGACCGGGTCGGCCCCATCCGCAATGGCCGCCTCGACCTTGGACAGATCTGCCTCTTTCCAGAAATTCTTGTCGAGCAGCGGATTTCCTGCAAGAGCCGGTGCCGACAATATTGCGGTCGAGAGCATCAGTGCGGCCAGTCTCGAAATCATGCGTTTCATTGGTTTTCCTTTTCGGATTGGTCCGGCAAGGGCCGGATGATTGGTCTCAGTAGGTATCTTCGAGGTAGCGGTTCCGGCGCTTCAACTCCTCAAGCGAAAGTCCGGTTTCGACTGCCAGGGCGGAAAATTCATCGCGGATCGCGGCGGCCATGGCCGTGCCCCCGCAGACCATGATCGTGGCTCCGGCCCGGAGCCGTTCGATCAGGTGAGACCGCTCCGCCCGGACGCGGTCCTGAACATATTGGCCAGGGTCGTTGCGCGACCACGCCAACTCTGCGCGCGCCAGCTTTTCCCCCGCGAGCCAGTCGCCGATATCTGCACTGTAAAGCGCATCGCTATCGGGATGACGGCCACCCCAGAACAAATCGACAGGGCGCCCGGGGGGGTTGTGCCGGATCATGCCGGCAAACGGTGCCACGCCCGTGCCGGCTGCGATCATCACGACCGGTCTGCGCGTGCCGGGCATCTGAAACCGCTCATTGCGGGAAATGGCGATGTTGATCTCGTCGCCGGGGTCAAGGTCGCAAAGCCAGTTGGAGCACAAGCCACCCTCGATGCGTCGAACCACGATTTCCAGAAACCCGTCGCGGCGTCCACACGAGCCCAGAGAATAGAGCCGGGGCACCGTCGAGTCCGGCGGCCAGACCTCGATCAGATCGCCCGGCCGGTGTCTGGGCAGATTTTCGGATGAAAAGCGCAAAATGGCCGTTTCAGCCCCGATAGCCACGCCAAACACGGATTTCTTGCTCAGCGCAAGCGCGGTTGTCCTGGGTTGTCGGGGCTCGTATCTGACCTCAAGGGGCTGCCCCAGCATCTGCGAAAATCGGTCGCACCAATGGGAAAACGCTTGCGCCGACTGTTTGTCGATCTCGAACATCTCCATCGCGGCCGGGCCGAGCCTTTCAGACAAGGCCCTGTCGATACATCCCCCAAAAGCACAAAATTTCGCAAAGGCCTTGTCGCCAAATGCGAGTGTCACATGAGACAGGTTCCTGCCTGGCCGGAACGTCTCCAGTCGCTTGAGAAAACGGGTCGCGGTCTTTGGAGCATCGCCGTCGCCATAGGTCGAGGTCATGATGACGAGGAGGCGCGCATTGGGATATTTGCGCCCCAATTCATTCATCGAGCCGATGCGGCTTGGGACGTCAATGGCATGGAGCGCGTCATGCAGGGCGCGCGCAAATCCCCATGTCGCGCCCGTTTCCGATCCGACCTTGATCAGAATCTCCGCCCGGCTTCTTGATGCGTTACCCCTGATCCGCCCGCGGCCTTCTCGCCTGTGCCGCCACCAGACAAGGGATCCGGTGACAAGAAAGAACGGCACCGAGGCCGATGATACAAGCAGCACGATTGCCCAGGGCCATGCCCCTTCGGCGGTATGCAACAGCTTGACGAGGCCATAGGCGCGCGTGGAAAGCGGCAAGGGGTCGCGCGAAAGCTCATCGCCCGTGAACTGGTCGAAAAAGACCCAGGCGGAGGGGGTTTTCACCGCCCAGACGTCAAACCAGTCCTCCGGGATCGGGAACACAATTTCTTGCGCCGAAGACAGCGGCATTTCCCGCAATCCGTGCAGGTCCCAAGGTGCAACCGCGTCAAGTTCCCGCAGGCTCTCGGGATAGGCCGGCGCACGGCCCGAACCGGCTGGTATCAGGTCGAACGTGATCCCCGACAGGTAGAGCGCGCTGGCCGACATGACAAGCAGGGGAAAAAGTGCCAGACGTCCGACGCTGGCGTGCAACGCGCCGCTGTCACGCCCCTGAATGGAAGAGAGGCTGCGACGAAGACCACCGACGCGCCGCACAAGGAGCGCAATGCCGGTGACAAGCAGCACCGCCATCGTCAAACCCGCGACACCGGGCACGATTCGTCCGTCATCGCCAAGGAAAAACGACCGGTGCAATGTCCGCATGAACACATAGAGTTCGGGTTCCTTGCGTTGCCTCGCGAAAACGCCGCTAGCAGGATGCACGATGTGTTCCCGCCGTCGGTTTCTTTCCGAACAGGTGAGCTTCCAGTCCCCCGATGGCATCAGAACCAGCCGTTCCCCTGTCACCTTAGGATTGGCCTTGGAAATGTTGCGAAGGAAGTCTGCAACAGAAAGATCGCCGGAACTGGCGCCGCTTGCCGCCGCCTCATAGACAGGCCTGGTCGCAAGAACGGTGCCCGTGAGGGCAACCACCGTCACGAGAAGCCCGAGCATGAGCCCTGTCAGCGAATGAAAGCGGCGCCACACGGGGGATCAATCCCATTTGTAACGCAGATAACGCACGTAACCCGTTCCCGGAATCTTGTCGCCTTGCGCTTCAGGCGCCAGGACCGTCTCGACATCCGTCGGAAAATTGGATTGATCCTCAACCGCAGTATCGACCCGCACGCTATAGCCTGCGTCAAGAACCTCCGGCTCCAGTTCGATACGGATGACCGATCGGTCTCCCGGTGCCGTCGATGCACCCGTGACAGCCGAAAGGTCTTCCTGTGCGCGGCCGACATATTTCCACCAACGCGGCAGATCCGGATACCAGCGCTCTTCATCACCGGATGCCCAGAGTGTGCGGACAAAGCGGTTATCCGGATCAATCAGATAAAGTGCGAAATAGGCATTGTGACCCTTGTACTCATTGAGCTGGACAAGGAAAGTCGCCTTCTCAGCCGATGCGATGCCCGGCAGGAACATGATGCAAGTGGCCAGTGTCGCGGCGCTGCCTCGCAGGCGGGCCAACAGCCCACATGATCGGGCACCCTGCCGGGCGGGCAAGGCGCGATATTCTTGAAAACGCAAAATCGCCTCCAGTTTTCGAATTTTGGAATTTGCTCGACGTTTGTGCACCGTTGCACATGGCTGCAGCCTTGCAACCTTCTGGCTGGCGCCTCTATAGATGACTAATTTCATAGGGAAAAGTGTTTTTTATCAAATCGCCAGACTTTCTCAGCCTTCCGCCTGGTGGTCTCCGGAAAGGCGCTGACCGCCGGGATCCGGAAAGCCTGTGTGCGGAGATCCGTGTCCAGGCCATTTCGGCGCGCCCGGTCTGGAATCGGAGCATGATACTCCGGCCAGTCGGTCGTGCACGAACGACTGGCAGAGGGCTTCGGCATGCGCCAGAGCCAACATTCCGGACTTGCAAGGGGAGTCTGGATCAACGATGGCCGCAACCGCGACTCGCACAAGCGGCCATGGCTTTTCAGGGGCTTTTCAGGGGCTTTTCAGGGTTTCAATCGGCTCTTGCGCGTTTGTGCAAGTGCCACAAGCTTCCGCCCCTCAGGCCGACGGCTCCGGCGAGACCTCACCGCCCGAATCCTTTGTCCTGCCCGAGTCCTTTGTCCTGGTTGTCTTCGGCATTGCCGTGACCAAGGGAAGGCTGCCGCCGGGGGTGTCGTCATCGCCATCGCCACCCAGCGGCTCACCAGCGATCACCTTATTGATCTCTTCGCCAGTCAGCGTCTCGTATTCGAGCAACCCCTGTGCCAGGCGCTCCCAGGATTCCTGGCGTTCGATCAGGATGCGACGGGCTTCGGCATATCCCTCTTCGATCAGCTCACGCACTTCTTTCTCGATCAGTTCCTTGGTCCTGGTGGAGACCGAGAACCCGGCAGTGTTGCCCTGATACCCTTCATGCGCCTCGGCATAGTCGATATTGCCAACCTTTTCGGACATGCCCCAGCGCATCACCATCGCACGCGCAATGGCGGAGGCTTGCTGAATGTCACCAGCGGGTCCGTTCGAGACATGCTCTTCCCCCCATTTGAGGATCTCGGCCGCCTTGCCCGCCATGGTCGTGGCAATCTTCTGCTTGGCCTCGTCCTTGTGGTAGTTGAGCTTGTCCATCTCGGGCAAGGACACGACCATGCCCAAAGCCTGACCACGCGGAATGATGGTCGCCTTGTAAACCGGATCACACTTGGGCAGCGACAGGCCGACAATGGCGTGGCCAGCCTCGTGATAGGCGGTCATTTCCTTCTGCTCGGGTGTCAGCACCATCGAGCGGCGCTCAACCCCCAGCATCACCTTGTCCTTGGCCTGCTCGAAATCTTCCATGGCGACAAAACGCCGACCGATCCGCGCCGCCATCAGTGCGGCTTCGTTCACCAGGTTCATCAGGTCCGCCCCCGAGAAGCCCGGCGTCCCGCGTGCGATCACGCGCAGATCGACGTCGGGACCGACAGGAACCTTGCGCGCATGGACGCCGAGGATTCTTTCGCGGCCCTTGATGTCCGGGTTGGGCACATGGATCTGGCGGTCGAAACGACCGGGGCGCAGCAACGCGGGATCAAGCACATCCTTGCGGTTGGTCGCGGCAACGATGATGATACCTTCATTCGCCTCGAAACCATCCATCTCGACCAGAAGCTGGTTCAGGGTCTGTTCGCGCTCGTCATTGCCGCCACCGATGCCGACACCACGGGCACGACCCACCGCGTCGATTTCATCAATGAAAACGATACAGGGCGCGTTCTTCTTCGCCTGTTCGAACATGTCGCGCACGCGGCTTGCGCCGACGCCCACGAACATCTCGACGAAGTCGGAGCCCGAAATGGTGAAAAAGGGCACACCTGCCTCGCCCGCAATCGCGCGCGCCAGCAGCGTCTTGCCGGTGCCCGGAGGGCCCACCAGCAACGCCCCCTTGGGAATCTTGCCGCCCAGGCGCGAGAATTTCTGCGGGTTGCGCAGGAATTCGACGATTTCCTCAAGCTCTTCCTTGGCCTCGTCGATGCCTGCCACATCATCAAATGTCACCCGACCCTGCTTTTCGGTCAGCAGCTTGGCCTTGGATTTGCCAAAACCCATCGCGCCGCCTTTGCCACCGCCCTGCATCCGGTTCATGAAGAATATCCAGATCCCGATCAGCACGAGGAAGGGCAGCCATACGCCGAGAAGCGACATGAAGCCGGATTGCGCCGCCTGCTTGATCACTCGCACCGAGACGCCCTTTGCCACCAGCTTGTCTGCAATCGGATCCCCGAGCGGCTTGATCGTGGAGAAGTTGGTGCCATCGGCAAGCTGATAGCGCACCTCCTCACCGTCGAGTTGAGCGGATTTCACCTCACCCTTGTCAACCGCATCCATAAACTCGGAATAGGTGGCCTGCGTGGACCCCATCGAGGACCGGCCCTCTCCGAAGAGATTGAACAGAGCCAGAACCAGAAAGAACAGCACCAGCCAGAAGGCCAGATTGCGAATATTGCCCAAAGGACATCCTCCAATCGTCTTGGCCGCGCACCCCTGGTCGCCGCCCCTTTGCAAAGGAAATAGGCATTGGTGTACCGGATTCAACGTCTGAATGCAGATATGGCGAACTCGCCCGCCGCCTTGCGCGTTTTCCAGCCGTTTTCAACCCCCGCAAGAGGGGCCGCAACAAGCTGATCGCCGCGCCAGATCGCGGGCGATGCCCGCAGCGAATTCTGCGGCAGCCCGGCAGCCCTCCAGTCGGGGCATGAGCGCAATCCCGCCGGGCCGAGGGCGGCGATCTCCAGCCCGGCTTCGCTCGGGCCGTCCAGCTGCCAGCCATCCCAGATCCGGTCTGCGGGCACGCGCAGCCGGGCCACGGCGGCAGGCTCGCGTCCGATATGGATCCGCCCCCCGGCCACCGTGATCAGGCATCCATGCAGGGAGCAGGTTTCGCATCGCTCCAGAAAGCCTGCCAGCTTGGCTGCGCGCGGACCGTAATCGGCCCCGGACACCCAGATCAGCGCCATTTCAAGAAGGCGACGGCGCAATTCGAACGCCAGGCCCCCGAACCCGGACAGGTCGATCCACAGATCCCCGGCCCGCTGCGCCACATGATCGCGCAGGAATGCCGCCAGAACCGCGTCAAGCGCCGCACGGGCGGCCGCCAGATGCGCGCTGACCTGCCCCAGCCCCTGCGCGGTGATCCCCAGATCGTTCAGCCCGGCCAGAGCGCGCCGTGCCCGCACCCGTTCACAGGCGGGGTTCTCATTGCTTGGGTCATCGCTCCAAGGGATACCCCGTTCACGCAGAACATCCCGCAAATCCGCCCGCGTCACACCGAGAAACGGGCGATGCCAGATCACCCCTCCGGCCTCGAAACGCGGGCGCATCCCGGACAGCCCCTCCAGCCCCGCCTCCCGCGCGAGCCGCATCAGGAAGGTCTCGGCCTGATCGTTCACCGTGTGACCAAGAGCCACATGCCCGATCCCCGCCTGCTGCGCCCAATCGCCGATCAACGCGAAACGGGCGCGCCGTGCCTGATCCATCAGATTGCCCGGTGCCTCGGGGCGGTGCCAGCACAGGGTTGTGTGCCGCCAGCCCCGCGCCGCACAGAACGCAGCCACCTGTTCGGCCTCTGCCGACGCCTCGGGACGCAGCCCGTGATCGACGGTCACCGCCGCCACCTCGAAATGCCGCGCCAGAAGAACCAGCGTGGCCATCGAGTCCGACCCGCCGGAAACGGCGACCCCGATACGCCGGGGCGCATCGGGAGCAAAGGCCTGTTTCGCGATCCCGAGCAGATCCGTCACGGGTCAGATCACTGGCAGCCCAGCGATTGCAGCGCGGTTTGCGCCTCGGTCGCGGCAGAGGAGCCGGGATAGCGCACCCCGACCTGTTGCAGCGTGGTGCAGGCTTCGCTCGTCTGACCGAGTTGGCCAAGCGCCTTGCCCAGCGACATCAGGTTGTCGCTCGCCCGCGTGCCCCCGGGGTCTGCCGAAAACCCGTCGAGCCAGGCACGCGCAGCGCCCGCTATATTGCCCTGCTTTTGCAGCGCCTCACCACGAATATAGAGTGCGCGCCCCATCAGTGGTGATCCCGGATAGGTCTGCTGGAAGGTTTTCATCAGGTCCGCGGCTGATCCGTACGCCCCGGAATCGAACGCCTTTCTGCCCTCCTCGAAATCGGCCTTCTCATTGATCGCCAGCTCCGGCCCATCCGAACCTGAACTGCCATCGGGTGCCGGCGCGGTGAGCGGCAAAGTGGAGGCACTGACACCCCCACCCAGCGGCCTGGTCGCCCCAAGCGCGCCGATATCACAGCCATCTTCCATCTCGCAGACCCGGTATTCCAGATCCCCGATCCGGTTGGTGCCATCGGCAACGACCCGGTTGATCCTGTTTTCCAACTCTTCCACGCGGTCGGTCAGATGGCTCAGTGACAATTCCATCGAATCCATCCGTTGCAGCGCGGACTGGCCGCCCGCCGCCTGCAACCCCTGCGCGCCCGAAGGTTTCAACTCTGTGCGCAGCCTGTCGATCTGCCCCTGCAACAGGCCCAGTTCGGTCTTGATGTCAGCCAGCGTCCGGGCGCGGTTCGCGTCCTGCGCCAGCACGGGCACGGCAGCCATCACCGCCGCGCTCAGCACGATCGCCCGCACCCACATGCGCCTCAACTCCCGGCGGCCATCGAGATCACCGTCACGGCACGACGGTTCCTGGAATAGCACTCTTCGGCCGAACAAATCGCCAGCGGCCGCTCCTTGCCGTAGGACACCGTGCGCAGACGGTTGCCAAGCACACCTTGCGAAATCAGGAATTCCCGCACCGCCGAGGCACGCCGCGCGCCCAGTGCGAGGTTGTATTCGCGCGTGCCCCGCTCATCGGCATGACCTTCGATGATCGCGGTGTAGTTCGGGTGGCTGACGAGCCAGTTCGCCTGCTGCGTCAGGATCGCGCGGGCGGTGTCGCTCAGCGACGATTGGTCAACCGCGAAATGCACCATGTCGCCGATGGTCCGGTTGAAATAGGCCGGCGCGTTCGGATCATCGGGGCTGCCCTGGGCCATGGCGCCATAGCCTGCGCCGCCCGGACCGATCGCGCCGGAGCCGTATCTGTCGGGATTGGAGCACGCCGCCAGCCCGAGAACCGACAGCACGATCGCCGCCTTGAAAGTGAAATGCATCTGGTTTCGCCCTTCCATTGATCTGTCCTTTGCCAGCAATGCTATCAGGTTTTCGACGGGTTGTTAATCGGGTCTCGAACAGGTCTGAGGACAACAGGTCTCGGGGCAACAGATCTCAGGGCAACAGGGGCGACCATGCGGGATCGGAAGCCGGACCCGGTGTCGGCACCTTCTTCAGGTTGCGTCCGGAAATATCGACGGAATAGAGCGCCGCCTCGCCCCGTGCACCCGGCGTTTCGCGGGTAAACATGATCACCCGGCCGTTGGGCGACCAGGCCGGCCCCTCATCGAGGAAGGACGAGGTCAGCAGACGCTCTTCGGAGCCATCGGTGCGCATCACGCCGATATGGAAACGCCCGGCATTCTTCTTGGTAAAGGCAATCATGTCTCCGCGCGGCGACCAGACCGGGGTCGAATAGCGCCCCTCGCCAAAACTGATCCGCGTCGCATTCCCGCCCGAGGCGGCCATCACATAAAGCTGCTGCCTGCCCGAACGGTCGGATTCGAACACGATCCGCGATCCGTCGGGAGAGAAGGACGGCGAGGTCTCGATCGCGGGACTGGTGGTCAGGCGTCGTGTCTGACCGCTCGACACATTCATCATCCACAGATCCGTATTTCCGTTCTGCTCCATCGAGTAGACGACCTTCGTCCCGTCGGGCGAAAAGCGCGGCGAGAAGGTCATCGTGCCGGGGATCTCGGGCAGAAGCCGCGCAGAGGCCGTCGCCACATCAAGGATCTTGATCCGGGGGAACCCCGTCTCAAAGGTGGTGTAGATCACCTTGTCGCCACTGCGGGAAAAGCGCGGTGCCAGAACGATGGTCGCGCTGTCGGTCAGGTCGTTCACATTCGCGCCATCGTAATCCATCATGGTCAGGCGTTTCTGCCGGTTGTTCTTCGGGCCGCTTTCGGACACGAACACCAGGCGGCTGTCGAAATAGGGGCCTTCACCGGTGATCCGCGAATAGATCACGTCGGCCACCTTGTGCGCCAGACGGCGCCAGCTTGCCGGCGAGGCAGCAAGCTGGCGCCCGTCGCCCATCTGCTGACCCGAGAAGATGTCGAACAGACGAAACCTGACCACGACCTTGCCGCCCGACCTCGCGACCGAACCCACGACCAGCGCCTGCGCGTTGATCGCCTGCCAGTCGGAATAGCTCACCTTCTGGTCGAAGCTGGTGATATTCTGGATGAAGGCACGCCTGGGCACCTTGCGAAACAGACCCGTTCCGGTCAGATCGTTCGAAATGACCGAAGCGATCTGGCTTGCCAGTCGGCCCGCATTGCCGGTCTCGGGAATGAACCCCGCAATCGCGAACGGCAGGGGTTCGATCACACCATCGGTGATGGTGACATGCAACGGCCCCTCATCTTGCGCATGTGCGGCCAGTGGCAGGATCGACAGGGTGGCCAGAAGAGCCAGAACGAGACGCATCATGTCATTCTCCCAGTCCGGGGACAGCCCGGTTGTAACAGATTGCTTGTCGCGCGTGTATCACAGATACGTGACAGCGCGCGAAAAACCGCCCGGATTCCCTCAGGCCGATCACTTCATCCTCATCTGGTTGGGGTCGAAGTCGATCTCGATGGTCTTCCAGCGATCGTATTTCGCGGGCGGCAGCGGGAACCCGTCGGCACCGCAGCGCACGATCGCACGCTTGCCCGCTTCGAAAGCCTGATCCACGGCCGAACCCGAACCGCCCCTGGAGCCGACCAGCCTGATCGACGAGAGGATCGGGTGGCCATCGGGCTGCATGTTGAACGAGATCGTCACCGTCGTGCGCAGCGCATCGGAACTCAGCGCCCCCACGTTCCAGCATCTCTTCACATCGACGATCAGCGCGTCCTTTTCACCGGTCGTGATCGGCGGACCGGACGGCGACAGCCCCGTGCCCCCCTGCCCTGCCCTGCCCAGCGCGGCGGTCAAGGCATCCTCCACCGCGTCACGCCGCTCCTTGTTGGCAGGCCCGGAGGGGGCGGCAGGCTCGGGGGCCTCGGTGTTCGGCTCCTGCGCCGCATCGGAAGAGGCCGTCTGGATCTTCCCGGATGTTTTCGGCTGCGGCCTGGTCTTGTTGGGCGGGCGGGGTGAGATGAGCGGTGCCAAGGTCTGCTCCTTCTCGACGGGCTTGTCGGCCTCAGCCACGATCCGCGTCGTGGCTTCGGGCGGGGCAACCTCTTCGACGACCTCTTCCATGGGCATTTCGGGCGGGGCAACGGGTCTGGCCCTGGTGTCAGGTGTTGTGTCGGGCGTGTTCTGCGCCTCGGCCATATCCGGGATCTCCTCCGGGATGTTCTCCGGGATCTTCGGCGCGGGCGGTGGCGCGGGCGCGGGTTTGTCCGAAGGTTTCGGAGCAGAGGCCATCAGCGCATTGAAATTGTGCTCCGAGACCACTGCGACGCGGGAAATCACCATCGGTTCGTCGGGTTTGGGGTGAAACCAGGCCCCCCCCGTGAGCACCCAGAGGATCACCCCCAGATGGAGCGCCCCCGATATGCCATAACCGATCCTGTCCGCCCGGTTCATTGGCTGACCCTCTCAGGCTCAGTTCCCCGCAGGTGCCGTCAATTGCGGCCCCCCGGTATCGGTGACCAGCGTGATATTCGTGAACCCGGCCCCATTGAGCGCCCCGATCACCTGCATCACCTGCGAATAGGCAATCGCGCCATCCGCACGCAGGAACACCTTGTCGCTGTCACGTTCTGTCGCGATCGCCCTGAGACGATCGACGAGTTGATCCCTTGGCACTTCGGAATTCATCAGGGAAATCCTGCCATCGGCCTGAAGCGACACGATCAGCGGGGTTTCCGGCTCGCTCGGCACGGCCCTGGCCGCCGTCCTGGGCAGGTCCAGCGGCACGCCCACCGTCATCATCGGCGCGGCCACCATGAAGATCACCAGAAGCACCAGCATCACGTCAACCAGCGGCGTGACGTTGATCTCGCTGATCACGCCATGGCGGTGGCGCGCGCCCCTGCGGCGCCGCGATCCGCCCCCTGCCCGTCTTGCCACACCCGCGCCCATGATCAGCTATCCATCTGGCGCGACAGGATGGTCGAGAATTCGTCGGCAAAAGCCTCGTAGCCTGCCGCGATCCGATCCGCATCGCCTGACAGCTTGTTATAGAAGATCACCGCCGGGATGGCAGCCAGCAACCCAAGCGCGGTGGCAACCAGCGCCTCCGAAATCCCCGGTGCCACGACGGCGAGCGAGCTGTTTTGCGAGATCGCGATTTCCTCGAAGGCGACCTTGATCCCCCAGACGGTGCCAAACAGCCCGATGAAGGGCGAGATCGAGCCGATGGTGGCCAGGAACCCCAGACCGTGACTCAGACCGTCGGTCGCCTTCTGGATCGCGACATCCATCGACCGTTCGATCCGCGCCTGGGCACCTGCGATCGGTTCGCCATCCTGCCGGTACGAGCGCCGCCATTCCAGCATCCCCGCAGCAAAGATCTTCTCGCTCGCTCCCGAAGGTGCCGGTCCGATCTGATCGAACAGATCATCTAGCGGCTCGCCCGACCAGAAGGCGCGATCGAACGACCCGGCCTCGGCGCGCGCGGCGCGACAGGCGATGAATTTGCGCACAATGATCGCCCAGGACCAGAAGCTGGCCACGATGAGAATGATCATCACGAGTTTGACAGTCAGCGAGGCACGCAGAAAAAGCGCCAGCAGAGAGAAGTCGATCTCCTGCGCCATCGCAAGCGAAGATTGGTCCATGATTTTACTGCTCGCCTTGTGAGGCCACGTTCATGCGGCTCTGATTGGCAGCAATTCTACCCTGCCAGCACGGAAAAGACCATAACAACAATGTCATTGCGGGGCGCGGAACATGACCTTAATGCAGTTTCCGCGCCAGTCTGGCACGAATGTCGGCGGGAAGTCGCCGGGGCGCGCCCGTTTCATTGAGGCAGACGATCGTGACAATCGCCGTGAACAGCGTCGCATCATCGCGTTCGACCTTCTGCTCCATCATGATCCGCGCGCCGGTGATCTCCCGAAGCCCGGTCCTGACGATCAGTTCATCGTCGAATCTCGCAGGGCGCAGGTAATCGGCCTCGACCCGGCGCACCGCGAAGACACCGCGAAGACGATGCCATGATCCGCTTTCAGGGCGGTCTGGTCGATACCCAGCGCGCGGAAGAACCCGGACCGCCCGCGTTCAATGAATTTCAGGTAGTTGGCGTAATAGACGATCCCCGCAAGGTCGGTATCCTCGTAATAGACCCGAATCGCAAGGTGATGCGCCATTCCCGCCCTCTTCAGCCCTGTGCCAGAGCCGCCCGCGCCGCGCGGCACCCGTGCATCACTTGCGTCCTGCACAATGGCGGACAACACCGGATCGTAGCCCGGCTTGATCACCGCCACAATATCACGGACGATCCAGACCGTCTCAGGTCAATGCGGCGTCACAGCGCGCGCAAAGACCCGGATGCGAATGCGTGCCGACATCGGGCAGAATCTTCCAGCAACGTTGGCATTTCTTGCCCTCGGCACGCTCGAACACCACCGCGACGCCCGGAACTTCGGGCAGACGGAAAGCCTCTTGCGGCGCGGGATCGGCACTCAGCATGATGGCCGAGGTGATGCACATATCCTCGAAGGCGATTGACTTGAGCGCGGCGCATTGGGCACCATCCTCGACATGGACGACCGGCGCGGCCTCCAGCGAAGACCCGATCACCTTGGCCGAACGCTGCACTTCCAGCGCCGCCGTCACAACGCGACGGGCGCGGCGGATCGCCGCCCATTTCGCCGCCAGTTCCGGATTGGCCCAGTCGGCGGGCGTTTGCGCGAAGTCCCTCAGATGAACCGACGAATCGTCACCCGGAAAGCGGGCCAGCCACACATCTTCCATCGTGAAGACGAGAATCGGCGCCAGCCATGTCGTCAGGCGATGGAACAGCAGGTCCAGCACGGTGCGCGCGGCGCGGCGGCGGGTGCTGTCGACCCGATCACAATAAAGAACGTCCTTGCGGATGTCAAAATAGAAGGCCGACAGATCCAGCGTGCAGAAATTGAAAATCTGCTGGAACACGCCCTGGAAATCGAACGCGGCATAGCCCTTGCGAACCTCGGTATCGAGACCGGCCAGACGATGCAGCACCCATTGCTCCAGCTCGGGCATGTCCGCGACATCGAGGCGCTCGGCCTCATTGAACCCGGTCAGGTTGCCCAGCATGAAACGCAGCGTGTTGCGCAAGCGACGATAACTGTCCGCCACCCCTTTCAGGATCTCGGGGCCGATGCGCTGATCCTCGGTGAAGTCGGCCTGCGCAACCCACAGGCGCAGGATGTCGGCCCCGTATTGCCGGACGATCTGATCCGGCACGATGGTGTTGCCCAGCGACTTGGACATCTTCATGCCCTTCTCGTCAAGCGTGAACCCGTGCGTCACCACAGTGCGATAGGGCGCGCGCCCCTTGGTGGCGCAGCCTTGCAGCAGCGAGGAATGAAACCAACCCCGGTGCTGGTCGGTGCCTTCCATGTAGACATCGGCAATACCGTCTTCGGTGCCGTCTTCGGACGGTCCCGCAGCACGAAGGCATGGGTCGAGCCACTGAATCGAACCAAACATCAAGGATGTCGAACACCTGATCCCACTCTTCCGGGTTCACGTAATGCCTTGCCAAGGAAACGCTCTTTGGCTTGAAACCTTCGGCGTACCAGGCATCGGCGCCTTCGGTCTCAAATGCCTTGCCAGGATGCGGGCGTTCACAACCTCGTCATTTCGCAGCAGGAAGGTGTTCATCGGACGGTCTGGCGCGTCTTTCGCTGGTAAAGCAGGTCAGCGGAACACCCCAGGCGCGCTGACGCGCTCAGCACCCAGTCAGGACGTGACCTCGATCATCGAATAAAGCCTGTTGCGACCGGTTTGCGGCCACCATTTCACCTGACCAACGCCTCGATCGACTTCAGAGCGCGTTTGCCCGGATGGTTGGCCCCATACATGTCCCATGCCCATCGCCGACGGTTTTGGTCGATGGCGGCGAACCATTGCGGCGTATTGCGGATAGATCAAAGGTGCTTTGGACCGCCAGGAATGCGGATAGCTGAATGTTTGATCCTGACCTTTGCGCAGCAGATCATCGCGCCGCAGCCGACCAGTTGCATCGATGACCCGCTTGACATTGGCCGTCGACCTTCCTTGCCCTCCTGTGATCCATGATCTTGGCTCGCCGCCAAAAAGCGGCAGATCCTGGCGCGGAACTGACCCATCGGGTTCGATCACGTTGTGGGTCATCGTGCAGCCCGATGCTTTCACACCCAGCACGAAGTCGTCGGCCCCATGCGCTCGGCGCGGTGTGCACGAACCCGGTTCCGGTCTCGTCCGTGACGTGGTCGCCGGGCAGCATCGGAACGTCGTACGTCCCATTCGCCGTTCGACCGCCCTCGACGCCCGCGGAAGGGATGCGCGCAGGGTCAGACAGATCAAGCTGTTCGCGCGGTCACGTCACTGCACGACGGCGATGACATGTCGCGGTCAAGCCGGGCCTTGCACCGAGCACGCTCGTCGGCCAGCTTGCATCTGACAAGAGACCAGCAACTCGCCCTCGGCCTTGCGCCCAGCATGTCTTCGGGTGTGTCGCATCGATCTCGATAAAGACCGTAGGACCAGCTCGGGGTTGAACGCGACCGCGCGGTTTTGACGGGATCGTCCACGGCGTCGTCGTCCAGATCACAACGCTCGCCTGGTGCAACGGATCAGCAGGAAGCGCCGGGTCCGCAGCGTCCTGTCTGCCCGCGTTTTCGACGGCCACCCGCGCGCATTGCCACTGCGGCGAACCTTGAAGCGCACCCAGATCGTGTGGCTGGTGATGGTCGTGGTATTCCACCTCGGCCTCGGCCAGCGCGGTTTTCTCCACCGGTGACCACATCACGGGCTTGGACCCCTGATAGAGCGTGCCATTCATCAGGAACTTCATGAATTCCTCGGCGATGACCGCGTTCGGCATGGAAGTTCATGGTCAGGTAGGGATCGGCCCAGTTCCCGGTAGATGCCGATGACGCTTGAACTCTTCGCGCTGCACATCCACCCAACCTTCGGCGAACTTGCGGCACTCCTGACGGAGGCAATCGATGACCGAGACCTGGTCTTTGTCCTGAGCCTTTTTTGCACGATACTGCTCTTCGATCTTCCATTCGATCGGCAGACCGTGGCAGTCCCAGCCCGGCACATAGCGCGCATCACGGCCCATCATCTGCTGCGAGCGGGTGATGAAATCCTTGAGCACCTTGTTGAGCGCGTGGCCGATATGCAGGTGGCCGTTCGCATAGGGAGGGCCATCGTGGAGCGTGAACGGCACACGCGACCCGTCGGCATTCTTTTCACGCAGCTTGCCGTAGATGCCGATCCTGGACCAACGCTCAAGCCATTCGGGTTCGCGCATCGGCAGGCCCGCACGCATCGGAAAATCGGTTTTTGGAAGGAAGACAGTCTTCGAGTAATCGACGATCTCTTCGGTCATTTCGGCACACATTGGAAAAGTCCTTGGGAAAGATCCTTGGGGAAGGGACGGGCGCGCCCGGTCGGCGCCCTTTGGCATGGCTTGCAAATCCCGGTCACCCTGACGCATCAGGGCGCCGGGCAGATAATTCGCGTTCCATGAGCCAGCCTGAACATGGCGCCCTTATAGGCGCGCCCATCCGTGTCGGCAAGCGCAGATCCATCCGGGAGCGCCCCCCGGAGCACGCCCATAGCGCCCACGCCAGGGCAACGAGAATGAACCCGTGCGTGGCGATCCCTCCGTTCCCGCCCGACACATGGATCAGGCGATCAGGTCCGCTTGCCGCTGCGGAACAATTTGTTGAACGATACCGACCAGCAACAGATAGACCGACGTCACGACCAGCCCCCAATGTGCCCAGCTTGCCGGATCGAAATCGACCCAGGCGGCCCATGCGGCAAACGCGGTCCAGGCCAGGGCAACCGGCAAGGAGAGTGCTCGCCAGCGCCGGGTGCGGACCGGATGAATGAATTTCAGCGGCAGGAACATCGCGACCGTGATGACAAGCACCACGATCAGGCTCGTCCAGCAATCGGGCCTGAGCGCGAACAGCACCAGCACGACCATGTTCCAGCATCCGGGAAATCCCGAGAAGGAATTGTCCCTTGTTTTCATGCGCGTATCCGAGAAATAGACGACGCTCGCATAGGTGATCGCGATAATCGCGAACCAACCCGTCCAGCCGGGCAGCAGCCCAGACCTGAACAATGCAAAGGCAGGAATGAGAACATAGCTCAGATAGTCGATGATCAGATCCATCAGAACACCGTCATAGACCGGAGCGTTGAGCTTCACATCATAGCGCCGGGCCAGCGGTCCGTCGATCCCGTCAACCAGAAAGGCCACGACAAGCCAGAGAAACATCAGGCTCCATTTGCCCTCGGCCGCAGCCAGAAGGGCAAGCATCGACAAAACGGCACCGGTGGCCGTGAGCAGATGAACCAGAAGGGCTTTCACACGTAACGTCATGCGTCTGTCATGCCGCAAGCGGCATCGGATCACAAGCATTGCGACAGACCGCGCGCCAGTCACCGAAACCGGCCAAGCAAACGCCCCGCCCCGATGCGGTTTGCCTCAGGCGTGCGGATGGGCCTTGTCGTAGATTTCCATCAGGCGTCCGGCATCGACGGCGGTATAGATCTGCGTCGTGGCAAGGCTGGCATGACCCAGCAATTCCTGGATCGCACGCAGATCACCGCCATGTGCCAGCAGATGCGTCGCGAAAGAGTGGCGCATCGCGTGCGGCGTTGCCGTCGAAGGCAGCCCCAGCGCCATGCGCGCCCGCTCCATCGCCCGCGAGACGAGACGCGGGTTCAGCGGGCCGCCCCGCGCGCCCCGGAACAGGGCCACCCCATCCTGTGCCGGATAGGGGCACAGATGCAGATAGTCCGCCACGGCATCGCGCGCGGCCGGCAGGACCGGCACCAGCCGTTCCTTGTCTCCCTTGCCCCGGATGCGCAGCACCTCGGACAGCGGATAACGCTCCCCGGTCAGGCCAAGTGCCTCGGAGATCCGCAACCCGCAACCGTAGAGCAATATCAGCACCGCCTGGTCGCGCGCGGCGATCCATGGCTCCATCGCCTGGGTATCGACCTGCTCGATCATCGCGCGTGCGGCCTCCTCGGCCAGCGGGCGGGGCAGCTTGCGCTGATATTTCGGGGCGCGGGCCGACAGGACGTGACTGGCATCCACCCCCTCGCGATCGGCCAGCCAGCGGATGAAGCCCTTGACCGAACTGAGCGCACGGGCCAGCGAGCGCGCCGACAGCCCCCGTGTGCGCTCCTGCGCCATCCAAGAGCGCATGTCGGACTGGGTAATCCGCGCCAGACGCGCCGCGCCCAACCCCTCACCCTCATGCCGATGCAGGAAATACAGGAACCGCGCCACATCGGTGCGATAGGCGTTGATCGTCTGTTCGGAGGCGCCCTTGAGCGCGCGCATGTGATCAAGCCACCCGGTCAGCGCCGCCCGGGCACCTTCGGACATGCCCTCCGGCGCACCCATCAACCAAGCCAACGGCGCATGGCCCGCTCGAACACGCCCGCGAGGAAGGCCAGCAGGTCGGTCCCCTGAGAGGGTTTGAACTGATGCGGGTCCTGCGCGCCCATCACCAGCATTGCGGGCAGACGCCCCTGCCCCAGATCAAGCGTCATGAGCGCCTCGGAGCGCACCCGGTTCGCAGCCTCGCCATAAATCGCGCCGGAACCCGGCCCGGTCTGGCGCAGCACAACGTTGCGCACCTGCCCGGTGCGGCCGGCCCGCATGTATTCGAGGCAGAAGCCCGGCTGCGCCACGCTGAGCACCTCACCCAGATCGCGCAGGGCGGGCGCATCCTCTTGCAGATGGCTCTCAAGAACAAGGTGCATCGAATCGACTCGCAGCATCCTGGCCACGTCTGTGCCGAGCGTCTTGATAAAGCTTTCGAAATCGGTCGGGTCAAGCAGGCGCAGCACGGCGCGATGGATCCGGTGCGTCCCTGCGAGATTTTCATGGGCCGCCGCGATCACCGAGCGATAGGTGTCCTCCAGCCGGTCGAGCCGCGCCTCAAGCCGGGCCATCGACGCGCCGCGCAGATCGACGATATTCGATCCCATCGCGGTCTCATTGGCGGCAATCAGTGCCCGCATGAGATCGCGATCCTCCAGAATCACATCGGGGTCGGAAATGATCTTGTCGCGGAGCCGCTCCGCGAAGCTCGCTTCGGTCATGCCTGCTGTGCCCGTCTTTGTTGCCATTTCATCTCCACCAAGCATACACGAGATGTCGAGCCTTGCAGCGCAAAAATTCCCATCGGCCGAAAAAGGCCCGCCGATGTGGCGGACCCGTCATTGCCGTTGCGGCAGGGATCAGACGATTTTCTGACCGGTCGCGGCCCAGTCCTTGAGGAACTGCTCAAGCCCCCTGTCAGTCATCGGATGCCGGACCATGCCCTTGATCACGGCGGGCGGCGCGGTGATCACATCGGCCCCGATGCGGGCCGCTTCGGTGATGTGGTTGACCGAACGGATGGAGGCGGCAAGAATCTCGGTCCTGAAATCGTAATTGTCGTAGATCGCGCGAATGTCCTCGATCAGCTGCATCCCGTCGAGATTGATGTCGTCCAGACGCCCGACAAAGGGCGAGATGAAGGACGCGCCCGCCTTGGCGGCAAGGATTGCCTGCGCGGCAGAGAAACAGAGCGTCACATTGACCATATGGCCTTCGGATGCGAAAGCCTTGCAGGCGGTCAGGCCATCCCAGGTCAGCGGCACCTTGATCGCGATATTGGGGGGCGATCTTGGCCAGCTTGAGACCTTCTGCGATCATCTCCCCGGCTTCGGTGGCCACCACCTCGGCCGAGACCGGGCCCTCGACGATTTCGCAGATCTCTTTCGTGACCTCCAGAATGTCGCGGCCCGACTTCAGAATCAGCGAGGGGTTGGTGGTCACGCCATCGACCATACCCAGATCATCAAGCTCCCGGATCGCGGCGGTATCGGCGGTATCGACGAAGAATTTCATATGCGAACTCCCTTGCAGCACTTGCGGCGGTGTTAGCGCAAATGCTGCCGGGGCGAAAGAGCGGAAAACCCCTCGCGCACGATGTGCCGCCCTGCCCTGTCATGCCGCCCTGCCCTGTCGTCCCCGGAACATTTCCGCCGATGCCGGAGCGAAAACCGCATGACACAGACGGGCTGGCATGACGAGGGTGCCCGCGTCGCGGTCCTGACGGCGGAACCGATCGGGCGGCCGCTTGAGTACCGTGCCCCTGAAGGAGGCTGCCAGGACGGTGCCTTTGTCGAAGTGCCACTGGGTCCGCGCAAGGTGATCGGTGTGGTCTGGGGGCGTGGCGCCGGTGATTTCGACGCGGCCAGGCTGCGTGCGGTGTCGCGGGTGCTTGGTGTGGCCCCGATGCGCGACGAGATGCGCGCGTTCCTGCTGAAGATGGCCGAATACACTATGACGCCAATCTCGCAGGTTCTGCGGCTGGCAACGCGCGCGCCGGGCCTGGGCGATCCGCCGGGCATGCGGCACCTCTATCGGCCGGGCGGAACCGGACCCGATCGGATGACCGATGCGCGCGCGCGCGTGCTGGAGGTGCTGCGTGGCCATGACGGCGCGGGGCTCTACCTTTCGGAACTGGCGCAACTGGCAGGCGTGACGACGCAGGTCGTGAAGGGATTGGTGCGACTGGGCGCGATTCAGGAGGCTGATGTGCCGCGCGATTCGCCCTTTGCCCGGCTGGACCCGAACCTGCCCGGCAAGGTGCTGTCCCCGTCGCAGGCTGCGGCTGCGGCGAGCTTGCGCGCGCACGGCGGGCATTACGGGACCACGCTGCTCAAGGGTGTCACCGGCTCGGGCAAGACCGAGGTCTATCTGGAAGCGGTCGCGCACTGTCTTGCTGCGGGGCGCCAGGTGCTTGTGCTGCTGCCCGAAATCGCGCTGGGTTCGGAATTCCTGTCGCGGGTCGAGGAGCGTTTTGGTGCGCGCCCCGGTGAGTGGCACTCCGGCGTGACCCAATCCGAACGTCGCCGCCTGTGGCGGGCCTGTGGCAAAGGCGAGGTGCAACTGGTGGTCGGCGCGCGCTCCGCCCTGTTCCTGCCGTTCCGCGATCTGGGCCTGATCGTTGTCGATGAAGAACATGACGGCTCTTACAAGCAGGAAGAGGGTGCCATTTACAATGCGCGCGACATGGCGGTTCTGCGCGCCGCGCTTGCCGATGCGCAGGTGGTGCTCGCCTCGGCCACGCCATCGCTCGAAACCTGGGTGAATGCGCAGAGTGGCAAATATGCGCGCGTCGATCTGCCCGGGCGGTTCGGCACGGCGGAATTGCCGCGCATGGCCGCGATCGACATGCGCAATGAGACCCTTCCGGCAAGCCACTGGATCGGGCCGACCCTGGTCGCGGAGGTGAACAAGCGAATCGGTGCAGGCCAGCAGTCGATGCTGTTTCTCAACCGGCGTGGTTATGCGCCGGTCACGATCTGCCGTGCCTGCGGACATCAGATCGGCTGCGATCACTGCGACGCGCGGATGGTCGAGCACCGGTTCCTCAAGCGCCTCGTGTGCCACCAATGCGGCGAAACGCAACCGATCCCCGCCAAATGCCCGAACTGCGGGGTGGCGGGCAAGCTCGTCCCGGTCGGGCCGGGGGTCGAGCGACTGGCCGAAGAGGTTGCCGGGCGGTTTCCACAGGCGCGCGTGACGGTGCTGTCCTCGGACCTGTTCGGCTCGGCCCGTGCCCTGAAAGAGACCATCGCCACGATCGCCGGAGGCGGAACCGACATCATCATCGGCACACAGATCGTGGCAAAGGGGCACAACTTCCCGCATCTGACGCTGGTCGGCGTGATCGACGCGGATCTGGGCTTGCAGGGTTCGGATCTTCGCGCGGCGGAAAAGACGTTCCAGCTGATGCGCCAGGTGGCAGGCCGTGCCGGCCGCGCCGGGGAAAAGGGTGTGGCGCTGTTGCAGACCTGTCAGCCCGAGCACCCGGTGATTCGCGCCATTCTGGCAGGCGATGAAGAATCGTTCTGGGCACAGGAGGCCGCCGCGCGCCAGGCGCAGGGCGTGCCCCCTTACGGGCGCATGGCGGGGATCATACTCTCGGGTCCCGACCTGCAACCGCTGTTCGAGATCGGCACGGCGCTGGCGCGGCAGGACGATCCGCTGCGGCGGATCGGGGCGCAGGCATTCGGCCCGGCCCCCGCGCCGATTGCCCGGATTCGCGGACGCCACCGGGTGCGGATGCTGATCAAGGCCAGGAAGAGCGCGCCACTGCAAAGGGCATTGCGAGGCTGGCTGCGTCAGGTAAAGCTGCCCAAAAATGTGCGGCTGACGGTGGATATCGACCCGCAGAGTTTCCTGTGAGGGAAGGGTCGGGCGCTGGACAGTCCGGTCGTCCCCTGATCCGGCCCCGCGCAAATACCCCCATTCCGCCCAGCACGCAGGATTTCGTTGGATTTCGTTGGATTTCGTTCCTGGCGATCGCCGCCGGGCGGCCTTCTTTGCAGGCACGCCCGTTGCGGCGGATGGGGGCTCTGTTGCGCCAACCCCTTCGGGGCTTCATCTTGTGAATCCATCATGGTCGCCCGGCGGCATGAGCCGCCCCACACCCCCGACCTGCACGACCAGGAACTGGCCGGGCTACAGTGAGCCATTGTGGCGCCATTGGTTCGAGCCCAATGGCGAACGCGCTCCAGCGCCGGGGCTCGCTGACGATCTGGTTCGATCCCGAGATGACTTGGCCCGGGATGATCTGGCCCGGGATGACCCGGGATGGCGTGCCGACAGGCCGGCGGTGTCGCCCGCAGAGCTGCAGTGACGCCGCCATCCAGACTTGCCTTTCAATGAAGGTGTTGTCCGGCATGGCGCTTGGGCAGACGACCGGTTTTGTCGAGAGCCTGCCGAAGCGGATCGGCCTGGACCGGGCGGTGCCCGACGTCAGCACGCTGTCTCGCCGCCAGAAGACCCTGGCCGTGACCATCCCGTATCGCGGCTCCAGGGGGCCCGTGCATCTGCGGATCGACAGCACCGGCCTCAAGGTCGAGGCAGAAGGCGCGTGGACTGCGCGCAAGCATCGCGGGGATCGGACAGATACGCCTCATAGGTGTTTGGTCCAGGCCGACGCTTGAGCACCTCCCAGGCTTTGAGCATCTCGGCGCGAGAGACACCGCCATTTGCCGGGTCAGCGCGGAAATCCGTGATGAAGTTGTTCAACCGGGCCGATGGGATCTGCGGCAGGCGCCCTTTGGTGGACATCAGTGCATGAAGATGATCGGCAATATCCTGATAGGTAAAGTTGCGCCCGGTTTCCTGCTGCTGCCGACGCCAGTCGTTCAACCAATACCATTGCCCCGACTTGTTGCGCAATCCGGGTGTCCGCAGCTTGACCCTCTCCAGCAGAAAGGCTTTGGTCTTGCTGTCACCGACATAGTTCACCACCCTCTCATCCGCACGCAGCGTGTCGCGTTGCTGGCCCGACTTGCGCGGCAATACCGGTTTCCGATCGGGCACAACCCCAGTGGCCAGGAATTCACGAATGAGATTTTCCAGCTCGTTTTTGCGAAAGTTGCCGACGGTGATACCAATGTCGCGGGCAAATGCCTTCAGTTCGGCGGCATAGAAATACCCGTCGTCAAACTCTTCGACAGACATGCTCCGGCGCAGTTGGGGCTGGTCGGTCTGTTTTGTTTCGGGGTTGGTCACCACACCGGTTTCCTCCGCTCACGCCGTTTTTTGCTCACGCCGTTTTTTCGTGGAGGATGCCACGAAGGCACCATGGAGCACAAGGTCGATCGGCGCGGTGCTTTTGGCGGCAAACCCCTTGATCCGGCTCTGACGGGAGTTGAAACCCCTCGGGATGGGGGGTTACAAGGACCTCGCGCAGCCGCAAGCAATCCCGAGGGAAGACCGATGAAATTCACCTTGTCCTGGCTCAAGGACCACCTCGACACCACGGCCACGATTGACGAGATCGCCGGGGCGCTGACCGATCTTGGCCTTGAGGTCGAAAGCGTCATCGACCCGGCTGCCAGGCTGGAGCGCTTTACACTGGCGCGTGTGCAATCGGCCGAGCAGCATCCGGATGCCGATCGTTTGCGCGTGTGCATGGTCGAGACCGACGAAGGCCTTCGGCAGATCGTTTGCGGTGCCCCCAATGCGCGGGCTGGAATCACGGTCGTGCTGTGCAAGCCGGGCGACCATGTGCCGGGCCTCGACGTGACCCTGTCGGTCAGCAGGATCCGCGGCGTGGAATCCCACGGAATGATGGCCTCGGAGCGCGAGCTGGAACTGTCGGATGAACATGGCAGCATCATTGAACTCCCCTCGGGCGAGGTCGGGCAGAAATTCACCGACTGGCTGGCGACAAACCGCCCCGATACTGTCGATCCGGTGATCGACATCGCGATCACGCCGAACCGCCCCGACGCGCTGGGGGTGCGCGGGGTGGCGCGCGATCTGGCCGCGCGCGGTCTGGGCACGCTGAAACCGCTGGTGGTGGAGCCGGTGGCCGGTGTCTTCCCGGCGCCGGTCTCGGTCACGATCGATCCGGCACTCAAAGACAAGGGCTGCCCGCTCTTTGCCGGTCGCGTCATTCGTGGTGTGAAAAACGGGCCCTCGCCGGAATGGATGCAAAAGCGCCTCAGGGCGATCGGTCTGCGTCCGATTTCCGCGCTGGTCGATATCACCAACTATTTTACCCATGACCTGAACCGGCCGCTGCATGTCTTCGACATGAGGAAGATCGCGGGCGATCTGGTGATCAGGCCGGCCGAGGGCGGCGAAGAGGTCCACGCGCTCGACACAAAGACCTACATGCTGCGCACTGGCGACATGGTGATCTGTGACGACAAGGGTGTCGAGAGCCTGGCAGGGATCATCGGTGGCGCGTTGTCGGGAACCGATGAGGACACGGTCGATGTGTTCCTCGAAAGTGCCTTTTGGGATCCGGTCACGATCGCCGCAACCGGCCGTGCGCTGAAGATCAACTCGGATGCGCGCTACCGGTTCGAACGCGGCGTGGACCCGGCCTTTACCCTGCCGGGGCTGGAACTGGCGACGCGGATGGTGCTGGATCTGTGTGGCGGTGAGCCGTCGGAACTCACCCTGGATGGACAGGACGCCGGATACGACCCGCGCCTATCGTCTGGACCCGACCCGCGTGATGCGCCTTGTGGGCATGGAGATCCCGGAGGCTGTGCAACGCGCGACGCTGGAAGCACTGGGATTTGTGCTGAACGGCAATATGGCGACCCCGCCGACCTGGCGTCCCGACGTGCTGGGCGAGGCAGATCTGGTCGAGGAAGTCGTCCGTATCGCGTCGCTGAGCAGGTTGCAGGGCGCCCCGATGGCGCGCGAGACGACCGGCGTTCCGGGGGCGATCCTGACGCCCATGCAGCAGCGCGAGCGGACGGCACGGCGCACGATTGCAGCACTTGGCTACAATGAATGCGTGAGCTATTCCTTCATCGACGCGGCCTCGGCCGTGCCGTTCGGAGGAGGGGGCGAGGCGACGCGGCTGGAAAACCCGATCAGTTCGGAAATGACGCATATGCGCCCCGACTTGCTGCCCGGCCTGTTGCAGGCCGCCATGCGCAATCAGGCGCGCGGATTTTCCGATCTTGCGCTGTTCGAGGTCGGTCCGGTCTTTACCGGCGGTGAGCCGGGTGAGCAGGTGATCCAGGCGGCGGGCCTGCTGGTGGGCCAGGCAGGGCCACGTGACATGTTCGGGTCGCGCCGTCCGGTCGATCTCTACGATGCCAAGGCCGATGCCGAGGCTGTGCTGGGCGCGATCGGTGCACCCGCGCGCGCGCAGATCAACCGCAAGCTTGATGCGTGGTGGCATCCGGGCCGTTCGGGCAATGTCGCATTGGGGCCCAATGCGCTGGCCACCTTCGGAGAGCTGCATCCCGGGATCCTGCGCAAGATGGGGGTGAAGGGGCCTGCGGTCGGCTTCACCATTCGTCTGGCCAATGTGCCGTTCCCGAAGAAGAAGGGCGCAACCCGGCCTGCGCTGGAAATTTCGGATCTGCAAGCGGTCGAACGTGATTTCGCTTTCGCCATGGATGCCCGGGTGGAGGCCCTGACGGCGGTCAACGCGGCCCTTGGCGCGGACAGGAAACTGATCGAAAGCATTCGGGTCTTTGACCAGTTCACCGGCCCTGAGGCCGAGGAACAGATGGGCGCGGGCAAGAAATCCATCGCGTTCACGGTGCGGATGCAGCCCGCCGACAAGACCCTGACCGATGCCGAGATCGAAACCGTATCAAAGAAGATCGTCGAAAAGGTATCCAGAGCCACGGGCGGCGCGCTGCGCTCCCGAGGATGACGGGCGGTCGCTTCGGGGCCGCCGCCTCAACACCCGATCACGCGGCGCAATGGCTGCGCCAGCCTCAGCCGGGACGCGCACCAGCACAAGTGAGCGCGTCTTGAGATTGTCGCGCCAAGCTGCGATAGGGGGCGTATTTCCCCTTGATGGAGTCACCGCATGATCGATGCCCCACGGATCGACACGCTGGCGCAAGCGCGTGTCCTGATCGACGCGATAGATGTCGAAATGATCGACCTGTTGGCACGGCGTACCGCGATTGTGGCGCGCGTGGCGCAGATCAAGCATCGCGAGGGGCTGCCCGCGCGCCTGCACGACCGGGTTTGGGAAGTGCTCGACAATGTGGTGCGACAAGCGGCGCAGACAGGCGTGGATCCGGGTCTTGTCGAGCGGCTTTGGCGTGAGATGATCGAACATTTCATCGCGCAGGAAGAACAGGTTCTGGGCAAGCCAGATCAGGAATGACGGGCAGGGCGCTTGTGGGACGTTTGGCCTCTGACGGGATTACTCGGCGGCCTTCATCTCGAAGCCCTTCCCGATCTGATCCGAGGGTGCGATCGGATATTCGCCGGAGAAACAGGCATCGCAATATTGCGGGCAGGAATCGTTGCGTCCCTCGGCTTCGCCCACAGCGCGATAGAGCCCGTCGAGCGAGATGAATTTCAGGCTGTTCACCCCGACCCAGGCGCGCATCTCGTCCTCGGTCATCCGGGCGGCGAGCAGCTTGGTGCGGTCGGGCGTGTCCACCCCGTAGAAGCAGGGCCATGCGTTCGGCGGGGAGGCGATGCGGAAATGAACCTCTTTTGCGCCCGCGTCGAGGATCATTTCCTTGATCTTGCGCGAGGTGGTGCCGCGCACGACCGAATCATCAACCAGGATGACCCGTTTGCCGCAGATCAGGGCCTTGTTCACATTGAGCTTGAGGCGCACGCCCATGTTGCGGATCTGTTCGGTCGGTTCGATGAAGGTCCGGCCCATATACTGGTTGCGGATGATGCCGAGCGCAAAGGGAATGCCCGATTCGTGGCTGTAGCCGATCCCGGCGGGTGTTCCGCTGTCGGGCACGGGGCAGACAAGGTCGGCATCGATGGGGGCTTCGCGCGCCAGTTCCACGCCGATCTGGTAGCGGGTTTCGTAGACCGAACGACCACCGATGATCGAATCGGGGCGCGAGAAATAGATATGCTCGAAGATGCAGAAGCGTGGTTTGGCGGGCGCGAAGGGGCGCGAGGATTTCACCACACCGGCCTCGATCACCACCATTTCGCCCGGTTCGATCTCGCGCACGAGTTCGGCGCCGATGATATCAAGCCCGCAGGTCTCCGAGCTGAGCGCGTATCCGGTCGCGCCCAGCCGCCCCAGCACGAGCGGACGCACACCCAGCGGATCGCGCACTCCGATCAGTTTGGTGCGGGTCATCGCGACGACGGAGAACGCCCCCTCGACCCGGCGCAGCGCATCGGCGATCCGGTCGGCATGCCTCTTCTGGATGGACCGCGCCATCAGGTGGATGATACATTCGCTATCGGAACTGGACTGGAAGATGGCCCCCATCTCGATCAGTTCACGGCGGAGCTGGTCGGCATTGGTCAGGTTGCCGTTGTGCGCAACCGCGCAACCGCCCATCGAGAACTCTCCGAAGAAAGGCTGGATGTCGCGGATCACCGCGCCTTTCTTGCCTGCGGTCGAGTAGCGCACATGCCCGATCGCGACCGGGCCGGGCAGGGTTTCCATCAAAGAGGCCTTGGTGAAATTGTCGCGCACGTAACCGAAACGATGGGCCGAGTTGAAACCATGATCGGGGTGGTGCGAGACGATCCCGCCCGCTTCCTGGCCGCGGTGTTGCAGCGCGTGCATCCCGAGGGCCACGAAATTGGCGGCGTCCTGCACGCCGACAACCCCGAAGACGCCGCACTCTTCCCTGAGCCTGTCGTCGTCGAACGGATGGGCAGGAAGGGTCCTGGCGGCAGCGCGAGACATGGGCCATCTCCGAAGGATACGCAAGGGGGAGGCGTTGCGGATCATTTAATGCAAAACGCGCGATCTGTTAACCCCTCGCGCGGCAAATCCGTCATCGGGATGTCATCAATTCGGGCTTGCAGGTGGCATTTCGGTGCGCACCGGGTTCGTGGGGGTGGCCACATTGCCGGGACATTGCGCGACCAGCTGCTCGTAGCGGGCCACGATCCAGCCGGGCGCATCGGTGGGCATCGACTCGTCCATCTGCCCCGACATCGGTGCAAAGACCCTGGCCGAGCGCGAATTGTCGATCATCGGGACCGGGTCGTTGGCCATCACGCGACCATAAACGACGAAAGCCACCGCGACCAGGATCATCCCGCGCAGGACGCCAAACAGGAAACCGATCCCCCGATCGATCCCGCCCAGCACCGAGCGCTGCACGATCGAGGCAAAGAGCGGCATGAGAATCGAGAAGACGACCAGAGCGATCGCGAAGACGGCGGCAAATCCGCCGATTGTCGCCAGTTCGCAGCTATTGCCGATGATCTTGTCAAGACCCGGGATCTGCTGGATCAGCGGGCGGGCCTCATTGGCGAACATGTAGGCGATGACGGCGGCCGCGATCCAGCCGGCGATGGCAAGGCCCTCACGCACGAAACCGCGCGAATAGGCAAGGATCGCCGAGAGAATGATCACGATGGCCACGATGGCATCGATGATGGTGAATCCGTCCATTTACGCTCCTGTCTGGCGCTAGCCTGCGCCGAACATCTCCCCGGTGAATGTCACGAGATCGCCCAGCTTGCGCAGGGCAATCCCGCCCGTGCCCTCGGGTTTCGTTCCCGCAGGCGCGATCGCTTGTGAAAAACCAAGTTTTGCCGCTTCTTTCAACCTGTTTTCGGCCTGACTCACCGGGCGCAGGGCACCCGAAAGACTGATTTCTCCGAAAATCACCAGGTCTGCCGGCAGCGCCATATCCTCACGCGCACTCAGAAGTGCCGCCGCAACGGCCAGATCCGAGGCAGGTTCGACGACCTTCATCCCGCCCGCGACATTGAGGAAGACATCGAGACCGGCGAAGGGGATACCGCAGCGCGCCTCAAGCACGGCAAGGATGGTCGAGACACGGCCCGGGTCGAGCCCCACCACGGTGCGGCGCGGGCTGGCCAGCGTCGAAGGGGCGACGAGCGCCTGCACCTCGGTCAGAACCGGGCGCGTCCCCTCGATCCCGGCAAACACCGCCGATCCCGGCGCGGGCTGGCCCCGTTCCGACAGGAACAATGCGGAAGGGTTGGCCACCTGCGCCAGACCGCCACCGGTCATCTCGAAGACCCCGATCTCGGCGGCAGGACCAAAGCGGTTCTTGACCGCGCGCAGGATCCGGAACTGATGGCCGCGCTCCCCCTCGAAATAAAGAACGGTATCGACCATATGCTCGACCACGCGGGGGCCTGCGATCTGGCCATCCTTGGTGACATGGCCGACCAGAACCACCGCCACGCCGCGCGTCTTGGCAAAGCTCACAAGCTCGTGTGCGGCGGCGCGCACCTGCGAAACCGAGCCCGGCGCGCTCTCGACATGGTCGGCCCACATGGTCTGGATCGAGTCGATCACCACGAAATCGGGACGTTCCACCCCGATCGTCGTCAGGATATCGCGCAGATTGGTCTCGGCCCCCAAAACAACCGGAGCCTCCGTCAGGCCCAGACGCTGTGCCCGCATCCGCACCTGCTGCGCGGCTTCCTCGCCCGAAATGTAAAGGCACCTGGACCCGGCGCGCGCGAAACTGGCCGTTGCCTGGAGCAGCAGGGTCGATTTCCCGATCCCCGGATCGCCGCCTACGAGAATCGCGGAGCCTGCGACCAGGCCGCCGCCCAGAACCCGATCGAACTCTTCCAGCCCCGAGCGCATCCGGGGGGGCGGCGCCTCCTGTGCTGCCAGAGACGACAGCCTGATCTGCCGTCCTTTGGCACCGCCCAGGGATTTCGAACCCGGACCGGAGGACGAGAGCGGCGCCTCCTGCACCAATGCGTTCCACGCGCCGCAGGCATCGCAGCGTCCCGACCATTTCGGGTAGCTTGCGCCGCAACTGGAGCAGATGAAGACAGGGGACGATTTCGCCATGCTCCTTCATGTCAGAGCGTTGCGCGCGGGGCAAGCGGGGCGGCCTGGTGGCTCCGGTTGCGGGTGTCGTTGCGCGTGCGCCGCTCCCATGTCGTCCACTCCCATGTCGTTCGCTCTGAGGGGTCAGCCCGTCATTCGCCAGGCTCGCCGCCCGCACCTTAGGCCTCGTCAAGGCTGCGTGAGATCATCCGGGACCGGGCGATCAGCGAACCGCCTCGATCGGCCCTTCCGCGCGTCCGTGGATGAATTGCTGGACGTAAGGATCTGAGGTTGCGTCCATTTCGGAAATCGGCCCGTCCCAGCGGATATTGCCGCCATGCAGCATCGCCACCCGGTCGGCAATGGAGCGCACCGAAGTCATGTCATGGGTGATCGTCATCGCGGTGGCGCCCATCTCGGTGACAATCTCGCGGATCAGGTCGTTGATCACGCCCGCCATGATCGGATCAAGCCCGGTGGTCGGTTCGTCGAAGAAGATGATCCGCGGCTCGGCCGCGATGGCGCGGGCCAGCCCCACGCGTTTTTGCATCCCGCCCGACAGTTCCGCCGGAAACCGGTCGGCGACGTCAGGTTTCAGGCCGACGCGGCGCAGCTTCTCGATGGCGATTTCGCGGGCTTCGACCCTGGGACGCCTGAGCGTGCCGCGCAACAGGCGGAAGGCGACATTTTGCCAGACGGTGAGGCTGTCGAACAACGCCGCCCCCTGGAACAGCATCCCGAATTGCGCAAGGAAGGTGTCGCGTTCGGCCCCCTTGCCACCATCGGTCACATCGCGCCCGTCGAGCCTGATCGTGCCGCCATCGGGATGCACGAGGCCGAGGATACATTTGAGCAAAACCGATTTTCCGGTGCCGGACCCGCCGATGATCACCGTCGATTGCCCGCCCGGCACGGTCAGGTCCACGCCGCGCAGGACATGGTTCGATCCGAAGGATTTTCTGAGTCCGGACAGTTCGATCATGTGGCGAAGAACGCCTCCGTAAGCAGGTAGTTTGCCGCAAGGATCGCGATGGAGGCGGCGGCGACGGCGGATTTTGTGGCGCGGCCCACGCCTTGCGCGCCACGACCCGAATACATCCCGTAATGGCAGCCCATCAGCGCAACGATGAATCCGAACGCCGCACCCTTGACCAGGCCCGATCCGACATCCCAGAATTGCAGATATTCCCAGGTGGTGCGCAGATAGGCCGGGGAATTGAACCCAAGCCGGGTCGTCCCGATCAGCCAGCCGCCCATGATCCCGATCACATCGCCCACGGCGACCAGCATCGGCACGGTCAGTGTGGCTGCCAGCAGACGCGGCGCGGCGAGGTATTTCATCGGATCGGTCGAAAGGGTTGTCAGCGCGTCGATCTGCTCGGTCACTTTCATCGTGCCGATTTCGGCGGCGATCGAAGAGGCGACGCGCGCGGCCACCATCAGCCCGCCCAGAACCGGCCCCAGTTCGCGCACCATGCCGATCGCGGTGATCGAGGGCACGGCGAATTCGGCTGAAAATCGCGCGCCGCCCGCATAGATCTGCAACGCCAGCGCAGCACCGGTGAAGACCGAGGTCAGCCCGACAACAGGCAGCGACAGCCAGCCGATCTGCAGACAGGCCGTCCAGAATTCACGCGCGTAGAAGGGCGGGCGCAGCAGGTGCGACATGGCTTGCAGGGCGAAGATCGCCACGCGACCAATGGCTGCGAGCGCGTCCAGGGCGCTGCGACCGAGAGTTGCGAGCGGTGTGGTCAGACTCATGCCCCGCCTCCGGAATAGCTGCGGCAATAGCGGTTGCCGAGCGAGGTCAGGATCTCGTAGCCGATGGTGCCGACAATATCGGCCAGCATGTCCGGCCCCTGTTGCGCATTGATCAGATCAAGCGCGTCGGGCACTTCGGCCAGATGCGTCACGTCAACGGTGATCAGGTCCATCGAGACACGACCGCGCAGCGGGCAGGGGGTATCGCCTGCATGGAGCTTCACCTCGTTCGAGAATGCGCGAAAGATCCCGTCGGCATAGCCTGCGGACAGCGTGGCGATCCGGGTCGGCGCATGCGCGGTCCAGCCATTGCCGTATCCCACGGTTTCGCCCGGCTGCACATCGCGGACCTGGATCACCGGCAGCGACAGCCGGGTGACGGGTTTTGCATCCATGAAGGGCGCGCAGCCATAAAGCCCGATGCCCGGGCGCGTCACCTCGAAATGGTAATCCGGGCCGAGCAGGCTCCCGCCCGTGGCCGAGAGCGAACGTGGCACGTTCACCCCTTTTGTCATCGCAAGAAAATTGGCGAGCTGATGGGCATTCATCGGGTGATCGGGCTCATCCGCGCAGGCCAGATGGGACATGATCAGGTCCGGCCCCTTGGGCAGCAGCATCGGCGCCACCGCCTGCCACTCCTCAGCCTCAAGCCCGAGCCGGTTCATGCCGGTGTCAAGCTGGAGGCCGAAGCGGGATCCCGGCAGGGTTTCGAAATGCCGGGTGATCTGCTCGATCGAATTGAGCATCGCGATCAGGTCAAGGTCGCGAATCATGCCGGTATCGCCCGCCATGTGCCCGCCAAAGACGAAGATTTCGGCCTCGTCGCCAAGCGCGGCGCGCAGGGTTATCCCTTCGGTGGCTTCCGCGACAAAGAATCGCGTGACACCGACAGACTGCAACGCCCGCGCGACGCGGCCCGCACCGAGCCCGTAGCCGTTCGCCTTGACCACGGCTCCGGTTTCGGAGTTCGGTCCGGCCATCTCATTGAGCGATCGCCAGTTTGCGATCACCGCGTCAAGGTCGATATGCAGGGTTCCGCCAGCCATGCGCGTTTCTTTCCTTCTGCCCGCGCAAGGTCAAGCAGAAAGGAACGCATGGCCAAAGAACGCATGGCTGGCGTGAAGTGCGATCAGCTCTGCGGCAGGGCCACGGTAAACAGCTTGAACCGAGTCGCCTGATGGCGGTTGAAGTTGTTGTCGGTGGTGGTCAGAAAGCTCTGCCGGCCGTTGATGACCGGGCCGAACGCAACAGATTCGAGATTGTCGACCCGCACATCCGGCGTCGTCGGGGTGAGCGAGAACCACAGCGTCTTGTCCACCGGAGTGATCGTGGACAGATCAACCTTGTCCTGTCCGTTGATATTCGTGGCGCCCGCAGTATCGACCACATAGAAGCGGATATTGTTTCCCACCCCGGCACTGTAATTGCGTTCGACCAGAACCAGCCGACCATCAGGCAGCGTGGCCAGTGCCGAGACGCCATTATCGGCAGACCCCCCGTATTGCGCGGGTTTGGCCGGGATGGTGTCGGTCAGGTAGATATATTGTGCGCCCGGTTTGCCGGTCGCGGTGTCGATCATGATGATTCGCGCAGGGCTGCGATCGGTGAAGGTCGATTTCGGGCCGTCCTGCGCAAGTGCGTTCTCGGTTGCGACGACCAGCGTCTTGCCATCCGCGCTCAGATCGAGTCCTTCGAAAGAGAGGTTGTTGCGCGCGCCATGCGTGCCCTCCGCATCGGGCCTGCAGGCAGCAGGCAGCGCGATAGACCTGGCGTCGGTGCCGTCCAGGCTGGCCTCGTAAATCGCGGGAACGCCCTGCTGGTTGCGCTCCGACGACCAGAACAGGCGCTGATGCGCCGCGTCCACGGCAATCCCCTCGCTATCGGCGCCATTTGGCCCGAAATCACCGCCGCCCGGCTTTTTCAGTGCGTATTCGCCGGTGATGTCGAGACCGGAAAACCGCCCCTTGCTGGTGGAAATCCTGAGTGTGTAGAAGCGCGGCGGGCCATATTCGCCCTTGTCGTCGCTGATCGCGTAGAATGTGTCGCTGACCTTGTCATAGCTGAGATCCGACAACCCGCCAAAGCCGATCCCGTCAATGGAAAGTCCCGTGGGCAACACCATCTCGCCCAGCAATTCGGGGGCGGGCAGCGGGGTGTTTGCCGCGAATGCGAGAGCGGGGCCGAAAAGTGAGAGTGTCGAGGCAATGAGAAACTGGCGCATGATCTGGATCCTGTCGCGGTTGAGCCTAACTCAAATGCTATCCCGTGTCGGGGTTGCACTTCAATGCACATGATTTCACGTCAGCGTGCGAAGACCATTCGGGCGCAAAGTGCCGCATTTATCTTTCTCCAACGAGAATCGGATTGTCATTCATCAACATGTTCTGCTATTGTCGCGAACAGTCGGTCGGGTGCGTCTCGCATCCCGGCCCGCAGATTTCGCTGATATCCGGACCGGCATTGCGCGAGGGTTCCTCTGCTGTGGTGCATCTGCGGTCCTGAATCAACCGATTGGCCGAAGGGCCGCCAGTTTGCCTCCCTCTCCCTTATCGCGGAAGGGAGGCTGTCGATTGGGTGCCGGATCATTTCGCTCCGGGTGCCTGGGAAAGAACCGCGATGACGCGTGACGGGATTTTGCAGATGAGGATGGGCGGACAATGTGCCGCCGCCGTCTGCCCACATGTCCGCGCTCTCGCCTCAAGGACAGACCGCGCCGCCCTTCATCCCCCGCCTTTGCGCGGATCCGGGGCGCTGCGGCATTTGGATTTTCATGGGAAAGAAGATGCTTATCGACGCCACCCACGCGGAAGAAACCCGCGTGGTCGTGGTGGACGGCAACAAGGTCGAGGAATTTGACTTTGAAACCATCAACAAACGGCAACTCGCCGGCAATATCTATCTGGCAAAGGTAACACGGGTCGAACCCTCATTGCAGGCGGCTTTCGTGGATTACGGCGGAAATCGTCACGGGTTCCTCGCCTTTGCCGAAATTCACCCCGACTATTACCAGATTCCGGTGGCCGATCGCGAGGCGCTGCTGGAGGAGGAGCGTCAGCTTGCCGAAGCCGCCGAGGCCGAGGAAGACACCTCCAGGCACGCCTCCAAGCACACCCCCGGGTCCGCGCGCCGGCATCGTGCGCGCCGCGGATCGAGGGCCGAGACGGCCGGGGTCGATGACGCTGTCGTCAAATCCGAGGATATTCCGGGCATGAACCTGGTCGATCCGGAGGCCGAACTGGAAGCCGAACCGGCCGGGGAATCGCTGCCCGAACTGTCCGGACGGGATCGGGTCGCCGGGACCGCTGAAACTCCGGTTGCGGAAGATGCGCCGGTTGCAGCGGTGGCGGACGGAGAGGCGGACGGAGAGGTTGTCCTGGCGGATGGCGATGACGATGTTGCCGAAGACGCCGGAGACAAAGATGCCGGGGACGACAGCGCGGGTGACGCAGACAGCGCCGAAGAGGGCGACGCCGATACCGGGGGCGAACAGGGCATCGAATCGGTTGCCGAGGAAGATGTCCACGAGGAAATCCGTCCGGCGCGCAAGGTGCGGGCGCGTCGCTACAGGATCCAGGAAGTGATCAAGGTGCGCCAGATCATGCAGGTGCAGGTCGTCAAGGAAGAACGCGGCAACAAGGGGGCTGCGCTGACCACCTATCTGTCGCTGGCCGGTCGCTACTGCGTTCTGATGCCCAACACCGCGCGTGGTGGCGGGATCAGCCGCAAGATCACCAACGTTGCCGACCGCAAGAAGCTCAAGGAAATCGCCGGTGGTCTTGACGTACCGCGCGGCGCGGGGCTGATCGTGCGCACGGCGGGTGCGCAGCGCACCAAGACCGAGATCAAGCGCGATTACGAATATCTCATGCGCCTGTGGGAGCAGATCCGCGCGTTGACGATGAAATCCATCGCACCCGCACCGATCTATGAGGAAGGCGACCTGATCAAGCGCTCGATCCGCGACCTTTACAATCGCGACATCGACGAAGTGCTGGTCGAGGGTGAGCGCGGCTATCGCATGGCCAAGGACTTCATGAAGATGATCATGCCGTCCCACGCCAGGAACGTGAAGCATTACACCGAGGCGTTACCGCTCTACGCACGTTTCCAGGTCGAAAGCTACCTGACGGGCATGTTCAACCCGGTGGTGCAGCTCAAGTCCGGCGGTTACATCGTGATCGGCGTGACCGAGGCGCTGGTGGCGATCGACGTGAACTCGGGGCGGGCGACGAAAGAAGGCTCGATCGAGGATACCGCGCTCAGGACCAACCTTGAGGCCGCCGAAGAGGTTGCCCGCCAGTTGCGCCTGCGCGACCTGGCCGGTCTGATCGTGATCGACTTCATCGACATGGAAGAGCGCAAGAACAATGCTGCGGTCGAGAAGAGACTGAAAGACAGGCTGAAGACCGATCGCGCGCGGATCCAGGTGGGGCGGATCTCGGGCTTCGGCCTGCTGGAAATGAGCCGTCAGCGCCTGCGTCCGGGCATGATCGAGTCCACCACGCAGCCTTGCCCGCATTGCCACGGTACCGGTCTGATCCGCTCTGATGACAGTCTCGCGCTGTCGGTCCTGCGCGCGATCGAGGAAGAGGGCACGCGCAAGCGCGCCCGCGAGGTTCTGGTCAGGACGCCGGTCACGGTGGCCAATTCCCTGATGAATACCAAGCGTGAACATGTCGCGAACATCGAGGCACGCTATGGCCTGTCTGTGCGGATCGAGGCCGACCCGGGCCTTGTTTCACCCGATTTCTCGATCGAGAAATTCAAGACCGCAACCCGTGTCCTGCCCGAAGGTATCAGCCCGGTCGTATCCGCCACGGCAAGCCTGATGGCCGAGATCGACGAGATCGACGAGAATGAGGAGGGTGAGGAGGGTGAGACCGGGACCGAAGAGGAAACACCCGATGTGGCGCAGACCTCGGAGGAGGATCAGCCGAAGAAGAAACGTCGTCGCCGCCGTCGCCGGAAGAAGACCACTGGCGATCAGACGGAACAGTCGGATCAGGGCAATATCCCGGAAGACGAGTCATCCTCTGCGACCGCTGACGCAGCCGGAACCAGCCCCGATACGGTATCCTGGCCAGAATCGGTTGACGCACAGGCCCAGGACGCGGTCGAGGAGAGTCCGGCACACCCCGCCGAGCCGACCGAGGCAGCGACATCCGAAGCGGCATCCGAAGAGGTCGGGGAAGAGAAGCCCAGGCGCGCCCGCCGACCGCGCAAGAAGATCGAACCTGCCGAAAGCGAGGCGGAGGTCTCTGCATCTGAACCTGCATCTGAAGAGGTGCCTGCCGAGAAACCCAAGCGCACCCGGCGCACGCGCAGGAAGGTGGAGCCAGTGGCGGACGAGACCGTGCCGGAAGCCCCGTCAGAGTCAGTTCCGGCCGAGTCAGTTCCGGCCGAGGTGGCCGGAGTCCGTGCGGACCCGGCTCGGGAACCGGCCCCCAAGCCATTGCAACCCGATGCGCCGGTGGAGACAGCGGAACCGGCTGTGCCCGATGCGCCGGTCGAAACGCCGGAGCCGACACCTGCACAGATGCCGGATATTCAGCCCGACGAGACGTCGGTGCTCCCGTCGCGCGAGTCCTTGGTCGAGATGCCAACCGAACCATCCGGTGATGCGCCCGTCGATATTCCGTCTGCCACGGCAGGAACCAGGTCTGTGCAGAACGAAGGTGATGCAATGCTCGACGAGGCCCCCCAGCAAGACGATGGCAAACCCAGGCGTCGTGGTTGGTGGAGCCGGAAGGGCGGTTAGGGTTACGACGCAGGCAGGCCGGGCAAATGCCTGATCCCTGTGCTGTCCACCAACAGGTTGAGGGAAGTTCACGAACGGTGGTCCGGACTCTGCACCACGATTTTTGCCTGGCATCGGCGCGCGTGCGCTGATGGATCCGGGTTGCCTCCGATCCGAGTTGCCTCCAGTGCCGAACATGGTCTCGCTCTGCTGCGCGTCCTGACCGATCGGGGCCGCGAATGTTGTGGCAAACTCGAAGGTCGAGCGGCATCATCTCTGCCGGAAAGCCGGTCGCGACCGACGCTGCCGGGATGCCCGACCTCTCAAGCGCGCACCGCAGCGCCGACCATTGTCGGGTAAACGCAGACTGTGCCAGCCTGCACCGTGAGTAGCCTTCACCTCTCATGCCGCCTGGCAGGTCTTTTTCAAGGAGCGACGGGTGGTCAACTGTGCCGTGTGCGCAAAGGCAGGATGGATGGCGTTCAGCAGATTTTACCGGCGTTTCAGGTGCAGGCCCGCTCTATCGGGGTGTTTCCAAAGTTGGGGGCAGGCGTGGATTCGTCTGTTGCACAGGGTGATTCGGGAAGATGAACGGGCCTATATTGTCTTTGCATTGCCTTTGCAATCGAAAGGCTGGCGGAACCTGGTGAGATGCGGCGTGCCTTGGTGCGCGAATGGTCGCGATGTGGCCTCAGCTGCCGGTTTTGAATTGCCTTGGCAGGCTGGCGCCCGACCCGCCGGGCCGGACGCGGCAGGGATCAGGCATTGGCGGCGCGAATCTGGTCCGCCGCTTCCTTGTCAAATCTCACACCCTTCGTTTCGAGAAGCTGGTCCAATTCGCCCGACAGTGTCATCTCGGTGATGATATCGCAGCCGCCGACGAATTCGCCACGCAGGTAAAGCTGCGGAATGGTCGGCCAGTCCGAATAGTCCTTGATGCCTTGGCGGATCTCGGGATCGGCCAGCACATTCACGTCCTTGTAGGCCACGCCCATGAAGTTGAGCACACCGGCAACGCGGCTGGAAAACCCGCATTGCGGCATTTCCCTGGTGCCCTTCATGAAGAGAACGACGTCATTTTCGGCGATCTCCCTGACAATCTGGTCTTGCGCGCTCATGGTTTCATTCCTTTCCGCGCCAAGCCCGGCGCATGCAAATTCACCGGGGAACCTTGGTGGTCAGGGCCAGCGCGTGCAATGCACCGTCCGGTCCGTCCATGGCCCCTTTCAGCGCGGCATAGACCGCGCGCTGTTGCTGGACGCGATTCTTGCCGCGAAAACTCTCGTCCACGACTTCCGCCGCCCAGTGGTTCCCGTCACCGGCAAGATCGGTGATCGTGACCCGTGCATCCGGGAATTCCGACTTGATCATGGCTTCGATCTCATGCGCTTCCATAGGCATGGATTTGGCTCCTCGTTCTGTGCGCCAAATCTAGACGGCCGCGCGCGATGCTGCAAGGGTTCCGTCGATCCGGGCCTCGTTGACAACGTTGCTTGCCAAATCAGCCAAGGCGTGGTTCAAGATGCTCTTGAGACGGGCGTCTTGCTTCGGGATCTGATGAGTGGCGAAGACCGGGCGCTTGGGATCGATCCCGAGACGGTTGCCAGGTGGCGCAAGCGTCAGAGCACGGAAGATCACAAGAAGATCACAAGGCCGGGACGGAACAGGCCGGGATGGAACACCGTGCCTGCACCGCAGCGCGACTGATCCGCTCGGCCCGCCAAAAGCCCGAGGCCCGCGACGAGCTACACCACCACATGGGATACCATCATACCGGATTCGTATCTTGCATCCGATAAACGTTACAATATAACTCATCACAAGTCAATCGGGACACTTTCCATGCACGACATGCACCGTTCCCATGTACCGTTTTCGACGGCCACGTCAGCGCAGATCGCCGTTTTGTCCGTGCGGCGTTCCGGCGAGGCGCATGTTAGCACCGATCCTCTGATCACCCGGCGCGGCACGATCCCGGAAACCGGGCAGCCCGAATTGCAGGAGTTGGACACCGAGGCGGGCATTCGTTCCATCATCCGGATTCGGGACGATGATTCGGGGCGATATCGGGTAGCGGAATGCGGAACCTCAGAGATCGCGTCTGGATTGCCCGATGGCCGGACATGAGGTGGCACGATGATCGACAGCCCCGTTCCCGTCACGCTCCTGACCGGATTTCTCGGCAGTGGCAAGACGACGATCCTGAACACGCTTCTGCGGCACCCCGATTTTTCCCGCACCGCAGTGATCGTCAACGAATTCGGAGAGATCGGGCTGGATCATGAGCTGGTCCTGTCCTCGACCGAAAGCATGGTGCTGCTCCGGTCCGGGTGCCTGTGCTGCGGGCTGCGCGGCGACCTTCTGGAGACGCTGATCGAACTTGCCAAGGGGCGAGAGGCCGGAGAGTTCGATTTCGAACGGGTGGTGATCGAGACCAGCGGTCTTGCCAATCCCGCGCCTGTTCTGCACACACTGCTGACCAGCGCAGTGTTGCCGGAACGGTTCGTGATGGACGGCGTTCTCGTGACGGTCGATGCCGCAACGGGTCTGAACAGCCTGGAAACACATGAGGAGGCGCGCCGTCAGGTGGCGCTGGCAGACCGGATCCTGCTGACCAAGACAGATCTGGTCGAGGCGGAAGGCGCGCCGCTCCGACGCAGGATCACCGCCCTCAATCCCGGTGCGGCGGTGGATGTCGTGGTGCAGGGAGCCATTGCGCCCGCACGTCTGACCGGACTGGGGCATTTCGATCTCTCGATGAAATCCGCAGCGGCGCAGGACTGGCTGGCCCAGGGTGCAGGGGTCGGGGAGGACACGGCCCATCTCCATGGCATCCGGTCCGTCTCGTGGGTTATCGAGCGTCCACTGTCGGGAACGGTTTTCGACGTCTGGATGGATCTGCTGATGGAACGGCGCGGCGCGGATATCTTGCGCTTCAAGGGGCTTGTGCACCTCAATGACGTGCCGTTTCCCTTTGCCGTCCATGGGGTTCAGCACATCTTTCATCCCCCGGTTCCGCTGGAAGATTGGCATGGCGAGGACCGGCGGACGAAATTCGTGATGATCTTGCGGAATTTCACCGATCCCGAGCTGGAGGATCTGTTCGAAGCCCTGAATTATGTGCAGCCGGTCGAACATGTCTTGCCTGTCGGGTATCTTTCGGCCGGGGCCGCCTGATGCGCGTGCAGGATGTTTTGTTCACACCCGGCCAGGGGCGGCCTCTGCCAACTTCCTGGTGACGTTGAAACGGGTATCGCGGCCATGGTCCGCATGGAAAGGAGCCTTCGCATGACACGCGACAAAACGGTCGGACACATACCGGTCTTTCTGCTCACGGGCTTTCTCGGAGCGGGTAAAACGACGCTGCTGAACCGGATTCTGGAACTGGCCGCGTTTCAGGATACGGCCCTCGTCATCAACGAATTCGGTCTGGTGGCCGTCGATCATGACATCGTTCGCGAGGGATCCGAGCGCCCGATGGTGACCACGACGGGCTGCATCTGCTGCACCGTGGGCAGCGATCTGCGCTCATCGCTCGATCAGCTTCTGGTCGGGCGCAAGGATGGCAGCCTGCCGCCGTTCCGCCGGGTGATCGTCGAGACGACCGGGCTTGCCGATCCTGCGCCAATCATCAACAGCCTGATACCGGGCGGGATACGGGCGATGGCGCTGCGCGACCACGCGGTGGCCCGCGCCTTCCGGTTGTCCTCGGTGATCACCATGGTGAATGTCGAGGGGATCGAGGCCGCGCTGGCCGATCACCCCGAGAGCCTGCGCCAGATCGCCTTTGCCGATCACCTGATTTTGACACGCACGCAAGAGGGGGGCGGTGACTGGCCCGCCAGATTGCAGGCCCTGAACGGGGCGGCGCGCCTGCATGACGCGGCAGCGCCCGGTTTCGATCCCGTCGCCTTGCTGGAACCGGGGAGCTATTCGGCCTTTGGCAAGGGCGAGGGGGTCGCGGACTGGCTTGCCGCCGAAGCTGGCCATGATCATGGCGGGCATTTCCACGATCTCAACCGTCATGGAAATGTGCGCGCGATCCCGCTGATGCGCGATGATCCGGTGCCCGAGACTGCGTTGCGGCAGTTTCTGGTCCGACTGACGAGCACACCCGGTATCGGCCTGCTGCGCATCAAGGGGCTGGTTGCGTTGCAAGATGATCCGTCCTCGCCGGTCGTTGTGCATGCGGTGGGGCACCGCCTCTATCCGGTCACGCGGCTGGAGACATGGCCCGACGGTCCGATCACGACCCGGCTTGTGGTGATCGGAACCAATCTTGACGAGGCGCGCATTCGCGGCCAGTTCGACGCGCTTTCAGGCCAGCCCGCACCTTTTCTGCCCGCACCCTTTCTGGCTGTGCATCGCGGGTCTTGGACCGACAGGTGAGGGGTGCGATGGGGCGGGGGCACTCTGCCGCATCCGGCTGACGGACAGGCGCAGTGCCGGGTCTTTTCACGTCATGAGTGCCATCGCGGCATCTCCGCGCCATATCGCGACGCTGGTCAGGCCGAACGCGCCAAGCTGTGTGAGCAACGGCGCATCAAGGGTCAGGTCCGGACCCGCACTGTGCCCTGAACGCAAGACAAGGGCGGGTTGCCCACGGCGCGAGACGATCAGCGCATCCGCACCCTCGGGCACGCTCTGGGCCAGATCATCAAGCACGATCTGCTCGGGCCGTCCGGTCTGCGTGCGATGCACGAAGCCCGACATGATCGCAGCGGCCTGTGCCGCCCCGATGCCGATATCCACGGTGATCCCCGCCGCGCGCAGGCGCCGAAAGCCACCTCCATTCACCCGGGGGTCGGGATCTTGCAGCGCGGCGACGACACGCGTGATCCCGGCCTCGATGATCGCCTCGGCACAGGGTGGGGTCTTGCCATGATGGCAGCATGGTTCCAGCGTGACAAAGAGCGTGGCCCCCGCCGCCGCCGCGCCGGCATGGTCAAGTGCGACACGCTCGGCATGGGGGCGACCACCGGGTCGGGTTGCGCCTTGCGCGATCAGCACCCCGTCCTTGACGATGACGCAACCGACGGGCGGATTGGGCCAGGCATGGCCGCGCATCCGCCGGGCAAGGTCCAGCGCCTGCACCATCCAGAGCTTGTCAGAGTCGGGTTGGATTTGGGGCATCGCCATAAACCTTGATCGGATCAAAAACCTTTTCGGATTCGGTAAAGACGAGGGCTGCTTCCGGATCCGGCCCGATCGGAACGGAGCGGTAGAAACAGGACCGGTAGCCGACATGGCAACTTGCCCCGCCATCAATGTTTACACGCAGCCAGATCGCGTCCTGATCATCGTCAACCCGTATCTCGACGATGCGCTGCACCAGTCCGCTGGTCGCGCCCTTGTGCCACAGACATTTGCGCGAACGGCTCCAGTAATGGGCCTCTCCCGTTTCGATCGACAGGCGGAGGGCCTCTTGTGACATCACGCCCATCATCAGAACCTCGCCGCTGGTCGCGTCGGTTGTCACGACCGGGATCAGTCCGGATTCATCGAACTTCGGTGCAAAGCCTTGACCTTCTTCAACCTGTTCGACAGTAAGGCGGGAGGAGAACTTTCGCATTGCAGACTTCCATGTTTTCGCTTAATTGTTATATTATTACATGGATTAAGCGAGGATGCAATGCCAGCCAGCCAGATCACGGGCGATAACCGCCTTCCCGTCACGGTTCTTTCCGGATTTTTGGGCGCGGGGAAAACGACGCTTCTCAATCATGTCCTCAACAATCGCGACGGGCGCCGCGTCGCGGTGATTGTCAACGACATGTCCGAGGTGAATATCGATGCCGATCTGGTGCGCGAGGGGACCGAACTGTCGCGTGCCGAGGAGAAGCTGGTCGAGATGACCAACGGGTGCATCTGTTGCACCTTGCGTGACGATCTGCTTGTCGAAGTGCGCCGTCTGGCCACAGAGGGACGGTTCGACTATCTCCTGATCGAATCGACCGGTATTGCCGAGCCGCTCCCGGTGGCCGCAACCTTCGATTTCCGGGACAGCGATGGTCTGAGCCTGTCGGATGTGTCGCGTCTCGACACGATGGTCACGGTCGTGGATGCGGTAAACCTGACGCGCGACTTTTCCAGTGGCGATTTTCTTGCCGACCGGGGCGAAAGCCTTGGCGAAGCGGATGAACGAACGCTGGTGGATCTGCTGACCGACCAGATGGAATTTGCCGATGTCATCATCCTGAACAAGGTGAGCGAGGCAGGGCCGGCGCGTCTGGATATGGCGCGCAAGATCGTGCGGTCGCTGAATCCGGGTGCCAGGCTGATCGAGACCGATTTCAGCCGGGTGGAACCCGATGCCATTTTCGATACCGGCCTGTTCGACTTTGACCGTGCGCATATGCATCCGATGTGGGCCAGGGAACTCTACGGGTTCGAAGAGCATGTGCCCGAAACCGAGGAATATGGCATTTCCTCTTTCGTCTATCGTGCCCGCAGGCCGTTCCATCCGCGCAAGATCCACGATCTGCTAAAAGCCGACATGCCCGGTGTGATCCGTGCCAAGGGACATTTCTGGATCGCCAGCCGACCCAACTGGGCGGTGGAATTCTCGCTTGCCGGAACCATGTCGAGCGTAAAGCCCCTTGGTGGCTGGTGGGCCTCGGTCCCGCGGGAACGCTGGCCGACCCATCCCGACAGTCTGGACGAGGTGGCCAGGGTCTGGGAGGAGCCATGGGGCGATCGTCGGCAGGAGATTGTCTTCATCGGGTCAGGCATGCACGAGGCAGCCTTGACGGCGCGGCTTGATGCGGCACTCGTCGATGCTTGGGATTTCACGCCCGAATCATGGGCATCTCTTCCCGACCCGTTCCCGCAATGGGGGCACCGTCGTGTTGCCTGACAAAGGTGTTGCCTGACAAAGGTGTTGCCTGACAAAGGTGTTGCCTGACAAAGGTCGGGATGCGCTGTGCGCCCCGCAGGCGCGGCGCGGTGTCTGTCGGGTTGGTGTCTGTCAGGCTCCGGCCCTGTTTCCAAGCTGAGAAAGGCATATGATGCAAGAAGATACAACCACCCCGCAACTCAAGACCGATCCCGCCTTCGACACCCGCGCGCAGCCCGTTCTGGCAGCGGCCCGCAAGGTGCTCATGGATTGGGTCGAGGCGGTTTCGGCGCGCGATCTGGAGGCCGTGCTGGCGCTTTATTCCGACGATGCGATCCTCGTGCCGACAATGGCTGACGATATTTGCGGGCACGATACCGAGCGCCGGGCCTATTTCGAGACCTTCCTTGCCAAGCCGGGGTTGAGCTGCCGGATCGACACGCTCCGCAAACGCATTGGCCACACGCTCGGGACGGTCGTGGCGGGGGGGCACTACACCTTCACATTCGAGCGCGACGGAGAACCCCGGATCGTTCCGGCGCGCTATCTGTTCACGTTCGAGGAGGCCGACGGGGTCTGGCGGATCACCGGGCACCATTCGTCGCAGTTCGTATGATGTTGAACGAAAGAGCCCCCGCTGACCGGTAGCGGGGTGCTCATTGCGCCGCGATCGTCGCCGATGCGTCCGGGCGGTAGTTCAGAACCGGCGCAAGCCAGCGTTCGGCCTCTTCCACCGGCATTCCCTTGCGCCCGGCATAATCCAGAACCTGATCCTTCTCGATCCTGGCAACGCCGAAATAGTAGGAATCCGGGTGTCCGATATAGATCCCGGAGACAGAGGATCCGGGCCACATCGCCATGCTTTCGGTCAGTTTCACCCCGGTTGCCGTCTCTGCATCAAGCAGCGAGAAGAGCGTCCTTTTCTCGGTGTGATCGGGCTGTGCGGGATAGCCCGGAGCAGGTCGGATGCCGCGATAAGGTTCACCGACCAACTCTTGGGGGGTGTAGGTTTCGTCGGGGGAATATCCCCAGTATTCGCGCCGCACCCGCTTGTGCAGCATTTCGGCCATCGCCTCGGCATAGCGGTCGGCCAGCGCCTTGACCATGATCGCGCTGTAATCGTCACCGGCCGTCTCGAAACGCTGCGCGATTTCGGCCTCTTCGGGGCCGGCCGTCACGACAAAGCCGCCAATCCAGTCCGCCACGCCCTCGGGAGCGACGAAATCGGCAAGCGCAAGGTTCGGGCTGTCCCGCCGCTTGGAGGTCTGCTGGCGCAGCGTGTGCAGCGTCGTCAGGGTCTGCGTGCGTGCAGCATCCCGGAACAGGCGGATGTCATCACCTTGCCGGTTCGCGGGCCAGAACCCGATTACGGCGCGGGGGCCGAACCATGTCTCGTCGATGATCCGCTTGAGCATGGCCTGCGCATCGTCCAGCAGACTGCGCGCGGCTGCGCCGAATGTCTTGTCCTCGAGAATGCGGGGATAGACGCCCTTGAGTTCCCAGGTCCGGAAAAAGGGTGTCCAGTCGATATGTTCCGCGATCTCGGCCAGATCCCAGTCCTCGATCACTTTCGCGCCGGTGAAACCCGGCTCGGCAACCTGGTAGCCGGTCCAGTCGATTTGCATCGCATTGGCACGAGCGGCGGCCAGCGGCAGCCGCGTCTTGGCGCGTTCGGCGCGCTCGTGCCGCTCGGCAACCTCGGCATATTCGGCCCGGACGCCCTCGATATAGGATTCGCACTGCGTCTTGCTGAGCAGCGCGGACACCACGCCCACCGCCCGGCTGGCATCGGTGACATAGATTGCCTGGTTGCGCTTGTATTGCGGCGCGATCTTGACTGCGGTGTGCACCTTGGAGGTGGTCGCCCCGCCGATCAGGAGCGGAATGTCGAACCCTTCGCGCTCCAGTTCCGATGCGAGGTGGACCATCTCGTCGAGCGAGGGCGTGATCAACCCCGACAGACCGATCACATCGACATTGTGGGCCTTGGCCTCTTCAAGGATCTTCTGCGGCGGCACCATGACGCCCAGATCGACGATCTCGTAATTGTTGCAGGCCAGAACGACCCCGACGATATTCTTGCCTATGTCATGGACATCGCCTTTCACGGTCGCCATCAGGACGGTGCCCGCCGCATCCTTGCCGCTGCCACCGCTCTGGCGCTTTTCCTCTTCCATGTAGGGCATGAGCACGGCAACCGCCTGCTTCATCACGCGCGCCGATTTCACCACTTGCGGAAGGAACATCTTGCCCGCACCGAAAAGATCGCCAACCACGTTCATCCCGGCCATCAATGGCCCCTCGATCACATCAAGCGGCTTTTTGGCAGCTCTTCGCGCCGCCTCGGTATCCTCTTCGATGAATTCGGTGATCCCGTTGACCAGCGCATGTTCGAGACGTTTTTCGACCGCCTCTGCGCGCCAGGCCAGATCGCGCACCTTCTCTTCGCGCCTGTCGCCCTTGAAGCGCCCGGCAATCTCCAGAAGGTTCTCGGTCGCGTTGCCGCCGTTTGCGGGCCGGCGGTTGAGCACGACATCCTCGCAGGCGTCGCGCAGATCCGGGTCGATCTGATCATAAACGGCAAGCTGACCGGCATTGACGATCCCCATATCCATGCCCGCCCGGATGGCATGATAGAGAAAGACCGCATGCATCGCCTCGCGCACCGGCTCATTCCCGCGGAAACTGAAGGACAGGTTCGAGACACCGCCCGAAATATGGCTGTGGGGCAGGTTGCGGCGGATCCAGCGCGTCGCTTCGATGAAATCGACGCCGTAATTGTCATGCTCCTCGATCCCCGTGGCCACGGCAAAGACATTGGGGTCGAAGATGATGTCTTCGGGCGGAAAACCGATCTCTTCGGTGAGAATCCTGTAGGCGCGCGCGCAGATCTCTGTCTTGCGCTCGAAGCTGTCGGCCTGGCCTTTCTCGTCAAAGGCCATGACGACGACCGCTGCCCCGTAGGCCAGGCAGAGACCGGCATGGTGGATGAACGCCTCTTCGCCTTCCTTGAGCGAGATCGAGTTGACGACCGGCTTGCCCTGGACGCATTGCAGCCCGGCCTCGATCACCTCCCACCTGGAACTGTCGATCATGACGGGAACGCGGGCAATATCGGGTTCGGCTGCAACGAGATTGAGGAAATCGATCATCGCCTGTTTCGAATCGATCAACCCCTCATCCATGTTGATGTCGATGATCTGCGCACCGTTTTCGACCTGGTCACGGGCCACATCCAGCGCGGCCGCGTAATCGCGGTTGGTGATCAGTTTGCGGAACCTGGCCGATCCGGTGACATTCGTGCGCTCGCCTATATTGACGAAGGGAATGTCCCTGGTCAGGATGAACGGCTCAAGGCCGCACAGGCGGAGAAGCGGCTCAGTCATTGGCGGTCTCCCATATGTTGCGCGGCGTATAGGAGGCGACCCGCCCGGCGATGGCGCGGATATGGTCGGGCGTGGTGCCGCAGCATCCGCCCGCAACGTTGATCAAGCCTTCCCTGGCAAAGATCTCCACCTTGGAGCCGGTATCGTCGGGCTCTTCGTCATACTGGCCGAAGGCGTTGGGCAGACCGGCATTGGGATAGGCGCAGATCAGCGTGTCGGCCACCCCGGCCAGCTCGGTCAGGTGCGGGCGCATCGCATCGGCCCCAAGCGCGCAGTTCAGGCCCACGGTGAAGGGCCGGGCATGTCGGGTGGAGTGCCAGAAGGCGGTCGGGGTCTGACCCGACAGCGTGCGCCCCGATGCGTCGGTGATCGTGCCCGAGATCATGATCGGCAGGCGCTGCCCGTGTTCGGCAAAGGCTTCGAAGCAGGCAAAGATCGCGGCCTTGGCGTTGAGCGTGTCGAAGATCGTCTCGATCAGGATCAGGTCTGCGCCGCCTTCGATCAGTCCGCGGATCTGCTGGCCATAGGCGCGGCGCAGGTCATCGAAGGTCACGGCGCGGTAGCCGGGATCGTTCACATCCGGGCTGATCGAGGCGGTGCGGTTGGTCGGCCCGACGGCCCCTGCGACCCATCTGGGTTTGCCATCCTGCGCAGTGGCCCGATCCATTGCGCGGCGGGCAAGGCGGGCCCCTTCGGCGTTCAGGTCATGCACGGCGGCTTCCATCCCGTAATCGGCCTGCGCGATGGTGGTGGAGGAGAAGGTGTTCGTCTCGACGAGATCCGCACCTGCCATGGCAAAATCGTGGTGGATCTGTTCGACTGCCTGCGGCTGGGTCAGCGTCAACAGGTCGTTGTTGCCCTTCTGGGGATGGTCGCGTACGTAGGCGCAACCTTGTCCGCCATGGCCACGATAGGCATCCTCATCCAGCCCAAGGGACTGGATCTGCGTGCCCATCGCGCCGTCGAGGACAAGGATACGCTCGCGCGCGGCTCGGGTGAGGGCATCGAAACGGGCCGAAGGGGGCAGGCGGAAACAGTGCATATCGGGCTCATGTCCAGTGGACCCCTGACATAGGCGCAGAGCCCGCCAGAGGCAACGTCATCCCTGGCGGGACACTATTGAAAGCGTTTCATGTGAAAGCGTTTCATGTCCCACAGGGCGGTGACCGATCAGATTTCGATCCGGCTGCCGGTTCTTGCCCGTCTTGAGCGTTGGTTGACGATCGCCGGCACACTCATGCGGTCTTCCATGCGGTCTTCCACTTGATCGAGCAGCCCATCGAGGGGATCTGATCGCGCGGGCCGTTGCCCGTTTCGGCCACCATCGTCATCGCTTCGAACAAGTCGCGACGGGCGTCAGCGGGCGCGGCCTCTTCGCGCGAGGCATCGAGGCGCCCGCGATATTGCAGACCGTCCCCGGCGTTGAACCCGAAGAAGTCAGGGGTGCAGACGGCATCGTAAGCCTTTGCGACCGACTGGCTTTCGTCATGGAGGTAGGGAAAGGGAAAGCCCCTCTGCCCGGCCAGTTTCACCATGTTCTCGAAACTGTCCTCGGGGTAGTCATCTGCATCATTTGCCGAGATTGCCACCACGCCGATACCGATGGCCTGCAATCCGGCCGCGTCGCGCAGGATCCGGTCGAGGATCGAGCGCACATAGGGGCAGTGGTTGCAGATGAACATCACCAATGTGCCCTTCGGTCCCCGGACATCCGCCAGCGACCATGATTTGCCATCTGTGCCGGGCAGGGTGAAATCCGGGGGCCTTCCAGCCAAAATCGCAGACGGGTGGGGTGACAGCCATGTTATCTCCTGTTCGAATTTCGGTCCTTCGCAGACGGTGCCCGCATTTCCGGCCGTCAGCCCCTCGAAATCAGCCCCTCGAATATTCCGAGGCTTTTGCAAGGACTCTGATCGACATGACCGGCGCTCGCAAGGTCTGTGCCATCAAGATCTGTGTCATTATCGATACGGTCCGCGATCTTGTCGTTGCAATGACACAGATAGTCCGCTGTGTCAGTTTCTCAAGATTGGTCTTCTCAAGACTGGTTGGGGCCGCAACCGCAGCAAAGATCGGCGGCATCAGGTTGGAAACGGCGTCAGCCGGTCGTGGATCGCCTCCTTGTGCAATGCCTTTGGTCAACTTGCAGGACAAGCCGGAATTGGTCACCATGATCGCCCATAACGTGCAAACGCGCTCATTGGGCCGCTTTCAGCGCCCCTTCCGCCGCCGCGCGGATCGCCGCGATGTTCTGGCCATAGACTTCGGGCCTGTTGACCGAGCCACCGTTGAACACGGCCGAACCCGCGACCAGCACATCGGCCCCGGCCTCGACCGCCAACGGAGCGGTTGCGGGGGTGACACCACCGTCGATCTGGATGTGAATCGGACGCTCGCCGATCATCTGCCGCAGCTTGCGGATCTTCCCGATGCCGGAATCGATGAATTTCTGACCGCCAAAGCCGGGGTTCACGGTCATGATCAGCACCATGTCGCACAGGTCGAGCACATCGGCCACGGCTTCGACCGGGGTTCCGGGGTTCAGCGCAACGCCCGATCTCACACCCTGCGCGCGGATGGCCTGCAACGTGCGATGGATATGCGGCCCGGCCTCAATATGGGCGGTGATCATGTCGGCACCGGCTTCGGCACAGGACTCGATACAGGGATCGACCGGCGCGATCATCAGATGCACATCCATGAGGGTTTCGACATGCGGGCGAAACGCCTTCACGGCGGGCGGGCCAAAGGTCAGATTGGGCACGAAATGCCCGTCCATGACATCCACATGAACCCAATCGGCACCCTGAGCCTCGATTGCGCGGATCTCGGCGCCAAAATTGGCGAAATCGGCCGACAGGATCGACGGGGCGATCTTGATGGAACGGTCAAAACTCATGGCGGTCCTCGGATGCGCGAACAGGGTCGGAAACGCTCTGGTCAGGCGGCGGGTCAGTTCGGTGCCAGCCTGTTCGATGATCGTGACATCATTGATCCCGAAAATGCACCAAACGTCAAGATGGGCCTCCGGGTGGACCTTCTGATGTCGCTCCGGTTTCTCATTTGCGCGGCCAGCGCCTCGAAGGCCAGGGGGCTTTTGCATGCCGGGGTCGGGTGCCTTTGGCACATCTCGGGCATCAGGTCTGCAACAATGCCGATCTGCTGTAGACTCTTCTTTCCAACCCTGCTAGGTCGCGCCAGTGTCACGGCCCCGGATTCGTTCCGGGGTCCGTGATTTATCAATTCGGGAACCTCCGGGGTCCTGTGCACACAGACAGGCGGGGCAACCCGCCGCAAGCTGACGGAAGACAGAAAAGCATGGCACTCAAGTCGTACAAGCCGACGACGCCGGGCCAGCGTGGGCTGGTTCTGATCGACCGTTCGGAGCTTTGGAAAGGCCGTCCGGTCAAGACCCTCACCGAGGGTCTGGCTAGGTCGGGTGGCCGGAACAATACCGGGCGGATCACGATGTGGCACAAGGGTGGTGGCGCCAAGCGCCTCTATCGCATCGTCGATTTCAAACGTCGCAAGCGCGATGTTCCGGCAATCGTCGAGCGGATCGAATATGATCCGAACCGCACCGCCTTCATCGCGCTGATCAAATATGAAGATGGCGAACTGGCCTACATCCTCGCGCCCCAGCGTCTGGCTGTTGGCGACAGGGTTGTCGCGGGTTCCAGGCATGACATCAAGCCGGGCAACGCGATGCCGTTCTCGGGGATGCCGATCGGGACGATCGTCCACAATGTCGAACTCAAGCCCGGCAAGGGTGGCCAGATCGCCCGCGCCGCAGGCACCTACGCCCAGTTTGTCGGTCGTGACGGTGGCTATGCCCAGTTGCGTCTGAGCTCGGGCGAGTTGCGCCTTGTGCGTCAGGAATGTATGGCCACCATCGGTGCCGTGTCGAACGCCGATCACAGCAACCAGAATTTCGGCAAGGCCGGCCGCAAACGCCATATGGGCGTGCGTCCGACCGTCCGCGGTGTTGCCATGAACCCGATCGACCACCCGCATGGCGGGGGTGAAGGCCGCACCTCGGGCGGGCGTCATCCGGTGACCCCATGGGGCAAGCCCACCAAGGGCAAGCGCACCCGCGTCAACAAGAAGACGGACCAGTATATCCTGCGTTCGCGCCACGCGAAGAAGAAGGGCCGTTGATCCATGTCTCGTTCTGTCTGGAAAGGCCCGTTCGTTGATGCCTCTCTGCTGAAGAAAGCGGAAAAAGCGCGTGAATCGGGCAAAGGCGAAGTGATCAGGATCTGGTCGCGCCGCTCCACCATCCTGCCGCAATTCGTGGGCCTCACCTTCGGGGTCTATAACGGTCGCAAGCACATCCCGGTGAACGTGACCGAGGAAATGATCGGTCAGAAATTCGGTGAATACTCGCCCACCCGCACCTATTACGGGCACGCGGCCGACAAGAAAGCCAAGAGGAAATAATCGTCATGGGTAAGGAAAAGAATCCGCGCCGCGTGGCGGATAATGAAGCGATGGCCAAGACCAGAATGCTTCGCACCTCGCCGCAGAAGCTGAACCTCGTTGCCGCGATGATCCGTGGCAAGAAGGCCGACAAGGCCCTTTCGGACCTGACCTTCTCGAACAAGCGCATCGCGCTCGACGTGAAGAAGTGCCTGCAATCGGCGATCGCCAATGCCGAGAACAACCACGGTCTCGACGTGGATGAACTCGTCGTGTCCGAAGCTTGGGTCGGCAAGAACCTGGTGATGAAGCGTGGCCGCCCGCGGGCACGTGGCCGGTTCGGCAAGATCCTGAAGCCGTTCGCGGAAATCACCGTCAAGGTGCGTCAGATCGAGGAGCAAGCATAATGGGTCAGAAGGTCAATCCGATCGGTATGCGCCTCCAGGTCAACCGCACCTGGGACAGCCGCTGGTATGCCGACACCAGGGACTATGGTGGTCTGTTGCTTGAGGATATCAGGATCCGCGCGTTCATCCATGAGCAAGCCAGGCAGGCCGGCATCAGCCGCGTCATCATCGAGCGTCCGCACAAGAAGTGCCGCGTGACCATTCACGCCGCCCGCCCGGGCGTCATCATCGGCAAGAAAGGCGCTGACATCGAAGCGTTGCGCAGGAAACTCGCGAACTTCACCAAAAGCGAGTTGCATCTGAACATCGTCGAAATTCGCAAGCCGGAAATCGACGCGCAGCTGGCCGCCGAATCGATCGCCCAGCAGCTTGAGCGCCGTGTGTCGTTCCGTCGCGCGATGAAGCGCACCGTGCAGAACGCGATGCGCATGGGTGCACTGGGCATCCGGGTGAATGTTGCCGGTCGTCTGGGTGGCGTCGAGATTGCGCGCACCGAGTGGTATCGCGAAGGCCGCGTGCCGCTGCACACCTTGCGCGCCGATATCGACTATGCGCTGTCCGAAGCATCGACCCCTTACGGGATCATCGGTGTGAAGGTCTGGATCTTCAAGGGCGAGATCATGGAACATGATCCGTCCGCGCGCGAGCGCAAGGCTGCCGAGGTCCAGGACGGTCCGGCTCCGCGTGGCCCGCGTCGTGGCGATCGCTGAGGGGAGTAGAGAGCAATGCTGCAACCGAAACGGACGAAGTTCCGCAAGAGGCACAAGGGCCGGATTCATGGCGAGGCCAAAGGTGGTTTTGATCTGAACTTCGGTCACTTCGGCCTCAAGGCGACCGCGCCCGAGCGCATCACCGCCCGCCAGATCGAAGCTGCGCGTCGTGCGATCACCCGTCACATGAAACGTCAAGGTCGCGTCTGGATCCGGATCTTCCCGGACACACCGGTCAGCGCCAAGCCCACCGAAGTTCGTATGGGCAAGGGCAAGGGTTCGGTGGATCGCTGGGCGGCGAAGGTCAAACCGGGCCGTGTGATGTTCGAAATCGACGGCGTGAACGAAACCATCGCACGCGAGGCCCTGCGCCTTGGCGCGGCGAAGCTGCCGATCGCCTGCCGTATCGTCGAGCGTCAGGACTGGTGATCCCGGTCTCAAGCGGACAGAGACGAAGAGAAACGAGAGCCCCGCCGCGCGCGGGGTTTCTCTATAGGGCGTTCCTGGGTTGTAGCGGAGTACCTGGTTTGGCGAAAAAATTTTTCTCCGATGGGTTGATCTGCCCCTGAATCCCGCGCTGCGCACCCGTTCATTTGGCGGGAGTATCCCGGCCTCCACGGCGCGCGCGAA
>CBDIBW010000033.1:0-60252 GCA_965277135.1 Thioclava sp. | reverse complement strand
CCGAACTGCGGATCGACTACGGGCCAGGATACCGGGTGTATTTCACCCAACGCAGCCCGCTCTTGGTGTTGTTGCTAATTGGCGGGACGAAGAAGGGACAGGACGACGACATTTCCCGTGCGCGGGCGTTGGCAGAAGAAACGAAGGATTAAGACATGACCAGCCTTAAAGACGACGCGAAGCTAAGCCGGTTTGATCCGGCGGACTATCTCACCAGTGAGATAGCCATACAGGAATATCTTGCCGCCGCGACCGAGGACGGCGACCCGGCACTAATCGCAGCCGCTCTAGGCGACGTGGCCCGTGCGCGGAACTTCTCGCAGCTTGCCCGCGACGTTGGAGTGAGCCGTGAAGGCTTGCGGCGCGCTCTGTCCGAGAACGGTAATCCGACCCTTGAAACCGTGATGAAAGTGGCGAAGGCGTTGGGCCTGCGGCTGTCATTCAGCAGTGCGGCATGAGTTGGGCAACAGCTATGACCTTTGACGAGTTCATCGGGGCGCTGGCTACCCCCCGATCCAGCGCGCCTAAGTGTTGGTGGAGCCCATTGCCGCTATGCCGGTGGGGAGTCGGTTAGGCACTATCAACGTGACGCTGGATCGAACCGCTGGCTTTGCGAATATCAAAGCACCAAAAGGAAGCGCGACGGGTGCATGGCGACCGTCATCCATTGCTCTATCACTGGTTCATGGAGCGTAGTGGTTGACGTGACCTATACCCCGGCACACCGGGCTAAGGAGGTGCAGGAGATCGTGGTGGCCCTGTATCTGGCAATGGCACAGGCAGGACCGGACGCATTCGCCACGTTGCAGGCAGCAGCTCCACAACAAGCCCTCCCCTTGGGCGATTTTTGACATGGCAACGAAACAGAGAAGCGAGACGATTATGCAGACCATGAACGACACCCCGAACACCGATCCGAACGAACACCTTTGGCGCGAGCTGGGCCGCAAGCTGCGAAGTGGCGACGGCAGCGCCGCGCGGGAGCATTTAGACGCGGGCTTTCCGATCTACTACGGCGACGACGACACGCCCGAGGGGCTTCTAATCAAGCAGTGGTCGGATGGTCGCCGGGAGCTGGTGCGCTTCGATGAAGCGGGAGACGAGGTTATCCGCGTCCTATGAGTGTCCGCCCGCAGTTATGGGTTTTCGCCGGGCCGAACGGTGCAGGTAAATCAACCCTCGCCCGCAAGCACATCGTTGGCCGGGTGCGGATCGTGAACCCCGACGACATTGCGCGCGAGATCGCACCCGACCATCACGGCGACCCGGCGGTGATGATGAAAGCCGGGCGCATGGCGGTGCAAGAGCGCCGGGCCTTGCTGGCAGCGGGTGAGAGCTTCGCAATGGAAACGACCCTCACCGGCCAGAGCGAACTAGCGTTCATGGCCGAGGCCAGAAAACGCGGCTTCAAGGTTAATCTCGTTTTCGTCGGCGTTCGGAGCGTTGACTATTCGCGTGGTCGGGTGGCGGAGCGCGTGAAGCGTGGCGGGCATCCCGTCGCCCGGCCCGACATTGAGCGCCGGTTTCCGCGCAGCATGGAGCATCTATCGAAAGCCATGCGGCTCGCCCACCGAACCTTTGTCGTGGACAATACCGGCATTCGGGAGCGGCTGCTTTTGAGTCGGGAGAACAAGCGCACCCGCTTTGTCAGTCGGTCGATGCCGCAATGGGCGCGGGACGCGATCCCGGCGGCCCTGCGGCGCGTTAAGGAGCGGGGAATAGAGCTATAGGGGCCAAGGCAATATCAGAGGCACAGGGCGTGCAACGCGCGAATCTGTGGACGCTTTTGGATTGCACAATCCAAAATTAAGCCGGTTCCGCCTGTCCGTCAATGGACCCATTACAGGACCCTCCAACGGCGGGTAAAGGCGAGTCCCATAAATGCTTATTGCAACCTTTACAGGACATTTTGTAATAGGGGACAGTTACGGGACAGGAGACAGCTCATGAACATCGAGAAACAGCGCGAGATTAAGCGGCGGGTGATGCAGTCACCACTGTCGTCGTGCTGCTCCGCCTTGGCCAAGGCGGAGCGGTGGTAGACCCTTTACGGTGTCAAAAAATGATAAACTCTAACGACCCCGGAGCCTGCGAAATGCCTCTCCCCGCCGAGGGGGGAGCGCTTATCGGTTATGCCCGCGTTTCGACTTCAGAGCAGGACGTGGGAATGCAGGTTGCCGCTTTACACGAAGCTGGATGGTAATCCCCCCATTTTTAATGGGTTTCAGCTGTAGAATTCATGCGGCTGTTTTCAGTTTCCTGGCGGGTGTGATCCCGCTGATGGCCCTGTTGGGCCTGTCGTTGTTGTCAGTCCAGAGCCATTGTGTGGCTTGATCCTGAGCCTCCTCTATCGTTTCAAAGATGTTTTGATCGAGCCCTTCGTGCCGCACCGTTCGATTGTAGCGCTCGATGCAGGCGTTTTGCCGGGGCTTTCCGGGCTGGATATATTCGATGGCGATGCCACGCCTCGACGCCCCTTGCATCAGCAAGCCCCTGACATGTTCGGGGCCCTTATCAACCCGAATGATTGCGGGCTTTCCGCGCCATTCGATGATCTGGTTCAGGCGGCGCACGACACGCCTGGCGGGGAGCGAGAACTGGCGGGGAGCGAGACGTCGACCTCGATCCCCCGCCCCTCGCGATTGAAGTCATCCAACACATTCAGCGTGCGGAAGCTGCGTCCATCTGCACGTTGATCTGCCATGACGTCCATTGACCCGGTCTGGTTCGGCGCCTCCGGCACAGCCAGCTCATCCGGCTTGGGCCGTTTCAGGCGCTTTTCGGGTTTGATCCGCAGGTTCAGGTCCAGCTCGCAAGAGATGCGACAGACCCGCTTGTGGTTCCATTTGAAGCCTTTCACGGTACGCAGATACAAAAAACACAGGCCAAAACCCCACGACCGCAACCCAACGACCGCCGATTGGCCGTCAGACGAACAAGCCAATCTGCAATTTCCGCATTCTCATCACTGAGCTTGCGCTCGTACCTGTAACAGGTCTCGCTGATCTGGAAGGTGCGGCAGGTCAACGCGATGCTGACCCGATGCTGACCCGATGCTGACCCCATGCTGACCCCATGTCTTTGAACAGCGTATCAGGCCATCTCTTTGCGTTGAGACGGCCTTGACGCTTTTTTCCAAGCGCCTCCTTCAGCAGATCGTTCTGCATGCTCATCTCAGCATACAGGCGCTTGAGGCGGCGGGTCTCTTCCGCCATGGCCTTCAGCTCAGACATCATACGGGCATCCATATACTGGCATCCAGCCCTCCGAACCTGGCTCGCCACTTGTAAAAACGGGCGCTGCTCATTCCATGTTCGCGGCAAAGCTCTGAAACGGGCACGCCCTTCTCAGCTTGGCGCAGGAGCGCCATGATCTGAGAGACGCTGAATTTTGCGTTCTTCATCCGAATTCTCCTCGGTCATAGTGACGGAAAAATTCTACTTTTGAACACCTCTATCTTTCGGCGGGATTACCGCCGCACGCGAGGGGTAAGACGGGGGCGGGAGGTGTGCGTCGGGCTGGATGGGCAGGTTCGCTTGAATGGACCCCGTAAGGCCGGGTGGTTTCTGCCTGCCATCGAGATTGGAAAGCCGCCGACTGATGTCGGAACGGGGTGAAAACATGACAGGAGCCTCAGGGCCAATAACGGGTAGCACCGGGGTGCATTCGCTGTTACGTAAGCATTGGAAAATGAACGGAGGAGAGGCATGTTCGATCTGCAAGGAAAATGTGCGCTTGTGACCGGGGCGTCGGGCGGCATCGGGGTCGATATCGCGCGGAGCATGCATGCAGCCGGGGCGGTTGTGGCACTGTCGGGCACCCGGGTCGAACCGCTTGAGGCGCTGGCGGCAGAGCTGGGCGCGGGCGCGCATATCTGCCCGGCCGACCTGAGCGATTCGGAGTCGATTGAATCGCTGCCGAAGACGGTGGCCGAGGCAATGGGCGGGTTGGATATACTGGTCAACAATGCCGGGATCACCCGTGACGGGCTGGCGATGCGGATGTCGGATGTGGACTGGCAGACGGTGATCGACGTGAACCTGACAGCCGCGTTCCGTCTGATGCGCGGTGTGCTGCGCCCCATGATGAAGGCGCGTTGGGGTCGGATCATCAATATCACCTCGATCGTCGGAGCGACAGGCAATCCGGGGCAGACGAACTATGCGGCGGCCAAGGCCGGTCTGGTGGGGGCGTCGAAGGCGCTTGCCCGGGAAGTCGCATCGCGCGGGATCACGGTAAATTGCGTCGCGCCGGGTTTTGTCGAGACGGCAATGACGGACAAGCTGAACGAGGATCAGAAATCCGGTCTCATGGGGCAGATCCCGGTCGGGCGCATGGGGCGACCCGAAGAGATCGCGGCAGCGGTGCGCTATCTGGCCAGTGCCGAGGCGGGCTATGTCACGGGCAGCGTTTTGCATGTGAATGGCGGAATGGCGATGATTTGAGAGCCCTGCGCCCCAAGGGAACGTGGTAGACCGAGCAAGGCCCGTATTATTTGACACAGAAATCTGCAATAACCGGAAGAGGCCGGAAGAAGTCGAACAGATGTTTAAAATAATCTGGATTTCCAGAATTCAGCCGAAATGGTCGCTGAATTCTTCGCGCACAGCCTCGTAAACGGCGCGCTTGAATGGTACGATCCTCTCGACAAGCTCATCGAAATTCATCCAGCGCCAGACCGAGAATTCGGGATGCCCGGTTTCGATCCTCACCTGCTCGTCAGCCCCGAGATAGCGCAGCAGGAACCATTTCTGCTGTTGGCCGCGCCAGCGACCGTTCCAGAGCCTCGCCACCAGGTCATGGGGCAAGTCATAGGTGACCCAGCCGCCTGTTTTCGCAACCACTTCAATCAGATCAGGCGTGATACCGGTCTCCTCCTCCAACTCGCGCAAGGCGGCGGCTTCCGGTGTTTCGCCCCTTTCGATCCCGCCCTGCGGCATCTGCCAGGCGGGGCCGGGATTGTCGATACGCTGCCCGGCAAAGACCTTGCCCTCGGCATTCATCAAAACGATGCCGACATTGCGGCGATAGGGAAGTCTGGCGATTTCTTCGGGTGTCATGTGCAAAAGGGGCACGGGGCCCCTCCCCTTCAGTTTTTCGTGGCCGGATCGGGTTTGGGCGCGGGTTTCGCCTCGGCTTTCTGCGTGGCTTGCCCGGATTGCAGTTCGGATGCGAGCGCGCTCAGCCCCTTGATCAGGTCGATCGCGTAGGACATCTGGAAATCGTCCATGCGGCGCCGGGCGGCCTCTTCCGCCCTCGCGCGTTCATCCTCGGCCTGCTTTTTCTCGTCTTCTGTCATCGAATCATTGGTGATCGCACCCTTCAGATCCGCTTCCGAGGTCATCTTGTGCGGATCGGCCTGTGCGTCCGCGCCTTCTTTTGCCGCGGGCTTGTCGGGTTGCGGAACCACGACATCGGGCTGAATGCCGAGCGACTGGATCGAGCGGCCCGAGGGCGTGTAGTAGCGTGCAGTGGTCAGGCGCATCGCACCTTCACCCGTGATCGGCATCACTGTCTGGACCGAACCCTTGCCAAAGCTTCTGGTGCCCACGACGATGGCGCGGTGATGATCCTGAAGCGCACCGGTCACGATTTCCGAAGCCGAAGCCGAACCACCGTTGATCAGCACCACGATCGGCTTGCCATCGGCCAGATCGCCCGGTGTCGCGTTGAAGCGTTCGCTCTCCTCAGGGTCGCGGCCGCGTGTCGATACGATCTCGCCCTTGTCGAGGAAGGCATCGGCCGTCTTGATGGCTTGGGTCAACAGACCGCCGGGATTGTTGCGCAGGTCGATGATGAACCCGTCAACCTTGTCCATCCCGCCAAGATCGGCGATCTGCTTCTTGATTGCATCCTGCAAATTCCGGAAGGTCTGGTCGTTGAACGTGGTGATGCGCAAGATCACCGTGTCGCCATCATGGCGCCCGGTTGCTGCGGTAAGCTTGATCGTGTCGCGCGTCATCGTGACGTCGAAAGGTTCTTTTTCACCGTCGCGCATGATGGTGATGGTAATTTCCGACCCGACCGGACCGCGCATCTTGTCCACCGCCTGATCAAGCCCGAGCCCCATGAGCGGCTTTCCGTCGACGGCAGTGATGTAATCGCCTGCCTTGATCCCGGCTTCGGCGGCGGGCGTGCCATCCATTGGTGAGACGACCTTGATCACGCCCTCTTCCTGCGTGACCTCGATCCCGAGGCCGCCGAAGGAGCCGCGCGTCTGCACACGCATATCGTCATAATCGTCGGGGGGCAGATAGCTCGAATGCGGATCGAGCGAGCCGAGCATCCCGTTGATCGCTGCCTCGATCAGCTTCTTGCTGTCGACCGGCTCCACATAATCCTCGCGGATCTTCTCGAAGATATTGCCGAACAGATCAAGCTGTTGATAGGCGGTATCGGGATTTTGCGTCTCCTTGGCCATCAGCGGCACAACAATCTGCATCGATACAAGCGCGCCTGCCAGGGTGCCGCCCAGAGCGGCGATCATGAACTTTTTCATACTCAACCTTTGCTATCTCTTTTGCTATCTCTTGTCCGGGTGAACCACGGGGCCGGATCCACGGGCCTGCCGCCCTGTCTCAGTTCCAAGTAAAGCGTTTCGCTCCGTCCGGCGCCACCACCGTTTTGTGCGTCGAAGACAAAATCCTTGCCAAATTCCCCGGCATCGGGCTGAACTCCTCCCATCAATCCGATCGGCCCTCCCTTTTGCACCACATCTCCAAGCCTACCATACACGGTTCCCAGACCTGCCATGATCAAAAGATACCCATCGGCGGGTTCGAGGATCATCACATTCCTGTAATCGAGCAGCGGACCGAGATAGCGGATCGTTGCCGGCCAGGGCGCGGTGACCAATGCACCGGGCACCGTGGCCATGACAAGACCGGGCCGGCGAATGCCTGCAGCATCGGCTTCGCCATAGCGGCGCAGAACCGAACCGATCACCGGCAGCTTCAGCGTTCCTTCGGCCCCTGCGAAATCTGCCATCGGTGCCCTGACATCAGACTCAAGCCCGTCGATACCGGTCGCAAACCCTTCCAGCGTGTCGGCATCTTGCACCAGTTTCGTCAGCTTTTCGGGTTGTTCCAGATAGCGACGGGGCAGTTTGTCGCGCTCCGAGATCGCCGCGGACAGGGCGGTGCGCGCCCCGGTGACCGAGACCATGCCGGTCTCGAGCAGTTTGCGCGCATTGTCCCGCATCTTGCGCAGGTCTGCGACCTCATCAAGTCGCGTTCGCACGCTCAGCGCCTCTTTGCGCAATGCGGGGACGACGGATGACAGAACCATACCGGACCGGGCCGCGCCTTCTGGACCCGACGGGTGCACCAGCAAGAGCGGGCCGTTCGATTGCTGCATCATCGACATCACGGCAAGCAGCGATCCAAGCTTTTCCCGTTTGGCCTCAAAGCCCTGCCTGATCTCGGTTTCGCGGATCGAGGCGCGGCGCAGCCCGTCCCGCAAGGCCCCCAGCCCCTGTTCATAGGCACCGATCGTCCGGGTCAGCGCCGCGATCCGATCCTTCTTCGTCTGGGCTGCGTCCAGCGCCCTGATCGCCTCGCGCAGGTTCGCGGCCGAATCCATGGCCCTATCCGCCGCGCCCTTCGCCAAGGCGGCGCCGGTTGACACGATCAAGGCAATCAGGGCGGCGCGTATCACGTCTCGATCAGGCTCTTCCCGGTCATTTCTCCGGGTTGCGGCAGCCCCATCAGATCCAGGATGGTCGGGGCCAGATCGGACAGCCGCCCCTGGTGCAGCCTCGCGCCTGCGGGTCCGTTCACCAGTGCCACCGGCACGAGATTGGTCGTGTGCGCGGTATGCGGCCCGCCCGTTTCCGGGTCGATCATCGTTTCGCAATTGCCGTGATCGGCGGTGATGACCATCGCCCCGCCAACCTTTTCCAGCGCAACAGTAACGGTGCCGATATCGCGGTCGATCTGTTCGCAGGCGGCAATCGCGGCAGGCAGGCTGCCGGTATGACCGACCATATCGGGATTGGCATAATTCACGATGATCAGATCATAGCCCTTTTCGATCGCGGCGACAAATTTCTCGGTGACTTCGGGCGCACTCATCTCGGGCTGCAGATCATAGGTCGCGACATCTGGCGATTTCGGCATGAAGCGATCCTCGCCCTTCCAAGGATCTTCCTTGCCGCCATTTAGAAAGAAGGTCACATGTGGATATTTCTCGGTCTCGGCCAGATGAAACTGCGTAAGACCCTGTTTCGAAACCCATTCCCCAAGAGTATTGACGATTTCACGTTTCGGATAGGCGGCCCGCATATAGGTATTGTGGTGCGCGGAATATTCGACCATGCCCAGCATGTCCGCCCATCCAGGACGGCCCCCCGTGTCAAAATCCGCAAAACCCGGCTCTGCCAGGGCCCGCAGGATCTCGCGCGCGCGGTCGGAGCGGAAATTCAGGCAGAAGAAGCCATCACCATCCCGCGCGCCCATGTAGCCGTCGATCACCGTGGGTCTGACGAACTCGTCCATTTCCTTGTCGGCATAGCTTTGCGCCACGGCCTCGGCCGGGGTTGCCGCACTCGGTCCCGTGGCCTTGACCATCGCCGCGTAGGCCCGCCCAACCCGGTCCCAGCGGTTGTCGCGGTCCATCGCGTAATACCGCCCGATCACCGTCGCGACATCACAGCCCTTGGGGAGGCGCTCCATCAACGCATCGACGAATGCCGCTGCTGAATCGGGTGCCACGTCGCGCCCGTCGGTGATGGCGTGGATCAGAACCGGCACCCCGGCGCTCGCGATCATCTTGCAGGCGGCCAGAAGGTGCTCGATATGCCCATGCACACCGCCATCCGAAACGACGCCCATCAGATGCGCCCGCCCGCCCGAGGCTTTCATCTTTTCGATGAAGGCCAGGATCTCTTTGTTTGCGAAGAACGAGCCATCCTCGATCGCAAGGTCGATCTGCCCCAGATCCATCGCCACCACGCGGCCTGCGCCGATATTGGTATGACCCACTTCGGAATTGCCCATCTGGCCGGTCGGCAGCCCGACATCGGGGCCGAAGGTGATCAGCGTGGATTTGGTACCGTTGCCCCAGATCTTGTCGAGATTGGGGGTCCTGGCCAGTGCCGGTGCGTTTCCCGCATCTCCGGCGCGTTCGCCCCAACCATCAAGGATGCACAGAACAACCGGTTTCGGATGGGTCATGACTGTCTCCGTTATGCTTCGTTCCCGTCATAGGCGCCCGAGCAGGGCACAGCAACCAAAACAGGCATCACAAAGGTTGAAACAGCGTGTGTTGCGCTTTCCGGCTTTGCGCGCTTTTGATTGGGCATAAAATGGGCGTTGTTTCGCTCATTCGGCATAAGCAAGAGTTGCCCTGTCCCGGTTGGTTTCAGGCGACGGCCTTGATCTCGGCGGCGGCGAGTGTGGTGCCGAGTGTGTTGACGCGGTTCATGATGGCCATGCGGATCCGGATTTCGGCACGCTGGCGGTCGGGGTCTCGTGACATGATCCGCTCCCCGAAAGCCTTGCGGCCGTTCATCCGGGCCTCGATCCGGCTTCGGACGTGACGGGCCCATCGCGTCCACAGCGCCCGGCCCGGATGGTGCGTGTCCCGCAGGGTTTCGTTGGAGTTCGTTGGGTTTCGTTCCGGGCGATCGCCGCCGGGCGGCCTTCTTTGCAGGCACGCCCGTTGCGGCGGATGGGTATCACCGCATCAGCGCCGCGTTCGATGATCGCGGCGTGTCACAGGCGCGTGTCACAGGCGCCATCCGTCGTGACGGTGGCGATCTCTTTGCCATCACTCCGGCAGCAGAGGATTTGCGACAGTCCCTCCGGCAGCAGAGGGCTGCCGATCTGATCCTGAAGGTTGAAGCGGCGCACAGACAGGGACGCCGATCAGACGTCCTGCGCAACCTGAGCCGCGGAAGTCTGCTGATGATTGACGAGACAGGCTACCTGCCGCTGCATCGCGAGCAAGCGCGTCTGTTCTTTCAGATCGTCGCCGCGCGCTACGAGAAGGGCTCCACCATCATGACAGCCAACCTCAGCTGCGGTGCATGGGATCACGCCTTCGCAAGTGACCGCGTGCTCACAGCCGCCATGCTGGATCGTCTATTGCAGCACAGCCAGGTCATCCAGATCCAAGGCGAAAGCTATCGCCTCAAAGACAAACGCAAAGCCGGGATCGTCGGACCCGTTAAAGAAAAGGAGACCGTCGCCGCCTAAATCCACCCCCGCAGGCTGGGCCACGCTTGAGCCATTTGAGGGCTCCGCGCGCCCCAGCCTGCCAAACTCAAAGGTGGGTCCCTTTTAAACCGACCAAGTGGGGCAATTTTGGACCGGCGTTGACAGTGTCATCAACGCAGAATCAGCTGGGGCGTTCAGCACCAGTTTGAACGGCATACAGCGGTCTGCGGCGTAGTCATCCTTGCCCGGCGTGATGAGGGTCGCCCCGCGTTCCTCCGCCTCGGCCAACATCGCATCGGCACGGGCGAGGTGGTGGTCTGACACAATCGCGCAGGAATGTTCGCGCATGTTGTTGTCGGCCAGCCCGTTGTCTTCGATGTCTTTTTTCATCAGGGCGACGAAGTCGTCCAAGCTGTCCTCTGGCACCATGCAACAGTCGGCGTTGATGCAGACCTGACCTCGTTTCGTGGCCTTCATGCCAACGGTCAGGCGCGCGGCCTCTGCATCGATCCGGTCCTTGTCAAAAATCACCTGGCACGACTTTGGCAGATTTTTTGCTGATCTGATAACCTCCGGCTTCACGGTCTCCGTTTTGGATGATTCACAGGTAGCCAGCTTGGGGGCCGGGATCTTATGGAAGAGTGGCGCGGCGATCCGGAGACTTGGCTGTCGCCGTTTGTTGCGGCGCTCAGGCACAGGACGCGGGGGCGCAAGACGCGGGGGCGCAAGACTCGGGGGAGGATGTGTCCGGCCTGTGGTGCGGGGCTGATCGGTCCGGGCGAGCGCAAGAGCGTGCAGCCGATGGCGGCGCGGGACGTGGCGGTCAGCGACGACCGGTTGCATCCCTTCATTGCCGACGGGGTCCGGGACAGCGCGCCCTTGGAGCAGGCCCCTAGCAGGCTGCTGAAAACCGATGTGGGTTTCGGTTGACATCTGCGTTCAGCGGATTTTGTTTTCGGTTTTGGCTGCGTTTCCTGGCCTGTCATGGCGCGTTTGCGGGCGGTCTTGACCCGCGTTCCGGGTCATACGGGCAATAACCTTGGCAATCGGGTCAGATTACTGGCCGCCCTAGGGCGTAGACCTGTAAATGAAAAGATGATAAAAGATTTACAACACAGGAGTATTTCATGTCGTCCAATTTCTGGCTCACTGAGGAACAGTTCAGCAAAATCAATCCGTTGCTTCCCAACAAGCCGCGCGGAGTGCCGCGTGTGGATGATCGGCGGGTGTTGTCGGGGATCATCTTTTGCCTGCAGCGCGGGTATCGCTGGTCGGACGTGCCGGCCGAATACGGCCCGGCCAGGACGCTCTACAATCGTTACAAACGCTGGTCGGAAGCAGGTGTTTTCGAGCGGGTGTTTGAACGGCTTGCACGCGAACACGCTGATCTTTCGACGCTGATGATCGATGCCAGCCACATCAAGACGCATCGCATCGCGGCCAACGGGGTCAAAAAAACACCGGTTCCGGCCGGGCCATCGGCAAGACCAAGGGCGGCTTGAATTCAAAGCTGCATCTGGTCTGCGATGGGACCGGATGTCCGGTTCACCTGCACCTGACGGCTGGCAACCGGGCCGATATTACGCAGGCACGTCAATGCCTTGCGCCCTATGTGGCCAAAGACTGCACGGTCATTGCGGACCGCGGATATGACGCAGATCATCTGCGCGACTGGCTGCGCGAACGGCAGGCAAAACCCTGTATCCCGCCGCGCAAGAACCGGAAAAGACAGATCGAATACGACACGGGTCTCTACAAGACCCGCAACATCATCGAGCGCATGTTCAATCGTCTCAAGGACTGGCGCCAACTGTCCTTGCGCACCTTCCGATGCTTCGAAACAGTCCTCGCTGCCGCGCAAATCGCCGCAACCGTAATATGGCTATTATGAGTCTACGCCCTAACTCCAAACCTCGACAATCAAGCTTGAATCACGGGCTAAACGATGGGTCAAAGAGAGGTTTTCAGCAGCCTGCTAAGGGGGGGTTACAAGGGCACGAAGGATGCGTTTCCCCCGCACCCGCGGGGATAGACCCGGACCCTTGTCTTATGACTTCCCTCGGCTCCTTTGAGATAAGGGAGCCGCTTCCCGGCGCCCCAAATATGCCGGGCAGCGGCGGGGGTCGGATCGAGGGAAACCAGGTGCTGCGACACCGAGGCATAGATTGAGGCGTAGACCGAGGCGTCGTATGATCGCCCCCGTCTTTTCATCTGTCCTGAACGGATACCCGGTCCCTGGGACCGGATGCCAAGCAGAGGAAGGCGAAAAGACAATGAACGATACCATTGGCGTCGACATCTCGAAACCCACCATTGATACTTTCCGGCTGACCCCGCCCGAGCAGCGCCAGTTCCCCAATGACCGCGCCGGATGCGCAGCATTGACCGGCTGGGTCGGCAAACCAGCAGCCCGGGTCGTGTTCGAACCGACCAGCGCCTGTCACCGGCTCTTCGAAGCCACGCTGGTCGCGGCCGGGGTCGAGGCCGTCAAGGTCAATCCCCGCGCCGCGCGCCGTTTCGCCGAGGCAACCGGGCGGCTGGCCAAGACCGACCGGATCGATGCGGCCATTCTGGCACGGATGGGTGCGGTTCTCGACCTTGAAGGGCGCCCAGCGAAATCGGAAACCCTGCACGATCTCGGCGAGTCAAGCGTCGCGCGACAGGCATTGATCAAGGACCGCATCGCCGCGACCAACCGCGCGCAGATCGCCGTGAACCCGGTGATCCGACGCCAGTTCAGGGCCCGCCTGAAACAGATCGGCACGCAACTGAAAGAAATCGATGCTGCAATCGCGACGCTTGTTGCCTCGGACCCCGAACTGTCGCGCAGACGCAATATTCTGGCCTCAATCCCTGGCCTCAATCCCTGGCGTCGGTCCTGTTACGGCCATGGCCATCCTGACCGAAATGCCCGAGATTGGCGCGTTGGACAACAAACAGGCGGCCAGCCTCGCAGGGCTCGCCCCGATGACACGCCAATCCGGCAGTTGGTCGGGCCGCGCTCGCATCAGAGGGGGACGGCGTGGTCTGCGCAATGCGCTCTACATGCCAGCCCTGGTGGCGCTGCGTTTCAACCCCGATCTAAAACAGAAGTATCAACCCGCAATATTCACCGGCCGGCTGACCTTGGCGCCAAGGTGCTGCTTTCGGGCGGTTCGAGTACGTCCTGAAGGCCCGGCGCCTGGCTGGGCGGGAGGATGATCGCCTCTGGCTTGTGTTTCGATGGCGATGCGCCTCCGGGGCGGGTATTTTTTGCAATCGCCGTCCATGCGGGCTCGTTCGCCGGAGGATCCGGCGGGCGGTCATGTCGGGCTGGAGCCGGTCCGGTTCAGGGACCGGACCAGTGCAGGGCGGCGAGCCTTGGCCAGAGGACTGCCCAGAACGGTGCGGCGGCGGCAGACAATGCGAGCGTGATACGGCGGCCGGACAGGATCAGCCGGGCGCCGGCGCGCAGCACGCGTTCGCGCAGGCGGCGCAGGCTCCAGCCGGTGCCGGTGGCAGCCGCCATGGCGCGGCGGGCGATGTGCATCAGCTCATAGGCGAGAAGAGAGATCAGGAGCCGAACCTCATTGCACGCGAAGGCATCGACGCCGGGCGTCGCGGTTTGCGTGCCCCGCCCCCGCCAGTGAGATTTCGGCCGGTTCGTCGAGGACAGCGCCGGGGCGAGCACGTCTTTCAGCTCGCCCATATGGCCCTCGGCGGTGCCCCTTGCGCGGTAATGCTCGAGGATGTCCTCCCGGCTCATCTCTGCCAGCGTCAGCGAGGTGACGAGGAAGAAGCGGTCGAGCAGAAGGTCGTCCTCGCGCTCCTTGACCACCAGGATCACGCGGCGCTCCTTGTCCCAGGTCTCGGCCTGGTAGCGCAGTTCGTGCAGCCACATCCGCGGCTTGATCGGACGCCGCCCGGGCGGGCGCGTCATGTGAGGCGCGGCCTCGCGGTCCAGCGCCGGGTTGGCGCGCAGCCGCGAGACATAGTCGATGCCGCGCGCCTCCAGCCCCGCCAGCAAGGTGGCCGAGGGGAAGCCCGCATCGATGCGCAGCATGGCGACCTCGCAGAGGCTGGCCTGCGCCCGGTCGACCACGTCGAGGATCACGTCAAGCGCGCCCTCCGCGGTACCGACATTGCCCGCTCTCAGCCGTGCATCCAGCATGTCGCCGGTCTCGGCGATCGAGGTGATGAGCGGATGATAGATGCGCGCATTGTAATGGCCATTCCACTCCGCCTTCGGCTGGTGACCATGAACCTCGATCGGCAGGCTGTCCACGTCCAGCGTCACCTTCGGCAAGCGCTTGCCGGCATTCTGTGCCTGAACGCCCCGGCCGGCCAATTCCAGGACCGCTTCGCGCAGGACCTTCAGATTGTCCGGCGCCGCCATCATCGCCGTGAAGCGCGAGAGCGTGGGTTGGGACGCCAGCCCCGGACCGCCGAGCGGCGTCATCCCGGCTGCCGAACTCACCGCCAGTCGGAAGGCCGGGTCGTGCCGCAGCGCATCGGCATCGTCATGATCGCGCCATCCCTGGGCGGCCAGCAGGATCGTGGTGCGCAGGAGCGAGGCCAGATCATGCGTGACATCCTGCGGCCGCCGCGGATCGCTCAGACGATCGGTCATCCAGCCCACGATGCCGCTGTTTTCGAGCACCTCGCGCAGAAGGATTGCCCCGGGATCTCCGGTCAGCCGCTCTGCCCGGCTCTCGATCCGAAGAGAGCGATTGAACCGGGGCGCCACCAGCGATAGCGTTTCACCCATGCGTGCGTCCGATGCTGCCGTTGATCCTTGTCTAGAAGACTGAATCTACAGCGCTTTCAGGCGCACGCAACTTTCCCAGAAGAATTGGACGAATAAGGCGGGATCAAGCGATGAAATCGGCCGGAAAACCGTCGAAGGTCGCCATAACCGCGATCATGCGAAAGCTGCTTGTTCTTGCCAACGCCTTGATCCGAGACGATCGAAAATGGACCGCGAAACACGCTTGACCAAGACGGATACTACTTTTTGAACAGCGCAGCGATGTTCTTGGGGATCAGTTTCAGCGCAAACCCAATCTGGTCTTTGGTTTCGCCATAGACCGCCTTGAGCAGGTCCTGCGTGTTCTCATCATACGGCGGGATGATGTATTTGAACCCCGGCGCTTTGCGCAGATGGACGATGGCGCGTTGGTTCGAAAACTCCCGAAACCCTTCGATCCCGTGGTGTCGGCCCATGCCGCTTTCACCAACGCCCCCGAAGCCGAGTTCATGCTGAATGTAGGCCCCAGCCGCGTTGACCGAAACACCGCCAGACCGGGTGTTGTCGATCACGTTTTGCACAAAGTCATCGTCATTGGAGAAGATGTAAACGCCAAGCGGGCTTTCGCGGTTATTGATCATCTCCAACAGGTGGTCTTCGGAATCGTAGGGGATCACGGGCAGAACGGGGCCAAAGATCTCATTCTGCATGATGTCGATGTCTTCCGGCGGGTCGATCACCAAGGAGAACGGCATGTTCCGCGCCCAGCCCGGATCGGGGTCGCCGAAGGTGATGATCTCGGCCCCGTTTTTTCGGGCATTATTCAGCGCCACATGCTGCTGCATCTGGTGACGGTCAGAGACGATCGCGCAAGCCGACATTGCCGCGTTGTTTTGTTCATAATGCTCCTGAATGTCCTTTATCAGGATATCGGTGAAGATACGCAGGTTCGCGCGGGGGACATAAAGGTGGTCGACGTTGATGCAGACCTGACCGCGCTTGGTCATCTTCATGCCCATGATCAGGCGGGCGGCTTCCGCATCAAGGCGGGTGTTGTCCACAATCGCGGGGCTTTTTCCGCCAAGCTCCAGCGTTACCGGCACAAGGTTCTTGGTGCAGTTATGCGCAACCTTGCGGGCGATGCGGCTGTTGCCGGTGTAAACAAGGTGATCCCAGCGCAGGGTCGAGAAATGCTCTGCCACCTCCACCCCACCAATACAGGTGGTGACGAGTTCGGGTTCATAGTACTCCGCAATCATCTCTTGCAGCAGCAGGGCGCAGTTTGGCGTGACCTCTGACGGTTTGATGATCACGCGGTTGCCGGCAGAGAGCATCTCGACGGGTGAACCGCAGGCGATCTCAAACGGGAAGTTCCAGGCAGCCATATTGCCGATCACGCCCTTCGGCTCCAGCCGCATGTAACCTTTGGAAGCGCCAAGCAGCGGGTTCAGCGCCCGGCCTTCCGGTTTCATCCATTTCTTGGGGAATTATATCCCAAAGTAACATTTCCTTATTGACGTAAAGGGCTTTTTGGTTTATCACAGAGTCACATTAGGAGATGGGAATGAAACAGAAAGCACCAGGCAAATCTAGCCGCACAGGCCTTACCCTTCTGCAAATTGCAGATATGTTTGGGGACGAGGTTAAGGCTAGAGAATGGCTTGAGCAACAAAGATGGCCTGATGGGCCTAGCTGTCCCCATTGTGGTTCGTTGAGCGTCAAAGTGGGGGTTCCTCATAAGAGCATGACGCATCGCTGCAATGACTGTTCTAAAAAGCCGATGTTTACAGTTAAGGTTGGAACTGTAATGCAAGGGTCTAAGTTGCCTTACCGAGTCTGGGCAATCGCTATATATTTATTCACCACCAACCTAAAGGGTATTTCCTCAATGAAGTTGCATCGCGAATTAGGTATAACGCAAAAATCTGCATGGTTTGTCCTCCATCGCCTGCGGGAAGCCTATGCTGATGGTCAGCCTTTATTCGAAGGGCCCGTCGAGGCTGATGAGACTTACATCGGCGGCAAAGAAAAGAACAAGCATAGCAACAAGAAGCTAAAAGCTGGGCGGGGTCCTGTAGGAAAAACGGCGGTTGTTGGCGTTAGAGACCGTGATACTAATCATGTATCTGCACAGCCTGTTTTAGACACGAATAAAGAAACGCTACAGGGCTTTGTTGAGATCCGTACACAAGAGCAATCGCAGGTCTATACTGACGAAGCAAGGGCCTATGTAGGGATTAACCGTCCTCATGAGGCTGTTAAGCATAGCGTGGGTGAATATGTGAAGGATATGGCCCATACAAACGGCATGGAGTCGTTTTGGGCTGGTCTCAAGCGAGGGTATAATGGCACATACCACAAAATGTCTCCCAAGCATCTTAGCCGCTATGTCAATGAGTTTTCAGGCCGTCACAATAGCCGCCCTAAAGACACCATAGATCAAATGGTCGGTGTTTTAGGAGGGATGATTGGAAAGCGCCTTAGGTATGTAGATTTAATTGCCGACAACGGCCTAACAAGTGGAGCAAGAGGATGAATGTGCGAGTTTCGGTAAGCTGTCCTTTACCTAGATCAAACAGATCAAATTCACCTTTTAGATATGCGGGCGGCAAGTTTTACGCACGTAGGCTTATCTTAGACGAGGTGCCTGAACATAGCTTTTATTCTGAACCTTTTGCAGGAGGGGCGAGCGTTTTTTTGCAAAGCCTAAGTGTAGCCATAACATTCTCAATGATTTATATGAAGATGTCATAAACATGTTTCTCGTTATAAGAGATAATGTTGAGGATTTAATTGATAGCCTCCATGGGATTCCTGCGACAAAGGAAAATCATCATTGGTTCAAAAATCATTTCGATCCTAAGACAGACATCGATAGAGCAAAAAGGTGGTTCTACCTTAACAGAACATCTTACAGTGGCATTATGAAGCCAGAAAATTGCTATTGGGGGTACGGCGAAAAATACTCTATGCGCCCTGAAAATTGGCCGCCGCATTTGAGGACAGTATCTGACAAACTGCAAGGCGTCTCGCTTCAGACAAAAGATTTTGAGGAGTCCATTGATAATACGCCAGATGGATCGTTTCTGTTTGTTGATCCGCCTTATTATAACGCAGACCAGCAAAAGTTCTATAACTGTCATTTTTTGACAGAAGATCATGAACGATTAGCTGCCTGCTTGTATAGAAATTCTCACAGATTAAAGTTCCTTTTGACTTATGATGATCATGAGGATGTTCGTGATTTATATCATTGGGTTCAATACATTAGTGAACGTGAGTGGAACTACACTATAAACAGGACCGACAATCAACGAGAAGGCTTAAAGCTAAAGGACGGATTTAGAAGTTCTCGGGGTAAGGGCAAGGAAGTGTTTATTAGGAACTATAATGTCTGATGAAGCTCTGAAAGTATACAGGGATATTGAGGAGTACTGTGACACTTACAATATCCCTTTGGAAAATCTTTTAGACATTTTAGAAGATCAGAAAGTTGTCCCCATGATTAGGGGGAAAGCGACTGAATTCATTTGTGCTTTGGTTCTTAAGAAAAAATTGAACCCAAAGGACTGGTTAGTTGAAAAGCTGAATCTTAACGCTCAACTTGGCTCCTATGATGAAGATGTAAGCATTACCCACAGACGTAAGGGCGTTCGTTTTAAGGTGGAAGCGAAAAATGCTGTAAGAGGCAAATTTAGCCTTGGTACTAGGGCAAGCCCTTTCCCTCACTTCGCAGTTAAATGTCACAGGTCTCGCAGCAATCTTAGTCGTCAAGAAAATGACAGGTACATGGCAACGGATTTTGATTTACTTTTGTGCAATGTTTCAAATTCGCTTTTCCGAAGCACTTTTTCCCGTGGCTTGCCTTTAATTGAAAAACCCGAAGCAATAGAATGGCTAAAAGGCCATTACTCTGTTGGAACCGAGGCTGAAATACGTAGAGCAGCCTATGACGATTGGCGCATCTGCTTGCCTAAAGATATTGTGCAGGATGATGGAACAATCCCTAGGACGCCTAGAGTGAAAATGAAAGATGATCCAAACTGGTTTGGCTTGGACGACCTAGAAAAAATCTAGAAAGGCTACTTTAGTGATGAAGAAACAAAAAGAGCAAAAACCAACGTTCCAAAAACTATCTGACTCGCACTACCAGCCTTCTAAGGCTGAGATGGAGCAGGAATATGATATGCCACAAGCCTCTATGGATACTTTGCGACAAGCATTTTTCGAACCTAGCGATGGAGCTGGCCGCCCTAAATAGGCTTAGGCTATGTTACTTTGGGATATAATTCCCATTGAAAAGGTGCAGCGAAATATGTATATAAGGTGGCAATGAGAATTCAGATGCCATCTGCAAGCGAGATTCGCTATCGGCGCGGGAAGGCTTGGCTGGCCCGTGCAGGCTTGCGACCGACCCGTCAGCGCGTGTCCCTTGCCAGTCTTCTTGTGGGTGACGGCCAGAACCGGCATGTCACTGCCGAGAGCCTCTTTGCGCTTGCACGTGACACCGGTGAACAAGTGTCACTGGCCACCGTCTACAATACGCTGCGCGCGTTTTGCGAAGCAGGGCTGATGCACGAGATCACCGTTGATGGCGCGCGCAGCTATTTCGACACACGGATGGACGATCACCCGCACTTCTTCTGGGAAGATGACAATCATCTGTCCGATGCGCCTGCCCATGAGCTGGAATTTGCTTCGCTGCCCACCGCACCGGAAGGCGCCGAGATCACCCGTGTCGATGTGGTGATCCGGGTGCGCAAATCGTAAATTCGGTAAATGAAGGGTGTTTGATGGGCATCCCGGGTCATCCCGGGCCAGATCATCCCGGGCCAGGTCATCTCGGGCTCGAACCAGATCGTCAGCGAGCCCCGGCGCTTGAGCGCGTTCGCCATTGGACTCGAACCAATGGCGCCACAATGGCTCACTGTAGCCCGGCCAGTTCCTGGTCGTGCAGGTCGGGGGTGCGGGTCTGCTCATGTCGTCGGGCGACCACGATGGATTCACAAGATGAAACCCCGCAGGGGTTGGCGCAACAGAGCCCTTTCAATTTGCCCTTGCCCGGGACGGCTTGGCCACAGGTTTGCGAATTGGCGTCACCGTTGCGGCACTTGTCGCGTCCCCGGACATGTTCTGGTCGATGAAATCCAGAACCAGCGGACGGATATTGTTGCGCCAGCTCGACCCCGCGAAGATGCCGTAATGGCCCGCACCGGGTTCCAGATGCTGCTGTTTCAGCTTGTCGGGCACACCGGTGCAAAGATCCAGCGCGGCAACGCATTGGCCGGGGGCCGAGATATCGTCCTTTTCACCCTCTACGGTCTTGATCGCGACCGAGGTGATCTTGCCGATATCGACGCGTTTGCCCGCAACGTCGAAGCGATTGTGCGCGATCTCGCCTCCCTTGAAGATCCGCTCGACGGTCGAGAGATAGAATTCCGCCGTCATGTCCATGACCGAGAGATATTCATCGTAAAAGCGGTTGTGCCTGTCATGCTCACCGCCCCTGTCGGTCGATTCACGCCAGATCTTGTCCTGGAACGCCTCGGCATGCTTGTCCATGTTCATCGAGATGAAGGAGGCCAGTTGCATCAGCCCCGGATAGACCAGGCGACCCGCGCCCTTGTATTTGAAGCCGACGCGCTGGATCACCATCTGTTCGAGCTGTCCCATCGTGACGCGGCGGCCGAAATCGGTGACCTCGGTGGCCGCAGCGTCAGGGTCGATCGGACCGCCGATCAGGGTCAGGGTGCGCGGCTGGGCGGCAGGGTCATCATCGGCCAGGAAGGCGGTTGCGGCCAGCGCCAGCGGCGCGGGCTGACACACGGCGATGACGTTGATGTCCGGGCCGAGATGCTTCATGAAATCCACAAGGTAGAGCGTGTAATCCTCGATATCGAACTTGCCTTTGGAGACGGGAATATCGCGCGCATTGTGCCAATCGGTGACATGGACATCCGCATCGGGCAACAGCGACACCACGGTGGAACGCAGCAGCGTCGCGTAATGGCCCGACATCGGCGCCACCAGCAAAATCCGGCGCATCATCGGCTCGCGGCCCTGAACACGGAAACGGATCAGCGATGCGAACGGCTTTTCGAGCAGCGTTTCGACTTCGACGGAATGGTCGCGGCCATCCGCTGCCGCAACCGCGTGAATACCCCAGTCGGGTTTGCTCGCCATACGGGCGAAGGAGCGCTCGGTAACGCAGCCCCAGGCGGAGAGAATCCGGAACATCGGATGCGGCGCGAGGCCCCAGACAGGATAGGATGCCATGGCCCTGGCCGAGGCTCCCATCCATTCATTCGTGTTCCTGATGGTTTCCATCAGGTCATAGCTCATGGTCGATTTCATTGCTGTTCCTTTACTGCCGCTCCGCCGCTTCTGCCCGTGCAAATCATGTCGCAATCACCACTTTACCCCAAGATCGAGGCAAGATTATGTTGAGTCATAGAATAGGGAGGGACTGGCATCATGACAACTCGGCAGCAGATCACCAATGCCGCATCGCAGAAAATGCAGGAAAACCTCTCGCGCATCGAGACACTGACCGGGAGGCTGGTCGAGGCGCTCTCGCACAAGCGCCCCCCCAACCTCGCGCTCGAGGGGCCGGGAACGGATCTCTACATGTCAACCTCGGTGGCCATGATGAAGGAATGGCTGGAAAAACCCTCCGGGATCATCGAGGCCCAGGTGGGCTATTGGGGCCAGGCGATGAAGCATTACCTTGAGGCGACCGAGGCGCTCGCGAAAGGCGGGTTGAACGTGCCCGACGATCCCGGCGCTGACGATCCCCGCTTCGGAAACCCGCTCTGGAACAGCCATCCCTATTTCAACTTCATCAAGCGGCAATACCAGATCGCGGCGCAGTGCGTGCGCGATACGGTCGAGACGCTCGACGATCTCGACGAGGTGGATCGCAAGCGGCTGAACTATTTCGTCGGCCAGATCATCGACCTGATGGCGCCGACCAATTTCCTGGCCACCAATCCCGACGCTCTGGAGAAGGCGATCGAGACCGAGGGCGAGAGCCTGGCGAAAGGGCTTGAGAACCTGGTGCGCGATGTCGAGGAGAACCGGGGAGATCTGCTGGTGACGCTGGCCGACAAGACCGCCTTCGAGGTCGGCAGGAACATCGGGACGGCCGAGGGTTCGGTCGTCTATCGCAACCACCTTTTCGAGTTGATCCAGTACAGCTCCACGACCGGGCAGGTCCACAAGACGCCGCTGGTGATCTTTCCGCCCTGGATCAACAAGTTCTACATTCTCGATCTGAAGCCGCAGAATTCCCTGATCCGCTGGATCGTGGATCAGGGCCACACGCTGTTCGTGGTGAGTTGGAAAAACCCCGACAGCAGCTATGCCGAAATCGGTATCGACGACTATGTGAAAGACGGGTATCTGACCGCGATCGACCAGGTGAAGACGATCACCGGGGAGCGCAGGATCAACGCGGTCGGCTATTGCATTGCGGGCACCACGCTGAGCCTGACATTGGCGCTGCTGGCAAAGCGCAAGGATCGCTCGATCAACGCGGCGACCTTCTTCACCACACTGACCGACTTCTCGGATCAGGGCGAATTCACCGTCTTCCTGCAAGACGATTTCGTCGACGGGATCGAGCGGCAGGTGCAGGCCGACGGGGTCTTGTCGAGCTATTTCATGTCGCGCACCTTTTCGTTCCTGCGCTCGCGCGATCTGATCTATCAGCCCGCGATCCGCAGCTACATGATGGGCGAGGCCCCGCCGGCCTTCGATCTGCTCTACTGGAACGGCGACTCGACAAACCTGCCCGGCAAGATGGCGATGGAATATCTGCGCGGTCTTTGCCAGCACGACCGCTTCACCGGTACGGGGTTCGAGGTGCTGGGCGAAACGGTGAAGGTTTCGGACATCAAGGTGCCACTGATGGCCGTGGCCTGCGAGACCGATCACATCGCCCCGTGGATTGCCTCGTTCAACGGCGTGGCCCGGATGGGATCGAAGGACAAGCAGTTCATCTTGTCGCAATCGGGTCATATCGCCGGAATCGTCAACCCGCCCGGCAGGAAGAAATACGGTCACTACATGTCTGACGCCCCGGTCCATGACCCGAACGACTGGAAGGCGCGCGCCACCTTCGATGCGGGCAGCTGGTGGCCGCGCTGGGGCGAATGGCTGGCGGGGCGCTCGGGCAGGATGGTTCCCGCGCGCGAGCCCGGCGGTGCTGCGCACCCGGTTCTGGCGGCCGCTCCGGGCACTTACGTCAAAGAGGTGATCCGGATCTGAATGTGCCATAACAGCAAAATTTTCTGCATCGCGGCATGAATTCTCTTGAAATGCCGCGATGCAGCATTCATATTGGTTGTGCAAGACACACAGGCCCGCACCCCAACCTTGCACGGGCCAGCAACCGAACGGAGCAATATCATGGCCAAGACCCAAGACTACACCAAGATCATGCAGGAGATGATGTCCTCTTTCCCGATGGATAGATCGAAGCTCCAGGAGAGCTTCAAGTCGCAGGCCGCTTTTGGCGAAAAGATGGCCAGGATCGCGCTTGACGCCGCCGGCAAGTCGACCGACCTGTGCTCGAAATGGACCAAGGACACCCTGAGCAGGGCTGGTGAATTGTCCTCGACCAAGGCCGAGCCGACCGATTACGCCAAGGCGATGAGCGCCTTCACCTCGTCCGCTGCCGAAATGGCCGCCGAGAACATGGCCGCCTTTGCCGAGATCGCGAAGAAGGTCCAGATGGATACTGTCGAAGTGATGATGGCGGCCGGAAAGGACGTTCAGGAAGAGGCGTCGAACGCGGTGAAAAAAGCCACCGACGAAGTGACCGCCGCGACCAGCAAGGGCGCCGCTGCCGCAAAGTGATTGCGGCACGAGATTTTCCCGTCGCTCCGGCCTTCTCCTCCCTGCCGGAACGCGGGCCTGGGGCGGGCCGATCGGCCCGCTCTCTTTCATGGTTGCTTTTGTGCATGCAGCACTTAACAATCGCTGCAATACACAATGCAAAACCAGTCCAGGGGAGGATCCGATGGCCGATGACCTGAAGCCCTTGCTGATCAAGCGCTATGCCAGCCGCCGTCTGTACAACACCGAGACAAGCGATTACGTCACGCTTGAGGATATCGCGAAATTCATCCGCGAGGGCCGCGACGTCCGGATCGTCGATCTGAAATCGGGCGACGATCTGACGCGCCAATACCTTTTGCAGATCATCGCCGAACATGAAAGCCGGGGCGAGAACATGCTGCCGGTCAATCTGCTGACCGATCTGGTGCGCTCCTACATGGGACCCGCGCAATCGGTTGTGCCGCAATTCCTCGCGGCCTCTTTCGAGATGTTGCGCGAGGGCCAGTCGCAGATGTTCGAAAACATGCAGAAGATACCCAATCCGATGGCCGGAATGCCAGGCTTCGAGGCGCTTCAGGCACAGCAACAGGCGTTCTTGCAGCAGATGATGGCCGGCTGGGGGTCTACCGGACCCTCGGGGCCGGAAATGGAAGGCGACAGTGACAGCAAGGATGACGGCAAGGGTGACGGCAAGGGTGACGGCAAGGGTGACGGCAAGGAAGACCTGAGCGCGATCAGGAAACAGCTCGCTGAACTGCAATCCAGGATCAACAAGATGTAAGACAGGCGCGCTGCGGCATGCCTTCCCCTTGCGCCCCGCCAGATCCCGACACGCCCGTACCGGTTCCCGGATGCGGGCGTATTTTCATTTGACACCGCCGCACCGTGCGCGCAAAACGCAGACCGCACATAACCCGCAACCGGGCGTTCCGTGGGCGCCAGACCGACGAGGAGGACTTCGATGTCCCTGATCTCTCTCACCTTTCCCGATGGCAATGCGCGCAGCTACGATGTCGGCGTGACCCCTGTCGAAGTCGCCGCCTCGATCGCCCCTTCGCTGGCGAAGAAAGCAATCTCTGCCCAGGTCAATGGTACGCATTGGGATCTGCAATGGCCGATCACCGAAGATGCGAGGATCGCGATCAACACGATGGCCGATGATGCGCCTGCGCTGGAACTGATCCGCCACGATCTTGCCCATATCATGGCCCGTGCCGTGCAAGAGATCTGGCCCGATGTGAAGGTCACGATCGGCCCGGTCCGCGACCATGGCTGGTTCTATGATTTTGACCGCGAAGAACCCTTCACCCCCGAGGATCTGGACGCAATCGAAAGGAAGATGCGCGAGATCATCAATGCCCGCGATCCGGTCAGGACCGACATCTGGGACCGTGACGCGGCGATCGCGTATTACGAGGCCAACAACGAACCCTACAAGGTCGAGCTGGTGAACCGGATCCCGGAAGGGGAGAATATCCGGATGTACTGGCATGGCGACTGGCAGGATCTGTGCCGGGGTCCACATCTGCGGCACACAGGTCAGGTTCCTGCCGACGCGTTCAGGCTGACCCATGTCGCGGGTGCCTACTGGCTGGGCGACAGCACCCGCCCGATGCTGCAACGGATCTATGGTGTCGCGTTCAGGACCAGAAAGGACCTCAACGCGCATATGACGATGCTCGAAGAGGCCGCCAGGCGCGATCACCGCAAGCTGGGCCGCGAGATGGACCTGTTCCACATGCAGGAGGAGGCACCGGGCCAGATCTTCTGGCATCCCAATGGCTGGACCATCTACGCCGCGCTTCAGGATTACATGCGCCGCAAGCAGCGCGCAGGCGGGTATGCCGAGGTGAACACGCCCCAGGTCGTCAGCCGCAAGCTCTGGGAAGCTTCGGGTCACTGGGAAAACTACCAGGAGAACATGTTCATCGTCGAGGTCGATGAGGATCACGCCCGCGAAAAGACCATCAACGCGCTCAAGCCGATGAACTGCCCCGGCCATGTGCAGATCTTCAATCAGGGCGTCAAATCCTATCGCGACCTGCCACTGCGCCTGGCCGAATTCGGGTCGTGCGCGCGCTATGAACCATCCGGCGCGCTGCATGGTATCATGCGGGTGCGCGGGTTTGTCCAGGATGATGCACATATCTTCTGCACCGAAGATCAGATCGAAGCGGAATCGCGGAAATTCATCGAGTTCCTTGCCGACATTTATGCCGATCTGGGCTTTGACACATGGCGTGTGAAACTCTCGACCCGCCCCGAGAAACGCGTTGGTTCCGAAGAAAGCTGGGATCTGATGGAAACGGCCCTGGCCAATGCGTGCAAGGCGGCGGGGCGCAGTTACGAGATCTTCGAGGGCGAGGGCGCCTTCTACGCGCCGAAGCTGGAATTCGTGCTGACCGACGCGATCGGGCGCGACTGGCAATGCGGCACGCTGCAGCTTGACCCGAACCTGCCCGAGCGGCTCGATGCGGAATATGTCGGCCCGGATGGCGAACGCCACCGTCCCTACATGCTGCACCGCGCGGTTCTTGGCTCGTTCGAGCGTTTCATCGGCATGCTGATCGAGAATTACGCCGGCAAGCTGCCGCTGTGGCTTGCCCCGCGTCAGGTCGTGGTCGCCTCGATCGTCTCCGATGCCGATGATTACGTCAGGGATGTCGTGGCAAGACTGATCGCGGCGGGGATCCGGGCCGAATGCGATACCCGCAACGAGAAGATCAACTACAAGGTCCGCGAACACTCGCTCGGAAAGGTGCCCTATATCTTCGCGGCCGGGATGAAAGAGGTTGAGGACCGCACTGTGTCGGTGCGCAAACTCGGGGAAAACCGGACCACGACGGCCGAGCTTGACGCGATCATGTCCGGATTGGTCAACGAATCCCTGCCGCCCGACCTGCGCTGATTCTCTTGGCGGCAAAGAATGGACAGCTTTTCACGTCTTTTCAGGGGAGTAATGCCTTTGATCAGGGGGCCCATACCACTCTGTCACTCTTGAAATGATCCGGGATTCGGGTCACCAATCACCATAACGTTTTCAAAAACTCGATCAATTCTGGGTGTAAATCCATATCAAAGGCCAATCAATCCTTGCATTTTTGCATGACTGCTTCACAATCGTTCGGCGTGTATCGCAGACTTTCCTACCGCCTCCTTAATGAACAAGGCAGCCGGAATATACGAAAGACACTGGCTGCATGGCCCGGCGCAATATCGCCCCGGGATGACCTGAAGGAGAAGACGGTATGGCCACTGGCACCGTGAAATGGTTCAATTCAACCAAGGGCTTTGGATTCATCGCGCCCGATGAAGGCGGCAAGGATGTGTTTGTGCACATTTCTGCAGTCGAGCGGGCGGGCCTCAAGGGGCTCAACGACAATCAGAAGATCCAGTATGAACTGCAGGCCGGTCGCGATGGTCGTGCCTCGGCCTCGGATCTGGTCCTGATCTGACGCCCAGAGATCGAAACAGGAGACCGGAACAAACGAGCGGTCCGCGCAATCATCAGCGCGGGCCGTTTCTCGTTCGGGCTTCGTGCAGACTCATCGCTCCAGCCCGCGCGCGCTTCGCCATGTGCTCAGCCAAGGTGTTCAGCCAAGCCACCCGGCCTGAATGTCTTTCGCCCAGCCCAGCGTCAGCTTGTCGCCCTCCCGGATCACCGGGCGCTTCATCAGCGTCGGATAGGCCCTCAGCAGATCAGCCACGGGTGCTGCACGTTCCGCCTCCGACAGCCCGCGCCAGGTGGTCGATGCGCGGTTGACAATCCTGTCGCCAAAAACTTCTGTGAATTTCGCGATCTCGGTCCCGCTCAAGGGTTCGGCCCGCACATCGCGAAAGTCCGGCGCAAGGCCCGCCATCTCCAGCGCCTTGCGTGCCTTGCGCACCGTGTCACATGTGGAAATCCCGTAGACGATCATCTATTCCTCCGTCAAGGTTCCGTTTTCGAGTCGCAGCACCCGATCCATCCTGACCGCCAGTTCAAGGTTGTGCGTTGCGATCAATGCCGAGAGTCCGGTATCGCGCACCAGTCCGATCAGCACGCCGAACACCGCCTCCGCGGTCGCAGGATCCAGGTTCCCGGTCGGCTCATCGGCCAGAATCAGGCCTGGTGCATTGGCCAGCGCCCGGCAGAATGCCACCCGTTGCTGCTCTCCCCCCGACAGGGCCGAGGGTCGGTGATCGACCCGTGCCGCCAGCCCGACCCGTCCCAGAAGAGCGGCCGCACGAGCTTCGGCGTCGGACCGGTTCGCACCATTCGCCAGTTGCGGCAGAACGATATTCTCGGCCGCAGAGAATTCCGGCAACAGGTGATGGAACTGGTAGACAAACCCGATCTGGCCGCGCCGCGCCGCAGTGCGTTGATCGTCACGCGCCTTGCCCAGATCCGCCCCATCGAGAACCACCCGCCCGCTATCGGGCGTGTCCAGCAGCCCCGCGATATGCAGAAGTGTCGATTTCCCGGCCCCGGACGGTGCGACCAGAGCTACGAGTTGCCCTTTCGGAATGGCAAGATCCGCGCCCTTGAGCACCGCGATCTCGTTCGGTTTGTCCCGATTGTAGCTCTTTTTCAACCTTTCGAGGATCAGCATATCATTCATGGCGCAGCGCCTCTACCGGCTGCATGCGCGCAGCCCTGCGCGCCGGGAAAATCGTCACGATGAAGCTGAGCGACAGCGACAGCCCCACCGCCTTGATTACATCCCACACCTGCAACTTGGCCGGCAGGTGATAGATGCCGCGGATCGAGGGATCCCATACATCGCCGCCGTTGATCCGGTTCACAAAACCCATGACATGGTCGATATTGACCGCGAACAGCACCCCGATCGCCAGTCCCGCGATCGTGCCGATCACCCCTGTAAACGCGCCGCACAGGAAGAAAATCCGCAGGATCGACCCCTGGCTGAGCCCGATCGTGCGCAAGATGCCGATATCGCGCCCCTTGTTCCTGACCAGCATGATCAGCCCCGAGGTGATGTTCATCGAGGCGATCAGAACCAGGATCGCGAGGATGATGAACATGACATTATCCTCGATCGTCAGCGCCTTCAGAAAACTGCCCGACGCATCTTTCCAGGTCCAGAGCAGTGTGCCCTTGCCACCGGCATCGCGGATCGCGCTCTCCCAGTCGCTGACATGATCGGGATCGGTGACATCGACCTCGATCTCGTCTGCGCCGCCCTCGCGGTTGAAGAAGCTTTGTGCCTGCGCAAAGGGCATGTAGATCCGCGTCTGATCAATGTCGTAGCGCCCCGCCGAAAAGATGTAGCCGACCGTGTAGGCATTGACCCGCGGGCTGATGCCGAAGGGGGTTCTGGCCCCGTTGGGTGAAATCAGCTTGACCCTGTCGCCAACGATCACCCCCAGATCGCGCGCCATGCCGATCCCCATGGCGATCCCCATGGCGATCCCGTGGCCCAGCTCCGAAAGGCTGCCCTGCGCCGCATCCGAATGTGCAATCCGCGGAATGTTCTCGATATCTTTCAAGCTCATGCCGTAAATATCGGCAACGTTCGAGCGATCGCCAAAACTCACCATCGCCTGCCCCCGCACCGCCGGTGCCGCGCTGACAACGCCGGGCACCGCCTTGATCCGCGCGGTCCGCGCCCGGTAATCGCGGATCAGGCGCGAATACACACCCGTTCCCTCACCCGACTCCATCGGCGCGGAATAGACGGTGATCTGCGGGTTCGATCCGACGATCGTGCTGACAAACTCTGCCCGGAATCCTGCGCGCACCGCCAGTGTCGCGATCAGTGCGGCCACGCCAAGCATGATGCCGATCAACGAAATCCAGGTCATCACCGACACGCCCCCCTCAGTGCGCCGCGCCCGCAGATAACGCCAGGCGATCATGAATTCGAAACGGGAAAACGGGGCGGTGCGTGTGGCCATCGGCTCCATCCGGCTCTTGGGTCGGCGCAAGCTGGCCCGCGCCGCTGCGAAGGTCAAGAGGCGCAACATGAGCAACCCCGTTCCTGCACGCACGAGCCGACACTCAACGAGAGGGTTTGCGAGAGGGTTTGCGAGAGGGTCTGCAAGAACATCGTTGAACCCGGCGCATCCTCTTTGTCAATCAGCCCTCGCGCCCCGGACCATCGGCACGGGCCGTGCCAGCGCCACGATCTGTGCAGGATCAAAGCCCCGCATAGATCGCCGCGACCTTCCCGACCGCATCCTCGACCGACATCTCCTCGTTCTCGCCGGTGCGGCGGCAGGTCAGTTCGACCTTGCCTGCCGCGACGCCACGCGGCCCGACAGTGATGCGCCAGGGCAGGCCGATCAGGTCCATCGTGGCGAATTTGGCGCCGGCCCGCTCCTCCCGGTCGTCATAGAGCGGCTCAAGCCCCTTTCCGGTGAACGCGCGACAAAGCGCCTCACAGGCGCTGTCGCAACGCACATCGCCCTGCCTGAGATTGACGATACCGACATGGAAGGGCGTCACGCTCTCGGGCCAGATGATGCCCCTGTCGTCGTGATTGGCCTCGATCAGCGCGCCGGCAAGGCGGCTCACACCGATCCCGTGACTGCCCATCTCGACGGGCACCTTGCTGCCTTCGGGCGTGTTCACACTCGCGCCCATGGCCTCGGAATATTTGGTGCCGAAATAGAAGATCTGCCCGACCTCGATCGCGCGGCCAGACCTCTGCCTTTCAGGGGGCACCTGCGCGTCGAACTCCGATTGGACATGCGTCTCGTCCGTGCGGGCGTAAAAGCCCGAAATCGTATCGACGACGGACTGCATGTCTGCCTTGCTGTCATAATCCAGAGCGTCCGGATCGCCATTCGATACGGTGTCGAGACCGAGACCGGTGACCTTCACATCGTAGAACACCTCCGACTCGCCGGTGGGCGCCAGCACGAGAAATTCATGGGTATTGTCACCACCGATCGGGCCGCTGTCAGCCCGCATCGGGATCGCGGTCAGGCCCATGCGCTCATAGGTGCGCAGGTAGCTGACCATGTGCCGGTTATAGGCGTGGAGCGCATCCTCTCTGGTCAGATCGAAACTGTAGCCGTCCTTCATCAGGAATTCGCGTCCGCGCATCACGCCGAACCGCGGGCGCACCTCGTCGCGGAATTTCCACTGGATCTGGTAGAGCGTCAGCGGCAGCGACTTGTAGCTCTCGACATGGGACCGGAAGATATCGGTGATCATCTCTTCGTTGGTCGGGCCGTAAAGCATGTCACGCCCGTGCCGGTCGGTGATGCGCAGCATCTCGGGGCCATAGGCCTCATAGCGGCCCGATTCCTGCCATAGCGAGGCGGGTTGCAGCGTCGGCATCAGCAGCGGGATATGGCCTGCACGGGTCTGCTCTTCATGCACGATCCGCTCGATCCGTTTGAGCACCTTCAAGCCCATCGGCAGCCAGGAATAGATCCCGGCCTGCTGCTGCCTGATCATGCCTGCACGCAGCATCAGCCGGTGGCTGGCGATCTGTGCCTCGGCGGGGTTTTCCCTCAGAACGGGGAGGAAGTAGCGGGTAAGGCGCATGACTGATCCTGAAAGCCTGGAAATTCCGTGCCAATCGGCCTAGAGGAAATGGGGGGCCTGGACAAGATGGCTTGTCAAGATGGATTGTCACGCGGAGCGATGTTGCGGTTCGGTGTTCGGCTTTGGTTTCCCCTCCCCCGGGGGGGCGTTGCACGCGAAAATTGCGGGGGCTTGATCTTCACCCGCAATTGTCCACCTTTGACAAAATCCGCGTGACAAAATCCGTGTGCTGAAAGGACCGATCATGGCCTTGCCTGTCAGACAACAAGTCCTCTACTGGGGGATTTCTGCCCTCGTTCTCGTGCTTGTCCTGTGGATGCTGGGCTCTGTCATCCTGCCCTTCATCCTCGGCGGTGCGATTGCCTATTTCCTCGATCCGCTTGCCGACTGGCTGGAACGACGGGGGTTGAGCCGCGCCACCTCGACGGTGGTGATCGCCCTGGTGGCGCTGATCGCGTTCTCTGTTCTTGCCCTTGCCATCGTGCCGATGCTGGTGCGCCAGACGGGACAACTGGTCGAAACACTGCCCGATCTGCTGCGCTCGGCGCAGAGGGTTCTGGCCTATCGCTTCCCCGACCTGGCCGATAGCGACATCGTCAACAACACGCTCGCCTCCATCGGTCAGGCGATGAAGGACAGTTCGGGTGTGCTGGCTGCAACCGTGCTGAGTTCGGCAATGACGGTAGCCAATATCGCCATCGCCATCGTCGTCGTGCCGGTGGTGGGGTTCTATGCGCTGCTCGACTGGGACCGGATCGTTGCGAAGATCGACATGTGGTTGCCGCGCGAGCATGTGGACACGATCCGCCAGATCGCGCGCGATGTCGATGTGGTGCTGTCGGGCTTCGTGCGCGGACAGGTCACGGTCTGCCTGATTCTGGGCGGCTTCTACGCGATCGGACTGATGATCGTGGGGCTGAATTTCGGCCTGCTGATCGGGGCGGTTGCGGGGGCGCTGACCTTCATTCCCTATATCGGTGCGATCATCGGCGGGACGCTGGCCATCGGGCTGGCGCTGTTCCAGTTCTGGGGCGCGTGGGTTCACATCGGCATCGTGGCCGCGATTTTCGCCTTCGGCCAGTTCATGGAAGGCAATGTCATCACCCCCCGCCTGGTCGGCAGTTCGGTCGGGCTGCACCCGCTCTGGCTGATCTTTGCGCTCTCGGCCTTTGGCACACTGTTCGGCTTTGTGGGGATGCTGGTCGCGGTTCCGGTCGCGGCGGTGATCGGGGTGGTTGCACGTTTCCTTCTGGATCAATATTTGCAGGCCTCACTCTATACCGGCAAGATCGAGGAGGACGACGCGGCGGACGAGGCGGACGAGGCGGCCCCGGTCCCGCTCGAAGACTGAAAAGAAGGGCGCAATGGCCGAGCAGCTTACGATCCCGCTGCATTTCAAATCCGCGCAGGGGCGCGAGGATTTCTTCGTCGCCCCGGCGAACGCGCTGGCAATGGCGAGCCTGGATGCGCCCGACGGATGGCCGAACCGGCGCATGATCCTGATCGGGCCTGAGGGCGCGGGCAAGACCCATCTCGCCACGATCTGGGCCGATGAACATCGCGCGGGCATCGTGCGGGCCCCCGATCTGACAGAGGCCATGGCCCCCGATCTTGCCGCCTTGCGCGCCGTCGTGGTGGAGGACGCGCAGAGACTGGCGGGGCAGCCTGCGCAGGAAGCGGCGTTGTTTCACCTGCACAACCTGATGCAGGCGGAGTGCGGGTGGCTGTTGATCACCGCGCGGGTGCCGCCGCGGGACTGGACCCTCAGCCTGCCCGACCTGATCAGCCGGATGGGGGCCACCGCCACGGTGCGGATCACGCCGCCGGATGACGCGCTCCTGTCGGCGGTCCTGGTCAAGCTGTTTTCCGACCGGCAATTGCCCGTCTCACCCACGCTGATCCCATGGCTGGTCAGCCGGGTGGACCGGTCGCTTGCCATGGCACGCCGGGTGGTCGAGGCGCTTGACCGTCAGGCACTGGCACAGGGTCGGGCGATCACCCGCCCTCTCGCGGCGCAGGTGCTGGACAGTCTCGATCAAGGCGCGCAAACTGTCACCCCGCCGTTGTAATTTCAGACGATAAGCACCGACATGACCCAGGCTGATTTCCTCAAGACCCCGTTTCCCGCCCCCGTCACCCTGCCCGAGGCTGAAATTTCCGGGCCGGGCCGGTTCTTCAATCGTGAACTGAGCTGGCTCGCCTTCAACTGGCGGGTGCTGGAAGAGGCGCGCAATCCGCGGGTTCCTTTGCTGGAACGGGTGCGCTTCCTGTCGATCTCGGCCAACAACCTTGATGAATTCTATACCGTTCGGGCGGCCGGCCTGATGGAACTGATGCGCGAGGGCAACGTGAACCCCTCCGATGACGGTCTCAGCCCGGCCGAACAGCTTGTCCGGATCAATGCCGATGCACGCAAACTGATGGATACGCAGCAGGCGACCTGGTCGGCACTCAAGCGCGCGATGGAAACGGCAGGCATTCATGTCGTCGCCCGCGCACGCCTGACCAGGGCCGATCATGACTTTCTGGCCGGGCATTTCCTCAACAAGGTGTTTCCGGTGCTCTCGCCACTGGCGATCGATCCGGCGCACCCGTTCCCGTTCATCCCAAATACCGGCTTCTGCCTGGCGCTGGAACTGGAACGCGACAGCGACAAGCGCTGCTTGCAGGCCCTGTTGCCGATCCCGCAACAGATCGACCGGTTTGTGAAACTGCCCGGACAGGCACGCTTTCTGCCGCTCGAACAGCTCCTGATGCTGCATCTTGGATCGTTGTTCCCCGGCTACAGCGACGTGGGCTCATGTGCGTTCCGCGTGCTGCGCGACAGCGACCTTGAAGTCGAGGACGAGGCCGAGGATCTGGTGCGCGAATTCGAGACCGCGCTCAAGCGCCGCCGCCGCGGGCAGGTCATCCGGATGTCGGTTTCGGCCGGCGCGCCCGAGGATCTGCGGGCCCTGATGATGCGCGAGTTGCATGTCGATCCCGACGAGGTGGTCGAGGAAAAGGGACTGGTCGGGATTGCCGATGTGAAGGAGCTGGTGCTGGGCGAACGCCCCGATCTGCTCTGGCCGACCTTCACCCCGCGCGTGCCCGAACGGGTTCAGGATCATGAGGGCGACATGTTCGCCGCGATCCGGCACAAGGACATCCTGCTGCACCACCCCTACGAGACCTTCGATCAGGTGATACGCTTCCTGTCGCAGGCCGCGACCGATCCCGATGTGCTGGCGATCAAGCAGACGCTCTATCGCACCTCGAAGGACAGCCCGATCGTTTCGGCGCTGTGCGAGGCGGCGGAGAACGGAAAATCGGTCACTGCGCTGGTGGAACTCAAGGCCCGCTTCGACGAGGCCGCCAACATTCGCCAGTCGCGCCGCCTTGAACGCTCGGGCGCGCATGTCGTCTACGGGTTCATCAACTACAAGACCCATGCCAAGATCTCGACCGTGGTGCGCCGCGAGGGGGATCAACTGGTCACCTATACCCATTACGGGACGGGCAATTACCACCCGATCACCGCCAGGATCTACACCGACCTGAGCTTTTTCACCTGCGACGGACCGCTGGGCCGCGACGCGACCAAGGTGTTCAACTACCTGTCGGGTTACGTGCAGCCCGCAGGGCTGGAAAACCTTGCCATCTCGCCGATCACGCTCAAGCCCCGCCTGCTGGAACTGATCGAGACGGAGATCGCGTTCGCCAGGGCGGGCAAGCCCGCGCAGATCTGGGCCAAGATGAATTCGCTCATCGAGTCGGAGGTGATCGACGCGCTCTACCGGGCCAGCCAGGCGGGAGTGAAGATCTCGCTCGTCATTCGCGGCATCTGCGGCATCCGTCCCGGCATCAGGGGCCTGTCCGAGAATATCCGGGTCAAGTCGATCGTGGGGCGGTTCCTCGAACATTCGCGCATCGTCTGTTTCGGCAATGGCCATGCCCTGCCCTCCGATCACGCCCGCGTCTTCTTCAGTTCGGCCGACTGGATGGGGCGAAACCTCAACCGCCGGGTCGAAACCCTGATCGAGGTGCACAATTGCACCGTCAAGGCGCAGATCGTGGATCAGATCATGGCCGCGAACATGGCCGACGAGGCGCAAAGCTGGATCCTTCAGCCCGATGGCAAGTTCATTCGCCACCTGCCCGAGGGCAAGGAGGATCTGTTTTCCTGTCACCGCTTCTTCATGGAATTTCCGTCGCTTTCCGGCCGCGGGTCTGCCGGGGCAAGCGATGTTCCGAAACTTGCCCACAGCTTCGACTAGCGATAGCCTGACCCGGACGATCAATTCGGACGCATAGTATGAGTTCCAAATCCCGGCCTGCCGAGGACCGCCCCGATCACGGTGATCGGGACCCTTCTGGCCAGCCCCTGTTCGGCACCGCTTCGGTGCGCGCATTGTCACGCGTCGGCGTGGTTGATATCGGGTCGAACTCGATTCGCATGGTGGTTTTCGACGGGGCCGCACGGAGCCCGGCCTATTTCTTCAACGAAAAGGTGATGGCGGGGCTGGGCCAGGGACTGGCCGAAACCGGTCGGCTGAACCCGGAGGGGCGCAAGCGGTGCATGGCCGCACTCAAACGGTTCGCCGCACTTGCCGGGGAGATGGATATCGATCCGCTCACCTGCGTGGCAACGGCGGCTGTGCGCGATGCCGAGGACGGCCCCGGGTTTTGCCGCGAGGTGGAGCGCGAAACCGGTCTGAAGCTGCAGATTGTGGATGGGCAGGAAGAGGCGCGGCTTTCGGCGCAGGGCGTGCTTCTGGGCTGGCCCGAAGCCCGGGGGCTGGTCTGCGATATCGGCGGCAACTCGATGGAACTGGCCGAGATCGGGAACGGCAAGGTCTGGCGCCGTGCTTCTTCGCAGCTTGGCCCCTTTCGCCTGCAACAGATCGGGGGCGGCAGGAAAGCGGTGCAGACCCATATCCGTGCAACCATGCAGGAACTGGCCGCCCGGATCGGCACCGGACATCGACGTATCTACCTTGTGGGCGGTTCGTGGCGGGCGATCGCGCGCCTTGACATGGAGCGACGCAATTATCCGCTTCCGGTGCTGCACGAATATCGCATGAATCCCGGAGAGTTGCTTGAAACGATCGACTGGATCGGCAGGGCCGACATGAACAAGCTGCGCTCGAAGACCGGCACCTCTTCGGCACGGATGGAGCTTGTGCCGCTGGCATCCCAGATCCTGCGCGAACTGATCGACATGTTCCAGCCCGACGAGATCGACATCTCTGCCTATGGCATCCGCGAGGGGTTGCTGTTCGAACAGATGCCCGAACGCCTGCGCAGCCGCGATCCCCTGATCGAGGCTGCGCGCCACTCCGAGCGGATGATGTCGCGCATGCCGGGCTTCGGCAAGCGCCTGCACAGCTTCATCGAGCCGATTTTCGGCCCCCTGCCGCCGCAGAAATTCCGCCTCGTGCGCGCCGCCTGCCTGTTGCACGACACGACCTGGCGCACCCATCCCGATCACCGCGCCGAAGCCTGTTTCGAGAATGTCACCCGCGCCCGCTACCTGGCCATGTCCCATCCCGAACGGATCTTTCTCGGGGTGGCGCTGTTGCACCGCTACAAGAATTCCCGCTCCGGTTCGCGACTTGAGCCGTTCCTGCCGCTGCTTGGCGAGGGTGCGATCCGGGACGCCGAGGTGCTGGGCAAGGCGATGCGCTTTGGCGCGATGTTCACCCCCCATGACCCCACCAAGGCGGGTCAGCTGAAATATTTCCCCAAGGAACACCTGCTCGAACTGCATCTGACCGGGCATGGCAAGACCCTGTATGGAGAGGTCGTCGAGGCGCGCTTTCGCGCGCTGTGCAACGCGCTCAAGGCCGATCCGCTGGTCACCTGACGCGCGACGCATCGGCAGGCAAGGGTCGCGACCGCGCATGACTTTCATCCGGTCACAAATATCCAGGGTTGAGATGCGCCAGTGTCAAGGAGCAGGTGTTACGGGACACATGGTTTGTCAATTATCCGGAATTATGTGGGATTAGGCGGGATTATGTGGAATTAGGTGAGAATAACTTGCAGCGTTGAATTGATGTTTTCGCCGCCACATTGCCCATCTCCAACCCAACGCGTCGGCACTCGACCATCGGTTATCCAAGTCCTATGACATTCGAGGAGAGAGCTATGAAAGCTTAAACTGCCGTCCACAAAACCGGCAGCAGGCCACATCGACCTCTTCGATCAAGCGCAACGCCCCCTTGCGATGTCAGTCCTGACTGGCTGCCTCAAGCTTTTCGAGCGCATCCATCCAGAGTGCCTCGGCGCGCTCCATCGCCTCGCGTGCCTCGGCATGTTTGCGTGACCATTTTCCGGCTTCGGCGGCTTTGTCGGGTTCGTAGAGGGACGGGTTGGCGAGGATTTCATCCAGCTTTTTCAGCATTTCCGAGAGCCTGTTCACCCGATCCTCGCAGATCCGAGCCTCGCGCCTGAGCGCTTGCCGGTCGTTGCGCGACGGTCTGGCGGGCTTTGGTGTTGCCGGTTTTGCCCTGGCTTCTTCGGGTGGCGGTGCAAGCAACGCGGCACGGTAACTTTCCAGATCGCCCGCATAGGGAGCAACTGCACCGTCCCTGACCAGCCAGAGCCGGTCCGCGGCCATGCCCAGAAGATGCATGTCGTGGCTGACCAGAATCACCGCGCCCGAATATTCGCTCAGCGCGCTTACCAGTGCCTCGCGGCTTTCGATGTCGAGGTGGTTGGTTGGCTCATCGAGAATCAACAGATGCGGCGCGTCGAGGGTTGCCAGTAGCAGCGACAGCCGCGCCTTCTGCCCGCCCGACAGCTTGCGTACCGCCGTTTCCGCCTGATCGGCCCCCAGACCGAACCCCGCCAGTCGCGCCCGCAGCCTGGAATGGTGTTCTTCGGGGCGTTCGCGTCGCAGATGCATCAGCGGTGTGTCGTCAAGCTCCAGCTCATCGACCTGGTGCTGGGCAAAATAGCCGATGCGCAGCCTGGAAGATCGTTGTATCCGCCCCTCCATCACCTGAAGTTTTCCCGCCAAAAGTCTGGACAGTGTGGATTTTCCCTCACCGTTTCGGCCCAGCAGAGCGATCCGGTCATCCTGGTCGATGCGCAGGTTCAACCGCTTCAGGATCGCCGTGTCGCCATAGCCGACCGCCGCACCCTCCAGCGCGATGATTGGCGGGCTGAGCTGTTCGGGTTCGGGGAAGGTGAAGACCCGCTTCGTCACTTCTTCGGGGGCGGTGATCGGCACCATCTTTTCCAGCATCCTGACCCGGGACTGTGCCTGTCTGGCCTTGCTCGCCTTGGCGCGGAACCGGTCAACGAAGCTTTGCAGATGGGCGCGCTGTGCCGCCTGTTTCTTTGCCTGCGCGGCCTTTGCCGCGTGCTGCTGGGCGCGGGTGCGCGCGAAGGTGTCGTAGCCGCCCTGATAGAACGTCAACTGCCTGTTCTCGAGATGCAGGATCGCGCCGACGGCCCGGTTGAGCAGATCACGGTCATGGCTGATTACGATCACCGTATAGGGATAGCGCGCCAGATATTGCTCCAGCCACAGCGCGCCTTCGAGATCAAGATGGTTTGTCGGTTCGTCAAGCAGCAGCAGGTCGGGCCGCGCGAACAGCACGCCCGCCAGTGCCACCCGCATCCGCCAGCCGCCCGAGAAATCCGAGCAGGGCCGCAATTGCGCCGCCGCATCGAAACCGAGCCCGCGCAGGATCGAGGCTGCGCGGGCCTCGCCCGACCAGGCATCGATATCGGCAAGCCGGGTCTGCGTTTCGGCGATGCGAGCGGGGTCGGTGGCGCTCCGGGCTTCGGCCATCAGGCGTGCGCGCTCGGTATCGGCGGCCAGCACCGTATCCAGAAGCGAGACGTTCGAGGCGGGCACTTCCTGGGCCACACCGCCCACGCGGGCGTGCCGGGGCAGGGCAATCTCGCCCCCGTCCAGGGTCAGCTCACCGCGGATCAACCGCAACAGCGTCGTCTTGCCCGCACCATTGGGGCCGACAAGGCCAACCTTGTGGCCCTCGGGGATGGTCGCCGAGGCGCCCTGAAACAGCGGGCGGCCCTCGACCGAGTAGGAAAGGTCGGAAATGCGTAACATGCTGTCCCTGTTGCAACAGTGGGCCTGCGGCGTCAACGGATCCTTTCATCCTGGCAAAAAGACCGCCGCCCGGGGTGTCCCGACCGTTCCGTCGGCGCAAGATTCAGGGCTTTTCAATGTCGCGAACACATGATAGCAGGCGTGACATATTTCGGACCGGCGTCGGCATCTGTCGGCCACGGATCAAGAGGAAAGGGTTACCCATGGCCACCGAGCGCACGCTGAGCATCATCAAACCCGACGCGACCAAACGCAACCTCACCGGCAGGATCAACGCCATGTTCGAGGACGCGGGGCTGCGCATCGTTGCACAAAAGCGCATTCACCTGACCAAGGCACAGGCCGGCCAATTCTACGCGGTCCATGCCGAACGTCCCTTCTATGACGAACTGTGCGGGTTCATGGCCTCGGAGCCGGTCGTGGTGCAGGTTCTTGAGGGTGAGGGTGCGATCCTGAAGAACCGCGAAGTCATGGGCGCCACCAACCCCGCCGATGCCGCTGACGGCACCATTCGCAAGGCATTCGCCCTCTCGGTCGGTGAAAACTCGGTTCACGGTTCGGATGCGCCGGAAACCGCAGCGGAAGAAATCTCTTTCTTCTTCTCGAAGCTCGAACTGGTCGGCTGATCAGCGCCTCACACGCAACCCGACTTCATTGAGGACCGCTTCCAGCCGGGCGTTGCTTTGCGTTTCGGGCGAGCCGATCTGCGTGACCGGGGGTTATTCCGCAGTCAGGAGCGGCGGTCTGGAACCGGAGATCCGTTTGCGGGCCGGCTCAACGACATTGATGACCAACTCACCGTTCTTGACCGCGACCCTGACCATCCCGCCCTTGGTGAGCTTGCCGAACAGCAACTCCTCCGCGAGCGGTTTCTTGATATGCTCCTGAATGACACGGCCCAGAGGGCGCGCGCCCATCTTGTCGTCATACCCGCGTTCGGCCAGCCAGTTGGCCGCGGCCGGGGTCAGATTGATGTGCACGTTGCGGTCGATGAGTTGCGCTTCGAGTTGCAGCACGAACTTGTCCACGACCTGCAAGATCACATCGCGCGACAGCGGCGCGAAGCTGATCACCGCATCCAGACGATTGCGGAATTCGGGTGTGAAGGTCCGCTCGATCGCAGCGGTGTCCTCGCCCTCGCGGCGGTCACGACCAAAGCCGATGGCCGCCCTGGCCTGTTCGGTGGCCCCCGCATTCGAGGTCATGATCACGATCACATTGCGAAAATCGACAGTTCGACCGTTATGGTCGGTGAGTTTCCCGTGATCCATCACCTGCAACAGGATGTTGTAGACATCCGGATGCGCCTTCTCGATCTCGTCAAGCAGCAGCACGCAATGCGGGTGCTGGTCGACCGAGTCGGTGAGCATCCCGCCCTGGTCGAACCCGACATAGCCCGGAGGGGCACCGATCAGGCGCGATACCGCGTGTTTTTCCATGTATTCCGACATGTCGAAGCGCAGCAGTTCCACCCCGAGGCTGTCGGCCAACTGGTTGGCCACCTCGGTCTTGCCGACACCGGTCGGCCCCGCGAACAGGTAATTGCCGATCGGTTTCTCGGGTTCGCGCAGACCGGCACGCGCCAGCTTGATCGCCGATGACAGCGCCTCGATCGCCTTGTCCTGCCCGAAAACGACGCGCTTGAGAGTTCTTTCGAGATCCTTGAGCAGCTCGGCATCGTTCTTGGTGACGTTCTTCGGCGGGATCCGGGCGATCTTGGCCACCACAGCCTCGATCTCCCTGGGGCTGATCGTCTTGCGTTTCTTGCTCTCGGCCAGCAGGTGCTGGGCCGCGCCCGCCTCGTCGATCACATCAATGGCCTTGTCGGGCAGCTTGCGGTCATGCACGTAGCGCGCCGACAGTTCCACCGCCGCCTTGATCGCCTCGTTGGTATAGCGGATGTCGTGGTGCTTTTCGAAATAGGGCTTGAGCCCCGTCAGGATCCGGATCGAGTCCGGCACCGAAGGCTCGTTCACGTCGATCTTCTGGAACCGGCGGCTCAACGCGCGATCCTTCTCGAAATGCTGACGGAACTCCTTGTAGGTGGTTGAGCCCATGCAGCGCAGCTTGCCGCCCTGCAAGGCCGGTTTGAGCAGGTTCGAGGCATCCATCGCGCCGCCCGAAGTGGCCCCGGCACCGATCACGGTGTGAATTTCGTCGATGAACAGGACCGCGTCGGGATGCTCTTCCATCTCTTTCACGACGGCTTTCAGGCGTTCCTCGAAATCGCCGCGATAACGGGTGCCTGCAAGGAGCGCCCCCATGTCGAGCGAGTAGATCGTGGTGTTCGACAGGATCTCGGGCGTTTCACCGCGCGTCACCTTGCGCGCCAGCCCCTCGGCGATGGCGGTCTTGCCCACGCCGGGATCACCCACCAGAATCGGGTTGTTCTTGCGACGGCGGCAGAGAACCTGAATGCAGCGCTCGACCTCATGGTCACGACCGATCAGCGGGTCGATGTCGCCCTTCTCCGACTTGGCGTTGAGGTTGACACAATATTTCGCAAGTGCGGATTCCTTGCCGTCCCCGGCAGACTGTGCCTCTTCCCCGGCTTCGTCTCCGGCGCCGCTGACGGGGCGGGTTTCACCGAATTCGGGATCCTTCGCCACGCCGTGGGCGATGAAGTTTACCGCATCGTAGCGGGTCATGTCCTGTTCTTGCAGGAGGAAGGCGGCGTTGCTTTCGCGCTCGGCAAAGATCGCGACGAGCACATTGGCTCCGGTGACCTCGAACCGGCCCGAGGATTGCACGTGGATCTCGGCGCGTTGAATCACCCGTTGAAATGCAGCGGTTGGCACGGCTTCGGATCCTTCGACCTCGCTGATCAGGGTGGCAAGATCATCATCAATGAACTCCGTCAGCGACTGACGCAGGTCCTCAAGATCGACAGCGCAGGCCCTCATCACGCGCGCGGCGTCGGGTTCGTCGATCAGGGCAAGAAGCAGATGTTCAAGTGTTGCCAGCTCATGCCGGCGCGCATTGGCCAGGGCCAGCGCGCCATGAATGGCCTGTTCGAGCCTGTTGGAAAATGACGGCATGGTCTGCTCCTTTCCTGCGAGATGCGGGACATGCGGGGAAGCCGCAGCATTATCCTGACCCCCTTATCATTAAAGTTCGGTGGAATTGGCCGCGCTTCAAGCCCTTTATGTTCAAAAATTGAATCGGGTTCGATCTGTGTTGGAAAACCGGTAAGGCGCGGGCGATTGGGGCGGGCTTCGGCGAAAGGTGCAGACGCGCGTCATATTCCCGTTATTTCAGTCTGTTGGCTGCGAAATATGCACCGATCTGGCGAACCGCAAGGGGCGGGATGCGATTATTTTCGTGCCGCTTCCTGTGGCAAGGCAGCCGGGTCGTGTTGTGCATCCTCGTGGCGTGGCGGGCGCTGCCTGACGGGCTCTTCCGCCTCTTTTTCCAGCAGGGCCCCCGTGTCCGGGGGTGTTTCGACAGGCTCGCTGCCCGCATCCCTGGACTCAGCCCCGGTGGTCTCAGGCTCGGGGGGGCTCAGACACGGTATCGAGGTCATCCCCGGCATGGGCGGCGGGCGCATGGTCAAGCAGCAGCGCCACGATATCGGTGCGGGTCAGAATGCCGACAAGCCGGTGGCCTTCGGTGACCGGAACGACGCGGGCCTCACGATCGGCGAGCCGTTCCAGCAATGCACCGATCGGGGTATCGCCATCGACCGGCTCGATATCGGTGTGACATATCGTTCGCACCTCGGCTTCGGGTGGTGTGGCGCGCAAACGGAAGGGGCGACGCAGCAGATCGAATTCCCGGAACAGTTCCGCAAGAGCGTCATGCTGATCGACAACGCCCAGATAGCTGCCTTCACTATCGACGACGGGCAGGGTATGCAGGTTGCACTGCGTCATCTTGCGCACGATCTCGGTCAGCGGGGCCTCGGGGCCGACCGTGGCCGGATTGCGGGTCATCAGGTCGCGCACACGGGTATCGGCCAGCAACGCCCCGGCTGCACGATGTCCCGCAGCTTCCATCAGGCGTGCCAGATCCGCAGGGGCCATGTTCGCGGACTGGTTGAACTCGACCAGCAGGTTGGACAGATCACGCTGGCTGAGAGTGCGGGCGGGTCTGCGGGCATGGGCCGGGTGCGGCGGATCCCGTGCCAGCGGCCGGGTCGGGTAGGGGATGCCGAACAGCCGGTTGTAGCCGATCGCGAACAGCACCAGAATGGCCGTCATCGCGCCGATCGGAAAAATCGCAAAGTCGAAGCCCAGTTGATGACCGTTCTCGTATTCCAGCACGGCAAGCAGGGCGATCCCCGCTGCGGGCGGATGCAGGGCGCGCGCGGCCATCATCGCCACGATCGCCGCCGTCACCGCCAGCCCGTCCGCGTATGGCGGCGGGATCAGCTTGAGCACGGCGATCGGCACCACTGCGGAAATGATCATCCCCATCATCGACGACCAGGGCTGGGCGAGCGGTGAGTTGGGCAACACGAACAACAGCAGGGCGGTCGAGGCGAAGGAAGACACCAGATGGATCCCGGCCTCGCGCGAATGCGGCAGGGTCTTGACGATGACCGTCACCAGCAGGATTGCCAGTCCCGCCCCGATCGCACCGCGCAGGATGTCAACTGTCGGGCGCCGGCCCATCGAAGGGCCGAAACGGCGCAACTGGCGGCGCAGTTCGCGAAGCGGGAGATGCAAGGTCACGGCTCCGGTGTCGTGGGGCAGGGCGTTCCCGCTATTGCGCGCTCGGGCCATGCGATGCAAGGGGGTCCGGGGGCGGTTGTCTTTACCGCTCGCGTCGCCATTGTGAGCGGAGAGACCCATGAAAACTGGTCGATTCCCGTTTCCGCACCAGTGACATGTCTTATCGACATCTTTGATCTCCTGTTGCATGTGGCACCTTGGGTATTGCCTGCCGCCAGGCTGATGCGCATGGTGCCGATGCACGGGGCCGGGGGAAACACCTCCTATAGCGGGTGGCCTTCCGCCCAGACACGCAGCAGCCGCATCTCGTCATCCAGATGCACGAGGTCCGCCACCCGTCCCGGCGCGATATTACCCATCCGGTCGGCTGCGCCGATCAGCGCGGCCGGGATGGCGGTTGCCATGCGCAGGGCAGCCTCCGGCGCAAGGCCCACGCGCGCCGTGATCACCGAAAGTGCCTTGGGTAGTGTGACATCCGCCCCCGCCAAAGTTCCGTCGGCCAGCGTCAGGTACCCGTCGCGGCGCAGGATGCGCCGCCCGCCCAGGGTGAATTCGCTCAGATCGGTGCCTGCTGCGGCCATTGCGTCGGTCACCAGGAAGATCCGATCCTGCCCGCGCTTTGCCGCAAGGGCAATGCGCATCGTCTCGGGCGTCACATGCACCCCGTCGGCGATCAGGCCAGCCAGCACGGGCTCGGTGTCCAGAATCGCGCCGACAAGACCGGGCTCGCGGTTGCCGAGTTGGCTCATCGCATTGAAAAGGTGGGTGGCGCAGCGTGCACCGGCGGCAAACGTGGCCTGCGCTGTGGCAAAGCTACAGTCACTATGTCCCAGACACACCACCACGCCGGCCCCGTCCAGTGCTGCGATCTGATCGGTGGTTGCGGATTCCGGTGCGAGTGTCACCATCAGGGCGGGCAGTTGCGTCGCTGCACGGCACAAGCGGTCAAGGTCTTCTCCGTTCATCGGGCGGATCAGGGCCGGATCATGGGCGCCCTTGCGCCGCGGATCCAGATGGGGCCCTTCGATATGAAGCCCGGCGAATCCCGGAACGCCCGCCTGCGCGGCCGCGATCCCCGCCTCCAGAACCGTCGCCGTTGTTTCCGGCGTGTCGGTGATCAGCGTGGGCATGAGATGCAAGGATCCCAGCGACCGATGTGCCGCACAGATCGTCGCGATCTCCGCAACGCCGGGATCGGTACCCAGCATCACGCCGCCGCCGCCGTTGACCTGCAAGTCCACAAGCCCCGGTGCGAGGATGCCTCCCGGCAAAACCTCACGCGGACCATCGGGCGCGTCGGCCTCGGGGATCAGTGCGGCGATGCGGCCGTCCTCGACGATCAGCGCCCTGCCGGTCAGGATCCGGCACCCGTCAAAGATCCGGGCACCGGTCAGGATGTTGCGGTTCATAGTGTCTCCGTTACCTTGTTCAGATATGGCGGCGTGTCAGGATCGAAGCCGCGGCGGCGGGCGAGAGCCTCGATGAAGGCGTAGAAGCTGACCACGCGCGACAGCGGCGCGACCAGCGGGTGAAGATCGGCCACGAAGGGCAGGGTGGTGACGCCGCTGTCGGCCCCGGGGGCGGTCAGGAAACTGTCCGCTCCCTGCCGTGCAAGGCGTTCGACGGTCTCGATGACGCCGGGCAGGGCAGCATCCTCGACCCCGAGCGCAAGCACCGGGAACCGCGCCTGCACGATGGCGGCGGGGCCGTGCAGAACCTCGGCCGCAGAGTAGGCTTCGGCATGCAGGCCCGAGGTTTCCTTGAATTTCAGCGCCACTTCGCTGGCGATGGCGAAACCGGGACCCCGACCCAGCACATAGAGCGATTGGGCCCGCACCAGACGATCGGCCAGGGGTGCCCAGTCGCAGGTCAGCGCCTTTCCGAATGCGTCGGGCAGGGCATGGACCGCCCTGCGCAGCGCGTCGTCATCCTGCCACTCGGCAAGCAGCAGAAGCCCTGCCACCACCGAATTGACGAAGGTCTTGGTCGCGGCGACGCTTTTCTCTTCGCCCGCACTCAGCGCCAGCGCATGGCGCGCGGCATCGGCCAGCGGCGCACCCGCCACGTTGGTCAGCGCCAGTGTCAGCGCGCCGCTGCGGTCTGCGCTTTTCATCATCTCGACAATGTCGGGGCTCTGGCCGGATTGCGAGATTCCCAGACAGACCGCCTGCTCCAGCTTCAGCCCGCGCCCATAGACCGACGCCACCGAGGGTCCGACCGACGCCACCGGAACGCCCGCGACCAGTTCGATCGCGTATTTGAGATAGCTTGCCGCATGATCCGAGGATCCCCGCGCCACCGTCACCGCCACGCGGGGGGCGCGCGTTCGCAGCGCGGCACCTGCGGCAGCGGCGGCTTCGGCGTTGGCGTCGAGGAAACGGGCAGTGGCGGCGGGGATTTCCTGAACCTCTGTCTGCATGTGGGTCGTCATGATCTCTCTCCGGTGTTGTCGTCGGCAAGGCGAAGCTCGGCGGCGAAGTCGTAGGCGTCGCCGCGATAGAGTGACAGGGTGTATTCCGCCGCCGCGTCGGAGGCGAGATAGGCGATGCGTTCGATGCTCAGACAGGCCGCGCCGGGGGCGAGATCCAGATGCGCTGCATCTGCGGCACCAATGTTGACGGCGGACAGCCTCTGGACCGCGCGCACCGGGCGAAGGCCCCGTGCATCAAGGTGATCGTAGAGCGAGGTTTCGACGGTCGCGGGATCGGACAGCAGGCGGGCGGGCAGGCGGGCGCGTTCGATGGCCAGCGGCACCTCGTCGGCCATCCGGACGCGGGCAAGGCGTGCCACCCGGTCATGTGCGCTCAGACCCAGCACCATCATCTCTTCGGGGGTTGCCGCGTGCAGCGATCTGTCCAGCCAGACCGAGCGCGAGACCTTGCCGCGGCGGCGCATATCCTCGGAAAACGAGGTCAGCAGAGACAGCGCCTGTTCCAGCCGCTCGACTTTCGGCGCGACATAGGTGCCCGACCCCCGGCGCTGGACCAGGTGTCCCGAGTCCACCAGCGCCTGCACCGCCTTGCGGATCGTGACGCGCGACAGGCCGGTCATCGCAGCCATATCGCGTTCCGGGGGCAGCGTCTCGCCCGGTTTCAGGTGCCCTGCGGTGATGCCGTCGCTGATCCGGCGCGACAATTGCCGGTAGAGCGGCCCGTGGCCCGTTTCGTCGAAACCTTCGGGCGAAAACAGCCTGTTCATCGCGCAGCCTCCTGCCGGGCCAGCCGCAGCGCCCCGTCGAGCGCGGTGCCTTGGGGCGGTTGCAGCCGTGCGCCATAGCGGCTCGACAGCCGAGCGGCAAAACGGCCGCCAAGGCCGCCGAGGAAGGTGACGCGCACTTCCCGGGGGGTGGCCAGACGGTCGATGCAGCGGATGATCCAGTTATCCGCCGTCGCAAGGATCGTCTCCGCCGCCGGATCGTCGGTGTCGAACAGCCTTGGGGCGAGGCGGGCGAAGGCGTCGGGTGAGGCGGTGCGCGCGAAATCGACGATTGCCTCCTGTCCGCCGAACTCCGCCAACAGGGTGGCCATCAGGGGGGTGCGTTCCACCAGCCCGTCGCCTGCATGCAGCGCGCGCGACAGAAGCGCCCGACCCAGCCATGCGCCCGAGGCTTCGTCGCCCAGGATCGCGCCCCAGCCGCCGATCCGGGCGATCTTTCCGCCTGTCTGTCCGGCAAAGACCGACCCGGTGCCGATCGTGCCGACCACCCCGTCCGCATCGCCGATTGCACCCTTCAGCGAGGTGACCACATCATTTTCGATCCGGCAGCGGGCGAAGGGCAGAAGCGCCGCAAGGCGCTCGACGTAACCGGAAATGTTTGCACCGGCGAGGCCCAGCACGGCCACCGCATCGCCCGCTGTCGCACCCGTATCCGACAGGGCCTGTTCGGCAGCCGCGAGGATGGACAGGCGGGCACCGTCCGGATCGGTCACGATGTTCGCCGGTCCCGCATATCCGTGGCCCAGAACCTGCCCTGTGCCATCGGCAAGAACCGCCCGGCACCCGGTGCCCCCCCCGTCGATTCCCAGCAACAGCGCCATGGCGACTCCTTTCGTGAAGAAGATACCAAAGTAACACCAATATGCAAGAGGCACGCATGAAGTACTGAAAAAATGGTAAAAAACGGAAATTCACAAAAATGTTTTGCATATTGGTATTACTTTGGCATTATAAGTGGTGAAGGGAGATTCGGATGGCGGCCATCACCGAGCAACGACATCATGCAAGCGCCGGGTTGCAGGCTGTGCCGCGGCTGGAAGCCCTGTCCCGCCTTTTTTGGGGGCAGATCGAGTCGGTCCGGGCGCTGGAGCAGGGCTTTGCACCTCTGGCACGCGCGGCCGAACGGGCGGCGGTGGCGTTGGCCGGGCAGGGACGGCTGATCTATGTCGGTGCCGGCTCATCGGGGCTGATGGCACTGGCCGACCGGCTGGAACTCGCGGGCACCTTCGGGATTGATCCCGGGCGGACGCCGATGCTGTTCGCGGGCGGGGTGGATGCGCTTTTGCACCCGGAAGGTGCGTCCGAAGACGATCCGGCGCTGGCGGGGTCCGATCTGGCGGCCCTCGACCCCGTGTCCGACGATGTGGCGATCTGTGTCTCTGCCTCGGGCAGCACGCCCTATACGCTGGCCGTTGCGCGTGAACTGGCCGCGGCGGGCGCGACCGTGATCGCGCTTGCCAATGTCGCGGGCAGCCCGCTTCTGCGCGCCGCCGATGTTCCCGTCCTTCTGGAGACGGGACCCGAGGTGGTGACCGGATCGACGCGGATGGCGGCGGGCACCGTGCAGAAGATCGCGCTGAACCTGTTCTCGACGCTGCTCGGCATCGAACTGGGCCATGTGCACGAGGGGTTCATGGTGAATGTTCAGGCCGACAATGCCAAGCTGCGCGCCCGTGCCGCCGGGATTGTCGCCGCGCTGTCGGGCGCGGATGAGACGGCGGCGCAGGCCGCACTTGAGGCGAGCGGCGGCGCGGTGAAGCCCGCCATTCTAATTGCCGCAGGGGCGGATGCCGACCGCGCGGCAAGACTTCTGACGACCCATCACGGCCAGCTCGCGCCCGCGATGGCGGAATTGACGCAACCGCAACCACAGGTCCCACCGAACGGTGCCCGACAAGGGGTCGCCAGGGGCCACGAACAGGGAGATATGACATGAAGACAAAAATCAGCCTCGCGCTGGCCGGATTGCTGCTGAGCAGCACCGCAGCGCTTGCCGAGACCACGATAACCATAGAGAGCTGGCGCAGCGACGACCTGACCGTCTGGCAGCAGGAGATCATCCCGGCTTTCGAGGCGGCGAACCCGGACATCAAGGTGAAGTTCGTGCCGACGGCGCCGACGGAATACAATGCCGCACTGAACTCCAGGCTTGATGCCGGGACCGCTGGCGATCTGATCACCTGTCGGCCCTTCGACGCCTCGCTCGCGCTCTACGAGAAGGGGCAGATGGCGGATCTCGGTGACATGAAGATCATGGGCAATTTCCCGGATGTGGCCAAGGCCGCGTGGCAGACCGACGACGGCCAGCACACCTTCTGCGTGCCGATGGCAAGCGTGATCCATGGCTTCATCTACAACAAGGAGGCGTTCCGGGACGCAGGCATCGACACCCCGCCGAAGACCGTGGACGAATTCTACGCCGACCTCGACACGATCCGGAAGGACGGCACCTACACGCCACTGGCCATGGGCACGCATGACCAGTGGGATGCGGCGACGATGGGCTACGAGAATATCGGACCCACCTACTGGGAGGGCGAGAAGGGACGCAAGGCGATCATCGCGGGCACCGAAAAGCTGACCGATCCGCAATGGGTCGAGCCGTTCAGGCAGTTGGCAAGGTGGGCCGATTACATGGGCGACGGCTACAAGGCGCAGACCTATCCCGACAGTCAGAACCTGTTCACGCTCGGCCGCGCCGCAATCTACCCGGCCGGATCGTGGGAGATTTCGGCCTTCCAGGCGCAGGCCGATTTCGAGATGGGCGCCTTCCCGCCGCCGGTGCAGAAGGCGGGTGAGCAGTGCTATATCTCGGATCAGCCGGACCATGCGCTGGGGCTGAACGCGGCGTCAAAGCACAAGCAGGCCGCGATGACCTTTCTCGGTTGGGTGGGGTCCAGCCAGTTTGCGGAAATCTACGGCAACGCGCTGCCCGGCTTCTTCCCGCTGACCAGGGAGACGGTCGATATCAGGAACCCGCTGTCCAGGGAATTCCTGAGCTGGCGCGCGAACTGCAAGCCGACGATGCGCTACACCTACCAGATCCTGTCGCGCGGGACGCCAAACCTGGAAAACGCGCTCTGGGCGGCCTCGGCCAATGTGATGAACAAGACCGAGACGCCCGAACAGGCGGCCGAAAAGCTGCAAAAGGGGCTGGAGAGCTGGTACAAACCCCAGCAGAAGTGATGGTCTGAGAACCAGACCAGGGGGTGCCCGCCCCCTGGATCCTTGGGAATTTTGCGCGCAGAAGAAATGGGAGTGGAAGCATGGCCGCAGATCGAAAGCCCGTGCGCTGGCATGTCGGCGTGTTTCTGGCACCTGCCGTGATCGTCTATACGGCCATCATGATCATTCCCCTGTTCGCGACGCTGAACCTGTCGCTCTACGAGGTGCGCGACAAGGTCAGCCATTTCGTGGGTCTTGGCAATTTCGCCAGGCTTTTCGGCGATCCGAACTGGTCGGGGCAGTTCTGGAACGCGCTTTGGAACAACACATGGTTCTTCATCGTCAACATGGCGGTGCAGAACCCGATCGGGATCGCACTGGCGGCGCTTTTGTCGTCGAACAAGCTGCGGTTCGCGGCCGCCTACCGGACCGCGATCTTCGTGCCGACGATCCTGAGCTTCGTGATCGTGGGTTTCGTGTGGAAACTGATCCTGTCGCCGCTTTGGGGCATCGCGCCGGATCTGCTGAAATCGGTGGGGCTGCGCCATTGGTTCGAGCCCTGGCTGGGCGACCCGGACACGGCGCTGAGCACCATAGCGCTGATTTCCGTGTGGCAGTTCATCGGCATCCCGATGATGCTTATCTACGCAGCACTCCTGTCGATCCCGGAAGAGGTGATCGAGGCCGCCGAGATGGATGGCATCACCGGGATGAGCCAGTTCTGGAAGATCAAGCTGCCGTTGATCCTGCCTGCGATCGGGATCATTTCGATCCTCACCTTCGTGGGCAATTTCAATGCGTTCGATCTGATCTACGTGGCACAGGGGGCACTGGCGGGGCCGAATTTCTCGACCGATATCCTGGGAACGTTGCTCTATCGCACCTTCTTCGGCTTCCAGTTGCAACTGGGCGATCCGAACATGGGGGCCACGATCGCCATGGTGATGTTCGCGATCATCCTGGTGGGGGTCTGCATCTACCTTTTCGGTATCCAGCGGCGGCTGCGTCGCTATCAGTTCTGAGGTCTCGCCAATGAGCCATCGCGCACGCATGTCCTATGGTCGGGCCGTCGCCGCCCACGTGATCTTGCTGATCTACACGGTGATCGCGCTGTTTCCGGTGTTTGTCATCGTCATCAATTCGATGAAATCGCGGCGCGAGATCTTCCGCCATCCGCTGAGCCTGCCGGGACCGGAAAGCTTCGACCTGGTGGGCTTCCAGACGGTGTTGCAGCAGGGCAACTTTCCGCTCTACTTCGCAAACAGCCTTGTCGTGACCGTGGTGTCACTGTTCTTCATCCTGCTGTTCGGGGCGATGGCGGCATTCGCGCTGTCGGAATACCGGTTTCGGGGCAACACGCTGCTGGGGCTCTATATTGCACTGGGCATCATGATCCCGATCCGGCTGGGGACGGTGGCGATCCTGAAGATGATGGTGGCGGCGGGGCTGACCAACACGCGTTTCGCGCTGATCCTCGTTTATACCGCGCAGGGGATCCCCCTGGCCGTGTTCATCCTGTCGGAATTCATGAAATCCGTCTCGAACGATCTCAAGAATGCGGGGCGGATGGACGGGCTGAGCGAGTACCGGATCTTCTTCACCCTCGTTTTGCCGCTGGTGCGGCCCGCGATGGCGACGGTGGCGGTGTTCTCGATGATCCCGATCTGGAACGACCTGTGGTTCCCGTTGATCCTTGCCCCGGCCGAGAGTGTGAAGACGGTGACGCTGGGGGCGCAGATATTCCTTGGTCAGTTCGTGACGAACTGGAACGCGGTGCTGGCCTCGCTCACGCTCGCCATTGTGCCGGTGCTGGTGCTGTATCTGATCTTTTCGCGCCAGCTGATCCGCGGCATCACCTCGGGGGCGGTCAAATGATCCGGGTCATGGCCTGCACCATTGCCGGGGGGCTGGCCCCACATATGGAGGAGGCCGTGCCGTCGCTTGCCATCTGCCTTGCAGTGGATGAAAGCGTGTGCACCGGTCGGCCTGTAAATCTGAAGGAGGCACCATGGGCGCCCTGAAACTGAGCAATGTCACCAAGTCCTTCGGGTCGGTCGAGGTCATCAAGGGCGTCGATCTGGATGTGCGCGACGGCGAGTTCTGCGTTTTCGTCGGGCCGTCGGGCTGTGGCAAGTCCACGCTTTTGCGGATGATCGCGGGGCTGGAGGATGTAACGGCAGGCGATGTGGAGATCGACGGTGCGCGGGTGAACCTGACACCGCCGGCGAAACGCGAGATCGCCATGGTGTTCCAAAGCTACGCGCTCTATCCGCATCTGACGGTGCGCGACAATATGGGGATGGCGCTGAAGCAGATCGGCACATCCAGGCCCGAGATCGCCGCAGCGGTGGACCGGGCGGCGGGATTTCTGTCGCTGGAGCCGCTTCTGGGGCGCAGACCGTCGGAACTGTCGGGCGGTCAGCGGCAGCGGGTGGCCATCGGGCGCGCGGTGGTGCGGCGCCCGAAGCTGTTCCTGTTCGACGAGCCGCTGTCGAACCTCGACGCCGCGCTGCGCGTCAACACCCGGATCGAGATTGCCCGGCTGCACCGGGAGTTGAAGGCGACGATGGTCTATGTTACCCACGATCAGGTCGAGGCGATGACGCTGGCCGACCGGATCGTCGTGCTGAACGCGGGGCGGGTGTCGCAGGCGGGTGCCCCGATGGAGCTTTACAACGATCCCGACAACACCTTCGTCGCGGGATTCATCGGTTCGCCGCAGATGAATTTCCTCAAGGGGGCGGCGCTCGGGCTTACGGCGGAAACGCTGGGCATCCGGCCCGAGCATCTGGAAATCAGCCGCGAGGGCGGGCATATCCCCGGCACGATCAGCCATGTCGAGCATCTGGGCGGTGAGACCAACGTCTATGTCCATACCGATCCGCATGGCCTGCTGACCGTGCGGTTGTTCGGAGAGCATCGCTTCGAGGTGGCCGAGCCCGTGCATCTGACGCCGGACACGACGCGGCGCTTCCTGTTCGACAGGACCGGCCAGCGCCTGCGTTGACCAGGCCGGTCAGATCGTCGGGCGGCAATATCCGCTCTGGCCAGGCGGATCGTTCACGCTATTTGCGGCTGTCGCGATCCCCCTTGCGGGCACGCGCGCGCGGTGCTTTACCTGCGCCATGAACAAACCCTGTGCCACCCCCGCAGATCCGTTCAAGAAGGCGCTTGCAGAGGCGACCAGAACGCTTGCCGATGCGCCCGAGATGACGGTGAGCTACACGGTCGATCCCTCGGGGATGAGCGCCGATACGATACGCCTGCCGCAAGTAAGCCGCCAGATGAGTCGCAAGGAGGTTCTTCTGGCACGCGGCACGGCCGATGCGCTGGCGATGCGGTGCCGCTATCACGATGCCGGGATCAATGCCCGCTACGCGCCATCGGGCGATCTGGCAGGCGCGATCTACGAAGCGATGGAAACCGCCCGTTGCGAGGCTCTGGGCGCGCGCGACATGCCCGGCACATTGTCCAATATCGACGCCAGGATCGCCAACGAGGCCGAGCGCAAGGGCTATGCGCAGATCAGGTCGCCCGATCAGGCACCGCTGGCCGCCGCGGCGGGCTATTTCGTGCGCGAACTGGTGACGGGGCGCAAATTGCCGCCGGGCGCGTCGAATGTGCTCGATCTGTGGCGTCCCTTTATCGAACAGTCGGCCGGCGCGGATCTGGGAGGGGTTGATCACATCTTGGGCGATCAGGCGGCCTTCGCACGGATGGCGCGCAAGGTGATCGCGGATCTGGGCTATGCGGATCAGTTGGGCTCCGACCCGGATGAGGAGCAGGGCGAAGATTTCGACGATCAGGATCAGGCCGGCGAGGAAGAAGAGGAACAGGGCGACACCCGGCCACGCGATCAATCCCAAGAGGATGAGGCCGATGCCAGCCCCGAATCCAGCCAGGAGATACAGGACGATCAGGTCCAGCAGACCACTGTCAGCGCTGACGAGATCTCCGATCAGGAAATGGGCGAAGAGGTGGACATGCCCCAGACCGATGCGTCTTTGGAGCTACCCCCACCCCATTCCGAGGCCGATCGCAATTATCGGGTCTTCACCACCGGGTTCGACGAGGAAGTCGCCGCCGAGGAACTGGCGGAACCTGCCGAACTGGAGCGTCTGCGGCTTTATCTCGATCAACAGCTTGAGCCGCTCAAGGGTGCCGTCTCGCGTCTGGCCAACAAGTTGCAGCGCCGGTTGCAGGCACAGCAAAGCCGGAGTTGGGAGTTTGACCGCGAGGAGGGGATGCTGGATGCCGGGCGCCTGGCGCGTGTCGTCGCGAATCCCACCACGCCGCTCAGCTTCAAGGTCGAGAAGGATACCGAGTTCCGCGACAGCGTGGTAACCCTGCTTCTGGACAATTCCGGCTCGCTGCGCGGCCGTCCGATCTCGATCGCGGCGATCTGTGCCGATGTGCTGGCGCGCACGCTGGAACGCTGCGACGTGAAGGTCGAGATCCTCGGCTTTACCACCCGCACCTGGAAGGGTGGACAGAGCCGCGAGACATGGCTGTCCGAAGGGCGCCCGCAGCAGCCGGGCCGCCTCAACGATCTGCGCCACATTGTCTACAAGCGTGCCGATGTGCCGATGCGCCGGACCCGCGCGAATCTGGGCCTGATGATGAAAGAGGGCCTGCTGAAGGAGAATATCGACGGCGAGGCACTGGAATGGGCACATCGCCGGATGCTTGCCCGCCCCGAGGTGCGCAAGATCCTGATGGTGATCTCCGACGGTGCCCCGGTCGATGACAGCACGCTTTCGGCCAATCCCTCGATTTTCCTTGAAAAACACCTGCGCGATGTGATCGCCATGATCGAGAAACGCCGCGCGGTGGAACTGATCGCGATCGGGATCGGCCATGATGTGACGCGCTATTATCAACATGCGGTGACAATCACCGATGTGGAACAGCTCGCTGGCGCGATGACCGAGCAGTTGGCGGGGCTGTTCGACAGCAACCCGCGGGCCCGCGCCCGGATTCCGGGTCCAAGGAAGACATTGTGATGTTTCAGGATTTTGCCGTGCAATCGCGCCCGGAAACCGGCCCGCCCCGGCTGGCGCAACTTCGGGCCGAGATGCGGAAAACCGGCCTGGATGGTTTCATAATACCGCGCGCCGACGCCCATCAGGGCGAATATGTGGCCGAGTGCGATGCACGACTGGCCTGGCTGACCGGGTTTACCGGCTCGGCGGGATCCTGCATCGCGCTCGCCGATCGCGCGGGCATATTTGTCGATGGCCGCTACCGGCTTCAGGTGCGCCACGAAGTCGATCCCGGGGCCTTCACGCCGGTAAACTGGCACGAGATGCGTCCCGGTCCCTGGCTGGCCAAGGCCCTGCCCGAAGGGGGCCGCGTGGGGTTCGACCCCTGGCTGCACACCACCCGCGAGATTGCCGATATCGAGCAAGCCCTTGAAAGCACCGGTATCGAACTGGTGCCGGTTGGCAACCCGATCGACGCGATCTGGACCGATCGTCCTGCTCCGCCTGCGCAACCGGCCCGCATCCACCCGCCGGAACTGGCCGGCGAAACGAGCGAGGACAAGCGCGCGCGTCTGGGCGCGATGCTGGTCAAGACGGGGGCCAGGGCGTGCGTGCTGACCCTGCCCGACTCGATCTGCTGGCTTTTGAACATTCGTGGAGCCGACATTGCGCGCACCCCGCTGGTGCAGGCTTTTGCCATTCTTCATGCCGACGGGTGCCTGACGCTCTTTGCCGATCCGGCGAAATTCAATGCAACGCTGCGCGCCCATCTGGGGCCCCGGGTCACCTTGCGCCCGGTCGAGGCCCTTGTCCCCGGTCTGCGCGCGCTGAGTGGGCCGGTTCAGGTCGATCCGAAGACCGCGCCTGTGCAGGTTGCGCGCACGTTGCAGGAGGCGGGCCATGAGATCATCTGGGCGGTCGATCCCTGCCTGTGGCCGAAAGCCTGCAAGAACGCTGCCGAGATCGCCGGAATGGTGGCCGCCCATGACCGCGATGCGGCCGCGATGGTCGAGTTTCTGTGCTGGCTCGACAACGCCGCGCCAAACGGCAACGAGACCGAGATTTCCGTGGTCAAGGCGCTTGAGCGGTTCCGCCGGGCCACCAAACGGCTGATCGACATCAGCTTCGACACGATCTCTTCGGTCGGGCCAAACGGGGCGATGATCCATTACCGGGTATCGGAGGCGTCGAACCTGCCGATCCGGCCCGGTGAAATTCTGCTCGTCGATTCGGGCGGTCAATATCCCGACGGCACCACAGACATAACCCGCACGATGCCCGTGGGTCCGGTGATGGAAGCGGCGCGTCGCCCCTATACCCGCGTGCTGCAAGGGATGATCGCCCTGTCGCGTGCGCGGTGGCCACGCGGTCTTGCCGGGCGCGATCTGGATGCCCTGGCGCGCGGGCCGCTCTGGGCCGAGGGCTGGGATTATGATCATGGCACTGGCCATGGTGTCGGGGCGGCGCTTTGCGTTCATGAGGGTCCGGTGCGGATCTCGCCGATATCGGAACTGCCGCTGGAACCGGGCATGATCTTGTCAAACGAGCCGGGCTATTACCGGGTCGGCGCTTTCGGCATCCGGATCGAGAACCTGCTTCTCGTCGAAAAGGCACCAGGTATGGGCGACAACCGCGATCAGCTCGGCTTTCGCACCCTGACCCATGTGCCGATCGACAAGCGCCTGATTGTTGCCGGATTGCTCAGCCCCGATGAGCGCGACTGGCTCAACGCCTATCACGCCGGGGTGCTGGCGCGGATCGGCCCGCATGTGAGCAAAAAGGCGAAGACCTGGCTCAAAGATGTCTGCGCACCGCTCTGATGGGTGATGTCACGGGCAAGGGGGCCAGAGCAAGGGGGCCAGAGCAAGGGGGCCAGAGCAAGGGGGCCAGAGCAAGGGGGCCAGGGCAAGAGAGGCCAGGGGAAGGCGGCAATGCTTCTTTTCCCGCTTTGGTTCAGCCCTTGATCACGGCTTTGGCGGCGCGGGCGATGACGATTTCCTCGTTGGTCGGGATCACCATGACGCGGGTCTTCCCGGTGCCGATCTCGCGCGCATTTCGCGCGTTGGCCTCCGGGTCGATCCTGATGCCGAGCCATTCCATCCCCTCACAGGCCTGATGGACCGGAAACAAATTATTTTGCATTAGGTTTGGTGTCTGATGGCTCCTTTTCCCTGGCTTTTTCGCAGCTGATTTTGGTGGTGTATCCGCGGCCGGTGATGGCGTGGGTGGTGGTCTTGACGGACCACAGGCCGTCGAGCCCGGGGCGGAAGCCTGTTGCGGTGATCTGGCCGCTGGCGGCGATGAGGGGATCGCCGGGCAGGGTGACGCAGAAGGTGTCGTTGCCGCGCCGGCATTCGTCAGGCCGGGCCCTGGCTGCGCGCCTGGCATCGGCCTCATCCTTGCAGCAATGGCGCAGGCGCTTGACGGGTGCGCCTTCGCCCGCCGTCACTGTCTTGCGCGCCCCGGCCTTGCGGTCATGCCAGAATGCCTCGACCGCGTTGAAGCGCTCGCTGTTACCGGACACCTAGTTTGGCAATTTGCTGTGGATAACGCAATTTGGGACACTTGGTTTGGCAATTTTTGAAGGGCTTCAAAAGGGTCTCGACGGTCTTTCAAAAGGGTTTCAAAAGCCAATAAAACAAGGGCGAAGGCCGGATCCTGACCTTTCAAAACACCGCCCGAATTTGAAAAGATCAAAATCTGAACGTGGGACATTTGCGCCGACCTTGCGAAACGGCCGTCAGGCCGGGCGTATCGTGCTGTAATTGCGTGACAATTCCGGATTTTCGAGAGATTTCCGAACCGTGCCTGTGGATAAGTTCATGTGGGTTGAAGATGCGGTGTTCGGCTCGCGTTTTCGCCTTGGGGTTGTGCCGCCGCGCGATCATGGGCGATCCTGGCACGCCCATCGCCAGGACGCCGTGGGCCGCAGCCCGGTGTAGGCGGCGGTGTTGAGCATGAACGGATAGCGCCCGAGCATCATCATCACGTCAAAGGTCATGGATGGGCCTGCGCATGTCGATCTGCATCCGCTCTTCGCGTTCGGCCAGCGCCTCGCGGATCATCGCCCGGGCCTGCCTGATCGATATCGACCCCGCGCTCGAAGCTCATCGGTTCGCCCTGAACAACTTTTATCCGGCTGATTTTGCTTGAGAATGATGTGATATTGCTGGGTGCTGCCTGCAAGGTTTTGTATTATCCCGGCAGGAACCCTGCAATTTCGAGCCGTGATATGAAGCCGAGAAAGCCGCTCCCGGAACAAGACGATCTCCTGCGCGCCCGCCTGGTCGAGATGATCGACATGCGCCACGAGCTGGTGAAACTTGCCCCCCTGATCGACTGGGAGGTCTTTGAGCGGGAATGGGCCGGGTTCTTTCCGTCCCACACCGGTCGCCCGGCGACGTTGACGCGCCTGGTTGCCGGACTCCTTTACCTGCAACATGCCTATGCACTTTCGGACGAGGCGGTCGTGGCACGATGGGCCGAGAACCCGTATTGGCAGCACTTCTGCGGCGAGACGTTCTTTCAGCACCGTCTGCCGCTTGATCCCTCATCCCTGACCCGGTGGCGCAAGCGGATCGGCGAGGAGGGTGTTGAATGGATGCTGACCCAGACGATCGAGGCCGGGAAACGCGCCGGGGTGGTGAAGCGCAGCGATCTCAAGCAGGTCACGGTCGATACCACGGTGATGGAAAAGAACATCGCCCACCCGACGGATGCCCGGCTGTATGAGGCGGCGCGGCGCAAGCTGGTCGGGCTGGCTCGCGAAGCCGGGATCGTCCTGCGCCAGAACTACAACCGTCTTGGGCCTCGGCTGGCCGGTCAGGTTGGGCGCTACGCCCATGCCCGCCAGTTCAAGCGGATGCGCAAGGCGTTGCGCCGGCTCAAGGGCTACACCGGCCGCGTGCTGCGCGACATCGAGAGGCAACTGGGTAAGGTTCCGGAGGGGGGCGCTGAGAGAGCGCCTGGTGGGGATGATCGCGCTGGTGAACCGGCTGTTGGCGCAGAAGCCGAAGGACAAGAAGAAACTCTACAGCCTGCATGAACCGGCGGTGGACTGCATCTCCAAGGGCAAGGCGCACAAGAGGTACGAGTTCGGAACCAAGGTCAGCGTGGCCACGACCAACCGGGGCGGCTTCGTCGTCGGGATGCGGGCGCTGCCGGGTAACCCTTACGACGGCCACACGCTGCACGAGGCGCTGGAACAGGTCGAGATCCTGACCGACCTGAGGCCAGAGTTGGCCTTTGTCGACCGCGGATACCGCGGGCATGGCGTGCAGAATGTGAAGGTTTTCATCAGTGGCGCAAAGCGAGGTGTCACCAGGACGATCGCCAAACTCCTGCGACGGCGCAGCGCCATTGAACCAATGATCGGGCACATGAAGAACGACGGTCGACTGACGCGAAGCACCCTGAAAGGAACCGACGGCGACGCTCTGTTCGCCGTGCTCTGCGGCTGCGGTCACAACATTCGCATGATCCTGAGACACCTGAGGGAGATCTTGTGCCGGTTGATCCGGGCTCTCACCTCGCTCCGACAGACCACCACCGCTGAAACGGCCTTCGTCGGGCCGTCTCAGATCGCCAACGTGCCAATCTGAAACCCTTGTTCAGGACGGACTCATCGGGGGCAGGTGGGTGACGGCAGGTGAGTGACGGGGGCATAGGTGATCTGCGTGCCGGTCCGGGTCGCGCCCGCCGGGGTGATTGCGGCGATCGCCGCCAAGGCGGGCACCGGTGCGGGTGCTGCATCGAACAGCGCGTCGATCGCGCCGGACCCGGCGAACATGCGCATGGTCCAGACCTGCATCGTGCATTTGGTGCGCCACAGCCTGAACTTCTGCTCCTGGAAGGACCGCAAGGCCGTGGCTGCCGATCTGCGCCGGATCCACGGGGCCGCAACCGCCGATCTGGCCGCCGCCGGGATCG